>NZ_MAST01000013.1 GCF_001758225.1 Humibacillus sp. DSM 29435 | reverse complement strand
GCGTCGTAGAAGTCGAACAACCGAGCCCGGATCAGGTGTGGTTCGCACTCGCCCAGCAGCAGGCGCAGGCGTTCCTTCACGGCGTGCGCGGCGGCGATCTCATTCGTCGGGTCCTCGGCCGCGAGGGCGGCGTTGAACCGGGCCCGTTGGCGCACGCTGAGGTGCTCGTAGCCGGTCAACAACAGGCCCCGGGAGGCCCAGACCTTGTCGGTCGCGATGCCGCGGCGGCCGTGCAGCTCCCGGGCGATCCGCTGCCGCACCTGGGTCACCATCAGGTTGGCGAGGGCGACGAGGTGCCACTTGTCGACCGCGACCCGGGCGGTCGGTAGGGCGGTGCGGATCCCGGCCGCGTACGGCGCGGACGTGTCGATCACGACCAGCTCG
>NZ_MAST01000012.1 GCF_001758225.1 Humibacillus sp. DSM 29435 | reverse complement strand
TCCCACAGCTCGTCACTGATCACACCATCACGAAGCATGAGTGCCACCATTCCCGCCCCAACCCCGAATCTTTAGCAGACACGCCCTAGGCAGTTCGGCGAGGCTTGGTCGCGGCCCGGCGCGCCGTGGTCCAGGTCATGGCCGAGCCCATGACCTGGACCGCTCACGACTCACGACGGCCGGCGGATCTCGGCGATCGTGCTGTGGCTGCTCATACCTCCGTCGACGACGAGTGCCTGCCCCGTGATGTAGCGAGACTCGGGTGAGGCCAGGAAGAGCATGGCGTTCGCAAGGTCGTCGGGCTCCCCGATGAAGGGCAGGGCGTTGTGCCGGCGGATCCCCTCGATCATCTCGGCGGGGAGGTTGTCTCGCAGGGCCGGGGTCATGACCGCGCCGGGCACGATCGCGTTGCAGCGGATCCGCTCGTGGCCGTACTGGGTGGCGACGTACTGGGTCAGGCGCAGCACCGCCGCCTTGGCGGTGCCGTACGCGGTCTGGGTGAAGTCGCCCGAGAGGCCGCCGACCGAGGCGGTGTTGATGATCGAGCCCCCGCCGGCCTCGATGAGGTGAGGGATGGCGAGCCGGCAGCCCAGCACGGTGCTGCGCACGTTGAGGTTCATCGTGCGGTCGAACTCGTCGAGGTCGAGGCCCACCACGTCGAGGTCCTTTCGGGGGTTGCTGCCACCGACGTGGTTGCACATGATGTCGAGACGGCCGAACCGCGTGACGGCGGTCTCGATGAGGGCGGCCAGTGACGCCTCGTCGGTGACGTCGACCGCCACCCCGACCGCGCGACCGCCCGCAGCGGTGATCTGCGCCGCCGCGGCTGCCGCATCCGCCTCGGCCAGGTCGCCGATGACGACCGCTGCGCCTTCTGCGGCGAAGAGGTTCGCGCTCGCCTGGCCGATCCCGCTTGCGCCGCCGGTGATCACCGCGACGTGCCCCTGCAACCGGTTCATGATGCTTCCTCCGTGTCGATGTCCGTGTCGATGTCCGCGTCGATGTCTGTTGGCTGGGCTCAGCGTGCCATCCAGCGACGGGAGCCACCAGTTGACGCGGTGGCTGCGCCACCGAGGCCGGGCGCATCGAAGTACGTTGGACCCGTGACGACTTCCGCAGGTATGACGTATCGACAGCTCGGCGACAGCGGCCTCACGGTCTCGGCGGTGGGCTTGGGCTGCAACAACTTCGGGCGGCGACTCGACCAGGACGCCACGACGGCGGTCGTGCACCAAGCCCTTGAGTCGGGCGTGACGCTCTTCGACACAGCCGACATCTACGGCGTCGGGGCGAGCGAGGAGCTGCTCGGTGTCGCGCTCGGCTCCGAGCGCGAGAACGTCGTGGTCGCCACCAAGTTCGGCATGGACATGCAGGGCAGCAACGGGCCCGACTGGGGGGTGCGTGGTTCACGGCGCTATATCCGCAAGGCCGTAGAAGCCAGCCTGCGGCGTCTCGGCACCGACTGGATCGACCTCTACCAGATGCACCGACCCGACCCGCTCACCCCGATCGAGGAGACCCTGGCCGCCTTGGGCGAGCTGGTGCGGGAGGGGAAGGTGCGCTACCTGGGGAGCAGCAACTTCACGGGGTGGCAGGTCATCGACGCCGACTGGACCGCGCGCGCGGCCGGCACCGAGCGGTTCATCTCGGCACAGAACGAGTACTCCCTGCTCGAACGCGACGTGGAGGAGGAGGTCGTGCCCGCCTGCGAGCACGTCGGGGTCGGGCTGCTGCCCTTCTTCCCGCTGGCGTCCGGGCTGCTGACCGGCAAGTACCGTCGAGGGGAGGCCGCCCCTGAAGGTACGCGGCTGGCCGGTCAGGACGGCCGCCTCGCCGAGGCCGACTGGGACACCCTCGGCCGGCTCGAGGCCTATGCCGCCGAGCGCGGCATCCGCATGATCGACGTGGCCATCGGTGGCCTCGCCGCCCAACCCGGGGTCGCCTCGGTCATCGCCGGGGCGACGAAGGTTGAGCAGGTGCTCGACAACGTCGCCGCCGGGTCCTGGGAACCGTCGGCCGAAGACCTCGTGGCGCTCGACGAGATCACCGCTCCGGCCGAGTAGCCCGGCGCCTCTGTACGAAAGTGGCCACTCGACCAACAAACCCAGTCGAGTGGCCACTTTCGTACGGTCGACCGCTGTACGAAAGTGGCCACTCGACTAGGTGAGCTACTGGGACTGCGGGGGGCGGCCCAGGTCGATCGGGTAGGCGAAGGTGTAGACGGCGATGCGTCGGGCCGACGGGTTGCCCTGCCCCACGCGTCGGTAGCGCGAGACGAGCTGAGCCATCTCGGAGCGCAGCTGCTCGAGGGCCTGCGCCGTGACCAGCACCGCGGCGTCGCTCGAGCCGCAGGCATCCTGCCACGGCACCGGCCAGGAGGCCGCCTCGTCGAGCCAGTGGTCGTACTGTTCGCCGAAGTGGTGAGCGTAGTCGCGCGTCAGCCAGCCGAGGGCGGTCTCGCTGTCGACGTCGCCGGCTACGTCGCTCGGCTGCCACGACGTGCTGTCGGGGGCCGGCTCCCACAGTCGCCGCTTGCCCTGACCGTCTCCGGTGTCGCGCACCAGGCCGACCGACTCGAGCTTGCGCAGGTGGTAGCTCGTGGCCCCCGAGTTCGTGCCGAGCCGGGCGGCGAGGTCGGTAGCGGTCGCGCGGCCCAGTCCGCGCAGGCTGGCCAGCAGCCGTGACCGGAGGGGATGGGCGAGCATCCGCAGGCTCTCGGATGGCGTCGAACCCGGTGCCCAACCACTGTCGGATGCGAGATGGTCGGGATGGTGTGTACGGTCGGATGCAGCCATAGTATGCACGATAGCGTTGCACACTCTGCTTGCACAGCGCTTCGGAAGTGAGCCCTTCGGGAGGTGTTTCTGCAGGTCAGACCCCCTCCTATGCTGCGTGAACATCGATTTGGGCCGGTGCACGCTGACCCGTAAACTTAGTGACTGTTGTGCCGAACCGGCCTGCGACGCCCTGGTAGGCGACTCGCCAGCCACGCATTCAGGGCTGAGCGACATCCGGGCCCAGCGGCACACCGAGACGCTGCATACACGAGGAACGAGAAGGCAGACTCCATGAAGACGTACACCCCCAAGCCGGGCGAGGTCACGCGCACGTGGCACGTCATCGACGCGAACGACGTCGTGCTCGGCCGACTGGCCAGCCAGGCCGCCGTGCTGCTGCGCGGCAAGCACAAGCCGCAGTTCGCGCCGCACGTCGACGTCGGTGACTTCGTCATCATCATCAACGCCGACAAGGTCGTGCTGACCGGCGCCAAGGCCGAGAAGAAGATCGCCTACAGCCACTCCGGCTTCCCGGGCGGGCTCAAGGCGACCTCCTACACCGAGCTGCTGGCCAAGAACCCCGAGAAGGCCGTCGAGAAGGCCATTCGCGGCATGCTCCCCAAGAACTCGCTCGCGCGGGCGCAGATCACCAAGCTCAAGGTCTACCGCGGCACTGAGCACCCCCACGCGGCGCAGCAGCCCGTGCCCTTCGAGATCACCCAGGTCGCGCAGTAGGCCCTCCGGCCCACTGCCCAGAAAGCGAAGAACACTGTGACTGACATTGCCAACGAGGCCGTGCTCGACACCGACGAGCCCGAGCTGACCGAATACACCTCCGAGTCCGACACGTCGGTCGCGGGCGAGGCCAAGCGCTCGCGCCAGGCTTCGACCCCCGGCGCGGCCACCGGCCGCCGCAAGCAGGCCATCGCCCGGGTTCGCCTCGTGCCCGGCACCGGCGAGTGGAAGATCAACGGGCGCACCCTGGAGGGCTACTTCCCCAACAAGGTGCACCAGCAGATCGTCAACGAGCCCTTCACCCTGCTCGAGCTCGACGGTTCCTACGACGTGCTCGTGCGGGTGCACGGTGGCGGCCCCTCCGGCCAGGCCGGCGCGGTGCGCCTCGGCGTCGCCCGCTCGCTCAACGGCATCGACGAGGAGCTGAACCGTCCCTCGCTCAAGAAGGCCGGGTTCCTCACCCGCGACCCGCGCGTGCCCGAGCGCAAGAAGGCCGGTCTCAAGAAGGCCCGTAAGGCGCCGCAGTACAGCAAGCGCTGATCCAGCGCACGACGGATGGGGATGCCGCCGAGTCGGCTCCCACGGCGAAGGGCCTCGAGAGAGATCTCGGGGCCTTTCGGCTCTCTGGAGTAGGTTCTCCTCACCGGCTCTCGTTTCACCACCTTCACGATCTCCTCGTGCCGGCCATGCAGAAAGGCTCACCCTGTGGCTCGACTCTTCGGCACCGACGGCGTACGCGGACTGGCCAACCAGGACATCACCGCCGAGCTCGCGCTCGACCTCTCGGTCGCGGCGGCCCACGTGCTCGCCGAGGTGGGGGAGTTCAACGGGCACCGGCCGGTCGCCGTCGTCGGGCGCGACCCGCGAGCCTCTGGGGAGTTTCTGACGGCCGCGACGGTGGCCGGCCTCGCGTCGGCCGGCGTTGATGTGCGTGACGCCGGGGTGCTGCCCACCCCCGCGATCGCCTTCCTCGTGGCCGAGCAGCAGGCCGACCTCGGGGCGATGCTGTCGGCCTCCCATAACCCGATGCCCGACAACGGCATCAAGTTCTTCGCCCGTGGTGGGCACAAGCTGGCTGACGACCTGGAGGACCGCATCGAGTCGCGCCTGCGCGACGTCTGGGCGCGCCCGACCGGGAGCGCCGTGGGCCGGATCACCCGCCTCGTCGACGGCGCCGAGCGTTACGTCTCGCACCTGGTGGCAGGGCTGCCCAACCGGATCGACGGCCTGCACGTCGTCATCGACGCGGCCAACGGTGCGGCGTCGGTCGTCGCCCCGCGCGCGTTCGAGCAGGCGGGCGCCCGAGTGACGCTGATCGGGGCCGATCCCGACGGCAACAACATCAACGAGAACTGCGGTTCGACCCACATCGGCGGGTTGCAGCGTGCCGTGGTCGCAGCCGGTGCCGACTTCGGGATCGCCCTCGACGGCGACGCCGACCGCTGCCTTGCCGTCGACGCTGACGGCATCCTCGTCGACGGTGACCAGATCATGGCGATTCTGGCCCTGGCGCTGAAGGAGACCGGGCGCCTGAAGGGCGACACGCTCGTGGCCACCGTGATGTCGAACCTCGGCATGGTCCAGGCTCTCGAGGGGGCCGGCATCACGGTGCTGCAGACCGCTGTGGGCGACCGCTACGTGCTGGCCGGGATGAACGAAGGTGGGTTCACGCTCGGCGGTGAGCAGTCGGGCCACGTCGTGATGCTCGAGCATGGCACGACCGGTGACGGCACCCTGACCGGTCTCATGCTCGCCGCGCGCGTCGCCGCGACCGGTCGCACGCTGGCCGACCTCGCCGCCGTGATGACCCACTTCCCGCAGGTGCTGATCAACGTCGCCGGCGTCGACAAGTCGCGCCTCGAGACCAACGTCGTGGTCGCCGACGCCGTGCTGCTGGCCGAGCACGAGCTCGGCCGAAACGGTCGGGTGCTGCTGCGTAAGTCTGGCACCGAACCCGTGGTGCGGGTCATGGTCGAGGCCGCCGACGAGGTGCAGGCCAAGGCGCTCGCCAACCGGCTGGTCGGCGTCGTGCAGGCCGAGCTCGCTCTCTGACCCCTTCGGGACGGCGTTGGTGCGGCGTCCGACCCTCTCGTGCTCGCCCGCTGGCAGACTCAGGGTCGTGAGCCACCTGAACCCGGTAATGCTCAGAGCTCGGCTGGGGCCGCGAGACCCCCACGAGGAGCACCGGGTCGCGACCCCGCTCGAGCTGTTCTTCGACCTCATCTTCGTCGTCGCGATCTCGAGCGCAGCCGCCGGCTGGCACCACGGGCTCGTCGAGGGCCACTACGGCGATGTGCTTGGGTTCCTGATGGTGTTCTTCGCGATCTGGTGGGCGTGGATGAACTACACCTGGTTCGCCTCGGCCTACGAGCGCGACGACGTCGTGTACCGCCTCCTGACGTTCACCATCATGGTCGGCGCCCTGATGCTCGCGGCTGGAGTGCCGGACCTGTTCGACACGGGCCAGTCGGTGCTGCTCGTCGCCGGCTACGCGGTCATGCGCTTCGCGATGGTGGCCATGTGGTTGCGGGCCGCGGGCGGCCATCCCGAGCGGCGGCACACGGCGCTGCGCTACGCCGGCGGCATCACAGTCGTTCAGCTGCTCTGGATCGGGCGGCTGCTGGTCGACGGCCAGGGCTGGTTGACGGCCACGTTCTGGCTGCTCGTCGTCGCCGAGCTGCTGGTGCCGGTCGTCGCCGAGCGGCATGGCGTGACGCCCTTCCACCCGCACCACATCGCCGAGCGGTACGCCCTGCTGACCATCATCACGCTCGGCGAGGTCATCCTGGCGTCGGTTCAGGCCGTGCAGGAGGCCCTCGCGCAGGGCCGTGAGCAGGGGCTGTTGCTCGTGATCGTGGGTGGGCTGCTCGTCGTCTTCTCGATGTGGTGGCTCTACTTCAAGCGCGACCACGTACCGCTCTTCGAGCGGTCGGTGCGCACCACCTTCACGGTCGGCTACGGCCACTACGCCATCTTCGCCTCGGTCGCGGCCACCGGAGCCGGCCTCGCGGCGGCCGTCGATGTCGTGCAGGGCGAAGGGCACACCACCCCTCGCGCCGTCGGCCTCGCCCTCGGGCTGGCCGTGGCCATCTACATCGGGGCGCTCACGACCATGCACGCGTTCGTCGGCCGGGACCGGGCCGAGACGCTCGGGGGCACCCTCGTGGTCATCGGGGCGGTCGCGACCGGGGCAGTCGGGCTACCGGTGGGAACCACCGTGCTGTTGCTCGGCCTGCTGCTGGCCGCCGCGGTTGCGCACAGCGGGCTCACCCAGCGGCGCCGCGAGCCGATTTCGTTGCCGGAGCCTGGCCTCGCCGAACGGGGCCCGGCGCGGCCCTGACCCGACCGTGTGGCGGCGCCTGGCCGAGCCGGTCGACTCAGGCGTCGACCGGCTCGAGCAGGCCGGTGTCGACGTCGTAGACGAAGCCGGCGACGAGCGTGGTGGGGGGGATGAGCGGGTGGGAGTGCACCTTGGCGATGTCCTCCCGCAGCTTCTGCACCTGGTCATCGACCACGCTGAAGCTCTGCCATGACGCATCGAGTCCCGAGCGCTCGGTGATCTCGTCGCGCAGCTCGTTCTCGGTCTTCATGCCCATCGCGCACTTCGTGTGCGGCACCACGAGGATGCGGTTGACGTTGAGCAGGTGCGTCGACAGCACCAGCGCCTCGAGCGCGGCTGCGGTGACGCGGCCGCCGGGGTTGCGGAAGATCTTGGCGTCGCCCGGTTCCAGACCCAGGATCCCCAACGGGTCGATCCGCGAGTCCATGCAGGTGACGATGGCAACGCCCGACTTCGCTATGCCATCGAAGCCGGCCAGGTGAAAGTTCTCGGCGTAGTGCCGGTTGTTGTCGAGGAGGTCGTCGAAGTCTGTCGGGTTCTCGATCTTGTTGGTCACATCAGTCCTTCCGGGTGTCTGCGGACGCGGAAATCCCCTCCCAGCGTAGTGACTGCCGAGAGGGGACTCCGTGAGTGGTTCAGAAGTGGATCGGGGTATCGCTCAGCCCTTCACCGCTCCGGACGTCATGCCGCGAACCATGAAGCGCTGCAGGCTGAAGAACACGATCATCGGCACGATGATCGAGATGAACGCTCCTGCCGTGAGCAGCTCCTGCCCCTGTCCTTGCGTACCGAGCAGCTTCTGCAGGGCGACGATGACCGTGGCGTTGTCACTCTTGAGGAACAGCTTGGCGATGAGCAGGTCGTTCCACACCCAGAGGAACTGCAGGGTGGCGAACGCGGCGATGGCCGGCATCGACATGGGCGCTACCAGTCGCCAGAAGGTCTGGTAGTGAGAGCACCCGTCGATCTTGGCGGACTCGATGATCGTGCGGGGCAGTGTGCTCATGTAGTTGCGCAGCATGTAGATACACAACGGCATGCCGAAGCCCGTGTGCAGCAGCCAGACCGCCATGTACTGCCCGGAGATGCCCAGCCCGCGCGGGCCGAGGAAGTTCAGCATCGGCTGGAAGGCCACCTGGATCGGCACCACCAGCACGGCGATGATGAGCAGGAAGAACAGCTCCTTGAGAGGGAAGTTCATGAAGGTGAAGGCATAGGCCGCGAAGGCCGCGAACATGATCGGGATGATCGTGGCCGGCACAGCGATGACGATGCTGTTGAGGAAGGCCGAACCGAAGTCCTGCCCGCTCCAGACGCCCTGATAGTTGCTCGTGGTCCACTGGGTTCCGAGGGGGTTGAACAGCGCCGTCCACCATCCTGAGGTGGCGGCGTCGTCGCGACTGCGGAACGAGGTGATCAGCAGTCCGACCGTCGGGATCGTCCAGAGCAGGGCGAGCACGACCATGGTGACGATCGAGAACGGGCTGCGTGGGCGGCCGTCCTTCATCAGTGAACGGGCCATCAGCCTGCCTCCTCGTCCTTGAAGTGCTTGATCTGGAACCAGATCAGCGGGATGACGGCCACCAGCAGCACGACCACGATGGCCGTGGCCTGACCTGCCTCGCTTGCTGCGAACAGCTTGTTGAAGAACAGGTTGGCGATGACGTCGCTGCCGTAGCTGCCGTTGGTCGTGACGTAGACGATGTCGAAGACCTTGAGCACGAGGATGAAGACGGTCACGAACACCGTGATCACGGTGCCTCTGATCTGCGGCACGATCACCTTCCAGAAGATCTGCAGCTCACTGGCGCCGTCGATGCGCGCGGCCTCGATCGTGTCTTCGGGAACGCCCTTGATGGCCGAGCTGAGCAGCACCATGCCGAACCCGACCTGCAGCCAGATGAGGATGACCATGAGCAGGATCGAGTTGAGCTTCGCGGTCGAGATCGCGAGCCAGGTCTGCGGTTGCCCGCCGAGCCCGACGACGATGGCGTTGAGCAGGCCGGTCTGGGACTGGCCCGGGTTGTTGTAGGCGTAGATGAGGCCCCAGATCGCCGAGGCGCCGACGAACGAGATGGCCATCGGCAAGAAGATCAGGCTCTTGGCCACCTTCTCCCCGGTTGCCGAGAGCTTGTCGGCCAGCACCGCCACGACGACGCCCAGCGCGACCACGATCGCGGGCACGATGAGCAGCCACAGCACGTTGTTGCCGATCGAGGTCCAGAACGCGTTGTCGGCGAAGATGGTGCGGTAGTTCGCAAACCCGATGTAGGCCGTGCTGTCGGAGTTGGCGAACGAGTAGTTGACCGTCTGGAAGGTCGGGTAGATCAGCATGAGCGTGACGAGGGCCAGCCCGGGCAGCACGAAGGCGTAGGGGATGAACCCCTCCGACAGGCGCCGGGGGAGGCCCTCGACGAACATGTTGAGGAAGTAGAACAGGGCCGCGGCCCCGCCCACCCCGCCGATCACGGCGAGCACCCCGATGACGAGCTTGCTGCCGAACTTCTCGGGGTAGTAGCCGAAGGCCAGGAACATGTTGCCCAGTGCCCACGCGATCACGACCATGCCGAGGATGCCGATGGCCACCTTCACCGGGTTGAGCCGGAGGTTGGCCTCGGGATCGTCGTCACGCAGCTTCTGACGCGGAGCCGCGTCGCTGGTGGCCGTCGTCATGACTTCGGCCAGCTGGCTTCGATGTTGTCGGCCGTCTGCTGTGAGCTCTGACCGTTCTCCCACTTGACCATCTCGGTCCAGAACGTGCCCGATCCGACGACCTTGGGCATGACGTCGGAGCCGTCGAAGCGCAGCACGTCGGCCTTGTTCGCGATCTCGGCGATCTTCTTGGTGGTCTCGTTCGGGTAGTTGCTCGTGTCGAAGGTCTTGTGGGGTGACAGCCATCCGCCGGCCTTGGCCCAGGGACCGCCGAACTTGTCGGAGGTGATGAACTCCATCACCTTCTTGGCGTCGGGGTCGTTGCCGTTGAACAACGCCGCGAGGTCACCGCCACCGACGATGGCCTGGCCCTTGTAGCCGCCCTCGAACTTCGGGAAGACGAAGATGCCCACCTCGTTGTCGAGGTCGGCCTGCACCTTCTTGGGGTAGAAGGTCGTCGCGAAGTTGCCCTGCCGGTGGAGGTAGCACTTCGGCGGGTCGGAGAACGCCGGCGTCATCGCGTCACCGAAGGCCGTGTTGAGCACACCCTTGGGCCCACCCAGCACCTGCTTCGGGTCCTTGAGGATCTTCGCGACCTCGTCGAGGGCCTTGACGACCTTGGGGTCGTTGAACGGGATGCGGTGCGAGGTCCAGTCGTCGTAGACCTCGGGACCGTACATCCGGATCATGTACTCCTCGACCCAGTCGGTGCCGACCCAGCCGGTGGCCTGGTCGCTCTCCCAGCCGATGCACCAGGGGGTCACCCCGCCAGCGGCGATCTTGTCGGCCACGTTCTTCTCAAGGGCCTGGATGCTGGGCTCGGTCGTCGAGTAGCCGGCCTTCTCGTACGCCGCCTTCGGGTACCACACGATGCTCTTGACCGCGTTGCGCATCGGGGCGCCGTAGACCCGGCCCTTGTAGCGCGCTGCGTCGAGGAAGCCGGGCAGCAAGGTGTTGCTGAGCTTGTCGTAGTCGAGGTAGGAGTCGATCGGCTGGAGCTTCTTCTGCGACGCGAACTCGAGGATTCCCCCGGGCTGCGGGAACAGGCCGATGTCGGGAGAGTCACCGGCATTGACCTTCTGCTTGATGGTCGTGGTGAAGTCCTGGTCGGAGGTGTACTCGATCTTGATGCCGCTGCTCTTCTGGAAGTCGGCCAGCGAGGCGTTGAAGAACTTCTCCTCATCGCCGCCGAAGGCGCCGAGAATCGTCACGACCTTGTCGTTCGGGGTGGAGCCGCTGTTGACGAAGCCACCGCCGGCGCCGCTGCCCCCTTCTCCTCCTGCGCCTGAGTTCGGGTTCTGCAGGCAGCCGGACAGCAGGGCGGCCGTGGCGGCCACCGCGCCTCCGGCCATGAGAGCCCGTCTGGGAATGCCGGTCATGGGTTGCTCCTCGTCGTCGAGTCATACTCGTAGATCGGTACCTGGCGTGACCGCAGTCACGTCAGTCGACTATTCCTACCTGTTCGGCGCAGACCGGTCCAGCCTGAAACTGGGTGGCGTATGTGAAGAAGCCACAACGATGCTGTTGAGATGGGATGAATGGGGACAGGCCCGTCGCCGGCGGCGCCCGCGAGCAGCTAACTCGATTCAGCCGAGCACGATCGGGCCCGGAGCATTCGCAGCCTCTGAGCCGCGAAGCCATCGTCGAGGAACGGCCGCAAGCGTGCCTGAGGGGTGCCTCGCGCGCTCGGCCCGGTCGCGAGGGCGGTGGTTCGTCAGCCGAGGTCAGCCGAGGTCAGCACGGGTGGGCGCGTGGGCGCCGGCCTGGCCGACCGTGAGGGCGCCGGTGGCCAGAGCCCGCTCAACGGCGGGACGCACGTCGTCGATGGTGGCCTTCGCCAGCGCTGCCCGAGCATCGGGACCACCCAGCAGACCGGCATCCAGCAGGCCTGAGACGAGACCGGCCATGAAGGAGTCGCCGGCCCCCACCGTGTCGACCACGGTGACTCGTGGCGCCGCAAAGTCGTGCACCTCGCCCGTGCAACCGAGTCGCACGGTGGTGCCTTCGCCGCCGCGTGTGACGAGCATCAGTGCCGGGCCGAGGGCGCACCACCGTTCGAGCACCTCGGCGAGCTCTTCACCGGGGCAGAGCCAGGTGACGTCCTCGTCGCTCAGCTTCACCACGTCAGACAGGGCGATGGCCGCTTCGATGGTGCGCCGCGCGTCGGCCGGACGCCCCATCAGCGACGGGCGCGCATTGGGGTCGTACGACACGGTCGACCGGGCTCGTGCGGTCAGGGCGGTCGAGCGCACCGTGCCGGCGCCGGGTTCGAGCACCGCGCCGATGCTGCCGATGTGTACGTGCGCGTACGACTCGAGCCGGGGAACGGCTGCCACCTGCCACTCGAGGTCGAACACGTAGCTGGCGGCTCCGGTGGAGTCGAGACGCGCGTGGGCCACCGACGTGAACGGTGCGCCCTGCGAGCCGGGGGTGAGCCCGACGCCCCGAGCCCGGCAGATCTCCGCGATGCGCAGACCGCGCTCATCGGTGGCGATCCAGGTCGCCAGGTCGACGTCGTGGTCGAGCGCGGCCAGCCCGAAGGCGACGTTGGCCGGGCTGCCTCCGACGTGTTCCAGCGTCGTGGCCCGCTTGCCGGTCTCGGTGCTCGCCCTGGTGACGGCATCGATGAGGGCCTCGCCGATGACGAGGGTGCGAGGCCGGGTCAGGGCCATCGACGTCAGGCGTCCATCATGTCGGTGCTGCCGAACCATCCGGGTCGGTCGAAGCGGTGCTCGCTGTCGATGGCCCGGATCGTGCCGCTGCGCGAGCGCATGACGAGCGAGTTGGTGCGAGCGGTTCGCGCGCCGTAGCGCACGCCGCGCAACAGCTCGCCGTCGGTGATGCCGGTGGCGACGAAGAAGCAGTCGCCCTTGACGAGGTCGTCGGTCGAGAGCACCCGGTCGAGGTCGTGCCCGGCGTCGAGTGCCCGCTGGCGCTCCTCGTCGTCCTTCGGCCACAGCTTGCCCTGGATGACGCCACCGGTGCACTTGATGGCGCAGGCGGTGATGATCCCCTCCGGCGTTCCGCCGATGCCGAGCAGCAGGTCGACGCCGGTGCCCGGACGAGCGGCCATCACCGCGCCGGCCACGTCGCCGTCGACGATGTAGCGGATGCGGGCTCCCGCCTCGATCACCTGCTGGGCCAGCTCCTGGTGCCGGGGGCGGTCGAGGATGACGACGGTGACATCGGCGGTCGTCTCCTTCTTCGCCTTCGCCACCCGCCGGATGTTCTCGGCGACGGGCAGGCGGATGTCGACGACGTCGGCGGCCTCGGGCCCGGTGGCGAGCTTGTCCATGTAGAACACGGCCGACGGGTCGTACATGGCCCCCCGGTCGGCGACGGCCATCACGGAGACGGCGTTGTTCATGCCCTTGGCGGTCAGGGTGGTGCCGTCGATGGGGTCGACCGCGACGTCGACCTCGGGGCCGGTGCCGTCACCGACCTTCTCGCCGTTGTAGAGCATCGGCGCGTTGTCTTTCTCGCCCTCGCCGATGACGACCACGCCGCGCATGCTCACGGTCGAGATCATCGCCCGCATGGCCTCGACGGCGGCCCCGTCGGCGACATTCTTCTCGCCCCGGCCGACCCACCGGCCTCCGGCCATCGCGGCGGCCTCGGTGACCCGAACCAGTTCGAGGGCGAGGTTGCGGTCGGGCTTGCTGGGGTTGTTCATGGGTCCTCCAACGGCACTGTGTGGGTGCGTGTCACCCTATCGGTGGGCAGGGGTGGGTTTGGACGCCGTCCACGCCTCGGGGGACGATGGTCCTATGACATCCGAGCCGGCCGTGACCCCGACGTCCGAGCCGCCCGTCGGGGCACCCGTGCCCGATGACCTGCCCGACTCGTCGCCGCGCGCTGTCGGCCCGCTCTCGGGGCGGGTTGAGGGCCGTGCTGACGGCGCTGACGGCGCTGACGGTTCAACCGACTCCGCCGCGGCACCACCGCGGAGCCGCTACTCCATGGGCACGCTGCCCAACATCCTCCGTTCGATGTTCGTCATCGGCCTGTTCGTGCTCGCCTTGGTGGCCGTCATCCCGCGCATCAGCGCGGTCGACCGGCCGGCAGTCGACGCTGCCGGCAAGGCCAGCCAGACAGCCGCCGAGACGAAGTGGCCGATCGAGATGCCGACCGGGCTCGGCAAGGGCTGGGTCCCGACCGTCGCCACGTACGCCCCGGGCACCGACAAGGTGCCGACGTTCACCACCGTGTGGACCACCCCGAGCGGGGCCGACATCGCCTTCAAACAGGCCGTCGGCGCGACCGAGCCCTGGCTCGTCCGGTCGGTCAACGACGGCGCGCTCGCGGGGAGCGCCACCGTGGCGGGTCGCACGTTCGACCGTTACACCGACACGTCCCGTCAGCAGCTGAGCTACGTGGTGCGGGGCGACGGCAAGACCGGGCTGACGCTCGCCGCCACCTCAACGGGCCCGGAGGACGAGCTGAAGACGTTCCTCGCCGCCCTGGAGCGGGTCACCCCAAGCAGCTGACGGCCGGGTTCCGGCTCGGCGAGTCGTCAGGGGCGGGATGCCGGCCCGTCGGGCTCCGTCGCCGTCGCGGCCTCGATCTCGGCCTGCGCCCCGTCGAGCCAGGTGGCGCAGTGAGCGGCGAGGGCCTCGCCCCGCCGCCACAGGTGCATCGAGTCCTCGAGCGGCGCCTGACCTGCTTCGAGCTGGGCGACGATGGAGACCAGCTCTTCGCGGGCGTCCTCGTAGCGCAGCCCGGCGATGTCGGGGAAGGCGCCTCCACCATCGGTCGGGTCGGCCGCTTCGGCCGGGGACCCGGCCTGGGGCTCGACCTGGGCTTCGACCTGGGACTTTGGCATGGCCGCCACCCTACGACGCCGCCCGTCTCGACGGTCGCTTCTTCCGAGCCCTGACGGCCGTGCCGCCGCTCGGCGCTCCGTCGACCTCCCCGTCAGCGTCGGCTGCGTCAGCCACGGTCGTCACCGGACGCACCCCGAAGTCGCCGCGGGCCACCCGCACGCGCAGCAGCTCGTCCACCTCGACGTCGTCGTGGTCCATCACGACGGCTCCATCACGGTGCTGCACCACCGCGTACCCCCGCTCGAGCGTCGACTGCGGCGAGAGCGCGGTGACCTGACGGCGAAGATGCTCGACCTGGTCGGCGGCCCGATGCAGGCGGGCCCCGACCCGGCCCGCTGACCGGGTGCGCAGCGCGACGAGCTCGTCGCGGCGCACGCGCACGATCGCCGTGGGGTCGGCCATGACCGGGCGGGAGACCGTGGCCCTCAGCCCGCGGCGTTCGGTCTCCAGCCGGCGGGCCAGAGCACGGGTCAGCCGCTCACGGGCCTGGCTCACGGTGCCCGACTCGTGGGCCGCGTCGGGCACGACCCGCTTACCGGCATCCGTCGGCGTCGAGGCCCGCCAGTCGGCGACGAGGTCGAGCAGCGGCCGGTCGACCTCGTGACCGATCGCGCTGATGACGGGGGTGCGGGCCTGGGACACGGCCCGAACCATCGCCTCGTTCGAGAACGGCAGCAGCTCCTCGAGGGCGCCGCCGCCGCGGGCGATGACGATGACGTCGACCGTAGGGTCGGCGTCGAGCGAGCCCAGCGCCGCGACGATCTCGGTGACCGCGGCGCTGCCCTGCACGGCGACCTCCCGGATCTCGAACCGCACGGCGGGCCAGCGCCGGCGGGCGTTCTCGACGACGTCCCGCTCGGCCGCAGAACTGCGCCCGGTGATCAGGCCGACACGGTTCGGCAGAAAGGGGAGCGGCCGTTTGCGGTCGGCGTCGAAGAGCCCCTCGGCCGCGAGCAGCCGCCCCAGGATCTCGACGCGGGCGAGCAGGTCGCCGATGCCGACAGGGCGGATCTGCCGGGCCTCGAGCTGCATCGTGCCGCGCTTGGTCCAGAAGGTGGGCTTGGCCTGCACCACGACTCGGGCCCCCTGCGCGAGCGGGGTCGGCATCGCGTTGACCGCGTTCATCGACACCGACACCGACAGCGACATGTCGACGTCGGGGTCGCGCAACGTGAGATAGGCCGTGCCGCCCCGCGGGCTGAACTGCACGACCTGGCCCTCGACCCACAGCTGGCTCATGCGGTCGATGTAGTCGGCGATCTTCAGGCTGAGCACCCGCACCGGCCAGGGCTGCTCCGGGGAGGTGTCGGCGGCCTTCTCGGGCAGCGGTTGGGGCAGGCTCACCGACGTCACGATAGAGCGCTCGGATGCCGTTCGCCTGCTACCGCGCCCCGACGCCCGGCTTCGTGGTCGCAGTCGTGTTCACCGACTGGCGACGCGACCCGGGGACGCTCCCGTTGATGGCGTGGTGATGGCGTGGTGATGGCGTGGTGATGGCGCGGTGATGCCCTGTGACGCCTCCGGTGATGTCCTGAGCTCTCCCGGTTCGGAGCGTGACCACCCCCACGTCGGGTAGAGCGCCGCGCATTGGGCCGCCTGAGGTGCGGCACGTAGGCTGGGAGGTATGACCGAGCCTGCCGTGACCTCGTCCGACACGCCGTCCACCGTCTCTGGGAACGGCGCCGAACGTATCAAGAAGGTGCTGCTGGCCGCGCCACGTGGCTACTGCGCCGGGGTCGACCGGGCGGTCGTCACGGTAGAGAAGGCGCTCGAGCTCTACGGCGCCCCGGTCTACGTGCGCAAGCAGATCGTGCACAACAAGTTCGTGGTGCAGACCCTCGAGAAGCGCGGCGCGATCTTCGTCGACGAGACCGACGAGGTGCCCGAGGGTGCGACCGTCATCTTCTCGGCCCACGGCGTGGCACCGGTCGTGCACGAGGAGGCCAAGGCCCGCAGCCTCAAGACCATCGACGCGACCTGCCCGCTCGTGACGAAGGTGCACCGCGAGGCTGTGCGCTTCGCCGACGACGACTTCGACATCCTGCTCATCGGCCACGAGGGCCACGAGGAGGTCGAAGGCACAGCCGGGGAGGCGCCTGACCACGTGACCCTGGTCGACGGCCCCGACGACGTCGAGAACATTACGGTGCGCGACCCCGAGAAGGTCGTCTGGCTCTCACAGACCACCCTGTCGGTCGACGAGACGATGCTGACCGTCGACCGGCTCAAGCAGAAGTTCCCGTTGCTGCAGAGCCCGCCCTCCGACGACATCTGCTACGCCACCTCGAACCGGCAGCTGGCCGTGAAACAGATGGCGAAGGACACCGACCTCATGATCGTCGTCGGGTCGCGCAACTCCTCGAACTCGGTTCGCCTGGTCGAGGTCGCCCTCGAGCAAGGGGCCCGCGCCGGGCACCTGGTCGACTTCGCCGACGAGATCGACGAGGCGTGGCTCGAGGGAGTGGGCACCGTCGGAGTGACCTCCGGGGCCAGCGTTCCCGAAGTGCTCGTGCGTGACGTGCTGGCCTGGCTGGCCGAGCGAGGCTACAGCGACGTCGAGGCCGTCATCGCCGCCGAGGAGTCGTTGCTCTTCTCGTTGCCCAACGAGATCCGGCGCGAGCTGAAGGCACGCGGCAAGCAGGTCGAAAAGGTGCGTCACGACGCTGCCTTCGAGAGCGCCGACATCCAGCACTGAGGCGGTTCGAGCAGCCCTCGGTCAACCGGCCGGGTGGCCCTTCAGGAGCGAGCTCGAGAAGGTGTCGGATGCCGGTGGAGCGATTCGTGGACGACCCGGCCGCGGCTGCGGCGTCGATCGCATCCGGGGGACGGCTGCTACGTCACTCGGTGGTGATGCAGCTCGAGCTGGCGCTGGCCCCTGCGCCGCTCGTCATCGACGCCTTCTCGATCGCGCCCATGAGTGCGGACCGTGTCATCGAGTACGGCGGGGTGGTCTCGCGCGCGTACCCGCCGAACCATCTCGATCACGAGCCGACCGACGCCGACCCCGAGTCAGCCGCTCGGTCGGTGCTCGGGGTGATGCGCGGCGAGGCGATGGGCCCCTGGATCGCCGGGGCATCGCTCCACGTGGCTGATCACAGCGGCCGCGTCGTCGGTCTGGTGCTCATCACCGAGACCACGGCCGTCGGCACCATCGGCGCAGGGCCGTTCGTGACAGACCTCTGTGTCGACCCGGCTGCGGCCGGGCAGAGGCTCGGTGCCGCTCTGCTCGCCTCTTGCGCCGCTCGCCTCACCGAGCTCGGCTGGTCGGCCCTGGCGCTCGTCGTCACGGTGGGCAACCCGGCGCAGCGCGTGTACGAACGGTTGGGTTTCCGCGTGGCCTCCGAGTCCTGGCGGATCGAGGCCTCACGCTGACGTCTTGACCAGGGGAGCGGTCGCCGATGCAGCCGACGAAGGGTGGCCCCCAGCAGGGAGTCTCGGACAGCCGGGCGCCGGCTTCTGGCCGTAGTGCGACGCGGCGTCGGGTCATGTGGTCTATTCGACAGCGCCCGGCGGCCCGGTCGTGCGTCTCGCGTGGGACGCTGGAGGCGTTGAAGGGTAGGTGCGTCCGAATGGACTGTGCAGCCGTGCTCAGGAAGTCCCGCTCGAGCATCGTCGACGAGAGCTACGCCGTGGTTGAAGGATCCCACACCCAGCACTACGAGACCGCCGGTGAGGTGATCACCCGGGAGCGGCTCGAAGGCTTGTTCGACCTCGTCGTCACCGCCATCGGGAACCGCGACCTCTCCGGGGTGAGCACCTACGCCGAGACGGTCGCCACAGAGCGCTTCGGCCAGGGGTTCGACATCGGCGAGGTGCAGGCGGCCTTCAACGCTCTCGAGGCGTCGATGTGGCGCCGGATCGTCGCGTCGGCCGCTCCTGACGAGCTCGCCGAAGCGACCGGGTTGCTCAGCACGGTGCTCGGCTTCGGCAAGGACGTCCTGGCGCGGACCTATGTGTCGCTGGCCTCCCAGCGCCACGTGCGCTCGCTCAACCTCAGCGCGATGTTCGCCGGCACTCAGGCGCGCCCAGCAGTCGAGTAGGTGGAGTAGGTCGAGTAGGCACCCGCTTCAACGGCGAACGCCGGCTGCCCTTGGCGGAGGTGGCTCAGCCGGTGGCGTTGCCTGGGCGGCGCAACGAGTCGTCGGCCCGCGAGCCCTCGCCCTTGAGGAAGGCAACATCGCGCGTGTCACGGCCGAGGTCGTCGGTCAGCTCACTTGCGCTGAGCGAGCGGGGAGCCGCCTCGATCGGCTCGAGGCGCACTGGAGGCTCGGTCGCCAGGTGCAGGTCGTTCATCCGTCGGGCGGTGACGAGTACGCGCGACTCGAGCGTGCCCACGAACCGGTTGTACTGCTCGACCGATCGCCCCAGGGACGCGCCCATCGAGGAGACGTGACCGCCGAGCGTGCCGAGCCGGGAGTAGAGGTCGCGGCCGATGACGAGCAGCTCGCGAGCGCTCTGCTCGAGCGCATCCTGCTGCCAGACGGCGCCGACCGTGCGCAGCACGGCGTACAGGGTTCCGGGCGAGGCAAGCACCACCTTTCGAGTCAGGGCGTATTCGTAGAGGCCCGGATCGTCGGACAGGGCGGTGGCCAGGATCGCCTCGCCGGGCACGAAGCAGACCACCAGCTCGGGCGAGCGAGCAAAGGCCGACCAGTAGGCCTTCGCCGCCAGTCCTTCGACGTGTCGGCGCAGGGATGTCGCGTGGGCGGCCAGCAGCTCGCCTCGCTCGAGCTCGGACACGGTCTCGCTGTGGGCCTGCAGGAAGTGCGACATGGGTGCCTTGCTGTCGACGACGACGTGCCGCCCACCCGGGAGGTTGATAACGGCATCCGGCCGAACGGTCGCGCCGTGGGCGCTGACCGCGGTGACCTGCTCGTCGAAGTCGCAGCGGGCCAGCAGGCCCGACAGCTCGAGCACGCGCCGCAGCTGCACCTCCCCCCACGCCCCACGCACCGTCGAGGAGTTGAGGGCGCTGGCCAGGGAGGCGGTCTCGGTGCGCAGAGAGTCGGTCGACCGACCCACCGCCGAGAGCCGCTCACCCAGCTCACCGAACTGCCGTACGCGGTCGCGCTCGAGCGCCCCCACGTGAGCCTCGACACGCCCGATGGTGTCGCTCAGTGGTGCGAGAAGCGAGGCGGTAGCGGCATCCGTCTCGCTCCGGTTCTGCAGGTCGGCGACTCGAGACCGCAGCACGTCGCGTTCCCCCTCGGACGCCGCCGTGCGGGCGGCGTACGACCCGCGCACCCAGAGTGCAGCCACCACGGCTCCGAGCGCGAGGCCCATCAGAAGACCGAGCAGGAGCGGGAGAGTGTTCATGCGGCTCACCGTCGCAGACGACACCGACAGCGACCGTCAGGCGTGGCCGGGAGGCGAGCTGCGGGCCTACCCGTCAGCCGACCTCGAAGTGCTGGTAGTCGGGGTCGGCCCAGGTGCCACCCCAGATGCCGCCCGAGCGCAGCAGAGCCCGGGTGATCGTGGATGACGAGCGGATCACGCCCACGTCGTCGACCGAACGATCGATCCAACGCGACCCGTTCGACGGGTACCAGACGTCGTTGGCGGCGCGGTAGGGGTTGCGTCGGGTGTTGACGTCGATCGCGGTGCCGTACGAGTGCGGCGACAGCCCCGAGGCGTTGCCGGTGACCTGTCGGCAGTTGAAGGCCGAGGTGTTGTCGGCCGCCATCATCTGAACGTCGTCGCCCTTCCACAGGTTGGGGTTGTCCATCCGGTTGATGCGAAACCCCGCCTCGAAGGCCTGCCGGAAGAGCCCGACGACGCTGCTGGCATGCTCGCGAGCCACGATCAGCACCCCGGTGCGAACCTGGCCCGTGTAGGTGCGATAGGTCATGGTGATGGTGCGCAGGTCGCTCGCCCCGACCGGACAGCCGGGCCGGTAGGTGTAGCGCACGTCATCGGCCGTCGTGGCTCTCACCGACGCAGAGAACCCTCCCGAGCCGCTGCTGGCGGTGCGGGGCGTGACCGGTCTGGTGGGGGTTCTGCTGGTGTTGGTCGGGTTCGGTCTCACCGGCCTGGTGGGGGTTGCGGTTCTGGTCGGGCTCGTCTTGATCGGCACCCTCGAGGTCTGGGTCTGGGTGGGGCTGGTCGGGCTCGTCGTCACCGGGCCCGTCGGGCTTGCGGCTGCGGTGGTGCTGCCCGTGCTGTTCGCCCTCGATGTGGTGGGCGAGCCTAGAGCCGAGGCGATGACCGGACCGGTGGCCGTGGGGCCTGCCGCCTCGTCTGCGCAGGCGGCCGAGGTGGCGAGCAGGCCAGCGGCAAGGAGCAGAGGAACAAGCAGCCTTCGCGCGCGACTCACGAACATGAGCGACCTCCCCGCCTCATCGACCGCGGCGTCGGACGATGCACCGACGCTACAGGTCCGGGCACCTCTTGAGCCGGGATCGTCGACGTTCTGCTACACCTGTGCCGTGAGCAGCTATGACGACGTGACCAGCCTCGAACCGGGGCCCGCTGAGCACGAGCGACACGGCACCTTCGACGACGGCTGGATGATCGGCAACGCCGTCAACGGCGGGCTCGTGATGGCGACCGGGTTGACCGCCCTCGGTCAGCACCTGGCGCTCGACCCCGACGAGAGCACCCCTCATGTCGACCCCGTGGTGCTCTCGGCCTACTTCATGACTGCCTCGCAGCCAGGCCCCTTCACCGTGACGACCGAGGTGATTCGCACCGGGCGGAAGCTCTCGACGGGCCAGGTCAGCCTGGTGCAGCAGGGTGACGACGGCCGGCCCGTCGAACGGATGCGCGCGATCGGGTCGTTCGGCAACCTCGAGCAGGTCGACAGCGTCACCCAGTCGAGCCCGCCCGACCTGCCGCCACCTGAGGGATGTGTGTCGGCCGCCGAAGCACCCCCGTCGTTCCTGGCCAACATGCGCTTCCTCGAGCGACTTGACCTGCGCATCGACCCTGCCACGGCCGGGTGGGCGGTGGGCCGGCCGTCGAAGCAGGGCGTCATCCGGGGCTGGTTGCGCCTGGCGGACGGGCGCGACCCCGACACGACGATGCTGATGATGGCGCTCGACGCGCTGCCGCCGGTGGCCTTCGACCTCGGCATGCTCGGTTGGACCCCGACGCTCGAGTTCACCGGCCATATCCGGCGCCGCCCCGCCCCGGGCTGGCTGCTCGTGTCGCTCGCGAGCGAGAACGTCGGCGGCGGTCTCATGGAGGAGGACGCGAAGATCTGGGACAGCGCCGGCCATCTCGTGGCTCAGTCGCGCCAGCTGTGCGGCTACCGGATGCCGTCCACCTCGCGCCCCGCCCACGGCTGACCATGACCCTCGAGCTCGTCTACGAGACGCACGCCACCACGGTCGACAACGAGCAGGGGGTCGCCACCGGCTGGCTGCCCGGCCTGCTCTCGGCCCGCGGACGTGCTGAGGCAGCAGAGCTGGGGGAGCGGCGTCGCGGCACCGGGTTGGCGGCGGTCTATACCTCCGATCTCGCGCGGGCCGTGGAGACGGCGACGATCGGTCTGGGCGGCTGCGGCATCCCGGTTCACCTCGACGCCCGGCTGCGAGAGTGCGACTACGGGGATCTCAACGGGTGTCCGCGGGACGCGTTCGGTCAACGGGCGGCCCACATCGACGTGCCCTTCCCGGGCGGACAGAGCTACCGCGACGTCGTCGAGAGCACGCAGTCGCTGCTCGATGACCTGCACCGCGACCACGACGGCGAACGGGTTCTGCTCGTCGCCCACTCGGCCAACCGATGGGCCCTGCGGCACCTGCTCGACGGCATCCCTCTCGAAGACCTCGTCGACGCGCCCTTCGACTGGCAGCCCGGCTGGCACTGGACCCTCTCGTAGCCCCCACCCTTCCAACCCACCCCTCCGACCCACCCTTCCGACGCGAACGACTCGTTCGAGGTCGAACGGCGCGGTAGACCGACGCGTTCGCCCACCAGCAACGCGTTCGGTCACCGCGAAGGGGGCAGCGGCATCCGGGCGAGTGGTTCGGCTCACGCGCGATCGCAACTAGACTCTTGCAACCGTGGCACTCACCATCGGAATCGTCGGTCTCCCCAACGTCGGCAAGTCGACCCTGTTCAACGCGCTGACCAAGAACAACGTGCTCGCCGCGAACTACCCGTTCGCGACGATCGAGCCCAATGTTGGGGTGGTGCCGCTGCCCGACTCCCGGCTGGAGGCGCTCGCCAAGATCCACGGCTCGCAGAAGATCCTGCCCGCGACCGTGAGCTTCGTCGACATCGCCGGCATCGTGCGTGGCGCCAGCGTGGGGGAGGGGCTGGGCAACAAGTTCCTCGCCACCATCCGCGAGGCCGACGCGATCTGCCAGGTCGTGCGCGCCTTCGAGGACGGCGACGTCGTGCACGTCGACGGCAAGGTCAGCCCTGAGTCTGACATCGAGACGATCCATACCGAGCTGATCCTCGCCGACCTGCAGACCCTCGAGAAGGCGGTGCCGCGCCTCGAGAAGGAGGCGCGGATCAACAAGGACCGGAAGCCCGCGCTCGAGCTGGCGTTGGCCGCCCAGAAGGTGCTGGAAGAGGGTCACACCCTCTACGCAGCCGGGCCGGCCGCCGGCATCGACCTCGCCGAGGCCAAGGGGTTCGGGCTGCTCACGACCAAGCCGTTCATCTACGTGTTCAACCTCGACGAGGACCAGCTGGCGGATGCCGCTCTGCAGGCGAGCCTGCGCGAGCTCGCCGCGCCTGCCGACGCGGTCTTTCTCAACGCCAAGCTCGAGATGGACCTCATGGAGATGGAGCCTGACGAGGCGCTCGAGCTGCTGCAGAGCTTCGGCGCCGAGGAGTCGGGCCTTGACCAGCTGGCCCGGCAGGGCTTTCACACCCTCGGGCTGCAGACCTACCTGACGGCCGGGCCCAAGGAGTCGCGGGCCTGGACGATCGGCAAGGGCTGGACGGCTCCGCAGGCCGCCGGCGTCATCCACACCGACTTCCAGCGCGGGTTCATCAAGGCCGAGGTCGTGGGCTTCGACGACCTGGTCGCGGCGGGTTCGATGGCCGCGGCGAAAGCGGCCGGCAAGGTGCGCATCGAGGGCAAGGAGTACGTCATGGCCGACGGCGACGTGGTGGAGTTCCGCTTCAACGTGTAGAGCCGCAGTTCAAGGGCCCGCCTTGGCGCCGAACGACTGCCGCAGTCCCGGGCCGGTTTCGGCGATCCGACGCGGTTGGCCGCTTCGACCTACCCTTGATGTATGCCGATCAACACCTCGTGCCATGGCGCACGCCCAGCCTCGGCCCGCGCCACGACGGGAGCGGGCCAATGACCGCAGAAGCGACCCGCCATGCCCTCGGTGCAGTGCGTTCGGCGCCCACCCTGCTCGAGGCCATGCACCGCGGTCCGGGGCTCGACGCGGCAGCGGCCTCCGACGCCGCGACCGGCGCCGAGGGTGAGCGCGCCGTCTTGACCGTGCTGGGGGAGGCCATCGCCGACCCTCACGACCAGCTCACGGCCGCCATCGCCACGGTGGCCCTGGGCTCGACGGCCACCGAAGGGAGCGCCCGCGAGCTGGCCAGGATGCTCGACACTTCCTCCGATCACCTGAGAGAGCACGTCGTCTGGGCGCTGGGCCGGGGCCCGCTCGTGCCCTCCGCCCTGTCCCCGCTCGCGCAGACCGTCGCGTCGGGCGGCTTCAGCGGCATGCTCGCTCAGCGCACCCTGCAGCGCTGGTCGCCGCGGCATCCGGATGCCGTGAGGTCGGCGCTCGAGAACGCCTTGGCGGTGTGCCCCACCGCTGTGGGCCGCTCCACTCTCGTCGAGACACTCGCCCTGGTGCCCGGAGCAGCCACCCAGGAGATCCTGCGCATCGTGGCTACCGACAGCGACGAGCATCCGGCGGCCAGGGCTGCCGCGGTGGCTGCCCTCGCAGACCCAGCAGACCGAGAAGGCCGCGAGGGGCGGTCGCGCCCCTCCGATCTCACTCGGCGGGTGTTAAGTGAGATCGCGAACGAACCGGGTCCGCTCGCACCGGTGGCGGCGATCGCCCTCGACGACCTTGACGGCCTAGCCAACGGTTCGTGGCAAGCCGCCCGTCGACGACGCCAGAGGTCAGACGGCTCCGGCCTCACCGTGGGCCAGCTCTTTCTGCACGCCGACGTCGACGGCGACCTCTCGCACGCCGGTCAGGGCGACACCGGCGGTATCGCCACCCTGCTCGTGCAGCTCGGCGACGCGTTGTTGGAGGCGCGGCCCGACGTGAGGCGGGTGCTGACGATCTCGAGGGGCCGGCCGGCAGATGGCGTCGGCGATCTGGCCTCCCTGCACGATTCCGGTCACCATTACCTGTCGATCCCACTGTGGGGGCCGAATGTCCCTGCGGCGCAGGCCTGGCCGTTGCGTATCGCGACGGCTCGGGGGCTGCGCCGTGTTCTGCGGGCCGCCGGCGACGTCGACGTGCTCCACCTGCGCATGGGTGACGTGGCCACGATGGTGGCGGCCGAGGTAGCGGCTGAGGCCGGACTGCCGATCGTGTTCACGTTGGCCCCTGATCCGAACGCGCTCGTCGCCGCGCGCGACCGGGCAGGCACGCTGACCCGGGCCAACTTCGCGGGTACCGACGCGATCGAGCACCTGCTCTTTCGCGAGCGTCTGCTGCGCGAGCTGCAGTCCACCTCGGCGCATCTCGTGCTCTTTCCGCGGCCCGCCCTCGACCACGACATGCGCGCCCTCATGGATCTCGACATCAACGCCGAGGCCGACCGGGTCTCCGTCGTCGCGGAGGGTGTGAGCATGGCCGCCATCGACGCCGCCACTGCCACCGCCACTGCCACCGCCACCGATGAAGTGGGCACCTCCCGGGCCTCGCGAGCCCTGAGCGAGCTCGACGACCTGTTGGCTCAGCTGCCGCCCGAGCGGCGCGGCCTACCCCTGGCCGTCTCTGTGGGCCGGTTGACCGGTGTCAAGGGGATGGTCACCCTCGTCGACGCCTGGGCCAACGAGGGCGACCTGCATGCGCGCTGCAACCTGCTCGTCGTGGGCGGTGACGTCAGAACGCCCACCGACGACGAGCGCCAGCAGCTCGCGGCCATCGATGCTGTGCTCCCTCTCGACATCGCGGCCTCCCGAGGGCTGCTGCTGCCGGGGCACCGGCCCAACGCGACCGTCGCGGCCTGGCTGCGCGCCGTTCGTGACGGCCGCCCCGACGGCGCCGCGCCCGGAGGGGTGTACGTGTCGGCCAGTCTCAAGGAGGAGTTCGGCATCGCCATCCTCGAGGCCATAGCCACCGGTCTCGTCGTCGTGGCGCCGGGCAGCGGTGGCCCGGCCACGTACGTGACCGACGGGGTGACCGGCATCCTCGCCGACACCGGATCGCGCGACCGGCTCGGCGAGGCGATCTCTGCCGCGCTCGAGCTGGCCGTTGCGCCTGGTGCCGCCGAGCGCGCGGCCGAGGCCCAGAACATGGTGCGTGAGCGGTTCGGGATCGAGACGATGGCCGGGGCCCTGGCCGAGGTCTACCACCGGGTCGCCACGAGCGGGGCCCAGCACCGGGAGTCGGCGGTGGCGGCCTCGTGACCCTGCTGGTCATCAGCCCCGACTACGCCTCTCACCTCTACCCGCTCGCCACCTTGGCGACCGCGTGGCGCGATGCCGGTGAGCGCGTGGTCGTCGCGACCGGCCCGGCCACCGACACCATTGTGAACGCCTTCGGCTTCGAACGGGTCGGGTTGCAGCTCGGGCGTGGGTCCAACCCCGGCGTCATCCGGGCCGAGGCCCAGCCCCGGGGCGAGGACGACGCCCTGCGCGGCTTCTTCGCCGCCACCCGCCGGGGCGCCGTGGCCACCCTCGAGTTCCAGGCGCGCGCTCGCGGCGCCGACCTGTTGTGGAACCCGGTAGGCGTGGCCCGTTCCGTTCAGAACGTGATCGACCAGGTTCGCCCCGACGAGGTCATCGTCGACCACCTGGCCTTCGGCGCGCGCCTCGCGCTCACCGCGACAGGCACCCGGCACGCCGACGTCGTGCTGGGCCACCCGTCGGCCCTCACGGTCGGCGACGAGGTGTACGGCTATCCGCCGGCCTTCCCGAGCGCGATCAGGCCGGATGCCGCCTCGCTCGCGTCGCTGCGGCGGCTCTGCGACCAGGTGCGAGACACCTTCACGACCGAGTGGAACGACGCTCTGCGCACGCTCGACCCGACGGCGCCGCAGAGTGACGACGCCTTCGCCGAGACCGGCGACGTGCTGCTGCTCAACTACCCGGCTGAGCTGCACCCGGCGGCTCGAACGGCCCTCCTGCCGGCCCACGCGTTCCTCGGCTCGGCGGTGCGCGAGGAGGCGCCTGACGAGGAGGTCGAGCGGTGGCTTGCCGCCGACGACCGACCAGTCGTCTACGTCAGCCTGGGCAGCTTCCTGTCGGTACGTTCCGACGTGTTGTCGCGCGTCGTCGATGCGCTGCGCCGACTCGAGGTGCGAGTGGCTCTGGCCAGCGGCTCGAGCCCCCGCAGCGAGCTGGGTCCCGTGCCGAACGGCTGGCTGGTACGGCCCGAGCTGCCTCAGGTTCGGCTGCTTCAGCGGTCGGTTCTCGCGGTGTCGCACGGGGGAAACAACAGCGTGACGGAGGCCCTCACCTCCGGCGTGCCGCTTGTGCTGCTGCCCCTGTCGACCGACCAGTTCGCCGGAGCGGCGGCCCTCGAGCAGGCCGGCTTCGGTGAGGCCCTCGACCCCAACGCGGCCACGCCGAGCGAGATCCGTGCTGCGGCCGGCCGGCTGCTCGCCCTCGATGGTGACCCGCGCGAGCGACTCGATGCTCTGGGCTTCGCGTTGCTTGACCGACCCGGTGCACGACGCGCGCTCGAGGCCATCGCCACAGAGACGTCAGTCGGTTGACGAACGGCCGAGCGCGTGCGGCATGTGCAGCTCGACACTGGCGGGGCACAGCCTGGTCCAGGCTCCGGCCAGAACGTAAGACCTGATCGGGCCGGCCGGGGCCCAGGCGACGGGCTCGCTGACACTGTCGAGGTATCTCTGCATCCGCTTGTTGTAGCCGAACTCCCCGTCGTTGCGCCACAGCGCCCACGGTTGCCCGTTGAGCCAGTCGCACGCGCGATCACCCTCGGCCAGCAGCTGGTCTGTAGGCGGCAGAGCCAACGTCCCTCCCGTGTCGGAGGTTGAGCCGTAGGTTCTCAGGTAGTCGAGGAAGGCCGTCTCATCACGGGGGTGCGTGAGATGCACCGTAGCCAACGCGCCGGCGCCCGTGGCGATGGTCAGCAGGAGCGCGATGACCGCGACCACGACACCTCTTCGCATGGAGACAGGTTAAGACCAGTCCATCCCGCAGGGGGCCAATCACGCAGAACCGGCCGCGCCCGTCAGGCGGGCGTAGCAGGTCGACTGCGTGGTCGAGCCCAGTTCCCGGTCATACGCTGGCTCCATGACGACCTCCGAGGCTGCTCCTCGCGTGATCCTCCGGCCGCTGCGCCAGGGCGAGCTGTCCGAGGCTCGTGACCCTGCCTCGGAGTTCGACGACTTCGGGCCTCGTCCGGGGTACAGCCAGCCACCGTCGTGCCGTCTCGACGACGACTTCGGCTCCCTGGCCGTGGTGCGCGGCGACCGGGTCGTGGGGAGCGTCGGCTGGCGCTGGATGCGCTGGGGGCCGAGTGCGGGCTCTCGCAACCCGATGATCGGCATCTGGCTGGAGAGCTTGGCCCGGGGGCACGGAGCCGGCACCCAGGCGCAGCGGCTGCTCGTCGACCTCGTCTTCCGGCATACGGTCACCAACCGGGTCGAGGCTCACACCGACGTGCGCAACCACGCCGAACAACGCGCCCTGGAGAAGGCCGGTTTCACCCAGGAGGGCGTGATCCGTGGGGCCCAGTGGCGCGACGGTGCCTACCGTGACGGTCTGCTCTACTCGGTGCTTCGCTCAGAGTGGTCGGCCCACCGGGGCGACCCGACGTCGTGACCCCGCTGGGCGCGGTCAGCCGGACGGCTGGCCGGCCGCCTGACCGGCGCCCTGGTCGGATGCTGGTGGGTCGGCGTTCTCGGGGAAGTGGCAGGCGACCTGGTGACGCGGAGCGAGGTCGACCAGCGGCGGCTCGACCGTGCGGCAGATCTCCTGCGCCTTCCAGCAGCGGGTATGGAACCGGCACGCGGTCGGAGGGTTGATCGGGCTGGGTACGTCGCCCTCGAGCCGGATGCGCTCCCGGCCTTTGCGGCGCGAGGTGTCGGGCAGGGGAACCGCCGACATGAGGGCGGTCGTGTACGGGTGCATCGGCCGGGTGTAGAGCTCGTCGCGGTCGGCGAGCTCGACGAGCTTCCCGAGATACATCACCGCCACCCGGTCAGACATGTGCCGCACCACCGACAGGTCGTGGGCGATCACGACGTAGGTCAGGCCGAACTCGTCCTGGAGGTCTTCGAGCAGGTTGATGACCTGGGCCTGGATCGACACATCGAGGGCCGAGACCGGCTCGTCGGCCACGATCAGCTTCGGTCGCAGCGCGAGCGACCTGGCGATGCCGATGCGCTGACGCTGGCCGCCCGAGAACTCGTGGGGGTAGCGGTTGTAGTGCTCGGGGTTGAGTCCGACGAGCTCGAGCAGGTCTTGAACCGTGGCCTTCTGGCCCTTCTCGGTCTTGATGCCCTGCAGGTGGAACGGCGCTCCGACAATGGTGCCCACCGTGTGTCGGGGGTTGAGCGAGCCGTAGGGGTCCTGGAAGATCATCTGCACGTCGCGTCGCAGCGGCCGCATCTTGCCGACCGACCAGTGCGTGATGTCCTGGCCGTCGAAGCGGAGCGTGCCGGCCGTGGGCTCGATCAGCCGGGTCAGCATGCGGCCGGTGGTCGTCTTGCCACAGCCCGACTCGCCCACGAGGGAGAGGGTCTCGCCGCGTATGACGTCGAAGGTGAGCCCGTCGACCGCCTGCACGGCGCCGACCTGGCGCTGAAGCAGTCCGCGCCGAATCGGGAAGTGCTTGGTCAGCCCCGACACTTCGAGCAGCGCATCGCCGCTGTTGGCATCACCGCTGTTGGTATCGCGGCTGGGGGTGGCGGCGGTGGGGGTGGTCATGAGATCGCTCCGGGGGTGAGTGCTGGTGATACGGCGGAGGTCTTCACAGGGTCGGCCGGATGTCGTTCTCCCAGATGGTGGTTCGCTCTTCGTGGGTGAGGTGACAGGCGGCGAAGTGGCCGGGGCTCACCTCGGCGAAGGGCGGACGCTGGGTCTGGCTGAGGCCACCGGTGCGGTCGGCGAAGGCGCACCGGGGATGGAAGGGGCACCCGGACGGCACGTTGATGAGGCTGGGCGGCGCGCCCGGGATGGGGCGCAGGCGCTCGGTGCGGACCCGGTCGAGCCGAGGCATCGAGCTGAGCAGCCCCCAGGTGTAGGGGTGCTGGGGTCGCTGGAAGATCTCCTCGGCCGGCGCGTACTCGACGGCGCGTCCGGCGTACATGACCATGATGTCGTCGGAGAGCTCGGCCACGACGCCGAGGTCGTGGGTGATGATCATGACGGCCGAGTTGAACTCGCTCTGCAGGTCTCGGATGAGGTCGAGGATCTGCGCCTGCACGGTCACGTCGAGCGCCGTAGTCGGCTCGTCGGCGATCAGCAGGTCGGGGTCGCACGAGAGGGCCATGGCGATCATGGCACGCTGTCGCATCCCGCCCGAGAACTGGTGCGGGTAGTCGTCGACGCGTGACTTCGGCTGGGGGATGCCCACCCGTTCGAGCATGTCGATGGCGTGGGCCCGGGCCACCGAGGTGCTCACCGAGTTGTGCACCTTGTAGGCCTCGATGATCTGGTGGCCCACCGTGTAGAAAGGGTGCATCGCCGAGAGCGGGTCCTGGAAGATCATCGCCATCCGCTTGCCGCGCAGGCCGCGGATCGTCTCGCCGGGGGCCCCGATGAGCTCCTGCCCGTCGAGGCGGATCGAGCCCTGGGTGTGCACGGTGCCGGGCTTGTGCAGGCCCATGACCGACATGCTCGTCACGCTCTTGCCCGACCCCGACTCACCGACGATTCCGAGGGTCTTGCCGCGGGCGAGGTCGAACGACATGCCGTCGACCGACTTGACGATGCCGTCGTCGGTGGGGAAGTGCACCCGCAGGTCGCGCACCGACAGGAAGGCGTCGGGCGCCGGGGCGCCCATGCCCCCGATGCCGTCGAGCTCACGGGTCTGCTCGGCGCGGCCACGCTGCCTGCCGCCTCGGCGGAAGCGGCCCGACCTGCCCTGCTGGTCCGGCCGTTCTCCAGCGCGAGTGGCTGGCTCGGCGGCGGCGTCGGTCATCCGGGTCTCGGTCATGAGACCCGCACTCTCGGGTCGACGACGGCGTAGAGCAGGTCGACGACGAGGTTGGCCACAATGATGAAGCTCGCCCCGAGCAGCGTCACCCCAAGCACCTTGGGCAGGTCGTTGTTGTTGATGGCGTCGACGGCGTACTTGCCGATGCCGGGCAGGGAGAAGGTCGTCTCGGTGAGGATCGCGCCGCCGAGCAGCAGCCCCAGGTCGAGCCCGAAGATCGTCAGGATGGGGGTGAGGGCGGCGCGCAGACCGTGCTTGATCACGACGTCCCGTTCTCGCAGGCCCTTGGCGCGGGCCGTGCGGATGTAGTCCTCGTTCATCGTCTCGAGCATGCCGGCGCGGGTGAGTCGGGCGTAGGCGGCGGCGTAGAGGAACGACAGGGTGATCCACGGCAGCAGCAGGTCGTAGGCCCACTCGGCGGGGTTCTGGGTGAGGGGGGTGTAGCTGCCTCCGCCGGCTGTCCAGCCCAGGCCGTAGCTGAAGATCGTCAGTGAGAGCAGCCCGGTGAAGAAGATCGGCAGCGAGACTCCGGCCAGAGCGATGCCCATCGCCCCTCGGTCGAGCGGGCTACCGCGTTTGAGGGCCGACACGACACCGGTCGCCACCCCGCCGAACAGCCACAGCACCGCGGCTCCCGAGGCGAGCGACAAGGTGACGGGCAGGCGGTCGATCAGGTCGGGAAGCACGGGGTTCTGGGTCAGGAAGGAGTAGCCGAGACACGGGGCCGGGCACTGCTCGATGCTGGCCCCGGTGTTGTACTCCGAGCCCGCCACGATGCCTTTGGCGAACCGGCCGTACTGCAGCCAGATCGGGTCGGTGAAGCCGAGCCGCACGGCAGCCTCGTGAATCTGCGCAGGCCCGGCGCTCTTGCCCACGTAGCGCGAGGCGAGGTCGTCGGCGGAGGCGCCGCCGATACGGGGCACCAGGAAGAAGATCGCGAAGGTGGCCGCGCTCACGATGAAGAGCAGCACGACAGCCGCCACGAGGCGGCGGATCAGGTACGTCAGCATGCGGTGTCCGGGGAGGGGCGGCGACCGAGCCCACCGGCATCCACTGCCGGTCGATCGGCCACCGCCCCTCCCGCGCGTTCACCTTCTCTCAGGTGGGCGGGAACGGTCAGGGCGTCGGGAGCGCTACTTCCTCGACGTTCCCATGGCGGCGTAGTCGTACTGCCCGAAGCCGTCGTTGACGAACACGTTGGTCAGGTTCTCGGGGCGGAACAGCAGCCCCTTGCTCCAGACACCCGGGATGACGGCGGCGTTCTCCATCACGGTCTTGTCGACGTTGCCCCAGATGGCGTCACGCTTGGCCGCGTCGTTCTCGGCCAGCGCCTGGTCGATGAGCTTGTCGACCGCGGGGATCTTGATGCCGAGGTTGGTGTTGCCGGACGGGCGGATGACGCGGCTGTCGACGATCTGGCTGAGGAAGCCGAAACCGTCGGGCCAGTCGGCGCCCCAGCCGTAGACGATGAGGCCGAGCTTGTTGGCCTTGGCGTAGTCGGGCTTGCCGGCGTAGAGCTTGGTGTAGTCGGCGGTCGGGTACGGCTTGATGGTCAACGTGATGCCGACCTTGGCCAGCGCCTGCTGCAGCGACTCCGCCGTCGCCTTCTCCTTGGGCCGCTCAGCCCGGTAGGAGACGTTCATGGCGAAACCGTTCGGCTGGCCACACTTGGTCAGCTCGGCCTTGGCGCCCGCCACGTCACCCTGCGGGTTGGCCTTGAAGTTGTAGAGGTCCATGTCGACGTGACCGGGAATGATGGGCGGCATGAGCGAGGTGGCGATGTCGCCACCGGTCTTGCCGCCGTAGGCCCGCTGGTAGCCCGTCTTGTCGTAGGCCATCACCACGGCCTTGCGACAGTCGACGTTGTCGAGCGGGGGCACGTCGGAGTTGATCACCGTGAACCAGGTGCGAGCGGCGGAGGCGTTGTCGGTCTTCGCCTTCAGGGTCGGGTCGCCGAGGATCTTGCCCTGCGACTCGGCCTGCACCCCAGTGCCGGCCAGGTCGACGTCGAGGTCGCCGGCCTGCAGTCGCTGGTCGACGTCGGCGGCGTTGAGGCCGAGCTCGACCGTGATGTTGTTCGGTAGCGCCTTGCGGCCCGAATCGGGGTCGGTGGCCGGGTCGTAGTTGGGGTTGCGGTCGAGCTCGTAGCGCTTGCCCGACTGGTACTTGGTGAACTTGTACGGGCCGCTCGAGACGACGGTCTCCTTGTACTTCGTGCCGGTGTCCTTGGCGACCGGGACCGGCGCCGTCTGCGGCAGCTGCGCGAAGTAGTCGAAGCCCGAGAAGCCCGTCTTCAGCTTGAAGACGATCGTCTTGGCGTCAGGGGTCTCGATCGACTTGAGGTCATCGAGGTTCTTGTCCTTGTAGACCGAGTAGCCCGTGGGGACGTCGGCGAGGAAGTCGTTGAAGTAGGTGGGCCCGTTCGGGAAGGTGTCCTTGTCGAGCGAGCGGGCGACGGCGTACTTGATGTCCTTGCTCGTGATCGGTGAGCCGTCCTCGAACTTGATGCCGTCGCGCAGCGTGTAGGTCCACGTCTTGTTGTTGTCGCTCGGCTTGCCGAGGGAGGTCGCGAGGTCGGGCACGAGCTTGGTGCCCTCGGCGCCGGGGCCCGCCTTGAAGACGACCAGGGTGCGGGCGTAGTTGCGCAGGAAGTTCCACGAGAGGCCGTAGTAGGTGTCACCGGGGTCGACGGAGTCGTAGTCACCGGCCATTCCGAACCGCAGTGTGCCGCCCTTGGCGTCGGAGGCGTTGAAGATCTTGCCGATGGCCGCGTCGGCGACCGGCGCGGCAGCGTTGCTGCCACCGCCTCCGCCACCGCCCGTGCCGGTGCCACCGGGGGAGCCGGTGTTGTTCGCGCAGGCGGACAGCCCCAGGGCCAGGGCGGTGGCCGCGGCCAGCGCCAGGATGCGGGTGTTCTTCATGGGTGGTTGCGCTCCTTGCATTCGGGTGGTGCGGTGGTGCTGGTCGCGGAGGTTACCGAGACCGGGGGTCGAGGGCGTCACGTAGGCCGTCCCCGAAGAGGTTGAAGGCCAGCACGGTGAAGAAGATGGCCAGGCCCGGCGGCAGCATGAACCACGGGTCGGTCTGGTACCACTTCGCGGCGTCGGCGAGCATGCCACCCCATGAGGCCCGGGGCGGTTGCACCCCCACGCCGAGGAACGACAGGGCCGCCTCGAAGAGGATGTTCGAGGGGATGAGCAGGGTGGCGTAGACCAGGATCGGCGCGATGAGGTTGGGCAAGAGCTCTTTGGACAGGATGTAGGGCGTGCGCGCACCGAGGCTGCGGGCCGCATCGACGAACTCGCGCTCGCGCAACGACAGGGTCTGGCCGCGCACGATGCGGCCGACGTAGGGCCAGTTGAAGAAGCCGATGATGAAGATGATGACGGCGATTCGCAGGGCATCGCCTTGCAGCCCGAAGGCCGAGTCGGGAATGACGCCGGCCAGGGCGAGCGCGAAGACGAGCAGCGGGAAGGCGAGGAAGATGTCCATCGTGCGGCTGATCAGGGTGTCGACCGCCCCGCCGAAGTACCCGGCGATGACACCCATGGTGGTGCCGATGGCCACCGAGAGCAGGGTGGCGAGAAAGGCGATGAGCAGCGAGATCTGTGAGCCGTAGAGCACCCGGCTGAACAGGTCACGGCCGTTGACCGGCTCCAGTCCGAAGAGAAAGTCCCGGGACACACCACCGAACGGCGCGGTCGGGACGCCCAGGTCGGCGTCGACGAGGTCTTGGTGGAACTCGTTCGGGTCGTGGCCCAGCACGCCCACGATGAACGGTGCGAAGACGGCACAGAGCACGAGGAAGATGACGAACAACCCCCCGGCCAGTGCCACCTTGTCGCGCTTGAGGCGCATCCACGCGATCTGCCCGAGCGAACGGCCCTGGATGCGCCCGGCCCCCTCGAGCACCGCCTCCGGTGGCGCCATCGTGGAGGTGTCCATCTCCGGTGGAACGCTCACGTTGGGTCACCTCCGGATGATGTGCGGTGGGGCTGGCCCTCTGACGGGCTGTGGTGGCTGGTGCTGCACGGGCTGGCGACAACCTGAGCAACACCGCCTTGCCGCCCCCCGCGACGGTGCTGCCCCATCTTTCAGTGCACAGGGGCCGTGGGCAACCTCTTTGGCCAAATCGTGACTCGGAGGAGATTTTCCGGTCAGGTGGCCCTGATCGCGGGAGGTCGTCCGGGTTCGGCGTGTCGTCCCGCGAGTGACGGCATCCGAAAGCGGGCCGCACGGCCGGCCCGACGGCACCGCGCCGTGGCCCGGTTCCGCCCGTGAACGCCGCTGGATGCCGCTGGATGCCGCTGGATGCCGCGCGGTGGCGTCTCAGGCGTCGGTCTCGTCGTCGAACTGGCCGAGCACCCGCTCGAGGAGGTCCTCCATCGAGACCAGACCGACCTCGCCGCCGGCATCGACCACGAGCGCGAGCTGGGCCCGTTCGGCCCGCATGACGCTCAGGGCGTCGAGCAGCGAGAGGTCGACGTCGAGGCGAAGGGCAGGCGACGCGACAGAGGACACCGGCGCCGAGCGAGACGTGCGCACCACGTCGCGCACGTGGGCGATGCCGATCAGGCGGCCTGCGTCACCGACGACGAGTCGCGAGCGACCCGAGTCACGCGAGAGGGCCTCCGCCTCGCTGCACGTGGCGGTGCCGGACAGCCCGACGGCCCGGTCGAGCGGCACCATGACGGTGCGCAGGGTCAGGGTGTCGAGGTCGATCGCGCCCGCGAGCACGCGGTGCTCGGGCTCGGCGAGCATGCCGTGGTCACGGGCGCTGCCGATGAGCAGCGCGAGCTCCTTGGGTCCGTGCACCTGCGCGAGCTCGTTCTGGGGCTCGACGCCCACCAGGCGCAGACAGCCGTTGGCCATCGCGTTGAGCAGGCTGAGCACCGGGCGGGCCACCTGAGCGAACCCACGGAAGGGCAGCGCGAGCAGCACCGCCGACCGTTCGGGGTGAGAGATGGCCCACGACTTCGGGGCCATCTCGCCGACGACCATGTGCAGGAACACCACGATGCCCACGGCCAGCGCGATGGCCACCACGGAGGCCGCAGCCTCGGGCAACCGGAGGAAGGTCAGCACCGGATCCAACAGGTCGGCCACGGCCGGCTTGGCGACCGAGCCGAGACCGAGCGTGCACAAGGTGATGCCGAGCTGGGCGCCGGCGAGCATGAGCGATAGCTCGCGGCTGCCGTTGACGGCAGCGGCGGCGGCCCGGCTGCCTCCCTCGGCGAGCACCTCGAGGCGGTGTCGTTTGCTGGCGATGAGGGCGAACTCGGCCGCCACGAAGAAGGCGTTGAGCACGAGCAGCACGACGGAGAGGGTCAGCGCGACGATCATCGGCGCACCTCGTCGTCGGTACCGGCCGGCGCGCTCATCCTCGACGCATCGCTCGACTCAGCCGACGAACTCAGCACCTCGACGTGCACCGACGAGGGCACGTGTCGGTCGACCTCGGCCACGGTGAGCCGCACCGATACCGGTGTGCGACGGGTGGGCTCGCGCGAAGAGGCGCTGGCAGGCGACGGGGGCTCTGACGTGGCGTCCACCGAGGTGCTCGCGCCCTCGTCGACCGCGCGGTGTCCGGGCGCCAGTGCGACGTCTCCGGCCCGCACGACCCGTCCGAGCAGCTCGAGGATGAGCCCGCTGACCGTGGAGAACTCGTCGTCGGCGGTGAGGCGCACCCTCGTGGCCGTCTCGAGCTCGTCGAGGCGCATCTGTCCGAGCACGAGCCAGGCATCGCCGGAGACGGGCGTGACGGTGGGCACATCATTGTCGTCCTCGTCGAGGATGTCGCCGACGACCTCCTCGGCGATGTCCTCGAACGTGACGATGCCGGCGAAACCACCGTGCTCGTCGACGACGACGGCCAGCTGCCGGTGGTCGGCCCGGATCTGGTCGAGGACACGCGTCAATGGGGCGCTGGTCGGCACGACGGTCGGTTCCGGCATCACCGAGCCGATGGTCGTGCTCGCCCGCTCGTCGGGATCGACCTTCAGCACGTCGGCGATCCCGGCCACACCGACGATGTCGTCGCCGTCGGTTCCGGTGACGGGGAAGCGCGACCACCCGGTGTCGAGCAGCTCGACGATGCGGCTGAGCGGTTCGTCGGCCCGCACTGTCGTGACTCGAACCCGGGGGGTCATGACGTCGCCGGCGTCGAGCTCACGAAAGCGCAGCCCGCCCTCGAGGGCCTCCGAGAGGTCGTCGTCGAGCAGGCCCCGACCGCGCGACTCGCCGATGATGCGGGTCAGGTCGTCAGCCGTGGCGCCCTGTTCGAGCTCCTCGACGGGTTCGATGCCGACCCGGCGCAGCAGGCTCGTCGACGCCCGGTCGAACAGGCGCACGACCGGCCCGGACAGCGTCAGGTAGATCAGGGTCGAGCGGCTGAGGGCCCGGGCGAGGGGCACCGTGCGCGCGATCGCGAGGTTCTTGGGCGCGAGCTCGCCGAAGACCATCTGCACGACCGTCGAGAAGACCAGCACGAGCGTGACCGAGAGGCTGAGCCGCGCGGCGTACGACAGCGACGGGTCGAGCAGCTCGGCCAGGCCCACCCCGACGAGCGGCTCGGAGATGTAGCCGACGAGCAGCGCGGTGACGGTGATGCCGAACTGGGCGGCCGACAGCGTGAACGACAGGGAGGAGGTGACCTTGAGGGCTCGCCGGGCCGGTTCGTCACCACCGGCGGCCAGCTGGCCCAGGGCGTTGCGGTCGACCGCCACGTAGGCGAACTCCATCGCCACGAAGTAGCCGGTGGCGGCCGTCAGGGCCAGGATCAGCAGCACTCCGAGGGCGATGCTCACGCGTGACCCACCGCTGGTACCCGGCGACAGGGACGAGGCTGGGGGAGCCGGGCGCCACAGGGGCAGCCCGGCTCGGGACTATGGCCCTCCGGGGAGTCGGAACGGCAGGCAGGTCTCATGGGCCAATGTTAGGGGACGCTCACCTGCCGACCGCATTCGGCGATCGTGCTCGTCGGCGCCTCGTGCTGTACCGGCGCACGTCAGCCGCCGGATGCCGGGCCGGGCTCAGCACGCAGGCGCCGTGCCTCCTGGGAGATCTGGTGCGCCAGCTCGATGTCCTTCTGGGTCAGCCCGCCCTCCGAGTGGGTCGAGAGGGCGAAGCTCACCGCCGTCCAGCGGATGTCGATGTCGGGGTGGTGCTGCATCTGCTCGGCAGCGTCGGCGACCCCCGACACGAGGCGGATGCCGGCCGGGAAGTCGGGGGCGGTGAACGTGGCCCGGATGGTGTCGGAGGCGTTCGGGTCTCGCCTCCAGTCGGGCAGGTCGGCGAGCTGGCGCTCGATCTCCTCTTCGGTCAGCAGTCGTGTCATGCCTCCAGCATGCCCCGCCTCGGCCGCCCCGTCCCGTCTGGAGACCCAGACGGCCAGCCAGGTTCCTGGTGCGTGTGCCGTCTCGCCCCGCGGCCGTAGCCGGCCGTTGGCCGTTCGACTCGTCGCGGGGCGGGTGTGACACGATCCGTTCCCGATGACCGACAACGATGCCTCCGCACCCGAGCCGCCGTCAGTGCCGCCGAACCCGTCGCTGACGGATGCCGTGCGCCTCGTGGTCGGAGCGGCCATCGTCGACGACCTGGCCCGCCCGGCTCGGCTGCTCGCCGCCCGGCGCACCGAGCCGCCCGCGCTCGCCGGCGGCTGGGAGCTTCCCGGCGGCAAGGTCGAGCCGGGCGAGTCCCCGCTCTCGGCGTTGCACCGGGAGGTCGCCGAAGAGCTCGGGGTGTCGATCAGCGTGGGCGCCCTGCTGCCCGGCCCGCTGCCCGGGGCCACCTGGCCGCTCAGCGACCGCTTCGAGATGATCGTCTGGATCGCCGAGGTCACGGCGGGCGTTCCTGCGCCGATCGAAGACCACGACCAGCTGCGCTGGCTGCCGCTCGACGAGCTCGAGAGCGTTCGTTGGCTGCCGGCCGACGGGCCCGTCGTGCGCGCCCTGGGCGTGCGGCTACGCGCCGGCGAGTGACGCCCGGGCGGCATCCGGCCTGTGTCAGGCTCGTCGGAACCCCCACCACCACGAGGAGATCCCATGCCCGCACCCTCCGTCCTGTTCCTCGGCGGCACCGGGATCATCAGCTCGGCCTGCACGGCCCGCGCCCTCGAGCAGGGCTGGGAGGTCTTCGTGCTCGGGCGCGGCCTCTCGAAGACCCGCCCGGCACCCGAGGGATGTCGGCTGCTGACCGGGGACCTCGATGACCCGGCCTCGTTCGCGGCGGCGGTGGGCGACCGCGAGTTCGACGTCGTGGCCGACTTCCGCGCCTTCGGGCCGGGCGACGTGCAGGGCCGGCTCGACCTGCTGCGGGGGCGGATGGGCCAGTACGTCTTCATCAGCTCGGCCTCGGCCTACCAGACGCCCCCGGCACGGCAGCCGGTGCTCGAGTCGACCCCGCTGCGCAACCCGTTCTGGGCCTACTCGAGGGGCAAGATCGCGGCCGAGGGCCTGCTCATGGGTCTCTACCGCGACGAGGGTCTGCCGGTCACGATCGTGCGCCCCTCACACACCTACGACCACACGTCGCCTCCGTTCGACGGTGGTTGGACCGTCGTCGACCGGATGCGGCGTGGCGCGGAGGTCGTCGTGCACGGCGACGGCACGTCACTGTGGACCCTGACCCACCACACCGACTTCGCCCGCGCGTTCGTCGGCCTGCTCGGGCACCCGGCGGCGATCGGCGAGGCCTTCCACATCACCTCCGACGAGTGGCTCAGCTGGAACCAGGTCTACGAGGCTGTGGCCCAGGCCGCCGGAGTCGAACCGCGACTCGTGCACGTGACCTCCGATGCGATCGCCGAAGCCGACCCCGACTGGGGCGCAGGGCTGCTCGGCGACAAGTCGCATTCGATGGTCTTCGACAACGGCAAGGTCAAGGCCCTCGTTCCGGGGTGGACGGCATCCGTTCCCTTCCACCGGGGCGCCAGCGAGATCGTCGACTGGTTCGACGCCGACCCCGCCCGACGGCAGGTCGACGCCACCATCGATGCCACGATGAGCCGCCTCGTCGAGCAGTGCCGCCGCGGATGAGGGTGGTCGTGCTGTCAGACACCCACAGCCCTCGCTTCTGGAAGGGGGTGCCGGATGCCGTGGCGACCCATCTCGAGGGGGCCGACCTCATCCTGCACGCCGGCGACGTGTGCACAGCCCCGGTGCTGACGGCCCTGGAGCAGTGGGCTCCGGTGCGAGTCGTCATGGGCAACAACGACCTGCCCGAGGTGGCGCAGTGGGGCGCGACGGAGACGCTCGAGGTCGAGCTGGCCGGGCTACGGGTCGCGATGGTCCACGACAGCGGACCGGCGCCAGGGCGGGCCGCGAGGCTGCGAAAGCGGTTCCCGACCGCCGAGCTCGTCGTGTTCGGCCACTCCCACATCCCGATGGACCTGACCGAGGCGGGCGTGCGCATCTTCAACCCCGGCTCGCCCACCGACAAGCGACGTCAGCCCCGCCGCACGCTCGGTGTGCTCCAGATCGACGACGGCGCCCTTCGGTCCGTCGACATCCTTCCGCTGCCCTGACCAGCCACTCACCCACCCCGTCGAGTGGCCACTTCCGTACGCTTGAGTGGACTTCCCCACCCAGTCGAGTGGCCACTTCCACACGGTCGAGTGCCGACCCGGTGGTACGAACACCCCCGAAAAGCCTGAGACACTGGATCTCATGCCCATGAAGACCCGCGCGGACATCCGCAACGTCGCCATCGTCGCCCACGTCGACCATGGCAAGACCACCCTCGTCGACAAGATGCTCTGGCAGAGCGGCGCCTTCGGCGAACACCAGCACGTCGACGAACGGGCGATGGACTCCGGCGACCTCGAGCGCGAGAAGGGCATCACCATCCTCGCGAAGAACACCGCTGTGCACTACACGGGCAAGGCCGCTGCCGACCGTGGGCTCACCAACGGCGTCACCATCAACATCATCGACACCCCCGGTCACGCCGACTTCGGCGGTGAGGTCGAGCGCGGCCTGTCGATGGTCGACGGGGTGGTGCTGCTCGTCGACGCCTCCGAGGGACCGCTGCCCCAGACCCGCTTCGTGCTGCGCAAGGCGCTCGCCGCCCACCTGCCGGTCATCCTGTGCATCAACAAGGTCGACCGCCCCGACTCGCGCATCGCCGAGGTCGTCGACGAGGCCTACGAGCTCTTCCTCGACCTCGACGCCACCGAGGAGCAGATCGACTTCCCGATCGTCTACGCGTCGGCCAAAGCCGGCCGCGCCTCGATGACGCGCCCCGACGACGGTGGGATGCCCGACGGAGACGACCTCGAGGCCCTGTTTGCCACCATCCTCGAGACGATTCCGGCTCCGACCTACGACGACGAGGCGCCGCTGCAGGCCCACGTCACCAACCTCGACGCCTCGAACTTCCTCGGCCGTCTCGCGCTGCTGCGCGTCTTCAACGGCACGATCAAGAAGGGCCAGCAGGTCATGTGGTGCCGCCACGACGGCACCCAGCAGCGGGTGAAGATCACCGAGCTCCTCATGACCGAGGCCCTCGAGCGCAAGCCCGCCGAAAGCGCCGGCCCGGGCGACATCATCGCCGTGGCCGGCATCCCCGAGATCACGATCGGCGAGACCCTCGCCGACGCTGAGAACCCGATCCCGCTGCCGCTCATCACGGTCGACGAGCCGGCCATCTCGATGACCATCGGCACCAACACCAGCCCGATGGTCGGCCGCGTGCGCGGGTCGAAGGTCACCGCCCGCATGGTCAAGGACCGCCTCGACAAGGAGCTCGTCGGCAACGTGTCGCTGCGCATCCTGCCGACCGAGCGCCCCGACGCGTGGGAGGTGCAGGGCCGCGGTGAGCTGGCCCTGGCCATCCTCGTCGAGCAGATGCGCCGCGAGGGTCACGAGCTGACCGTCGGCAAGCCGCAGGTCGTGACGCGTGAGGTCGATGGCAAGGTGCAGGAGCCCGTCGAGCGCCTGACCATCGACACCCCGGAGGAGTACCTCGGCCCGATCACCCAGATCATGGCCGCCCGCAAGGGCCGCATGGAGCAGATGACCAACCACGGCACCGGCTGGATCCGGATGGAGTTCCTCGTGCCGAGCCGAGGCCTGATCGGCTTCCGTACCGAGTTCCTCACCGAGACCCGCGGCACCGGCATCGCCCACCACGTGTTCGAAGGCTACGAGCCCTGGTACGGCGCGATCACGACGCGCACCAGCGGCTCGCTCGTCTCCGACCGCAGCGGCGTCGTCACGGCCTACGCGATGGTCAACCTGCAGGAGCGCGGCACCCTCTTCACCGACCCGACCACCGAGGTCTACGAAGGCATGATCGTCGGCGAGAACTCGCGCGCCGACGACATGGACGTCAACATCACCAAGGAGAAGAAGCTCACCAACGTGCGCGCCTCCTCCTCTGACAACTTCGAGAAGATCGTGCCCCCGCGCAAGCTCAGCCTCGAGCAGAGCCTCGAGTTCTGCCGCGAGGACGAGTGTGTCGAGGTGACGCCCGAGGCAGTGCGCATCCGCAAGCTGGTGCTCGACGGCACCGTGCGCGGCCGCACCGCCTCACGAGCGAAGTCGGCGGCCAAGTCGGGAAGCTGAGCCGGCCCGTCACGGGGCGGGCGGCTGAGAGGATCGACGCGTGTCCCAACTTCTCTTCGTCCACGCCCACCCCGACGACGAGACGCTGACGTGCGGCATCGCCATGGCCCACCACGTGGCCCGTGGCGATGACGTGCACGTGCTCACCTGCACCCTCGGTGAGGAGGGCGAGGTCATCCCGCCCGACCTGCGCCACCTCGAGGGCGCGGTCGGAGACCCGCTCGGGCCCTACCGGCACGGTGAGCTGACCGAGGCGCTGCGTCGGCTGGGGGTCACCGGACGGGTGCTCGGGGCCGGTGGCGGTCGTCTCTCGCGCTACCGCGACTCGGGCATGGTGGGCTCGGCCGCGGCGGCCCGCCTGGAGGCCTTCGTCAATGCCGATCTCGACGAGGCCGGCGAGCTGGTGGCCACCGTCGTGCGCGACCTGCGCCCCGACGTCGTGGTGACCTACGACCGTTTCGGCGGCTACGAGCACCCCGACCACGTGCAGACCCACCGGGTGACCCGAACGGCGCTCGCCTCTCTCGCCGACACCGACCTGCCGGGTCGCACCTTCGAGATCCTGACCCCAGTGTCGTGGGCGCGCGAAGACCGCGCGTTCGTGCGCTCGCTTGCGCCTTCGGCATCCGGGCTGCCCGGGATGCCACTCACCCTCCCTGCCGTTGACGATCCCTTCCCGCGGTCGGTCGTCGCCGACGAGCAGGTGACCCACGCGGTGCACGACGGCGCCGCGCTCGCCGCCAAGAACGACGCGTTGCGTGCGCACGCCACCCAGGTGCTCGTCGTCAGTGACGACGTCTACGCCCTGTCAAACCTCATCGCCGCGCGCAGCAGCGACCGCGAGGGCTACCGCCGGGTCGAACCGCGCAGCTGGATGCCGCTGGGTGCGCCCGCCACCGAGCGCGGCGGCCTGCTCGACTGAGACCCTGACGACAGCTACCGGGTCAGCCGTCGGTTCGACCCAGGTAGCTGTACTCGTGGTGCACGACGAAGCCGAGGCGCTCGTAGAAGGCGATGGCACCGGGGTTGTCGGCCGCGACCTGCAAGAAGATGGCCGCCATGTTGTTCTCCTTGGCCACCAGGGCGATCGAGGAGGTCATGGCGGTGGCGATGCCCTGGCGCTGATGGTCCGGATGCACCCAGACGGCGAAGATGCCGGCCCAGCCCGGGCTGATCGACATCCGCGAGACGCCGACGATGCGGTTGCTGGCCTCGTCGCGCACCGAGAGGAAGAGCTGGCCGGCGCTGCCGGTGAGCACCGACTCGGTGACACCCGGCACCACTGAACGCTGCTCGCCGTAGGTCATCAGCCAGTCGGGGCGCAGCACGGCATCCGCGTTCACGGGCACCGACTCGGTCGTGAGGGGCGGCACGTTCTTGGCGGAGGCGGTCATGACCAGGATGCGCTCCCAGTCGGGGTGACCACCGCCGGCCACGTAACCGCGCCCGAGCAGGGCCGACCCGACCATGTGGTCGGCAACCCTGAAACCCGCCTCACCAGAGACCTGGAACAGGGCAGGCGAGTCACGGTCGGCGTACCACTTCTCGCAGAAGTCGATGGCCTTCTCAACGGGCAGGCTCGGATCGCCAACGGTCAGCACCGAGTTGGCCCGCCCGGTAAAGCCACCGGCCGAGCGCAGCTGCCAGTCACCGAGCCCGCCACGGTCGACCGCCGGCCACCCGGTCGCCATCACCCGCTCGAGGTCGTCGACGGAGACCCTGAGGTGAGCCGGCCCCGACCGCGTCGCAGCCGGCGGCACGTCGCGGGCGGCGATGACCTCGGAGCGGATCAGCTTCACCCGCTCGGCCTTCGTGTCGACGATGAGGAAGTCGTGGTTGCGGGCGACCAGCGCCCCGACGAAGTCGGTCGCTCCCGCGGCCGAACCCTCCGCGAGCCGGTAGCGCACGACGACCCGCCTGCCGACAGTGAGATCGGCCGAGAGCCGGTGGCCGGGTGTCGGGTCGCTCGTCGTCTTGTCGGGCGTCTCGTTCGGCGTCTCATCGGTGGGGTGGGGCACGGGGTCACCGGTCATGTCCGGCATACTAAGTGGTGCGCCACGGCGCTCTCGTACTCGTGTGCGGGGCCCGACCGTCGTCACCATCATTCACCAGCATCACTCGTCCGCAGTGCCACTGCAGGAGGTCCGTACTTCATGACCTACGTCATCGCCCAGCCGTGCGTCGACCTCAAGGACCGGGCCTGCATCGAAGAGTGTCCCGTCGACTGCATCTACGAGGGCAACCGCTCGCTCTACATACACCCCGACGAGTGCGTCGACTGTGGTGCCTGTGAGCCGGTCTGCCCCGTCGAGGCGATCTACTACGAAGACGACGTGCCCGAGCAGTGGGCCGACTACTACACCGCGAATGTCGAGTTCTTCAACGACCTCGGCAGCCCCGGTGGCGCGGCCAAGCTCGGCATCATCGACAAGGACCACGCCGTCATCCTCGCTCTGCCGCCGCAGGAACACGACGAGTGAGACTGCCCTGACCTCCCCGGCGACCTCTCGGCTGACTCCTCTCGAGCTGCCCGACTTTCCCTGGGACTCCCTCGCCCCCTACAAGGCGCGGGCGGGTGCCCACCCGGGGGGGATCGTCGACCTGTCGGTCGGAACGCCGGTCGACCCGACTCCCGACGTCGTGCAACGGGCGCTGGTCGACGCGGCTGATGCGCCCGGGTACCCGCTGACCTCGGGCACCGCCGATCTGCGCGCCGCCATCTGCGAGTGGTTCGCCCGACGACGGGCAGTGCCCGGTCTGCACCCCGACGCCGTGCTGCCGACGATCGGCAGCAAAGAGCTCGTCGCGTGGCTGCCCACCCTGCTCGGCCTCGGAGCGGGTGACCTGGTCGGCATCCCGGCCGTCGCCTACCCCACCTACGACATCGGCGCTCGCCTGGCCGGGGCCTCGTCGGTCGTGGCCCAGTCGTTGACGAGCCTCGGCCCGCTGACCGCCACCACCACACCAAAGCTCTTGTGGCTCAACAGCCCCGGCAACCCCAACGGTCAGGTGCTTGGCGTGCCGCACCTGCGCAAGGTCGTCGAATGGGCCCGCCGCCACCGGGTCGTCGTTGCGAGCGACGAGTGCTACGCCGAGCTCGACTGGCGTCCGGACGAGACAGGCGACCTCGGGGGGCCCGCCACCCCGAGCATCCTGCACCCCGACGTGTGTGGCGACAGTCACGACGGGCTGTTGGCCGTGTACTCCCTGTCGAAGCAGTCGAACCTGGCCGGCTACCGAGCCGCTCTCGTCGCCGGCGACCGCATGCTCGTGGGCCGCATCCTCGAGCTGCGCAAGCACGCCGGAATGATCATGCCCGCGCCGGTTCAGCGGGCGATGGCCGTGGCGCTGCGTGACGACGCCCACGTCGAGGTCTCGCGGGCGACCTACCGTCGCCGGCGTGAGCAGCTGCTCCCCGCCGTCGAGGCGTTCGGCCTGCGGGTCGAGCACTCCGAGGCGGGCCTCTACCTCTGGGCGACCCGCGACGAGGAGTGCTGGAACACCGTCGCCGATCTGGCCGATCGCGGCATCCTCGTAGCGCCGGGCAGCTTCTACGGTTGGGCCGGCACGCGGCACGTGCGGATCGCCCTGACCGCCACCGACGAGCGCATCGCCACCGCCTGTGGGCGGCTGGCCCCGTGACAGCAGGGTCGCGGTGGCAGGCCGGATCGCCGTTCTGCGCTGAGACACCAGCCGTCCAGACCGTGGTGTTCGAGGCGGGCCGGTCCACAGGCTGAGCACACGGGTCCCACACGCGGCCCACGTTCCGGGGAGACCCCGTGCTGGGGTAACGTCGCACGCGACAAGGTCGGGCGCTCAGTGCCGGGCCGGAGGAGGCGAAACCAGTGACCAAGGCAGTGGATGCGACCGTCAAGGTCGCCGACCAGGAGATCACCTTCAAGGGTGTCGAGGCCGTCGACGGCAACAACGGACTGTCCGTGGGCTCACTGCTCAAGGAGACCGGGCTGGTCACCTACGACGCGGGCTTCGTGAACACGGCCGCGTGCAAGAGCGACATCACCTACATCGACGGTGACGCCGGCATCCTGCGCTACCGCGGTTACCCGATCGAGCAGCTGGCCGAGAAGTCGACCTTCACCGAGGTCTCCTACCTGCTGATCTACGGCGAGCTGCCGACCGCTGACGAGCTGTCTGCGTTCGAGGAGCGGATCCGCCGACACACGATGCTGCACGAAGACCTGCGCACCTTCTTCAACGGCTTCCCGCGCGACGCACACCCGATGCCGGTGCTCAGCTCGGCGGTCTCAGCGCTCGGCACCTTCTACCAGGACAGCCTCGACCCCTTCGACGCCGAGCAGGTCGAGATGTCGACCGTTCGGCTGCTGGCCAAGGTGCCGACCATTGCCGCGATGGCCCACAAGAAGAGCATCGGCCAGCCGTACATGTACCCCGACAACTCGCTCTCGCTCGTCGAGAACTTCATGCGGATGACGTTCGGCTACCCGGCCGAGTCGTACCAGGTCGACCCGACGGTCGCCAAGGCTCTCGACCTGCTCTTCATCCTGCACGCCGACCACGAGCAGAACTGCTCGACCTCGACGGTGCGGCTCGTCGGCTCGGCCCAGGCGAACCTCTTCAACTCGGTCTCGGCCGGCATCCACGCCCTGTCCGGGCCCCTGCACGGCGGCGCCAACCAGGCCGTGCTCGAGATGCTGGGCGATCTGCGCGAGTCGGGCGATGACCCGAAGAAGTTCATGGAGAAGATCAAGAACAAGGAGGCCGGTGTTCGCCTCATGGGCTTCGGCCACCGCGTCTACAAGAACTACGACCCCCGCGCGGCGATCGTCAAGAAGGCGGCCGACGACATCCTCGAGAAGCTCGGTCAGAACGACCCGCTGCTCGAGATCGCCAAGGGCCTCGAGGAGATCGCTCTCGCCGACGACTACTTCGTCGAACGCAAGCTCTACCCGAACGTCGACTTCTACACCGGCCTGATCTACAAGGCCATGGGCTTCGAGTCGAAGATGTTCACGGTGCTGTTCGCCATCGGGCGCCTGCCGGGTTGGATCGCCCAGTGGCGCGAGATGATGGCCGACCCCGAGACGAAGATCGGTCGTCCGCGGCAGATCTACACCGGCGCCCCCGAGCGCAACTACCCCAGCTGACGTAGTCCGGCCCGCTCCGCGACCTTCGGCACCGAACGACTCGTTCGGTGCCGAAAGCGTCGGTGGGCCACGACCTGCCGCAGCACCTCGATGCGACTCCGACCGACTGGGCGCACCGGCACCCACCCGCGAGGGTGCGGAGTGGTGCCAGTGGTGCGGGACGATCGCCTGCTCAGGTCAGGGTGATCGTGACGGTTCGCGAGGTCTGACCGGTCGACCACCCGTCGTCACCGGCGCCGCGGTCCCAGGCTCGTGCGCCGATGGTGACCTTGCTGGCCCCGTAGGCCTGGGCCCGCGCCACCGCCCAGTGCGCTACCGCCCAGGCTCGGCGTTCGTCGCCTGCCGTCACCGTGAGGATGCCGTCTGCTGCGCCGGCGGACGTCACCCCCATCTGCTCGGCCAGGTCAGCCTTGACCACGGCGGAGGTGGCGTGGGTGGTCGCCGGGTCGAGTCGGCAGGTGAGCCCGGCGGGGGAGTAGCCCGTGAGCGTCGAGGCCAGCACGCGGCCCTGGCCCTCGTGGTCGCGGTAGGCCTCCGGGTACCCGCTCCGTTGCACCTTCTGCGCGATGGTGGTGATGTCGGCGCTCTCGTAGCCCTTGAACTTCACGAGCGCGTCGTAGAACGCGTTCGTCGCGTGCACCGGGTCGAGGATCTGCTCGGCGGTGCCCCAGCCCTGGCTGGGCCGTTGCTGGAACAGGCCCAGGGAGTCGCGGTCGCCGTAGTTGAGGTTGCGGATCTTCGACTCCTGAAAGGCGGTGGTGAGCGCGATGGTGGCCGCTCGCGACGGGAGGCCTCGTTTCACCGAGATCGCCGCGATGAGGGCCGCGTTGGCGGTCTGGTCGGGGTCGAAGGTCTCGGTGATGCCGGCCGCGTTGATGGTGCACTCCGGGCTGCGCAGCGAGGCCGTCAGCGACGTGACGCCGTAGACGATCGCCACGACGAGCGCCACGAGCACCAGGGTGCCCGCGAGCAGGGCCCGTCGTCGCCGAATGGCACGGCGTGAGGTGGGCCGGCGTGACTCCGCAAGGGTCGGGCCGGGTCCTGCGTCGCTCATCGGTTCCTAGCTGGTCGGGGTTTCAGTCGTTGGCGTGGAGGTCAGCGTTGAGGGTGATGCCCGTACCCGCCCGGTCGCGAGCCTCGACAGCACCGGTCACGCTGTTGCGGATGAACAGGATGTTGCTCGACCCCGAGAGCGACCGCGCCTTGACGACGCGACCGTCGGGCAGCGTCACCTTCGTGCCCGCCGTGACGTAGAGCCCTGCCTCGACGACGCAGTCATCGCCCAGAGCGATACCGATGCCACCGTTGGCTCCGACCAGACAACGCTCGCCGATGACGACGCGTTCCGTTCCCCCGCCAGAGAGGGTGCCCATGATCGAGGCCCCCGCCCCGATGTCGGAGCCGTCGCCCACCACGACACCCTGCACGATGCGTCCTTCGACCATCGAGGTGCCCAGCGTGCCGGCGTTGAAGTTGCAGAAGCCCTCGTGCATCACGGTGGTACCGGGAGACAGGTGCGCGCCGAGCCGCACTCGGTCGGCGTCGGCGATGCGCACGCCGGCCGGCACGACGAAGTCGGTCATCCGCGGGAACTTGTCGACCCCGTAGACCGCGACGTGGCCCCGAGCGCGTAGCCGCAGGCGGGTCGTCTCGAAGCCCTCGACGGGGCAGGCACCGGCGCTGGTCCACACGACGTTCGGGAGCGTGCCGAAAAGGCCGTCGAGGTTGATCGAGTTCGGCACCACGAGGCAGTGCGACAGCAGGTGCAGGCGCAGGTAGGCGTCAGGCGCGTCGGCGGGGGCGGCACCCAGGTCGATCTCGACCAGTCGCACCTCGGCGGTGACCCCCCGCAGCTCATCGGGGGTCGCGAGCGCCGCGAGCCCACTCGGGGGAGCGGCGTGCCCCGGCCGCTCGCCGAGCAGCGGCGCGGGAAACCAGGTGTCGAGCACCTGGCCGCTCGTCGCGACGGTGGTCAGTCCGTATCCCCAGGCTCTGCGCTGCTCCGACATGGTGACAAGGCTAGAGGCGGACGCGCGAGGAGCGAACTCACGTCCATGGGGCCGCGGCTCGGCGCGCTTGGTCGGCCTCGGTATGGCCGCTCGTGTGTACGGAAGTGGCCACTCGTCTGTACGGAAGTGGCCACTCGACTGGGGTGGGCGGCCGATAGCCTTCGCGGTATGCCCTCCAGCGATGCCGCCCCAGACGTCTCCGCCGCCGCTTCATCCGACCGAGCTCTCGACCTCGCGGCTGATGTCGTCACGTTGACGGCCACGATCTGCGACATCGAGTCGGTGAGCCGTAACGAGGCCGCCCTGGCCGACGCCATCGAGGCGGCGCTGCGAGCGCTTCCCCGACTCGAGGTGCTACGCGACGGCGACACGGTCATCGCACGCACCGACCTGGGTCGAGACGAGCGGGTCGTGCTGGCCGGGCACATCGACACGGTTCCGTTGACGTCAGCGCCGACCGGGCCCAACCTGCCGACCCGCCTCTCCGACGGGCAGCTGTGGGGCCGTGGCACGGTCGACATGAAGGGGGGCGTCGCGGTGATGCTGCGCCTCGCCGCCGAGGTGTCCCGGCAGCCGGAGCCGCGGCGCGACGTCACCTTCCTCTTCTACGAGTGCGAGGAGATCGACGGCGAGTTCAACGGGCTCGCCCGCATCGGTGAGACCAGCCCCGAGCTGCTCGCCGGTGACTTCGCGGTGCTGCTCGAGCCGACCAACGGCGCGGTGGAGGGGGGGTGCAAGGGCACGATGCGGGTCGAGGTCGTCACCACGGGTGTGGCCTCGCACTCGGCTCGCCCGTGGAAGGGGCACAACGCCATCCACGATGCCGCCGAGGTGCTCACCAGGCTCGCCGCCTACGACCAGAAGACCGTGCACGTCGACGGGCTCGAATACCACGAGGCTCTGCAGGCGGTCGGCATCAGCGGTGGCATCGCCGGCAACGTCATCCCCGACCGGTGCGTCGTCACCGTGAACTACCGCTACGCGCCCGACAAGAACACCGCGGAGGCGCTGGCCCACGTGCAGGACGTCTTCGAGGGCTTCGAGGTCACGCTCGCCGACGCGGCCGACGGCGCTCGCCCCGGCCTCAACCTGCCGGCGGCGCAGCATTTCGTCGAGGCCCTCGGGGTCGAGGTGGGGCCGAAGGAGGGCTGGACCGATGTGGCCCGGTTCTCGGCTCTCGGCATCCCGGCCGTCAACTACGGGCCCGGCGACCCCAACCTGGCCCACATGGACGATGAGCGCTGCCCCGTGCAGCAGTACTCCGACGCCGAAGCCGCACTGCTGCGCTGGCTCGGGCCCGCTGCGACCTAAGGTGGCCGTGTGAGCGACGACATGCCAGCCGGCAAGGTGAACACGAACCGGCGTCAGACCGGTCCGGTCACCCTGCGCCGGGGCCAGGTGCCGGCCACCACGACCGACCAACGCCTGCTGGCCAACTCCTCCGACGCCGACTGGGTGCACACCGACCCGTGGCGGGTGATGCGCATCCAGTCCGAGTTCGTCGAGGGTTTCGGTGCCCTGGCCGACCTCGGGCCGGCCGTTGCCGTGTTCGGCTCCGCGCGCACGAAGCGCGATGACCCGAACTACCAGCGTGGGTTCGAAGTGGCCCAGCTGCTGGTCGAGGCGGGTTATGCCGTCATCACCGGAGGCGGACCAGGCGCCATGGAGGCGGCGAACAAGGGAGCCCTCGAGGCGAGAGGCGTCTCGGTCGGCCTCGGTATCGAGCTGCCCTTCGAGACCGGTCTCAACGAGTACGTCGACCTCGGTGTGAACTTTCGCTACTTCTTCGCCCGCAAGACGATGTTCGTCAAGTACTCGCAGGGCTTCATCGTGCTGCCGGGTGGGTTCGGCACCCTGGACGAGCTGTTCGAGGCCGTCACACTGGCCCAGACCCAGAAGGTGACCCGCTTTCCCGTCGTGCTGCTGGGCACGGAGTACTGGGGCGGGATGATCGACTGGCTACGCGACACGGTCATGGCGGCCGGCATGATCAGCCCTGACGATCTCGAACGTCTCGTGCTGACCGACGACGTGGCGGAGGCCGTCGCGCTGATCAGCCACGCCCGCACGAACGGACGCCGGTCGTGAAGTGGTTCGTGCTGCTGGTCGGGGTCGTCGTCGTCTGCTTCGTCGTGGCCCTGGTGCTGGGGCTCGTCGGCGGAGGCATGGGCCGGGCCACCTCGAGCCTGAGCCACGAACCGTTGCCCGACGACGAGCTACGCGACCCCGACCTCGACGAGCTGCGCTTCGACGTGGGACTGCGCGGCTACCGGATGAGCCAGGTCGACGGGGTCGTCGACCGGCTGCGTCGCGAGCTGCGCGAGAAGGACGAACAGATCGCCGTGCTGCGGGGTGACCCCCGACCGCTGACGCCCGGTGACGTGGCCCCGGCCCCGGCCGGTACCGAGTCGCATCCCGGCCGGTCGGCAGAGACGACGCAGACGGATGCCGAGGGCCCGGTCGAGCTGGTCGTCGAGCAGTTGGTCGTCGAGCAGCCGAGTGAAGCGCTGCCGAGCGACGGGCAGCCAAGAGAAGCGCTGCCGAGCGACGGGCAAACCGAGCAGCGGCACCGCTCCGAACCCTCCGCGTGAGCGCGCCGTGACGAGCAACATGACCAGCACGGCGAACACTGACGTCAGGGCAGGCCCCGCCGGCCGCCTACCGGTATCGCCGAGGGTGTTCATCGTCTGGGTGGTCGGGCTGTATGCCCTCTGTCGCATCATCACGACGACGATCCTCTTCGTCGTGATGCAGCATCAGGTGCCCACGGGCATGACGGGGGGCGACGACCTCCCCGTCACCTACTGGAACTTCACGGCCCTCTGGGACGGCCAGTGGTACCAGCGCATCGCAGAGGGCGGCTACCCCAGCGTGCTGCCCGTCAACGACACCGGCCAGGTCGGCGAGAACCCGTGGGCCTTCTATCCGCTGTTCCCGGCTCTCGCCCGGCTCGTCATGTCGGTCACCGGCGTCTCGTTCCCCGTCGCGGGCTCCATGGTCGCCCTGCTCTGCGGGTTCGGGGCGGCCGTGCTCATGGCGTTGCTGCTCCGCCCGCGCATCGGCGACGCGGCCACCTACTGTGTGCTCGTGCTGTGGGCCAGCTTCCCGGCCTCGGTCACGCTGCAGCTGGCCTACTCCGAGTCGCTCGCGATGCTGGTACTCGTGGGCTACCTCTACGCCCTGTCGCGGGAGCGCTGGCTCGTGGCCACGGTCGTCGCCGTGCTGCTCGGTCTGTCCCGACCGATCGGGGTTCCGCTCGGGGTGGTCACGCTGGTCGTGGTCGTGATTCGGTGGCGTCGACGGGCCGAACGGCCGATCGCGCGGCGCGAGTACGGGGCGATGCTGGCCTCCCTGGTCGGGTGCGGGGTGGCGGGCCTGCTGTGGCCGGCGGTCGCCTGGGCTCGCACCGGCAGCACAACGGCCTACACCGACACCATGGCGGCGTGGCGCGGATACGCCTCCGTCAAGCCCTTCACCCCGTGGCTCGACAAGGCGGAGCTCTACTTCGGGGGGCAGCTCGGGCGGCTACTGCTCGTCGTTGTGCCGCTGGTGCTGGTCGCGATGGTGGCCGGCCCGTGGGCCAAGAACCTGGGGGCCGACCTGCGCACGTGGTCGATCGCCTATCCGGCCTATCTCGGTGCGGTGCTCGACCCCTTCACCAGCATCTTCCGCTATCTCGTACCGCTCTTCCCGTTGCTGGTGGTCGTGCTCGGCGCCGGCTGGGCCGACCGGCGCGGCAACGGCTGGACCCGCCTGCTCGTGCGGGCTGTTCCGCTGCTTGTGCTCTTCGTCATCGGCCAGTACTGGTGGACCGATGAGCTCTGGCGGTTCGTGCCGCCGAGCGACTACCCCCCGTAACGGTCCCGTGTCGGTCACGGGCACGCGGGGGAAGGAGGTGAGCGGCATCCGGGATGCCGTGTGGTTTCGGGTGGGAGGGGAGGCTCAGGTGCCGGTGTAGGTGGGCTGCTGCTTGGCCAGGAACGCGTCGACGGCGGCCCGGTGGTCGGCGCTCGCCCCGGTGGAGGCCATCAGCTCGGCCTCGTGGGCCAGGGCGTCGGCGAGCGGCGCGGCTGCGCTGAAGGCGACAGCACGGCGGATCGACCCGTAGGCCAGCGTCGGCCCGTTGGCCAACCGGTGGGCGAGGTCGTCGACCGCGGCCTCGAACTCGTCAGCGGGCACGACCTTCGTCAGCAGCCCGAGCGCGAGGGCCTCGTCGGCGGGAACCGTGCGCGGCAGGAGCAGCAGCTCCTTGGCCTTGGCCGTGCCGACCAGCCTCGGCAGTGACCAGGACGCTCCTGAGTCGCAGGAGAGGGCGATACCGGCGAACGAGGTGTTGAGGCCAGCGCCTTCGACGGCGATGCGGAAGTCGCAGGCGAGGGCGAAGCTGAGCCCCGCTCCGGCCGCCACCCCACCCAGGGCGGCGATCACGGGCTTGTTCATGGTGGCGAGCAGCAGCACGATCGGGTTGTAGTGCTCCATCACGGTCGTGCCCAGCGTGTGGTCGGCCCGAGCGAGGCCCCGCACGTGCTCCTTGAGGTCCTGCCCGACGCAGAAGGCGCGCCCGGTGCCGGTGAGCACGACGCAGCGGACGGCCGGATCCTGTGCCGCGTCGCGCAACGCCGCCAGCAGGGCCGTCTTGAGCTCGAGGTCGAGGCTGTTCATGGCGTCGGGACGGTTCAGCCGAACCCGGGTGATGCCGTCGGCCGTCTCGACGACGACCGAGGCCTCGCGCTCGACGGGAACGGGGTCGGCGGCGGGGTCTGTGGGCGCGGCAGAGGTCATGTCGACACTCTCTCCCATCCGGTGCCCCCAGGAAAGCAACACCCCCTGACCTGTCCGAACGGGTACCCGGATTAGGTGTGACTCACCTCCATTGGAATAATGGTGATCAACAGAACCAGGATTCCTATGGAAGGGGAACCATGGCAGCAATGAAGCCGAGGACCGGTGACGGGCCGCTCGAGGTCGTCAAGGAGGGCCGTGGCATCGTGCTGCGGATGCCCCTTGAAGGCGGCGGACGTCTTGTCGTCGAGATGACCCCCGACGAGGCTGCGGCTCTGCGCAACGCGATCCAGGGGTGTGACGGCGTCAACTGACGTCTCCACCCGGCTCACCTGACAGCCGACAGGCCCCCGACCGATGGTCGGGGGCCTGCTGTCGTTCGGGCCTGCTGTTGTTCAGGCCTGCTGTCGTTCCGGCTTGCCGTTGTTCAGGCCTGCTGTCGTTCAGGTCGGCCTGATCAGCGCTTGACCGCGACCATGACACCCTCACCGACGGGCAGCAGCGCCACGGTGAACCCGTCGTGGTCGCGCAACGACTTGCCGACCTCGCGCAGGGTGCGGGTCTCGGCGTCGCGGTTGGCAGGGTCGCACTCCTTGTCGCTCCAGGTCATGACCAGGGTGCCCCCGACCCGCAGCAGCCGGCTCGCCTGCTCGACGTAGTCGGGGTACTCCTGCCGGTCGGCGTCGACCACGACGAGGTCGTAGGCGCCGTCGGTCATCCGCGAGAGCACGTCGAGCGCCCGGCCGGCGATGACCCGGGTTCGCTGGTGGGCCACCCCGGCGGAGGCGAACGCCTCGCGGGCGGCCCGCTGGTGCTCGGTCTCCAGGTCGATGGTGGTGAGGATGCCGTCAGCCGGCATCCCGCCGAGCAGCCACAGCCCCGACGCACCCGCTCCGGTGCCGACCTCCATGACCGCCTTGGCCCCGATCGAGGCGGCGAGCACCCGAAGCAGCGCGCCGACCCCGTTGCCGACGGAGGGGGCCCCGAGCTCCTCACCACGCCGCACCGCCTCGTCGACGTGCTCGTTGGGCGACACGAAACTCTCGGCGTGCGACCATGCGGCCACCTTCTGCGTACTCATGGGGGTCAGCGTAACGACCTAAGGTCAGGGCATGGGAGAGCAACCGGCACGTGAGCACCGTCGCCCCGAGGGCGTCACCGACCAGACCGTCGAGGCGCTCGGCAAGCTGTCCGAGGCACTGGAGGTGGTCGAGCACGCCAGAGGCCACCTCTACGGGTTCCACCGCCTGACGGGAATGGCCGACCTCGCTCTCGGTGAGGCCGTCGACCTGTTGCGCGAGGCGGGCCGCGACGAGCTGGCCGACCGTGTCGACACCGAGCTGGTGGGTCGCAACATCATCGAGGGACGGTGGACCTTCCAGCTCGTCGAGGAGTACGACGACGGCTACTACGACGCCTTCAAGGGCCTCGAGGAGCAGGCCCGCCAGACGCTGGCCGGCGGCCGGCGGCATCTCTTCGAGGCAGAGATGAAGCAGCACCGCCGAACGCAGGGCCGACGCCACCACGAGGCCGCGCCCGACGACGGTTCGAGCCAGGCCGCATCCACAGGTGGTTCACAGCAGAAACATGAACGACACAGGGGCAATCCGAAATACTGAGGGGGAACGAATCAGGCGCAGAGGGCGTTGACCTCGGCAACCAGTCCCAGCGAAAGGCGCTGTTCCGCGTGACGACGAGTGCAACCACCAGTGCGACGAGCCCCCAGTACGGGGGGCCCGCTCACTCCGTCCCGACGTCGGACTCGGTGGTCGACCCGGTGACCGGTTCGGTCGCCCCCGAGACCCCCTGGACCCCGCCCAGCTGGGAAGAGATCGTCGAGCAGCACTCCGCGCGCGTGTACCGGCTGGCCTACCGCCTCACCGGCAACCCGCATGACGCCGAAGACCTGACCCACGACGTGTTCGTGCGCGTGTTCCGCTCGCTCAGCTCTTATCAGCCCGGAACCTTCGAGGGTTGGCTGCACCGCATCACCACGAACGTGTTTCTCGACAAGATGCGTCGTAAGCAGCGGATCCGCTTCGACTCCCTTCCCGACGACGCGGCGGGTCGCCTACCGAGCCGCGAGAAGGGCCCCGAGCAGACCTACCACGACAGCCGGTTCGACGACGACGTGCAGCGGGCTCTCGACGCTCTCACGCCTGAGTTCCGGGCAGCCGTGGTGCTGTGCGACATCGAGGGCCTCTCGTACGAGGAGATCAGTGCCACGCTCGGCGTGAAGCTGGGCACCGTGCGCTCTCGCATCCACCGGGGCCGCGCCCAGCTGCGCGAGGCCCTGGCCCACCGTGCGCCCGAGGTCGTGGCCGCCCGCGAGGGTCGGGTTCGTTCCGGGCTGCGGATGCCGGGTCGTCGCGTGGCGACGGGAACGCGCTGATGAGCCCCTGCTCGGTGACGCGGCGATGACGCCGCACCTGCGCGGACACGTCCGCGCCTACGTCGACCGAGCCCTGCCGCCTGCCCTGCTGCACGTCTACGACCGGCACCTGGTGTACTGCCGGGTGTGCCAGTCGGCTGCCGACCAGGAGCGACGGATCGTGCTCGCGCTGCGCAGCCACACCGACATTCCCACCAGCCTGCGCTCTTCCCTGATGGGTCTGGCCGTCTCGACGCCTGCGATGCCGACGACGGGTCTGGGGCAACCTCCGCGAGCCGCCGCCGGGCCGGAGGTTCCGCCCGTGCCGGAGGCGCCGCCGGGTTCGCTCGTGTCGAGCCATCGGATGCACGAGGCCCTGCACGACCGTCTGCCCACCGTGCGCCCGACGGCTCCCGCCCTGCACCGCTCGCCGGTTCGGGCTGCCGTGGTGGCCTCCATCGCGGCCGGCGCTTCGGTCGCGGCCGCCTGGGGTCTGGCCGTGGCTCCCCTGCAGGGCTCGACGAGACCGGTGGAGGCGCAGGCGCCCGCAGGCGTGGCCAGCATGGGTTCCGTCGCCTTCGGCATCAGCAGCCTGGCAGCGACGGGGTTCATGGTCGGGTCGTCGTCGCGCTTCTCGGCCTCCACGCCGAAGGCGCGTACCACCGGGCGTGGCCCGTCTTCCGGCACGACCGCCTCCTACTGGGTGGTGTCGCCCCAGGTCTACGCCGGCTACGACCGCAACGCGGTCGCCCCGGTTCGTATGTCGCTCGGTCCTTCGGCACAATCAACTCCATGAGCGAGCAGGTCACGCCCCGCGCCGATGAGCCATCGGGGCCGGGCGACCCCGAACCGGCTCCGCGCGCCACCCCTCCTGCTCCGGAGCACACCGGAGTGATCGACGTCGCGAGCACCCAGGCCATCCCGTCGGCGCCGCCGCTCAACCCATCCACCAGCCAGGCCGCCGGGTCAGGCGGTCCGGCTCCGGCAGGCGCGGCCCACGACGACTGGTTCGACACCTTCGCGGCCCAGCACCCCTCTGAAGGCCCTTCGGTGCCCACCCGCGCCGACTCCGCCTGGGGTAGCGACCGCGCTGACGCGGTGGCCGAGGCCGCCCACTTCGCCCGCTACGCGCCGCCACAGGCGCCGGCCGCGGCCAGCGACGGCGCCAGCGTCTCGCCCATGTCGGCCGTTGCGTCGGGGTCTGCTCCATCTTCAGCGGCCGGGCCTGCGATGGCCGCGCCATCAGGGGGGTCGGCCTGGCCGATCCCGGATGCCGCACCGCAAGGTGTTCCCTTCGCCTCACCCCCGCCCGACCCGACCCGCAACCGACGGGGCCCGCTGGTGGCCCTCATCGCTGCGGTCGCGCTGGTCGCCGGTGTCGTCGGCGGTGTCGGGGGCCAGCTGCTCAGCGACCGGGTCCAGATCGGCGGTTCGAGCCTGCCTGAGCCCGGCCCGGGGGCCACGGTTCGGCCGCCGGGATCGGTCGCGAGCATCGCCGCGGTCGCGCTACCGAGTGTCGTCACGATCAAGGTCGATGCCGGCGCCGAGGGCTCGGGCACTGGTTCGGGCTTCGTGATCGACAACCGGGGCCATGTGCTGACCAACAACCATGTCGTCGGTGCTGCCGCCAAGGGCGGCGACATCGAGATCGTGCTCAGCAACGGTGACACCGAGAAGGCCACCATCGTGGGCCGCGACGTCAGCTACGACCTCGCCGTGCTCAAGCTCGCCCGCACCGACCTGACACCGTTGGTGCTCGGTGAGTCCGACCAGGTCGTCGTCGGCGACCAGGTGATCGCGGTCGGTGCACCTCTTGGCCTCGAGCAGACGGTGACCACCGGCATCGTCAGCGCACTTAACCGCCCCGTCACCCCCGGCACCGGTGACGAGGCCTCCTTCATCAACGCGATCCAGACCGATGCTGCGATCAACCCCGGAAACTCCGGTGGGCCGCTGCTCGACAGCTCGGGCAAGGTGATCGGGGTCAACTCGGCCATCGCGCGCGTGCCCGGCACCACCAGCTCCTCCGGGGGCAACATCGGGCTCGGGTTCGCGATCCCGAGCGACCAGGCCAGGCGCACCGCAGACCAGCTCATCGCCACGGGCAAGGCCACCCACCCCGTGATCGGGGTCTCGCTCGACCGCACCTACAGTGGCGAAGGCGCCCAGGTCGTCGACACCGGCAACGCCGTCACGGCGAACGGGCCGGCGGCGAAGGCCGGGGTGCAGCCGGGTGACATCATCATCGGGTTCGAGGGCAAGCGGGTGCGCACCCCCGACCAGCTCATCGTCTCGATCCGGGCCCGCGCGGTCGGTGAGACCGTCACCCTGAAGGTCACGCGCGACAGTAAGCAGATCGACCTCAAGATGACGCTCGAGGCCGCGACCGACAAGTGACCCCAACGGCCGCCCGTCGGGTGGCCCTGGCCGTAATGAGCAGAAGGCAGGCACAGTGTTCGACATCAACGGGTGGGAGCTGTTGCTGCTCGGCGTCCTCGCCATCGTCGTGCTCGGCCCCGAGCGGCTCCCGGAGTACGCCGCGAAGTTCGGCAAGTTCGTCCGAGAGGCCAGAGGCTTCGCAGACCGGGCCCGGCAACAGCTCAAAGACGAGATGGGCCCCGAGTTCTCCGACGTCGACTGGAAGGCGTACGACCCGCGGCAGTACGACCCCCGCAAGATCGTGCGCGACGCGCTGACCGGTACCAGCGACGATGACGATGACGAGCTCGACCGCAACGCCGACAAGGCGTTGAGCACCCCGAAGGGGTACGACCCGTTGGTCCCCACCCCCTGGGACAGCGAGGCCACCTGAGTATCCGCTGACGGCTCAACGGCTGTCGGCGGCTCAGCGGCTGTCGGCGGCTCAGCGGCTGTCGGCGGCTCAGCGGCTCAGCGGCTGTCGGCGGCGCCGACTATCGTCGGTAGACGATGCCTCTCTCTGTCGCCCAGCCCCCCGCCGCCGCCAGTGCCTCCTCCCTCTGGCGCCTGCGCGGCTACCTCAAACCGCACCGCTGGGCCCTGCTGGCCATGCTGGTCGCATCGCTGGGAGGCGTGGCCCTCTCGATCGCCATCCCGCTCGTCACCAAGGCCCTGATCGACGGGCCGATCACCCGCCACGAGCTGGGGCCGGTGCTGCCCCTGGGTCTGCTCGCCATCGGGCTGGGGGTGCTCGAGGCAGTCTTCATCTTCTGGCGGCGGTGGGTGCAGTCCAATGCCGTGCTCGGCCTCGAGACGAGCCTGAGACGCGATCTCTACGACCGGCTCCAGCACCTGCCGATGAGCTTCCACACCCGCTGGCAGTCTGGCCAGCTGCTGTCACGCGTCACCACCGACCTGTCCGCCATCCGGCGGTTCAGCGGCTTCGGCCTGCTCTTTCTGCTCATCAACATCGTGCAGCTGCTGACGGTCACCGTGGTGCTGCTGATGATGTACTGGCCGCTCGGCCTCGTGGTCGCCACCGCAGCCGTCCCGATCATCTGGCTCTCCATGCGCTTCGAGAAGGCCTACGTCGTCGTCTCGCGTCGGGTGCAGGACCAGCAGGGCGACCTCGCCACCCTGGCGCAGGAGGGCGCGGTCGGCATCCGCGTCATCAAGTCGTTCGGCCGCAGCCGCCACGTCTGCGAGCAGTACGACGAGGCCGCCCGCGAGCAGCGCCTCACCAGCCTCGACAAGGTCAGGCTGGCGGCCAAGTTCTGGACCTTCCTCGAGATGATCCCCAACCTGGCCGTCGTCGTCGTGCTGCTGCTCGGCGCCATCGGGGTCGGCCGCGGGCTGCTGACCCCCGGCGAGCTGGTCGCCTTCATCACCCTCATGCTCAGCCTCGTCTGGCCCGTGTCGTCGCTCGGGGTCATCCTCGCGATGTCTCAGGAGGCCATGACCGCTGCGGCGCGCGTGCTCGAGATCTTCGACACCGAGCCCGACATCGTCACGGGGGAACGCCGTGTCGGCCAGGCTCGCGGGCACCTGCGCTTCGAGCACGTCGACTTCGCCTTCCCCGATGCTCCCGACCAGCTGGTGCTGCGCGACGTCAACCTCGACGTGGCGCCCGGCCAGACGCTCGCGCTGGTCGGCGCGACAGGGTCGGGCAAGACCTCGCTGACCGCGCTCGTGGCCCGCCTCTTCGACGTCACGGGTGGGCGCATCACGATCGACGATGTCGACATCCGTGACCTCGACCTGCGCGAGCTGCGCTCCTTGGTGGCCACGGCCTTCGAGGAGCCCACCCTCTTCTCGATGAGCGCCCACGAGAACGTCACCCTGGGTCGGCCGGATGCCGCCACCGACGAGGTGCTGTCGGCGCTCGAACTCGCCCAGGCGGGGTTCGTGCACGAGCTGCCCTGGGGCCTCGACACCCGCATCGGCGAGCAGGGCCTGTCGTTGTCGGGCGGCCAACGCCAGCGCCTCGCGCTCGCCCGGGCCGTGCTGGCCAGGCCGAAGGTGCTCGTGCTCGACGACACGCTCTCGGCTCTCGACGTGCACACGGAGGCGCTCGTCGAGGAAGCGCTCTCGCGGGTGCTCTCCGAGACGACGGGCCTGATCGTGGCCCATCGTGCGTCGACCGTGATGCTCGCCGACCAGGTGGCCCTGCTGCAGGGCGGCACCGTGACCCACGTGGGCACGCACCGCGAGCTGCTCGACACCGTTCCGGCCTACCGCGAGCTGTTGGCGGCCGACGTCGCGGGGGGTGACGGGCCTGCGGCCGACGGTGACGCCACCACCGACCCCGACACCGACCCCGACCCCAACACCGATGCCGACACTGATGTCGACAGAGCGCAGGTGCGCGCATGAGCACCCCGCCGCCGACGAACAGTCCGACCTCGGCGGCCGAACAGAACTGGCGCGGTGTGGCGGCTGACGAGATCGAGGGCGAGCTGAGCGCCGAGACGAGCGCCGGGCTCGCCGCTCGATCGCGTCGCCTGCTCGGTGACCTGCTGCGCCCCTGGCGGCGCGACCTGCGCTGGCTCGTGCTCATCGTGCTCGTCGAGAACGTGGCCCGTCTCTCGATCCCCTACCTCGTCAAAGAGGGCATCGACACCGGCATCCCGCCGATCCGCGAGTCCGACGACCTCAAACCGCTGCTGCTGGTCGTCGGTCTCGTGCTCGTGGCGACCATCACCCAGGCCATCTCGCGCAACCTCTTCCTCGTCCGGTCCGGACGGCTCGGCCAAGACATCCTGCTCACGATCCGCCAGCGGGTGTTCCGGCACTTCCAGCATCTCAGCCCCGCGTTCCACGACCGCTACACCTCGGGCCGGGTCATCTCGCGGCAGACCTCCGACGTCGACGCCATCTACGAGATGCTCGAGAGCGGCTTCGACGGCTTGGTGACCGCCGCCCTCACGCTCGTGGGCACCGCGACCCTGCTGCTCGTGCTCGACGTCAAGCTGGGGCTGGTGGCCCTGCTCTGCGGCCCGGCCCTGGCCTGGCTGACGAACTGGTTCCGCAAGGAGTCGGCCCAGACCTACCGGGCGACTCGCGAGAAGGTGGCGCTCGTCATCGTCCACTTCGTCGAGTCGATGAACGGCATCCGGGCCGTTCAGGCCTTCCGCCGCGAGCCGCGCAACCAGCAGATCTTCGACGATGTCAACGAGCAGTACCGCGCCGCCAACCTCCGAGCCTTTCGCCTCGTCGCGTGGTTCATGCCCGGCATCCGCCTCATCGGCAACCTCACGATCGGCGTGGTGCTGCTCTACGGTGGCTACCTCGCCTACCAGGGCGAGGTCACGGTCGGGGTGCTGGCCGCCTTTCTGCTCTACCTTCGGCAGTTCTTCGAGCCGATGACCGAGATCTCGCAGTTCTACAACACCTTCCAGTCGGCCTCGGCCGCCCTCGAGAAGCTCTCGGGCGTGCTCGACGAGGAGCCCGACCTGCCCGAGCCGACCGACCCGGTGCCGCTGGTCTCACCCCACGGTGAGATTCGCTTCGACCACGTCCGGTTCGAGTACGCGGCCGGCGTGCCGGTGCTGCCCGACCTCGACCTGTGCATCCCGGCCGGGCAGACCGTCGCGCTCGTCGGCACCACGGGTGCGGGCAAGACGACGGTGGCGAAGCTGGCCACCCGGTTCTACGACCCCACCGACGGGGTCGTGCTGCTCGACGGGATCGACGTGCGCCGCCTGCGCGACTCCGACCTGCGGCGGGCCGTGGTGCTGGTGACCCAGGAGAACTACCTCTTCTCGGGCAGCATCTCCGACAACATCCGGTTCGGTCGGCCCGAGGCCACCGACGCCGACGTGCAGGCTGCAGCGCACGCGATCGGCGCCCACGGCTTCATCGAGGCGCTGCCCCAGGGCTACGACACCCAGGTGTCCAACCGCGGTGGCCTGGTGAGCGCCGGTCAGCGCCAGCTGGTGGCGTTCGCCCGCGCGTTCCTGGCCGACCCGGCGGTGCTCATCCTCGACGAGGCCACCTCATCACTCGACGTGCCCTCGGAGCGCCTCGTCCAGCGCGCCCTCCAGACCATCCTCGCGGGTCGCACCGCTGTGGTGATCGCGCACCGTCTCTCGACCGTCGAGATCGCCGACCGCGTGCTGGTGATGGAGCACGGGCGCATCGTCGAAGACGGCGCCCCCGCCGATCTCATCGCGGCCGACGCCGGGCGGTTCGCCGATCTGCACCGGGCCTGGGTCGAGTCGCTCGCCTGAGCCGGCCCGCGCAGCAGTGACGGCCCGCGCGGCAGCGACGGCCGGCACGCGGCAACGACGGCCCCGCCGCCAACCGTAGAGAGCACGATCCGATCAGCCTGAATCGTGCTTCCGACCGATGATCGGTGGGCTCAGCGGCCTGCCGGGGTGAGACCGAGGGAGCGGCCGGCGAGGCCGCGGGCTCGGGTCGAGAGACCCTTGGCGATACCGCGCAGGGCGACAGCGGCCGCGGTGTCGGGTTCGCCGATGACGACCGGGATGCCGTTGTCGCCGCCCTCGCGAACACGGGGGTCGAGCGGGATCTGGCCGAGCAGCGCCACGGGGGCGCCGATGCTGATGGTGAGCGAGTCGGCGACCCGCTGGCCGCCGCCGGAACCGAAGATCTCCTGCCGCGAGCCGTCGGGCATCTCGAGCCACGACATGTTCTCGATCACGCCGGCCACTCGCTGGTGGGTCTGCAGGGCGATGGAACCCGCCCGCTCGGCCACCTCCGCGGCTGCCTGTTGCGGGGTGGTCACGACGAGGATCTCGGCGCTCGGCACGAGCTGGGCCGTCGAGATGGCGATGTCACCGGTGCCCGGCGGCAGGTCGAGCAGCAGTACGTCGAGGTCGCCCCAGAACACATCGCCCAGGAACTGCTGAAGGGCTCGGTGCAGCATGGGGCCGCGCCAGACCACCGGCTGGTTGCCCGGCACGAACATGCCGATCGAGATGACCTTCACCTCGTGGGCGATGGGCGGCAGGATCATGTCGTCGACCTGGGTCGGACGCTGCTCGACCCCGAGCATCCGGGGCACCGAGAAGCCGTAGACGTCAGCGTCGACGACCCCGACGCGCAGGCCCTGCTCGGCCATCGCCACCGCCAGGTTCACGGTGACCGACGACTTGCCGACGCCGCCCTTGCCGGAGGCCACGGCGTACACCCGGGTCAGCGAGTTGGGCTGGGCGAACGGGATCTCCTTCTCAGGCGCACCGCCGCGCAGGTGAGAGCGCAGGGTGGCCCGCTGCTCCTCGCTCATCACGTCGAGCTCGACCTCGACGGAGGTCACCCCCGGCAGAGCCAGCAGCGCGTTGCTGGTGTCTCTGGTCAGCGTCTCCTTCATCGGGCAGCCTGAGACGGTGAGGAAGATCGCGAGCGACACCGCACCCGCCTCGTCGACCTCCACCGACTTGACCATCCCCAGCTCGGTGATCGGCTTGCGGATCTCCGGGTCGTTGACCTTCGACAGGGCGGTCAGCATGGCGTCATGAGAGGGAACAGACATGCCCTCATCGTATGTCGCCGCCGCGAGGGTGCCGACCGACCCCGACCGCACGCGGCGTGCGAAGCGTCACGTCACGGCATTTGGCCAGCGGTGGGTGTCAGCGTCTCTCCGGCGGGCTGCCGTCGTCGCGACGGATCAGCGAGCGGTCGTCGAGCTCGTCGAGCAGGGCCCGCAGCTCTGACCTGACAAAGTCTCGGGTGGCCTGCTCGCGCAGGGCCAAGCGCAGAGAGGCCACCTCCCGGGTGAGGAACTCGGTGTCGGCCAGGTTGCGCTCGTCGCGCGCCCGGTCCTGCTCGAGCCCGACCCGGTCGCGGTCGGCCTGCCGGTTCTGGGCGAGCAGGATGAGCGGCGCTGCGTACGAGGCCTGCAGGCTGAGCATGAGGGTCAGGAAGATGAAGGGAAACTCGTCGAAGATGAGGCGGGTCGGCGCAAGAGTGTTCCAGCTGAGCCACGCGACGACGAAGACCGTCATCCCGATGAGAAACTGGGCCGTTCCCATGAAGCGGGCGAACTGCTCCGACAGCACCCCGAAGGCCTCCTGCGAGAGCGTGATTCGCGGCAGTACGCTCGCGCGCTTCTCCTGGGGCTGGTCGAGCTTGTCCATCCGCGCGACGCGCGACGCGCGACGCTCACTCCGTTCGTTCATGGCTTCACCTCCAGGTCGTGCCGCTCCTCACGCCAGTCCTCCGGGAGGATGTGGTCGAGCACGTCGTCGACCGTGACCGCCCCGATGAGGCGGTTGTCGGCGTCGACGACAGGCAGCGACACGAGATTGTAGGTCGCCAGGGTGCGCGTGATCGTCTCGAGCGAGGCCGAGGCCGGGACCGGCTCGATCTCCTTGTCGATGATCGAGCCGACCGCCCCGTGGGGGGGCTCGCGCAGCAGGCGCTGGATGTGCACGAGCCCGAGGTAGCGACCGGTGGGTGCCTCCAGGGGTGGCCGACACACGAAGACCATCGACGCGAGGGCCGGGGCGTACTCCTCCCGACGCACGGTGGCCAGGGCCTCAGCGATCGTCGCCTCGGGGCCGAGCACCACCGGCTCGGTGGTCATCATGCCGCCGGCGGTGTTCTCGTCGTAGGTCAGCAGCCGGCGCAGTGGTTCGGCCTCGTCGGGCTCCATCAGCTGGAGCAACGCCTCGGCCTGCTCGGGCGGCAGGTCGGCGAGGAGGTCGGCGGCGTCGTCGGGCTCCATCGCCTCGAGCACGTCAGCCGCGCGGTCGTTGTCGAGGCCGCCCATGATCTCGACCTGGTCGTCCTCGGGCAGCTCGGCGAGCACGTCGGCGAGCTTCTCGTCGTCGAGGGCGGCTGCGACCTCCGCCCGGCGCTTGGTGTTGAGGTCGTGGATGACCTCGGCGAGGTCGGCGACCTTGAGGTCGTCGTAGGTCTCGAGCAGGCGCTCGGCGCTCTGGGCGCCGGACTGCTCGTGCAGACCCGACACGTCGCGGATGTCGACGAGCATCGTCTTTCCCGAGCGTCGTCGCGCCAGGCGCGACATCGCCTTCGAGGCCGGGGACACGCCGGAGGCGGCCTGGCGCACGAACACCTTGACGCCCATCCAGTCGCGGCGCTGGCCCTGCTCGATGGCGAGGTCTTCCACGAGCGCGTTGCCGAAGCCGGCGGCGACGGCATCCGGGGCGGTGACGCGCACGGCGCGGTCGAACAGCTCGGCCGCCACGAGCACCTCGTTGGTGCGTTGCTCGAAGCGGCGCATGTTCACCAGGCCGGTGGTGATGACGGCGCCGGCGTCGATCGAGGTGACGCGGGTCATCGGCACGAACACCCGACGCCGGCCGGGCACCTCGACGACGAGCCCGATGACCCGGGGCTGGGGCCGGTTGACCGAGAACATCACCACGACGTCGCGCACCCGGCCGACCTGGTCACCGAGCGGGTCGAAGACGCTCAGGCCCGTCAGTCGCGCCACGAAGACGCGGGGGTTCGCACTCATGCGGCCAAGGTTATTGCGTCAGTGCCGTTGCGTGCGGGAGCCCTCAGCCTCGACGGCGGCGAGCCGCCTTCTCGGCCGCCTTCTGCGCCCTCCTGCGGTCGGTCTCCTGCTGGTGCTGTTCCTGCTCCAGCCGGGCGGACTCAACGCCGGCTGCCTGCTTCGCGTCGTGGGTCGCGCGTCGTCGGGCCTTGGCGGCCGACCGACCAGCGCGACCGTGCCAGTGCCACGGCCGCCACGACGTGGTCGTGGCGGCGGTTCGGGCCGGCTGGTCGCGACCAGACCCGGTGTCGTAGGAGCCGGGCCCCTCGAGCGGAGAGCCGTACGGCAGGAAGGCCGTGATGGTGCAGTGGTTCGCCCATCGGGTGAAGCAGTCGTCGACAGCGTTGAGCCGGGACGCCTTGAGTAGGTCGGCGGCTCGCACCCACATGTCGGACTCCGGCGAAAGCACGTAGGTGCGAGCCGGCACGGTCAACAGTCGCCCGCCGGTGTCCTTGCTCTTCAGCACGAGCCGCACGTCCTTGGGGAGCCAGGGGAGCGGCTGCTCACCGGGCCCGCTCACCACGTAGGCCGCTCCGTCGTCCCACACGTGCCACACGGGCCAGGGGCGGTCGCCCTCGGCGTCGACCCAGAGCACACCGGTCTTGTTCATCGCCTCGCTGAGCAGGGCGGTGACGTTGGCGGGTGGCTGGTCGCTCACGCCCCCAGCCTAGTGAGTCGCCTCCTGCGCGGATGGCTGACTGACCGGCGGACCGGCAGACCGGAAGACCGGCGGACCGACCGACCGACCGACCGACCGGGAGGTGACTGCGGTCATAACGCCCCTGCCGCCCTGATTGCTACGTTCACCACCATGCGCAGCGCCAAGGACTTCTACCGGCCCCTCGCGGTCGGTGCCCCCGCCCCGGTGACCCAGGTGCCGGCTCGTCCGTCGCGGGTCATCCACTTCTTCGACCCCAGCAACGAGAAGATGGCCGCCAAGGTACCGGCGATGGTGGGCGCCGTCGACGTGCTCCTGGGCAACCTCGAGGATGCCGTGAGGGCCGATCGCAAGGAGGCGGCCCGAGACGGGCTGGTGGCCATCGCGCGAGCCACCGACTTCGGCGAGCACACCCAGCTCTGGGCGAGGGTCAACGCGCTCGACAGCCCGTGGGCGCTCGACGACCTGACCACGCTCGTCACCGAGATCGGCGACCGGCTCGACGTCGTCATGGTGCCCAAGGTGCAAGGCCCGGAGGACATCCACTACGTCGACCGGCTGCTGGCTCAGCTCGAGGCGAAGGCGGGCCTGACGCGACCGATCCTCGTGCACGCCATCCTCGAGACGGCTCGGGGCATGGTCAACGTCGAGGAGATCTGTGGCGCCTCGCCGCGCATGCAGGGCCTCTCGCTCGGCCCGGCCGACCTGGCCGCCGACCGTCGGATGAAGACGACCCGGGTCGGGGGCGGGCACCCGGGCTACCTGGTGCGTCGAGACCCCGTCGGCGGGGACATCGACGGGGAGCGCCCCACCTATCAGCAGGATCTCTGGCACTACACCGTCGCGCGGATGGTCGACGCCTGCGTCATGCACGGCCTCTACCCCTACTACGGGCCGTTCGGTGACATCGCCGACGTCGTCGCGTGCGAAGACCAGTTCCGCAACGCCTTCCTGCTCGGGTGCGTGGGCGCGTGGTCGCTGCACCCGGTGCAGATCGAGATCGCCAAACGGGTGTTCAGCCCCTCGGTCGACGATGTCGCCCATGCTCGGCGCGTGGTCGCGGCGATGTCAGACGGTGCGGCTGCGGTGATGCTCGACGGCAAGATGGAGGACGACGCCAGCCTCAAGCAGTGCCTGGTCATCGTCGAGCTGGCCGAACGACTGGCGCGCACCGACCCAGCGCTCGCTGAGCTGTACGCCGACGACGCTGCGCGGTGTGACGACGCTGCGCCGGCCGCCTCGGCCGCGACCCCGGCACAGAAAGGCTGACGCGCGATGACGACCGGCTCAACGGCATCCGAGACCTTCCGACCTCGTCGTTCGGTGCTCTACCTGCCCAGCTCGAACGAGCGCGCGCTGGAGAAGGCGAAGACGCTGCCCGTCGATGCCCTCATCCTCGACCTCGAGGATGCGGTGGCACCTGATGCCAAGGACGTTGCTCGTGAGAATGCCTGTGCGGCAGCGCGATCGGGTACGTACGGCGGCCGCGAGCTGACGATCCGGGTCAACGGGATCGGGTCACCGTGGCACGAGGCCGACCTGGCCGCGGTGGCCGCCGCCGGCCCGGATGCCATCGTCGTGCCGAAGGTGAACACGGCCGCGGAGGTGCGAGATCTCGTGGCGGCGATGGAGGCTGCAGGGGCGTTTGCGACGACTGCTCTGTGGGCCATGATCGAGACCCCGGTCGCCGTGCTGCACGCCGAGCAGATCGCCCGCGCGTCGGCCCGCCTGACCTGCTTCGTGCTCGGCACGAACGACCTCTACAAGGAGCTCGGCGCGACCTACGCGGCCGGTCGAGCCGCAGTGTCGACCAGCCTCCAGCTGGTGCTGCTCGCGGCCCGCAGCGCGGGGATCGCCGTCGTTGACGGGGTGTTCAACGACGTGACGGATGCCGAGGGGTTCCGGCTCGAGTGCCAGCAGGGTCGTGAGCTGGGCTTCGACGGCAAGACCCTCATCCACCCCGGGCAGGTGCAGGCGTGCAACGAGGTGTTCGCGCCGAGCGCCGAGCAGGTCGAGCAGTCGCGCGCGGTGATCGCCGCGTTCGAGGCTGCGATGGCGCAAGGGCGAGGTGTCGCGACGCTGAACGGTCGTCTCATCGAGAACCTCCACGTCGACACGGCCCGTCAGGTGATCGCCACGGCGGAGGCCATTGCCGCCCTCGAGTGAGCGGGGGCGGGTGCGGTGTCACGGGTCGGCCAGCCAGCGCATCTGGGCGGCGACGTGGCTGCTCCAGTAGGCGAGGCCGGGGCCCGTGGTGAAGTAGTGGGTGGCCTTCGGCTGCCGCTGGGCGAGCAGCCGTTTCTCGGCCGGGAGCGGGCTGACGTGACGCAGTCGAGGCGAACGGGGATGGACTGCAGGCGAGGGTCGGGTGGGCGAAGATCGTGTGCTGGTCGACGGATGCCGCACGCTCGTCCCTTCGCGCAACCGCCCGGCGGGTGAGGGCTGGGCGGCAGGTCGCTCGATCGTCGCAGGGGCGTCTCAGACGGCAGGGGAGCCTGGCGCCGGCCGTAAGCTCGACGGTGACCCCTGTGCTCTGGCAGGGTCAGCGCAGTGGGCATCTTCGACTTCTTGCGCAAGCGTGACGACGGCGCCGTTCACGGCGCCCCTCTCGTGTCTCCTCCCGATGCTGCGAACGGCTCCGGAGCAGCTCGGGGCGGTACGGGTGCCCCGCGGGATGAAAGGCGGGTGGTCGGCGTGGCGCTGGCCGCTCGTCCGGAGCGGCCCGGCGACCTCCACGACCTTGCCGCTCTCAACCTGCCGGCCGGCCGGGTGGTGCGGCCCGACGGCGACCCGGAGGCCGCCCCGGTCGCGTGGGTGACCGAGGACGTCGCCGACCACGTCGAGCTGTGGGCACGACTGGTTCGGGCCTTCCCCGAGACGGGCCTCTGGCCGGTCATCGCCTCCGGGATGGAGGGTCAGCTGAGACGACCGTGGTTCGACGGTGAGCTGGGAGGCCCCGAGCAGCCTGCCCCCGATGTCGAAGGTGTGCTCAGGCAGCGCATCGAAGACACAGCCGAGCTCCAGCAGGACTACGGCGTGCCCGAACCAGAGGAGGCCTGGAAGAGCGAGTGGGCCGGTCTCGCTCCCGGTGGGGTCGTGGCCTCATCGGTTGAGCTGCGTTGCCCGGCAGAACCGTTCGGCTTGGCGCTCGTGCCGACGATGCGGCCGGCCGATGTGCCGGCCGCCATCGGTTGGTGGGGCCCGACCAACCACGACCTTGGCGGTGGGGAGCTGTCGGCGGTACTCCGCAGCTGGGAGGGCCGTTTCGGCGCAGTGCTCACCTCCCTGGGCTTCGACACCCTTGAGCTTGCTGTCGCCTCACCCCCGGCCGACGACCACGCCGCGAACCTGCTGGCCCGGGAGCACTACGCAGTCTGTCCAGACAACATCGACCAAGGGGCCGGGGACATCGAGACCTACGTCGCGATGGTGGCGTCACCGGAGTGGTACTTCTGGTGGGACTGACTACCGCAGGCCGTGAGCCTCACGAGGTTTCGGACATCGTCAGGACCGTTAGCTCGCCGCCAGTCGGATGGGCAACCGCCCGGTCACGGGCCAGGGTCGGGGGGCCCGGTGGTGAAGGTGGTGCGCCAGTGTTGCCAGGTGTGCCAGGTGACACTCGTGGCGGTGATGGTCGCGGTGAGGTTCTTCTCGTGGACGTAGCCGTGGTGTCGTCGGCACAGCAGGGCGAGGTTGCCCAGGCAGGTGGTGCCGCCGTGGAGCCAGTGTTTGACGTGGTGGGCGTCGGTCCACTGGGCGGGGGTGGAGCAGCCCGGGAAGGAGCAGCCGCCGTCGCGGAGCCATAGGGCGGTGCGCATGGCTCGGGTGACGAGGCGTTCTTCCCGACCCACATCGAGTGGTTGGGAGTCGGAGCCGAGGACGACGGGGATGATGGCGGCGTCGCACGCCAGCCGGCGCACGATGGCCGCGCTGAGCACGTCACCGCTCAGGCACGACCCGCTCCCGCCCTTGCCCGCCACGCCGTTCTTGCCCGCCGCGCCGTTCCGGCCGGCCGAGCCCTTGCCGCCGCCGCGGTTGGCCCAGTCGGGTGGGCAGCCGTTCGCGGCCCAGTCGCGCAGGGCCTCGAAGCCCATCGTGACGACGATCTTGGCCTTGTCCGTGCTCGGTGCCTGACCGGGCGCGGTGACGCCGCGGGCGACGAGGTCGAGCAGGGCGTCCATCCGGCGTTGGTGGGGTGGGCGTGGGTCGTCCTCGATCTTGGCCCCGTCTTCATCGGTGAGGGGGCGTGGCGCGGCGAGGGGGTCGATGGCGGCTTTGAGGGTCGCGGCGCCTTCGGGGTCGAGGGTGCCGGTCATCCCGACCATCCCGGCCGCGTTGGGGCTGGTGAACCATAGGCCGCGGCCGTCGCGGCGTTTCTGGTCGTGTTCGTCCGCGTTCTTCGGGGGCCTGACCTGGTCGGCGAGCTCCCGGGCGAGTTTCGCGAGCTGTTCCCACCGCAACCCGGGTGCTTGGTCGGTGAGGTGGGTGACGGCCTGCTCGAGGTCGTCGGGGTCAGCGACCGGCTTGAGGCGGTGGAAGAAGTCGATGACCTGCGCGGCCTTACCCACCGTCACCCGCTCGGCCTGACTGGCCCTAGCCGCGGTGCCGGTGTTGCCGGCGGTTCCACCGGTCACGGCGTCACGCAACTGGGCCCAGCGGGGCTCGTTGAACGCGCCCCCACAGGTCACGACCGCCTTCGCGGCGCTGGCGGTCAGGGTGGGGTCGACCGTGCGCAACCAGTCGACCCGGCACAACCCGCCCGGGGAAGCCACCCCACGGGCCTCGAGCTGAGTGACCAACCGCACCAGGTTGACCTCCTTGTGGTGTTCCACCGCGCCGAGCTGGGTCACCGACTCCAGCAGGTCGGTCTCACTCATCTGGACCGGTTCCATCTGAGGCCGGTCCAGGCTCGCGGCCGCGAACGCGAACCCCGACGCATACGCGCCGGACACGTTCGCCCAGTTCGCCCAATGCACCGTCAACGGCGCCGGGAACTCCCGCACCGGCCGCTCCTCACCGGCCGAACCCGACGAGGCAGCCTCCAACGACATTGGGTCAGCGGCACAGGGTGCGGGCTCTGCGGCCCCGGGTGCGGGCTCAGCGACATCCGCCGGAGCCAGCCCTGCGGCATCCGACGGAGCCGGCCCTGCGGCATCCGGGATGGGGGTCGACCAGAACCCGGCTGTCGCTGTTCCTCCGTTTCGGCGCTGGCTCGACTCGAGGTCGGCCAGCTGCTGCCGGAGCCTCTCGAGAAGCGAACCCTCGTTGTTCATGACTCAAACTCTAGAGGCCACCACTGACACTGCCCCACCTACGAAACCCACTGACGATGAACGAAACTGGCCACTCGACTGGGTGACTCTGGCTCGGCGCTGCGCGGTCGGCACCTGCCGAGCTCCAGAGGTGCCAACCGCACGCTGGGCTGTGCGTCTGGCACCTCTGAGCCCTAGAAGGTGCCAACCGCACGACACGAAAGTGGCCACTCGACCCGGTACGAAAGTGGCCACTCGACTGGAGAGGTTTGGGGGGCTCAGGTGGTCACCGTGTCGTGGTGGTCGGCCGCCTCAGGAGTGCTGGAACGGGTGTGCCGGGCGAGTCGACGGCTTCACAGAGCGCGCCAGATGCGCATCGACGCCTCGCCCACCGTGACGGTTTCGCCGGCGGACACACGCCCGGTGACCGCCACCGGCCGCTCGTCCGTGCTGTTCCAGAGCAGCTCGTACGCCGTGACCCCCGGCGCTTCCGGAAGGGAGGCCCCCGCCGGCCACAACCCGCCGTTGAAGGTCAGCAGCAACGAGCGATGACCCAGCCAGGCACCGTCGAACAGGGCCTGGACCACGACGGTGTCGGCCCGGTCGAAGCGCGACTCCATCGGGCCGCCGTCACCGCCGAACCAGGCGAGGTCGGTCGACCCGTTGGCGTCGACCTGGCGCCCGGTGAAGAAGGAGCGCTGGCGCAGCACGGGATGGTCGCGCCGCAGCGCCGTGAGGTGCGCGGTGGTGGCGAGCAGGTCGAGCTGCCACGGCTCGAGATCCCAGTCGTTCCAGCTGATCTCGTTGTCCTGGCTGTAGGGGTTGTTGTTTCCTCTCTGGCCGCGGCCGAACTCGTCACCGCCGGCCAGCATGGGCACCCCTGACGAGACCAGCAGCGTGCCGAGCAGGTTGCGCATCGACCGGCGTCGCGCCACCCAGACACCGGCATCCGCACCCCTGCCCTCGACTCCGTGGTTCCACGACCGGTTGTCGTTCGTTCCGTCGTTGCCGCCTTCACCGTTCACGCCGTTGTGCTTGACGTCATAGGTCGTGAGGTCGGCGAGGGTGAAACCGTCGTGGGCGGTCACGAAGTTGATTGAGGCGATCGTGCCTCGGTCGCTGCGGTCGAACATGTCGGCCGAGCCGGCCACCCGGGTCGCCAGCTCGCGCACCCCGTGCCCGGTCGACCCGGAGGAGGCCGCCGCGAGGTCACGCAGCCAGAAGGTGCGAGCGGTGTCGCGAAAACGGTCGTTCCACTCGGAGAACGGTGGCGGGAACTGGCCGGTGCGCCAGCCGTGAATTCCGAGGTCCCACGGCTCGGCCACCAGCTTGACCCGAGACAGCACCGGGTCGGTGCGCAACGCGACGTGAAAGGAGTGGTCGCGGTCGTAGCCGTCGTCGCGACCTCGCGCCAGGGCCACGGCGAGGTCGAAGCGGAAGCCGTCGATGTGGCACTCCTGCACCCAGTAGCGCAGGGAGTCGAGCACGAGTCGGGCCACGACGGGATGGGTGAGATCGAGGGTGTTACCGCATCCGGTCACGTCGATGTCGGCTCCTCGACCGTCGAGGCGGTAGTAGGCACGCTGGTCGAGCCCTCGCCACGACAGGGTCATTCCGTCACGATGCTGCTCGGCGGTGTGGTTGTAGACGACGTCGAGCAGCACCTCGATGCCCGCGGAGTGCAGGTCGCGCACCATCGTCTTGAACTCGTCGAGCACGCCCTGGGGGTCGGCGACCGAGGCGTACGCGGCGTGAGGAGCGAAGAACCCCAGGGTGTTGTAGCCCCAGTGGTTGGTCAGGCCTCGCACCACGAGCTCGGGCTCGTGGGTGAAGGAGTGCACCGGCAGCAGCTCCACTGCGGTCACCCCGAGCCCGAGCAGGTGCTCGACGAACGCCGGATGGGCCAGCCCGGCGTAGGTGCCACGAAGGTGCTCCGGAACGCCGGGGTGGCGCATCGTGGCGTTCTTGACGTGCACCTCGTAGATGAGGGTCTCGGTGAGCGAGTGACGTGGGGGTTTGTCTGTGCCCCAGTCGAACTCGTCATCGACGATGACGCAGCGAGGCATGTGGGGGGCCGAGTCCCGCTCGTCGCGCACGCTGCGGTCGCCGCGCAGGTCAGGCAGCACGTGGTGCCCGTAGAGGGCCGGGTCGAGCTCTACCTCGCCCTCGATGGCCCGGGCGTAGGGGTCGAGGAGCAGCTTGGCGCTGTTGTGCAGCAGCGACTCGTTCGGGCTCCATTCGCCGCCGACGCGCAGACCGTAGCGCTGCCCGACACCGACGCCGGGAACCGTGTCGAACCACGCGCCGTGAGCGCGCTGGGTGAGTGGCACCCGCCGCTCGACCTCCGTGCCGTCTGGCAGGCGCTCGAAGAGACACACCTCCACCGAACCGGCGTGACCCGCGTAGACGCAGAACTGCGCACCATCGGCTGTCGTGCGAACTCCGAGCTCGGGAGGCAGGTCGGGGTGCAGGCGCGGCCGAGACATGACACCGAGCGTAGGGGGAGTGGCCTGCGCTCGCGGCCCCCGACCCGCGGGGTCGTCACCGCTGAACCGAGGCCGTATCGACCGCTCGGCGGACGAGTGAGGACGATCCGGACAGAGGGAGAGGTGACGTGAGGCGAAGTGACGTGAGAGGGGGGTGGTCGTTACGGTTGGGGACATGACCGATCCGACAGCCCTTCCGAACTTCACGCCGTACGACCCGGCCGGCACCCCGAACGGTGCCGCGCAGAGCCAGACCCCCGCACGCGACTCCGTGCTGGCCGTGCTCACCGGTATCGGTATCGATGCCCAGGTCGATGCCGACGGAGACCTGGAGTACAAGATCGTCGACGACGACGGCGTCGCGACCACGCTCTTCGCACGGGTCGCCGAGGCGCAGCCCGAGATGGAGGTGCCGCTCGCGCTGGTGCGCTTCTTCGGTCAGTGGCAGCTGCAGGAGCCGGTGTCGCCCGATCGGAACGACCGCATCGCCCGCTGCAACGACCTGACCCTCCAGCTCAACCTCGTCAAGCTGTCGTTGGTGCAGGAGAGCCTCGTGGTCTCGGTGGAGCACGTCATCCTGCCGGGGTCTGACCTCGACGTGCTCGTGCCGCTGTCGATCAACCACATCCTCCAGGGGGTCGGCTTCTTCTACCAGTCCTGGGCCCCGATCGAGGACGTTCCCGCGGGCGAGCAGTGATGGGCGAGTTCGTCCGGCTCGAGGTCGAGAACGGCGTCGGCACCATCCGGCTCGACCGGCCGAAGATGAACGCCCTCAACGTGCAGGTGCAGGACGAGATCCGCGTGGCGGCCGAGGAGGCCGGCACGCGGACCGACGTCAAGGCGGTCGTCGTCTACGGCGGCGAGCGCGTCTTCGCCGCGGGAGCCGACATCAAGCAGATGGAGACCATGAGCTACACCGACATGGTCGACCGGTCCGGGGCCCTGCAGGAGTCGCTGACCGCCGTCTCGCGCATCCCCAAACCGGTGATCGCCGCGATCACGGGTTACGCCCTCGGCGGGGGTTGCGAGCTGGCGCTGGCCTGCGACTTCCGCGTCGTCGCCGACGACGCCAAGCTGGGTCAGCCCGAGATCCTGCTCGGCATCATTCCCGGCGCCGGCGGCACTCAGCGCCTGGCCCGCCTGGTCGGCCCGGCCAAGGCCAAGGAGATCATCTTCAGCGGGCGTTTTCTCGACGCGCAGGAGGCCCTGGCCATCGGGCTCGCCGACAAGGTCGCGCCCGCCGACGAGGTCTACGCCGTGGCTTGCGAGTGGGCCGCCACTTTCGTGGGGGCAGCCTCCTACGCGGTCCGCGCGGCCAAGGAGGCGGTCGACCGCGGTCTCGAGGTCGACCTCGAGACCGGCCTGCAGATCGAGCGGATGCTGTTCGCCGGGCTCTTCGCCACGCGTGACCGTGCGATCGGGATGAGCTCGTTCGTCGAGCACGGCCCCGGTAAGGCCCAGTTCGAGGGTCGGTGACCAGCCTCGGGTCGGATGCTGCTGGGCGGCATCGGCTCGACGTGATCGAGCTGGCCGACCCCGACCCCGACCCCGACGCCGACCCCGACCCCGACGCCTGACGCAGGCGTGACATCGGCTGGCCGAGAACCCGTTTCGGCCAGACAGAGCTCACCCCGTTCGGAACCCGCCGTTGCTGTACAGCACCTGACCGTTGATCCAGCCACCGTGCTCCGAGAGCAGGAAGCGCACGAGATCGGCCGTATCGGTGGGTGTGCCAAGGCGGCCCGCCGGCGTCTCCTGTGTACCGAGCCTTCGGATCTCGTCGTTCATCCACCCGGTGTCGATCGGCCCGGGGTTGATGACGTTGGCCCTCACCCCGCGGGCGGCCAGCTCCACGGCAGCGGCGATGACGATGCGGTCGAGGGCGCCCTTGCTGGCGCCGTACGGGAGGTTGTCGGCCGTGTGGTCGCTGGTCAGCGCCACGATCCGGCACGCAGGAGTGGAACCGGGCGGGCTCTCAGGCAGCCGCTGGGCGACCGCCCGGATGAGCAGCCAGACCGCGCGGGCGTTGACGTCGAAGTGCCGTTCCCAGCTCTCGAGGGAGGTCGTGAGGATCGAGCTGTTCACGCCCTCGCAGTGCGACAGCACCAGACCAGAGACCGGCCCGAGGCGGCGGGTGGCCTCATCGACCAGGCGCTCAGGGGTCGCCGCGTCGGCCAGGTCGCCTGGGAGCAGCACCACTGTGCTGCCCATCGCTCGGCACCGGTCGGCGACAAACGTGGGATCGTTCTGACCCTGCTCGTAGCCGAGCCGGTCGTCGTAGGGCTGCCAATGGCTGAGCGCCAGGTTCCAGCCGTCGGCCGCCAGCCCGAGGGCGAGCCCCGCCCCGATCGAGCGCGCCCTCCCGACGCCGGTGACGAGCGCGACCTTGACGTGGTTGGCCATGGCGCCATCGTGAGGGCGGTTGCGCCGCGCTGCAACTGGATTTGGACCACGGCGATCAACCCCGCTTGAGACGAGGGGGCGGCTCTGCGGCATCCGGAGAGGTCGTGGTGAGCGTCACGCCCCCTTGGTGGGCCTGACCCTCGGCTGGGTGCGAGGATGGTCAGTGCGCCGGAGCGACCTCCGGCGGCCCCCAACCACCGGAAGAGGACGTTCGCCCATGAACATCGTCGTCTGTGTCAAGTACGTGCCCGACGCCCAGGCCGAGCGCACGTTCGACAGCTCTGACAACACGACCGACCGCGCCAACGTCGACGGCCTGTTGTCCGAGCTCGACGAGTACGCGGTCGAGGAGGCCCTCCAGATCGTCGAGGCCGGCGAGGGCGAGGTGACCGTGCTGACGGTCGGCCCCGCTTCTGCCGCCGACGCCATCAAGAAGTCGTTGCAGATGGGCGCCCACCGGGGCGTGCACGTCGACGACGACGCGATCCACGGCTCCGACGCCATCGCAACCTCGCTCGTGCTCGCCGAGGCGATCAAGAAGATCGGGGCCGACAACCCGGTCGACCTCGTGGTGACGGGGATGGCGAGCACCGACGGCGCGATGGGCGTCGTTCCGACGATGCTCGCCGAACGGCTCGGGCTGCCGGCGGTCACGCTCGCGTCCGAGCTCGAGGTCGACGGCGGCAGCGCCACGATCCGTCGTGACGGTGACACCTCCACCCAGAGCATCACCGCCACGCTGCCTGCCCTCGTGTCGGTCACCGACCAGATCAACGAGCCGCGCTACCCCTCGTTCAAGGGCATCATGGCCGCCAAGAAGAAGCCGGTCGAGCACTGGAGCCTCGCTGACCTGGGCGTCGACGCGAGCCAGGTCGGGCTCGACGCGGCCTGGACGCGGGTCGAGACCTTCACCGCCCGGCCCCCGCGGTCGCAGGGCGAGATCGTCAACGACGAGGGCGACGGTGGGCAGAAGCTCGCGGCGTTCCTGGGCGAGCACAAGTTCGTCTGACCCGGCCGCCGGCCGACCCCCGCCCCAGACTTCCCGATCACCCCGGACATCCCCGGGCATCCCCGGATACGCAGGAGAGAACTCAATGGCTGAAGTACTCGTGCTCGTCGACCACGTCGAGGGCAAGGTTCGCAAGACCACCGCTGAGCTGCTGACGATCGCGCGCCGGCTCGGCGAACCGTCGGCGGTGTTCATCGGTGCCGGTTTCGACGACGCCAAGGAGTCGCTGGCGAAGTACGGCGCCGAGAAGATCTACCGCGTCGAGGGCGAGGTGCTCGACTACCTCGTCGTGCCGCAGGCCGAGCTGTTGGCCCAGCTGGTCGCGTCGACCTCGCCGGCGGCGGTGCTGGTGCCGAGCTCGCCCGAGGGCAAGGAGATCGCGGCCCGGCTGGCCGTCAAGACGGAGTCGGGCCTGATCACCGACGCCGTCGACGTGCAGGCCGGTGAGGGCGGCGGCGTGGCCACCACCCAGTCGGTGTTCGCCGGGGCCTACACGGTCGCTGCCACGGTGATCAAGGGCACCCCCATCATCACGGTCAAGCCGAACTCGGCGACGCCCGAGGAGGTCGCGGGCGCCGCGGTTGACGAGGTCGTCGACTTCACCCCCTCCGACGCGGCCAAGGGCGCCAGGATCGCCTCGTCGAAGCCCAAGGAGGCCTCCGGGCGACCAGAGCTGAGCGAGGCCGCCATCGTGGTGTCCGGAGGGCGTGGCACCGCCGGTGACTTCAGCAAGGTCGAGAACTTCGCCGACTCGCTCGGCGCTGCCGTCGGGGCCTCCCGGGCGGCCGTGGATGCCGGTTGGTACCCGCATGCGTCGCAGGTCGGTCAGACCGGCAAGCAGGTGAGCCCGCAGCTCTACGTGGCGTGCGGCATCTCCGGCGCCATCCAGCACCGGGCCGGCATGCAGACCTCCAAGACGATCATCGCGGTCAACAAGGACAACGAGGCCCCGATCTTCGAGCTCGTCGACTTCGGTGTGGTCGGCGACCTGTTTGCCGTGCTGCCCCAGGCGACGGAGGCCATCAACGCCTCGAAGGGCTGACCCTTCCCGCGCGTCGCGCGGCGCGTCGCGCAGGTGGTGTCGTGAATCCAGCGCTTGTTGCGCGTCGCGCGGCGCGTCGCGCAGGTGGTGTCGCGAATCCAGCGCTTGTTGCGCGTCGCGCGGCGCGTCGCGCGGGTGGTGTGGTGGCCGGTGGTCAGGCGGCGCTGTCGCCCAGGGAGTCGCCATCTTCAGCGCGAGCCGGTGCGACCCGGATCCAGCTGCGCACCTGCTCCTGGTTGACCGCATACGTAGCCTTGCCGGAGCCGAAGGCCCACCACGGCTGGTGGAGGGCGTCAGCGGGCAGGTGGCTGGTGCGTGGCGACCCGGCGTCTCGGCACTCGATGCGCCCGCTGTCGTTCACCCGCCTGACCGTCGCACGTGAGATCGTCGAGCTGGCCAGGCTGTTGTGCACCCGAATCGCGTCGGGTGCCAGCTCGACCCGGGTCGCGAGCGCCCGATAGCCGACGAGTACGCCCACCGCGAGGCATACCGCATACGTCACTCCCGAAGGCAGCCCGGTGAGCCGCAGCAGCAGTCGAGCCACGAAGTACGCCACCACGGGACACGCGGTTGCGGCCACGACGCGATGCGGCACGGGGGCGCGCAGGGCCTGCGGAGCGCTCATGGCCCCGATCATAGGCAACCATGCCGTGAGGGAGGTCAGCCATACCCAGCCGGTGCCACCACGGCGCGGCCCGCGGCAGGATCGACCTAGACTCTTACGGTGAACGCCTACCTCGACCACGCGGCCACGACGCCGATGCTGCCCGCCGCTCTCGCGGCGATGGCAGAGCAGCTGGCGATCGTGGGCAACCCGTCGTCGTTGCACCGCACCGGCCGGGCCGCGCGTCGAGTCGTCGAGGAGTCGCGCGAGCGCATCGCGCGGGAGGTCGGCGCCCGCCCGTCGGAGGTCGTGTTCACCTCGGGTGGCACCGAGTCCGACAACCTCGCGCTCAAGGGCACCTACTGGGCCCGGCGCGACGCCGACCCCGCCCGCAACCGGCTGCTCGTCAGTACCGCCGAGCACCACGCGGTGCTCGACTGTGTGGAGTTCCTCGTCGAGCACGAGGGCGCGACGGTCACCTGGCTCGAGTGCGATGCCGACGGGGTGATCGACGCCGAGACGGTGCGTGCCGCCATCGAGACCGACCCCGGATCGGTCGCGCTCGTGTCGGCGATGTGGGCCAACAACGAGGTGGGCACCGTGCAGAACGTGACGGCGATCTCAGCGGTGACGCGCGAGCACGGCATCCCGTTCCACACCGATGCCGTGCAGGCGGCGGGGCACGTTCCCGTCGACTTCGCCGCGAGCGGCGCCGACCTGATGGCTATCACGGCGCACAAGCTCGGCGGGCCGGTGGGGGTCGGGGCTCTGGTGGCTCGGCGAGAGGCGAAGATGGTGCCGCTCGTGCACGGCGGGGGGCAGGAGCGCCAGGTGCGCTCGGGAACGCTCGACACCGCCGGCATCGCCGCCTTCTCCGTGGCCCTCGCAGAATGTGTTGCCGGCCTCGAGCATGAGACGGCCCGACTGGTGGCCCTGCGCGACGACCTCATCGACCGGGCGATGGCCCTCTCTGCCGATATCCGCCCGAGCGGGTTCTGGCTGCGCGGTGACGGTACCCGTCGCCTGCCGGGCAACGCCCATCTCATCGTGCCGGGGTGCGACGGCGACTCCCTGCTCTACCTGCTCGATGCGGCCGGCATCTCGTGCTCGACCGGGTCGGCGTGCCAGGCCGGAGTGCCGCGCCCCAGTCACGTGCTGCTCGCCCTCGGGGTGTCGGAGAGCGACGCCCGCGGCGCCCTGCGGCTGACCCTCGGACACACCTCAACGGCATCCGACGTCGACGCGTTGATCGCGGCCCTGCCGGCGGCGATCGACCGCGCCCGCCGCGCACGGGCGATCGCATGAGAGTCGTGGCCGCGATGAGCGGCGGTGTCGACTCGGCGGTTGCGGCCGCCCGGATGCTCGACGCCGGCCACGAGGTGGTGGGGGTGCACCTCGCCCTGAGCCAGAGCGCCGCCACCCTGCGCGAGTCGGCGCGTGGCTGCTGCACCATCGAGGATGCCGGTGACGCACGGCGCGTGGCCGACCGGCTCGGCATCCCCTTCTACGTGTGGGACATGGCGGCCCGCTTCAAGCGCGACGTCGTCGACGACTTCACCCGTGAGTACGCCGCGGGTCGCACCCCCAACCCGTGCCTGCGGTGCAACGAGAAGATCAAGTTCGCGGCCCTGCTCGACAAGGCGCTGGCCCTCGGCTTCGATGCCGTGGCCACCGGGCACTACGCCCAGATCGTCGAGGGCGTCGACGGTCGCCGCGAGCTGCACCGCGCCGTCGACATGGCCAAGGACCAGAGCTACGTACTGGGCGTTCTCGACGAGGACCAGCTCGCGCGTTCGTTCTTCCCCCTCGGTGACACGGTCAAGCCGCGCATTCGTGAGGAGGCCGCGGAGCGCGGGTTCTACGTCGCGAGCAAGCCTGACAGTCATGACATCTGCTTCATCGCCGATGGTGACACGAAGGGCTGGCTGACCCGAGAGCTCGGCGCCGCGCGAGGAGAGATCGTCGACAGCGACGGGGCGGTGCTCGGGCAGCACGACGGAGCCTTCGCCTACACCGTCGGTCAGCGACGGGGGCTCGCGCTCTCGCGCCCCGCGGCCGACGGGCAGCCGCGCTATGTCGTCGAGGTGCGCCCCGAGACCAACCAGGTCGTGGTCGGCACGGCCGAGCTGCTCGGGGTCAACGCGATCACGGGCGACCACGCCCGGTGGTGCGGGCCGGCTCCGACCGGCACGGTGCGGGTCGGCGCGCAGGTGCGGGCTCACGGCGAGGAGTTTCCGGCCACCGCGTGGGCCGTCGGTGACCGCCTCGAGGTACGCCTCGACGAGCGCATCCGGGGCGTCGCGCCCGGGCAGTCTGTGGTGCTCTACGACGGATCCCGGGTCGTCGGCTCGGCGACGATCGCCGCCTCCCGCCTCGAACGCGTCACGACGCCCTCCGCAACGACCACGACTACTACTACGAAGGATGCCGTCTGATCCGCCACCCGACTCCGCTCGTCGATCTGACTGCGGATCAGTCGGCGTTTGGTGCTGTCCCAACAGCCTCAGGTGCAGTCTGATCTGTCGCTTGATCGCACGGGGCCTACTCGCGTCGGATCAAGCGGCGGATCAGTCGGCGATGGCCAGGCTCAGGTGAGCGACCGGGTCCAGGTCACGGTGCGGGCGGTCGGGCGAAAGCCCAACGACCGGAAGAGCCGCTGCGGCGCCGGGTAGGCCTCGTCACCGCGCGAGGTGACCTGGGCCCAGCCGGCACCGAGCTCGCGCAGGTGTGTCAACGCGGCCACGGTCACGGCCGCGGCGAGGCCCCTGCCGCGGTGGTCGGGCACGCAGCCGACCGGCTCCACGAGCCCCACCCCCGTGCCCGGGTCGAACCACACGAGGCACGATGCCACCATCGCGCCGTCACCGTCGACGGCGACCCAGTCGAGGTCGGCACGGTAGGGCCAGGCCGCCATCAGCGCGGCATAGGCGCCGGCCGATACCGGCGACGGCCCGAACTGTGACCAGGCCGCTCGGTGGCAGGCCGACCGCGCCGCGGCCTCTGAGAGCTCCACGTGACGAAAGGTGTAGCCCGACCGGCTCGGTGAGATGTTGAGCAGGGTGAGGTCGAGCAGGTGGTGGCAAAAGAAGGGCTGGTCGACCTCGGGCGCGAAACCGGCAGCCGCCAGAGCAGGTTCGGCGACGTCACCTTCCATCACCAGGGCCGATTGCGTCTCGGCGTCGCTCCACTCTTCGAACCACTCGATGACCTCGTCGGCGACCTCGGGGTAGCCGGGGTCGACCTGCAGCTCGAGCCAGTCGGGGGCCTCGGCCCAGCCGAACCCGACGACGCGCGAGTCGTCAGACCAGAGCGAGACGGCCTCGCCCTGGTGCGCTCGATCAGAGGGCACCTCGTGGTGATGGCGGTTCCAGGCGAGCTGTCCCGGATGGAACCGGCTCGACGGCTCCCAGAGTCGGGTGGCCATCGACTGCATCGCCCGCAGATCGTCGGGGCCGCTGAACGAATGTCGCCTCACCGGCCACAGGTTAGTGGGCTCGCGGCCGCGCATAGGCTGAGCGGGTGACTCTCGCCAGCGGTATCGGATCGTGGCCCGGCACGTCGGTGCGATCAGCGCTCCACGTGGTGCGGGATCTGCTCGGTGACCACCTGCCCTACCTGCCCGAGCTGCCCGACCGGGGACCCGGCGCCGACATGATCGGCCGAACGGCGGGGCTGCTCGTCGACCTGCACGTCGACCTCCAACCCGTCGGTTGGCGGTTCGTCGACCGGCCGGGCAAGGATGCCGGTCGCACCGCCGCCCTGCTCCGCGAGGATCTCGACGAGCTCGCCGAGGCCTTCGACGGCCACACGGGCCGGCTGAAGCTGCAGATTGTCGGGCCGTGGAGCCTCGCGGCCAGCGTCTGGCTGAACCGGGGCGAGCGGGTCATCGTCGACGAGGGCGCCTGCCGCGACCTCGTCGAGTCGCTCGCGGAGGGGGTTCGCACCCACGTCGCTGCGGTGCGCTCCCTGGTGCCCGGAGCCGAGATCGTGTTGCAGGTCGACGAGCCGTCGCTGCCCACGGTGCTCGCGGGCCGCCTGCCGACGGCATCGGGCTTCGGGCGGCTGCCGTCCCTCGACCCTCAGGTCGCAGCGGCCGGGCTGGCGACGGTGCTGGGGGCTCACGACGGTGAGACGGTGGTGCACTGCTGCGCCGCCGACCCGCCTCTGCCGCTGCTGAGGGCGGCCGGCCCGGGTGGCCTGTCGGTCGACACCTCGCTCTTGCGCCCTCGCGCGTGGGAGGGCATGGCCGTGGCGGTCGAGGACGGCATCCGCCTCTACGCGGGTGCGGTGCCCACCGACGGCTCGCTCACCCGGGCGCAGGACGTCGCCGGTCGGCTCGTCGACCAGTGGCGACGCATCGGGATGCCGCTGTCGCGCTTGGCCGACGTCGTGGTGACGCCGGCCTGCGGTCTGTCGGGGGCGAGCCCGCAACAGGCGGCTGCGATCCAGCGGTCGGCACGGGAGACCGCGTCCGAGCTCGACGAGCGCAGCCAGGACTGACGGCGCCCGCACGAGCTCAGCGACTCGTGCGGATCAGAGCCAGATCAGAGGGCAGAGCCCTTCTGCCACGCCGCCCAGCTGAGGTTCCAGTCGGCGATGCCGTTGCCCATGGTCATCGGACGGTCGGTACCGGTGGTGTCGACGATGTCGCCGATCTTGAAGTTCTCGTAGACCCAGGCGCCGTTGGTGTTGCTGATACCGGTGCAGCCGTGGCTCACGTTGCGCCGGCCCTGGTCGCCCACCGACCATGGAGCGGAGTGCAGGAACTCTCCCGAGTTGGTCAGTCGCAGGGCCCACTTGACGGGCGTGTCTGGGTAGTAGCCCTTCTCGCCCTTCTTGAGACCGATCGTCTCAGCCTTCATCGTGATGTTCGTGACCTTGTCGGTGATGACCTTGACGCCCGAGCGAGTCGTGAAGCCGGGCATGCCGCCGGTGACCGGGATGGTCTTGACGTTCTTGCCGTTGATGGCGACGTTCATCTCGTGCGTCTTGAGGTTGACCTTGGCGATGACCGAGCGACCGATCGTGAAGCTGCTCGTGCGGCTCATCTCGCCGTAGAGCCTTCCCGACTGCACGCCGTTCAGCTCAGCCGTGACGTTGACCTTGGTGCCGGGCTTCCAGTACGACTTCGGTCGCCAGTGGGCCTCGCGTGAGCTGAGCCAGTACCAGGATCCGGCCTGGGCAGGACTCGAGGTGACCGCCATGTGCTTCTCGAACGCGGCCTTGTCGGTGACGGGGAGGTCGAAGCGAACGATCACCGGCATGCCGATGCCCACGTCGGCGCCGTCGCCGGGTGAGACCGCGACGTAGATCTGGTCGTCGAGAGTCAGGTTCGCGGTGCGGAACGTGCGGGTGACCTTCTCGGTCTCACCGCTCGAGTTCTTCGCCGACAGGGCCAAGGCGTACTTCACGCCCGGCTCGAGCAGGTCGCCGGCGGTCCAGGTGCCGGCCTCGAGCTTGCCCTTCACCTCGACCGTGTTGCCCTTCTTGCTGACGTAGGACAGGGCGGCCTGGGTGAGGTCGCCCGCGTCGGCAGCCGCGGTGACCCGGGTGTTGACGGCGACACCGGTGGCGTCCTCGGAGACGTTCGACTTCCACACCACGGGGTCGACCGTGGGGGAGGGCGAGGGGGACTCGGACGGCGAGCCGGTCTGTGACGCACTCGCACTCGCGCTGGGCTTGCCGTTGTCGGCGGTGGCCTGCGAGGTGCAGGCCGAAGCGGCCAGCACAGACATGGAGGCCAGTGCTGCGACAACGGCTTTACGACTGCTGAACTTCACGTGCAATCCCCTCGAAACCCGGTAGCGCCGGGCCCCGGGTCGGGACGAAGCGCACACGGGTCACCGCGGTGGCCCGTGTTTCCAGTGTCACCGATGACCTGCCATAGTCCAAAACGACGCGCGAGAGCACATCCGACCGAAGTTCGGCCCGAAGTTCGGCCCGGTGGGCGGGTCGGCTCGGTCGACGGCGTCGTCGACGGCCCAGACGTCTTAGGCCTGGGGACGCACCTCACGCCGCAGGATCTTGCCGGTGGGTCCCTTGGGGAGCTCGTTCACCTGCCAGATGTGACGCGGGTACTTGTACGCGGCGATCCGGTCCTTGACGAACTGCTGGACCTCCTCGAGGGTGGCCGTCGACCCCGGTCGCAGGGCCACGGCCGCCGCGACCTCCTCACCCAACAGGTCGTCGGGCACGCCCACCACCGCAGCCTCCAGCACGTCGGGGTGGGTGTAGAGCACCTCCTCGACCTCGCGGGGATACACGTTGAGGCCGCCCCGCAGGATCATGTCCTTCTTGCGGTCGACGATCGTGTAGTAACCGTCGTCGTCGACCGTGGCGAGGTCGCCCGAGCGGAACCAGCCGTCGGGAATTGCCTCGGCCGTGGCCTCCGGCCGGTTCCAGTAGCCCTTCATGATGTTCTCGCCGCGAATCGCGATCTCGCCGATCTCTCCGGCGGGCGTGTCGTTGCCTTCGAGGTCGACGAGCTTCATCTCACAGCCAGGGATGGCCCGGCCGATGGTGCCCGGCTTCGTGGGCGCGTCCGGCATGTTGAAGGACGCGACCGGTGAGGTCTCCGACAGGCCGTAACCCTCCAGGATCTGACAACCGAACTTCGCCTCGAACTCGGTCATCACCTGGGCGGGCATGGCCGACCCACCGGAGGCGCACGTGCGCAGGGTACTCGTGTCGGCCTGCCCGGCGTTCGGGTGGTTGAGGATCGCTGCGTACATCGTCGGGACGCCCTGGAAGATCGTCACGCCGTCGCGGCCGAAGACCTCGATGGCCTTGGCGGGGTCGAAGCGAGGGATCAGGGTCAGGGTGGAACCCCGCATCACCGAGGTGCTGAGGCCACACGTGAGGCCGAAGACGTGGAACAGCGGCAGGCAGCCCATGATCACGTCGTTCTCGGTGATCTCCATGATGTCGGTGGCCGAGCGTTCGGCGTTGCGGCGCAGGTTGAAGTGGGTCAGCTCGGCGCCCTTCGGCTTGCCGGTCGTGCCGCTCGTGTAGAGGATCACCGCCGTGTCGTCGTCGTCGCGCTCGACGGGCTCGGTGACTGGCACGACGGGCTCGCCGCCGTCTGTCCCGTCGGGCAGCTGGCCATCGGCAGGGCCCATCGGCCCGCAGAGCACGATCCTCGTGCCGGTCTCTTCGGCGCCCTTGCGCGCCTCGTCGGCGAAGTCGGGCCACACGAAGCTGAAGGTGGCACCGGAGTCGCTGAAGAAGTAGGAGATCTCGCCCGACTTGAGCAATGGGTTCATCGGCACCACGATGCCCCCGGCGAGCAGCACGCCGTAGAAGACCGTCGGGTAGGCCGGCACGTTCGGCAGGATGAGCGAGACCCGGTCTCCGGTCTGCAGCCCGGCCGCCTTCAGCTGCCCGGCCACCTTGGCAGCCGCACGGTGCAGCGCCGACCACGACACCTCGGCCTGGTCGAGCTTGATCCCGACCTTGTCGGGGATCCGGGCGGCGGTGTCGACGAGGGTGGCGGCGAGGTTGGTCATCTCTGCTCCTTTGCAGCGGGGCGTGGCGCTTCATTGTTACCCGTCGGTCGGCCCCTGCACCGGTTTACGGTCAGGCTGACCGTACGACGCAGCGTGGCGGCGCTCGACGTCGGGGGTGGCTGGCAGGATGAACCGGTGAGCAAGCAGACCGCGAGCAGTCCCCAGACGTCGGATGTCGCAGCCTCCTCCAGCGTCGATCCTGTCGTCGAGCCACTCGTCGAACCACTCGTCGAGCCTCTCGCCGAGCCTCGTGTCGACGAGGTGCCCGCCACCGTTCACCACGAGTGGAACGAGCTGGCCGAGCGGGCCGGGGCCGCCCAGTTCGCCTACCACGTCAAGGACGCACCGACGATCAGCGACGGCGACTACGACGCCCTGATCCGGTCTCTCAACGAGATGGAGGGCGCCTACCCGTCGCTCCGCACGCCCCAGAGCCCCACTCAGAACGTCGGCGGCGCCTCCTTCGCGACCGGTTTCGAGACGGTCGACCACCTCGAGAGGATGCTGAGCCTCGACAACTGCTTCTCGTTCGAGGAGCTAGCGACCTGGGCGGCTCGGGTCGAGCGCGAGGTCGGCACCGACACGCACTTCCTGACCGAGCTGAAGATCGACGGCCTCGCCATCAACCTGCTGTACGAGCAGGGCCGGCTCGTGCGCGCGCTGACCCGGGGTGACGGCCGCACCGGTGAGGACGTCACCCACAACGTGCGCACCATCAGCGGCATCCCGTCTCGGCTCGCCGGCGGCGACGTGCCCGAGCTGATCGAGGTGCGCGGCGAGATCTTCTTTCCCACGGCGGCCTTCGCCGACCTCAACGCGGGTCTGGTCGAGGCGGGCAAGGCGCCGTTCGCGAACCCGCGCAACGCCGCGGCCGGGTCGCTGCGACAGAAGGACCCCCGCGTCACGGCATCCCGGCCCCTGCGCATGCTCGTGCACGGTATCGGTGCGCGGCGCGGGTTCGAGATGGCGAGGCAGAGCGAGGCGTATGCCGCCCTGCACGCCTGGGGTCTGCCCACCTCCGACGAGTTTCGGGTGTTGGGAGACATCGCGGCGGTCGAGGCGTTCGTCGAGCACCACGGTCGGCACCGCCACGACCGCGCGCACGACATCGACGGCATCGTGGTGAAGGTCGACGAGGTGGCCGCCCAACGTCAGCTCGGCAACACCTCGCGCGCACCGCGGTGGGCGATCGCGTTCAAGTACCCGCCAGAGGAGGTCAACACCAAGCTGCTCGACATCCGCGTCAACGTCGGTCGCACCGGGCGGGTCACCCCCTATGGCGTGATGGAGCCGGTGGTGGTGGCCGGCTCGACCGTCGAGCAGGCCACGCTGCACAACGCCACCGAGGTCGAGCGCAAGGGCGTACTGATCGGCGACACGGTCGTGCTTCGCAAGGCCGGCGACGTCATCCCCGAGATCGTCGGGCCGGTCGTCGACCTGCGCGACGGCAGTGAGCGTGCCTTCGTCATGCCGACCGAGTGCCCCTCGTGCGGCACGACGCTCGGCCCCGAGAAGGAGGGCGACAAGGACATCCGCTGCCCGAACACCCGCACCTGCCCGAGCCAGCTGCGCGAGCGGGTCTTCGCCCTGGCCTCCCGCAGCGGCCTCGACATCGAGGCGCTCGGCTGGGAGGGCTCCTCCGCCCTGCTGGAGTCGGGCGTGATCACCGACGAGGGCGACCTGTTCGCCGTGACCCGTGAGGCCCTTGCGCGGGTACCGCTCTACACCCGAACCGCCAAGAAGGCGGATGCCGCCGCCGACATCGTCGACGGTCGCGTGCTGTCGGCGGGGGGCGAGAAGCTCGTCGCCGAGCTCGAGAAGGCCAAGACCCAGCCGCTGTGGCGGGTGCTGGTCGCGCTGTCGATCCGGCACGTCGGCCCCACGGCCGCGAGGGCTCTCGCGGGCCACTTCGGGTCGATGACAGCGATCCGCGAGGCCAGCACCGAGCAGCTGGCCGAGGCCGGAGGGGTCGGCGGCATCATCGCCGAGGCGGTGACGGCCTGGTTCGACGTCGACTGGCACCAGGACATCGTGGCCAAGTGGACCGAGGCGGGTGTGCGGATGGCGGACGAGGTGGACACGTCGGTCACCCGAACGCTCGAAGGCCTGACGGTGGTCGTCACCGGTTCCCTCGAGGGGTACTCGCGCGATGAGGCGAAAGAGGCCATCCTCAGTCGCGGCGGCAAGGCATCGGGCTCGGTGTCGAAGAAGACCGACTACGTCGTCGTCGGCGCCAACGCCGGCACGAAGGCCGCCAAGGCCGAGGAGCTGGGTCTGACCATCCTCGACGAAGACGGCTTTCGCCGACTGCTCGAGACCGGGCCAGAAACAGAAGAGACGGGGCCCGACGACGAAGCCGACGAAACGCCTGACGGTGAACGGGGTGAGTGAGGCGGCGCCCGGCTCGGTGCCGGTCGTGGGGGAGTGGAAGGGCGCTCGCCGCTTCGCCAAGGGAGAGCCGAGCACCAGCAACGACGACGGCGCCCACGGGGTCGTGGTTCCCCTGCGACAAGCGGCCTGGTACGCCGTGCCGTTGCTCGCCGTCGTGGGGCTGGCCCTGGTCGGGGGCTTCGTGGCGGCGGCTGTCGCCGTCGTCACCGGCCACGCGCGCCCGTGGGCCTGGCTGGGGCTGCTTCCGCTGTCACTGTTCGGGGCCCTGGGGGCGTTCATGGTCGGTGCCATCCCGGCGACGGTGAGGTCGATGCAGCCCGGTCGCCGGTGGCTGCTCACGCCCGATGCCCTCATCACCACCAACCTCACCGTGCGTTGGGACGACATCGTGACCGTGAGGCGACGCAGTGTTCAGTACCCGAGCCGCATCCGCCCGCGTTCGTCGCACTATCTCGGAGTCACGCTGCGCAACGACGCCGACGTCACCGAGATCACCGAGAGCCGTTTCGCCGCAGCCCTGTCCGCCAAGCTGCCCAAGCGGGGCCTGACCCTCTGCGACGCGAACACGCTGGGCGTCGACCCCGAGCAGGTAGCCGCGGCCATCGCCCTGCTGGCGTCTCGCCCCGAACTGCGGCCGCTGCTGGCCGAGCCCGCCGGTCTCCAGCTCGTGTCAGACCCAGAAGCCGCACGCTGACACCGCTCGTCCGTGTTCGGCCCTCCGCTCAGCCCCGGCGACCGGGCGAGCCGTGCACCATCCATACGGCCAGCTCGGTGCGGCTCGTTCGCCCTGCCTTGGCCAGTGCCGCGCGCACGTGTGACTCCACCGTGCGCACCGAGAGAAACAGCTGCGCCGCGATCTGCTGGTTGGTGAGCCCCTGGGCGACGAGCCCGGCCACCTCGACCTCCCGGGCCGTGAGCCCCGAGCCGGTCGTCGGCCCTGGGAGCGCGGCGAGCAGATCGCTCGCGCGTCGGCTCGGACCGGGCAGGTCCAGCCGCCTCAGCTCGGCGGCGGCCGACTCGGCCAGGGCCCGGGATGCCCCCGTCGCCTTCGGGTCCGTCGCCAGGCACTGCGCCCAACCCAGGCGCGAGAGGGCCACGTAGGGCCGGGCTCCGATGAGCTCGTTCGCGACGACCGCGCGCTCGAAGTGCCGAGCCGCCGACTCGAGGTCGCCGGTGCACTGCGCCAGCAGGCCGAGCAGGTGCTCGTTCGACCCGGAGCTGAACGGCGAGCCGCCTCCGTCGGCGCCGTACCAGCGTGCCGTCGGCAGCAGCAGCCGGTGGCAGGCGGCCGCGACCTCTATGTCGCACAGCGAAACCGCGACCTGCCCGACCTGAGCCACGGTGGCGTACCAGCGGGGCCCGAGCGGCATCCGGTCGGGCACGTCGCGAAGAGGCGCAAAGGCGTCGACGGCCGCCTCGCGGTCGCCGCGCAGCGCGAGCAACACCGGCCGAGCCACCTGCACCAACGCAATCTTCGGGGCGTTCGCCAGTACTTGGTCGGCGCCGTCGGGCAGGTCACTGGGATCGCCGCGCACGTAGGCCAGCTGGACGCGGAAGGCGAAATACATCCCCAGCATCGACACGTCACCGACCCGCTCAGCCATGTCGCGGCCCTGCTCGGCGTGACCACGGGCGGCGTCGTAGTCTCCGAGCAGCGCGTCGCGCAGGGCCAGGAGGCGGAGCCGGTGCCACCGAGCCACGGTCGACGACCGCCCCCGCTCCACCCGCTCGATGTCACCGACCACTCGCTGGAGACGGTCGAGGTCTCCGACCTGCAACGCGATGTCGGCCCACCACAGCAGCCCCCAGAGGTGGCCCATCGGCGTGCGAGCGGGCCGAGCGAGCTCGACCGCTCTCTGGGCCAGGGCGGTGCGCTGCTCGATGGCCTGCGGGTAGGAGAGCACGAAGTGCCGGGCCGCCACCGTCTCCAGCTCGGCATCGACGTCGCCCGAACGCACGGCCAACGCGAGCGCCTCGGCCGAGAGCAGGTCAGCCGAGCCGTCGACGCCTTCTTCGGAGGCGGCGATCGCCCGCAGGCCGAGCAACCGGGCGCGTAGCGCCGTCGACGCCGGGGGCAGGCGTGTCAGGGCCCGCCCGCAGAGCTCGTCGACGATCCTCGACACGTCGATCGAGCCGACACCCTGCGGCACGAGCGCGGCCTGGGCCATCAGGTCGGGCCGCTCGCAGGCCTCGGCGAGGCCGACGGCTTCGGCGCACAAGCTCAGGGTGTCGTGCAGCTCGCCCGCTGCCCACTGGTGGCGGGCGACCTCGACGAGCAGCTCGGTGAGGTCAGCGCTCGGTCCGTTCAGCTCACGAGCCTGGCGCAGAGCCAGCCGTGCGAAGGCCGCCGCGAGCTCGGGCGCCAACGACCTCGCTGCGAGCGCAGCGGCGCGACGGGCCTGGTCGCGACAGTGCCGGGCCGCCTCCGGGCCGCTCGCGTGATCCCAATGAACTGCACTCGGCCCGACGAGCAGGTCGTCACCCGAACGCTCCATGGCCAGGGCGATGTCGGTGTGGAGCGAGATCCGTTCGGCGTCACCCAGGTCGGCCACGACGGCGTCGCGCACGAGGGCGTGGCTGAAGGCCAGGCCGGTCGGGCCGAAGCGCAGCAGGCCCGCCGACACGGCGCCGGCGAGGTGGTCGCTCACCTCCGAGGTCGGGAGGGTGGCGGCGTCGGCGATGAGGCTCGGGGTGAGCCGCTCCGCCAGCAGGGCCGCGACGGCGACGGTGCGGCGGGGCGGGGTCGACAGGCCGTGAAAGGGAGCGACCAGCACCGCCCTGAGGTCGACCCGGTCGGCCAGCACTCCTTCGAGCGCCTCGGTCTGGCGGCTGGTGACCGTAGGGGCGGGTGGTGACCCACTCGTGAGAGTCGCGATGTAGAGCGGGTTGCCGCTCGTGCGCCGCACCAGCTCGCCGGCGAACGGCGCCCAGGCCTCGGTGTCGGCATCGGCCCCCAACCACCGGGCGACCGCCTCGGCGTCCAGACCGGCGAGGCGCAGCTGGTGGGTGACCGGACTGCGTACGAGGTCGGGAACGGTCCGCCCGAAGGGTGAACCAGGAGCGTCCCTCGCGGTGACGACGACGAGCAGCCGGGTCGTCGCGAGGTCATGCACAAGATGTCGGAGCACCGCGACCGAGAGGGCATCTGCCCAGTGGAAGTCCTCCAGCAGCACGGCCAGCCCACCGGGCGGCGCACCGCGGGCCAGCGCCACGCACGCGGTGTCGCACAGGGCGAAGCGAGCGGCGGCGTCACCAGCGGCGGCGTCACCAGCGTCGGCGGCGCTCGCGCCAGAGGCCGAGGCGACGTCGGCGAGCGCCGCTGCGAGCGTGGGCACGTCGCGGCCCAGCCGCAGCCACGGCCACAGAGCGGGGGCGCCGGGCTCGTCGACGGCGTAGCCACGCGCGGCCGTGAGTCCGGCCGACTCGGCGCGGTCGAGGGCGACCTGCGCAACCCGGCTCTTGCCGATCCCCGCCTCGCCGGTGATCAGCAGCAGCTGACCACGCTCAGCGGTCACCTCGCCGAGGGCTCTCTCGACGACGGCGAGCTGCCTCTCCCGGCCATGGACGGCGACCACCAGCCCAGTATGGCGCGCGCGCAGTACGGGCGCGGGCGGAGTCAGTGCCCGAAGTCAGTGCCCGAAGTCAGTGCCCGAAGTCAGTGCCCGGTGCAGTGGACGTACTGAGGCGCCGAGGCTACGACCGGCGGACCGTTGACCCATCGCGTCACGAGCGTCGTGACGGTGCAGAACCGCCGACCAGGAGGTCTACCCATGTACGCGCAGCTCACCGTCTTCTCCGGGCCCCGTTCGCCCGAGCTCGTCGCCGCCGGCGAACGAGCAGGATCCGAACGGATCGAACCGCTGATGATGTCGCACCCTGCGATCAAGGACGACCTCGTTGCCCGCTACATCCTTCGGCAGCCCGACGGTGGTGAGGCGGTGCTCGTCGTGGTGGGGCACGAAGCCACCCTGGATCTCGCCACCGAGCTCGTGATGACCTCGGAGCTGCTGCCGGGCGAGGATCCGATACTGCTGCCGGGGCCCACCCAGGTGGAGCGGTACACCGTGTTCGACGTGATGGGGCCGGGGGTGTCGTCATGACGCCGAATCAGGTCGCCGGCAGCCAAACGCCGGCCATCGCCGCGGGGGAGTGGCGGCTCGTCGCCTCCGACTGCACGGCTCACTTCAGCGTTCGCGACAAGCTCGTCACCACCGTGCACGGCAGCCTTCCGGTCGTGGGCGGCTCGGTGCACGCGTCGGCAGACGGGGGCCTCGAGCGGGCCCACATCGAGCTTGACGCGGCGGGGGTCGCCACCGGTAACCGCCGACGGGACCAGAGCCTGCTCGGCCGGCCGTTCCTCGACGCGGTCGATCACCCCCTCGTGGTGGTCGAGGGAGGCCCCGCCCTGCGCTCGACCGCCGGCTGGTCGATCGAGGCGACCCTGTCGGCCCGCGGCAGGAGCGCGCCGGTGACCCTGCTCGCGCTGCCCACCGAGGTCAGCGCCACCAGGGTGCGCGCCACGGTCGCGGGCACCCTCGACCGGTCGGGGCTGGGGATGCGCGTGCCGTCGTTCATCGTCGGGCGGTACCTCGAGATCGAGGTCGACGTGGTGTTCGAGCGGGAAGGTGTGCGAGAGGGCGAAGAGCGCGCCTGAGCGGGGCTGCCCCCCGCGAACGACTCGTTCGAGGTCGAACGACGGGGTGTACCGACGTGTTCGACCTCGAACGAGTCGTTCGCAGGGGAGCCATAGACTGGCCGTCATGTCCTCCCTCACTCGCGCCGATGTGTCCCACCTCGCGGGCCTCGCGCGCATCGAGCTGTCCGACGCCGAGCTCGACCAGATGGTCGGCGAGCTGGGCGTGATCATCGAGTCGGTGGCCAAGGTGCAGCAGGCGCCTATCGGCGAGGTGGCGCCGATGTCGCACCCGCTGCCCCTGACCAACGTCACCCGGCCCGACGTGGTGCGTCCGAGCCTCACCCCGGCGCAGGCCCTCTCGGGCGCCCCCGCGAGTGACCAGCAACGCTTCTCGGTGCCGCGCATCCTCGACGAGGAGTAGCCCGATGCGGCGCCGCGCCCACTGCCAGCACCTGGGCGGATGCCGCTCAGCGGGCCCAGCGGCATCCACCCGTGCTTGACGAGCTTCGCCAGTGCACAACCGAACCGAAGGTACTCAGGTGACAGACCTCCCCACTGACCTCACCCGCGCGACTGCTGCCGTGCTCGCCGAGGCGCTCGCCAGCAAGACGATCAGCTCGGTCGAGCTGACCCAGGCCCACCTCGACCGCATCGAGGCGGTCGACGGCGCAGTGCACGCCTATCTGCACGTCGACCACGAAGGGGCCCTTGCGGCGGCCCGCGGCATCGACGACCGCCGGTCGAGCAGGGAGGCGCTCGGGGTGCTGGCCGGGGTGCCCATCGCCGTCAAGGACGTCATGGCCACCCGCGGACTGCCCACCACCTGCGGCAGCAAGATGCTCGAGGGCTGGATCCCGCCGTACGACGCCACGGTGGTCACCAAGCTGCGCGAGGCCGGCCTGCCGATCCTCGGCAAGACCAACATGGACGAGTTCGCGATGGGCAGCTCGACCGAGCACTCGGCCTACGGCCCGTCGCACAACCCGTGGGACCTCGAGCGGATCCCCGGCGGGTCCGGCGGCGGGTCGAGCTCGGTGCTCGCCTCCTTCCAGTCTCCGCTCGCCACCGGGACCGACACCGGCGGCTCGATCCGCCAGCCGGCCGCCGTCACCGCGACCGTCGGCACCAAGCCGACCTATGGAGGGGTGTCGCGCTACGGCCTGGTGGCTCTCGCGAGCTCACTCGACCAGGCCGGGCCCTGTGGGCGAACCGTGCTCGACACGGCCCTGCTCCACGCCGTGATGGGCGGGCACGACCCGATGGACTCGACCTCGATCGACGCCCCCGTGCCGGCGGTCGTGGAGGCCGCCCGGCGGGCCGACGTCAAGGGTCTGCGCATCGGTGTCGTCAAGGAGCTGGGCGGCGAGGGCTACCAGGCCGGCGTGCGTTCCCGGTTCGAGGAGTCGGTGCAGCTGCTCGTCGACCTCGGCGCCGAGGTCGTCGAGGTGAGCTGCCCGAACTTCGAGTACGCCCTCGCGGCGTACTACCTGATCCTGCCGAGCGAGGCGAGCAGCAACCTGGCCAAGTTCGATGCCATGCGCTACGGCATGAGGGTGCTGCCCGAGGGCGTCGACGCCCCGTCGGCCGAGCAGGTCATGAGTGCCACCCGCGACGCCGGGTTCGGTCCCGAGGTCAAGCGCCGCATCATCCTGGGCACCTACGCCCTCAGCTCGGGCTACTACGACGCCTACTACGGCTCGGCCCAGAAGGTTCGCACGCTCATCGCCCAGGACTTCGACGCCGCCTTCGGCCAGGTCGACGTGCTCGTCAGCCCCACGGCACCGACCACGGCGTTCAAGCTCGGCGACAAGCTCGACGACCCGATGGCCATGTACCTCAACGACATCGCGACGATCCCGGCCAACCTCGCCGGTGTGCCGGGCATGTCACTGCCCTCCGGTCTCGCGGAGGAGGACGGGCTGCCCGTCGGCTTCCAGATCCTCGCTCCGGCCATGCAGGACGACCGCCTGTACGCCGTGGGCGCGGCCCTCGAGGGCGCGCTCACCGACCGGTGGGGCGGCCCGATCCTCGACGGCATCCCCGACCTGCCCTCTGCCGGTGCGGCCGGTTCCTCCAACGCCAAGGGAGCGTGACATGACCACCACCCACCAGGCGGATGCCGTTGTGGACTATGACGAGGCCCTCTCGCGGTTCGACCCGGTCATGGGCCTCGAGGTGCACGTCGAGCTGCACACCAACACGAAGATGTTCTGCGGGTGCCCCACCGAGTTCGGCGCCGAGCCCAACTCGCAGGTGTGCCCGGTCTGCCTCGGCCTGCCGGGCGCCCTGCCCGTGGTCAACGAGAAGGCCGTCGAGTCGGCCATCCGCATCGGGCTGGCCCTCAACTGCGAGATCGCGTCGTGGTGCCGGTTCGCGCGGAAGAACTACTTCTACCCCGACATGCCGAAGAACTTCCAGACCTCGCAGTACGACGAGCCGATCGCCTTCGAGGGCTACCTCGATGTCGACGTTGACGATGGGTCCGGCGGCACAGAGGTCTTCCGCGTCGAGATCGAGCGGGCCCACATGGAGGAGGACACCGGCAAGTCCCTGCACATCGGCGGCGCCACCGGTCGGATACACGGGGCTGACCACTCGCTCGTCGACTACAACCGGGCCGGCATCCCGCTGATCGAGATCGTGACCAAGCCGCTGGTCGGCGCTGGGGCGCGGGCGCCGGAGGTGGCGAAGGCCTACGTGGCGGCCCTGCGCGAGCTGCTGCGCGCCCTCGACGTCAGCGACGTCAAGATGGAGCAGGGCTCGATGCGCTGCGACGCGAACGTCTCGTTGCGCGCCAAGACAGGGGAGCCGACCAGCGCCGAACAGCTGGCGGTGCCGCTCGGCACCCGCACCGAGACGAAGAACGTCAACTCGCTGCGATCGGTCGAGCGGGCCATCCGCTACGAGATCTCGCGGCACGCCGCCGTGCTCGACTCCGGCCGCTCGATCCTGCAGGAGACCAGGCACTGGCACGAGGACACCGGGGTCACCACGTCGGGCCGCGTGAAGTCGGACGCCGACGACTACCGCTACTTCCCCGAGCCCGACCTCGTGCCGGTCGCCCCGTCGCGAGAGCTGGTCGAGGCTCTGGCTGCCACCCTGCCCGAGCCGCCGGCCGAGCGCCGCAAGCGCCTCCAGAACGACTGGGGCTACAGCGATCTCGAGATGCGCGACGTCTACAACGCCGGTGCTGCCGAGCTGATCGAGCAGACGGTGGCAGCGGGCGCGAGCCCGGCTGCGGCGCGCAAGTGGTGGCTCGGCGAGCCCTCTCGGCGCGCCAACGAAGAGGCCACCGACCTCGTGTCGTACGCGGCCGGTATCGGCTTCACTCCGGCGACCGTGGCTGAGCTCGACTCACTCGTCAGATCCGGCCGGCTCAACGACTCGATGGCGCGCGAGGTGCTGAGCGGCGTGCTGGCCGGCGAAGGCGGGCCTACCGCCGTCGCCGACGCCAAGGGGCTCGAGCTGAAGCAGGACGACGGCGCTCTCGAGGCCGCGGTCGACGTCGTGATCGCCGCCAACCCCGACGTGGCGGCCAAGATCAGCGACGGCAAGGTCGCGGCCGCCGGGGCGCTCATCGGTCAGGTCATGAAGGCCATGAAGGGTCAGGCCGACGCCGGCAAGGCCCGCGAGCTGATCCTCGCCAAGCTGCAGTAGCCGGCTGACCGCGGCGGGCTCAGCGCTTGCCGCCGCCGAGCAGGCCGCCCAGCAGCCCGCCGAGGATGTCGCTGCCGCCGCCTGACGAGGCCCCGCCGCCGAGCACGGAGCCGAGGATGTCCTGAAGCGAACTGGTCGCACCGGTCGCACCGGCGGCTGGAGCGCTGTCTGTCGGGCTCTGGGTCGGGGCGCTCGTGCTGCCCGCGCCACCGGGGAAGAGCGCGCCGGAGTCGGCGTCGGTGGTGGCGGCAGCGTCAGTGGTGGTCGGCGCTGCGGTGCCGCCTCCGAGCATCCCCCCGAGCACGCCGCCGAGGCCCCCTGACCCGCTCATCTTGTTGGCCAGCCACGACATGACGATGGGCGCGAGGATCGGCATGAGCTTGGAGACGATCAAGCCCGATGAACCGCCGAGACCACCGAGCTGGCTCACGACCTGGTCCTGGTTCCCACCGAAGATGTTTCCGACGATCTTCTGGCCGTCGTGCTCGTCGATGTCGTCGAGGCCTCGCACCGCGCCGCCGTGGTTCGACAGAGCCGAGACGATGGAGTCGGCCGCCTTCGGGTCCTGGGCGTTCGCCTGCAGGCCCCCGAGCAGCGCCGGTAGGGCGTGCTGGGTGGCGGCGGTGATCTCGCTCTCGTCGACCCCCCACTGGCTCGCGAGCTGGCTGATCGGCACCTGGCGGAGGATCTCGTCGAGCTCGGACATGGTTGCCTCCTCGTCGGGGCGGCCGCGCCGTGCGACCTCGTCACACCTTAGCTGTGGCCAGCTGCGCTCAGCTGACGCCCAGCGAAGCGGCGGGCAGCGACAGGAGCCGGTCGTCGGTGCCGTTGTTCGTGAGGATCCACACCCGGTCGGCGCTGACGAAATGCAGGTCACGGAGACGGCCGTAGGTGCCCTCGAGGTGGCGACTGGGGGTTCCGGCCGTTCCGTCGTCGTTGATCGGCACCCGCCAGACCGACTGCCCCCGGAGCGCGGCGATGTAGACCGCACCGTCAGGCCCGATCGTGATACCGCTCGGAGACATCTCTGACGGTGACCACTGCGCGACGGGGTCGACGAAGTTCTTGTCTGTGGCCCGGCCCTCGACCTCGGGCCAGCCGTAGTTGCGGCCGGGCTCTATGAGGTTGAGCTCGTCGTGCGTGTCAGCGCCGAACTCGCTGGCCCAGAGCCGCTTCTGGCTGTCCCACGCCAGCCCCTGCACGTTGCGGTGCCCGTACGACCAGATGGGCGATCCGCCGAACGGGTTGCCGGGTGCCGGCTCACCGGCGGGGGTGAGGCGCAGGATCTTGCCGCCGAGCGAGCCGAGGTTCTGCGCCAGAGAGGTGTCGCCCGCCTCGCCGGTGCCGACGTAGAGGTAGCCGTCGGGCCCGAACGCGATGCGGCCCCCGTTGTGGTTGGTGCCACGGGGGATGCCGCTGAAGATGACCTTCGGCGCTCCGAGCCGTCCGTCGGCCCAGGGCAGGGCAGCGATGCGGTTGTCGTTCTCGGTGGAGTAGTACGCATAGACCACCGGGTCGGTCTCGAAGTCGGCCCGCACGGCGAGCCCGAGCAGGCCGCCTTCGCCGGAGGTGCGGCCGATGGGCAGCCGGCCGACCACCACCGGTGGGCTGGAGGCCCCTGGGGCCGCGACGTGGTGAACCTCGCCCGTGTTGCGCGCGCTGATGAGGCCGGAACCGTCGGGGAGCATGGCGATCGACCACGGGCGGTCGAGTCCGCCGAGGAGGGTGGTGACGGCGGGTGCCGACGTCGTGGCCGTGGTGCTCGCGGGTCCTGACGAGGTGCCTGAGCCTGAACCGGCAGTGCTCGTCGCTGTCGGCTTTCCGGAGGTTGACGTGCTGACCGTCGGGGGCACGGCCTCGCCCTGTGGCGGCCCTGCCGGCGGCGAGGAGGTGCAGCCGGCGACCAGCACGACGGGAAGAACGATGACCGCGGCGATGGCACGGCGCGGAGGGCGACGGGCGTTCGACATGCCCCATTGTCGCCCATGACGGTGCGACGACCGGCACCGCGTTCAGGTGGCGGGGTGAGGGTCAGTGGGTGCGTCGGGCGAAGGTGCCTGCCAGATAGTCGTGTTCGGTCGGGCTGAGCACGCCCGACGACAGCACACGACGGGCCGCCTCCAGGTCGCCCATGATGGCCCGGAAGACACTGAGCAGGTCGATGTCGTGGTCAGGGCGCTCGATGTCGATAGCGTCGTCTGTCGAGATCGTCCCGGGGCTGACGACCGAGAGGTAGGCGCCGGTGCGTCCCGGGGCGGCGAACCGCTTGACCCAGCCTCGCTCGTTCATGTGTCGAGCGAAGGTGGCACACGGGATGCGCGGCACCTCGACCCGCAGCACGACCGGGCCGATGCGCCACCTCTCGCCTACGAGCGCGTGGGTGGCGTCGACTCCGACGGTGGTGACGTTCTCTCCGAAACCGCCTGGGGCGATGGGCCGTCGCAGCTGCTCGGCCCACCACTGCTGGTCCTCCCGCGGGTAGGCGTAGACGGCCTGGGTCACCCCGCCGTGGTGGCGCTGGTCGCCGATGGTGTCGCCCACCACGCCGCTGCCCAGCCCGCCCCTCTTGGGCCCGGGGTCGCGGATCTCGATGCGGGCCACCGGGCGCTTGTCGATACCGGAGGTCGGGGCGGCGGGGAGACCCGTGGGCTGACCGCGACCGACGTTGAGCGAGAGCACTCGCGGGTGCGTGTTCACGAGGGGGAGATTACTCCGAGCTCGGCGGCCCACCTCTGGCGTCCGGCCGACGGCCGGCCGCTAGCGTGCTCCACATGACCACCGCGCACGCCGGCCAGCCGCTCGTCGTCTCCGTTCCCGACCCCACCTACCTGGCGCCGCTCTCAGACATCGAGGGCGTCGAGGTGGTCGTCTGGAACCTGGCCTCCCCTCACGCGCGGGCCGCCGAGGTGCGTCTGGCGGTGACGCCCTACCTGGGCAGCGTCTCTCTACGCGATCTGACGCCACAGGTGCCCGCCCTTGAGGTGCTGCAGCTGCAGAGCGCCGGCTACGACCACTACGTGGCCGACGTGCCGCCGGGCGTCGCCCTGTGCAACGCCGCCGGCGTGCACGACGCGAGCACGGCCGAGCTCGTGCTCACCCTGTCGCTCGCCTCGCTGCGCGGCATCCCGGAGCTGGTCGAGGCGCAGTCTCGCTCGGAATGGCTACCCACCTCGATTCGGCCGGCCCTGGCCGACAAGCGGGTGGTCGTCATCGGCTACGGACACATCGGCCGCGCCATCGTCAGACGGTTCCTGCCGTTCGAGGTCGAGATCACCGTCGTGGCGTCGCGGGCTCGAGCGGGAGACGACCTCGTCGACCGGGTGCACGGCATCGACGAGCTGCCCGAGCTGGCCGCCGCCGCCGACGTGCTGGTCGTCATCGTGCCGCTGAACGAGGCGACCCGGGGGCTCGTGGATGCCGGGCTGCTGGCTCGCCTGCCCGACCGGGCCCTGGTGGTGAACGTCGCGCGCGGGCCGGTGGTGGTCACGGCCGACCTGCTGGCCGAGTGCGCCTCGGGACGACTGCGCGCCGCTCTCGATGTGACCGACCCCGAGCCGCTTCCCGCCGACCACCCGGCCTGGACCACTCCGGGGGTGCTCGTCACGCCGCACGTGGGGGGAGCGACGACGGCCATGCGGCCACGGGCGCTGGCCCTGATCCGACGCCAGGCCGAGGCGCTGCGAGACGGTGAGCCGCTGGTCAACATCGTGAACCGGTAGCTCGACCCTTGTCAGTGTCAGAGCGATAGTGGACACTGTGAACATGAGCGGATCGACGGAGTCCATCGTGGCCATCGGCACTCGCAAGGGCCTGTGGATCGCCCGCAGCGACGACCGCCGCACGTGGTCGGTCGAGGGCCCGCACTTTCTCATGAGCGAGGTCGCCTCCGTGGCGATCGACACCCGGGCGGGGCGCTCGACGGTTCTCGCGGGCGTCAAGTCGTGGCACTGGGGCCCGACGGTGCAGACGAGCGACGACGGCGGACGCACGTTCACCGAGAGCGCCGACCGTGCCGTGGCGTTTCCGAGCGACACCGAGACCGCGCTCGAACGCATCTGGCAGCTGACGCCGGATCCCAACGACGATGACGTCGTGTGGGCCGGCGTCGAGCCGCACGCCTTGTTCCGCAGCGCCGACGGCGGTCGTCACTACGACCTGGTGAGGGGTCTGTGGAACCATCCCCACCGGCCTCGCTGGGAGCCGGGGTTCGGTGGCGGGGCGGTGCACACCATCGTGGCGGAGCCCGGGCACCCGGAGGCGCTGCTCGTGGCCATGAGTGCCGGCGGGGTCTACCGCTCGAGCGATTCAGGGGCGTCTTGGTCGGCGAGCAACCCTGGTATCCGGGCGTACTTCCTGCCCGACGACGAGTATCCCGAGTTCGGCCAGTGCGTGCACAAGGTCGCTCGCGGCGTCGACGGCGAGCTCTTCGCCCAGAACCACAAGGGGGTCTACCGCTCTGGTGACCGCGGCCAGAGCTGGCAGTCGATCGCCGACGGGCTGCCCACCGACTTCGGCTTCACGATCCTGGCCCACCCCCGTCGGCCGGGCGTCGTCTGGAACGTTCCGGTTGCCGATGACGGCGAGCGCATCCCACCCGATGCGCACCTGCAGGTTCAGCGCTCCGACGACTCGGGCCGCAGCTGGCGGATGCAAGCCGATGGCCTGCCCACCGACAGCTTCACCTGCGTGCTGCGCGACGCCGCCTGCACCGATGCCGGCGACGACGACGAGCCGGTGGGGGTCTACCTCGGTACCCGCAACGGCGACGTCTTCGCCTCGGTCGACGAGGGCGAGTCGTTCGAGCGCATCGTCACCCAGCTGCCTGACGTGCTCGTGGTGCGGGCGGCGCGGGTCCCTTGTCGCGAGACAGCCTGAGACACCGAGGATCTCGGATGCCGCTCACACCTGTTCGACTCATCCTGCCGGGCATGCTGCGCGACCTTGCGGGTGGCGTGTCCGAGATCGAGGTCGACGGGGGTGGAGAGTCACAGACCGTTCGTGAGCTGCTCGACCGCGCCTTCTCGGAGCACCGCATCCTCGACGGGAAGGTGCGCGACGAGCGGGGCGAGATCCGCCGCCACGTCAAGGTGTTCGTCAACGGCGAGGACGCCACTCGCAGCGGCGGAGTGGAGACCGTGGTGCCGAGCGGGGCCCGGGTGCACATCGTCAACGCGGTCTCGGGGGGCTGAGCCGCCCCGCCTTCAGGGGGCGGGGCGCAGCAGCACCGTCAGCACGGCAGACTCCCGCTCGCCGGCCGCCAGGCTGACAAGCATCGGTCGAGGGAGCATGCTCTGAGCATGAGCAACGCCGCGCGGGAGAAGACCCTCGTTCTGATGCGCCACGCCAAGGCCGAGGAAGGGCTCGGCAAGCCCGACCACGACCGTGAGCTGGCCGCCCGGGGTCGGCGCGACGCGTCGGCCGCCGGCCGTTGGCTGCGAGACGAGGGGCTCGTTCCCGACCTCGTCATCTGCTCTACGGCGGTGCGCACGCGCCAGACGTGGGAGCAGGCGTGTCATGGCGGGGCCAACGCCGAGTTCGTCGAGTTTCGCCGCAGCGTGTACCTCGGGGGAGTCGAGCAGACCCTCGAGACGATTCGCGAGGATGCCGGTGACATGGTCGGGGTGCTCGTGGTCGGGCACAATCCGACGATGGCCAACCTGACCAGCCTGCTTTGCGATGGCGACGGCTCCCGCGAGGCCCACGACGCCCTTGCCGCCGGGTTCGTCACGAGCGGGATGGCGGTGCTGCAGTACGCCGGGGAGTGGGCTGACCTTGACCTCGGCGCGTGCTCGTTGCTCCGCTTTCACGTGAGCAGGGGCTGACCGGCATCCAGGCCCGTCACCTGATCGTCGGCTGAGATGCCGTGTCGGGTCGGCGGGGCCGGTTCTATGCTGGCGAGCATGACTCAGACCCCTGACATCAAGCCCCGCAGCCGCGACGTCACCGACGGTCTGGAGAAGACCGCCGCGCGGGGGATGCTGCGGGCCGTGGGGATGGGCGACGACGACTTCGCCAAGCCGCAGATCGGCGTCGCCAGCTCGTGGAACGAGATCACGCCGTGCAACCTCTCGCTCGACCGGCTCGCGAAGGCGGTGAAGGAGGGAGTGCACGCCGGCGGTGGGTACCCGTTGGAGTTCGGCACCATCTCGGTGTCCGACGGTATCTCGATGGGGCACGAGGGCATGCACTTCTCGCTCGTCTCACGAGAGGTCATCGCAGACTCCGTCGAGACCGTCATGAACGCCGAACGGCTCGACGGGTCGGTGCTGCTCGCCGGCTGCGACAAGTCGCTGCCGGGAATGCTCATGGCCGCGGCCCGGCTCAACCTGTCGTCGGTGTTCCTCTACGCCGGCTCGATCCTGCCGGGCATCGCGAAGCTGTCCGACGGCAGTGAGCGGACGGTCACGATCATCGATGCCTTCGAGGCGGTGGGCGCGTGCGCTGCGGGGCGGATGTCACGCGCCGACGTCGACGCCATCGAGCGGGCCATCTGCCCCGGTGAGGGGGCCTGCGGCGGCATGTACACCGCCAACACCATGGCGTCGGTGGCCGAAGCCATCGGCATGTCCCTGCCCGGTTCGGCGGCGCCACCGGCCACCGACCGTCGCCGTGACGGCTACGCCCGCAAGTCGGGCGAGGCCGTGGTCAACCTGCTGCGCCTGGGGATCCGCGCCCGCGACATCATGACGAAGGAGGCGTTCGAGAACGCCATCGCGGTCGTGATGGCCTTCGGTGGGTCGACGAACGCCGTGCTGCACCTGCTCGCCATGGCCCACGAGGCCGACGTCGACCTGACCATCGACGACTTCTCCCGGGTCGGCGCGAAGGTGCCGCACCTGGCCGACGTCAAGCCGTTCGGTGAGTACGTCATGACCGACATCGACCGGGTCGGCGGGGTGCCGGTCGTCATGCGCGCGCTGCTCGATGCCGGCCTGCTGCACGGCGACTGCCTCACGGTGACCGGCAAGACGATGGCCGAGAACCTCGCCGACATCGCGCCCCCCGACCTCGACGGCAAGGTGCTGCGCGCCATGAGCGCGCCCATCCACAAGAGCGGTGGCCTGACGATCCTCAAGGGCTCGCTCGCCCCCGACGGCGCCGTGGTGAAGTCGGCCGGCTTCGACGACTCCGTGTTCGAGGGCACGGCGCGGGTCTTCGACGGCGAGCGCGCCGCGATGGATGCCGTCGAGAACGGTGAGCTGAAGCCGAACGACGTCGTCGTCATCCGTTACGAGGGCCCCAAGGGCGGGCCGGGGATGCGCGAGATGCTGGCCGTCACCGGTGCCATCAAGGGCGCCGGCCTCGGCAAGGAGGTGCTGCTGCTCACCGACGGCCGGTTCTCCGGTGGCACCACGGGGCTCTGCGTCGGGCACGTCGCCCCCGAGGCCGTCGACGACGGTCCGATTGCGTTCGTGCACGATGGTGACGGCATCCGCCTCGATGTTGCGAACGGCCTGCTCGACCTGCTCGTCGACGACGACGAGATGGAGCGTCGTCGAACCGCTGGCGTCACCCACCCGGAGCCGAAGTACACCCGGGGCGTCCTCTCCAAGTACCGCAAGCTGGTCGGGAGCGCGAGCCGCGGCGCCGTCTGCGACTGACCCGTGGTGCGAGGCCCGTGTCGTCCAGCTGCTGTCGTCACGCCTGGCCGGAGGTGTCGATGGCCCAGTGACGCCAGAGCGAGGTGACCTCCATGCCGACCTTCTGGTAGAGCCCGAGGGCACCGGTGCGCGAGTCGGTCGACAGCTCTGACCGGCTCGCCCCGTGCTCGCGCGCGACCGCGAAGGAGTCCACGAGCAGGGCCCGGGCGAGCCCGCGTCCGCGCTGGTCACGGTGTACGGCCAGCTTGGCGACGTAAGCGAGCTCGCCGTTCGTCATGAGCAGGGAGACCGCGACGACCGCCCCGCCCGGGTCGACCATCAGGCGCAGGTGCCACGGCTCGAAGCCGGGCCGCAGCACACTGCCGGCCGCAAAGTCGTCGAAGCTCTCCGGCTCGCGCTCCGACCACTCCAGAAACGCCTCGTCGATCACGTGGTGCGCGGCCCGGTGGTCGGCGTCTCCGTCAGCCGCGCGGATCGAGTACCCCGCGGTGACCGGGTGGGGCTCGATGTGCTTGCCCGCCGGCATCGCGAGCACCCACGAGGTCCACAGCACCTCGTAGCCGAGGGCTTGGAGCAGCTGCTCGCCAACCGACCCCTCGGGTACCGGCATCCCGACGAGCCCCGAGCCGTCGCGGCGACTCAACCGCTGGGTCCACTGCGCCAGGGCCGTGCCGATGCCCCGGCCGCGATGGCCGATCGCCACCGCGGCATCGGCCCAGCGGCCTCGGTAGACCTCGGCGTAACCGACGAGGCGCTTACCGTCGAAGACGCCGATGCTGTGGCGGGCGATCTCGAAGCTCGGCCGTTGCCAGTCGCCGACGATGTCGGCCTCCTCGATGATGACCTCCCCGACCGCCTCCACCTCGCTCTCGGCCATCAGCTCGAACACGGCGTGCGCGTCGCCCGTCGTCAGCGGCCGGGCGGCATAGCCGGTCAGGCCCAGCGCGTTGACGGCGTCGTCGGCCGGAGCAAGCTCGGTTGCTGCTTGACGGGTGGTCTGAGCCATGGAGGCAGTCTCCCGAGCGAGCCTGCCGCCGACAACCCACTTTCCGGCCGACCCGACCTCGTGACAATGGGTGAGACCGCTTGGCCACATCCTGAGACTCGCAACGAGGGTGATTGACACCGGTGAGGTGGCGTAGGACGGTAGGGACGTGGCACAGCTCCTCGTACTTCCCTAGCGCGCAGACCATTCGACCGGTCAGCGCGCTCCCTTCCGTCCCTTGCGGACAGAAGGGTTTTTTTGTGAGTGGGGAGGGCCGGTGTGCGGCCGACGACACCATCGATGACGAAGGAAGAGATCGTGACCGACACGACGAAGCAGGCACCATCGCCGGCAGACGTTGCCTCGCGGCCCCGGCCGCGAACGGCCTCATCTGCGGCAAATGTCGCGACCGACGGCCCGGCCGAGGTAGCGGTCGCGGTGGAGGTCACCGGGGCCCAGGCGCTCGTGCTCGCCCTCGAGGCGGTCGGCGCCGAGAACATCTTCGGCATCCCCGGCGGGGCGATCCTGCCCGCCTACGACCCGTTGCTCGACTCGACGAAGCTGCGGCACATCCTCGTCCGTCACGAGCAGGGGGCCGGCCATGCGGCCGAGGGGTACGCCTCGGCCACCGGCAAGGTCGGTGTGTGCCTCGCGACCTCCGGCCCCGGAGCCACCAACCTCGTCACCCCGATCGCCAACGCCTACATGGACTCCGTGCCGATGGTCGCCATCACCGGTCAGGTGGCCAGTGCCTCCATCGGCACCGACGCCTTCCAGGAGGCCGACATCCGCGGCATCACGATGCCGATCACGAAGCACAACTACCTGGTGACGGATGCCGGCAAGATCGCGCAGGCGATCGCCGAAGCCTTCCACGTCGCGAGCACGGGTCGCCCCGGCCCGGTGCTGGTCGACATCAGCAAGGACGCGCTGCAGGCCAAGACCACCTTCAGCTGGCCCCCGGTGTTCGACCTGCCGGGCTACCGACCGGTGACCCGGCCGCACGGCAAACAGATCCGTGAGGCTGCTCGGCTCATGGCGACGTCGTCCCGCCCGGTTCTCTACGTGGGTGGGGGCGTCGTGCGGGGCCACGCCAGCGACGCGCTGCGTCGGCTCGTCGAGCTGACGCAGATCCCCGTCGTCACGACCCTCATGGCGCGCGGCACCGTGCCCGACAGCAACCCGCTCAACCTCGGCATGCCCGGCATGCACGGCACCGTGGCTGCTGTGACCGGGTTGCAGAAGTCTGACCTCATCATCGCTCTCGGCGCCCGTTTCGACGACCGGGTCACGGGGCAGCTGTCGAGCTTCGCGCCCGACGCCAAGGTGATCCACGCCGACATCGATCCGGCCGAGATCTCGAAGAACCGCGCCGCCCAGGTGCCGATCGTCGGTGACGTCGGTGAGGTGATCGTCGACCTGATTGAGCAGATCACCGCGGATCGCGCTGCGGCACCGGCTGACTCGGGCGAGTGGGACTTCGCGGAGTGGCGTGAGCGGGTCGCGGGCTGGAAGCAGACCTTTCCGCTCGGCTACACGACCAGTGACGACGGAACCCTGTCACCGCAGTACGTCATCGAGCGGATCGGTGCCCTGAGCGGTCCGGAGGCGACCTACGTGGCGGGGGTCGGTCAGCACCAGATGTGGGCGGCCCAGTTCGTGCGCTACGAGCGGCCCAACTCCTGGATCAACTCCGGCGGGCTCGGCACGATGGGCTTCTCGGTGCCGGCGGCCATGGGAGCGAAGGTCGCCGAGCCCGAGCGCACGGTGTGGGCCATCGACGGCGACGGCTGCTTCCAGATGACCAACCAGGAGCTCGCGACCTGCGTCATCAACCACATCCCGATCAAGGTGGCGATCATCAACAACAGCTCACTGGGCATGGTGCGGCAGTGGCAGACCCTGTTCTACGGCGAGCGCTACTCCAACACCGACCTCCAGCCGACCGCCTCGCGCGTGCCCGACTTCGTCAAGCTCGCCGACGCCTACGGCTGCGTCGGGTTGCGGGCCGAGACGGTGGAAGAGGTCGACGCGGTGATCAAGACCGCGCTCGAGATCAACGACCGGCCCGTCGTGATCGACTTCATCGTTCATCGTGACGCCATGGTGTGGCCGATGGTGCCGTCCGGCGTGAGCAACGACATGATTCTGGCGGCGCGTCACGAAGCGCCGGTCTGGGAACGCGAGGAGTGAACACATGAGCAAGCACACCCTTTCGGTGCTCGTCGAGAACAAGCCCGGCGTGCTGACGCGCGTCGCTGCCCTCTTCTCCCGCCGGGGCTTCAACATCGACTCCCTCGCGGTCGGCCCGACCGAGATCCCCGAGATCTCTCGGATGACCGTGGTCGTCGAGGTCGAGGGCAGCGCCCTCGAGCAGGTGACCAAGCAGCTCAACAAGCTGATCGAGGTGCTCAAGGTCGTCGAGCTCGACAAGCACGCATCGGTGCAGCGGGAGCTGCTGCTCGTGAAGGTGCGGGCCGACGCGGTCACCCGCAGCCAAGTGATCGACACCATCGCGTTGTTCAAGGCCAAGGTCGTCGACGTGTCGACCGACGCCCTGACGATCGAGGCCACGGGTGACAGCGAGAAGCTGCACGCGTTGCTCGACGTGCTGGCCCCCTTCGGGGTCAGAGAGCTCGTGCAGTCGGGCATGGTCGCGGTCGGACGTGGTTCGCGTTCGATCACCGACCGCAGCCTGCGCAGCGCCTGAGCCCTGCGCCGCATCAGTCCCGAATCAGCTCCCCGCTCCCCACAACCGCTCAAGCACAGCGGCACACCCGCCGCGACACCCAACCGAAGGAGAGGCCACGATGGCCGAGATGTTCTACGACGACGACGCTGATCTGTCGATCATCCAGGGGCGCAAGGTCGCTGTCATCGGATACGGCAGCCAGGGCCACGCCCACGCGCTCAACCTGCGTGACTCGGGGGTCGATGTTCGTATCGGTCTCGCTGAGGGCAGCAAGAGCCGGGCCAAGGCGGAGGCCGAGGGGCTGACCGTGCTCTCGGTGGCCGACGCGGTCAAGCAGGCCGACCTCGTGGTCATCCTCACGCCCGACCAGGTGCAGCGTGGGGTCTACAGCGAGCACATCGCGCCCAACCTCAAGCAGGGCGCCGGTCTGCTCTTCGGGCACGGCTTCAACATCCGCTACGGCTATATCAAGCCCGAGGCGGGTTCGGACGTCATCATGGTCGCCCCGAAGGGCCCGGGCCACATCGTTCGGCGCGAGTTCGCCGACGGCCGTGGGGTGCCGGTGCTCCTGGCGGTGGAGCAGGACGCCAGCGGATCGGCTTGGGACGTGGCCAAGAGCTACGCCAAGGCGATCGGTGGCCTGCGGGCCGGTGGCATCAAGACGACCTTCACCGAGGAGACCGAGACCGACCTGTTCGGCGAGCAGGCGGTGCTCTGTGGCGGCGCCTCCCAGCTGGTCATGTACGGCTTCGAGACCCTCGTCGAGGCGGGGTACCAGCCCGAGGTCGCCTACTTCGAGTGCCTCCACGAGCTGAAGCTCATCGTCGACCTCATGATCGAGGGCGGCATCGCCAAGCAGCGCTGGTCGGTCAGCGACACGGCCGAGTACGGCGACTACGTGTCGGGCCCACGGGTCATCGACGAGCGCGTCAAGGAGAACATGGCGGCGGTGCTCACCGACATCCAGAACGGCGCCTTCGCCAAGCGGTTCATCGACGACCAGGACGCCGGCGGGCCGGAGTTCACCGCCCTGCGCGAGAAGGGGGCCCAGCACCCCATCGAGGGCACCGGCAAGGAGCTGCGCAAGCTGATGGCGTGGGTCAAGGACACCGACAGCGACTATGTCGAAGGATCAGCAGCCCGCTGACTCCCGCTCCGAGTCGTCCGACCAGTGGATGCCGCCGGGTTCGTGCCCGGCGGCATCTTCCTGTCGGCGGTGCCGGCTGGTGGACGAGGCCGCTCGGAAGAGCCGGTCAGCGCCCGTCGTGAGCCCGGGGCTGCTCGGCCAGCCAGTCAGCGAATGTTCGACCCCCGGTGCGGCCCTGCCCGGCCGCGGGGATGTTCTGCCGCCGCCCGAAGGCCCGCAGCGCACCGAACGGTGCCGGCAAGCGCACCACGCGAGCGGCCTTTCGCCCGTCGTGCTGCCGAAGGCAGTCGGCCAGCTGAGCCACGGTGAGCACCTCGGGCCCAGCGACGTCGGGTGCGCGGCGGTAGCCCGTCGGGCGGGGCGCTTCGGCGAGGTCGAGCAGCTGCGTGGCGACCCAGTCGATGTCGACGGGCTGGAACGCCATGCCCGCGACCTGGAACGTGACACCTCCGCGGGTGAGGCTGCGGGCGAAGGTGGCAGCCAGCGAGTGGAACTGCGTGGCGCGCAGCACGGTCACCGCGGCTCCGGAAGCCGCGAGGGCCGCTTCCGCAGCCAGCTTGCGGCGGTAGTAGGCCATCGGGAAGTTATCGATGCCGACGATGGAGATATGCACGAGGTGCATCGGGGCCTGGGCGGCTTCGACGGCTTGAACGGCCTCGGCCAGGCGACGGGTGCCGGCCACGGTCACGACATCACCCCGTCGGGGGTCGTCGGCGCAGTTGACCACCACCTCAGCCCCTCGGAGCGCGCCCACGAGCCCCTCGCCAGTGGCCAGGTCGACCCCGGTTCGTCTGCTGACGGGCTCGACGTCGTGCCCGCGCCGGTCGGCCTCACGGGCCACCCGCGAGCCCAGGTCACCGAACCCACCTGTGACGATGATGCGCACCTGCTCACCTTGGCGGCATCCCGCCCGGTTGACAACCGGGCCGAGGGCTCCCGGTTGCCCGTGGCGCCTCTCACATGTTGGCGGCACTGCCGCCAACCACCCGGCGATACGCCTAGAGTGGCTGCGGCACACCGCGGTGCCGTCCCGACGGCCCCGCGTCCATTGCGGATCAGGGTCGTGCACCCGTTCCGGAAGGGAACCCTGTGAGCAAGCCCGTCGTCCTGATCGCCGAAGAGCTGTCACCCGCCACCATCGAGGCCCTCGGTCCCGACTTCGAGGTTCGTTCGTGCGACGGGGCAAACCGCAGCGAGCTGCTGCTGGCGCTCGCCGACGTCGACGCCGTGCTGATCCGGTCGGCGACGAAGATGAACGCTGAGGCGATCGCGGCCGCCAAACAGCTGAAGGTGATCGCCCGCGCCGGCGTCGGCCTCGACAACGTCGACGTGCAGTCGGCCACCCAGGCGGGAGTCATGGTCGTCAACGCACCCACGTCGAACATCACCTCGGCCGCCGAGCTCGCCATCGGCCTGCTGCTCGCGACCGCCCGAAACATCGCGCCCGCCAACCAGGCCCTCAAGGCCGGGGCGTGGAAGCGCAGCAAGTACTCGGGTGTGGAGCTGCTCGACAAGACGGTCGGTGTCGTGGGTCTCGGACGCATCGGCGGCCTCGTCGCCGAGCGGCTCAAGGGCTTCGGCATGAAGGTCATCGCCTACGACCCCTATGCCTCGCCCGCCAAGGCCGGGTTGGTCGGGGCCCAGCTGGTGGGTCTCGACGAGCTGCTCGCCCAGTCCGACTTCATCACCGTGCACCTGCCCAAGACCCCGGAGACCCTCGGCCTGATCGGCGAGGACGCCCTGAGCAAGGTCAAGCCGTCGGTGCGCATCATCAACGCCGCCCGCGGAGGCATCGTCGACGAGGCGGCGCTCGCCAAGGCCATCAGCGAGGGCCGGGTTGCCGGAGCCGGCATCGACGTGTTCGTCACCGAACCGACCACGGAGTCACCTCTCTTCGAGCACGAGTCGGTCGTGGTCACTCCCCACCTGGGCGCCTCGACCGACGAGGCGCAGGAGAAGGCCGGAGTCGCCGTGGCGAAGTCGGTGCGGCTGGCGCTTGGCGGTGAGCTCGTGCCGGATGCCGTCAACGTCAGCAGTGGCTTCATCGCCGAAGAGGTGCGGCCCGGGATCTCGTTGGTGGAGAAGCTCGGTCGCGTGTTCACCGCCGTCGCCGGCACGGTGCCGGCCCAGCTCGACGTCGATGTGCGCGGCGAGATCACCCAGCACGACGTCAGCGTCTGGAAGCTCGTGGCCCTCAAGGGCGTCTTCACCGACGTCGTCTCGGATGCCGTGACGTACGTGAACGCACCGGTGTTCGCCGAGCAGCACGGTTGTGTGGTTCGCCTGGTCACCGACCCCGACGCTGGCGACTTCCGCAACGTCACCACCCTGCGCGGAACGCTCAGCGATGGCACGGTGGTCAGCGTCTCCGGCACCCTGACCGGCCCGAAGATGGTCGAGAAGCTCGTGGGCATCAACGGCTACGACATCGAGGTGCCGCTCACCGACCACATGCTCGTCTTCGAGTACTCCGACCGCCCTGGCGTCATCGGCTCCATCGGGCGGATCCTCGGTGAGGCGAACATCAACATCGGCGCGATGCAGGTCTCACGTCGGGGCGACCAGGCCATCGGGGTGCTCAACGTCGACAGCTCGCTTCCGCCGGCCCTCGGCACCGAGATCGCGACCCTCGTCAGCGCCACCACGTTCACTGCTGTCGACCTCCAGGAGTGACCCGGGACTGAGCACGAGTGACCCAGGACTCGGCCCGGGCGCAGCGGCATCCTCAGAGCTGGACGGCCGACCCCATCGAGACGGTGCGGTCGTTCGGCAGCCGGAAGTAGTCGATCGGTGATGCAGCGTTGTGCGCGAGCCCGATGAAGAGTCGCTTGCGCCAGGCCGGCATCGACCGGTCGGGCCCTCGTTGCAAGGTGATGCGCGAGAGGAAGTAGGTGGCGCCGTCGGGGTCGACCGGCACCCCCGAGTCGCGGGCTCTGGTCAGGGCCAGCGGCACGTTCTGGTCGTCCTGGAAGCCGTAGTGCAGCGCGATGTGGATGATGTTCTCACCGGCCTCGCCGAGCTCGTGCCAGGTGATGCTGTCGTCGTCAGGCATGTGCGGCACGTTCTCGGAGATGGTCGAGACGATGACGACGTGCTCGTGGAGGACGTGGTTGAGGCGGGTGTTCTCGCGCAGGGCCAGCGGAGTGGTCTGGTCGCTCGGGTGCACGAACACGGCCGTGCCGGGAACGCGGGTGGGGTGCTCCAGCCGAACCCAGCGGACGAACCCCTGGATCGGGCCCTCTTTGTGCCGGCGCTCGGCGGTGACGATCGTTCCGCCCCGCTGCCAGGTGAGCATGATGGTGGCGACGCTGACCGCGATGAGAACGGGCAGCCACCCGCCGTGCACGATCTTCGTGAGGTTCGCGGCGAAGAACACGAGCTCGAGGCCCCCGAAGAGCAGCCCCACGACCACCAGCCTGCGCCGCGACCAGCCCCACGCGGCCTCGGCGAGCACGAGGAAGAGGGTCGTGGTCAGCAGGAACGTTCCCGTGACCGCGAGACCGTACGCCGTAGCGAGCTTCTCTGACGACTGGAAGGTGAGCAGCAGCAGCAGCACCGCCGCGTAGAGGATCCAGTTGATGGCCGGCACGTAGATCTGGCCGCTCTCGACCTGCGACGTGTGCCGCACGGTGAGGCGCGGTAGGTAACCGAGCCGCTCGGCCTGCCGCGACACCGAGAAGGCTCCCGAGATCACGGCCTGAGAGGCGATGACGGTCGCAGCGGTGGCGAGCACCACGAGGGGAAAGACGGCCCACGAGGGGGCCAGCAGATAGAACGGGTTCGACACCTTCGAGGGGTCAGACACCACCAGCCCACCCTGGCCCAGGTAGTTCAGGGTGAGGCAGGGGAAGACCAGGAAGAACCAGGCCCGCCGGATCGGGTCACGACCGAAATGGCCCATGTCGGCGTACAGCGCTTCCGCCCCGGTGATGGAGAGTACGACCGCACCCATGGCCACGAAGGCGATGCCGGGGTGCTCCACGATGAACAGCACGCCCCAGTGCGGCGACAGGGCGGTGAGGATCTCGGGGTCGGCGGCGATGCCACGTAGGCCGAGCAGGGCCAGCACGACGAACCAGACCACCATGACCGGCCCGAAGAGCCGACCGACCCGGGCGGTTCCGGCCCGCTGCACGAGAAACAGGCCGGTGATGACGGCGGCACCGAGCGGCACCTCGAACTGACGCAACGACGGTTCCGGCACCGAGAGACCCTCGATGGCCGACATGACCGAGATGGCGGGCGTGATGACGCTGTCGCCGTAGAAGAGCGAAGCTCCGAGCACCCCCAGCAGCATCACGAGCACGGCGCGCCGACCGCCAGGACGCACCATCCTGCGCGCGAGGGCGGCGAGCGCCATGATGCCGCCCTCCCCGTCGTTGTCGGCGCGCAGCACGAACGCCACGTACTTGACCGACACGACGACGGTGACCGACCAGAAGACGAGCGAGATCACGCTGTGCACGTCGTCATGGGTCGGGGCCACCACCCCGTCGTCGATCGAGAAGACGGTCTGCAGGGCGTACAGGGGAGAGGTGCCGATGTCGCCGAAGACGACGCCGAGGGCGCCGAGCGCGAGGGCGGCGCCGCCGCTCTCGGCGCCGGCACGAACGTTGCTCACCTGCTGAGCATCACCGACATCGGCTCCCCGGTCCAGCGGCGGGGCCGGGTCGGTTCGACGGGTCTGTGGGACGGGTCTGTGGGACGGGGCGTGCCGTGCCGTGCTGCTGCGCAGGCCGGTGCTTCGTGAGACTCGCGTCTCAGCGTGTGAGAACCCCCTTTACCCCCGATTTCCGAGGCGTACCGTCAAGAACATGTCGCGGCGTCTGGTACTCCTCATTCCTTGCCGCGGCGAGTCTCTCTAGTCAGCGAACTCGCCGCGGAGACCCCGCGCTACCCGCTGACTGGTTCGCCCACCCGGGCTCGAGCCGCCCGAGACCTCTTCTGGCAATGACGCATGAAGGATTTGATGACGATGAGCGAAGACGCCCAGGCCGCACGACAGGCCCTGCAGGAGTCGATGGACCTGCGTGACCAGGGCCACACCGACGACTGAGGTCGACGTGCAAGGCCCCCATCGGACGCCGGTGGGGGCCTTTGCGTTCGCACCGTGAGACGTGGATTCCGCATCACAAGACGGTTCATAGGGTGGGACCATGGGAGATCAGCCGGTCAAGGACGCCTACTCGGTCGCGGTCATCGGCGGCGACGGCATCGGTCCGGAGGTCGTGGGCGAGGGCCTGAAGGTGCTCGAGGCCGTCATGGGTCACGGCGGCCCCACGTTCACCACCACCAGCTACGACCTCGGCGCACGGCGTTGGCACGCGACGGGGGAGACCCTGCCCGCCTCCGTGCTGGACGAGCTCCGTGCCCACGACGCCATCCTGCTGGGGGCCATCGGTGACCCGAGCGTGCCGAGCGGGGTGCTGGAACGCGGCGTGCTGCTGCCGCTGCGCTTCGCCCTTGACCACTACGTCAACCTGCGCCCGGCCAAGCTGTTTCCCGGCGTCACGAGCCCGCTCGACGTCGCCCGCGTGGCGCCCGACGGCATCGACTTCGTCGTGGTGCGCGAAGGCACCGAGGGCCCCTACACCGGCAACGGCGGTGCCCTGCGCGTGGGCACCCCCGCCGAGGTGGCCACGGAGGTCAGCGTCAACACCCGCTACGGGGTCGAGCGCGTCGTGCGCGACGCGTTCGCCCGCGCGCAGGCCCGCCCCCGCCGGCACCTGACCCTGGTGCACAAGCACAACGTGCTGACCTACGCCGGCCACCTCTGGCGTCGCACCGTCGAGGAGGTCAGCGCTGAGTTCCCCGACGTCGAGACCGCCTACCAGCACGTCGACGCTGCGACGATCTTCATGGTCACCGACCCCGGTCGTTTCGACGTGATCGTCACCGACAACCTGTTCGGCGACATCATCACCGACATCGCTGCTGCCATCGCGGGCGGCATCGGGCTCGCGGCATCCGGCAACATCAACCCGGCCCGCACGACTCCGAGCATGTTCGAGCCGGTGCACGGGTCGGCGCCCGACATCGCCGGCCAGGGCAAGGCCGACCCGACCGCCGCCATCCTGTCGGTCGCGATGCTGCTCGAGCACCTGGGCCGACCCACCGACGCTGCGCGCGTCGAGACGGCCGTGGCGGCCGACCTCGCCGAGCGTGCCGGTACCGTCCGCAGCACCAGCGCCGTCGGTGACGCCGTCGCCGCGCGGCTCTGACGCGCTCACGACGGTCGGTGCTCGGCCCACCGTCCTGCGGTGGGATGCCGGTGAGCGGGCCGGGCGGCATCCTGTCGACTCGTCGGGTGTCCCTCCCGACTTCGCCGTCTCAGCATGTGGGAGATAGCCTGAAGCACACTGTTGACCGCTTTGGAGGAGTGTCATGAGTTCCGACGTCACCTCGGCCTCGCCGGGACCGCTGTCGTTCGAGGTCGCCCGTCGCGACGACCCGACCCCGCCAGAGCAGATCGCGTCGGTGCTGGCCGACCCCGGCTTCGGCTCGACGTTCACCGACCACATGGTCGTTGCCACGTGGACCCCCGAGAACGGCTGGCACGATGCGCGCGTGCGGCCCTACGGCCCGTTCTCGCTCGACCCCGCCGCGGCCGTGCTGCACTACGCCCAGGAGATCTTCGAGGGCATGAAGGCGTACCGCCACGCCGACGGTTCGATCTGGACCTTCCGCCCCGAGGTCAACGCCGCCCGCTTCGCCCGATCGGCCCGTCGGCTGGCGCTGCCCGAGATGAGTGAGGGCGACTTCATCGAGTCCCTTCGCCAGCTCGTCAGCGTCGACCAGCAGTGGGTCCCGGCCGGTGACGAGGGGGAGAAGAGCCTGTACCTGCGCCCGTTCATGTTCGCCTCCGAGGCCTTCCTCGGAGTGCGCCCCGCGCGCCGCATCACCTACTCGGTGATCGCCTCGCCCGCCGGCGCCTACTTCACGGGCGGGCTCAAGCCGGTGAACCTGTGGATCTCCACCGACTACGCGCGCGCCGGCGAGGGTGGCACCGGAGCGGCCAAGTGCGGTGGCAACTACGCCAGCTCTCTCGCCGGGCAGCTGGAGGGCATCGAGCACGGGTGCGACCAGGCGGTCTTCCTCGACAGCTCGACCCACACCTACATCGAAGAGCTCGGTGGCATGAACCTCTTCTTCGTGACGAAGGACGGCAAGATCGTCACACCTGAGCTGACCGGCACCATTCTCGAGGGCGTCACGCGGCGGTCGATTCTCGAGCTGGCCAAAGAGCTCGACCTCGAACCCGAGGAGCGGCGCATCCCGATCGACGAGTGGAAGAGCGGCGCAGCGAGCGGCGAGATCGTCGAGATCTTCGCCTGCGGAACGGCGGCCGTGGTCACGCCGGTCGGCGAGCTGCGCTGGGAGGGCGGCTCGGTCGACCACCGCGGTGAGGGTCACGCAGACCGCTATGCCGAGGCGATCCGGTCCAGGCTGCTCGACATCCAGTACGGCCGAACCGACGACGCGCACGGCTGGATGACGCGGCTCGTCTGACGCGACCGTGCCACGCCCAACCTTCGACCGCTCCCGGATGCCGCTCGCCGGGTTCTCGCGGCCACGCCTGGTCGCGACCGACCTCGACGGCACCCTGCTGCGCACCGACGGTTCCCTGTCGGAGCGCACCCAAGCGGCTCTCGTCGCAGCCGAGCAGGACGGCATCCACGTCGTGTTCGTCACGGCCCGGCCGCCGCGGTGGCTCTACCCGTTGGCGGATGCCGTCGGCGGCCACGGGACCATCATCGCCGCGAACGGGGCCTTCGACTACGACGTGGTGACACGCCGGGTCACGGCGTCGTACCCGCTGGGTCGCGACCTGGTCGACGAGCTGGTGGCCGACCTGCGGGCCGCGCTGCCGGGGATCGGCTTCTCGGCCGAGCTGGCCGACGGGGTGCACATCGAGCCCAACTACCCCGAGCTGCATCCGCGGTGGGTGCCGGAGGGACTCGTGCCTTCGCCGATGGAGTCCTTGCCGCGCGATGCGGTCGTGGGCAAGCTGCTCGCCCGCACGGAGGCGCTACCCACCGACGAGGTGATCCCGCGGGTCGCCGAGATCGTCGGCGGCCGCGGCCTGGTGCAGCACTCCGGAACCGGCGGCCTGGCCGAGATCTCGGCGGCCGGCGTCACGAAGGCCTCCGGGCTGCAGCGATGGTGTGCTGCCCACGGCATCGGGCCCGGAGAGATCTGGGCCTTCGGCGACATGCCCAACGACCTGCCGATGCTGGCCTGGGCGGGGGTCGGTTTCGCGGTGGCGAACGCCCATCCCGACGTACTGGCCGCTGCCGACCGGGTGTGTCGATCCAACGACGATGACGGTGTCGCCGAGGTGCTCGAGCAGCTCTGCTGAGCCCCCCCACCACCCCACCTTGCGCGTCGCGCGGCGCGTCGCGCGGTTGGTGTCGTGAAACCGACTCTGTTTGCGCGTCGCGCGGCGCGTCGCGCGGTTGGTGTCGTGAAACCGACTCTGTTTGCGCGTCGCGCGGCGCGTCGCGCGGTTGGTGTCGTGAAACCGACTCTGTTTGCGCGTCGCGCGGCGCGTCGCGCGGTTGGTGTCGTGAAACCGACTCTGTTTGCGCGTCGCGCGGCGCGTCGCGCGGTTGGTGTTGGTGGGTGGTGCTTGGACCGACAGCGGTCGAAGTCAGAGCCGAATGCACGGCTGCTGACCGCAGCACGACTCGGACAGTACGGACCGAACGGTACTGACCGCCATAGGTGCAAGATCGAACCATTGACAGGGCTGGTCGTGCGGGTGTTCCATTTGGCTCAACTTCAGACCGAAGAGGAGCCCGCATGGCTGAGCAGACCGACCTCACCGACGACGAACGCCGCCTGGCAGAGCTGGGCTACAAGCAAGAGCTCGACCGGTCGTGGTCGGGGTTCTCCAACTTCGCGATCTCCTTCTCGATCATCTCGATTCTGGCCGGCTGCTTCACCACGTTCGGTCAGGGCTTCAACAACGGCGGCCCGATCGCGATCTCGTGGGGGTGGCCGATCGTGGCGGCTCTCATCCTCGTCATCGGTCTGACCATGAGCGAGCTGGTCTCCGCCTATCCGACGTCCGGTGGAATCTACTGGTGGGCAAACAAGATGGGTGGCCCGCGGGCTGGCTTCTTCACCGGCTGGCTCAACCTGATCGGGTTGATCGCCGTCACCGCATCAGTCGCCTACGGCTGCGCCACCTTCATCGACCTGACCCTGAGCACGTGGTCGGAGTCGTACGCGTCGGGGTACTCCCTGACCCGCGTCTTCCTGATCTTCGTCGTCGTGCTCGTGCTGGCCGCCGCGCTCAACATCTTCAGCGGTCACCTGATGGCCGTGATGAACAACGTGTCGGTCTGGTGGCACGTGGTGGGTGCCGCGCTCATCATCGCGATCCTCATCATCGTTCCGGCCCAGCACCAGACCTTCTCCTACGTGTTCACAGAGCGGTTCAACAACTCCGGCTACGCCGACGGGTCGACGAGCTCGATCACGTACTGGCTGCTCATCGTTCCCTTCGGGCTGCTGCTGACGCAGTACACGATCACCGGCTACGACGCCTCAGCCCACCTGTCGGAAGAGACCGCAACCGCCTCCAAGGCTGCGGCACAAGGCATCTGGCGCTCGATCTTCTACTCGGCCATCGGCGGTTGGATCCTGCTGCTGTGCTTCCTCTTCGCAGTGCCCAACGGTGCTGACGGCAAGCCCGACAACGCCGGTGTCGGAGGTGGTGGCGTCGCGTACATCTTCGTTCACGCCATGGACACCAAGTGGGCCACGCTCATCCTGCTCATCTCTGCTGTGGGGCAGTTCTTCTGCACGACCGCGTGCATGACCAGCTCGTCGCGGATGACGTTCGCCTTCAGTCGCGACGGTGCGATCCCCGGTTCGCGGCTGTGGGCCACCCTCACCCCGGCCCGGGTGCCGGCCAACGCCGTGATGCTCGTCGCCGTCGTCTCGGCCATCATCACCCTGCCCGCGCTCGTGGAGGTCAACATCGGCACCGAGGCGGAACCCCTCATCGTTCCCACCGCCTTCTACGCAGTGGTGTCGGTGGCTGTCATCGGGCTCTACCTCGCGTTCCTCATCCCGATCTGGCTGCGATGGAGGATGGGCGACGCGTTCGAGCCCGGCTCGTGGAACAACGGCCAGAAGTACAAGTGGATGAACCTCGTCGCGGTCATCGAGATCGCCATCATCTCGGTCTACTTCATCCTCCCCTTCGTTCCCGGGGGCGTGCCGTTCACGGAGGACTTCGACTGGAAGTTCGTCAACTACGCACCCATCCTCACCATCGGCTCACTGATCGTGCTCGGCATCTGGTGGCAGGTCTCGGCGCGGCACTGGTTCAAGGGCCCGAAGAGCACCATCGACCCCGTGGTGGTCGAGACGTTCGGCGAGTGACGCCATCTCGTCCTCGACGGGGCGTCTCGACGACGCGCTCGCCCAGCTGCCCCACCTGGGCCGGCCGCTCGAGATCCGTGAGCTACCCGGCGGACTGACCAACCACAACTTCCGGGTGCGAACGGCGTCCCACGACGTCGTGGTGCGGCTGTCGTCGACGACGACCGACCTGCTGAGCGTCGACCGGGATCACGAATGGGTCAACTCACGCGCCGCGGCGACCGCGGGGGTGGGCGCCCCCGTGGTCGACTACCTGCCGGGCCAAGGCGTACTCGTCGTGGGCTTCCTGCCGGGCATCACCTACACGGCCGACGACGTCGAGGCCAACCTGCCCCGACTCGCGGCAACGCTCAGGAGACTGCACGGGGGCCCGCCCTTCGCCTCCCGCTTCGACATGTTCGGCGTGCAGCGCCGGTACGCCGAGGTGGTCGCCGCGCGCAGGATGCCGTTGCCGGCCGGCTACGACGATCTCGCTTCGACGGTGGCCCGCGTCGAGCAGGCCCTTCGGCTGCGACCAGAGACCTTGGTGCCGTGCCACAACGACCTGCTGGCCGCCAACATCCTCGACGACGGTGGCGACCTGCGCATCATCGACTACGAGTACTCCGGCATGAACGAGCCGTCGTTCGAGCTGGGCAACCTGGCCTGTGAGAGCCACCTCGACCGCGGGGCGCTGACCCAGCTCGTCGCGAGCTACAGCGGACGGGCCACCGAGGGCACCGAGGACACCGAGGCGTTAGCGGCGCTGGTGGCGCGGGCCGAGCTGTGGGGCATGGTCGGTCGCTACGCCTGGACGCTGTGGGGCGTCATCCAACACTCGGTCTCCGACGTCGAGCACGACTTCTGGGCCTTCGCCATGGAGCGTTTCGAACCCGCCGCGGCCCTGCTGACCAGCCCTCGTCTCGACGCGCTCTTGAGCGCCGTGACGGCGGACCCGGCATGACGGGGCGGCCGTGCCGGCCGTGACCGAGACAGGGGCTCTTCCCGACCGAGCGCGCATCGTCATCATCGGTGGCGGTGTCATCGGTGCCAGCGTCGCCTACCACCTGATGCACCTGGGCGAGCGCGATGTGCTGCTGCTCGAGCAGGGTTCGCTCTCGGGAGGCACCACCTGGCACGCGGCGGGGCTCGTCGGCCAGCTGCGGGCCACCGAGGCCAGCACGCGTCTCGTGCAGTACTCCACCGATCTCTACACGAGGCTCGAGGCCGAGACCGGGCTGTCGACGGGCTACCGCGTCTGTGGCGGTCTGACCGTGGCCCGCACCCCGGAACGGATGACCCAGCTGCGGCGCACCGTGGCCAACGCCGCCGCGTACGACCTCGAGTGCAGCCTGCTCACCGCCGACGAGGCCCACGAACGCTTTCCGCTGATGCAGGTCGACGATGTTCTCGGCGCGATCTGGCTGCCGGGCGACGGACGGGCGAACCCGACCGACCTCACCCAGTCGTTGGCCCGCGGCGCCCGTCAGCTCGGCGCGCGGCTGCTCGAGCGGGTACGAGTGACCGACGTGCTCGTGCGCGACGGCCGGGCAGCTGGAGTGCGCACGGATGCCGGTGACGTCGAGGCCGAGGTGGTGGTCAACTGTGCCGGGCAGTGGGCCAATGCCGTGGGGGCCATGGCGGGCGTCACCGTGCCCCTGCACTCGGCGGAGCACTTCTACGTAGTGACCGACCAGATCGAGGGCGTCCACCGCGACCTGCCGATCCTGCGCGACCCCGACGGCTACACGTACGTCAAGGAGGAGGTGGGCGGCCTGCTTGTCGGCGGGTTCGAGCCGGAGGCCAAGCCGTGGGTGTCACCCGACGCGATTCCCTACCCCTTCGAGTTCGCACTGTTGGACGAGGACTGGGAGCACTTCTCGGTCATCATGGACAACGCCGTGCACCGGCTCCCGGTGCTCGGTGAGACCGGCATCCGAAAGTTCTACAACGGCCCCGAGAGCTTCACACCCGACAACCAGTTCATCGTGGGTGAGGCGCCCGAGCTGCCGGGCTTCTTCGTGGGAGCGGGTTTCAACTCGGTGGGGATCGCCTCGGCAGGGGGCGCCGGCCTCGCCCTGGCCGAGTGGATCGTGGAGGGTGCGGCGACCACCGACCTTGCGAGCGCTGACATCCGGCGCTTCTCGCCGCTATCGGGCAACCACGCCTGGCTTCGGGCCAGGGTCGGCGAGGTGCTCGGGCAGCACTACGCGGTGCCGTATCCGAACCGTGAGCTCGTGACCGGCCGGCCGTCGCGCCTCTCCCCGGTGCACGACCGCCTCGTGGCCCAGGGAGCCTGCCTGGGCAGTCGCAACCACTGGGAGCGCGCGAACGTCTTTGCGCCCGTGGGTGTTACGCCCAGGATCGACTACACCTGGGGGAGGCCCGGGTGGCTCACCTGGTCGGCTGACGAACAGCGGGCGACGCGACACGAGGTCACCGTCTTCGACCAGACCTCGTTCTCGAAGTACCTCGTCGTCGGGGCGGGAGCAGAAGACGCCCTGCAGTGGATCTGTTCGGCCGACGTCGGTGGGCCGGTCGGCACCTGCGTCTACACCGGCATCCTGAACCGGCGCGGCACCTACGAGGCCGACGTGACGGTGACGCGGGTGGGCGCCGATGAGTTTCTGGTCGTCAGCGGCGCGGCGACCACGGTGCGTGACCTCGACTGGATTCGCCGTCACGTGCCGTCGCGAGACCAGGTCAGCGTCGTCGACCTCACGAGCTCGTACGCCGTGTTCGGGGTGATGGGGCCGCGTTCACGGGAGCTGCTGACCCGGCTCTCGCCCGATGCGTTCGACGACGTGTCGTTCCCCTTCGCGACCAGTCGCGAGGTGCGGCTCGGGCAGGCGCGCGTGCGGGCCACCCGGATCACCTACGTCGGCGAGCTCGGCTGGGAGCTCTACGTGCCCACCGAGCTGGCCGGCGGGGTCTACGACCTGCTCTTCGAGGCGGGACAGGATCTCGGGGTGCGGCCGGCCGGCTACTACACGATCGAGGCGCTGCGACTCGAGAAGGGCTACCGGGCCTTCGGCCGCGAGCTGACCAGCGATGTCGACCCCGTCACCGCGGGCCTGACGTTCGCGTGCAAGCTCGACTCCGGCCTTGACTTTCTCGGTCGGGATGCCGTCGAACGGGTACGGGCGTCAGGGCCGGCTCGACGCGTCCTCTCCTTCGTGGCCGACGACGCGCTCGACTTCGCCTGGGGCGGCGAGCTGGTGCTGCGCGACGGTCGACCGGTGGGGCAGGTGACGAGCGCCTCGTGGGGAGCCACCGTCGGTGCGGTCGTGGGTCTGGCCCTCGTCGGCGACCGAGAGGCCGGTCTCGCCTCCCTCGGGTGGGCCCGTTCGGGGTCCTGGGCGATCGACGTGGCCGGCGTACGGTACGCGATCTCGGTCGGGACCCGGCCCCCGTACGACCCCTCGGGGCTCCGTCTCCGACTCCAGGACATGGGCTGACAATGGTTCAAAGACGTACCATTGACGTGGCGTCGGGCGGGGTATTGGATCAAGGGGTGCTAGCCGTCAACCGGGTGACCTCGCTGCCTGAGGCCGTGCTCAGACCCGCCCCGGGCAACGCTTTCGAGAACACCGTCGAACAGCTCGCTACGGCGGTCCGGCTCGGGGTGTTGGCCGACGGTGAGCTGCTACCGCCCGAACGCGAGCTGGCCGAACGGGTCGGCGTCAGCCGCAACACCCTCCGCGAGGCCATCGCGGCCCTGCGTGAGAGCGGACTGGTGTCTACCCGTCGCGGCCGCGGTGGTGGCACCCGGGTGACCTACACCGGCCAGACGCCGGCAGCCGGTTCGACGGCGCGCAGCGGGGCTTCGCTGAGCGATGCCCTCATCTTCCGCCGGGTGGTGGAGCCGGGGGCGGCCTGGCAGGCGGCCACCCAGCCGCTGGCGGGTGACCAGCGGGCCTGGCTCTCCGACAGCCTGCGGGAGGTAGACCGGGCGCCCGACCCGGCCGCGCACCGCGTGGCCGACTCACGCCTCCACCTCGCCATCGCCACGCTCGCCGGATCACCCATGCTCATCGACGCGGTGACGCGGTCGCAGGCCGCGCTGCACGACATGCTGACGGCGATCCCGGTGCTGCGGCCCAACATCGACCACTCCGATCTGCAGCACCAGCAGATCGTCACCGCGATCCTCGGCGGCGACGCCGAACGGGCTCGCACCGTCATGGAGGAGCACTGTGACGCAACCTCCGCCCTGCTTCGCGGACTCATCGGTTAGGAAAGGACCACCATGGCCCCACCACCACGGTTGACCATCGAGCAGCTGCGCGCCGACATCGAGTCGGGCGTGGTCGACACCGTCGTCGTCGCCTTCACCGACATGCAGGGCCGGTTGCAGGGCAAACGCCTGCACGGCCACTACTTCCTCGACCACGCGCTCGGTCAGGGCACCGAGGGCTGCAACTACCTGCTCACGGTGGACGTCGAGATGAACACGGTCGACGGCTACGCCATGACCTCCTGGGAGCGCGGCTACGGCGACATGGTCTTCGAGATGGACCTGGCGACGCTGCGGCGCACACCGGGGGCGGCGCACTCGGCGACCGTCCAGTGCGACCTCATCTGGCCCGACGACAAGGGGCCGGTCGTGCAGTCGCCCCGGGCGGTGCTCAAGGCCCAGGTGGCCAAGGCGGCCGAGCTGGGTCAGGTGGCCTACTGCGGCACCGAGCTGGAGTTCATGGTGTTCGAGGACTCCTTCGACGCGGCCTGGGACCGGGGCTACGTCGGGCTGACGCCGGCCAACCGCTACAACGTCGACTACTCGATCCTGGGCGGCGACCGGGTGGAGCCGCTGCTGCGTGAGATCCGCAACGAGATGTACACCGCCGGAATGGTGGTCGAGAGCGCCAAGGGCGAGTGCAACTTCGGTCAGCACGAGATCGGGTTTCTCTTCGACGAGGTGGTGCCCACCTGCGACAACCACGTGGTCTACCGCAACGCAGCCAAGGAGATCGCGGCCCGGCGCGGCCAGTCCATCACCTTCATGGCCAAGTTCGACGAGCGCGAGGGCAGCTCGTGCCACATCCATCTCTCGCTACGGGGCGCCGACGGGTCGACCTCGTTCGCCGACGCGTCACGAGAGCACGGGCACAGCGAGATGTTCGACCACTTCATCGCGGGCATTCTGGCCACGATGCGTGAGTTCACCTACTTCTACGCACCGAACATCAACTCCTACAAGCGGTTCGCGAATGGCTCGTTCGCGCCGACGGCGGTCTCCTGGGGCCATGACAACCGCACCTGTGCCTTGCGTGTCGTGGGCCATGGGGCCGGGATCCGCGTCGAGAACCGGCTCGGTGGTGGCGACGTGAACCCCTACCTGGCGGTCGCGGCCATGATGGCCGGCGGCATGCACGGCATCGAGGAACAGCTCGAGCTCGAGCCCCCGTTCGAGGGCAACGCCTACACCTCCGACAAGGTGCGGGTGCCCAAGACCCTGCACGAGGCGCGCGACCTGCTCGACGCCTCGACCCTCGCCCGGCGCCTGCTGGGTGACGAGGTGATCGACCACTACGTCAACGCCGCCGACGTCGAGATCGCGGCCTTCGACGCCTTCGTCACCGACTGGGAGCGCCGCCGTGGCTTCGAACGCCTCTGACCTCACCCCCGCCCCTCCCTGCCGGGTTCGAGGTGTTCCGCGCCGGCCCACCGCGGTGGAATACCTCGAACCGCGGACGGATAGGCAGGGCGAGCGATGAGCACGATGAGCATGGTGCACGAGGTCGTCAACCCGGCGACCGAGCAGGTCGTGCGCACGGTCGAGCTCGCGACGGTGGAACAGACCGACGAGGCCATCGCGCGGGCCAGCACAGCGGCATCCGGGTGGAGGGCGGTGTCTCCGGCCGATCGAGGGTTGCTGCTGCGCCGTTTCTCCGACCTCGTCGGTGACCACCAGGAAGAGCTGGCTCGGCTCGAGGTCGAGAACTCGGGCCACACGATCGGCAACGCCCGCTGGGAGGCGGGCAACGTGCGCGACGTGCTCGGCTACTTCTCCGCTGCGCCCGAGCGCAACTTCGGCCGCCAGATCCCGGTCGCCGGGGGCATCGACGTCACCTTCAAGGAGCCGCTCGGAGTCGTCGGGATCATCGTGCCCTGGAACTTCCCGATGCCGATCGCCGGCTGGGGTTTCGCTCCTGCGCTGGCGGCCGGCAACACCGTCGTGCTCAAGCCCGCCGAGCTCACGCCGCTGACCGCGATGCGGCTCGGTGAGCTGGCGCTCGAGGCCGGCCTGCCCGATGGAGTCTTCACGGTCGTGCCGGGCAAAGGAACGGTCGTGGGGGAGCGGTTCGTCACCCATCCGGCAGTGCGCAAGGTCTGCTTCACCGGCTCGACAGCCGTGGGCCAGCAGATCATGCGTGGGGCGGCCGACCAGGTCAAGCGGGTCACGCTCGAGCTGGGAGGCAAGAGCGCGAACATCATCTTCGCCGACAGCGACCTCGAGCTCGCGGCCGCGCAGGCGCCCTACGCCGTCTTCGACAACGCCGGCCAGGACTGCTGCGCACGCAGCCGCATCCTCGTCGAGCGCAGCGCCTACGACACGTTCATGGAGCACTTCGAGACTGCCGTGCGAGGGGTCGTCGTGACCGACCCGAGCGAGGATGCCGCGCAGATGGGTCCGCTCATCAGCGCGGGTCAGCGTGAGACCGTTCGCTCGTTCGTCGAGAACGCCGACGAACCGGTCGAGGTGGCGTTTCGCGGCGAGGCGCCGGAGGGGGCCGGCTACTGGTACCCGGCGACCGTGGTCACACCACGGTCGACGAACGACCGCGTCTGGCGCGAGGAGGTGTTCGGGCCAGTGGTCGCCGTGCTGCCGTTCGACGACGAGGCCGACGCGATCGAGAAGGCCAACGACACGGCGTACGGTCTGTCGGGATCGATCTGGACGCGCGACATCGGACGCGCACTGCGCGTCGCGCGTGGCGTCGAGGCCGGCAACCTCTCGGTGAACAGCCACAGCAGCGTGCGCTACTCCACCCCGTTCGGTGGCTTCAAGCAGAGCGGGCTCGGGCGCGAGCTGGGGCCCGATGCCCTCGACTCGTTCACCGACGTCAAGAACGTGTTCATCGCCACCGAATGATGGTGGGCTCCGCAGACCTGAAAGGGGATTCGCATGGCAGGTAACCGTGAGGGCAGGCTCGAGGGCAAGGTGGCGGTGGTCACCGGAGGATGCTCGGGCATCGGTCTGGCCACCGTTCGGCGCTTCGCGCAGGAGGGGGCCAAGGTCGTCATCGGTGACCTCGACGAGGTGAACGGGCCGACCGTCGCCGAGGAGGTCGGAGGCCGTTTCGTGCGCTGCGACGTCGTCAGCAAGGCTGACGTCGACGCCTTGTTCCAGACCGCCAAGACCGAGTTCGGCTCGGTTGACATCGCGTTCAACAACGCGGGCATCAGCCCGCCCGACGACGACTCCATCCTCGACACCGAGCTCGAGGCGTGGCGCCGGGTACAGGAGGTCAACCTCACCTCGGTCTACCTGTGCTGCAAGGCGGCCCTGCCCTACATGCTCGAACAGGGCAAGGGCTCGATCATCAACACGGCTTCGTTCGTCGCCGTGATGGGGGCGGCCACCTCGCAGATCTCCTACAGCGCGAGCAAGGGTGGGGTGCTCTCGATGTCACGCGAGCTGGGGGTGCAGTTCGCCCGCCAGGGCGTGCGGGTCAACGCCCTCTGCCCCGGGCCGGTCAACACGCCACTGCTGCGCGAGCTGTTCGCCTCCGACGAGGAGCGTGCCGCCCGTCGTCTGGTGCACGTGCCGATGGGGCGGTTCGGTGAGCCGGAGGAGATGGCCAACGCCGTGCTGTTCCTGGCCTCCGACGAGTCGAGCTTCATCACCGCCTCGACCTTCCTCGTCGACGGCGGCATCTCCGGTGCCTACGTGACGCCGCTCTGACCCACCCTGAGCAAGAGGACCCCGATCGTGAACCGGCCTGTCATCGGCATCACCGCCTACCTCGAGCGCGCGAGCTGGGGGTCGTGGGCCGACGTGCCCGCCGCCCTGGTGCCGCACGCCTACGTGCGCCACGTTGAGGATGCCGGTGGCATCGCCGTGCTCATCCCTCCGCGAGTCGACGGCGACCAGGCCCTGGCTCGCGAGCTCGTCAAGCGCCTCGACGGGGTCGTGATCGCCGGGGGAGTCGACGTCGACCCTCTGCTCTACGGCGAGGCACCGCATCCGAGCGTGCAGGCGTCGCGGTCCGACCGCGACGCGACCGAGGGTGCCCTGGCCGCCGTGACGCGCGAGCTCGACGTGCCGGTGCTGGGCATCTGCCGAGGGATGCAGGTGATGGCCGTCGCGGCCGGGGGACGGCTCGAGCAGCACGTGCCGGAGCGCACGGGCGACGACGTGCACTCGCCGCTCGGGCCGGAGTACTCGCACCATCCGGTGTCGACGGTGCCGCGCAGCCGCATCGCCGCGATCCTCGGCGCGACGCTGCCCGAGGTGCCGAGCCACCACCACCAGTCGGTGCTGACTCACCCGGGCTACGTTGCATCGGCGTGGGCGCCGGACGGCACGCTGGAGGCCATGGAGGACGCTGACGCGCGGTTCCGGGTCGCCGTGCAGTGGCACCCCGAGGTCGACACCGACGGCCGGCTCTTCGACGCCTTGGTGGAGGAAGCCCGTCATTCGCGGTGATCCGCCCCGACCCACCGCGCCGAAGTACCTCGAACCGGCGGTAGGAGGTGAGACGGCAGGTCCACCATTCGGACCCCGGGTTTCGCGGCCGTTCCACGAGCCCTACGGTGAGGCTGTGATCAAGCACCTCGTGGCTACCGCCACGCTCATTATCAGCTAGCGCGACGAGTACCACTCGTCGCGCAGACCTCCCGAACCCTGGGGGGTCTTTTTGTTTCCCGAGACACCCCTTCGGGAGACCGCCACGGAGCCACCACCCCCGGCCCAGCGGCATCCAAGAGAATGAGCAGCGAGCGCGGCGAGACGCGCACGAACCAGTTCCACGACAAGGACGGCCATGGAAGCCCTGCACGTCTACGACACCACCCTGCGCGACGGCGCCCAGCAGGAGGGGCTCAACCTCTCGGTGTCTGACAAGCTGGCCATTGCCGGTCTGCTCGACGACCTGGGGGTCGACTTCATCGAGGGCGGCTGGCCCGGGGCCAACCCGAAGGACACGGAGTTCTTCGAGCGGGCCAAGACCGAGCTGCCGCTCCGACAGGCCACGCTGGCCGCCTTCGGGGCGACCCGCAGGGCCGGCGGCGCGGCCGAGAGCGACCCGCTCGTGCGGGCGCTGGTCGACTCCGGGGCATCGGTCGTGTGTCTGGTGGCGAAGTCACACGTGCGGCACGTCGAGGAAGCCCTGCGGACCACGCTCGACGAGAACCTGGCCATGGTGAACGACACCGTGAGCCACCTCGTCGGGCACGGTCGGCGGGTCTTCCTCGACGCCGAGCACTTCTTCGACGGATGGCACCTCGACCGTGACTACGCGCTCTCGGTCGTGCGCACCGCCCATGACGCCGGCGCCGAGGTCGTGGTGCTCTGCGACACCAACGGCGGCATGCTGCCGCACCAGGTCGAGACCATCGTCGCCGACGTGATCGCCTCGACCGGCGCCCGCATCGGCGCGCACTGCCACAACGACACCGGCTGCGCCGCAGCGAACACCGTGGCGGCGGTACGGGCGGGCGCGACCCATGTGCAGGGCACGGTCAACGGCTACGGCGAACGCACCGGCAACGCCGACCTGCTCACGGTCGCCGCCAACCTGCAGTTCAAGCTCGGCCTCGACGCGATGTCGGAGGAGTCGCTGGCCCGCTCGATGCACGTCGCCCACGCCATCAGCGAGGTGACGAACGTGCCGGCCTACAGCCGTCAGCCCTACGTCGGCGCCAGCGCCTTCGCGCACAAGGCCGGCCTGCACGCCAGCGCCCTCAAGGTCGACCCCGACCTCTACCAGCACATGGACCCCGCCCGAGTCGGCAACGGCATGCGCACCCTCGTCTCTGACATGGCTGGTCGGGCGAGCATCGAGCTCAAGGCGCGCGAGGCCGGCCTCGATCTGTCTGACCGACCCGACATCGTGGCCAGCGTGCTTGCCGAGGTCAAGGCCCTCGAGATGCGGGGGTGGACCTTCGACGCGGCCGACGCGACCGTCGAGCTGATGCTGCACGAGGCGCTCGAGCCCGGCTGCACCGACTACTTCGAGGTCGAGTCGTGGCGGGTCATCACCGACTCGTCCGGCGCGGGCGATGCCACGTCGGAGGCGACGGTCAAGTTGCGAGCCAATGGTTCTCGGCTCATCGCCACCGGCGAGGGCAACGGCCCCGTCAACGCCCTCGACCATGCCCTGCGCGAAGCCCTGACCCGGGCCTACCCCGAGATTGAGAAGGTCGAGCTCATCGACTTCCGGGTGCGCATCCTCGACGCCTCGCACGGCACCGATGCCATCACCCGCGTGCTCATCGAGACCTCCGACGGCGAGACCTCGTGGAACACCATCGGGGTGGCCGGCTCGATCCTGGCGGCCTCGTGGCGGGCCCTCACCGACGGCATCGTGTACGGCCTGCGCCGTCAGGGCGTGCCAAGGCGCTGAAGCAGTCCCGGCAGCCAGGCTGCTGACTCGTCGGCGAAGACGGCGGGGGCCAGGGCGGGCGCTCCCCACGGCACCGCGCCGAGCAGCCCCTCGGGGAGTGCGCCGAGGTAGTCGCGGTTGGTCTGCTCGATCACGGTGGGCTGCTCGGGCCAGGCGCCGATGACGATGCCGAGCGAGCGGATCTGCCGTCGTGCCAGGGCTTCTCGGGTCAGCATCGTGTGGTTGAGCGTGCCCAGCCCGCTTCGGGCCACGACGACAACGCCCGACCTGGGCCGGGCGGCGGCCAGGTCGGCCAGGGTCTCACCAGCCTCGGTCAGCTCGACCAGCAGGCCGCCGGCACCTTCGACGACGACGTGGTCGTGGTGCTCGGCCAGCGCCCCGATCACACTGAGGTGAGCGGTGAGGCTGGGGAGCACCGCGCCTTCAAGGGATGCCGCTGGGCGGGGCGCCATGGGAGCGCGCAGCCGCACCCCGTCCCGGCCGATCACGCCCGTCAGTCGGGTCACCTCGGCCATGTCACCCGGTTCGTCGGGGCCTACCCCGGTCTGGGTCGGCTTGTAGGCGGCGACGCGCCGCCCCGCCTGGAGAAGCACGGCGACGATGGCTGCGGTCACGACCGTCTTGCCGACGTCGGTGTCGGTGCCGGACACGACGATCACGCGCGGTAGACGGTCGCCCATCACGTGTTCAGTTCGGTGCGAGGGGCCGACGAAGGCGGTGGCTGGGCCGTGCGTAAGTGGCCACTCGACCGAAAGCCCAGTCGAGTGGCCACTTTCGTACACCCGGTGGTCATGCGGCGGCGCCGCGGTAGTGGCGGGAAACCTCGGCCACGAGGTGGGCGGCCTCGGCCACCTCGACTGGAGACAGGTCGGCCCGGGCGGTGACCCGGAGGCGGGACACCCCGTCGGGCACGCTGGGCGGGCGGAAGCAGCCGACGAGCACACCGCGGGCGCGCAGGTCGAGACAGGCGGCGACAGCGGCATCCGGGGTGGACATCGGGATCGACTGCACGGCACCGGCCGACGCGCGGATGCCGCAGACCTCACTGATCGTGGCGGCGTTGGATCGCACCGAGGCCGCGAGCGAAGCATCGGCAGAGACGATCTCGGCGGCGGCGCGGGCGGCGCCGGCAGACGCAGGAGCGAGCCCCGTGTCGAAGATGAAGGGCCGGGCCGTGTTGAGCAGATGCTCACGGATCGGCTCGGCGCCCAAGACCGCCCCGCCCTGCGAGCCGAGCGACTTCGACAAGGTGGCTGTCACGACGACATCGGGCGCGCCTACCAGGCCGAGCTCGAACAGCAGGCCGCGCCCGCCGCCCGCCACACCGATGCCGTGCGCCTCGTCGACGACGAGCATCGCGCCATGGCGTGCGCAGACCTCGACGAGGTCGGCGAGCGGAGCATGGTCACCGAGCACCGAGTAGATCGACTCCACCCCCACGACCACCCGGTAACCCCGCCGCTCACGAAGCGCGACCTCGAGGGCGGCAATGTCGTTGTGCGCAAAGGTGTCGTTCGGCATCCGCGACATTCGAGCGGCGTCGTGCAGTGACGCATGGGCGTGCGCGTCGAGCAGGATCTGTGCCCCCTGGCCGCTGAGCGCGGTCAGGGCGCCGAGATTGGCCGCGTACCCGGTCGAGAACACGAGGGCGCTCGGCTGACCGGTCAGGGCGCACAGGGCCGCCTCGAGGTCGTGGTGCACGGGGAGGGTGCCCGTCACGAGCCGAGAAGCGCTGGCGGAGGCGCCGTAGCGGTCGAGCGCCTCGTGGGCCGCTGCGACGACCCGGGGGTCGCACGCGAGGCCCAGGTAGTCGTTGGAGGCAAGGTCGAGCAGGGGGAGGCCACCCGACCGCAGCACCGGATCGGTGCGCACGGTGCCGCGCGCGCAGCGCAGCTCGGCCCGCTCTGTGAGCCAGGCGTCCCACCCGCTCGTGCTCATCGGCCGTGCACCTGCTCGACGGCGCCGACGATGCCGGCGGTGATGGTGGCGATCTCGGCGTCGGTGCACAGGTAGGGCGGCATCGTGTAGACGAGGTCTCGGAACGGGCGCACCCAGACCCCTCGGTCGAGCGCGGCACGGGTGAGTGCCACCACGTCGACGGGCTCGCTGAGCTGTACGACGCCGACCGCGCCCAGCGTGCGCACGTCGCGCACCACCGGTAGGTGACGGGCGCCGGCCAGCCCTGCTGCCAGGGCGGCGCCGACGCGTTGCACGTCGTGGGCCCAGTGCAGGTCGAGCAGGCCGAGCGATGCCCCCGCCACTGCACAGGCCAGCGGGTTGGCCATGAACGTCGGCCCGTGCAACAGCGTGCGGAACTGCGAGCGGGTGATCGCCTCACCCACAGCCCGAGTGGTGAGTACCGCTGCGAGAGTGAGGTATCCGCCGGTCAGAGCTTTGCCCACGCAGATCACGTCGGGTGACACATCGGCCCACTCGGTGGCGAAGAGCCGGCCGGTGCGACCGAAGCCGGTGGCGATCTCGTCGACGACCAGCAGCAGGCCGTGCTCGTCGGCGACCTCGCGCATCGTGCGAAGGCAGGCGGGGTGGTAGACGTACATACCTCCGGCCCCTTGGAGCACCGGCTCGACGACGACCGCTGCGAGCTCGTGGGAGTGCTCGGCCGCCAGACGTCGGAAGGATGCCGTCCACTCGGCCAGGGCAGCCTGGTCGACCTCCCAGCCCGCGTCGAACGCGCTGCTGGTGAGCGAACGTGCTGGTGTGCCGGTGCGTTCGACCTCGAACGAGTCGTTCGCGGGAGGTAGGGGAGGCGGGGGTGGCGGGGGGGTGAAGCGGGCGGGTGGGGGTCGGGGGGCGAAGACGTGGTTCGCGAGGATGCCGGGAAAGGCCGAGTGCATGCCGTCGACCGGGTCGCACACGCTCATCGCGGCGAACGTGTCGCCGTGGTAGCCGCCCCGCACGGTGAGGAAGCGCTGCCGCTGGGGGCGAGCCTGCGCCGCTTGGTACTGCAGGGCCAGCTTGAGGGCCACCTCGACCGATACCGACCCCGAGTCGGCGAAGAACACGTGCGCCATCGGACCAGGTGCGATGGCCGTCAGCCGTTCGGCGAGGGCCACCGCCGGCTCGTGGGTGAGACCCCCGAACATGACGTGGCTGAACCGGTCGATCTGGTCGTGGGCGGCGGCGTCGAGGGCCGGGTGGCGGTAGCCGTGCACGGCGCACCACCACGAGGCCATCGCGTCGATCGCCTCGTAGGTCGAACCGTCGGCAGCGGTCAGACCGAGCCGAACCCCAGACGCCGACGTCACGGCATACGGCGGTGGCCCGTCGAGGGGGGCGTAGGGGTGCCAGACCAGCCCTCGGTCACGCTCGCTGAGCGACGACGCTGAGACTGCTTGCAGGTCAGGCATGCTCACGCATTGGGTGAGGCGTCTGTACCTGCTCCGCGGCGGCGTTTGGCCGGGTCGTGCGACGCGAGGCCGACATCGGCGCCGACCAGTGCGCCGGCCGGAACGCGGGCTCTGCCAAGGCCACTGGTGTCGTCGTCTGACCCGAGCACCACGAAGCCGTTGTCACGGATCATCTCAAGGTCGGTCTCGGCGGCCTGCCCCTCAGACGTGAGGTAGTCGCCCAGGAAGATCGAGTTGGCCACGTGGAGGGCCTGGCCCTGCAGCGACCTCAGGTGCATCTCGCGGCCGCCCGCGATGCGGATCTCCTTGTCGGGGCACACGAACCGGGCCATGGCCAGGATCTTGAGGCAGCGGGTGGGAGTCAGGTCCCAGGTGCCCTCGAGGGGCGTGCCGTCGAACGGCATGAGGAAGTTGATCGGGATGGAGTCGGAGCCGAGCGCCTCCAGGGCGAAGAGCGCCTCGACGAGCTGCTCGTCGCTCTCACCCAGGCCGGCGATGAGGCCCGAGCAGGGGGATAGCCCGGCGCCCTTGGCCTTGGTCACCGTATCGACCCGGTCGGCGTAGGTGTGGCTGGTGACGATCTCGCCGTGGTGGCTCTCGGCCGTGTTGAGGTTGTGGTTGTAGGCGTCGACGCCGGCTTCGCGCAGCCGTTCGGCCTGGCCGTCCTTGAGCAGTCCGAGACAGGCACACACCTCGACCTGCGGGTGCTCCTGCTTGAGGGCTCCGACCATGCCGGCCACCCGCTCGACATCACGGTCGGTGGGGCCCCGACCGCTCGAGACCATGCAGACGCGCGTGGCGCCGCCGCGCAGCCCGGCGGTGGCCTGGGCGATCGCCTCGTCGGTCTTCAACCAGGTGTACTTGAGGATGTCGGCCTGCGAGCCGAGACGCTGCGAGCAGTAGCTGCAGTTCTCGGGACACAGACCCGACTTGAGGTTGACGAGATAGTTGACCTTCACCGTGTTGCCGAAGTAGCGGCGCCGCAGACGGGCTGCCGCCGTCACCAGGTCGAGCAGCTCGTCGTCGGTCGCGCGCAGCACCTCGAGCGCGTCGGCGGGGGAGGCGGAGGTGCCGGCCAGCACGGCGCTGGCGAGGTCATCGAAACGGCGGGTCATGGGGCTCCTTGCGCGCGACCACTGAACGGTGTTCAACTGCATCCGCGTTCAGTATGCCGAGTGCCCGCCCTTCGCTGTCAACGTGGCCGCGCGGTACGGGGAAGGAGGTGGCATGGCCCTGACCCGCGAGCAGGTGGTCGAGACCGCGGTCGACCTGCTGCGCCGCTATGGTCTGGGCGACCTGTCGATGCGCCGACTGGCCCGTGAGCTGGGAGTGGCGCCCGGTGCGATCTACTGGCACGTCGACAGCAAGCAGGAGCTCATCGTCGAGGTCGCCGCCGTGCTGTGGGAGCAGGTCCCCGCCCCGAGCCTGCACCTGCCTGCCGGTGAAGCCGTGGTCGGATACACCCGGGCCCTGCGCGCGGCCCTGGTCACCGTGCCCGACGGCGCCGACGTCGTCGCCTTGGCCCACGCGGTCGACCCGCTGGCCGTCCCGGCCCTGAACGCGCTGTACGGAGCGGTAGCAAGATTGGTGCCGGTCGCGTCAGACGGTGCGGCCGTCGTGGAGCTGATCGTGCACCACCTGCTCGGCTCTGTCGCTGCCGCGCAGACCCGGCGTCAGGCGGGGCTGGTCGGGCGCTGCGGGGAGGGCTGCACGTGCGACGCGCTGTTCGACGCGGGTTTGGGCGTGATCTTGGCCGGCGTCCAGGCGGGATCGGCTGCCGCCTGGACGCCGGCCACGACGTGAAGCGCTGGGCGGTTCAGGCCCCGCCCAGCGCCATCCCCTCACAGGATGGAGGCGTCGAACGCGCGTGCCTGCACCTTCGTCGACACCCATCAGTGTGGCGATGGACCTGCCTGATACACGCCAGGTCAGCAGAGATCAGCCGACCTGGCGTGGTCGTCGACGAGACGAGACGAGCGGGCCCGTAGGGCCGCCGCCACTCGTCAGTTGACAGTCTCCAGGGCCTTCACCTCTGCGCGGGCGGCGACAACGGCTTCGTGCTGCCGGGTCACGACGTCCCGAAAACCGTCGCTGAGATCCTGCTTCAGCGCCTTCTCGTACTCGGACACGGTGTGGTCTTCACCGGTGAGGGCGGCTCCGAGCACGCTGCCGGCGTTGTCACCGGTGAGGGCGTCCTTGAGCGAGATCCACCCTCGGTGCAGAGCGGCGACAGCGGAGCCGCTCTCGTCGACGTCATCGCCGTACTCGTCGCCCAGAGCAACGATCTCGCGTCGAAAGCCGGCCCGCTGCTCAGAGAGCTGCTTCAGCTTGGTGGCCCACTCGGGGTGGTCGCCGTCGTGCAGCTTCTCCGCGGCTGAGGCGAAGCCGTGTTCGCCGTCCTTCAGCGTCTCTACGAGGTCCTTGGCAACCTGCTTGTCGTCTGACATGTGCGCTCCTTCGGTGGGGATTGACTTGTCCAATCCCTACCCGGCAGACAAGGTGCCCAACCGTGAGCCCGAGCACACTCGGCGAAGGGTGACGCGCTGGAAGGCTACTGCGATAGCAGCTTCTCGAAGCTGCTCGCTCCCAGCACCGGCAACAGGGTGGCCGCCTTCTCAGGGCAGCCCTTGGCCGCGAGAGCGTCGATGTCGGCGCCATCGATGTCGGTCAGCAAACCCTTGCCGCTGTAGAAGGTCAGGAGTGCCCCGCCGAAGGTGGCGTAGGCGTACTCGGCGGGTTTCAGGTCGATGACCTTCGGCGTCTCGTCGGCCAGGAACCCGCAGAGGTCGTCGGCGGTCATGGCCTTGCCTGCGTCGGCCGCGCCGTCGAGGTTGGTGTCGCCGGATGTCGCTCGGGCCAGGTCGGTCGGCACTATGGAGACTGCGGCCGTGACGGCGCTCGAGGTGCTCGGGCTGTCACCGTTGCCGCATCCACCGAGGCCGGCACCGATCAGCAGGATCACTGCTGCTGTTGCCCATCGTGACGCCATGTGAAGTCTCCTCGCTCGACGGGGTTCCGCTACCGGGATCGGCCGAACGCAGCGTCCTCCTCGAGGGCGCACGGCGTCGGCTGTCGGCTACCAGAGCGCGGCCGGCGGCGGTTGATACGGGCTGAGGGTCGGGGTTGCGTCAGGGTCCACCAGGGGTGTGGGCAGGGCGGTCCCTGATGGTCGGGGTGGCTCGTAGGTCGCAGGCTGGACCTACCAGTCGAACCAGCAAAGGATCACCATGAACGACATCCGCTCCACCTTCGCTCACCAGGGCCTCGTCCGCAGCCGTGACGGCAAGATCCTCGGCGGGGTCTGCGCCGGTATCGGGCGCAGGTTCGGACTCACGCCGTGGGAGGCGCGGCTGCTGTTCGTCCTGCTGCTCCTGGTTGTGCCCGGCAGCCAGCTGCTGATCTACCCGGTGCTGTGGATACTGATGCCGACCCAGGAGAGCAGCTACCCCGCGCCGTCGACGCCATACGCGGCTGTCTGACCCGGCTCGGGGTGCCACCCAATGGTCAGGTTCTCGGGTAAAGAACGCGGAAGCGTTCGAGCACGACCGGCATGTCTGGCCAGAAGCCACCATCGGTGTGCTCGGCGAAGAAGCGCTCGTGGACCGTCCGCCAGTGCTCGAGGCTGCGGTCGCCCTCCCCCTCGTCGCGGGCGTGGTCGGCGTCTACCTGGTCGAAGGGCACGACCCGGGCCTCGGTCGTCACGACGAGGGCGCGCGGATGGCCGGCCCCGTCGAGCAGGATGCCGAGCAGCCCGGGCTCGGGCGGCTGCTCGCCCTCCCTCGCGTAGTCACCGAGCGAGCTCGCGGTCGCCGTCTTGTTTCCGTCGAGCACCAGTCCGAGCAGCTCGTCAGCCTGCTCGGGGGTCGCTCCGAAGGCCCACGCGGGAGGTTGCAGCGTTCGCACCGGGTTCTCACCCGTGTAGACCGGCACCCCGGCAAGACCCGCGTGCTCCCGGGCGATGTCCCAGAACGCCTCGAGCTCGTTGTCGTCTGCCGTGACCATGCCCGACCCTCCCACGCCGGGTGGGTGCGAGGGAGGTACAGGATGCGGCTGCCCTCCACCCACCTCCGCGGTCAGTACGTCTTGGGGCGACGAGCCGTGCCGCCAAGGTGCGCACCGGGGCCGCGGCCCGCCAGAGACCCCCGTTTCAGGGGTCGCGATGCTCGGGCCGGGTCTCGTCAGCGTCCATCGCCGGCCGTCAGGTAAAGGTGTTTGGCCGGCTCGACCAGCGTGGTGTCAACCGATGGGCCAGAGAGCGAGCTCGTCGGCGCGCGGCCCGTAGACGACCTCGGACTCGCAGTCGAAGGTCATCACCGCCGGGTCGTCCGGCGTCCAGGCGGTCCAGCCCGGGTCGCCGTCGCGCGCGAACGCGACCCAGGCACGGTGCATCTCGTCGGCCAGCGGTTGCGGCGCGTTCGCTCCCGCCATCGCGGAGCCCTCGCCGAGGGTGTCGAAGACGAACCCGAGCTCGAGGGCGTGACAGGCGCCGAGACCCATGACGGGTGTGGGCCAGGCGAACTCGTAGGTGTAGACGGTGCCCCCGGAGGCGTGCTGGGCCGCGGCGAGCGCCGTGGTCGGAACGCGGAAGGCGGCGTCGGTCAGAATCGCGCCGGCGATGTCGCCGGCCGAGGCGCTGGGTCGGTTCGCGGTGTACGTCTCAACGGCCTGGTCGGGCCAGCCATAGCGGGCTGCCAGCGCCGGCAACATCTCGGTGCTCACCGCGTCGGCGAGACCGGTGGAGACCAGGAAGAGGCGGTACTCCTGCCGTGTGGTGCCGAGGAGCAGCGGCATCCCGGCGGCTGTGCAATGGGCGATGCCGGCCTGGGGCACCTCGGGCACCACGTCACCGTCGATCACCGGGAAGAGGCTCATGATGCCCAAGCCGCCTTGGAGGATGCTGGCGCCCCAACGCTGCGGATTCGGGTCGGCCTGGATGGCCAGCGCCACCGCGGTCTGGGCGGCGAGCACGTCGTCGGGGTCGAGCTCGGCGAACGCCTCGGCCGTGGCGGGCACGCCGAGCTGGGCGGCAAGCTCGCCGCTGACCAAGCGGGCGTCGTCGAGAGAGCAGGCCACGGTTGCGGCACCGCTCTGCGCGATAGCGCGGTGGAACAGACCCTGCGCCCCGGGTGAGGTCATCAAGGTGGCGACGCTCATCGCGCCGGCCGACTCACCGAAGAGGGTCACGTTGTCGGGGTTGCCGCCGAACGCGGCGACGTTCTCGCGCACCCAGGTCAGCGCCGCGATCTGGTCGCGGAGCCCGAGGTTGGTGGGGGCGCCGTCGAGCACGGCGAACCCGGGGGCGCCCAGGCGGTAGTTCACGCCGACCATGACCACTCCGTCGCGGGCGAACGCCGAACCGTCGTAGGTGCTGATGGAGTTGGCTCCACGAACGAACGCGCCACCGTGAATCCACACCATCACGGGCAGGTTCTCGCCCTCGGAGGGTGCCCACACACTGAGGTTGAGGTAGTCGTCGCCCGGGGTCACCGAGCTGGGTAGCACCTCGTCCATCGGGGCCGGGTAGGGCGTCTGCGCCGGGGTGGGGCCGTGGCTGGTCGCGTCGCGCCGGCCCGGCCACGGCACGACCGGCTGCGGTTCGCGGTAGCGGCTCCGGCCGACCGCCGGGGCCGCGTACGGGATGCCGAGAAAGACGTTCACCCCCGCGTGGCTGGTACCGATGACCTGACCTCCGGAGACAGCTACGACTGGACCCATGGGGCCATCAAAGCAGACCGGTGCAGACCTGTGAGGACGGCGATGTCGCCCCTCTCCCACGGGGTGAGCGTCGGCGCCTGAACCACAGCCCGGCCTCGTCGAAGACTTCTGCGCAGCGATGAGTGGTGAACGAGATTGGGCTCCTTCTGCGCTTCAACCACAGCACTGGAGAACCGGGCTTCGACGCCAGCCGCCTCCATGCTTGTTCGACCCGGTCGTCACCGCGTGATCGTGGTGGCGCCACTACAGTTCGGGTCTTCTCAAGATGGATGTCGAAGAGTCGAGTGGCCGTTCGACGTACGGGTAAGAAGCAACCCGCCAGCAACCGTAGGAGTGATCGCTATGCCGCGTTTTATGGGCTTCGTGAGGATGGAAGAGGGTGTCGGCACCCCGCCACAGGCACTCTTCGATGCAATGGACGTTCACATCGGGGAACGCGCCGCCAGTGGTGTGTTCCTCGACGGCGGCGGCCTGTACGGGACTGAGCACGCCGTGAACTTCGTGGTGCGTGGTGGTGAGATCAGCCGGGTCGACGGGCCGTACGCCGAGGCCAAGGAGGTCGTCGGCGGCTGGTCGATCATGCAGTACGACAGCCTCGAGGAAGCGGTAGCCGATCAACGCGAGTTCGCCGAGCTGCACGCCAAGCACTGGCCCGAGGTCACCGTGATCTCAACGCTGCGTCAGATCTCTACCGGACCGGAGGCGCCCGGCGACTGAACGGGCACCGCCACGCACCAGGGGGACCTCGACCTGGTCGACACACGTACTGATGGCCTGACGGGATTCGGTGCGAGACCTCCAGTGGGCCACCAACGGCTGTCGTCGTACCTGTTCCCTTCGGTCAAGTGCCACCCTCAAGCACGTGTCCTGGCCGAATCTTGAGGTCCTTCGCTCCGACTCCTCCCCGGTTTGACGCGGGTGCGCTTCGCGTCTGGCCGGCCGCCGTACGGGGCTTCACGGCAAGGCGGGCTCGTCGTGCTCTCGAGCGAACTGTTGCGCGGCGTCGTCTTCGATCAGTCCTTCGTCCGCCAGCCACCGCACGGCCCGAATGTGCGCCCTGGCATCACGCAGGGCGTGCCATGGTGTGATCAGCTCGGGGTGTCGTTGGTAGAGCTCGTTCCTGAAACGCCGGAACGCGCCCTTGCCGACCAGCGAGCGGCTCAGGCGTTCACCGGCGCCGCGGTCGCTGATGCCCTCGGCGAAGTCGACCATGTCCTGGTACCAGACGTGGGACGGGAGGGGGTCGATCAGGATCAGGTCCAGCTCGTCGAGCTCGACCGGGTTGTCACCATCGATGCCCAGGTCGCTGGTCCAGAAAGCGAGCTCACCCGTTCTTGGGTCGATCAGCCATCGATGCTCGTAGTCGGTCTGATCTGCCAGCGCAGTGGCGAGGTCCTCAACGTCGATGGCGTCCAGGTCGAGCACCCAACCAGCGTAGAGCTCGAAGTCGAGAACGACGGACACGGAGCGGACGTACCGTTGGCAGTGGAGCCCCGGGCCCCCCAGGCAGCGAAAAGAGACGAACCCATGCACCAGCGTTTGCGGACCTATACCACCTACAGCATCGGGACCGCGATCGTCTGGGGTCTCGTTCTTCTGGTTGCCCGGCTCATCGATCCCTCCAGCACCCTTGACCCGTTCTGGTTGGTCAGTCTCGGGTTCTTCCTGGGATGGCTCTCGGCCACGATCGCCCGCGTGGTGTACCCGCCGCCCAAGAAGTACTGGCCGCGTCCCGCGCAGGCGGCGCAGTCCGGCGCGGAGTGACGAGCTCATCGGCACTATGTGCCGCGAGGGGGACCGGCTTTCGGGATGCCGACGGGTGGCCTGTTCCACGGTGAGTACCGGTTCTGTGACGTCCCGGCGGTGACTCCGTGTCAGGGCGGCGGGACGCTGAAGACCTGACTCGAGATGTTGATGGTCCCGCACTCGGCGAGTGGGATCGACGTGCTGGGGTCGAGGGCGTCCACGACCTCCCACCCGCTCGCCCCGAACGTGAGCCCGAGGGGATGAACGGTGCGCGCGCCCGGGCCTCGCGCCCGGATGCGGACGACGCGCCTGCGGCGTACGGCCTCGGCCAGCGCTGACACCCGCTCGTCCTCCGGCAGCTCCGTTGGTCGCAGTCGAAACTGGGCCGCAGCTCGCTTCGCGATGGCGCGGCTCGTGTCGGGCAGCGACTCGATGAGCTTGGTGGTTGCTCGAGCCGCTGAGTCCGTCAGGCCGAGCGCGGCGAGTTCTGGAGCCCTTCGTCCCAGCAGCACGCCCAGTGCCTCGGCTTCGTCGGCGGCCAGTCCGGTAAGTCTGGTCCGGTAGTTGAAGCCGAGCTCTATGCCACCTCCGCGGCCTGGTCGCACGATCATCGGCAGACCCGCTTCCGACAGCGCCTCGACGTCGCGCAGGATCGTCCGCTTGCTCACCTCGAGCTCGGCGGCCAGGTCGTCGCTGGTCATGCGACCGCGGTTCTGCACCAGCAACAACATCAGCAGAAGCCGCGAAGCGCGCATCGCGCACCCCCCAAGGGAGACCAATGGTGACAGTAGACGTCACCTTATGGCTGCTACGTTCCGCTCCGGAAGAGGTGATCGCATGAAATCCTACGAGGTGCACCGCCACATCGAAGCGGAGCCTGCAGTGGTGTGGGCGGCCTTGACCGACAGCGATCGGTTGATCGCGGCCGACACGGGCATCCAGCGCATCGACGGCCGCATGGAGCTGGGCGATACGTTCACTCTCTGGTCCGAAGCCGTGCCCGGACGCGGCTTCAAGACCCGAGTCACCCTGAGGGAGGCCCCGCTCCGGATGGTCTGGGAAGGCGGCCTCCCCGCGGGACTCTTTCGCGGCGTCCGCAGCTTCACGTTGACTCCTTCGGCCGGCGGCACCGACTTCGTGATGCGCGAGGAGTTCACCGGGCCGATGCTGGCTCTGATCTGGCGCAACATGCCCGACCTCCAGCCCCACTTCGACACTTTCGCCGAAGGGCTCGGCCGCACGACCGAGGCGACTCGATGAGCCAGGTGACCTACGGCGACGGCTCCCCGAACGACCCGTGGCTGCTGAAGACCCCGCCGCTCACCTCGACGTATTCGGCGTGGCGTGACGAGACCGCCGACCCACCCGCGCTCGTGGTCGAGGTCGGCACCACTCGACTCTCCTACCACCTCCGTGCGCTCGACGACCTCCGCGTAATGCTGGAGCAGCACGCCGACTGGATGCCGCTGGGCAACGCCGATGAGGGCAAGCCGGTCAAGACCGGAACTGTCGAGGCGTGGGCCCGCGACCCGGGCAACCCGGTGGGTGGCTACTACGGGTTACGCAAGGGCTACCGCGGCCGACTCGCCAACTACGTCACCCCCGTCCTTGAGCTGCTGGGCTGGGCCGAGCTGGAGCATCACCCCCGCAACAATCGCGTCCGCGCGCTGCAGAAGCCGCAGGAGGGCTAGTCGTGCACGGCCTGCCGGCGGCCGATCGTGTTGCCGCAAGGTTCGGTGAGGCAGTGAAGCAAACGTCGTCATCCACTGCAGGCTGACGAGCCCGCATCGAGCGCGGCGCATCGGTTTTCGGGCGCTCGGCCTGAAAGCCTTGGGACCCGCCGGGCACCTGGATAGGCATTGTCTCCCGTGACTAGGCTCGCAGGCATGAGGGTCGAGCTCAGCTACGACAAACTAGGTAGTCGTCTCCGTCAGATCGGCGATCTGGAGGTCTCTTACGGCAGGTTGGGAAGTCGGCCCAAGACGCTCGGGAACTGCGATCTGGACTATGACATGGCTGGAAGCCGACTTCGTCGTGTGGCAGGGGAGCTGGTCGAGTACGACAAGCTGGGCAACCGACCAGTGCGCTTGGGCGACCTCGAACTCGCGTACGACCGACTCGGTAACCGACTCGTCCGCATCGGCAACATGGACATCGAGTACGACATGGGCGGCAACCGGGTGCGACGGATCGGCGGCGTCATGGTCGAGTACGACAAGATGGGGTCCCGCCCCCGACACCTCGAGACAGACGGTGAGTCGCACCTCGACGAGCAGCTGTTGCTTGTCGTCTTCTTGGTCCTGATCGCGTTCAACCGCGACGATTGAGAGGGTGGGCGGGGCCTGTTCGGCGGCGGATCGACCCAGGTTCGGCTCGGCGAGTTCTTGCGTGACTCCTGCCCGGAGGGCGGACTCTCGTCGGCACGGAGAATGATGCGTATTTTGGGCAACCGCTCTAACGAAGGGCAGCGATTCCGTGCGTTGACCCAGGCAATGCGCCCCGGCCCCGATTGCCGTTGTAAACGTTCCCTCGACAACCTCCATTTCTTCATTCCGCCGTCGCCTGGGCACGCAGAGCGCGACACTCGAGGCCATGGACGTCACTGTTCTCGCTGCCTGGATCGCGGCCGGCGCCGCCGTCGTCGCTGCCGCGATCGCGTACTGGTCAGGTCATCAACAGGTTGTCCGGCAGCAAGCCTTTGAGCGCCAGCAGTCGCGGCTCGTTGATCGTCGCGCGACATATCGGGGGTTTCTCTCGCCGGCTGAGGGACTTGTCGACTTGCAGACCCGGTACATACGCGCGGCAGACATCAGTCGCTATGAGCTTGCAGTCATCATGTCGAGTGCAGTCGCGGAACTCGTGCCGGAGGCCCCGCCGTCCGGCGACCCCATCAACCCCATCCCTGAGCTGGATCCCGACGGGCTGGAGGTCGGGGCACTCCGCGAGCTTTCAGCAAGTATGCGGACGCAGCGGGTCATGGTTGAGCTCGTGGGACCGGATGAGGTTGCACAGTCAGCCATGGCACTGGAGCGTTGCTTGCGAAGAACGACAGGCGCGATCATCGAGCGGGAGGCCGCAGCGGCCAGAGACTGCTTCGTTGAGGCATTGGGCTTGCGCGAGGACTTCTTGCGGGAAGCCAAGAAGGCACTCGCCGCGGATGCCTGACCAACTCGCCATGCGGTGTCTGTCGGAGCGAAGGTGGCCGCGTTCCAGCCACAACTGGGCGTTCCCTTCATGCTCGACCCCTTCGGGCAGCCCGTTCTACCGCTACGTCGACCGCTCGGCCGAGGCCGCAGCCCCAGCCAGCACTCCCGGGTCCAGCCCCGCCGACAACCAGACCTGGTCTATCGCCTCCACCAGACGGGTCCGTAGCGCCAGCCCGCGGGCAGCGAAACCGCGCTGCTCAGCGGCATACTGCGCCTTGCCCTCAGGCGTCTCGATGAGCAGCGGCTCGTAGCCGAGCTCGCGCAGGTTGTAGGGCGCTGCCCGCATGTCGAGGGCGCGGATCTCGCGGGCGAGGTCGAAACAATCCATCACCAGGTCGCTCCGAACGGCAGGCACGAGCTTGTGGGCCCATTTGTAGAGATCCATGCCGGCGTGCAGGCAGCCGGGCTGTTCGGATGCCGCCTGGCCGGCTCGCGTCGGTGACAGGGCGTTGCGCGGCACGGCCGGGGGAGTGAAGAAGCGGAAGGCGTCGAAGTGTGAGCAGGCGATCTGGTGGCTCTCGACGACGGCATCCGTACCCTCTGACCCCAGCCGCAGGGGATAGTCGGCGTGCCGAACGTCTTCCGGCGTCTGCCGATAGACCATCGCCCACTCGTGCAGGCCGAAGCAGCCGAAGCGCCCGGGCCGGGATGCCGTGCGCACGAGCAGGTCGCGCACGAAGCGCAGGGTGTCGCTGCGGGCAGCGACGAAGCCGACCGCGTCGACCGAGACCACATCGCCGGCAAGTGTGTAGTGGCGCCAGTCCCGTTGCGGTGCAGTGCCCCCCGCGGCAAGCCCGACGCCAGCTCCGGGATGCCAGCGACGCAGCTGGGCGGGCTTGAAGGAGTAGTAGGTGAAGAGGAAGTCCTCGACCGGGTGCTTGCGACCGTCGCTCCGGCGCCGCAGGTGCGCCGCCGTCGCCGCGTCGACCCGCGCCTCGTGAGCCGCGGGGGCGGCCCGCCACGTCGGCTCGGTCAGCATCTTCACCCCACGAGGGTAGGCGATTCGGGGCCCGGCGACCTCTTGCCCCGTGGGGCTGGGGTGAGGACGATCGGCGGATGAGAAACTTCGCCGTAGAGGTGCGTTGGGACGGCCAGGCCGTCGGCGGTGTCAGCGTCGTCACCCCGTTGCGCAGCTCGACAGACGTCATCACCGTGCGCGACGGGGGCACCGGGGCCAGCTTCCACGTTCCCGGTCGGGCTGACACCGACTCGATCACCGTTTCCCGCGGTGTCAGCGACGACCTCGCCTTCGACCTCTGGGCCCGAGGCCCGGTGTTGCGCAAGACCGTCGAGCTGACCCTCGTCGACACCTCTGACGGGCTGACGGTGACCTACCGCCTGCCCGACTGCTGGGTGGCCGGCTACACGGTCGCCCCTGACATCGATACCGGCACCGTCGTCGAGTCGCTCACCCTCAGCACCGGCCGCTGGCAGCGGGTCACCCCGCTGGTCGCTGAGCTGGCGGAGCGTCTCGCCGGTGAGCGGGCAGCCCCCGTTCGCCGGATCGACGTTGCCGCCCTGCTCTCGAGGTTCCAGACCGAGACGACGGCGAAGCTTGAGGCCGAGCTGGCCCGGGCGCAGGAGTCGGGAGCCGTGCTGCTGCTCGACGAGGCGGATGCCCTGTTCACCCGGCGCACCACCGTGCAGGACGCGCACGACCGCTACGCGAACGTCGACGTCGACGCCCTGCTCGAGCGGCTCTCTGCCTATCCGGGCCCGATCCTGGTGGAGGCGCCCGGGCACGGCGGGCAGGGCGGGCACGGCGCCGGCGGCACGAACGGAACCGACGACACCGACCCGACCCGGCCACCGAGCTGAACGGCGAACCAACCGCGCCCACCTCCGTCGTAGGGTGGGGCCGTGCGCATCGCGAGGTACACGACCGGGGACGACCCGGCATACGGCATCGTCCAGGGCGACCCCGGCAGCGAGGTGATCACGCCGCTTGCCGGCGACCCCCTCTACATCGGCTTCAAGCCGTCGGGGGAGGGCCCCGTCATGCTCGCGGACGCGCGGCTGCTCGCCCCGGTGATCCCGCGGTCGAAGGTCGTGGCGATCGGCAAGAACTATGCCGAACACGCCAGGGAGATGGGCGGTGAGGCGCCGAAGGAACCGCTGATGTTCTTCAAGCCGAACACGTCTGTGGTCGGCCCTTTCGACCCGGTGGTGCTGCCGGCCGGTAGCGACGAGATCTCGTACGAGGGTGAGCTCGCGGTCGTCATCAGGACGATCACCAAGGGGGTGAAGGCCGAGAACGCCGCCGAGTGCATCTACGGCTACACCATCGCCAACGACGTCACGGCTCGCGACTGGCAGCGCAGCGACGGTCAGTGGGCCCGGGCGAAGGGCTTCGACACCAGCTGCCCCCTCGGCCCCTGGATCGAGACCGAGCTCGACACCGCCGACCTGTCTATCCTCACCACCGTCGACGGCGAGGTGAAGCAGAACGGCACGACCGCCGACATGATCCACGGCATCGCCAAGATCATCGAGTACGCCTCGGCTGCCTTCACCCTGCTTCCCGGCGACGTCATCCTGACCGGCACCCCCGCCGGCGTCGGCCGCGTCGACGCGGGTCAGCAGGTCACGGTCGAGATCGAGGGCATCGGTTCGCTGACCAACACCTTCGTGCGTCGCTGAGACCACCCCACGAAGTTCTACGCTCGTGCCTCGCTCCGATACTTCGCGAGGGCCCCGACTCACACCACAACAGAGCGCGGGTCGGCCGATAGGCTGGCGCCACCATGAGTGAGACGAACGACGACGCCCGGATGCCGCCCACCACCGTTCGCGACGCGAGTGACGGAGACGACGGGAGTGCCGTCGAGGTGCGACCGGCTCCCTCGCCGCCCGTCTCGACCTCGGACGGGCAGGGAGCCGTGCGCCTCCGCGTCGCCCCCTCGCCGACCGGTGACCCGCACGTGGGCACGGCCTACATGTCGCTGTTCAACCTCGCGTTCGCCCGGCAGCAGGATGGGCAGTTCGTGCTCCGCGTCGAGGACACCGACCGGGCGCGGTTCCGTGAGGACAGCGAGGCGCAGCTCTACGACACGCTCGGCTGGCTCGGGCTCTTCTGGGACGAAGGGCCCGATATCGGTGGGCCCTTCGCGCCGTACCGTCAGTCGGAGCGTCTCGACACCTATCGCCCCTACGTCGAGAGGCTGCTCGCCGAAGGGTTCGCCTACCACTGCTGGTGCTCGACCGAGCGGCTCGCGCAGATGCGTGAGATGCAGCAGAAGACGAAGCAGCCCACCGGCTACGACCGGTTGTGCGTCGGCAAGACCCGCGACGAGCGAGCGGCCCTGCCCGGGTTCAACGACACCCCCGTGGTGCGCATGCTGATCCCGGACGACCCACCCCTCGTGTTCGACGACGTCATCCGGGGGAAGGTGTCGGCGCCTCGGCCCGACGACCAGGTGATCCTCAAGGGCGACGGGTTCCCCACCTACCACCTCGCCGTGGTCGTCGACGACCACGAGATGGGCATCACGCACGTCGTGCGGGGTGAGGAGTGGATCAGCTCGACCCCCAAGCACCTCCTGCTCTACCGCTGGCTCGGGCTCGAGCCGCCGAAGTTCGCCCACATGCCCCTGCTGCGCAACGCCGACAAGTCGAAGATCTCGAAACGCAAGAATCCGGCGGCCCGGCTGACCTGGTTCCGCGAGCAGGGCTACCTTCCCGAGGCGCTCGTGAACTTCCTTGCGCTGCTTGCCTATCCGCCGCAGCAAGACGCGGAGGGCAATGACGTCGAGGTGTTCTCGTTCGACGAGTTCAGCCAGACCTTCGACTGGTCGAAGGTCAACCCGATCGGGCCGATCTTCGACCTCAAGAAGCTGGAGTGGCTGAACGGCGTTCACATCCGGTCACTGCCCGTCGGTGAGTTCGCCTCGCGGCTGCTGCCCTACCTCGAGGCCGACGACGTGCTCTCGAGCCACCCGTCGCTCGGCGAGCTCGGGCGACTCGAAGCGGTCGCGGCGCTCATCCAGACCCGGATGGCGCTGCTCACCGAGGCCCCCGCGCTGGTGCGGCCCTTCTTCGTCGCCGATGACCAGCTCGCGATCGACGACGACGCGCGAGCCCAGCTCAAAGATGACTCGGGGGCCGTCATCGACGCCGCCCTGCACGTGCTCGGCGACATCGACGACCACGGAACCGGTGTGCTCGGCACCGGGAGCGGATGGAACGCCACCGCCATCGAGAGCGCGCTGCGCACGGCCATCGTGGAGGGCCTGGGCATCAAGCCCCGCTTCGCGTTCGGGCCGCTTCGCACGGCAGTCTCCGGAGCCCGTATCTCGCCGCCCCTCTTCGAGTCGATGGAGATCCTCGGCAAGACCTCCACGCTGGCTCGCCTTCGCGCCCTTCGCGACTCACTCTGACCGCCACCGGCGTGGAGCATCTCTGGCCGCTGCACGGCATCCGTCTCACCACACCGGATCTCGCCCTGACCGTCATGGCCGAGCCCGACCTGCCCCTCGTGCTCTCGGTGCTGCCTGCCGACCTCGAGCTCAACCCGCACGCCACCACGTACGCAGGCCTGGGCCATGAGGCGAACCGGCGAGCGGTCGTCATGCAGGGCTACTGGCGGGCGCTGGGCCTCTGGTCACCCAGCGACTGGATGCTGCCCTTCGTCGTGCGCCGTGCCGGTGCGGTCATCGGGGTGCAGTGGCTGGAGGGCCCCGACTACCTCACCGACCACACGGTCGACTCCTCGTCGTGGCTCGTGGCGGGCGTGCGAGGACGCGGGCTCGGTCGCCAGATGCGCGCCGCCGTGCTCGACCTCGCGTTCGGACCGTTGGCCGCCGAGGCCGCCATCAGCTCGGCCGTGACGGCGAACGCCGCCTCGCTCGGGGTGTCGCAGTCGCTCGGCTACCGCGCGACCCACACGTCGGTGCTGCCGCACAGCGGTGAGGTGCTGCAGCACGTGCGGCTCGAGCGTGACGCGTGGCGGGCCGGGCGCGCGGCCGGCACGACCACGCTCGAGGGCGTCGACGCGGCGCTGCCGCTCTTCGGGCTGGGGGAGGGGCGATGAGCCCTGTGAGCCAGGGTCGGCTCGCCAACGAGCTGGCCGGCATCCGCGCGCTGCTGCTCGACGTCGACGACACGATCGTCGACACCCGCGCCGCCATGGTGACCGCCGGAAGCGTTGCGCTGGGTGCCCTGTGGCCCGACCTCGCAGCCCACCACGCGGCGATGGCGGTGCGCTACTACGAGGACCCGGAACGGTGGTTCCCGCGCTACGCCTCGGGGGAGGTGCGGTTCGACGACATGCGCGTGGGACGCATCGAGGAGGTGGCTCGAGCGTTCGGGGTCGCGACGCCGGAGGGCGCCCTGGCCCGCTACGCCAAGGCCTACGACCCCGCTTTCCGAGGGGCGCAGCGCCTCTTCGAGGACGTGCCCGACCTGCTCGAGGTCGCACGAGGCCGACGTCTGCCGGTCGCGCTGATCACCAACTCCGCGGCGGCTCCGACCACCCTCAAGCTCGAGGCGCTGGGCCTGCTCGACGCCTTCGACGCGGTCGTCACGACCGACACCCTGGGGTTCGGCAAGCCCGACCCTCGCATGTACCTGGAGGCCTGCCGACGGGTCGACACGCCCGCACCGGCCTGCGTCTGCGTGGGCGACAGCCTCGCCTGGGACGTGCTGGGCGCCCGTGACGCCGGGCTCCGCGCCGTGTGGCTCGATCGAGCCGGCACGGGCACCGACGAGAACGTGACCCGGGTCACGAGCCTGCACCAGCTGACCTCGGCGTTGCGCGCCGCGTGAACCCGTCGGTGGCCGACCGATTTGGGGCCAGGGTCGACGACCGGTAGTATTCCAACTCGGTTCACCCGCAGCAGGCCCTCGGGCAGGCTCGACGTGAAACCCCTTGGGGTATGGTGTAATTGGCAACACAACGGTTTCTGGTTCCGTCATTCTAGGTTCGAGTCCTGGTACCCCAGCTTTGGCACGATGGGCATTGCAGAGGATGCCGGTCGAGCCGATTCGGAGAATCCCTTTCCCTGCCGGTAAGGTTTTCTCCTGTGCCGGGTTCGCCCGGTGCCGCTAGGGCCCCGTTGTGTAGCGGCCTAGCACGCCGCCCTCTCAAGGCGGTAGCGCGGGTTCGAATCCCGTCGGGGCTACCAGACACCAACGGGCCCGGATCCACGAGGATCCGGGCCTGAGTCGTCTCCGGTCCCACCCCCACGTCTGGTGGTGGCCTCGGCGAGTCGCTGATGAGGCCCGGTGGGGGTTAGCCTCGGCGCCCTATGCTCTGTGCACGCGAGCACGGTCGTGGGTGAGGAGCCCGTCATGTCGGTCACGGTGTCATCTCCCGACGCGCCCGAGGAGATACCGGATGCCGGTTCGCCTCCCCCCGCGGGCGGCAACCGCGTTTGGTGGCGCCCGCGGCTGGGCAAACCCGGCCGCGTGTTCGAGCTCTCCTTCTCCGGCGTCGGGGTCACCGCGGCCGCGTGGTTCTTGAGCCTCTCGCTCCAGCCTTCACTGCTGCCCCGCGACGGGGTCATCCAGGGCGTCACCTCGGGTGTCACCGTCATGATCGGCTATGGCGCCGGAGCCGGGGCTCAGTCTCTGTGGGAGTTTCTCGGCATCCCGCGCATCACCGGGCGGGCGCACCGCATCCTCGTTCCCCTGCTCGTCACCCTCGGGGTACTGGCGGCGGTGTTCTCGGGGTGGCGGTTCGTGGGCTGGCAGAACGAGACCCGCAGCCTCCTCGGCATGGATCCGATCTCACCCACCATCTGGCCGGTCATCATCGTGGTCACGATCGTGGTGGCCGCCCTCGTTCTCGCCGTTTCCCGCGGTCTGCGGCTGCTCTTCCACACCGTCTTACGTTGGCTCGGCCGGCGCCTGCCCCGGCGTGTCGCCGCGGTCACCGGTACCGCCGTGTTGCTCGTCGTCATCTGGTCGCTGCTCACCGGTGTGCTCGTCAACGGGTTCTTCGCCGCTGCCAACGCCACCTTCGCACCGAACGACACGCGGGTCACCGAAGACATGCGGCGGCCGACGGAGCCCGAACGCTCGGGCAGCCCGCAGTCGCTTTCGTCGTGGGACTCCCTGGGCCGTCAGGGGCGGTACTTCGTCGGTGGCGGTCCGACGGTCGCCGAGCTCAACCAGGCCAACGGCGGCGGCGCCAAGGAGCCGGTTCGGGTCTATGTCGGTATCCAGGGCGCCGACTCGCTGCAGGGCCGGGCCGACCTGTTGCTGGCCGAGCTGAAGCGGTCGGGAGCGTTCGAGCGCAAGGTGCTGGTCGTGGCCACGACAACGGGCACGGGCTTCCTCGACAGCAACGGCGTTGACCCGCTCGAGTTCGCCTGGAACGGCGACACCGCGATCGCCGGGGTGCAGTACTCGTTCCTGCCGAGCTGGATCTCGCTGCTCGCCGACCAGGCGGCCGTCAAGGAGACCTCTCAGGTGGTCTTCGCGACCGTGCACCAGTACTGGGCCTCCCTGCCCGAAGGAAGCCGCCCCAAGCTCTACCTCTACGGGTTGTCGTTGGGCTCCTTCGGGGTGGAGAGCATCCTCGAGTCGATCAATATCGTCAACGAGCCGATCGACGGGGCCCTCATGGTGGGACCTCCGTTCGTGAACCCGCTGCACCAGCGACTGACGGCCGAGCGCGACCCGGGCAGCCCGGCATCCCTGCCGATCTACGAGCACGGCCGAACGGTGCGCTTCGCCAACGAGCAGGGCGGGCTCGGCCGAACGACCGGCACCTGGGGGCCGACTCGTCTGGTCTACCTGCAGCACGCGAGCGACCCGATCGTCTTCTTCTCCACGAAGATGGCCTTCGCCGAGCCGGAATGGCTCTTCCCCGGCCAACGTGGGCCTGATGTCAGCCCGCGAATGGACTGGTTCCCCGTCGTGACGATGTGGCAGACCCTGCTCGACCTTCCCGGCGCCGGCAACATCCCGATGGGCACGGGGCACCTCTACTCCGCCACCGCCAACCTCACCTCGTGGGTCGCGGTCACCCAGCCGCCCGGTTGGACCCCGGAGCGAACGAAGCAGCTGTCGAAGATTCTCGAGGCCCGGCCCTACGTCAACACCTGAGCAGCGCCACGTGGCTGCTCAGGGAGGGGCAGTGACGCCCCCGAGCCGCTCAGAGCTGAGGCGCTCCTGCGCGACTCGGCGCAGCGCGAGGAGGATGGGGTCGGTGACGACGTTGCCGATGATGGCGTAACGCAGGGCCTGCGCGGGTGAGGCGTCGGCGAGGTCGGCCACGACATCGACCTCGGCGACCGCGCGCATCGCCTCACCCCAGCACGTCAGCGTCTCGGCCGTGATTGGCCAACCCGATGACTCGGCGACCGTGATGGCCTGGTCGAGCGTGAGCGTGGCGGGGGAGCGGCCCGGGTTGCCGTGGTCGGCGGCTGAGGGCAGGCACGCCGGCACGACGCCGTCGACGAGCCGCTGGGCCGATGCCGAGGCCGGAGGGCGGTCACGGTCACGGAGCACCTCGTGTGCGGTGCCGAGCAGCTCGTGGCGGCTCGCCGGGGGGTTGTCGAGCGCCGCCACGACCTCGCTGATGCGCTCGATGGACAGGCCACCGACATCGACGAGGGTGCGAATGAGCCGGACCCGCTCGAGGTGCGAGTCGTCGTACTCTGCCCGAGTTGCGCTCTGGGCGACCCCGGGGTGCAGCAGTCCGATGCGGATGTAGTACTTCACGGATGCGATCGTCACGTCAGATCTCACCGCCAGCTCAGAAACCCTCACGGCCACCTCCTTGACTTTGGATAGTAGCAGTGTCCATCATTGGATAGTCATAAACCCTAAGGAGCCGGCATGTCGGAACACCAGAGCCACACGCACGGCCACGACGGTGACCTCGCCGTCTTTCTCATCGGGCTGCGCGTCAACCGTCCGTGGCGTCCTGACCTGTGGATGCCCACGTTCGCAGCCATGGGCCCGATGATCACCGAGCTGTACACCGCCAAGGCGGCAGCCGAGCGGGGAGAGGGCCCGCACCCGGGGTTTCTCTCGCACCGCACCCTGGTGGCCCTCGGCGGCCCGACACTCGTGCAGTACTGGCGAAGCGTCGAGGACATCTACGCCTACGCCCACGCGCCAGAACGCCACCACCGCCCGGCCTGGCTCGACTTCTACCGTCGCAGCAAGGGGTCGGGCGGAGCCGTGGGGATCTGGCACGAGACGTACGCCGTGCCCGCCGGGTCGGCCGAGAGCCTCTACGTCGACATGCCACTCATCGGTCTTGCCGCAGCCTTCGGGCCCGTCGAGGCGTCCGGGCGCCAGCACGCCCGGATCAGGCGGGCGGCCTGACGGCGACCGCTGCTCCGGGCGTGTGGTGAACCCTGACGTTCGACCTTCGACTCGGTCAGGAGTTGGCGCCACGGCCGGTGGCGCCCTGCAGCCGGTCGATGTGTTCGGAAGCCTGGGCCTTGGTCAGGTCGGCCGACAACGTCTCGCCCGCCTCCCGTGCCAAGGTCTCGAGGTAGCTGCGCTGGGCGCCGGTCATCGGCTCGTCGCCGGTCACCCAGTCGTCGGTGTCCTTGATGGCCCCGTCGCCGCTCGTGCCGCCGATCACGTCGCCGCTGGGCGCGGAGCCGGCCTCGTCGATGGGGGTCGTGTCGTTCGAAGGTGTGTTCGATTCGCTCATGATGCTCCCGTACCCACCTGGGCTCCCGATGAGACGTCGGTGTCGGGGCTTCTTGGCGCGTCGTGGCCCGTCTTGGCGCGCCTTGACGCAGGCGGGTCGGAAAGGTCGTTGGGGCGGATGCGGTGAGCGGTCAGGTGAGCTCGCGCAGTCCCGGGAGCACGTCGGCCGAGAACTGGTCGAGAAACCGGGCCTGGTCGTGGCCCGGCGCGTGGATGACGAGGTGGTTGAAGCCCCAGTCGAGGTAAGGCCTGATCTGCTCGACCACGGCGGCCGGGTCGCTCGCCACGATCCAGCGGGAGGCGATCTGCTCGTCGCTCAGCTCGTCGGCGAGCCGTTCCATCTCGACGGGGTCGTGCACACCGTGCTTCTGCTCGGCGGTCAACGACAGGGGGGCCCAGAACCGGCAGTTGCGCACCGCCTCGTCGTGGTCGCGGTCGTAGGAGAGCTTGATCTCGATCATCTTGTCGATGTCGTCACGGGTGCGCCCCGACTTCGCCAGGCCCTCGTCGACCGCGGGCAGCAGCTTCTCCTCGTAGAGCTCGCGACCCTTCCCGGACGTGCAGATGAACCCGTCGCCACTGCGACCGGCGTAGCGGGCCACCAGCGGCCCACCGGCCGCGACGTAGATCGGCACAGGCTGCTCGGGCCGGTCGTAGATGGTCGCGTCGTGGGTGCGGTAGTAGTCACCCTCGAAGGTGACCCGCTCCTGCGTCCACAGCTCGCGCATCAACGCGACCGCCTCGCGGAGTCGGGCGAAACGCTCCTTGAACTCGGGCCACGGGGAGCCGGCGGCGCCGACGGCGACCTCGTTGAGGGCCTCACCCGTGCCGATGCCGAGCACGACTCGACCAGGGTTGAGCGCCCCCAGCGTGCCGAACGCCTGGGCGACGACCGCGGGGTTGTAGCGGAACGTGGGGGTCATCACCGACGTGCCGAGCTGCACCCGCTCGGTGCGTTCGCCCACGGCAGCCAGCCACGACATGGCGAACGGGGCGTGCCCGTCGCGATGGCGCCACGGCTGGAAGTGGTCGGATATGAACACGGAGTCGAGCCCCAGGTGCTCGGCCTGGGCGGCATACGTGACCAGCTCTCGCGGGCCGAACTGCTCGGCGGATGCCTTCCAACCAACTTTGAGCACGGTGCCTCCATGTCGTCAGGACCTCGGGGTGACTCCCGTCAGCCTACGACCGCCGCTTTGCCGGCCTCACCAGTGGACGACGACCTTGTCGCCGAGGTTGACGGCCGCGTAGAGGCGGGCGATGCCGTTGTAGTCGCGCACGTTGACGCAGCCGTGCGAGTTGCCGGCGTAGCCGACGCGGGCGAAGTTGGGGGAGTAGTGCACGGCCTCGCCGCCGGAGAAGAACATGCTGTAGGGCATGAGCGACTGGTCGATGTTCGAGCGGATCTCCCGCGCCTTGCGATAGACCGAGAAGAGGCCCTCGCGGGTGGGAAGGTCGGCGCTACCGAACCGCACGGTGAACTGGTACTGAGGCTTGCCGTCGATGACCCACGTCAGCACGCTGGTCGACTTGCTGACGCACATCACCCGGCCGGTCATGCAGCGAGCGTCCTGGTCCCAGCTGATGCCGGTCGGCTGGGGTTTCGGGGTGGCCGGCGTCGGGGTCGCCGGCTTGGGCTTGACGTTGGCCAGCTCGTCCGAGGTGGGTCGACGGGTCATCGACAGCAGCCGGTTGTAGGTCGCCTCGTCGACCTTTCCGGTGGCATCGAACCCGCGCTTGGCCTGGAACCCCCGAACGGATGCCGTGGTCCTGCTTCCGTAGAGGTTCGAGACGTCGCCGGTGAACCAGCCGATCTGACGCAGGCGGGCCTGGAGAGCGCGCACGGTGCTTCCGGTGTCGCCGGCCTGCAGGACAATCCGGACCGCCGGAGCGGGCTTCGCCGGCTTGGCCGTGTTCGACGGTGTGGGCTTTGGTGACGGTTTGGGGGGACTCGCCGGCTTGGTGGGAGGCTTCGGCGAGGCCGAGGTGGTCGGAGCTGCTACCGGCCTGGTGGACGGCGACGTCGTAGGCACGGAGGTGCTTTGGCTCGGGTCGGACCCCGTGCTCGTCTGGGAAGAGCCGGCGGCGGCGGTGGCGCCGACCTTGGTCGGGGGCGCAGCGGTGTCGGGCGCGGAGCTGCAGGCGGAGGTGAGTGCGAGGGACAGAGCCCCGACCACGCCGAGCGCCCCCTTCATCAGACGTGCGCGCCCGCGGTTCTGCTGCATGGTGTCCCCTTGACCTCGTCGTGCCGTGGCACGTCGCCCCACCCTGGCGGTGGCGCACTGAACAGACTGACGTGCCGCGGCCCACTGTGGTTGTCACGGTCCCTGCTAGGCAACAGATCGTGACCGATCTGTTGCCTTACCCGACTTCTGCAGCACGCGTGTGCGGCACGACGACGATGAGGTCGACGCCATCTCGAGACGGGTCTTCGCGACTCCGGAGCACCGTTCGTGAACCGGGGCAGCGGGTGGCCTCCGGAGCCAGGACGATCGCCAGATCGAGCGTCGAGCGCGTGCGCTCAGCCGTCAACTCCTTGACGAAGCGCAACGAACCGCACAGACCCACGATCTTCGGACGAGCAACCGGCACGTTGGACCTGGACACCCTTCAAGAGCCGAATGTATTCCGGAGTCCCAGGCGGCTGAAGGTGCCTGGAACGCGCGGTCAGGCGTTGTGGTGCTGCTGTTGTTGTTGTTGCTGGGTGGCGTGGTGACGACGCAGCACCTCGGTCAGCTTGTTCGCCCCGGCCACCACCGTGGCCGCGTGCAGCCGACCGGGCTGACGTGAGAGCCGCTCGATCGGGCCCGAGATCGAGACCGCAGCCACGACCCGGCCTGACGGCCCGCGAACGGGCGCCGACACCGACGCCACGCCTGCCTCGCGTTCGGCCACGCTCTGGGCCCACCCACGCCGCCGCACACCGGAAAGGGCGGTCGCGGTGAACGCCGCTCCCTGCAGGCCGCGATGGAGGCGGTCGGGCTCCTCCCACGCGAGCAGCACCTGGGCCGCCGAGCCCGCCAGCATCGAGAGGGTCGCCCCGACGGGGATCGAGTCGCGCAGGCCGACGGGGCGCTCGGCGGCCGCGACGCAGATGCGCTGGTCACCCTGCCGCCGGAAGAGCTGCGCGCTCTCGTTGGTGTGGTCGCGCAAGGCACCGAGCACCGGCCCGGCCGCGGCCAGCAGACGGTCCTCTCCGGCGGCGGAGGCGAGTTCGCCCAGGCGCGGACCCAACACGAAGCGGCCCTGCATGTCGCGCGAGACCAGCCGGTGATGCTCGAGAGCGACCGCCAGCCGATGGGCCGTCGGTCGAGCCAGACCGGTGGCGCCGACGAGCTGGGCCAGGGTGGCTGGGCCTGCCTCGAGAGCGCCCAGCACCGTGGCCGCCTTGTCGAGAACTCCGACTCCAGATGAGGTGTCCATGCACTGATATTGCCGTCTCAGGCAATGAGACGTCAATTCCGTGGCCTCGCCAAAGGTCCACGCTGTACCGGAACGGTGTCGAGGGCGACGGGTGAAACCTTGCTCGATCCGGTAGGACACCGGTAGACAACGTGGAGGGAAGCCATGGCTGGGACGTTGGCCGAGAAGGTCTGGGACGCACACGTGGTACGCCGCGCCGAGGGTGAGCCCGATCTGCTCTACATCGATCTGCACCTGTTGCATGAGGTGACCAGCCCTCAGGCCTTCGACGGTCTGCGCCTCGCCGGTCGCCCGGTGCGCCGACCCGACCTCACGCTGGCCACGGAAGACCACAACGTGCCCACGACTCCGGGGCCGATCACCGACCCGGTATCGAAGATCCAGGTCGAGACGCTGCGGCGCAACTGCGAGGAGTTCGGCCTTCGTCTGTACCCGATGGGTGACGTCGACCAAGGCATCGTTCATGTCGTCGGCCCGCAGCTCGGCCTGACCCAGCCCGGCATGACCGTCGTGTGCGGCGACAGCCACACCTCGACCCACGGCGCTTTCGGCGCCCTGGCCTTCGGCATCGGCACCTCCGAGGTCGAGCACGTGCTCGCCACTCAGTCGCTGTCGCTGCGTCCCTTCCGCACGCTCGCGGTGAACGTGGTCGGTCGGCTGCACGAAGGAGTCACCGCCAAGGACGTCGTGCTGGCGGTGATCGCGAAGATCGGCACCGGCGGCGGTCAGGGCTATGTCTTCGAGTATCGCGGCGAGGCCATCGAGGCGCTCTCGATGGAAGCCCGGATGACGGTGTGCAACATGTCGATCGAGGCCGGTGCGCGCGCCGGCATGATCGCCCCCGACCAGACGACCTTCGACTACCTCAAGGGGCGCCCTCACGCCCCCCAGGGCGCCGACTGGGATGCCGCTGTGGCCGAGTGGACGGCGCTGCGTAGTGATGACGACGCCGAGTTCGACGAGCAGGTCGAGCTCGACGCGTCCGACCTGACGCCGTTCGTCACCTGGGGGACCAACCCGGGTCAGGGCCTTCCGCTCAGCGACTCCGTGCCCGACCCCGAGTCGTTCGCCGACGAGAGCGACCGGGTGTCGGCCGCGAACGCGCTGGCCTACATGGACCTCGAGCCGGGAACGAAGCTGCGCGACATCAGGGTCGACACCGTCTTCGTGGGCTCGTGCACGAACGGTCGCATCGAGGACCTTCGGGCCGCGGCTGCCGTCGTCAAGGGACACCAGGTCGCCAAGAGCGTGCGCATGCTCGTGGTCCCCGGCTCGGCGCGGGTGCGTCTGCAAGCCGAGGCCGAGGGCCTCGACGCCGTCTTCACCGCAGCGGGCGCCGAATGGCGCCTTCCCGGCTGCTCGATGTGTCTCGGGATGAACCCTGACACCCTCTCGCCCGGCGAGCGCAGCGCGTCGACGTCGAACCGCAACTTCGAGGGCCGGCAGGGCAAGGGCGGGCGCACCCACCTGGTCAGCCCCCTCGTCGCCGCCGCCACCGCGATCCGCGGCACCCTGTCGAGCCCGGCCGACCTGGCCGGTCTCGAGACCTCCATCACCGCCCAGGAGGCCTGAGCCATGGACAAGTTCAAGACTCACACCGGCGTCGGAGTGCCGCTTCGTCGCAGCAACGTCGACACCGACCAGATCATCCCGGCCGAGTACCTCAAGCGCGTGACCCGCACGGGCTTCGAGGACGGCCTCTTCGCGGCCTGGCGCAAGGACGAGTCCTTCGTACTCAACAACCCCGTGTACGCCGCCGGGTCGGTGCTCGTGGCCGGCCCCGACTTCGGCACCGGCTCCAGCCGCGAACACGCCGTCTGGGCTTTGATGAACTACGGCTTCCGGGTCGTCATCAGCTCTCGGTTTGCTGACATCTTCCGGGGGAACAGTGGCAAGGCAGGGCTGCTCACGGCCATCGTGTCCCAGGATGACGTGGAGCTGATCTGGAAGTTCCTCGACAACAACCCGGGCGCCGAGATCACCGTCGACCTCCTGGCCCGAACCGTACGGGCGGGCGAGATCGTGGCCCCCTTCGAGATCGACGACTACACGCGCTGGCGTCTGCTCGAGGGGCTCGACGACATCGGGCTCACCCTGCGACACGAGCAAGAGGTCACCGAGTTCGAAAAGGGTCGCCCGAGCCACAAACCGGTCACCACACTGGCCTGACGACCTCCGTCACAACGCCGTGACGAAACCGAAAGCCCTTGTCAATCAAGGGCTTTCGGCCTTTCTGGTCACGTTTCGCACCCCGAGGGGTGCCCTCACGACGGCTCGTCCGACCACCAGTGACGAACCTCAATGCCCTTGCGACACAAGCAAATGCCTGCAGATGTGGTGGACCTCGCGCCAATCTGCGTTTACCGTCAGGTCCTAACCGGACTGGATCCGGACGTACCGTCGGGTCGTTGACCTCGACAGTCCTCTGGAGGGGAAGACGTGAACAAGGCAGAACTGATCGATGCCCTTGAGGTGAAGCTGGGCAGCAAGAAGGCCGCTTCCGATTCGCTCGAGGCTCTCCTCGACATCGTGATCCGCGAAGTCGCCAAGGGTGGGAAGGTCGGGATCACCGGGTTCGGAACCTTCGAGCGGGTCGAGCGCGCCGCGCGCACCGGTCGCAACCCGAAGACCGGTGAGACGGTCAAGATCAAGAAGACCAAGGTGCCGAAGTTCCGGTCCGGAACGAACTTCAAGCACGTCGTCTCAGGCGCCAAGAAGCTGTCGCGCACGGAGTCTGCTGCTTCGCGGGCCTCGGCCGGTTCGTCCACCGCCACGGCCAAGACCGCCGCCACGAAGGCCGCGACCAAGACCGCCGTGAAGAAGACGGCGACCAAGGCCGCACCAGCCAAGACGGCCACCAAGGCTGTCGCGAAGACCGCGACCAAGACCGCCGTGAAGAAGACGGCGACCAAGGCCGCACCCGCCAAGGCCGCACCGGCCAAGACGGCTCCGGCCAAGGCAGCGCCGGCCAGGGCGACGACCAAGACCGCCGCCACGAAGACGGCGACCAAGGCCGCACCGGCCAAGACCGCCGCCAAGGCTGCCGTGAAGACCGCGACCAAGACCGCCGTGAAGAAGACGGCGACCAAGGCCGCACCCGCCAAGACGGCCACCAAGGCTGCCGCGAAGAAGACGACGGCCCGTAAGGCGGCCACTCGCTGAAGAACACTGCAGGTCTCTGCGCGCGTAGAGGGCCCGACCCATCGGTCGGGCCCTCTACGCGCGCCGGGTGGCTGCCGTCAGCGGATCTGCTGGCCGGGGCCGATTCCGACGATGCCGAGTGAGACCACCATCTCGTCGGCCACCTCCACCGTCAGCCGTTGACCTAGCCGCACCAGACGCAGCCCGCTCGCCTCGAAGGCGGCAGCCGTGAACGACACCTGCCGCCCGTCGTCGAGCAGCACGCTGCCGGTGTGGTGCTCGGGATCGAAGGTGTGAACGCTAGCCTGCATGCCCTGAATCCAACCAGATCCGAGTCGATCCACGAGGCCCGCCGTGCGTGGCCCCAGACCCAGACCGATGGCCGCCGCCAGTGAGGCCGGGTCGTCGACGTCGGTTCGCAGACGAGGCAGGTCGAGATCGAGACGCGCTGCACCGTCTGCGGCGTGACGAGCCGCGCTGTCTGACCCGAACCGCGGTCGCAGACCCGATGCCATGCCGCCGCAGCGCAGCACCGTTCCGACGCCATCGGCGTCGGGGACGAACGACTGGTCGTGGGGGTGGGCTGCGGCCAGGGCCGCTCGGAGGTCGACGGCCGTGAGACAGGGAAGGTCACCGAGCAGGGCGGCCGGTCGTGACAGCCGGCCCGTGTGCGTCAGCCGGCGTAGCCCCGCCACGATGGCGGGGTTCAGCCCGACACCCGGGTCGGGCACCACGTCGATGCCAAGCCTCACGAGCTGGGCGGTGAGACCGGCATCCGACGTGACGACCAGCACGCGTGCGGCCCCGACCGCCCCGACGGCGGCGGCGATCGTGTCGTCGGCGACGGCGCGGCTGAGGGCGGCTCGGTCGGCTCCGGTCGCCCGGGCGAGCCGCGACTTTCCGAAACGGGTGTCCTTGACCGGGATGACGACGTGCCACGGTGTCTCGCCGGGTGGCCTGCAGGATGGCGGTGGCGTCGGAAGGTCGGTCATGCTGGAATCAATCGTCCCACTCGCCGCCCGCCTGCTCGACACGCCACCCCCGGGTGACCAAGATGAGGGCACGACACGCGCTGACGCGGCACGTGGTGGCGCTAGGAGGCCGACGCCGTGGGCGGTGCACGTGAGAGGCCACTTCCGTTCGCCTACCGGCTGGCCGCGTTTCTGCTTCGACGGCCGCTCATGGTGTTGACGAAGCGCGACTGGCGAGGCCTGGAGAACCTGCCCGCCACGGGCGGCTTCATCGTATCGCCCAACCACATCAGCTACGTCGACCCGCTCGTGTTCGCCCACTTCATGTTCGACAGCGGCCGGGAGGCCTACTTTCTCGGCAAGGAGAGCCTGTTCACGGTGCCTGTGGTCGGCTGGGTGCTGCGCAAGTCCGGCCAGATCCCGGTCTACCGGGGATCCGCAGCAGCGGCCGACTCCTACCGGGCGGCGGTCGCGGCCGTGCACGAGGGCAAGCCCGTGGGGATCTTTCCCGAGGGCACCATCACCCGAGATCCTGCCCTCTGGCCGATGCGGGGCAAGACCGGAGCGGCTCGGATCGCTCTCGAGACCCGTTGCCCGCTGATCCCGGTGGCCCAGTGGGGGGCACAGGAGATCCTCCCCCCGTACGGGAAGCGGCTGCGCCTCTTCCCGCGCCGCACGATGCAGGTGTACGCCGGACCGCCGGTCGACCTCAGCGACCTCTACGACCGGCCGATCGACACCAAGGTGCTCCGAGAGGCGACCGACCGGCTCATGGCTCGCGTCACCGAACAGCTCGAGGTGCTGCGGGGGGAGCCCGCCCCGCTCGACCGCGTCGACCCCCGGCGACTCGGCGTCGCCGAGACGGGCAACCCCGGCGCGGAAGGCCGCCCCTCCGCTCGTACGGGTCTCTTGCGTCGGCGACGCGGCCGGAGGAGCAGCGGATGACGCATGTCGCCGTGATGGGAACGGGCAGCTGGGGCACCGCGTTCAGCTCGGTCCTGGCCCACGCCGGGTGCACCGTGACGATGTGGGCCCGGCGCCAGGAGGTGGCCGACCAGATCAACGCAGGATGCAACCTCGACTACCTGCCCGACCTCCAGCTCTCCTCGTCGGTGCGAGCCACTACCGATCCGGTCGGCGCCTGCGACGGTGCCGACATCGTCGTGCTCGCGGTGCCGTCCCAGACCCTGCGGGCCAACCTCGAGCAGTGGGGCCACGCCATCCCGCGCGCTGCCGACGTCGTGTCGTTGATGAAAGGCGTCGAGCTCGGCACGACGAAGCGGATGAGTGAGGTGATCGCCGAGGTCGGCGGAGTCGAGAGCGAGCGCATCGTCATCGCGTCCGGACCCAACCTGGCCAAGGAGATCGCGGCCCGCCAGCCGGCCGGGAGTGTCATCGCCTGCGCCGACATGGCCGGGGCCGAACGCGTTGCTGCGGCCTGCGCCAGCTCGACCTTCCGCCCCTACACGAGCACCGATGTCGTGGGTGCCGAGATCTGCGGCGCCACCAAGAACGTCGTGGGGCTCGCGGTGGGCATGGCCGAGGGGATGGGCTTCGGTGACAACACCAAGGCGACCATCATCACCCGCGGGCTGGCTGAGACGACCCGGCTCGGTCTGGCCCTCGGTGCCGAGCCTGAGACCTTTCTCGGTATGGCCGGAGTGGGCGACCTCATCGCGACCTGCATGTCGCCGCTGTCACGCAACCACCGTTTCGGGGTGCGCCTGGGGCAGGGCCTGACGGTCGACGAGGTGGTGGCCGAGACGAAGCAGACCGCGGAAGGCGTCAAGTCGTGCCAGTCGATACTGGCTCTCGCCGTCGCCCAGGGCGTCGACATGCCTATCGTCGAGCAGGTCGTCGCGGTGGTCCGCGACGGGCACTCGGCACGCGACATCGGCCCGCGGCTGATGTCGCGTGACCTCAAGGTCGAGAAGCACTGACCCTATTTTTTCCCAGGTGGTCCCCGCGCGCCAGACCGACGACGAGCACCTCAGCTGAGCGGCGGCGTTGCGGGCACGGGTCAGGCTGAACCGCGGGGATCGGACCGTGGCGGGGTTGGTGCGGCTGGTTGGTTGCTTCGGCCGCGGGGATCGGACCGTGGCGGGGCGGGGTGGGCAGAGCCAACCGTCAGCCGTCGGGGCAGGCCCTCAGGGCTGAACGGCGCCCGTGCCGACCCGCAGGGCCAGGTCTAGGTCGGCCCACAGATCTTCGACGTGCTCGATCCCGACCGACAGGCGCAGCAGGCTGTGCGGCACGGTGTCGGGCTCCGAGGGGTGGCGCCGGCGCCGTTCGATCTGCGACTCGACGCCCCCGAGGCTCGTCGAGTGCAGCCAGAGCCTGGTGGCGGCGCAGACCTGCTCCGCCGGCTCTGGGTCGTCAGGGGGGCCGGCCACGTCGATGGCCATCATGGCCCCCGAACCGGGGTAGCGAACCCGGGCGACGGCGGGGTGAGCCTCCAGCCGAGCGGCAAGAACAGCCGCGTTGGCGCAGGCCCGTTCGAAGCGCACCGACAGGGTGCGCAGGCCGCGCAGCGCGAGAAAGACCTCCATCGGCCCGGCGATCGCCCCGTGCAGGGTGCGGTGTCGCCGCAGCCGTTCCCCGAGTGCCCGGCCGCGCTCGGTGTCGGCCACGACGCTGGCGCCGAGCACGACGTCGGAGTGGCCGGAGAGGTACTTCGTCACCGAGTGCACCACGACGTCGGCGCCGAGCTGCAGAGGACGACACAGCAGCGGCGTCGCGAGCGTGTTGTCGACGACACTGGTCACCCCCCGCTCGCTCGACCGGGCGAGCACCGCCGGCAGGTCGACGACGTCCATCAGCGGGTTGGTGGGCGACTCGAGCCAGAGCAGGTCACCCGGCCCGAGTGCGTCGACAGCGACGAGCAGCCCGGCCGTGTCGCTCGCGTGCCGACGCGCCACCGTGCCGCCGCCCGCCTGGTAGGCGCTGAGCAGGTCGCCGGTGCCGTTGTAGGTCTGGTCGGGGGCCACGATAGTGGCGTGAGCTTCGGCGAGTGACAGGGCGGCCGAGATGGCGCCCATCCCGGACGCATGCACGAGCGCCGACCCACCCTCGAGCCCGCCCAGTGCCTCTTCGAAGGCGTTCCACGTCGGGTTGCCGACCCGGGCGTAGTTGACCGGTCCGTCAGCGGAGTAGGTCGACGTGAGCTCGACCGCCGGGTTGACCGACGCGCCAGGGGAGCGCGTCGGGCGACCCGCTGCCACGACGTACGTATCGGTGTGCAGAGTGTTCGGGTCGACCGCGTGGCTCACCCGTTCAGCGTACGAGTCGGCCGGCTCGCCCCGGGATAGAGTCTCGCGTGATGACCAGCGACCAGCCCGCCACCCCAGCCGAACCGCGCCAGCCGGCCGAGCCGGCCGCGCCTGCCGAACCTGCCGCGCCTGCCGAGACGCAGCCCAGGACGACGGGTGAGCAGAGCCGGCCCCGCGTCGCGGTCGTGTTCGGCGGCCGGTCGTCCGAGCACGCCGTCTCCTGCGCGACGGCCGCCGGGGTGCTGCGCGCCATCGACCGCGAGAAGTACGACGTCGTGCCCATCGGGATCACCCGCGACGGGCAGTGGGTGCTGGCGGCCGATGACCCGGAGCGCTTCGAGCTCACCGCCGCCCACACCCCTGAGGTCGAGCCGTCGCCCTCGCGCGTCGTGCTCCCGCTGTCGACGCGCGAGACGGCACTGACCGTGCTCGAGGCCGGGCAGCCCCCGGTCGAGCTGGGCGCCGTCGACGTCGTCTTTCCGGTGCTGCACGGGCCCTTCGGCGAGGACGGCACGCTCCAGGGCTTTCTCGAGCTGTCGGACGTGCGGTACGTCGGGTCAGGGGTGTTCGCCTCCGCCGCCGGAATGGACAAGCACTACATGAAGGTCGTCTTTGCAGGCCACGGCATCCCGGTCGGCCCCTACGTCGTGATCAGCGACCGGGCCTGGCGGGCCGACCCGGCCGCCGCTCTGGAGCGGTGTTCGGCGCTGTCCTACCCGGTGTTCGTCAAGCCGTCCCGGGCGGGCTCGTCCATGGGGATCACCAAGGTCGCCGGTCCGAGCGGGCTCGAGGCCGCGATCGAGACGGCTCGGCAGCACGACCCGAAGGTGCTGGTCGAAGAGGGGATCAGCGGCCGGGAGATCGAGTGTGCCGTGCTCGAGGGCCACGGCACCGACGCGCCGCACACGTCGTTCGTCGGCGAGATCGAGGTGCACGCCAACCATGCCTTCTACGACTTCGAGGCGAAGTACCTCTCCGAGGCCGACGTCGACCTCAGCTGCCCCGCCGACCTGCCACCCGAGGTGAGCGACGAGGTGCGTCGGCTGGCGGCCGCGGCGTTCGAGTCGCTCGGCTGCGAGGGACTCGCCCGCGTCGACTGCTTCTACACCGTCGACGGACGCGTGGTCGTCAACGAGATCAACACCATGCCCGGGTTCACGCCGAGCTCGATGTACCCGCGGATGTGGGCGGCATCCGGGCTGGCCTACCCCGAGCTCATCGACGAGCTGCTCAGCCTGGCCCTGGAACGGCGCACCGGGCTGCGCTGAGCGAGCGGCCCTGCGGCCACTGAAGTCAGGTGCACCGGCGCCCGTTGCTGGGCAATGAGGTGGCCACGTCGCCGAAGGCCGGCAGCAGCAACGGCACCGGGCCGTAGTCGGCGGGCACGAGAACCTCGATCGCCGGGTCGCGTCCGAACGTCGTGGCGGCGCCGCCGTCGCTGAGCGAGCGCACCACCCAGTCGACCCCGTTGACGGTGACGCACTCGTCAGTCGTCGGCGCGAGGGGGTCGAGGCCACAGCGGGCGATGATGGCCGGGTCGCCCCAGGCCCTGACCGACGGTGAGGCGGGGGAGGTCGCCACCTGCTCGTGACCGCTGACGGATGCCGGCCAGCTCAGCGTGGTGCACACCGGCGCGGCCGCCTGGGGCGCGAGGGACACCTCGGGGGTACGGGAGCAGGCGGACACGGCAACGGCGGCGCACAGCGCCGCCGTCACCAGTGCCACCGAACGGGTGGTGGAGGGCCGGCTCAGACGTGAACCACGGTGCACGTCAGGGTGCGGGTGATGCCGGGGACGTCCTGAAGCTTGGCGATGACCAGGCGCCCGAGGTCGTCGACGTTCGCGGCCTCGACCCGGGCGATGACGTCGTAGGGGCCGGTGACGTCCTCGGCCATCGTGACGCCGGTGATCGTCGCGATCGCCTCCGCCACACTGGCCGCCTTGCCGACTTCGGTCTGAATCAGGATGTAGGCCTGAACCACGTGTCACCTCACTGTGTTTGACGGGGCTTGCGGAAGCCGCGAGGGCTTTCGGCGCCCACCCGAGCGGGCCACCGTGCCCTGACGCTACCGTGCCGGAGGGGGTTTCGTCCCTCGGGGTACCAGCCGGCGCGTGACCGTGGCCGACAGCGGGTGTCAGAGCACGATAGGAAGAGCGACATGACGATCAGGCCGGGCCCGATGATGACGGGCGGAACCCCGCTGCACGAGCTCGACGAGGACGACCTCCTACGACGGATCCTGCCGCGCTTTCCCGTGTCGGACGACCTGCTCGTGGCCCCGGGTGACGACGCTGCGGTGCTGGCGACCACACCCCGTACGGTCGCCACGACCGACACGATGGTGCTGGGTCGCGACTGGCTCGACGCCTGGAGCTCCGGTGCCGACATCGGCCACAAGGTGATCGCACAGAACCTCGCCGACATTGCCGCGATGGGAGCCCGGCCGACCGGTGTGCTCGTCACCCTGGTCGCCGATCCGCAGCTCTCGCTCGAATGGGTGCTCGACCACGCCGACGGGCTCGCCCAGGCCTGCCTGGAGGCAGGTGTGGCCGTGCTGGGAGGTGACCTGTCCTCGGCGCCACCGGGAGTGGTCATGGTGTCGGTCACGGCTCTCGGTGATCTCGACGGCGAACCCGTGCTGCGGTCGGGAGCCCGGCCCGGCGACGTGCTGGCGGTGTGCGGCTCGCTCGGTCTGGCCGATGCCGGGTGGCGACTGCTGCGCGACGACCGGGCAGACCGGCATCCGGATGCCGTGGCGCGCCAACGCAGACCGCAGCCGCCGTTGGCCGCGGGGCCGCAGGCGGCCAGGAGCGGCGCCACCGCGATGCTCGACATCTCCGACGGACTGCTGCGCGACGGGGGTCGACTCGCGAGGGCCAGTGCGGCGGTCATCGACGTCGACACCGCCACGCTGGTCGACGACGTGGCCGCGCTGAGCGGCGCGTTGGGCCCCGCTGTCGCCCTCGAGTGCGTGTTGGCCGGGGGAGAGGAGCACTCGCTGCTCGCGACCTTCCCACCAGGTCGGATGCCGTCCGGCTGGCGACGCATCGGTCGGGTGCGGGCCCCAGTGCCGGGGGAGACCCCGGGGGTGCTAGTCGACGGCGAGCAGGTGGCTCACCTGGGATGGGACCATTTTCGCCCAGACTCCGCCTGAGGTCAGCGGTGTCAGCGCAGTCAGCGCAGTGGAGACGGCTCGGTACGACGAAGGCCGGCCTCCGTCAGGGAGAGCCGGCCATCGAGGTCGAACGGAAAGGGTGGGTCAGCGTGCGACCTTGCCCGCCTTGAGGCAGGACGTGCACACGTTGAGCCGCTTCGGGGTCACGCCTCCGACCATCGTGCGAACGCGCTGGATGTTCGGGTTCCAGCGCCGCTTGGTACGACGGTGCGAGTGCGAGATGTTGTGACCGAAGCTCGGCCCCTTGCCGCAGACGTCGCAGTTGGCAGCCACGGGAATCTCCTGAAAATGTCGGTGATGACGAAAGGTCTGATGCTCCACCTTGGGCGAGAAAGGTCGACACACGCGGGGCGCACGTCACCCGCCGTGCACGAGGGGAACCGTTCAAGAGTAGCCGACCGGACGGGCCGATCACAAAACGAGCAGCTCAGACGATGCTGCGGGCCGCGTCGACGAGCTCGGAAGCGTACGAGGGCCCGTGGGAGGCGGTGTGCGTGGCCAGCGGATGCAGCTGGTGCACCTTGACGAGCCGTGGCCAGTCGTCGGGTAGGGGCCGCACCTCGTGGTAGGCCGCGCGCAGGCGGGCCAGCTCGGGAAAGCCGAACAGCTCGAGCATCGCGAGGTCGGTGAGGCCGTGACCCCCATGGGCGGCCGGGTCGATGAGAACCGCGCCGAACGAGGTGAAGACGACGTTGCCCGACCAGAGGTCGCCGTGGATGCGTGCGGGGGGCAGGTCGTCGTCGAGCTCCCCACCACCCAGGCGAGCACAGGCCCGGTCGACGACCCGGGCGTCGTCGGCCGACAGGTGGCCGGCGTCGACGGCGCGTCGCACGAAGGGTGCGACCCGCTGCTCGGCGTAGAAGGCACCCCACGTGGGCGACGGGTGGTTCGTCTGGCTCTGGCGACCGATCCACGCCGGCCCCCGCCAACCCGCAGGGGGAGCGCCGAACGCCGGGGCGCCGGCCGCATGGGTGTGGGCCAGGGACCGGCCCAGATCCTCGGCGGCCCGGGCCGTCGGCACCGCCGTCTCCAGGCGTTCGACATCGATGTGGCGCCGACCGACCGCGGCGACGCGCACCACGCGTGTACCCCCCGATGCCTCGGCCGCTGCGAGCCAGCGCAGACCCGCAGCCTCGACCGCGTAGAAGCCGCCCGGGGCGTCGGGTCGGGTCTTGCGATGCATGGCGTCGGGGTCAGGCTCCATCTCCTCCAAAGTAGTCGCCCGACCGACTCGAGGCGACGGCTCCCACCCCTTTGCGCGGCGGCGCGCGACCGAGGGTGGCATGCGTGTGGGGGAGCGAGACGCTAGCCTCCCACCAGAGACCAGCAGGAGGAGTTCGATGCCCGGCGCGATGGCAACGCCTGACGAGGCACTGACCCTGCTCGACGCCGATGCCGTGCGTCGTTGGGCGGTGCTCATCCGGGCCGGCTTCGCCGAGCGGCGGGCCGAGATCGACGCGCTCAACGTCTTTCCCGTGCCCGATGGAGACACGGGTACCAACCTGTTCCTCACCTTCGACGGGGCGCTCGACCGCAACCAGAGTCTGGCGCCCGTGCTAGCTCCGGGCGCGGAGGGAGTCGAACCGGGGGCGGGTGACCTGCTCGTCAGCTTCGCCTCCGCGCTGTTGTGGGCCGCGCGGGGCAACTCCGGCGTCATCCTCAGCCAGCTGGCGCGGGGCATCGCCGACGCCGCACGCGGCCACCGTGAGATTGACGCCGCCACGCTCGCCGTGGGCCTTCAGCGGGCCGACGAGATGGCCTGGAAGGCGGTCACCGACCCCAAGGACGGCACCATCCTGTCCGTCTCCCGGGCGGCGGCGGTGGCCGCCGTCGACGCGGCTCCGCGGGGGCTGCACGCGGTCGCGGCGTCCGCCTTCGCAGCCGGAGCCGAGGCCCTGGCGCGCACGCCCCAGCAGCTGAAGGTGCTGGCCGACGCCGGGGTCGTCGATGCCGGCGGCGCCGGCTACGTCGTGCTGCTCGAGTGCCTCGAGCGCGTGTGCGCCGGAGACGAGGGCATCAGCGTGACCGAACGATGGGGGGAGCGCTGGGGCCACCGAACCGACCGGCCCCGTGGCCCCGAACGCCGGTCCCGGTCCGACAGCCGGCAACCCCGTATGCAGGCCACCGGCCCCGACGCCCGCGGCAGCGACACCTCCGGGACCGGTGACGCCGGGCCCAGCTATGAGGTGATGTACCTGCTGGCCGACTCGAGCGACGAGCGGGTCGAGGCGCTTCGAGACCGGCTCGTCGAGCTCGGCGACTCGGTGCTGGTGGTCGGTGGAGACGGGGAGTGGAACATCCACGCTCACGTCGACGACGCAGGGGCGGCGGTCGAGGCCGGCATCGTGGCCGGTCGGCCGCACCGGGTGCGCATCACCGGTCTCGAGCACGTCGAGCACGTCGGGCACGAGCACGTCGGGCACGCGGCCGGGCACGAGGTAGGCGACAACGACGACCGGGCCCTCGCGGTTCAGCCGCCCGACCCGAAGGTGCGGCCCGCCGGGTCGGCCATCGTGGCCTGCGTCGCGGGCGACGGCCTCATCTCGCTCTTTCGGGAGGTCGGCGCCATGGTGGTCACGTCCGCTCCCTCACGTCGAGCATCCACCGGCCAGATCATCGAGGCGATCCGGGCCCAGCACGCCGCCGGGGCTGCCGGAGTCATCGTGCTGCCGAGCGACGGTGACACCGAGCTTGCGGCGCGCGCCGCCGTCAGGGCGGCCTCCGACGAGGGCATCGAAGCCCACGTCGTGCGGGCCCGAGCCGCGGTTCAGAGCGTCGCCGCGCTCGCGGTGTTCGAGCAGATCGACTCGGCCGCCACCAACGTGCTGGCCATGCAGTCGGCATCCGCGGCCACCCGTCACGGCGCCGTCACGACCGCCACACGATCAGCGTTGACGAGCGTGGGGCCGTGTGAGCCGGGTGACGTGCTCGGGATCATCGACGGTGACATCGTGGTCGTCGGCCACGACCTCCAGCAGGTCGCCGGCCTCGTGGTGGACCGTCTGATCGCGAGCGGAGGCGAGCTCTTGACGCTGGTCACCGGCACCGGGGCCACCGACCAGCTCGCCGAGGCCGTCAGCCGCGAGGCCCGAGCGGCCCACCTCGGGCTCGACGTCACGCTGATCGATGGTGGCCAGCCGGTCTACAGCCTCCTGCTCGGGGTGGAGTGACGGCGTGGTCGCGCTCACCGAGGACTCGCTGCTCAGCAAGTTCGTCAAGAAGGGGGATGCCGCTGCGCTGGCTCGCGCCAAAGGGCTCCAGACGGTGGCCGACCTGCTCGAGTTCGCCCCACGCCGGTACCTGCCCCCCGGGCAGAGCACCGACCTGTCGGCGCTGCGCCCGGGCGACGACGTCATGGTCGTCGCAGAGGTGGCCACGGCCACCACCCGGCCGATGCGTGGCCGCAAGGGCAAGATGCTGACGGTCGTGCTCGCCGACGAGCAAGGTCATCAGCTCGACCTCACGTTCTTCAGCGCCTACGGCCATTCCGCCAAGCTGGTGCCCGGTGCGCGGGGAGTGTTCGCCGGCACCGTCGGCACCTACGGCAGCCGGTTGCAGCTGACCCACCCCGACTACGAGCTCGCGGCCGACGAGGAGCAGGCTCGTGCCGCCGCCCAGCACTACGAGAGCCACCTGATCCCGGTCTACTCGGCCACGGGCAAGATCTACTCCTTCCACATCCGCCGGATGGTCGACTACGCCCTCGACACGGTCGACCGGGTTCGTGAGCCGCTGCCCGACGGCGTTCGGGTGGCCCGTGGGCTGCTCCCTCGTCGCGAGGCGCTCGAGCTCGTGCACCGGCCCGGTCTGGGCGACGACCCGCAGCGGGGGATGCGCCGGCTGAAGTTCGACGAGGCCTTCGTGCTGCAGACCATTCTCGCCCAGCGTCGCAGAGCCGCCGAGGCCGAGCTCGCGACGCCGCGGCTGGCGCGCCCCGGTGGTCTGCTCTCGGCGTTCGACGCCCGACTGCCGTTCGAGCTGACCGCAGGGCAGGTCGCCGTCGGAGACGAGCTGACCGGCGACCTGGCCAGTGACCGTCCGATGAACCGGCTGCTTCAGGGCGAGGTCGGTTCGGGCAAGACCATCGTCGCGTTGCGGGCCATGCTGGCGGCCATCGATGCCGGTGGTCAGGCGGCGCTGCTGGCGCCGACGGAGGTGCTGGCCACCCAGCACCTCCGGTCGATCACCGCCATGCTCGGTGACCTCGCCCAGGGGGGCCGGCTCGGAGGCGCCGAGATCGGCACCACGGTGGCGCTGCTCACCGGCAGCCAGAGCGCAGCGACCCGCAAACGGTCGCTGCTGGCCGCCGCCTCGGGCGAGGCGGGCATCGTGATCGGCACCCATGCCCTCATCCAGAAGCACGTGCAGTTCGCCGACCTTGCGCTCGTGGTTGTGGACGAGCAGCACCGGTTCGGCGTCGAGCAGCGAGATGCGCTGCGAGAGAAGGCCCTTCGACCACCGCACGTGTTGGTGATGACGGCGACACCGATTCCCCGAACGGTGGCGATGACGGTGTTCGGCGACATGGAGATCTCCACCCTGCGCGAGCTGCCTCGCGGACGTTCACCCATCGCCACGCACGTGGTCGACGCCGAGAGACCCGGCTGGACCGAGCGCACCTGGAAACGGGTCGCGGAGGAGGTCGCGAAGGGGCACCAGGCCTACGTGGTCTGTCCGCGCATCGGCGAGCACCCCGATGCCGCCCCGGCCCTGCCGGCGAAGGGGGACGCCACCTCCGACGAGGAGGCCGGCGACTGGGGGCTCGACTGGGATGAGCCAGGGGATGGCCCCGACGACCCGCTCGAGTCACCGAGGGAGCTGACCGGGGTCTACGCCCAGCTGCACGAGCTGCGGTCGAACCCGTCCCTCGAAGGCGTTCGGCTGGAGGTGCTGCACGGACGGCTCGACGCCGACGCCAAGGAGGCGACGATGCGGGCCTTCGGGGCGGGCGAGATAGACGTGCTCGTGGCGACGACGGTCATCGAGGTCGGGGTCGACGTTCCGAACGCGTCGGTGATGGTGGTCGTCGACGCCGACCGGTTCGGGATCAGCCAGCTGCACCAGCTGCGTGGCCGGGTGGGGCGCGGCAGCGTGCCCGGTCTGTGTCTGCTCATGACGGGTGGGGCCGGTGACCGCGCTCTCGAACGGCTGGACGCGGTCGCGGCCACCACCGACGGCTTCGAGCTGGCCCGCGCCGACCTGATGTTGCGCCGCGAGGGTGACGTGCTGGGGGCGCGCCAGAGCGGCCGCGGCAACTCGGTGCGCCACCTGCGGCTCGGCCGACGTGACGACGAGCAGATCATCGCCGACGCGCGCGAGGATGCGTTCGCGGTCGTGGCCGACGACCCCCAGCTGCGCCGGCATCCTGCGCTCGCGGCGGCCGTCGCCATGCGTCTCGACGACGACCAGGCCGCCTACCTGGAGCGAGGCTGACCCGTGACCCGCATCATCAGCGGAGCGGCCGGGGGGCGCCGCCTGCGAACACCGCCCGGCAGCACGACCCGGCCGACCTCCGACCGGGTCCGAGAGGCGCTGTTCAGCCGGCTCGAGCACCGCGGTCTGCTCGATGGCACCCACGTGCTCGACCTCTACGCCGGGTCTGGCGCCCTCGGCCTCGAGGCGGCCAGCCGAGGGGCGTCGCTGGTCGTGCTCGTCGAGAGCCATCGCGCGGCCGCCGCGGTCATTCGCGAGAACATCGCCGCCCTGGGCATCGCCGGCCTGCGGGTGGTCACCGACACGGTGCTGCATGCTTTGACGCTGGGCCCGGTTGACGGCATCCGCATGGATCTCGTGCTGCTCGACCCGCCCTACGACGTGGGTGAGGCCGACCTGACGGCGGTGCTGACGGCCCTCGTCGACCGTGGCTGGCTCGCCCCCGACGCGTTCGTCGTGGTCGAGCGGGGTGCCCGCACGCCTCAGCCGTCGTGGCCGGCCGGTCTCGAGCTGTCGGGGGAGAAGCGCTATGGCGACACGACGGTCTGGTTCGCCGAACCGCCCCCGCCCGAGGTCGTCGCCTGACGCTAGGTTGGGCGCGTGACGACTGCAGCGGGGCCCCGACGGTGCGTGTGCCCGGGGTCCTACGACCCGGTGACGAACGGGCACCTCGACCTGGTCGAGCGGGCCAGTGGTCTGTTCGACGAGGTCGTGGTGGCGATCCTGCACAATCCTGCGAAGCACGGCGCCTTCACGATCGACGAGCGCATCGAGCTCATCGAGGCCGCCGTCGCGCACCTGCCCAACGTGCGGGTGGCGGCCTGGGCCGACACGCTCGTCGTCGACGTGTGCACGGAGGTCGAGGCCGCTGCCCTGGTCAAGGGTCTGCGCGGGGGCACCGACTTCGCCTACGAGCTGCCCATGGCGCACATGAACCACCACCTGAGCGGCATCGAGACGCTGTTCCTGGCGGCCGACCCCGCCCTGACCCACGTCTCGAGCTCGCTCATCAAGGAGGTCGTGCGCTATGGAGGCGACGTCACCGGTCTCGTGCCGGTTGCCGTCGGGCGGGCGCTGCACGACAGGCTCGGCTGATTTGGGCGCGCGCCCACGCTCCGGTAGCGTGTGACGTCGGTTCACGTCCGTCTGACGGGGGCCGAACCATCAACTGTGCGCAGGAGCCATGAACCGTCCCGATCTCCGCTCTCCCTGGGTGTTCGACACCAGGGAGCTGGTGCGGCGACCCGGCATGATGCATGAGCTCTCGCGCACGTTCGCTCTTCCCGAAGACGTCGGCACTGTGGTCATCTCGATGAAGGCCGGCTCGCCGGTCGACCTCGAGGCACGGCTGGAGTCGGTCGTCGAGGGGGTGCTGGTGACAGGTTCGGTCAGCGGCAGGGCGACCGGCGCTTGCGTGCGGTGCCTGGACCCCGTCGACCGCGCGGTCGGCGGCCGGTTCCAGGAGCTGTTCGCGTACGCCGATCGGATGGCCCACCGCCATGAGGTGGGCGATGATGACGAGGACGACGACGAGCACGAGATCGTGGCCGACCTGATCGACCTCGAGAACGTGGCTCGTGACGCAGTCGTCCCGAGCTTGCCGTTCAAACCGGTGTGCCGTAAGGACTGCCCGGGGTTGTGTTCCGAATGCGGAATCCACCTCGCGGAAGACCCCGGTCACCAGCACGACTCACCAGACCCACGATGGTCGGCCCTCAGCAAGCTGCTGGAAGCCGACCCGCAAGAGAAGAGGAACTGACGTGGCTGTCCCGAAGCGGAAGACGTCTCGCTCCAACACCCGTTCGCGACGGGCCAACTGGAAGGCGACGCCGACCACCCTCACCACCTGCCCGTCGTGCGGTGCTGCGGCTCAGCCGCACATCGCCTGCCCGTCGTGCGGCACCTACAAGGGTCGGCACTACGCGGTGGCCGAGCGCACCGAACACCAGGCCTGATCAGCGTCGTGAGCACCCCTTCCCAGCAGGGTGTTCCCGGGGTCCTGAGCGCGCCGCAGCGGCCCGTCGACGCTCTGGTCGACCACCTCGACAAGGTGGTCGGACAGAGCGTCGACGAGCCGCTGCTGCTGCGTGCCCTGACCCACCGGTCGTTCGCGTATGAGCACGGTGGGTTGCCGAACAACGAGCGGCTCGAATTTCTCGGCGACTCGGTGCTCGGGCTCGTCGTGACCGAGACGCTCTACCGGGTGCACCCCGACCTCGCCGAGGGCCACCTCGCCAAACTGCGGGCGGCCGTGGTCAACATGCGGGCGCTCGCCGACGTGGCGCGCAGCTTCTCGCTCGGCGAGTACGTCATGCTCGGCAAGGGCGAAGAGGCGACGGGTGGTCGCGACAAGGCCTCGATCCTCGCCGACACGATGGAGGCGCTGATCGGCACCGTGTTCATCTCCTGCGGCATCGAGCCAGCCGGACGGCTCGTGCACCACCACTTCGACCCCCTCATCGAGGCGGCCTCAGGCCTGGGCGCCGGCCTCGACTGGAAGACCAGCCTGCAGGAGATGGCGGCTCTCTCGTCGCTCGGCTCGCCCGACTACCGGGTGGCAGAACAAGGACCCGACCACGAGAAGGAGTTCCACGCCAGGGTCGTCTTTGGCGACGAGGTCCTCGGCGAGGGGCACGGCCGCAGCAAGAAGCAGGCGGAGCAGCAGGCCGCCCAGCAGGCCTGGGCCAGCCTCAGCGAGCGCCGGTCGGCGGCGGCCGTCGACCCTGCCCCGCCGAGCCTTCCCTGAGGCGTTGGGGTGCCCGAGCTTCCTGAGGTGGAGGTCGTGCGCCGCGGCCTGGCCGAGCATGTCGTGGGCCGGCACGTCGAACGCACGCGGATCAGCGGCATCCGGGTGGCGCGTCGGCACGTGGCCGGCGCGGCTGACCTCGCCGACCGCCTGCACGACGTCACCGTGACCGCGGCCGCACGCCGGGGCAAGTACCTGTGGCTGGCTCTCGATGGTGACGACGCCCTCATCGTGCACCTCGGTATGAGCGGCCAGTTGCTCGTCGAACCCGCCGAGGCGCCGCTCGAGAAGCACTGTCATGCCCGCTTCGACTTCACCGACGGAGGGCCGCAGCTGCGGTTCGTCGACCAGCGCACGTTCGGGGGCCTGGCGCTCTCGCCGCTGGGCGACGACGGCATCCCCGAGAGCGTGGCTCACATCGCGCTCGACCCGTTCGACCCCGAGTTCGACCAGGCCGCCGTGGTGCGTCTCATGAAGCGGCGTGAGAGTGCCGTCAAGCGGGCGTTGCTCGACCAGACCCTCGTGTCGGGTATCGGCAACATCTACGCCGACGAGGCCCTCTGGCGCGCCGGCGTGCACGGTGAACGCCGCTGCTCAGCGCTGACCAAGCCCACGCTCTCGCGGCTGCTCGACCACGCTGGCGAGGTGATGGAGCAGGCGCTCGGGCAGGGCGGCACCAGCTTTGACGCGCTCTACGTGAACGTCAACGGCGCGAGCGGCTACTTCGACCGCTCACTGCATGCGTACGGTCGCCAGGGGGCGCCCTGCGACCGGTGTGGTGCACCCATCCGGCGCGAGCACTTCATGAACCGCTCGTCGTTCTCGTGCCCGGTCTGCCAGCCGCGCCCGCGAGGGCCACGCCTGGCTTGACGTTCACGTCGTGACCCGGTGCCCTCAGCGGCCCGGGGGGTGCACAGTTGGGCCGGGTCGGGTCTCGTCCTCGACCGGTGGCTCGACGTGCGCCGGAACGACCGTCGGCTTGACGCGGGCCCAGGTGACGAAGAACGCGCTGACGACCAGGAGCGCGAGGCCGGTGTACAGGTTCGCGTTCCAGCCGCCGGTCTTGTTCAGCTCTTGGTCGCCGAAGAGGCCCATCAGGGTGAGGATGACGCCGTAGATGCCGAGTAGGCCCCCGATGAAGTTGCGGATGTCGAAGGCGCCCGCTGTGTGACGGCCATCGCTGGGTGCGTCTTCGGTGTCGTCTGCGGAGTGCTGGTTGTCGGTCATGTCCGGCTCCCTGTCAGAACGCGAAGTTGAGGGCGATGACGAGCACCAGGGCGATGCTCGCGAGCGGGATCGTGCGCCGGAACCACGGCAGCTTCACCTCTTCGGGGTCGATGAGGTCCTCCTTCGGTGTCTCCGAGTACACCAGCCCCCGAAGCTCGGCCACGGGTTTCGGTTCGGTCTTGAGCGAGATGAGCACGCTGAGCACAATGTCGACGACGAACGCGGTGGAGGCAGCGAGGAACGCCGCGCCCTGCCCGCCGATCGGGATCACTCCGAGGCTGGCCGAGCCGAACGAGTCCTTGCTGAGGAAGGCGAAGATCACGGCCGAGATCGTGCCTGCCGACAGACCGACCCAGCCCGCCGTCGGTGTCATCTTCTTCCAGAACATACCGAGGATGAACGTGGCGAACAGTGGGGCGTTGAAGAACCCGAACAGGGTCTGGAGGTAGTTCATGATGTTCGAGAACGAGCTGGCGATGATCGCGGTGAAGATCGCGACGAACGTCGCCCCCACCGTCGCGAGCCGCCCGATGCGCAGGTAGTAGTCGTCGCTGTGGTCCTTGCGGATGTAGCGCTGCCAGAGGTCGTAGCTGAACACGGTGTTGAAGGCCGAGATGTTGGCCGCCATGCCGGCCATGAAGGCCGCCAGCAGGCCGGCGATGGCCAGCCCGAGCAGGCCGTTCGGCAGCACGTCGCGCATGAGCAGGATCAGGGAGTCGTTGTACTGCACGGTTCCCGAGGCACCTCCGGCCGGTGCGGCGCCACTCTTGAGCTCACGGATCTCGTTGACGAGCACTGCGGCGATCATGCCGGGGATGATGACGATGAAGGGGACGAACATCTTCGGGAAGGCGCCGATGATGGGGGTCTTGCGCGCTGCGGAGATCGAGTTGCTGGCCATGGCGCGCTGAACCTCGACGAAGTTCGTCGTCCAGTAGCCGAACGACAGCACGAACCCCAGGCCGAAGACGATCCCGATGACCGAGAGGGTGCCGGAGCCGAACCCGGTGAGCGCCTGCCCGGGCCACGACTGGAGCTGCTGGTCGGCAGACGGCACGTTCGCTGCGACGGCCGCCGGGGTCGAGGCGAACTCGGTGATCTTGTCTTTCAGCCCCTGGTAGCCACCCACCCGGTTGAGGCCGATGAGCGTCAGCGGCAGCAGGGCTGCGACGATGACGAAGAACTGGAGCACCTCGTTGTAGATCGCCGCCGACAGGCCACCCAGGGTGATGTACGAGAGCACGATGACGGCGGCCACGATGAGGGCCACCCAGAGCGGCCAGCCGAGCAGGGCCTGCACGATCGAGCCGAGCAGGTAGAGGTTCACCCCGGCGATGAGCAGCTGCGCGACGGCGAAGCTGATGGCGTTGACCAGGTGGGCCCCGGTGCCGAAGCGTCGGAACATGAACTCAGGCACCGAGCGAACCTTGGAGCCGTAGTAGAACGGCATCATCACGACACCGAGGAAGAGCATCGCCGGAATGGCGCCGACCCAGAAGTAGTGCACGGCCGAGATGCCGAACTGGGCGCCGTTGGCCGACATGCCCATGATCTCGACGGCACCGAGGTTGGCCGAGATGAAGGCGAGCCCGGTCACCCACGCGGGGAGAGAGCGCCCGGAGAGGAAGAAGTCGAGCGAGTCGGAGACGGCGCGACGGGCCATGAGGCCGATACCCATCACGAACACGAAGTAGAGCGCGATGATCGTGTAGTCGACCAGGTTGGCGTCGATCAGGGTGTCTGCCGTGCGCAGACCCGCCAGTACAGACATTGGGGCCGTCCCTTCGTTGGGCGAAACTTCACGCTAGCGCAGCAGCAGCCTTGTCAGACAGGAGGAGACGGGGTGTTTTGCCCGGTATCAAGGTTGCTCAGAGCGGCGTGAGCAGGCGCTTCAGCGGCACGCTCGGGTCGGCAGCGGCATCCGGGTCGACCGTCATGCCCTTCTCGAGCCCGCGCTTGACCGCCACGTAGTCGGGGGAGGCCCCGACGCACTCGGCGGCGATGAGCAGTCCGTCGCGAAAGCTGAGTACCGAGAACTTCTCGGATGCCGGGTCGCCGCGCAGCACGCTGAGGTCGGCGCCCATCGGCAGACCGGCGATCTGCAACCGCAGCTCGCCCTGGTCTGACCAGAACCACGGCACCGTGTCGTAGGCCGCCAGGTGCCCGAGGAGGGTGGCAGCGGCCGTGCGGGACTGGTCGTCGGCGTGGGCCACACTCTCGAGGCGGGTCAGGCCGACCAGGCCGCGCGAGAAGGGGTTCGGTGACACGGTGCAGTCGCCTGCTGCGACCGTCGCCCGGTCAGAGGTGAGCGCGTGGCGGTCGACCACGATGCCTCGGGGCTCGACGTCGAGCCCGAGCCCGCCGGCCAGGACGGTGCGCGGGGTCGCTCCGATACCGACGACGACGACGTCAGCGGGCAGGCGGGTGCCGTTGGTCAGCACGGCTGCGGTGACGGTGCCGTCGTGGCCGGTGAGCCGCGAGACGCCCGTTCCGAGAACCACGGTGGTGCCACGGCGCTCGTGCGCCTGCCGAAAGAAGTGCGAGAGCTCGGGTGTGACCGCCCGGCCCAGAAGGTGCCCGGTGAGCTCGACCACGGTGACGCGGCAGCCGAGGGCGCGGGCGCTGGCGGCGACCTCGAGCCCGATGAAACCGCCACCGACCACGACGACGTCACCGGCCTGTCGGAGCCGTCGGGCGAGGTCGTCGGACTCGGTCAGCGTTCGCAGCAGCACGACCCCGTCGAGGTCGGCGCCCTCGACCATCAACCGGCGCGGCGCTGCCCCCGTCGCCAGGGCGAGACGCGCGAACGGGATCGAACGACCGGATGCCGTCAGCGCGGTGCCGCCCGAGGCCTCCCTGGCGATCTCGACGACCCCGTCACCCGTGACGAGATCGATCTGCTGCTGCTGGAACCACCCGGCCTCACGCAGGAAGATGGAGGACCGGTCGTGTTCGCCGCGAAGGTAGGTCTTCGACAGGAGCGGCCGCTCGTAGGGCGGCTCGGGTTCGTCGCCGACGATGGTGATGGCCTGGTCGTCGCCCAGCTCACGCAACCTCGTCGCGAGGCAGAGCCCGGCGGCTCCCGCGCCGACCACGAGCGTGCCGGCTGCTGCACTGGCCATGGCCTGACTCTATGCCGAGGCACCCGACGCCCGGAGTGGCAGGCTAGGTTCGCAGCAGAGCCCCGCCGACCTGGAGGAATGATGACCTACCTGCCCGAGCATGCCGAGACCGTCTTCACCTACGGCTCGCCACAGCTGAAGTTCGGCCCGGGCGCCTCGGCCGAGATCGGCCACGACCTAAGACAGCTGGGGGCCCGCCGGGTGCTCGTGGTCACCGACCCCGGGGTGGCGGCCACGGGTTCTCCCGGGCGGGTGGCCGAGCAGCTGGCCACCTTCGGGATCGTCGCCGTGGTGCACGACTCCGCTCGGGTCGAGCCCACCGACGCCAGCCTGCTCGTGGCGATCGACCGGGCCCGGGCCGACGGGCCCTTCGATGCCTTCGTTGCCGTGGGAGGAGGGTCGTCGATCGACACGGCGAAGGCCGTCAACCTCATGCTCACCAACCCCGGCGAGCTGCTCGACTACGTCAACGCACCCGTCGGCGGCGGGCTGGCCCCACCGAACGCCCTGGCGCCGCTCGTGGCCGTGCCGACCACGACGGGTACCGGTGCCGAGAGCACCACGATCTGTGTGCTCGACGTGCTCGACCAGCACGTCAAGACCGGCATCAGCCACCCTCGGCTGCGGCCCGTGCTGGCCGTGGTCGACCCGCTCCTGACCCTGACCCAGCCCGCCGGGGTCACCGCCAGCGCCGGGATGGACATCCTCTGTCACGCCCTCGAGAGCTGGACCGCCCGCCCGTACACCTCCTACGAGCAGAAGACGGCCGACCAGCGGGTGCCGTACTGCGGCGCCAACCCGATCTCTGACCTCTGGTCCGAGAAGGCGATGCGGCTGTTGTCGACGGCGTTCCGCCCCGCCGTGCTCGAGGGCGACCCCGCCTCTCGCAGCGACATGTCCATGGCGGCCACCTTTGCCGGGCTCGGGTTCGGCAACGCCGGCGTGCACGTGCCGCACGCCAACGCGTACCCGATCGCCGGCAGAGTCACCGACTTCCACCCGGTCGACTACCCCGCGGGTGAGTCGATGGTGCCCCACGGCATGGCCGTGTCGCTGACGGCACCCGAGGCCTTCCGCTGGACGTTCGAGAGCAACCCCGAGCGACACCTGTCGGCCGCCGGCTTTCTCGACCCGCGAGCCGAGGCCGGTGACGACCCCGCCGGCTTGCTCCCGCGGGTGCTCTGCGACCTGATGCGCGACATCGGGCTGCCCAACGGCACGGATGCCGTCGGCTTCGGCAGCGGTGACACCGATGCCCTCGTGGAGGGCGCTCTCAAACAGCAGCGACTGCTCGCCACGAGCCCGCGGCCGGTCGAGGCCGACGACCTGGCCGGCATCTTCGAGCGCTCACTGCGGCTGTGGGAACGCTGACCGCCGTGGGCACGGCCGTCGTTGTCGTGGCTGCGCGGTCGACTAGGCGAGGGTGAGAAACAGCTTCTCCATGGTCGCCTGGTCTTCGTCACTGATGCCGTCGGGGTTGCTGAGGCACTGTCGCAGACCGGTTGACACGATGGCGAACCCGGCCCGGTCGAGCGCGCGGCTGACCGCAGCCAGCTGGGTGACGACGTCCTTGCAGTCGCGTCCTTCCTCGATCAGCCGGATGACTCCGCCGATCTGGCCCTGAGCGCGCTTGAGCCGGTTGACGACAGGAGTCATGTCATCGGGGTTGAGGGTGACCATGGCGATGTCCTTCGGTGGGCCGGGCTGGGGTGGGGTTGGAGGCGGTGCTGAACCGAGTCTGCCTCACGCGGCAGGCTGGTTGAGGTCGTGCAGGGCTTGGGCCAACCTGGTGCGGGCATCGGCGGCGACGTCGGCCAGCGCCGGGTTCTCGGTCAGGGTGACCATGATGTCGGGGTCCATGGCCTCCACGCGGGTGCGGCCGGCATCGATGGCCCGGACCACCACGTTGCAGGGCAGCAGCAGCCCGATCGAGGGGTCGACCTGCAGGGCCTGGTGGGCCAACGGTGGGCGACAGGCGCCGAGGATGACCTGGCGCTCGATGTCGACGTCGAGCTTGGCCTTGAGGGTCGCGGCCATGTCGATCTCGGTGAGGATCCCGAAGCCGTGCCCGGCGAGGGCGGCCCGGGTCTGCTCGAGAACCTCCTCGAACGGCCGGTCAACCTCCGTGGTCAGTGCGTATCCCATGATGACTCCTTCGTGGTGATCGTGCTGGAGGGGTGAGTCGTTGCCGGTGACGGTCTGCTCGAAGCTCGCCGTCGTCAGCTCGCGGCTGGCTATGGTTTCCTCCTGTGGGACAACTATACCCTCTAGGGTATAAAAGAAGGTTCGACAGGAGCCGCCCCCACCCTGATGTCATACCCCGGAGGGTAGGCCTCAGCAGGGCGATCTCGAGTGGTCGAATTTGCGAGTTCGCCTGTTATCTCGTCATCGACACCGGCACGTCGCCGCGGCCTGATCAGACGCCGGGCATGCTGAGTGTGCTGTGGCATCGCAGCTTCGGCGAGTTCTACACCTACGAAGGCGCGCGCGCTTCACGAGCAGCTCACCGGTTCACCGGAGGTCTCGTTCTTCCCCGGCAAGCCCGCCAAGCAACAGCCCGGTCGGACGGCGCACCGGCGCCGATCGTGCCATCGTTCGACAGCCCCGCCTAGCAGGGGCTCAAGCTCGCGATCATCTGCAGCAGGGGCAGCCTCGACATGGCCTACCCCGGTCTGATCCTGGCCAACGCCGCCCTCGGGGAAGGGTGGAGACCCGTCTGTTCTCACCTTCCGGGGCTTCGACATGATCAACAAGAGCACGATGGGCACTCTGAAGTTCACCCCGCGGGGCAACCCCGCGACCCACCTGCCCATGGGGCTGGGCGGCATCCCGGGTATGACGCACCTCGCGACGTCGAAGATGAAGAAGTCCATCGCTGAGCTCGACGTGCCCGAGGTTCCGGACTTCCTCGACCAGATCGTGGGCTCGGGGGTCATCTGTGGGCCTGTCGGATGTCGGCCGACATGCAGCACCTGCAGGAGGACGACCTGCGTGACGAGGTCGAGGGAATCATCTCTGCCTCCGACTTCATCGAGCTGACCGACGGCGCTCAGCTGCTCTTCATCTGAGCCGGCGCAGGTGCTCGCGGTCGCCGAGGAGCTCGAGGCGGCGCCACAGCACGCTGTTCGGGATCGCCTGGCTGGCGTGCGCCAGGCTCGCGACCCGCTGGCGGTCTCGTGTTACGGGAAGCACGAGGTCGATCTCGGCGTCGCCGTGACCGTCGAAGGGAACGTCGAACTCCTGCCTCAGCCGGTCGGCGACCGCCCTCGGAAGGGTCCAGGCCAGCACCGGGAGCCCATCGTTATCGGCGGCGGCCAAAGCGGCCGCGGTGGCCGCGACATGGTCGGGGTGACCCGAGATGCCCGACGGGTCGAAGACGAGCAGTCCCTCGGCGTCATGACGGGTGGCGGCGGCGGAGACCTCGGCGGCCAGCACGTCCGGGTCGATGCTGGCCAGGGCGCCGTCGGGGTGGTCGGCGAGCTCGGTCGCCGACACCCCCAGGGCCCGGGCCGCCTTCTCGAGCTCGCCGGCCCGCACTGCGGTCAGGTCACCCGACACTCCATGGAGGGTCGAGGCCTCACCGCGGGTCAGGCACAGCACTGTGGTGCGCGTGCCCGACCTCGCGAAGGCATCGAGAATGGCGCCCAGCCCGAACGACTCGTCATCGGGATGGGCGACGACGGCCAGCACGGCGTGCCATTGAGGGAGCCCCGTTCGGGGCTCGGTGGCAGACACCAGGGTCATCCCTTCGCTTGGCGGTCATCGGGCTGACACCCGGCATCCGCGTGATGGCGACCTACCGTTTGATGGCGATCTTGAGGGCGTTGGTCTCCGCCGCACGCTCGAAGGCGTCGTAGGCCTCCAGCATCTGGTCGAGACGGAAGTGGTGCGTGACGAAGCGCTCTGCGGCGAGCTTGCGTTGGGCCACCAGCTTGAGCAGCATCGGTGTGGTCGAGGTGCTGACCAGGCCCGTGGTGATCGACAGGTCCATGATCCACAAGTCCTGCAGAGGCAGCTCCACCGGGGCGCCGTGCACCCCGACGTTGGCCACCGACCCGCCCGGGCGCACGATCTCGAGGCAGGCCGCGAAGGTGGCAGGGACGCCCACGGCCTCGATCGCCACGTCGACCCCGAGGCCGTCGGTCATTGCCTTGACCTGCTGGGCCCAGTCGTCGGCGCCGTTGTTGACACCGTCGGTCGCCCCGAACTGCGAAGCCTGTTCGATGCGGTGGGCGTCGAGGTCGACCGCGATGACGCGCGCCGCGCCGTGGAGACTTGCGGTCATCATCGCCGCCAAACCCACCGGGCCCGCTTCGATCACCGCGACGACGTCGCCGGGCTTCACCCGGCCGTAACGCACGCCGATCTCGAACCAGGTCGGCAGGATGTCGGAGAGCACCACGGCGGCCTCGTCGCTGACCGAGTCATCGAGCTTGTACACCGAGTTGTCGGCGAAGGGAACACGCACGAACTCGGCCTGCGTGCCGTCGATGAGGTGGCCGAAGACCCATCCGATGCCGCTGGCACCCTCGTCGGCGAGGCAGTGCGCGTAGAGCCCCTGGTGACAGTACGAGCAGGCGCCGCAGGCGCTGATGCAGGAGATGAGCACCCGGTCGCCGACGGCCACCGTGGTGACGGCGCCGCCGACCTCGGTCACGGTCCCGACGCCCTCATGGCCCAGGATCCGCCCGTCGGTGACAGCGGGAACGTCACCCTTGAGGATGTGCAGGTCTGTTCCGCAGATCGTCGTGGTGTCGACCCGCACGATGACGTCGGTCGGGTTGATGATTCTCGGCTCCGGCACGTCCTCCCAAGCCTTCTGGCCCGGACCGTGGTAGACGAGCGCCTTCACGACTGCCTCCGTCTGTCGTGGTCGCCTGTCTCGTGAATCAGGCGTTGTCGAACTGATGACACCCAGCCTCCGGGCCGGGTGGTCGCAGGGCTAGGGCCGAAGGTCCGTATCTCCAGGGCCGGTAGACCGGCTCGCGGTCCGGCAGCGGTGGGCCACCCGACCCAGGGTCTTTGGTCCCGGGTCGAGGGGGCCGAAGGCTTCTGTCCCACGGCATGGGCGGCGGGAAGAATGCAGACGTAGGAGTCGCGGATGTCCCACCCGCCCTGTGGCAGGCGCAGCCAGCCCCAGAGCCACCTGTCAGAACCCAAGGAGTTCGAGATGGCCGGTCCGAGAACGATCGTCGTCGGTGTCGACGGCTCGAAGGAGAGCCGCAGGGCCGTGAGGTGGGCCTGCGAGGAGGCTCGTCTGCGCGGTCTCGACGTGCTCGCGGTCGCGGTCTGGAACGTCTTCCCGATCACCCTGGAGCCGTTGGTCGGCACCACGCCCTGGGAGCGCATCGGCGATTCCGAGAAGGTGACCCAGGAGACGTTGCAGGATATCGCCAGCGAGGTGGCCGTCGACTTCCCCGAGGTCAGGATCGACCAGCTCGTGCTGGCCGGGCACCCGGCCGAAGAGCTGGTCACGCTCTCGGCCGACGCCCTCATGCTGGTCGTCGGCGCGCGGGGGCACGGTGGTGTCCTCGAGCTGCTGGTGGGCTCGACGAGCAAGCACGTGCTCTCCCACAGCGCCTGCACCGTGGTGGTCGTGCGATGACCGCGCTGACGTTCCTGGGGGCCACCGGAACCGTCACCGGGAGCAAGTTCCTCATCGACCACGATGACGCGCGCACGATGGTCGACTGCGGCCTGTACCAGGGCGAGCGCAAATGGCGGCGACTCAACTGGGCCCCGCCCCCCGTGCGCGCCTCCTCGGTCCAGAACGTCGTGCTCACCCACGCCCACCTCGACCACTGCGGTTACCTCCCGGCCTTGGTGCGGGAAGGTTTCACCGGCCCGGTCTGGTGCACCGAAGGGACGGCCGCCCTCGCCGCCATCGTTCTGCGAGACAGCGCCCGTCTGCTCGAGCGGGATGCCGATGACGCCCGACAGGGCGGCTGGTCCAAACACGACCCGCCGTTGCCGCTCTACACCTCAGCCGACGCCGAACGCGCCATCTCCCTGCTGCGGCCCATCACCTACGACACGCCCGTCATGCTCGCCCCCGACCTCGAGGTCCTCCTGACCCGCGCGGGGCACATCCTCGGCTCGGCCAGCGCACTGCTGCGGGCCGGTGAAGCCCGGGTCCTGTTCTCCGGCGACCTCGGGCGGCCGCAGCACGAGCTGCTGCTACCGCGCGCCGACCCGCCGGCATCCGATGTGGTCGTGGTGGAGTCGACCTACGGCGACCGCGCCCACCCACCCACCGACCCCGCCCACCCGGTTCTCGCCCAGGCCATCCGCGAGACCATCGGTCGGGGTGGGTCGGTGCTCATCCCCGCTTTCGCCATTGACCGCACCGAGCTGGTCATCCATGCGCTCCGTCAGCTGATGGAGCGCGGTGACATCCCGTCGGTACCGGTCTACCTCGACAGCCCGATGGCGCTCGCGGCGCTGGAGGTCTACCGCAACCCGGGCCTGGCCGGCGAGCTTCGACCGGACACGCCACAGCCGCCCCTCGACTGGTCGGGTCTGCGGCTGGCCCGAAGCGCGGAGGAGTCCAAGGCCCTGAACAACCCCGGTCGGCCCTGCATCATCGTGTCGGCGTCGGGCATGGCCTCGGGCGGACGCGTGATCCATCACCTGCGCTGGATGCTGCCCCATCGACGGAACACCATCGTGCTCACCGGGTACCAAGCCGTCGGCACCCGTGGCCGTGACCTGCACGATGGTGCCCGTGCGCTGAAGATGATGGGGGGCTACGTGCCGGTGCGGGCCCAGGTCGTGACCGACGACGGGTTCTCGGTGCACTCCGATGCCGGCGAGGTCATCGACTGGCTGCGGAGGCTCCCGACCCCTCCGGTGACCGTGTACGTGGTGCACGGCGAGCCCCCGTCGGCGCGGGCCCTGGCCGAGCTCATCACCGACGAGCTGGGTTGGTGTGCGGTCGTGCCGCGCCTCGGGGAACGGGTTCGCCTCTCCTGACCCCGGCGGCGATCCGAGGGGTCGCGTGCGCCCCGGCGGGGGCGGCCGACCGGCCTCATCACGCACCCGTGTCGACCCCCGAGAGGCGGGCTCGGACCCGCTCTGTTTTGATATCGTCTCGATACCCCCTAGGGTAATTGAGAGGGCCGGAGAACCCGGTCGTCGACCACCGGAAGGGAACGCGATGCCGACCATTCTCACGATCGAGACGCCCACGCTGGGTGATCGCAGCTACCTGGCTCACGACGGTCAGGTCGCTCTCGTGATCGACCCGCAACGAGACATCGACCGCGTTCTCGAGCTGGCGGCATCCGAGCAGGTACGCATCACGCACGTCTTCGAGACCCACCTGCACAACGACTACCTCACCGGTGGCCTCGCGCTGGCGAAGGCCACGGGAGCGGCCTACTACGTCAACGCCGATGACGAGGTGCGCTTCGAGCGCACTCCCATTCGCGACGACGACGTCGTCGAGGTCTCACCCAGCCTGCGGGTGCGGGCCATCGCCACACCCGGGCACACCTACACGCACCTGTCGTACGCCCTGGAGACAGACGGTGCGGCTGCCGGCGTCTTCACCGGTGGGTCGTTGCTCTTCGGTGCCACCGGCCGGCCCGACCTGCTCGGAGAGGACCACACGCACGACCTCGTGCGTCATCAGTACGCGTCGGCCCGGCGTCTGGCCCGTGAGCTGCCTGACGACGCCCAGGTGCTGCCCACGCATGGCTTCGGAAGCTTCTGCTCGGCCGGTTCGAGCGGCGGGAGCGACGCCTCCACGATGGGCGACGAGAAGCGCGACAACCCGGCGCTGACCCAGAGCGAGCAGCAGTGGGTGGCCGAGGTGCTGGCCGGTCTCGACGCCTACCCCGCCTACTACACCCACATGGGGCCGGGCAACGCAGCCGGCCCGACCGCGCCCGACCTCACACCTCCGTCGATGGCCGACCGGGAGGTCATCCGCAGCCGGCTCGCGGCGGGGGAGTGGCTGGTCGACCTGCGCAACCGCACCGCCTACGCCGCCGGTCACGTCGTCGGCAGCCTCAACTTCGGCCTGGACGGCCAGTTCGCGACCTACCTGGGCTGGCTCATTCCCTGGGGCACGCCGATCACGCTGCTCGGCGAGAGCCCCGCGCAGATCGCCGAGGCGCAACGCGAGCTGGTGCGCATCGGCATCGACCAGCTGCAGGGGGCGGCGCATGGCGAGCCCCACCAGTGGACCGACGAGCCGTTGGGCACCTTCCCCCGGGCCGCCTTCGCCGACCTCGCCCAGGTGCGACACCACCGCCCGGTGACCGTCGTCGACGTCCGTCGAGCGAGTGAGTTCGCCGAGAACCACATCGAGGGCGCCGTCAACATCCCGATCCACCAGGTGCTCGGCCGGCTCGACGAGGTTCCACCGGGCGAGCTGTGGGTGCACTGCGCGGGCGGCTACCGCGCCTCGATCGCCGCCTCCGTACTCGCGGCCCACGGCCACCAGGTCGTCGCCGTCGACGACGACTTCGAGCAGAGCGCAGCCGCCAGCGGTCTCCCTCTGGTCACGGCTGCCTGACCCCGCACCCACCCCGCACCACCAGTCGAACCCACCCCGCGCCGATCACCTCGGCGTGTTCACCAAACCCAGCACCATCGACCCGAAGGAGTACCCCGCCATGTGCCGTGCAGTGAGCTGCAAAACCTGTGGCAAGACCACGTGGGCCGGCTGCGGCCAACACGTCGACCAGGTGTTGCGGGGGGTTCCGTCGAGCCAGCGGTGCCCCGGACACGAGGCCGACCCGGCGACATCCGGCGGATCACTGCTGAGCCGCCTCTTCCGCCAACGCTGACCGGTGTTGCTGCTGGCGCTGCCGCTCGGCGTCGTCATCGGGCTCAGCCTGGGGGCTCTCGGTGGGGGCGGGTCGGTGCTGACCGTTCCGGCCCTGGTCTACCTGCTGGGCCAGGAGCCGCGGGTGGCGATCACGAGCTCGCTGCTCATCGTGGGCGTCACCGCACTGATGGGTCTGGTGCCGCACGCCCGCGCCGGTCGGGTCAGGTTCGGCCACGGTCTCACCTTCGGGCTGCTCGGCACGGTCGGGTCGCTCGCCGGCAGCCGGTTGTCGGTCAAGGTCTCGCCTGCGGTTCTGCTGGCCATTTTCGCGACGCTCATTCTCGTCGTCGCGGTGCTCATGCTTCGCCCAACCCCTCGTGCCGCCGACGGGACGACCGACGCCGACATCGATATCGACGCGACCATGGAGGCGGGGCGCGTCGGGGACGCGCGAACGCCGACCCGCTCGTACGACGCTCGTCGTGTGGCCCTGCTCGTGGGTACGGCGACCGCCGTAGGGTTGCTCACCGGGTTCTTCGGTGTCGGAGGAGGATTCGCAATCGTTCCCGCCCTGGTGCTGGTGCTCGACGTCCCGATGGCCGTCGCCGTCGGCACGTCGTTGCTCGTGATCGCGGTCAACAGCGCCACCGCGCTGGCGGCCAGGGCGCAGCTGGCCACCGAGCTCGACTGGGCCCTGATCGCCACCTTCACCGGCGCGGCCGTGGTCGGCAGCCTGCTCGGCAGTCGCGTCGTTGCCCGGGTGCCGTCGGCGCGGCTCAAGCAGACGTTCGCGGTGCTGCTCGTGGTGGTCGCTCTCTACACCGGCGTCCAGAGCCTCACGGCCCTGATCTGACCACAGTCAGCTGAGGCCCCGCTCGTGACGGCGGCGCTCGGCGGGGGAGCCCGGTGTGGGGGCGAAACGCCAGATCAGGGCCTGCTGCCCGAAGGTCCAGGCGTTGTTGAACACCCAGTAGACGAGCAGCCCGACCGGCACGTAGGCAGCCGCGACGAGCACGCCACCGGCAGCGAGCCAGGGCATCAGATGCTGCACGGCCCCCAGGCTTGCGGGCTGCGTGGACAGGTCCATCAGCGGCAGGGTGAACCAGTGCTGGGTCGCGAACGACAGCGCAGCCGCGAGCACCGCCAACCCGACGAGCAGCACGACAGCAGAGGGGCCCTGCTGCAGTGTCGCGCCGAGGCGGCGCGTCAGGTGCAGCCCCGCCACCGAGGCCGCCGACGCCGAGGCGACGAGAGCCGCGTCGAGCGCCCCGACGGCATGGCCCGCCGTCAGGTCGGACACGACCCGGTAGAGCGCGTAGACGAGAGGCAGCTGGAGCAGGGCCGGTGCCAGGCTCCATCTCGAGACACCGTGCTCGAGGTGGATGCGCCGTTGCTCCTCGCGCATCCGCCGGAGGGCGTCGAGGTCGCGCGTTCCCTCGTACCTGCGCCGGAGGGCACTCACGTGCGGCAGAGCGCGGGCCCGCGCGTGGGCGCCTCGCACGGAGTGGACGACCAACGGCACCATGGCCGTTCGCACCGCCACGACCAACAGGAAGACTCCGAGCAGCCAGGCCCCGGCCGAACCAGGGGACAGGCCGAGCGTGCCGGCCAGAGAATGGTTGGCTGCGAGCACAGCAGCCACGACAGAGATGACAGGGGACAGCAACAGATCGAACATCACAGGGCTCCAAGACTCGGCCCGACCGGGCCGGTAGGTGAGGGGGGCTGACGTGCTCCATGCGTCGCCGGCGGCGACGCACAGGATCAGCCCTGTTCCGGAGCCCTGGGACGCTGAGGTCGGCGATGTGCGGCCACGGCACACCAGTAGGCGGTCGAGGCCTCGATGTGCCCACTCGCCCCCGTGGTGGCGGTTCGCACGGGCACCGCCGGAGACGCGGTGCGCCCGCTCGCGAGCAGCAAGGTGGTCAACGCGGTCGCCACGGCCACGGCCAGCACGAGATGCTGACCACCACCGGGAGTGCCCCCTGCTGCACCCAGGACCACGGTGACGATGAGGGTCACGGCGACAGGGCAGGCCCAGACGAGAGCACGGCCTGGCGCGGCCCGTCGGTGCCAGTCGGCCACCCTCATCGCTACCTCCCGCCTCACCCGCTGTGTTCGCTCAAGGGTAGCCCGCCGGAGGCGAACCGGGCCCGGTGGCGCGAGGGAGGTCGCGTCGGGCAGCCCGCTCGGCCGAGCCGCTGTGGGGGAGCGACTGCGGGGAGGCCGACGGCGACATACAGTGCGGCTGTGACCTCGGATGCCCCCCTCGACCCGATCGCGGCCCTGCCGCTCGTCCACCCCCTCGACCTGCCTGTCGACACCCCCTGGCTCGACTGGGTGGCAGCACGTGGCGACCAGCAGCTGACCGCCACCCGAGCGCTCGTGGACCAGCTGAAGGCCGAGGCCCCCCGTGACGCCCTCACCGTGCTGCATCGGTGGAACGAGGCCCAGACGGCGCTGTCGAACGCGGGCTCCGTCGGGGCGCTCTTCTCCGAGGTGCACCCCGACCAGGCCGTGCGTGAACGCGCCGAGGCTCTCGTGCAGGACGTGCAGAAGCTCGACACCGACCTCGGTCTCGACCCCGACCTCTACGCCGTGTTCGAAAGGCTCTCAGGGGATGGCCTCGACCTCGACGCGCAGCGGGTGCTCGAGCGCACCCTGCGCGACTTCCGGCGGTCTGGCGTCGACCGCGACGAGGCCACGCGCAACCGGCTCCGTGAGCTCAACGAGCGCGCGGTCCAGCTCAGCCAGGAGTTCAGCAAGAACGTGCGCCAGGACGTCCGCAGCATCCGCGTCCGTCCCGAGCAGCTGGCCGGGCTGCCCCGTGACTGGGTGCAGGCCCACCCGGTGGAGCCGGACGGGCTCGTCACCGTGACGACCGACTACCCCGACGTCGTCCCGTTCCGCACCTTCGCGCATGACGCGCAGGCTCGTCGCGACCTCGTGACGCAGGCGCAGACCGTCGCCTGGCCGGCCAACGACGCCGTGCTGCAGGGCCTCTTCGCCGTGCGCCGCGAGATCGCCGGCCTGCTCGGGTTCGACACGTGGGCCGACTACGACGCCGAGGTCAAGATGATCGGCACCGGTGCGGCCATCGGCGACTTCGTCGAACGCATCGCCGAGCTCTCCGCCACCAGTGCCGAGCGAGACAAGCAGCTGCTCGTCGAGCGTCTGCGCCGAGACCGCCCTGACGCGACCGACATCGACTCTCCTGACGTGACCTACTACGCCGAGCTGGTCCGCAAGGAGGACCTCGCCGTCGATGCCCAGCTGGTGCGCACCTTCTTTCCTTTCGAGCAGGTTCGTCAGGGCCTGCTCGACGTGACCGGTGCACTCTTCGGGCTCGACTGGCAACGAGTCGACGACGCCGCCACCTGGCACGACGACGTCGCCACCTACGACGTCGCCTTCGGCGGCGAGTGCATCGGCCGCATCCACCTCGACCTGCATCCGCGTGACGGCAAGTTCAAACACGCGGCGCAGTTCGACCTCGTGCGGGGAGTGGCGGGCAGCCAGCTCGCCGAGGGCGTGCTCGTCTGCAACCTCAGCCGGGGCCTGCTGGAACACGACGAGGTCGTGACCCTCTTTCACGAGTTCGGGCATCTGGTGCACCACGTGCTCGCCGGTCGTGGCGACTGGGTGCGGTTCTCCGGCGTGGCGACCGAGTGGGACTTCGTCGAGGCGCCCAGCCAGATGCTCGAGGAGTGGGCCTGGGACCCCGACGTGCTCGCGACCTTCGCCCGCAACGCGGAGGGTGAGACCATTCCGGCCGACCTCGTGCAGGCCATGCGTCGGGCCAACGACTTCGGCAAGGGCTACGACGCCCGCACCCAGATGTTCTACGCGGCCCTCTCCTACGACTTCCACGTTCACCAGACCGATGACCTCACGGTTCGGCTGCGTGAGCTGATGGGTCGGTACTCCGCCTTCCCCTACGTGGCCGGCACCCATATGCACTGCAGCTTCGGGCACCTCGACGGCTACAGCTCGGGCTACTACACGTACATGTGGAGCCTCGTCATCGCCAAGGACATGTTCTCGGCCTTCGACCCCGCGAACCTGCTCGACCTCGAGGTGGCCGGGGCCTACCGTGACAAGGTGCTCGTTCCCGGCGGCAGGCAGGATGCGGCCGACCTCGTCGAGGACTTCCTCGGCCGCGAGTACACCTTCGACGCGTACGCCGCCTGGCTCGCGCAGTGAGGCCGATGAGCGTCATCGCGCTCCACCTCTACCCGGTCAAGTCGTTGGGTGGGGTGTCGGTCGGGCATTCGGCGGTCGACCCCTGTGGGCTGACCGGCGATCGCCGCTGGGCCGTGGTCGACGAAAATGGTGCAAAGGTGACCGCCCGCGAGGTGCACCTCATGCTCGGCCTGCGCGCCGAACCGGCCGAGCACGGCGGCATCCGTCTCGTCGGTCGTGACGGCGGCGTGGCGACGGTCGACCCACCGCGTGACGCGCCCCCGGTCACCGTCTCCTTCTCGGGGCAGGATGCCGCACGGCCGGCCGGCCGCGAGGCCGACGACTGGCTCAGCGCCCGGATGGGTCGGCCGGTTCGGCTCGTGTGGCAGGACGACGAGGCTCACCGCCCGATCCGGCCGGAGATGGGCGGCCTGGTCGGAGACACCAGCTCGTTGGCCGACGCGGCGCCCCTGCACGTCACCACCCAGGCGTCGCTCGGTCGCCTCAACGAGTGGCTGGCGGAGTCCGACGTCGAGCCGCTCGGTCATGACCGGTTCCGGCCGAACGTCGTGCTCGACGGTCACGAGCCCTTTGCCGAGGACGACTGGCGCGAGGTGCGGATCGGGGCGGTCGCCTTTCGCTACACCATGACCTGTGACCGCTGCGTCATGACCACCATCGACCGACAGACGCTGGCCACGGCCAAGGAGCCGATCGCCACGTTGGCCCGGCACCGCCGGTGGGAGGGGGCCACCTGGTTCGGCATCCGCCTCACGCCGATGCTGCCGTTGGCCCCCGGCGCCGCCTTGTCGGTCGGTGACGAGGTCGTGGCCGACGAAGCATCGAGCTGAGCGTCACGCGCGCAGTCGCTCCAGCACGTCGCGCAGGTCGCTCAGCCCGGCGGCCTCCTCAGGGGTGAGGGCGGACAACGACGTGCCTGACAGTCGACGGTAGACGGCGGCCATCCCCTCGAAGAGCTCTGGCGACGCGCCGACAGAGCCCTGGGTGGCGGCGATGGACTCCATCTCGTCGACGAACCGTCGGCTCTTGCTCGCGGCCACCGCGATGCGGCGCCCGACGGTGGCGACCTGGTCGCCGAACTCCTGGCCGAGGTCGTCGAGCACCGGTTCGAGCACCCCGAGCCGGTCGGCGGTCTCGATGGCTTGGGCCCAGATGGCCGTGCCGCCCTTGTAGACCGACGCCGTGCACATCTTGACGGCTGACGCCTGGCCGGGCCGCTCCCCGACGATGCGACGGCCGAGCCCGACGGCGGGAAGGTCGGCGACCTCGGCGGCTCGTTCACCGGAGAGGTAGAGCAGGGTGCTGCCGTGGGGTGCGGGTGGCCCACCGCTGATGGCGCCGTCGACGAAGCCGAGGCCTGCTGCGGCCGCCAGCCGGGCGAGGTGTTCGACGTGCGCGGGGGAGACGGCGTTCGCGTCCACGAGCAGTGGCCGGGCGCCGAGGCCCTCGGCGGTAGCGATCACCGCGGTCAGCACGGTTTCGGCGGCGGCGGGAGGGCACACGCTCACCACGACGTCACTCGCGCGAACCACCGCCTCGAGGTCGGCGACCAGCTCGAGACCGGTGGTTTGCTCTGTGGCTAGCTCGGTGGCTAGCTCGGTGGTGCGCCGGCTGCGACCGGTCAGGGTGGCTACCACCCGAGAGCCGCCGGAGGCCCAGGCCCGACCGAGGGCAGAGCCCATCGCGCCCGGGGAGACGACACCCACCACCACGGGCCGCGCCGTCACGGGATGGGCAGGTTCTTCAATGTCACCTTCTGGCCCGTGTGCTGCTCGGAGAGGTCGGCAAAGGCCTGGCGCACCGTCTTGGCGAACAGGTGCGCGCCGGTGAGCGACGGGTGGATGCGGTCACTCTGCAGCTGGTCGGGGTGGGCCCTGACCGCGGCAGCCCAGTCGGCGACCTCGACGTTCGGGCGCTCGGCGGCAATGGCGGCCAACGTGTCGTTGTCCTTGTCGACACGGGCCATCGGTCCCATGATGTTGACGAGCACGACCATGCGGTCGGGTCCGAGGGCATCGAGCGTGGCGCGCGTCTGGTCGGCGTCGACGCCCCAGTTGGTGCCGAAGGCGAGCACCACGGCACGTCGGTTGCCATCGGCTCGCGCCTTCACCTGGGCCAGGCCGTCAGACCAGCGCCGGTTGGACTTCGCGTCGATACGGATGCCGTCGAAGTAGTAGCGAAGCGCGCCCAGGCTGCCCACCATGATCGAGTCGCCGTAGGCGTCGATGTCGGTGCCGGCCGGCATCGTGAAGCTCGCCTTGGCGTCGGCGGCGTCGACGTTCTTGCCGGGTGCCGGTGCGGTCGGCGCGGAGGGAGCGGCGCTCGCGCCGGAAGCAGGCGACGAGGAGGAGCCCGAACGCAGCGCCCACGGCGACGCCGGCGAGACGGCGGGCAGCAGGGGTGAGACGGTGCCGAGCGCCGTGCCCGACCCAGGGGCCGGTGACCCGAGCGAGCCTGCTGCGGCCCCGGCCTCGTTCTGCTCGAGCAGCAGCGCGGTCTGCGACTGGTCGGGAGCCGTGACGAGCACGACGATTGTGAGCATCGCCGTGACGGCCACGGTGGCCGCCACCACCTGACGGACGCGACGGCTGCAGCGTCCGACGGTGACGAGCACCCGAGAGCCGACCGCCGTGAACCCGTCACGGCGGAACGGGGTCTCGACGAACCGGTAGGTGAGATCGGCCAGAGCCAGGGTGACCACGACGCACCACAGTCGCGTCAGCAGGTGGTCGATGGTTCCCGGAGCAGCCGGATGGTCGATGGCGATGATGAGGATCACCGGCCAGTGCCACAGGTAGAGCGAGTACGAACGCTGCCCGATCCACACAGCGACCGGGCTCGAGGCGAACGACCGCCAGGCCGTGGGCCTGCCCGGCGGCCGGTCGAGCAGCCCGAGCACCAGCACCCCGGTGGCCAGACAGGCCAGCAGGATGCCGCCGCGGAAGGTGAACGGGTTGCTCTCGTCGAGGCGGAACATCAGCGCCAGCAGGACGACAGCCGCCAGGGGCACGGCCGCCCGCCCCGCCAGGCCCCACTGCGAGGGCGCGATGCGCAGCGACATTGTCGGGCTGGCCCAGGCGAACGCGATCGCGGCGCCGATCATCAGACCCATCAGGTGGGTGTCGGTGCCGTAGTACACGCGGGTCGAGTCGCCGGCCGGGTCGAACAGCAGGGCCATCAGCACCGATGAGCCCGCCCCGATCGCCAGCGCAGAGGCGACGCGTAGGCGGCTCGATGCGACGGCCAGCAGACCGAGGGTGACGAACGGCCAGACGAGGTAGAACTGCTCCTCGACCGCGAGCGACCAGAAGTTCATGAACAGCTGCGGGGCCGTCTGGTCGAAGTAGCTCGAGCCGGCGGTGATCTCGACCCAGTTCGTGGAGAAGGTGAGGGCGCCGAGGATCTGGCGGCCGATGCTGACGAGCAGGTCACCGCTGACGAGCCGGGCGATGAGCACGCTCGTGACCACGCAGAGCACCAGGGCCGGCACCAGCCGCCGAGCGCGTCGCAGCCAGAACTGCGAGAAGGCGATGCGCCCGGTGCGACGCTTCTCGTGCACGAGCAGCGAGGTGATGAGAAAGCCGGAGACGACGAAGAAGACATCGACCCCGAGGAAGCCACCGGGCAGCCACGACGCGTTCAGGTGGAACACCAGAACGGCGACGATCGCCAGTGCTCGCAGCCCGTCGAGGCCGGCGATGTGCGCCATCCCGCGCGAGATGCGCCTTGAGGAGCCTTCGCCGAGGGGCGCACCGGGCTGTCGAGTGTCGTTGATCCGAGATGTGGCGGACGTCGTCACGTCGCCTCCTCCTTCGCCGGCGCCGGCTGCGGCGACCGTGTGGACCACTACCGCAGACAGCCTGTGTCGAAAGCGAGCATAGGGACGGCCGGCGACAACGCCCGGGAGGCTCGCGGCATACCGTGGGAGTGTGACGAACTCCGACACTCCGGGCGGGCCCGATGCCTGCTGAGACCACTGAGACCACTGGGACCACTGAGACCACTGGGACCGACCGAACGGTAGGCGAGCCGGCCCGGGTCACAGCGTTCGTGCACGGCCGCGTGCAGGGGGTCGGCTTCCGCTGGTGGGCCAGGTCTCGGGCGCTTGAGCTCGGGCTCGTCGGGCATGCGCGCAACATGGGCGACGGCAGGGTGGAGGTGGTGGCCCAGGGCCGGCCCGACGCGCTGGAGCGGCTGCTCGACCTGCTGGGGGAGACGCCTACGACCACCGGTAGGCCCGGCCTGGTGGAGTCGGTGGTGGTGCACCGCGCCGGTCCGAAAGACGGGATCATCGGATTCGCCCCGCGCTGAGCGACCTACGCTGGGCCGATGAGCCATCCGGTGAGCCATCAGGTGAGCGACGACACGACCGTTCCGGCCGAGCTGCTGCGCCTGCGCAGCAGCATCGACAACATCGACGCTGCGCTCGTACACCTGCTGGCAGAACGCTTCAAAGCCACCCAGCAGGTCGGGGTGCTCAAGGCGGAGAAGAGCCTGCCCCCCGCCGACCCCGAGCGTGAGGAGCGCCAGATCATGCGGCTGAGGCTCCTGGCCGACGAGGCCGGGCTCGACCCGGTCTTCGCCGAGAAGTTCCTGAACTTCGTCATCGCGGAGGTCATCCACCACCACGAGCGCATCGCCTCGGGCGAGGAGTAGGCCCGGTCGCCGGGGTCAGCACGGGGCCTCGCCGTCCCACGGGGACCTGACCTCCGCGGGTGCGGGCGCTTCGGCGAGTACCCTGACACCGATCTTCGCCGGCAACTCAAAGGACACTCGGGCGCGTGTACGTCAAGAGCCTCACCCTGAAGGGCTTCAAGTCCTTCGCCTCGGCGACTCACCTTCGCCTCGAGCCGGGAATCACGTGCATCGTGGGCCCGAACGGCTCGGGCAAGAGCAACGTCGTCGACGCGCTCGCCTGGGTGATGGGGGAGCAGGGCGCCAAGTCGCTACGCGGCGGCAAGATGGAGGACGTCATCTTCGCCGGCACCGCCGGGCGGCCACCGCTCGGGCGAGCCGAGGTGGCCCTGACCATCGACAACACCGACGGGGCCCTGCCGATCGACTACAGCGAGGTCACGATCGCTCGCACCATGTTCCGCAACGGCGGGTCGGACTACTCCATCAACGGCACCTCGTGCCGCCTCCTCGACGTGCAGGAGCTGCTGTCTGACAGCGGCATCGGCCGTGAGATGCACGTCATCGTCGGGCAGGGGCAGCTCGACACGGTGCTGCGGGCCACCCCCGAGGAGCGCCGCGGGTTCATCGAGGAGGCGGCTGGCGTTCTCAAGCACCGCAAGCGCAAGGAACGTGCGCTGCGCAAGCTCGAGACGATGGAGGCCAACCTCACCCGGGTCGCCGACCTCACGGGTGAGATCCGCCGCCAGCTGGGACCCCTCGGGCGTCAGGCCGAGACCGCGCGCAAGGCGGCCATGGTTCAGGCGGACGCCAGAGACGCCCGGCTCCGGTTGCTGGCCGACGACCTGGTGCAGCTCACCTCGACCCTCGAGCAGGAGGTCGCCGACGAGTCTGCGCTCATCACCCGCCGTACTGAGGTCGAACAGGCTCTGGGCGAGCTCGCGAACCGCCTCGGCGCCCTCGAGGCTGAGGCCGAGGCGGCCCGGCCGGCGCTCAGCCGGGCCCAGGACGACTACGTCGCCCTGGGCCGGCTCGTCGAGCGGCTGTCGGCCACCCGCTCGCTCGCCGATGAACGGGTTCGGCTCCTGCGCGACGAGGAGGGCACGCCAGAAGCCGGCGGCGGCGCCCGCGACCCCGAGCAGCTGCGCAGCCAGGCGGCTCAGGTGCGCGGCCAGGAGCAGTCGCTGCTCGCCGAGATCGCGGGAGCGGCCACTGACCTCGAGGTCGCTGTGGCCGCCAGAGCGGCAGCCGAGCAGGAGCAGGCCGAGGAGACGACCCGACTGGCCCGGGCCTCTCGTGCGGCGGCCGACCGCCGCGAGGGGCTGGCCAAGCTCGCCGGCCAGGTCGGTGCGGCCGCGTCGCGGATCGAGGCCCGCCAGGCCGAGATCGGCCGTCTGCGCACCAGCATCGGCGCCTCGCAGGCCCGGGCCACGGAGGCCGAGCGCGAGTGGAGCCGTCTGGAGGCAGGAGTCGCCCACGACGAGGAGGGTGAGCAGGGGCTCGATGCGGCCTACGAGTCGGCCGCGGCCCTGCTCGAGGAGGCCGAAGCCGAGGTGGCTCAGCACACCGAGGCCGAGGCCGCCGCCGACCGGGCCCGCACCACCGCGGGGGCCCGGGTGGAGGCGCTCGAGCTGAGCCTGAGCCGCAAGGATGGCGCTGCGGCCCTGCTGGCGGCCGCTGACGAACGGCACGGCATCCTCGGTTCGGTGGCTGCGCTGGTCACCGTCGAGCCCGGCCTCGAGACCGCGGTCGCGGCGGCACTCGGGCGGGCCGCGGAGGCCCTCGCCGTGCAGTCCCTCGAAGCTGCCGGCATGGCGTTGGACGCCCTGCGGGCCGGCGATGACGGCCGCGTGATGCTGCTGGTGAGCGAGTCGGCCGACTCTCCCGACCCGTCTGGCTGGCCGGACCTCGGCGTGAGTGCCCGCTGGGTGCGCGACGCGGTGCAGTGTCCGGATGCCGTCAGGCCCGCGGTCGACCGCGTGCTCGACCGAGTGGCCCTCGTCGACGACCCGGAGTCTGCTCGGCGGCTCGTGCTCGAGCACCCCGGTGTCACGGCGGTGACCCCCGACGGTGACGTCTACGCACCGGGAACCGCCTGGGGTGGCAGCACGTCGGCGCCCAGCCTCATCGAGCTGCAGGCCGCCCTCGACGACGCCCGTGCGCGAGTGGCGACCGCCACGAGCGAGGGCGAGCGGGCGCGGTTCGCCGGCGCGGCCGCCCGGTCCCGACGCGACGAGCTGAACGAGACGGTCGAGGCCACCCTCGAGCGTCTGCATGAGAGCGACGCCCGCATGTCAGCCATCGCCGAGCAGCTCGGCTCGCTGGGTCAGGCGCTGCGCAGCGCCCGGGCCGAGACGGAACGCACCGAGCAGGCGCTGGCTGTGGCAGAGGCCGCGCTTGAAGCCGACCAGGCCCAGCACGCCGCCCTCGCCGAACGGCTCGAGGCGGCCAGCGCCGAGGGCGTCGACGAGGCCGAGCCCTCGACCGAGCAGCGCGACCGTCTCGACGAGGCGGCTCGGTCCGCCCGAACGGCCGAGACCGAGCTGCGCCTGGCACTGCGCACCCGCGAGGAGCGGGCCCGCGCCCTCAGGGAGCGCGCCGATGCGCTCGAACGTGGCGCGCGCCACGAAGAGGAGACGCGGGCCCGGATGGCTGCCCGTCTCGAGCGTCGGCGGCGCGAGGCCGAGGTCGCCGAGGCGGTCGGGGTGGCCGCGCGCTACGCGTACGAGCTGCTCGCGGTGTCAGCCGACGAGGCGGCTCGGGTGCGCGCCGAGGGGGAGGCCGACCGCACGGCCCGCGACGCCGAGCTGGCGGTCGTGCGCCGAGACGCAGCGACCTTGCAGAACGAGCTGCGCGAGCTGACCGACTCGGTGCATCGTGACGAGGTCGCGCGTACCCAGCAGCGGTTGCGCATCGAGGCGTTGCACACCAGGGCCGTCGACGAGCTGGGCATCTCGCCTGAGGCGCTCGTCGACGAGTTCGGCCCGCACCAGCTGGTGCCCTTCGTGCCCGACCCTGACGCGGAGCCCGGTTCGGTGCCGCGTGAACCGGTGGCGTTCGTGCGCACGGTCCAGGAGAAGCGGCTGCGCGCCGCCGAACGCCGGTTGGGGGCGCTCGGGCGCATCAACCCGCTGGCCCTCGAGGAGTTCTCGGCGCTCGAGGAACGGCACAAGTTCCTCACCGAGCAGCTCGAAGACCTCCGGAGCTCAAAACGCGACCTGCTCGACATCATCAAGGAGGTCGATGACCGCGTCGAGAAGGTGTTCGCCGAGGCCTTCGCCGACACGGCCGTCCAGTTCGAACGAGTCTTCCAGCGACTCTTCCCCGGGGGCGAGGGAAGGTTGCTGCTGACCGACCCGTCGAACATGCTGACGACCGGCCTCGAGGTCGAGGCCCGTCCTCCGGGCAAGAAGATCAAGCGGCTCTCGCTGCTCTCCGGCGGTGAGCGGTCGCTGGTGGCGGTGGCGTTGCTGGTCGCGATCTTCAAGGCCAGGCCCTCGCCGTTCTACATCATGGACGAGGTTGAGGCGGCACTCGACGACGCCAACCTCGGGCGGTTGATCACGCTGTTCGAGGAGCTGCGCGACAGCTCGCAGCTCATCGTCATCACGCACCAGAAGAAGACGATGGAGATCGCCGACGCCCTCTACGGCGTCAGCATGCGTGGCGACGGTGTGACAACGGTCGTGTCTCAGCGGCTGCGCGACGTGGCCGACCAACCCGCCTGAACGGGAGGCGGCGGTGGGCTCCGGGTCCGGGTCACCCTGATAGATCACGAGAATGTGACAGAACGGCTACAAATCGGACTCTGTCACGCGAGCGTGTTTGCACCACATTTGTCACGTGCGTCACTCTGACCCCATGGCCCTCCTCATCATCGCGATGCTCGTCGTCGTCGTGCTCGGTGTCACCATCGTCGGCGTGGTCGCCGTTCCCGCCCATCGCGACGGACGAGACCTGCTCACCCGCAAGGGCGAGACCGTGGCACGCTCGGCGCGCCGTCGGGTGTCCTCGGTGACGCACAAGCCGCTTTCGCGGACCCACTGACACGGGGGCGTTTCGCTCCCCGGCGCAGCCGCGGGGAGTGCCTCCGGGCCGTGGTTGGATGACTGCGTGGACACCGTCTGGATCTATGTCATCATCGCCGCGGCCATCGTGGTGGGCGCCGTCAGCTACGGGGTCTCCCTCCTTCGAGGGCGAGACTCCAAGACCCTGGAGCGTGACGCGCCACCGGCACCGGTCGCCCCCCCGACGGGCCAACCACCGCGGGGAGCTGCTGACGATGCCCGAGCCGTAGCACCCCCGCAGTCGGCGTCGGTCTCGGCGGCGCCCGAGGCAGAACCGGCGCCTGAGGCGCCCGTGGCGCAGCCCGAGCCGGTTCCCACGTTCGAGCGACCCGAGTCGGCCCGAGGACGCCTGCAGCGACTGCGGGCCCGGCTGGCCCGGTCGAACTCGGCCCTCGGCAAGGGCCTGCTCGCGCTGCTGTCGCGAGGCGGACTCGACGAGGAGGCGTGGGAGGAGGTCGAGGACACCCTCATCGCCTCCGACCTCGGGGTGGAGGCGACGACCGAGCTCGTCGACTCGCTGCGTCGGCGCGTCACCGTCGACGGCACCACCGACGAGGCGACGGTGCGCGGCTGGCTGAGGGAGGATCTGCTCGCCCTCGTGCAGCCCGATCTCGACCGCCGCATCGCGTCGTCACGGGTCGGAGACCGGCCGGCCGTCATCCTCGTCGTCGGCGTCAACGGCACCGGCAAGACCACCACGGTCGGCAAGCTCGCGCGGGTGCTCGTGGCGGAAGACCGCGACGTGCTGCTGGGTGCGGCTGATACCTTCCGGGCCGCCGCGGCCGACCAGCTCAGCACCTGGGGTGACCGCGTCGGTGTGCCGACCGTGCGCTCCGACAAGGAGGGCGCCGACCCTGCCGCGGTCGCCTTCGACGCGGTCAAGGCCGGTATCGAAGGGGAGGTCGACGTCGTCATCATCGACACGGCCGGCCGCCTGCACAACAAGGTCGGGCTGATGGACGAGCTCGGCAAGATCAAGCGCGTCATCGAGAAGCAGAGTGAGATCGACGAGGTGCTGCTCGTGCTCGACGCCACCACCGGCCAGAACGGGTTGCAGCAGGCGAAGGTCTTTTCCGAGGCCGTGAACGTCACCGGCATCGTGCTGTCCAAGCTCGACGGAACCGCCAAGGGTGGCATCGTCGTGGCCGTGCAGCGCCAGCTGGGCGTGCCGGTCAAGCTCGTCGGGCTCGGCGAGGGCCCCGATGACCTGGCCCCGTTCGACGCGGAGGCCTTCGTCAGCGCCATCATCGACTGACGCCGGGCCTGAGGATCGAGTGAGCGCCAGCGAGTGAGGACCGCAGGGCTCGTCGTGTCAGTCGCGGGGGGATCGACTGACGCCGGGCCCGAGGATCGAGCCGGCCTCTCCAGTCGAGTGGTCACTTTCGTACGCGCGTGAAGGCCTAGCGGGCCCGAAACACGCTGCTAACACGTCGCCCCGATTGCTTACACGGCCGTAACAGTCGCCGCGACGAACCGAAACCACGCACCGACATCGTCATCACCCATGAGCGCAAACACTTTCGTGACGGCCGATACGCCGTTCACCGACAGCGGCAACACCGCCTGGGTCCTGGCCGCCGCCGCCCTCGTGCTGTTCATGACCCCGGGCCTCGCCCTCTTCTACGGCGGCATGGTTCGCACCAAGAGCGTGCTCAACATGATGATGATGTCGTTCATCACCATGGGCACCGTCGGCACGGTGTGGATCCTCTGGGGCTACAGCGAGACGTTCGGCAATGATGTCGGAGGCGGCCTGATCGGCAACCCGTTCGAGCACTTCGGCCTCTCGGGCGTTCTCGACGCCATCTACGGGTACGTGCCGGCCGACGCGGCTGCCGGCACGGCGGCATCCGGCGGCATCCCGGGTGGGGCGTTCGTCGCTTTCCAGGTGGTCTTCGCCATCATCGCGGTGGCCCTCGTCTCCGGCGCGGTCGCCGACCGGGCCAAGTTCACCACCTGGACGGTCTTCACCGTCGTCTGGGCGACCCTGGTCTACTTCCCGGCCGCCCACTGGGTGTTCGCCTTCAACGGCTTCGCCGCCGAGACCGGCGGATGGATCGCCAACCAGGCTGAGGGGCTCTTCCTCGGCGGTGTCGGTGCCTACGACTTCGCCGGTGGAACGGCCATCCACATCAACGCGGGGGTCGCCGGACTGGCCCTGGCGATCCTGCTGCGTAACCGGGTCGGTTGGCCGAAGGAGGCGATGCGCCCGCACAACCTGACGCTCGTCATGATCGGCGCCGGCATCCTCTGGTTCGGCTGGTTCGGCTTCAACGCCGGTTCGGCGCTGGGGGCCGGCACGCTGGCCGCGGGGGTCTGGGTCAACACCCTCGGCGCCACCTGCACGGCCATGCTCGGCTGGCTGCTCACCGAGAAGATCCGTGACGGTCACGCCACCTCCCTCGGCGCGGCCTCGGGCGTCGTCGCCGGGCTCGTCGCGATCACGCCGGCCTGTGCCACGGTCTCGCCCTGGGGGGCGCTCGTGGTGGGTCTGCTCGCCGGCGTCGGCTGCGCCCTCGCGGTCGGTCTGAAGTTCCGGTTCGGCTTCGACGACAGCCTCGACGTCGTCGGCGTGCACCTCGTCGGTGGCTTGATCGGCACCCTGCTCATCGGCTTCTTCGCCGACGCCACCAACAGCCCCACGGGCGCGGCGGGTGTCGAGATGAACGACGGGCTCTTCTTCGGAGGTGGCCTCGGTCAGCTCGGAGCCCAGGCGATCGGCGCCTTCGCGGTGCTGTTCTACTCGTTCGTGATCACGTTCGCCATCGGCTGGGTGCTGCACAAGACAATGGGCTTCACCGTCGCCAAGGAGGACGAGGTCAGCGGCATCGACCTGGTCGAGCACGCCGAGACCGCCTACGACCTGGCCTCCTTCGGCGGCTCACGCGCCGGCGGTGGCGGGGGAGGAGGCTTCGTGGCCTCCCGCACACAGCCTGTCACCGCCGACGTGCCCGCCGAACCGACCACCAAGGAAGAGGCGACCCGATGAAGCTCATCACCGCCATCATCAAGCCCCACCAGCTCGACGAGGTCAAGGAGGCCCTGGAGGCCTTCGGTGTGGCCGGCATGACGATCAGCGAAGCCAGCGGCTACGGCCGCCAGCGCGGACACAGCGAGGTCTACCGCGGGGCCGAGTACACGGTCGACTTCGTGCCGAAGGTGCGTCTCGAGGTGCTGGTCGACGACGTCGACGGCTCAGACGTTCTCGAGGTGATCCTCAAGGCCGCCCAGACCGGGCGGATCGGCGACGGCAAGATCTGGTCGATGCCGGTCGAGGAGGTCGTGCGGGTGCGCACCGGTGAACGAGGCGTGGACGCACTCTGACATGACCGACGTGACCGCACGACGGCTCGACCTGGCCGCAACTCGAAGCTTCGCAGCGCCCGGCGCGGGTCCCATCCGCCGCCGGGCGCTGGCGGAGTTCGGTTTCGGCTGGCTCCAGCAGCTCTGGCGGGAGGCCTGCGCGGGCCGGCGTCACGAAGGGGTCGCCCTGGCCGCCGTCGGCTCGCTCGCCCGCGGCGACGGCGGGCCGCTCAGCGACTACGACCTCGTGCTCGTGCACCACCCTCGCGGCCTTGCGGGCAAGGAGGTCGCCGCTTTCGCCGACAAGCTCTGGTACCCCATCTGGGATGCCGGTGTGCGGCTCGACCACAGCGTGCGCACGGTGGCCGAGTGCCGGGCCGTCGCCACCGACGACCTCTCGGCTGCGGTGGGTCTGCTCGACCTGACTCACGTGGCCGGTGACGCCGACGTCGTCAACGCGGCCCGTTCGACCGTCGCGCACGACTGGCGCGCCAACGCCCGCACCCGGCTGCCGGAGATGCAGGAGTCGGTGATCGCTCGCCACGCCAGGCAGGGCGACCTGGCCCATCTCATCGAGCCCGACCTCAAGGAGGCCCACGGCGGTCTGCGCGACATGTCGGTGCTCCGGGCCCTGACCTCCGCGTGGCTCACCGACCGGCCCCATGGTGAGGTCGACCTGGCTCACGAGCGCATCCTCGATGTGCGCGATGCGATCCACGTCGTCACCGGACGGGGGCGCGACCGCCTCACCCGTGACGACCACGACGCCTGTGCAGCGCTGCTCGGCTACACCGACTCCGACGACCTGCTGACCGACGTGTCGACCTCGGCCCGCACCATCGCCTACGCCGTCGACGGCACGCTGCGAAGGGCGCTGCAGTCGCAACGGGCCCGTACCCTGCGCGTCGGGCCTCGCCGGCCGCAGCTCTCCCCCCTCGGCTACGGCCTGTACCGCCACGACGGTGAGGCGGTGCTGGGCCCATCTGCCGACCTCTCGAGCGACCCGGTCATCCCCCTGCGGGCCGCCCTCGTGGCCGCGCGCGGCGGCATCCCGCTCTCGCCAACCACGCTGCGCAACCTCGCCGAACACTCACCAGCGCTGCCCGACCCGTGGCCAGAGGTGGCCCGCAACCTCTTCGCCGACCTGCTCGCGTCGGGCCCTGGCCTGGTCAACGTGTGGGAGGGCCTCGACCTGGCCGGCGTCATCGAAAGGTGGATCCCCGAGTGGGTCGCGGTGCGCAGCCGCCCCCAGCGCAACGCGGTGCACCGGCACACGGTCGACCGTCACCTGATCGAGGCGGTCGTCGCGGCGAGCGGGATGGTGCGCGACGTGGCCCGACCCGACCTGCTCATGCTGGCCGCACTGCTGCACGACATCGGCAAGGTGCCCGGCACGACCGACCACTCGGTGACCGGCGCCCAGATCGCCGATACCGTGCTGCAACGCATCGGTGTGACGGATGCCGACCGGTCGGTCGTCGTGCGCCTCGTGCGCGAGCACCTCACCCTGGTCGACCTGGCCACCCGGCGCGACCCCGAGGAGCCCGCCACCATCGCGATCCTCACCGACGCCGTCGGTGGGTCTCTCACCACCCTCGAGCTGCTGCGGGCCCTCACCGAGGCGGATGCGTCCGCTGCCGGTCCGAAGGCATGGACCGACTGGCGGGCCGGTCTCGTGGCGCGCCTGTACGCCGCGGGCCGGGCGGCTCTGGAGGCCGGCGACCGTGGCGAGGCTCCCCGCGCGGTCGAGCCCCTGGACACGCTGCGGCTCTCCGAGGAGGCGGTCGGGCGGGTGGCCGTCGGCGAGCCATGGGTCACCGTCACCTCGCTGGGGGGTGCACACCGTGTCGACATCATCGACCGTGACCGCGCCGGCCTCTTCGCCGACACCGCGGGTCTGCTTGCCGCCCAGGGGTTCGTGGTGCGCTCGGCCACCCTGCGCACTACTGACGGGCTGGCCGTCGACGAGTGGTGGGTGGAGTCGCCCGGTGGCGAGACGCCGCTGTCGCCGCTCATCGCCCGTGACCTCGTTCGCGTCGCCTCCGGTGACCGGGCTCCGCTCGGCAGGGCCTCGCGCCGCAGAGGCACGGGTGCCACGACCTCGACCAGCCGCTCGGTCGGCTCGCCCAGCGGCGCCCGCGCCCTGGTGGTCACCAGCGCCTCCGACACCGCCACCGTCATCGAGGTGCGAGCCTCCGACCGGCCCGGCCTGCTGCAGGACATCGGCATCACCCTGGCGCGTGCGGCGCTGTCGGTGCGATCGGCGCACATCGCCACCTACGCCGGTCAGACCCTCGACACCTTCTACGTGACGGAGTTCGGAGGGGGTCGCCTCGCTCCGGCCCGGGCGGCCCAGGCCGTCGCCATGATCATCGACACCTGCGACGCCTGACGCCCGGCCGCCACCGGGGTGAGGCGTGGCCTCGGGAGGCGGCTGAACGGCATCCACCCGAGGTTCGGCTCGCCCGACGGTGGTCGCCGAATCGGCGTGCGGGCCCGCACCGGATAAAGTTGCGCGGGTGTTCGCATCCCTGTCTGACCGGCTGACCGCCACCTTCAAGAACCTGCGCGGCAAGGGCCGCCTGACGGAGTCCGACGTCAACGCGACGATCCGTGACATCCGCATGGCGCTGCTCGACGCCGACGTGGCCCTGCCCGTCGTCAAGCGGTTCACCGGCAAGGTGCGCGAGCGTGCCCTCGGGGCCGAGGTGAGCCAGGCGCTCAACCCCGCGCAGCAGGTCGTCAAGATCGTGCAGGAAGAGCTGGTCGCTATCCTCGGCGGGCAGACCCGGCAGCTCGAGCTGGCCAAGGTACCGCCCACCGTCATCATGCTGGCGGGCCTGCAGGGGTCGGGCAAGACGACCTTCGCCGGCAAGCTCGGGCGGTGGCTGAAGGACAAGGGCCACACCCCGATCCTCGTGGCGGCCGACCTGCAGCGCCCGAACGCGGTCACCCAGCTCGAGGTCGTGGGTGAGCGGGCCGGCATTCCCGTCTTCGCCCCGGAACGCGGCAACATGGGCGGCCACGACGCGGTGCTCGGCACGGGCGAGGGCACCCAGAGCTTCGGCGACCCGGTTGCCGTATCGCGCCTCGGCATCGAGCACGCCAAGGCGCGCCAGCACGACGTCGTCATCGTCGACACCGCCGGGCGCCTCGCCGTCGACACGAACCTCATGCAGCAGGCGGCCGACATCCGCGCGGCGATCAACCCGCACGAGGTGCTCTTCGTGCTCGACGCGATGATCGGTCAGGCCGCGGTCGAGACGGCACAGGCCTTCCACGAGGGCGTTGCCTTCACCGGTGTCGTGCTGTCGAAGCTCGACGGCGATGCTCGCGGTGGCGCGGCGCTGTCGGTGGCCGAGCTGACCGGCGAGCCGATCATGTTCGCCTCGACCGGTGAGAAGGTCACCGACATCGAGGTGTTCCACCCCGACCGGATGGCCAGCCGCATCCTCGACATGGGCGACGTGCTCACGCTCATCGAGCAGGCCGAGAAGGCCTTCGACAAGCACGAGGCCGACGAGATGGCCCGCAAGTTCCTCGCCGAGGAGGACTTCACCTTCGAGGACTTCCTCCAGCAGATGAACGCCATCAAGAAGATGGGCTCGCTCAAGGCGATGCTCAAGATGATGCCGGGCATGCAGGGGATGCGCGAGCAGCTCGACGCCTTCGACGACCGGGAGTTTGACCGCGTCGAGGCGATGGTGCAGTCGATGACCAAGTTCGAGCGCACCCACCCGAAGCAGATCAACGGCTCGCGCCGCGCCCGCATCGCCAAGGGTTCTGGTGTGACCGTGACCGAGGTGAACCAGCTGCTGGTGCGCTTCGGCGAGGCCCAGAAGATGATGAAGTCGATGGCTCGTGGTGGCGGTGGCGGACTGCCCGGCATGCCGGGTCTGCCCGGTTCGGGCAAGCGGGGCCGCTCGCAGCAGCCGCAGCGCAAGAAGAGCAAGAGTGGCAACCCCGCGAAGCGGGCCGCAGACGAGCGCGCTGCCGCCGCCAAGGCCGCGGCCGGGCCCTCGTCGGCGGCTGGTGGGGCGTTCGGCGGCGTCGGCGGCGGTGCTGGCGGTGCAGACGCCCCAGGCGCCCCAGGCGCCGACCCGATGGCCGACTTCGACCCGGCCAACCTGCCCAAGGGCTTCGAGAAATTTCTCGGCGGCCGCTGACCGCGGGCGCCTGCCGCCATCAGTCTGCGGATCAGTCTGCGGATGGTGCTGTTCTGACTGCACCATCCGCAGACTGATCCGCCGCTTGATGGGTCATCCGGCTGTCCACACCCCGTGCGAAGCTCACGAGTCCCTCCACAGGACGCCGATGGGCCGATCCGCCATGGCGGTCATGGCCTGATGCTCAGGCCATGCAGCTTCCCGATGAGATCCGGCAGCTCGCCGAAGCCCAGCTCGGCCTCGTGACCCGTCGACAGCTGAATGCCGCAGGAGTGCCGGCGGGGCTGACCCGTTGGCACTCGGCCGACCGCTGGAGGTCGCTCCTGCCGGGGTGTCCATGCTCAACACCGGCCTCCCGACACCCGACCAGCGGCTGCTGGCGGCGTTGCTCTACGCAGGCCCGCAGTCGTGGTTGGCTGGAGCGTCGGCGAACGCCCGCCATGCTCCCGGCTGCCGTCGACGACCGCTCTGCTCGTGGTCTGCTCGTCGCCGCCATACAGGAGCGAGTGGTGCGCCTGGCCGACGTCGAGCACTGGATCGGGGTGCGTCGCCGCAACGGCACGATTCGGCTCAAGGCCGCGGCCAGGGAGGCAGCGGCCACAGCCTGGTCGGTGCCCGAGGCCGATCTGGCCAAGTTTTTGCGACGGTCCGCCACCTTCACGACCCTGATGGCGAACCCGACGATCGAGGACCACCTGGGCAGACGGCTCACGACGCCCGACCTCTGGTTGGACGACGTGGCGATGGCGGTGATGGTGCACTCACGGCAGTTCCAGGGAGGAGTGCTCGAGTGGGACGCCACCATCGAGGCCCACAACGACCTGCGCGACGAGGGAGTCGAGGTCGTCGCCGTCACCCCGTTCGGTATCGAACACCATGCGGCCGCGGTGCTCGCCCGGGCCGAGGCCGGCTACCGACGAGCGAGGGCGCGTCCGCGACCTGCAGTGCTGGCCCGCCCGGCGACGGGTCTCGATCGGACTGGTTGACGGTGCACCGGAGGAGCGGCCAGGCGTGTCCCACCACGGTCCCAACACGGGCCGGATGAGGCTGGGTAGGGTCGTGGCTATGAGTGCACCGGTGCTTCATGTTCGTGGGCAGGTGCTCGTGGGGCCCGACGAGGTGGCCGACGAGCTGTGGGTCGTCGGGGGGCGGGTCACCTTCACCCGGCCCACCACGCCGGGCACCGAGGTGCAGACCGTCGAGGGTTACGCACTGCCCGGCCTGGTCGACGCCCACTGCCACATCGGCCTCGGCCCGCACGGCGAGGTGAGCCGCGACGAGACCGAGCAGCAGGCGATCACCGACCGCGACCACGGCACCCTGCTCGTGCGCGACGCCGGCCAGCCCGGCGACACCCGCTGGATCGACGATCGCGACGACCTGCCCAAGATCATTCGCGCGGGCCGCCACATCGCTCGCAGTCGCCGCTACATCCGCAACTACGCCCACGAGATCGAGGAGGACGAGCTCGTCAAGCACGTGCGCCTTGAGGCCCACCGCGGCGATGGGTGGGTCAAGCTCGTCGGCGACTGGATCGACCGCGACGTCGGCGACCTCGCCCCCAGCTGGAGCCGTCAGGCCGTCGCCGACGCCATCGCCGCCGCCCACGAGGAGGGGGTGCGCGTCACGGCACACTGCTTCGGCGAGGAGTCGCTGCGCGACCTGGCCGCCGCCGGCATCGACTGCATCGAGCACGCGACCGGCCTGCAGGAGGACTCCATCGACACCTTCGCGGCCCAGGGCATCGCCATCGTGCCGACGCTGGTCAACATCGCGACCTTCCCCGCCCTCGCCGAGCCCGCCAAGGCGAAGTTTCCCGACTACCACCGCCACATGCTCGACCTGCACGAACGCCGGTTCGCGACCGTGGCAGCGGCGCACGAGGCCGGAGTCGCGATCTACGTCGGCACCGACGCCGGGGGCAGCCTGCCGCACGGCCTCGTGGCCCAGGAGATGGCCGAGCTCGTCAAGGCGGGAATGAGCCACCCCGAGGTGCTCTCGGCCGCCACGTGGGGGGCGCGCGAATGGCTCGGACAGCCCGGCCTCGTCGAAGGGGCCGACGCCGACCTCGTCGTGTTCGACCATGACCCTCGGGCCGACATCGGCGTGGTGGCCGACCCGAGGGGAGTCATCCTCCGAGGCCGCGTTGTCGCCTGAAGAGGCAAGCGCCACAAGCGAACCCGATCGGATGCCGTTCACCGCCACGGGCGACCAGGTGGACGTTCGCCCACCCACCGAGGCCGACACGACGGCCTACCGCGAGGCCGTCACCCGATCGAGCAAGCGGCTGTCGCGGTTTGCCATGCCCGACCCCGAGAACCTTCCGGCGGTCGTGGCGGCCCAGTCGCCGACCTACCGCACGTTCATGATCTGGGCTCGCGACCCGGGGGGTGACCAGAACCGGGCTGGGCTGGTCGGCAGGGTCAACGTCTCCAACGTGGTGCGGGGCGCCTTTGGCAGCGCCACCATCGGCTATGACGCCTACGACCCGTACGCCGGTCGCGGGCTCTTCTCCGAGGGGCTCGCCCTGGCCCTCGAGCTCGCCTTCGCCGACGCCCCCCTCGGCATGGGGCTGCACCGCGTCGAGGCCAACATCCAGCCCACGAACACCCGGTCGGCCGGTCTCGTCCGCTCGCTCGGGTTCGTGCACGAGGGCTTCTCGCGGGGGTTCCTGCACCTTCCCGGTGTCGACGGGCGCCGTGACTGGCGCGACCACGACCGCTACGCGATGCTGGCCACCGACTGGCCGGCCATGCCCTACCGGCAACAGTCCGGTCGCCGGTTGGCCGTCGTCGTGCGCGCCTCGCCCGTGTGGGACCCCGCCGGTCTGGCCCCCCTGCTCGCGGCCGAGCTCGGCGTTCCGCTCTACACCGCCGGCCCCGAGCTGACGCTGCCCGTGCTGTTCGAGCTCTTGCGTGTCTCACCGGTGGGAGGAGTGGTCGAGTGCCGAACCAGTGGTGCCGAGCTGCGCATCGGGCTGGCCCGGGCGCGCTTCGACCCAGCGGTCGTGCCGGTGCTCGACCCGGTGGAGGACGTCACCCGGTCTGCCGTGACGCGCGCCGCCCTCGAGGCCATCGCCGCCTTCGCCGCCACGACCTGAGCCCCCGCCGCCGAGGGCGTGGTCAGGGAACGGCATCCGGTCTGGCAGAATGGGGCGCTGTACCCGTCGGGCCATGACTGCTTGCGCCTGACCCGGACGCCTACACCGGGCTGCCGGCCCCCCGCGCGATCCTGCGTGGTCTTGCCGCGCCCACCACAGAAGAAGAGGAACCACACACGTGGCTGTCAAGATTCGTCTGAAGCGCATGGGCAAGATCCGTGCACCGTACTACCGAGTGGTCGTCATGGACTCGCGCACCAAGCGCGACGGCCGGGCGATCGAGGAGATCGGCAAGTACCACCCCACCGAGGAGCCCTCGCTCATCGAGATCGACGGCGAGCGCGCTCGCTACTGGCTCAGCATGGGCGCCCAGCCCACCGAGTCCGTCGCGGCGCTGCTCAAGGTGACCGGTGACTGGCAGCAGGCCAAGGGCCTCGACGGCGCCGAGGGCACCTTGCGGGTCAAGTCTGCCAAGACCCCCAAGAAGGACCTCTACGAGGCTGCCCTCGCTGCCGCTGGCAAGGCCGACGACAAGTCGGGCGGTGCTCCGCGCAAGAGGGCCGAGAAGAAGGCCGAGACCGACGCTCCGGCCGAGGCCGCCGCAGACGCTGAGAAGACCGAGGCCTGAGCATGCTCGAGGAGGCTCTCGAGCACCTCGTCAAGGGCATCGTCGATCACGATGAGGACGTCGTGGTGCGCCGCAAGGAGCTGCGCCGCGGCGAGCTGCTCGAGGTGCGGGTGCACCCCGACGACCTCGGGCGGGTCATCGGCCGGTCGGGCCGTACGGCCGGCGCGCTGCGCACGGTCGTCGGCGCCCTCGCGGGCAACAACAACGTCAGGGTCGACATCGTCGACACCGACCGGGCCCACTGAACGCCGATCACGAACACCGCACCACGAGCACCGCACCATGAACACCGCACCACCAGAGGGTGGGCGACCCGGACCTTCACCAGGCCCGGCGCGCCCACCCTCTCGCGGTGACGGGGTGCCTGCAAGAATCGCGCTCATGAGCGCCAAGCAGCTGATGATCGCCCGCATCGGCAAACCGCACGGGCTGTACGGCGAGGTGACCGTGCAGCTGCACACCGACGAGCCGGAACGTCGTTTTCCCGACGGGCAGGTCATCGACACCGAGGCGGCTCCGGGGTCAGGCGTGCCACGTCAGCTGACCGTACGGTCGACCCGGGTGCACAACGGCGTCTGGCTGCTGGCCTTCGAGGAGGTGCCCGACCGCACCGGCGCCGAGGGGCTGCGCGGCACTCGACTGCTCGCGTCGGCGCTCGCCACCGAGCCGGACGAGGTTGACGAGGACGCCTTCTACGAGGACGACCTGATCGGCCTTGAGGCCCGAGACCCGGGTGGCGTCGTGGTCGGTACCGTCTCTGGCCTCGACATCGGTGGCGCCCAGGACCGGCTCGTGCTCACGCTCACCGACGGAGTGACCGCGTACGTGCCCTTCGTGCGCCAGTTCGTGCCGACGGTCACCGGCGACCACGTCGTCGTCGACCCGCCCGCCGGCCTCTACGACCTCTACCGCGAGGGTCTCGAATGAGGGTCGACGTCGTCTCGATCTTTCCCGACTACCTGCGTCCGCTCGACCTCTCGCTCATTGGCAAGGCGCGGGCCGACGGCCTGCTCGACCTCGCGGTGCACGACCTGCGCGACTTCACCCACGACCGTCACCGCACGGTCGACGACACCCCGTACGGCGGCGGTGCCGGCATGGTGATGAAGGCCCAGCCGTGGGCAGAGGCGCTGGATGCCGTTCTGGCGCAGGGCGACTCGGGGAGCAAGCCCCACCTTGTCGTGCCGGGCCCGGGCGGGATGCCGTTCACCCAGGCCATGGCCCGCCGGCTAGCGGTGCAGCCGTGGCTGGCCTTCGCCTGCGGCCGGTACGAGGGCATCGACGAACGGGTGTACGAGCACGCCCGCGACGAGCTCGGCCTCGAGGTGTCGGTCGTCAGTCTCGGTGACTACGTGCTGAACGGGGGAGAGGTGGCGGTGCTCGCGATGGTCGAGGCCATCGCCCGCCTCGTGCCCGGCGTCATCGGCAACGCTGCGTCGCTCGTGGAGGAGTCGCACGAGGACGGCCTGCTCGAGTACCCCCTCTACACCAAGCCCGACCCGTGGAACGGCCGTGCGGTGCCCGAGGTGCTGCTCTCGGGCAACCACGCCGCCATCGCGACCTGGCGGCACGAGCAGCGTCTCGCCCGCACCGCCGCCCGCCGGCCCGACCTGCTCCACCCCTCGCTGGGTGATGCCGACGTCGAGCTGCGGGCGGCCACCCCCGGTGACGTGCCCGAGCTGCTCACGCTGGTGCGAGCCTGCTGGGTGCAGGAGGCCATCGAGGGCGACACGCTCGAGATCCCGGCCCTGCACGAGTCGATCGACGTGCTCCGGGCCAGTCTCGAGACCACCACGACCTGGGTGGCCCGACGCGCCGGCCGGCTCATCGGGTCGGTGCGCACCGAGCAGCGCGGAGACAGCTTCTACATCGGTCGGCTCTGCGTGGCTCCCGACCAGCAGGGTCGCGGCCTCGGCCGCCACCTGCTCGCCTTCGCCGAGTCGACGGCACCCGACGGCATCCGCCGGTTCACCCTCAACACCGGAGCGAAGTCGGGGCGCAACCTGCGGATGTACAAGCGGGCCGGGTACCGCCCGGCGGCCGGTGAACCAGCTGTCCCGGGCGTGGCCGACCTCGTCAAGCGTCGCCGCTGACCGTACGGTCTCTGGTGCTCACGACCGGTCGGGAGGAGACTGGCGGCAGGGGTTGGGTGCCCGCCCGCGCAGGCAGCGGTTCGGTTCTGTGCCCACCCGGACGGAGGAGGCCATGAACCTCAAGCGGCTGATCTGCGAGCTGAACGGCCACCGGTGGGCCAAGGAGCGCCGGGAGCGCGAGGACGTCATCGTCTGTCGACGGTGTGACCTCGTCACCACCCTGGAACAGCAGCGTGAGCGAAACCGCTACGGCCCCTCTGGTGACGGCGGGTTGGGTGGCAGGGGCTACCAGCAGTGACGACCGGCAGTGACCTCCGCCCGGTGATGATCACGAAACGAGGGTGACCCTCAGGTCGTCAGGCAGCAGTCTCCGAGCCCGGATCAGCCTGGCCTGTACACCGGCGGTGACCGACTGCGTGGCCATGATCGCGAAGAGCACCAGCACCTGGGCGGTCGCCGCCTGCACGGCGGTGCCGCCACCCAGCATGACGCCGATGAAGGCGCCGGGCAGGGTGACGACCCCCGCGGTGCGCACCTGGTCGATGTTGGGGATGAGCCCTTCTGGCACCCGCCGGGCGATCACCTCGTCGATGGACTGGTCGGCGGTCAGACCGATGGAGAGGCCCGCCTCGTACTGGCCGCGCTCTTCGCGCAGGGCGGCGAAGACCCGTCGGCCCACCAACGTGTGTGCCGTCATGGTGTTGCCCAGCACGATTCCGGCCACGGGGATCAGGGCGATCCCGGTGAAGGGGATGGTGCGCGTCGCGAGCACGATGCCCATGACGGGCAGCACCCCGCACGCCATGGCCAGGGCCGCCCACGGCCACGACCGAGGGGCCTCGACGCGCCGGGCCGTCGTGAGCACCGCCACCGCGAACATGGCGGTCACCGCGAGCAGCGACCACCAGATGGAGCCCACGACCGCCGTGATGACGAGCCCTGCGAGGCCCAGCTGCAGAATGGCCCGGAGGCCGGCCACGGCGGCGGCTCGCCCGAGCCCGATCCCGGCCACCCGGTTTGCGGTCACGGTGACGCCGATCAGGATGACGAGGCAGATGGCGACGGGCAGCCCGGGGGTGATGTCCACGAGATCCCACGTTAGGGCCCTTCAGGGTTCGGGGCCGGGTCGATTTCTGGTATCCCCGCGGCTCTGGCAGACTGACCCCTTGCGTCCGGTCATCGACGGCCCCTGCCACAGGGGGAGTCGGGCCACTGCACGGGAGCGCCTCAGGGCGGCATCCGTCGGGTGGTCCACGCGGCCGGGGCGGACGCGTCCCTGACGGACATGACCCTACGGGTGACCTGTGGTGCCCAGGAAAGTGAAGCAGCCATGCATACCTTTGACGAGCTGAACGCGGCGTCGCTGCGTTCCGACATTCCCGACTTCCGCGCCGGCGACACCGTCAAGGTGCACGTCAAGGTCGTCGAGGGCACCCGCTCCCGCGTCCAGGTCTTCCAGGGCGTCGTCATCCGTCGCCACGGCGGCGGGGTCGGTGAGACCTTCACCGTTCGCAAGATCTCCTTCGGGGTCGGCGTCGAGCGCACCTTCCCGCTCCACACCCCGATCATCGACCACATCGAGCTGGTCTCTCGGGGCGACGTGCGTCGCGCGAAGCTCTACTACCTGCGTGGTCTGCGCGGCAAGGCGGCCAAGATCCGCGAGAAGCGCGACAACGTTCCGGTCAAGACCGCGAGCAAGCCCCGCTGACGTCCGCGTCGCCACCATCTTCGCCGGGCCTGCCCGACGGCCGTGTGCCGTCGGGTGGGCCCGATGCCATGACCGGGCCGGATGCCGTGCAGCCTGACGAGCGGACGGGCGCGCGCGGCCCCGCCGCACAGGGGCGCGGCCATCGACTGCGATGGCTCGTCGGCCCCGCGGTGCTGCTGCTGCTCGTCATCGTGGTGCGCGGCTTCGTGGTGACCCCCTTCGCGATCCCCAGTGGGTCGATGGAGAACACCCTGCTCGTGGGTGACCGCATCCTCGTCACCCGCACCACCGACCCGGCGGATCTGCAGCGCGGCGACATCATCGTGTTCGACGCCACTCGGGCCTTTCACCTGAAGACGGTCGACCGGGGCGTGCTCGGGTCGCTGGTGGGAGCCGTCGAGAGCCTCGTCGGTCAAGGCCAGGAGACCGACTACGTCAAGCGCCTGATCGGCCTGCCCGGAGACCGTGTGCGGTGCTGCGCGGCCGATGGGCGTCTCGAGGTCAACGGAACCCCCCTTGACGAGCCCTACCTCAAGCCAGGTCAAGAACCCAGCCTGACGCGCTTCGACGTCACCCTCGCCCCTGACCGGTTCTGGGTGATGGGTGACAACCGTGGTGACTCGGCTGACTCCCGTTCACATCTCGGTGACCCGGGGGGCGGCACGCTGCCCGGAGACGACGTCATCGGCAAGGTTTGGGTGCGATACTGGCCGCTCGATCGGCTCGGTTCGCCAGACCAGAGCCCCGCTGCGGTCCCAGCCCGCTGACCAGCTCGAAAACCCTGACGAACCACACGGAACGGTGAGTGAATGTCGCAGAACACCGGGGCTCCTGAAGACGCCACTGCGTGGCGGGCCCGGCAGGAGGCCGTGCGACGCGACTCTCGGGAGGAGCAGGAGCGACGGGAGCAGCAGGCCACCGAGCGGGCGCGCCAGGCGGCGCCACCTTCTGGCGGCGACCCCCTGGGCGGCGAAGAGGTCGAGGAGCGCCGCCGCGGCTTCTTCGGCAGCCTGCTGGCCGGCGTCCGCGAGCTCGTCATCGTCATCGTGCTCGCCATGGCCCTCTCGTTCGTCGTCAAGACCTGGCTGTTCCAGGCCTTCTACATACCGTCGGGATCGATGGAGAACACGCTCGTGCGCGACGACCGGGTCATCGTCAGCAAGCTGACGCCCGGACCGTTCGACCTGCGCCGCGGCGACGTCGTCGTCTTCGAGGACCCCGGCACGCCCACCCCCTGGCTGGCGGGGCTGAGCGACACGCCCTCCACCGTGGGTGGGCCGTTCCACGACGCGCTCGTGTTCGTCGGACTGCTGCCCGAGGACTCCGAGAACCACCTGATCAAGCGCGTCATCGGACTGCCGGGCGACCGCGTGCAGGCCGACGGCACCACCGGCAAGATCAAGGTGAACGGGGTCGAGATCACCGAGCCCTACATCAAGCCCGGCGACGCTCCGAGCGAGGGCAAGCCCTTCAACATCGTGGTGCCGACGGGCAAGGTCTGGGTGATGGGAGACCACCGCTCCGACTCCGCCGACAGCCGCTTCCACGACGGTGACACCGGCGGAGTCGACGGTTCGGTGCCGATCGACAAGATCGTCGGCCGTGCCCTGTTCATCGTCTGGCCGATCGACCACGTCACCTGGTTGGGGGTGCCGGAGCGCACGTTCGAGCAGGTCCCGACGCCGAGCCCCGCCGGCACCGAGTCCCCGGCGACGCCCGGCCCCAAGAAGGCCACCAACACCGCTCCGGTCAAGGCGACGACCCCGGCCAAGGCCGGCTGACCCCCGCGTCGTGGCCCGCCCCACAACGGCCATGACGCGACGGCGGCCCTCGAACAAGCCGTCGCTGCGGGTGGAACGTGCCCTCCAGCGCGACGGCCACCGCCTGCTTGCCGGAATGGACGAGGTTGGGCGTGGTGCGCTCGCCGGCCCCGTCAGCGTCGGCGTCGTCGTCATCGACGAGTCGGTGCGTTCGGCGCCGGCGGGGGTCAAGGACTCCAAGCTGCTCACCGAACGGGCCCGTACCGCGCTCGTACCGCGCCTGCGCCACTGGGCGCTCGCCCATGCGGTCGGGCACGCAAGCCCTGACGAGATCGACGAGTTCGGCATCATGATCGCCCTGCGCCTGGCGGGAACGCGAGCCCTGGACTCACTCGATGTCGTGCCCGATCTCGTCATCCTCGACGGCAACCACGACTGGCTGACGCCCCCGACCGAGGTCGGGTTGTTCGCGTTCACCGCAAAAGCGACCGCCCCGCGACGGGTACCCCCCGTGACAACGATGGTCAAAGCCGACCTCAAATGCTCGTCGGTGGCGGCCGCGAGCGTGCTGGCCAAGGTCGAGCGCGACGACCTGATGGTGCTGCTCGGCGCCCAGCACCCCGACTACGGCTGGGGGTTCAACAAGGGCTACGCCGCACCGGAGCACATGGACGCGATCGCGCGCCTGGGGCCCTGCGAGCTGCACCGGAGGTCGTGGCGGCTGCCCGGGCAGACCGGCATCCGAGGTGCGCTGGAGACCACCGACGGCGCCGCCGGCGTGACGCACCGCGCGGGAGATGATGAGATGGTGCAGGCGTTCGGGCCCACCGCCTCGGAGCAGACAGGAACGGCGATCACGTGAGTTCGGAAGATCTCGAGAAGTACGAGACCGAGATGGAGCTGCAGCTCTACAAGGAGTACCGCGACGTCGTCGGGCTCTTCAGCCACGTGGTCGAGACGGAGCGGCGCTTCTACCTGGCCAACTCGGTCGAGATGAAGGTGCGCAGCGACGGTGGCGAGGTGTTCTTCGATGTGACGATGGCCGACGCCTGGGTGTGGGACATCTACCGGCCGGCCCGGTTCGTCAAGAACGTGCGCGTGGTGACCTTCAAGGACGTCAACGTCGAAGAGCTGCCCAAGCCCGACATCAAGCTTCCCGACGGTGGCGACTTCGCCTGAGGGTGAACGGTCCGCGCCCGCCACGCGTTGTCACTGCACCAGATCCGACCCGTTCGCACTCATGACGACCGCGACGGGTTCTCAGCCTCCGGGTGGTGACGCGACGGTGGACGACCACGGAGCCGACCACCAAGCCGGACGTCGTCGCCGGTCTGCCCTCCCCGTGGCAGCCGGCGCCCTGCTCTTGACCGGCGTGCTGCTGGGCCATCGACGCCTGCCGGGCGAGCTCGGCTTTCTCGTCGAGACGACGCTCGTCTTCGCCGGGCTCGGCGTTCCCCTGCTGCTGCTGTGGGCCCTGCGACGACGCAGCCACGGCGGCGCAGCCGCAGCCCTGGTGCCGCTGGTCGCGTGGGCCCTGGTCGTCGGGCCGACCTGGGTGCCGCTCGACTGGAGCGCACCGGATGCCGCCGCGGGCACCGGCTCGCTGACGGTGGCGAGCCAGAACGTGGCGGCGGGGACGGGCACGGCCGGGGAGTCCGCGGCCACCCTCGCCGCGACCGGGGCGCAGGTCATCGGGCTGCAGGAGCTCGACGGGACCTCTCGCGAGGAGGCCGGCGCGGCACTGGCCGCGAGCCACCCGCACCGCTTCACGGCCGGAACCGTGGGCCTGTTCAGCCAGTACCCCATCGAGAAGGCGACCGCGCTCGACCTCGGGCTGGGTTGGAGCCGGGCGCTGCGGGCGGTCGTCGACACGCCCTCGGGCCCGGTGGCGGTCTACGTCGTGCACGCCGACTCCGCCCGGCTGGGGGCCCATGACAACCGCGACCGCATGCTGTCCGCTTTGACCAGCGAGGTGCAGACCGACGATGCGTCACGCGTGCTGGTGATCGGTGACCTCAACACCGTGCCGACCGACCGCGCGTTCACCGACCTGGCCAGCCTGCTGCACGAGCCGAACCTGAGCTCTGGCGGGCCCGCGGTCACGTGGCCGACGACCCTGCCCCTGCTGGCGCTCGACCATGTGCTCGGCCGAGGGGTGACGTTCACCGAACGCCGCTCGATCATCGCCGGTCGCAGCGACCATCTGGCCACGGTGGCTCGGCTCAACCTCTAGCAGACCGACCCGTCGTCCACACCTCCACGCGCGTCGCACGCTCGTCCACAGGTGTCTGGACCGGCCTGTCGTCGGTCCCCGACGGCGACCATGGTGGCTTCCATGCAGATCACGACGACCCGCGAGCTCGGGGCCTACGGAGAACGCCTGGCGACCCGCTACCTGACCGACCACGGCTTCGTGGTCGTCGACCGCAACTGGCGCTGCGTTCGCGGTGAGATCGACATCGTCGCGGTCGAGGGCCGGGCCCTGGTGGTGTGCGAGGTGAAGACCCGCTCGAGCGACACCTTCGGGATGCCGTTCGAAGCGGTCGGGCGCCAGAAGCTGCGCCGGCTGAGAATGCTGGCCGGGCTCTGGGTCGACGAGCGGGCGGGCAGAGTGCGCTGGCCCGGGCAGCCACGGTCGATCGGTGACCTGCGCATCGACGTCGTGTCGATCCTGCGCGGGGCTGCGAGCCCGGTCACCGTGGCTCACCTGCGGGGTGTCGAATGAGCGGGCTCGGGCGCACGCTGTCGGTGGGGTTGCGCGGGGTGACCGGCTTCGTCGTCGAGGCGGAGGCGCACGTGGCCTCCGGGCTGCCGGGGTTCGTCATCGGCGGTCTCGGCGACTCAGCGGTGGCGCAGTCACCGGGGCGCATCCGCGCGGCCGCCAACGTCATCGACGAGATGCCGGTGGGTCAGCGTCGGGTGACGGTCAACCTCTCGCCCGCCGGGGTGCGAAAGGTGGGGGCCGGGTTCGACCTCGCGATGTTCGTCGCGGTCGCGGTGGCGATGGGCAAGGTGCCGCAGCAGGTGGTGCGCGACGTCGTGCACCTGGGGGAGCTGGGGCTCGACGGCTCGGTGCGGGCGGTGCCGGGGGTGCTCCCTGCCGTTCACGCCGCCGCGCAGGCCGGTGCCCGTCATGCCGTCGTGCCGGTCGGCAACGCTGCCGAGGCGCACCTCGTCTCCGGCATCCGGGTGCATCCGGTGGGTCACGTCGGCGAGCTCGTGGCGCGGTACCGGCGGTTGGCGCGGCACCAGGAGGTCGATCCGGTGGACGTGCCGCCGGTCGCACCCGAGCCCGCGCGGGCGTGGTCATGCCTCTCGGAGGTGCTCGGCCAGTCAGAGGCCAAGCTGGCGCTCGAGATCGCCGCGGCGGGTGGTCACCACCTGCTGCTTGCCGGCCCGCCCGGGGCGGGCAAGACGATGCTCGCCGAGCGGCTGCCCGGCCTGTTGCCCGCGTTGGGTGAGGCCGAGTCGATGGAGGTCACCGCCATCCACTCGGTGCTCGGCGCCCTCGGTGACGACGTGCGCCTCATCGTTCGCCCACCGTTCGTGGCCCCGCACCACGGGGCGTCGATGGCCGCGGTCATCGGTGGGGGAAGCAGCCACATCCGGCCCGGAGCCATCACCTCGGCCCACCGCGGCGTGCTTTTCCTCGATGAGACTCCCGAGTTCGACAAGGGGGTGCTGCAGGCCCTGCGTACCCCCCTCGAACGGGGCACGGTGTCGATCGCGAGAGCCAACGAGACCGTCACCTTCCCGGCCCGGTTCCAGCTGGTGCTCGCGGCGAACCCCTGCCCGTGCGGCAACGGCTGGGGTAGGGGGCTCGACTGCACGTGTTCGCCGCTCATGCGCCGCACCTACTTCGGCAAGCTGTCGGGCCCGTTGCTCGACCGCGTCGACCTCCAGGTGCACGTGCAGCCGCCCGGGCTCTCGATGGCCGGTCAACCTCCCGGTGAGACCAGCGATGTCGTGGCCGCCCGGGTGGCCTCCGCCCGAGGGGTCCAGCACGAACGCTGGCGCCCGGTCGTCGCGGCCGGGCGACCAGCCAACTGCGATGCCTCCGGCTCGTTGCTGCGATCGACTCGCTTTCGTCTACCGGCGTCAGAGACGGCCACGCTCGACCGGTCACTCGAACGTGGCGGAATCAGCCTGCGCGGCTATGACCGCAGCCTGCGGGTCGCCTGGACCATCGCCGACCTCGCAGGCCGACAACGTCCAGGGCGCGACGAGGTCGATCTCGCCCTGTCGCTTCGCCACCACTCCGGGGCAGCAGCGTGAGCGACGAACGGCGAGCCCGGGCCGCCCTCTCCCGTCTGGCCGAACCCCGCGACCTGGTGGTGCACCAGCTGCTCGGGCAGGTGGGGGCGGCCGAGACGGTGTCTCGACTCTGCGCCGGCCACGGCAGCCTGGCTCGGTTCGCCGCGCGGGTGCGCACCCTGAACACCGACCGCGACCTCGAGATCGCGGCACGGGTGGGGGCTCGTCTCGTGATCGCCGGTGACGACGAATGGCCGGTCGGTCTCGACGACCTCGCCATACCGCCGTGGTGCCTGTGGGTGAGGGGGCCCCTCTCGTTGGGGGCAGCCGCGCGCCGTTCGGTGGCCGTGGTGGGCTCGCGCACGGCCACGGCCTACGGTGAACAGCTGGCCTCCGAGCTCTCGGCTAGCCTGGTCTCACGCGGATGGACCGTCGTGTCCGGGGCGGCCTTCGGTATCGACGCGGCCGCCCACCGTGGGGCGCTGGCCGTCGACGGCTCGACCGTGGCCGTGCTCGCCGGCGGTGTCGACCGCGTCTACCCGGCGGCCAACGGCCCCCTGCTGGCCCGGATAGCGGCGAGCGGGGCGATCGCCTCCGAGGTGGCACCGGGCAGCGCCCCGATGAAGTCCCGCTTCCTGCACCGCAACCGGCTCATCGCCGCCATGACCAGGGGCACGGTCGTGGTCGAGGCCGACCTGCGCTCCGGCTCCCGCAACACGGTCGGCCACGCCAGCGACCTCATGCGGCCCGTCGGGGCCGTGCCCGGCCCGGTCACCTCGATGCTGTCGGCCGGTTGTCACGAGGAGATCCGCAGTGGCCGAGCCGTGCTCGTCACGAGCGCCGAGGAGGTGGTCGACCTGGTCGGTGACCTCGGCGTCGATGCCTGCGAGCCCCTCCGGGGAATGTCACTGGTCACCGACACGCTGCCGATCAACGACCTGGCCGTGTTCGACGCCATCCCCTTCCGCCGACCGGTCGACCTCGACACCATCGCCCGCGTCACCACCCTGGGGCCCCTGGTGGTCAGGGGGTGCCTGGCCCGCCTCGAGTCGAGCGGTCTGGTCGAGGCCGACTCGGGCACCTGGCGGCGGGGACGGCCCTCGCGCCGCTGAGGTCGGTAAACCGCGGAGGTCGAGAAACCGCGGGGGTCGAGAACCCGCAGGCGGCGGGTCGTGGCCTCGTCGTCGACGCCCGTGGGTCACAGTGGAGTCATGGCACGGCCCGAGAATGCGAGTCCCCCGAGCGCCGGCGCGAGTGGTCGTGCGGGCCTGGCCGGTGAGAGCGACATCCTCGAAGCCTTCGCGCGCTACCTCGGCGCCGAACGGGGGCGCTCTGAGCACACCCAGCGCGCCTACCTCGGTGACGTCCGCCATCTGCTGTCGTACGCCGCACGTCGAGGGGTGGCCGACCTCGACCAGCTGGGCCTTTCCGACCTGCGCGCCTGGTTGGGCGAGCAGGCTGACGCCCAGGCGTCCCGGGCGACCATCGCCCGCCGCGCAGCCGCGGCCCGAACCTTTCTCGGCTGGGCCGAGCACACCGATCGGATTCGGCAGAACCCCGCGGTCCGGCTGGTGGCCCCCAAACGGGGGAGCAGCCTGCCCGGTGTGCTGAGGCACGACGAGGCGAGCCGTCTGCTCGACGTCGCCGCCGTGCGCGCCGACGACGACGACCCGGTGCACGTACGCGACCGAGCGGTGCTCGAGCTGCTCTACGCCAGCGGCATCCGGGTCGGTGAGCTGGTGGGGCTCGACATCGACGACCTCGATCTGAGCGAACGCCTCGTTCGGGTGATGGGCAAGGGCTCGAAGGAACGGATCGTGCCGTTCGGGATTCCGGCATCAGTGGCTCTGCAGGACTGGCTCGACGTGCGGCCCAGACTGGTCATCTCCGGCTCCGGCCACGCCCTCTTCCTCGGTCGACGAGGTCGCCGGGTCGACGCCCGACAGGTGCGTGTGGTGGTGCACGAGCTGCTCTCCCATCTGCCCGACGCGCCCGATCTGGGCCCGCACGGGCTGCGCCACAGCGCCGCGACCCACCTGCTCGACGGTGGCGCCGACCTGCGCATGGTGCAGGAGCTGCTCGGCCACGCGAGCCTGGCCACGACCCAGATCTACACCCACGTCTCGGTCGACCGGCTGCGCGCCAGCTACGAGCAGGCGCACCCCCGCGCCTGACCGCATCTGACCGCATCTGACCGCATCTGCGACGCTCGTCCACAGCCCCCGGCGGGTCCGCGGTCTGTCCACAACAGCAGACGGGCCTCTGGCTGTACCTCAGGGGGCTGCCCACGATGGAGGCATGGCGATCGGAGAGTCAGTTGCGGCCGCGGTGCTCGGCACGGTGCTGTCGGTCCTTGCAGGCAGCGCCGGCATCTCGGCGGCGCCGACACCCGGGCTGGCGCGCCAAGGGTCCCCGTCTGCGGAATGGCAGTGGCCGCTCGCCCCACAGCCCGAGGTCGAGCGTGGCTTCGACCCTCCCGACCGGCCTTGGCTTCCAGGGCATCGGGGCGTCGACCTGCAGGCGACGGCTGGTCAGCCGGTGCTCGCCCCGACGTCGGGCCAGGTCACGTTCTCGGGGCCGCTGGCGGGTCGTGGGGTGGTCGTGGTGACCCATCCGAACGGGTTGCGGTCGACCTTCGAACCCGTCGAGGCCGGCCTCGCGGTGGGGCAGCGCGTGGTGCCGGGCCAGCCGGTGGCGCGGGTGTCGAGCGGGGCCGGCCACTGCGCACCGGCCCGCTGTCTGCACTGGGGGGTGCTGCGAGTGCGCACCTACCTCGACCCGCTGTCGTTGCTCGCCCACCGGCCGGTGGTGCTGCTGCCCTTGAACTGAACTGAACTGAACTGAACTGAACTGAACGGAACTGAGCTGAGCTGAGCTCGACCTGTTCAGCCGGCGTGCGTCCCCGCCGCTGCGAGGCGGCGGCTCGCCTCCTGCAGCACCTCGTCCTTCTTGCAGAAGGCGAACCGGATGAGGGTGCGCGCCGCGTCGGCGTCGTCGTGGAAGACCGACACCGGCACCCCCACCACCCCGGCGATCTCGGGCAGGCGGCGGGCGAACTCGAGCCCGTCGACGGCGCCGAGCGGGGCGGCATCCGCGACGACGAAGTAGGTGCCCTGCGGGCGCGAGACCTGCAGACCGAGGCCCTGGAGCGCGGTGCAGAGCAGGTCGCGCTTTCGCTGCATCGAGCTCTGCAGCCCCTCGTAGAACGCGTCATCGAGGCCCAGCGCGACGGCCGCAGCGGGTTGGAAAGGCCCCGAGGCCACGAAGGTGAGGAACTGCTTGACGGTGCGGGCCGCGGCGACCGCCTCCTGCGGGCCCGTCAGCCAGCCGACCTTCCACCCCGTGGCCGAGAACGTCTTGCCGGCCGAGCTGATCGTGATGGTGCGACCCGCCATGTCGGGCAGGGTGGCGACGGGAATGTGTCGTGCGCCGTCGAAGAGCAGGTGTTCGTAGACCTCGTCGGTGACGACCCAAGCGTCGTGCTCGCGGGCCAGCGAGGCCACCAGCTCGAGCTCGTCGCGAGTGAAGACCTTGCCGGTCGGGTTGTGTGGGGTGTTGAGCAGCACGAGCCGGGTGCGAGCCGAGAAGGCGGCCCGGAGAGAGGCCTCGTCGACCGCGAAGTCGGGAAAGCGAAGCACCGAGGTGCGTCGGGTCGCTCCGGCGAGGGCGATGGTGGCCGCGTACGAGTCGTAGTAGGGCTCGAAGGTGACCACCTGGTCGCCGGGTTCGCAGAGGGCGAGCACCACGGAGGCGATCGCCTCCGTGGCGCCGCAGGTCACGAGCACCTGGGATGCCGGGTCGAGCCGGATGCCGTAGAAGCGCTCCTGGTGCGCCGCGATGGCCTCGAGCAGCTCGGGAACGCCGGCGCCGGGCGGGTACTGGTTGCGACCGCCGTCGATCGCGGCCTTGGCGGCATCCAGCATCTCCTGCGGGCCGTCGGTGTCGGGAAAACCCTGCCCGAGGTTGATCGCGCCGGTGCGACCGGCGAGCGCCGACATCTCCGCGAAGATCGTCGTGCCGAACGGCTGCATGCGGGTGATCAGCGGCGAGCTCATGGCATCGAGACTAGCCAGCCGGCGCAGCCACGGGTCAGGGGCAGCCGGTGATCCTGAACAGCGTGTAGGCGCCGACGGTCTTGACCGCCTTGACCCCGTCGACGTTCGCGAGGTCGAACAACCCTGACGACCGCTCGGGCCGGTCGAGCCAGTAGACGTGGGTGGAGTCGATGGCCCACGTGATGTGGTGACGCGCCAGGGCCGCGCACACGTCGGGGCGGGTGCTCAGCCGGTCGAAGCCGGTGCCGATGAGAATCTCGTCGCCCGTGGTCGGGATCGGGATCGACCGGTAGAGGGTGTCGGTGCCGAACAGCGCGAACATCAGGGGTGAGCCGTTCTCGGGCCGGCCGACCACGCCCTCACCGGGCGGAATGAGCGCGGCCAAGGCGGCCAGGTCACGCTGCCCCTGCTCGCTGAGGATCACGTGCGTGGGGTCGGCAGGGCGGTAGAAGCCGACCAGCGTGTCGTGGCGTACGCCGTAGCCCCACCCGATGGTGAGCAGCGGGATGACGAGCAAGGCCACCACCCCCGCCGCCGGCGGCTTCCGACCCGGCGGAGGGAGCCGGCGCAGCACGGGGCCGATGGCCGAACGGATCGCCGGCGCGGCCGCGGCCACGATGACGACGCCGGGAACGGCCGCCAGCGAGGCCAGCCGCACCTTGTCGTTGTACCAGTAGCCCGTGATGAGCGAGGTCCACGACGCCGTGGACGACGCGGCGATGAGGTAGAGCACGACGGCGGCCAGCCACATGGCCAGAACGGGGATCGCGGCCCGGGCCCGCCGCACGATCCAGAAGATGCCGACCGGCAGCAGGATGACCGGCCCCCACAGCACGCTGCCGGTCAGCAGCTGCCCGCCGATGACCTCGACGAGCGCCGTCCACACGCTGACCCGGTCCTTCCACACGTACGACTGCGTCGAGGCGAGGCGGGCCGAGATGGCCGGGGCGACGTAGAGACCCACCGCCAGCACCACCGTCACGAGGCTGAGGTCGAGCCCGACCCGGCGCCAGCTGGCGTGCCGCAGTACCCCCGCTCGCAGCCTCGCCGCCCCGAGCCAGGCGAGGGCGAACACCCCGATCGCGACGAACGCGTTCGGTTGCACCAGCGCGAGTCCGGGCAGGCTCGCGGCGAAGCCCAACCACTGACCCACCTGCCTGGAGCGCGCCGCCTGCAGCATGAGCGCGAGCACGCCCGGAGTCAGTGCCGTGCCCATGAGGTTCGGCCACAGCACCCCCCAGCCGAGCAGCAGGGTCGGGAACGCGACCAGGGCTGCGGAGGAGAACCCCGCGGCGTAGGTCACCAGTCGGGAGGTGCCGAGGGCGTGCCGCACCAGCGCGACACAGCCGACCGGCCAGACGACGGCGGCCAGAACGATCGTCGCGACGTTGGTGCCGGGCAGCACGTCGGCGAGCCCGGACTGCAGGCCGGTGGCGACCCAGGCGTGGAACCCGTTGGGATAGAAGGTGTTGTTGGCGATCGAGAAGTTGCCGGTGTCGAGAAAGAGACGGATGCGGTCGAGGTGGTAGACCGCATCCGGCGAGTCGACCAGCTCTTCAGGGCTCCCGAGGGTGGGCACGATCGTCACCAGGGCGATGACGACACCGATGGCGATGGCGACGACCGCGTCGGGCCGCGGCCGGCCGAACAGGCGCCGGGAGTGCTCGAGGCGGGCGCGGGCGCGACCGGTGCGCCGTTCCACGAGCCGACTGATGCCGATCGAGAGCACGTACGCGGCCCCCGCCACAAGGGCCGTCGACAACAGCAGCGGTAGCCACCCCCAACGCACCCCGAACCGTTGCACCACCGTCGCGGCGGTGGCGATGAGCCCCGCCGAGACGGCGGGGGAGACCGCCAGGGCCTCGAGGCCGCGCGAGCCGAGGGCCCGCACCACGAGCCAGCCGGGCAGGAAGGCCACCACCGTCAGCACGACGAAAGCGGGCAGCATCCCCACCCACGTGGTCGACTCGGTCGGCATGGTGGTCATTGTGGCCGGTCCTGACGATTTCTCCGTAACCCGGGTCTGGCCGTACGATGAGAGGCGGTCACGAGTGCTTGTCGCTCGAGACCAAATTCGCGCGTCTTCTGCTGATCAACGCCAGGTCTGACTCCGGTCTCACCTGGCACCGGTCGGGACGCACCACGGCAGTCCTGGTCCTCGCGTCGCGCGAGGCCCGGGCGGGGTGCGTCAGGCGCCAGGAGCGGGGCCACTGCCGCGCTGACAACTGACAACAACCTACCCAAGGGAGAACACGGCATGGCCGTAGTCACCATGCGCCAGCTCCTCGAGAGCGGCGTCCACTTCGGGCACCAGACCCGTCGCTGGAACCCCAAGATGAAGCGCTTCATCATGACCGAGCGCAACGGCATCTACATCATCGACCTGCAGCAGTCGTTGACCTACATCAACAACGCCTACGAGTTCGTCAAGGAGACCGTCGCCCACGGCGGCACCATCCTTTTCGTCGGCACCAAGAAGCAGGCCCAGGAGCCGATCGCCGAGCAGGCGACCCGCGTCGGCATGCCGTACGTCAACCACCGTTGGCTCGGTGGCATGCTCACCAACTTCCAGACGATCTCCAAGCGCCTGACGCGCCTGAAGGAGCTCGAAGAGCTCGACTTCGACGATGTGGCCGGCTCCGGCTTCACGAAGAAGGAGATGCTCATCTTCAAGCGCGAGATGATCAAGCTCCAGAAGACCCTCGGCGGCATCCGCACGATGGCCAAGGTCCCCTCGGCCGTCTGGATCGTCGACACCAAGAAGGAGCACCTCGCGGTCGACGAGGCGCGCAAGCTCGGACTGCCGGTCATCGCGATCCTCGACACCAACTGCGACCCCGACGAGGTCGACTACAAGATCCCGGGCAACGACGACGCGATCCGTTCGGTCGCCCTGCTGACCCGCGTGGTCGCCGACGCCGTCGCTGAGGGCATCATGCAGCGCTCGTCGGGCAAGTCGGGTGCCGAGGCAACCGCTGAGGAGCCCCTCGCCGAGTGGGAGCGTGAGCTCTACGCCGACGCGGACGCCCCCGCGGCCACGGTCGAGACCGCCGAGGCGCCTGCCGCCGAGGCCCCGGCCGAGGCGGACGCCGCTGCCGCCGAGGCTCCCGTCGAGACGCCGACCCCCGAGGTCGCCGCCGAGATCGCGATCGACCAGCCGGCCGAGACCACCGAGGCTCCCGAGTCCACCGAGGCTCCTGCTGCGGTCACCGAGGCTCCCGAGGCGGCCCCGGAGGCCACCGAGGCTCCTGCTGCGGTCACCGAACAGGCCTGAGCCCCACCACTCACATCGAACGAAAAGAGCGATAGAGAGTATGGCGAACTACACCGCCGCTGACATCAAGGCACTGCGCGCAGACACCGGCGCCGGCATGATGGACGTCAAGAAGGCCCTCGACGAGGCCGACGGCGACCGAGTCAAGGCCATCGAGATCCTGCGCATCAAGGGCCAGAAGGGCGTGGCCAAGCGCGGCGACCGCTCGGCCTCCAACGGGCTCGTCGCGGCCTCGGCCACCGACGGCGTCGGCACCCTCGTGGAGATCAACTGCGAGACCGACTTCGTGGCCAAGGGCGAGAAGTTCATCGCCCTGGCTGACCAGGTGCTCACGCAGGCGGTCGCGGTCGGTGCCGCGAGCGTCGACGAGCTGCTCGCGAGCACGCTCGAAGACGGCAAGACCGTCAAGGAGCTGCTCGACGAGGCCAACGCCACCATCGGCGAGAAGATCGAGGTGCGCCGGGTGGCTCGCCTCGAGGGCGAGAAGGTCGTGTCGTACCTGCACAAGACCAGCCCCGACCTGCCTGCGCAGATCGGTGTGCTCGTCGCCGTGCACGGTGACGAGGCCGTGGGCCGCGACGTGGCGATGCACATCGCCGCGTTCACGCCCACGGTGCTGACCCGCGAGGAGGTCGACGCCGAGACGGTCGCGAGCGAGCGCCGCATCGCCGAGGCCACCGCCAAGGAGGAGGGCAAGCCCGAGGCCGCCCTTCCGAGGATCATCGAGGGTCGGGTCAACGGCTTCTTCAAGGAGAACGTGCTGCTCGAGCAGCCGTTCGCCAAGGACGCCAAGAAGAGCGTCGGCAAGGTACTCGAGGAGGCGGGAACGAAGGCCACCGCCTTCGCGCGCTTCCGCGTCGGCCAGTGAGGCGCTGAACCAGGCTCACCAGCACCGCCGCACCACCATGCACCAGAACGGATGCCGCTCACCCCACTGGGGTGGGCGGCATCCGTCATCTTCGGAGCAGGACCACGACGGTGACCCGGTCGGAGCGGGGTCTCACGCGTCGCGTGGCACCCGCCAGCGCACCGCGACCATCCAGACGAGGTAGCCGGTCAGCAGCACCAGCCAGCCGATGATGACGGCCAGTGCCCAGCCGGGCAGTGACGCGTCCGGCCGACTCGTCGCCGCGACAATGGCGACCGGTACCGCGCAGATCATGGCCATCGTCAGGGCGCCGATGACGGCCAGGTCGGTGGCCACCCGGTCTACCGCTCGAGGCAGGTTCTCGGGGCGCTGCCAGTAGGCCTTGTGGGGAAGGTTGACCCAGGTCAGCGACCGGCTGCGGGGGATGGCGACCAGCAGGGTGCCGAAGATCGCGACCATGATGAGCCCGAGTCCGGTGAGCATGATGACGGCCGCCGTGCGGCTGCCCCACTCGTCAGGTCCGGCGGCTCCGCTCCAGTGCATCGGCACCCGATCGGGCAGTGCGAACGCCGACCAAACCACGAGGGCGAAGTAGACGGCCACCAGCACCCAGAAGAGCTTCGTCAGCCAGTTGCGCATCCCTTCACGATAGGCAGGGCGAGGCCGGCAACGATCGCCGGCCCGGTCACCAGAGTCTTCACACGATCTCCAGACGTCGCGCGCACGGTCTCCTGCTCCCCGCTTCTAGGCTCGGGTCATGAGCCAGGAGCACAACGAGACCAGCGGTCGGGGCCCTGACCGGGCCACGGTGCTCGTCGTCGAGGACGATCCGACCATCAACCAGGCCGTCACCGATCGCCTGGTATCAGAAGGCTTTACGGTGGTGCAGGCCTTCGACGGCCCGGGCGCGGTCGAAGCCCACGGTGAGCGGTACATCGACCTCGTCGTGCTCGACGTGATGCTCCCGGGTTTCGACGGGCTCGAGGTCTGTCGGCGCATCCACGCCGAGCGTCCCGTACCGGTGCTCATGCTGACGGCCCGCGACGACGAGACCGACGTGCTGGTCGGCCTCGGGGTCGGAGCCGACGACTACCTGACCAAGCCGTTCCGGATGCGGGAGGTCGTGGCCAGGGTGCGGGCCCTGCTGCGTCGCGTTGATCGGGCCCGCGAGCTGGCGACCGCCCTGCCGGGGCCACTGCCGGCGCCGCTCTCGGTGGGTGAGATCGAGATCGACCGCGGCGCGCACCGGGTGGTCGTCGCCGGTGACCCCGTTCACCTCACGCCGCTCGAGTTCGACCTGCTGCTGGCCCTCGCCGACAAGCCGGGAAAAGTGCAGGGCCGCGACCAGCTGATGCGTGAGGTCTGGGGCTGGGCCGACGCCGGTGGCACCCGCACCCTCGACAGCCACGTGAAGGCGCTCCGTTCCAAGATCGGCGCACACCGGGTGCGCACGGTGCACGGGGTGGGCTACGCCCTCGAGGCCGGCGGCCGATGATGGCCGGGGTCGAGCACCTCGACCGGCCCCTCGACGGCATCCGCTCGATCAAGGCGAAGCTGGCGCTCCTCGTAGGCACCAGCATCATGGTTGCCGCGGTCGTCGTGCAGATCGGCGCGGCCGCGTCGGTGCCGATCTGGCTGACCGTTCCGGTCACCGTCTCGGCCGCACTGGGTGTCGCCCAGTGGCTGGCTCGCGGACTGACCTCACCGCTGCGAGAGATGACCGACGCGGCCAGCCGGATGGCGACGGGAGACTACTCCCGCAGAGTCACGGCCACCTCCGCCGACGAGGTCGGACAGCTGGCGGCGGCCTTCAACACCATGGCCGCCGACCTGGCCGATGCCGACCGGCAACGTCGCGAGCTCGTGGCTACCGTGTCGCACGAGCTGCGCACCCCGCTCGCCGCACAGCAGGCGCTGCTCGAGAACCTCGTCGACGGTGTCGTGAGCCCTGACGACGCCGTGCTCCGTTCGGCACTGGCCCAGGCCGAACGCCTCGGCGCCCTCGTGGGTGACCTGCTCGACCTCAGCCGTCTCGACGGCGGCCAGATCCGCCTCGACCTCGCCCCCCTCAACGTGCTCGGGCTCATCGAGCGCGCCGTGGCGGAGGCGGCCCTGGGCTCTCGGGCGGTCACCCACGTCGTGTCGGTCTCGCCTCCCGACCTCCGGGTCGTGGCGGATGCCGCTCGGCTCGACCAGGTGCTCGCCAACCTGCTCGACAACGCGGCACGGCACTGCCCGCCGGGGAGCGCCGTGCACGTGACCGCTGCGGGGGAGGGCCCCGACCGCTGGAGCCTCGAGGTGACCGACGACGGGCCCGGCATCCCACGGCGGCACGCGGAACGGATCTTCCACCGGTTCGGCTCCGGAGACGACGCCGGTGGCGGCACCGGCATCGGCCTGGCCATCGCCAGCTGGGTGTGTGAGCTGCACGGCGGCTCGATCAGCGCCGAGCCACCCCGACCGGGCGAGACCGGCGCCCGGCTTCGAGCGGTGCTGCCGCGAGACCCGGTCGGAGCCCAGACCCACGCCCAGACCCACGCCCAGACCCACCGTCCGAACCTGGAGAACTTCGTGCCCATCGCCTCCGTCACCCCGACCTCGCCAGCGGCTCAGCCGGTCGCACCGCCCCGGTCTTTCGTCGACGCGCTCTTCGGCGACCTGTGGCCGGAGGCCGGTCTCGCCACGAAGACCCGCCTGGTGATGACCTGCACCGGGGTCGGGGCGCTGGCCGCCGTCGTGCTGCCCGGCCGTGACGTCGGGCTGGCGCTGTTCACCGTGCTGCTCGTCGGCGGCGCAGTGGTGCTGCGCAGCTCGGTGCGCCGTCGCAGCCTGTGGACGGGTGTCAGCGCTGTGCTGTGCGTGGCCCTCGCGTCGTTGACGGTCGTGAGGGCGGCCCAGTGGGTCAGCGTGCTCGCCATCGCTGTCGGGATCGTGCTCACGACGACCGCCCTGACGGGTGCTCGCAGCTGCCTGGGCCTCGTGAGTGGGCTGGCGGCCTGGCCTCTCTCGGCCGTGCGAGGGCTCCCAATGCTCGGCCGCACCCTCTCGGAGACCAGCAAGGCGACGGTTCTCTGGCCGGTGCTGCGCACCGTGGCGGTCTCGCTCGTCGCCGTCGTCGTGTTCGGTGGCCTTTTCGCGTCCGGTGACGCGATCTTCGGCTCGTGGGCCCAGTCACTGGTTCCTGCCGTCGACTTCGACGGTCTCGTCTTCCGCACCTTCGTCGGTTTCGTCATCGGTGGGTCTTTGCTGGCGGTGTGCTACCTCGCCGTCAACCCGCCGAAGGTCGACCGCATCACCCTTCCGGTCGCACGCTCGGTCGGCTCCGTCTATGAGTGGCTGGTGCCGATGGCGCTCGTCATCGCCCTCTTCGTCGGTTTCGTCGTCGCGCAGGCGGCCGCACTCTTCGGAGGCCACGACTTCGTGCAGCGCAGCACCGGGCTCGGCTACGCCGACTACGTCCACCAGGGGTTCGGGCAGCTGACCTTCGCCACGGTGCTCACCCTGGCGGCCGTGGCCCTGGCGGTGCGCAAGGCCCCCCAGCAGACAGCGCACGACCGCACGCTGCTGCGCTGCGCGATCGGAGTGCTGGGCGGGCTCACCCTCGTCGTCGTCGCGTCGGCCCTGCACCGGATGGACCTCTACCAGCAGGCCTACGGGTTCACCGTGCTGCGTGTGCTCGTCGATGCCGTCGAGCTGTGGCTGGGCCTGCTCGTCGTGCTCGTGCTCGTCGCCACCGCGCGGCTGTCATGGTCGTGGCTGCCGCGGGCCGTGCTGCTCGCAGGAGCCGTGTTCGTGCTCGTCGGCGGCCTGGTCAGCCCCGAGGCCTGGGTCGCCCAGCACAACATCGACCGCTACCACGCCAGTGGGCAGCTCGACACGACCTACCTGCGCAGCCTGAGCGATGATGCCACCCCGGCGATCGTCGCCGGGCTGCCGCCCGACCTGGCACGCTGCCTTCGAGATGGGGACAGCTCGCAGCCGGCCGACGACTGGCTCGGGTTCAACCTCGGTCGGGCGAGGGCGCTCGAGGCCGTGCGGTCGGTCTCCGGGGGCACGCTGGAGCCGTCGGCGTGCGCCGTCGTGCTCGACGGCATCCCGGCTGGCGCGGCCGTGCGCTGACCTGCTTGCTTACCTACTTCCGGATCGGCTGCCGAAGGTGCCCGAGCGCCGGGATCGATGCGGCGACCCGGAAGCGGATGTGGCAGGATCGGGCGACCGCTCAGGCTGCAGCCCACCAGGAGGCACCCCGTCATGACTGACGCCCATTCCAACGGCTTCGACCGAGTTCTCCTCAAGCTGTCGGGTGAGGTGTTCGGCGGGGGCAAGATCGGGCTCGACCCGGCCGTCGTCTCGGGCATCGCCCAGCAGATCGCGGATGCCGTTCGCGGCGGGGTTCAGGTGGCCGTGGTCATCGGTGGCGGCAACTTCTTCCGTGGAGCCGAGCTGCAGCAGCGCGGTATGGACCGCACCCGGGCCGACTACATGGGCATGCTGGGAACGGTGATGAACTGCCTCGCGCTGCAGGACTTCCTCGAGAAGGAGGGCATCGAGACGCGGGTGCAGTCGGCGATCGCGATGCAGCAGGTCGCCGAGCCCTACATCCCGCGTCGGGCGATCCGTCACCTCGAGAAGAACCGCGTCGTCATCTTCGGTGCCGGGGCCGGTATGCCCTACTTCTCCACCGACACGGTCTCGGCCCAACGGGCCCTCGAGATCAAGTGCGATGCCGTGCTGATCGCCAAGAACGGCGTCGACGGCGTCTACGACTCCGACCCGAAGGTCAACCCCGACGCGAAGAAGCTCGAGACGGTGACGTTCGCCGATGCCCTCGCCGCCGGTCTTCGGGTCGTCGACGCGGCTGCGTTCAGCCTCTGCATGGAGAACAAGCTGCCGATGATCGTCTTCGGCATGGAGGGCGCGGGAAACATCACTCGGGCCCTGCTCGGTGAGAAGATCGGCACGCTGGTCACCAGCGCCTGACCGACCCGCACTCACACCGCACCGACACTGCACCGAAACTGCAGACCAGCAACGCACCACCGACAGGACGAAGGAAGCCGTAGCGATGATCGACGAGACCATGTTCGAGGCCGAGGAGAAGATGGACAAGGCCGTCGAGGTGCTCAAGGAGGACTTCGCGGGCATCCGCACCGGTCGAGCCAACCCGGGCCTGTTCAACAAGCTGACCGTCGAGTACTACGGGGCCCCGACGCCCTTGCAGCAGCTCGCGTCGTTCCAGAACCCTGAGCCGCGCACCATCCTGGTCATCCCCTTCGACAAGTCGGCGATGAGAGAGATCGAGAAGTCGATCCGTGACTCCGACCTCGGCGTCAACCCCAGCAGCGACGGCCACCAGATCCGCTGCGTGCTGCCCGAGCTCACCGAGGAGCGCCGCCGCGAGTACACCAAGCTCGCCAGCCAGAAGGCGGAGGAGGGCCGGGTTGCCGTCCGCAACATCCGTCGTAAGGCCAAGACCGACATCGACAAGCTCGTCAAGGACGGCGACGTCGGCGAGGACGACGGCAACCGGGCCGAGAAGGAGCTCGACGGCCTGACGAAGAAGCACACCGACCTCATCGACTCCCTCGTCAAGGCGAAGGAGACCGAGCTGCTCGAGGTGTGACCTCCGCGCTGCTCGACCCACGATGACGGCCCCCTCCAGCGGTTCTCCCGACGCTGACCCAACGGTCGGCTCGTCGTCGTCACCGCAAGCGCCCGCGCCTGACCCCGCCTCGAGTGAGCACCACGGCATCCTGGATGCCGCTGAGCCCGTCGACTACGACCCCGCGCTCGACGACGTGGCGGGCATCCCGCCCGAGCAGGTGCTGGCGGCCAAGCCCTCGCGGGCCGGCCGCGACCTCAAGGCTGCGCTGGCGGTCGGGTTCGGCCTGGGCCTGCTGATCATCTCGACGCTGTTGATCCGCAAGGAGCTCTTCGTCGTCGTGATCATGGCGGCGATCGCCATCGGCATCTGGGAGATCCGGGCCGCCCTGCGGCACCAGGGGGTTGAGGCGCCGCTCGTGCCGCCCGTCGTCGGCTCGGTCGTCATGCTCTGGGCGGCGTTCGTACACGGCCCGGCGGCGCTCACGGTGGCGTGGGGCCTGACCTGCGCGGCCAGTCTCCTGTGGCGCAGCGTCGGGGGCCTCGAGGGCGCCGGCCGTGACGTGCTCGGCGGCGTGTTCATCTCGACCTACCCGCCCTTGCTGGCCGGCTTCGCCGTGATGTTGATGACGCCTGACGACGGCGTGGCCCGCGTCTTCACCTTCTTGATCATCACGGTCTGCAGCGACGTCGGTGGCTACGCCGCTGGGGTGCTGCTCGGCAAGCACCCGATGGCGCCGTCGATCAGCCCCAAGAAGTCGTGGGAGGGCTTCGGCGGGTCGGTACTGCTGTGCGTCGTCGGCGGCGCCCTCTGTGTGCACTTCTTCCTCGAGGACGCCTGGTGGATCGGTGCGGCGCTCGGGGTGGGGGTGGCCGCCGCCGCCACGGTCGGCGACCTGATGGAGTCGTTGATCAAGCGCGACCTCGGCATCAAGGACATGTCGAACATCCTTCCCGGGCACGGCGGCATCATGGACCGGCTCGACTCGATGATCGTCGTGGCGCCGATCGTCTGGGCCGTGCTGACCCTGCTGGCCCCCACCTCCGGCTGAGGCCGTTGTCGCCGCGATGCCGGTCTGCGTCTCGACTCCTGCGACAATGGAGGCGCCATGACTGAGATTCCCGCCCCCGCTGACCCTGCTGACACTGCTGTTCTTGATGAGCCTGCTGTTCTTGATGAGCCTGCCGGCCCTGCCGCCGGCACGGCGCCCGGCCCCGTGCCGCTGCCCGAGCCCACGGTGGCCGCCCCCCGGCCCGGCCAGCTGACCTTCCTGGCTCCGCGGCGGGGCAAGCCCCCACGCCATCTGGCCGACCTCAGCCCGGTCGAGCGCAAACAGGCGGTCGAGTCGCTCGGTCACAAGGGGTTTCGGGCCAAGCAGCTGTCGGCGCACTACTTCGAGCGCCTGGTGGATGACCCCGACGAGATGACCGACCTGCCCAAGGCCGTGCGCTCCGAGCTGGTGGCCGACCTGCTCCCCACGTTGTTGACGCCGATCGTGCAGCGCGTCGCCGACGACGGTCAGACGATGAAGTACGCGTGGCGCCTGCACGACGGCGCCATCGTCGAGTCGGTGCTGATGCGCTATCCCAAGCGGGTGACGATCTGCATCTCCAGCCAGGCCGGCTGCGGCATGAACTGCCCGTTCTGCGCCACCGGGCAGGCGGGGCTCACGCGCAACATGTCAGCCGGCGAGATCGTCGAGCAGGTCGTCTGGGCGGCCCGGGCCCTTCGCCGTGGTGACCTCGCGGGGGGCGACGCAGACTCCGACGCGGCCGATCGCGAGGCGCCGCTGCGCGTGAGCAACGTCGTGTTCATGGGCATGGGCGAAGCTCTGGCCAACTACAAGGCGGCGATCGGGGCCATCCGGCGGCTCACCGATCCGGCGCCCGACGGGCTCGGACTCTCGGCTCGCGGCATCACCATGTCGACGGTCGGGTTGGTGCCCGGCATGGACAAGCTGACGGCCGAGGGCATCCCGGTGACGCTGGCGCTGTCGTTGCACGCGCCTGACGACGAGCTGCGCAACGAGCTGGTGCCGATCAACACCCGGTGGTCGGTCGACGAGGCCATCGACGCCGCCCACCGCTACTTCGAGGCGACGGGCCGGCGGGTGTCGATCGAGTACGCCCTCATCCGCGACATCAACGACCAGGGCTGGCGGGCCGACCTGCTGGGCGAGAAGCTCAACGCCCGCGGCCAGGGCTGGGTGCACGTCAACCCGATCCCGCTCAACCCGACCCCCGGCTCGAAGTGGACCGCCTCGCGTCCCGGTGTCGAGCAGAACTTCGTCGAGCGCCTGCGGGCCCACGGCATCCCGACGACCGTGCGTGACACGCGGGGACAGGACATCGACGGCGCCTGCGGCCAGCTGGCCGCCGCCACCGCCTGACCCTGTCCTGCCCTGTCGTGGCAGGGGTGGTGCAGAGTAGGGGCCATGAGCGATGACGCCCGGGCAGCTAACCGATCGGCCTACGAGCTGAGCCTGCACGACCCCGAGGCGTTCTGGGGGCAGGCGGCGACGGCGATCGACTGGATCACCCCGCCCGGGCGAGTGCTCGACAACGACCGCCCGCCCTTCTATCGGTGGTTCACCGGCGGCGAGCTGAACGTCTGCGCCAACGCGGTCGACCGGCACGTGGCCGCCGGGCGAGGCGACCAGGCCGCCATCCACTACGACTCCCCGGTGACGGGCGTTCGCGAGACCATCACGTACGCCGACCTGCTGGCCCGGGTGACCGCGGTGGCCGGCGGGCTGCGGGGCCTCGGCGTGACGAAGGGTGACCGGGTGGTCATCTACCTGCCGATGGTGCCCGAGGCCGTCGTCGGGATGCTCGCCTGCGCGCGGATCGGCGCCATCCACTCGGTCGTCTTCGGAGGCTTCGCTCCCGCCGAGCTGGCCGCCCGCATCGACGACGCGCAGCCGAAGGTCGTGCTGTCGGCCTCGTGTGGCGTCGAGCCCTCGCGGGTCGTGCCCTACAAGCCGTTCCTCGACGAGGCGATCCGCCGTTCCGAGCACCCACCCCAGCACTGCGTCATCCTGCAGCGCGCCCAGCTCGCCGCCGAGATGGGCGAACGCGATCTCGACTGGGCTGACTTCGAGTCGAGCCCGGCGGCGCTCGAGGGCGCCGATCCGGTCGCGGTCGCGGCCACCGACCCGCTCTACATCCTCTACACCTCAGGCACGACGGGCCGGCCCAAGGGCATCTACCGTGACTGCGGGGGCTACGCGGTGGCGTTGCGCTGGTCGATGGAGCACCTCTACGACGTGCGGCCGGGCGAGACCATGTTCACGGCGAGCGACGTGGGCTGGGTGGTCGGCCACTCCTACATCGTCTACGGCCCGTTGCTGACGGGGGCCACCACGGTGCTCTACGAGGGCAAACCGGTCGGCACACCGGATGCCGGTGCCTTCTGGCGCGTCGTCGACGACTACGACGCGGTGGCGCTGTTCACCGCGCCCACCGCCTTCCGGGCGATCAAGAAGATCGACCCGGAGGCGAAGCTGCTCGGCGAGCACGACATCTCCAGCCTGCGCACCCTGTTCCTGGCGGGGGAGCGGCTCGACCCTGACACCTACGAGTGGGCCACGGCCGCGCTGGGCGTGCCGGTGGTCGACAACTGGTGGCAGACCGAGACCGGCTGGCCGATCGCCATGAACCCCAGTGGAGTCGGGCTGCTGCCGATCAAGCCGGGCTCGGCAGCGGTGGCGGTGGCGGGCTACGACGTTCGGGTGCTCGACGGCATGGGCGAGCAGGTCGAGCCCGGTGTCGAGGGGGCGATCTGTCTGCGCCTGCCGATGCCTCCGGGCACGCTGCCGACGCTGTGGAACGACGACGACCGCTACGTCTCGAGCTACCTGGCGGCCTACCCCGGCTACTACCTCACCGGCGACGGCGGCTACATCGACGCCGACGGCTACCTGTTCGTCATGGGCCGCACCGACGATGTGCTCAACGTGGCCGGGCACCGCCTCTCGACCGGCTCGCTCGAGGCGGCTCTCGCGGGTCACGAGGCCGTGGCCGAGTGCGCGGTGATCGGGGTGCACGACGACCTCAAGGGTCAGGTGCCACGCGCGCTGGTGGTGCTCAAGTCGGGCGTCGACGCCGACCTCGACGGCGAGCGCATCCGTCGAGAGCTGGTGGCGCGGGTTCGGGCGGAGGTCGGGCCGGTCGCCGCCCTGCAACAGGTCGACATCGTCGCCGGCCTGCCGAAGACGCGGTCGGGCAAGATCCTGCGCAAGACGATGCGTGAGATCGCCGACGGGGTGGCGCCGGTCGTGCCCGCCACCATCGAGGATGTCGCCGTGCTCGAGGCCCTGGCCCCGGTGCTCAGGTCGCCAGACCGGTGATGAGCGGCGCCACCTCGTCGACCCCCTCGACGAGGTGGAGCGCCCCCTCCATCGGTCGTCCGGCGGCCAGGGCCTGGAGCGCCGGCCAGACGGGCACGACGTCGGTCCAGTGCTGCTCGTCGACCAGCACGAGAGGGGCCAGCGGCGCGTCGCCCGTCGCGTAGTAGAGGGGGGTGGCGGCCTGGAAGACCTCCTGTACCGTTCCGGCCGCTCCGGGCAGCACCACGATGCCACCGGTGGAGCGGGCGAGCAGCCCGTCTTCACGGATCGCGTTGGAGAAGTACTTGGCGATGACGTCGCAGAAGACGTTGGGCGGCTCGTGGCCGTAGAACCACGTGGGGATGCCGAGTGACCTCGCGGTGGCGGCGAGCTCGTCGCTCCGGCGCCCCGTCGAAAGATGCAGCAGATCGCGCCTCACCTCCAGCGCCAGGCGGGCCCAGCCCGTGAGGTCGTCGCGGAACGACGGTCCCGGAGCCAGCCGGCCCAGCGCGGCGGCCAGTGTGGCCGCATCGGTGCAGAGCGCGCCGAGGTTGGCGGCCTCCATGGCTCCCGGGCCCCCACCGGTAGCCACGAGATGGCCCGCCTCGGCAAGGGCGTGCCCCAGTCGAGCAGCACCGGCGTACGCAGCCGAGCCCCGATGCAACGCGTGTCCGCCCATCACCCCGACGACGTTGCGCCCCTCCACGAACTCGTCGAGCTCATCGGTGACCGAGTCGTCGTGGATCGCCCGCACCAGGGTGGCGTACGCGTCGGTGCGCGAGGTGGAGTCGAGGAACCACGCGTAGGCCCGGGCATCGGGCGTGGCGGCATACCCGTGCTCGAGCCCGGCGTAGAGGTCTTCGGGACCGTAGAGGCCCCGCCACGGGTCCACCGGGGCATCGGCCAGGCCGGGGAAGACGACCGCTCCGCGCCCCTGCAGCACACGGCTCACGTCGGGGGGCACCACCCCGCCGAGCACGACGAGCCCGGTCACGTCGTCGCACTCAGCGAAGCGACCGGCCCACCCCGTCAGGTCGAGGCGCTGGAGCCGCAGCCCCCGCAGCGGCGCCCGGCGGTCGAGATGGTCAGACAGCGCCTCGAGCGACTCGATCTCCATGGCACCATCCTGCCGGTCACGCCTCGTTTGGAGTCGTGACCAGCCCGACCCACCGGAACGAACGCAGCGTTCGTTCTCGAACACCGTGTTGTGACAGTGAGCTCAAGAACGAACGCTGCGTTCAGCTGGCTGGGCGGGGCGTTCCCTAGAGGTGGTTCTCGGCCTCAATGAGCACCGAGCGCAGCCGTGACTCGATGTCGTCGAACTGCTCCTGGCCCATGGTCAGGGGGGGAGCGAGCTGCACCACCGGGTCGCCGCGGTCGTCGGCGCGGCAGTAGATGCCGGCCTCGAACAGGGCCTTGGACAAGAAGCCCCGCAGGAGCCGCTCGGACTCGGCCTCGTTGAAGGTCTCGCGGGTCTCCTTGTCCTTGACCAGCTCGATGCCGTAGAAGTAGCCGGCGCCGCGCACGTCACCCACGAGCGGCAGGTCGAGCAGCCGCTCCAGTGTGGCCCGGAACGCGGGAGCGTTCTCCTTGACGCGCTGGTTGAGCCCCTCGCGCTCGAAGATGTCGAGGTTGGCCATCGCCACGGCAGCCGACACGGGATGGCCCCCGAAGGTGTAGCCGTGCAGGAACGAGGTCGTGCCCTTCTTGAAGGGCTCGAAGAGGCGGTCGCTGGCGATCATCGCGCCGATGGGGGAGTAGCCACTCGTCATGCCCTTGGCACAGGTGATCATGTCGGGTACGAAACCGAAGTCCTCGCACGCGAACATCGAGCCGATGCGTCCGAACGAGGTGATCGTCTCGTCGGCGACGAGCAGCACGTCGTACTCGTCGCAGATCTCGCGCACCCGGTCGAAGTAGCCGGCCGGCGGCGGGAAGCAACCGCCCGAGTTCTGCACCGGCTCGAGGAAGACTGCGGCCACGGTGTCGGCGCCCTCGAACTCGATGGCCTCCGCGATGCGGTCGGCGGCCCAGCGGCCGAAGGCCTTCTCGTCGTCACGCAGGTGGTCGGGCGCGCGGTACATGTTCGTGTTCGGCACCTTGTGCGCGCCGGGCACGAGGGGCTCGAACATGGCCTTGGCCTCAGGGATGCCGGTGATCGACAGGGCGCCCTGCGGGGTGCCGTGATACGCGACGGCACGAGAGATGACCTTGTGCTTGGTGGGCTTGCCGGTCAGCTTGAAGTACTGCTTCGCCAGCTTCCACGCGGACTCGACCGCCTCACCTCCACCGGTCGTGAAGAAGACCCGGTTGAGGTCGCCGGGCGCGTGAGCGGCCAGTCGCTCGGCGAGCTCGATCGCCTTCGGGTGGGCGTAGCTCCAGAGCGGGAAGAAGGCGAGCTCCTTGGCCTGCTTGGCGGCTGCCTCGGCCAGCTCCTCGCGGCCGTGGCCGACCTGCACCACGAACAGTCCGCTGAGCCCGTCGATGTACTCGTTGCCCTTGTCGTCCCAGATCTTCCAGCCCTTGCCGCGGGTGATGATCGGCACCGACTGACCAAGCCCTCCGGCATCCTTGCTCTCGTACACCGAGTGACGCGTGAAGTGCATCCACAGGTGGTCTCGGGCCGCGTCGGTGTGCAGTGCGCCGGTGGGCGTGCGGGTCGGTTCGGTGGTGTTCTGCGAGACCGCTTGGGTCGTGGTTGTCATCGTGTTCCCCAGTTGTAGAGCTGTTTGTTGAGTTTCAGGTAGACGAACGTCTCGGTGGCCGTGACGTTCTCGATCGAGCGGATGCGCTGTGTGACGAGCTCGAGCAGGTGGTCGTCGTCTTCGCACACCACCTCGACCAGCAGGTCGAAGCTGCCGGCGGTGGTGACGGCGTAGGACACCTCGGTCATGGCGGTCAAGGCCGCAGCCACAGGCGTGACGTCGCCGCCCACCCGAAGACCGACCATGGCCTGACGTTGGAAGCCGACCTGAAGCGGGTCGGTCACCGCCACGATCTGCATCACGTCGGCGTCGAGCAGCCGTTGCACGCGCTGGCGAACCGCCGCCTCCGAGAGGCCGACCTCGATCGCCATGGACGCGTACGACTTTCGACCGTCCTGCTGCAGCAGCTCGATGATGCGCTTCGAGGTGTCGTCGAGGGTGACCGAGGGTCGCTTGGTAGCCGCCCGCTGTGGCACCGCCGTTGCCCGGTTGATCGACACATTCCGTATCGTGTCCTGTGGAACCGGTACTTGGCAACCCCAGCAGCCACTGATTCCGAAGTAGTTATCCCGAAAGCCTTCCGGATCCGACTGTTGGGTGTCTAGCATTCGGGCATGACCTCCGAGGCTCGCCAGCTGCGCAACTTCATCGGTGGACGTTATGTCGATCCGGAGACCGATGCGATGAGCGACATCGTCAACCCGGCCACCGCCGGGGTCGTGGCCAAGGCGCCGGTCAGCTCGTCCGCGGATGTCGACGCCGCCTATGCCGCCGCCAGCCGCGGCTTCGAGACCTGGGGTGAGACCACCCCCAGTGAGCGCCAGCAGGCGCTGCTGAAGTTCGCCGACGCCATCGAGAAGCGCGCCGCCGAGTTCGTCACGCTCGAGGCAGAGAACACCGGAAAGCCGCACGCCCTCACGGCGAGCGAGGAGATTCCGCCGATGGTCGACCAGCTGCGCTTCTTCGCAGGTGCAGCGCGCGTGCTGGAGGGCCGCGCCTCGGGAGAGTATCTGGCCGGGCACACCTCCTGGATCCGTCGTGAGCCGATCGGTGTCATCGGTCAGGTGACCCCCTGGAACTACCCGATGATGATGGCCGTCTGGAAGATCGGACCGGCTCTCGCGGCCGGCAACTCCGTCGTGCTGAAACCCGCCGATACCACCCCCGAGACGACCCTGCTGCTCGCCGAGATCGCGTCGGAGTTCCTCCCGGAGGGCACTTTCAACGTCGTGACCGGCGACCGCGAGACGGGTCGCCTGCTCGTCGAGCACCCGACTCCCGCGATGGTCGCCATCACCGGCTCGGTGCGGGCGGGGATGCAGGTGGCCGAGTCGGCGTCCCGTGACGTCAAGCGCGTGCACCTCGAGCTCGGCGGCAAGGCGCCCGTCATCGTGTTCGACGACGCCGACATCGAGGCCGCCGTCGAAGGCATCGCAATCGCCGGCTACTTCAACGCCGGACAGGACTGCACCGCCGCCACACGCGTACTGGCCGGGCCCGGCATCCATGACGACTTCGTCGCTGCCCTGGCTGAGTACGCCTCCTCGCAGGCCAAGGTGGGGCGGCCCGACGACGACGACGCGCTGTTCGGGCCGGTCAACAACCGTCACCAGGTCGCCCACGTGTCGGGCATGATCGACCGACTGCCTGACCACGCGCGCATCGTCACCGGTGGCTCCCGAGTCGGGTCTCTCGGCGACGGGTTCTATTTCGAGCCAACGGTGCTCGCCGGTCTGCGCCAGAGCGATGAGCAGATCCAGAGTGAGATCTTCGGGCCTGTGATCACGGTGCAACGCTTCACCGACGAGGCCGAGGCGCTCGCCTGGGCCAACGGTGTGCAGTACGGCCTCGCCTCCAGCGTCTGGACCAGGGACTTCGGCCGCGCGATGCGCATGAGCAAGAAGCTCGACTTCGGCTGCGTGTGGATCAACACCCATATTCCGCTCGTCGCCGAGATGCCGCACGGTGGTTTCAAGCACAGCGGTTATGGCAAGGACCTCTCGATGTACGGCTTCGAGGACTACACCCGCATCAAACACGTCATGGCGAACATCGAGTCCTGATTTTCCGAAGACCTCACAGAACACTGGAGATTCGAATGAACGAACATCCCGACCAGCGCAACGTCGACCCCGGAGAGCTGGCCCTGCGGGCCTCCTTCGCCCGGGCGGCCATCTCACGGCGTTCGGCGCTGGCGGGGGCGGCCGGGTTGGGCGCAGTGGCCTTCCTGGCGGCCTGCGGCTCCGCGGGCAAGAACCCCTCTTCGCCGGGGGCGACCGGTGCCGGCGCCAAGACAGCCGCGGCCGCTCAGGACCTGTCGGCCAGCGAGAAGGTCGTCAACTGGTCGAACTGGCCCGCCTACATCGACGTCAACGACAAGACGCAGGCACGTCCGACGCTGGCCGCGTTCACGAAACAGACCGGGATCAAGGTCAACTACACCGAGGACTACAACGACAACGACGAGTTCTACGCGAAGGTGAGGCCGCTGCTCGAAGCCGGCAGCGACACCGGGCGCGACGTGTGGTGCTCTACCGACTGGATGGTCGCGCGGCTGGTCCGCAACGGCTACGTGCAGAAGCTCGACCTCGCCAACATCCCGAACAACGTGAACCTCGTGGACTCGCTGCGTGACGTCACGTTCGACCCGGGCCGCCTCTACTCACTGCCGTGGCAGAGCGGGTTCGCGGGCATCGCCTGGAACCCCAAGGCCACTGGTGGCAAGAAGGTCGAGACCGTCGACCAGCTGCTCACCGACCCTTCGCTCAAGGGCAAGATCACGCTGCTGACCGAGATGCGCGACACGGTCGGGCTCGTGCTGATGGCCATGGGCAAGAAGCTCGACAGCTTCACCGACGCCGACTTCGACGCAGCCATCGCCGAGCTGAGCAAGGCCAAGGACTCGGGCCAGATCAAGGGCTTCACCGGCAACGACTACACGAAGCCGTTGGCCTCGGGCGACACCGCCGCCTGCTTCGCGTGGACCGGCGACGTGGTGCAGCTGCGCGCCGACAACCCGAACCTCGGCTACGCGCTTCCGCAGACCGGGTGCACCCTCTGGTCGGACAACTTCGTGATCCCCGCTCTGGCGAAGCACAAGAAGAACGCCGAGGAGCTCATCAACTACTACTACGACCCGAAGGTGATGGCGCAGGTCGTGGCCTACGTCAACTACATCTCGCCGGTCAAGGGTGCTCAGGCGATCCTGCAGAAGCAGGACCCCGCCGTCGCCCAGAACCAGCTGATCTTCCCCTCCGACGAGACGCTCGCGCGGGCCCAGGTCTTCCGGGGTCTGACCAACGCGGAGGAGACGAAGTACAACAAGGCGTTCCAGGCGCTGGTGACCGGCTGATGGCCGACCAGTCTGCCGGCGACCTGATCCTGCGCCAGATCACCAAGAGCTACGAGACGTTCACCGCGGTCGACAACATCGACCTCGTCATCCCCCGTGGGTCGTTCTTCGCGCTGCTCGGGCCCTCGGGCTGCGGCAAGACGACCACGCTGCGCATGGTGGCCGGGCTCGAGCAGCCGACGGCCGGCACGATCTCCATCGGCGAGCGCGACATCACCTCCACCAAGGCGTACCAGCGCAACGTCAACACCGTCTTCCAGAACTACGCGCTCTTCCCGCACCTCGACATCCTCGACAACGTCGCCTTCGGGCTGCGACAGCGCAAGGTCAAGGACTGGAAGGCCAAGGCCATGGAGGCGCTCGAGCTCGTCGAGCTGACCCAGGTGGCCCGCAAGAAGCCGACCCAGCTCTCGGGCGGGATGCAGCAGCGGGTCGCCCTCGCCCGGGCGGTCGTCAACCGCCCCGACGTGCTGCTGCTCGACGAGCCGCTCGGCGCCCTCGACCTCAAGCTGCGCCGCCAGATGCAGATCGAGCTCAAGCGCATCCAGCAGGAGGTGGGCCTGACCTTCGTGCACGTCACCCACGACCAGGAGGAGGCCATGACGATGGCCGACACCATCGCGGTCATGAACGGCGGGCGCCTGCAGCAGGTCGGCGACCCGGGCACCCTGTACGAGAAGCCGGAGTCGACGTTCGCGGCCAATTTCCTTGGCCAGTCGAACCTGCTGGCGGCCACCGTCAAGGGTGTCGTCGACGACATCGCCCAGCTGAACGTGCACGGCACGGAGATGACGGTGCCGGCCGACCTGCTGCCCGAGGGTGCTACCGAGATCTGGCTCGGCATCCGGCCCGAGAAGGTGCGCATCATCGGCGGCGTCGCCGGTAGCGAGAGTGAGAGCCTGAACACCCTGTCGGGCAAGGTGACCGATGTGTCGTTCCTCGGCGTGGCCACGCAGTACCTCGTGGCCACGTCGTGGGGCCGCGAGCTGACGGTCGTCCAGCAGAACGACGGGGCGCCCCGAGCGGTCCTCGGCTCGAACGTCAGGCTGGCCTGGTTGCCGGCCAACTGCTTCGCGCTCGACGCCTCACAGGACGCCGACGCGGGGGCCGATATCGGCGAGGACGCCTGACGTGGCCGTCAACACCCTCGCCGGAGCACCGCTGGCACCGCAGCCCGCTCAGCCGGGGGAGGGCAAGCGTCCCCGCCGGCGCGGTGCCTACGTGCCGTACCTGCTCCTGCTGCCGGGCATGCTCTGGCTCGTCGTGTTCTTCCTGGTGCCGATGCTCTCGCTCGCGTCGCAGTCGCTGCAGACCGGCGACGTCGACAACGGCTACACGCTCACCTTCAACTTCGCGACCTACTCCGACGCCCTGGGCACCTACTGGCCGCAGCTGCTGCGCTCGCTCATCTACGCGGGTACCGCAACGGTCGCGACCCTTGCCCTCGGCTTTCCGCTGGCCTGGTTCATCGCCCACCGGTCGGGTCGGTACAAGAACTTCCTACTGGTGCTCGTCATCGCGCCGTTCTTCACCTCCTTCCTGATTCGCACGCTCGCCTGGCAGACCATCCTCGGCGACTCCGGCCTGCTCGCGCAGTTCACCGCGTTCACCCACACCGACTTCCTGCTCTCCGGCTTCAAGTCGGTGCTGCACGCCGTCGGGCTGATCTCCAACGACCAGCTGCTCTTCTCGCCCTTTGCCGTGATCTGTGGGCTGACCTACAACTTCCTGCCGTTCATGGTGTTGCCGCTCTACGCCAACCTCGAACGACTCGACCAGCGCCTCGTGGAGGCGGCCGGTGACCTGTACGCGTCTCCGGTGCAGGCGTTCCGGCGCGTGATCTGGCCGCTCTCGCTGCCGGGGGTCGTAGCAGGAACGCTGCTGACCTTCATCCCGGCCACGGGCGACTACATCAACTCGGTGCTGCTGGGCAGCACCCAGACCACCATGATCGGCCAGGTCATCGATGCCCAGTTCCTGCGTGTGCTCGACTACCCGACGGCGGCGGCCCTCAGCTTCATCCTGCTGCTGCTCATCGTGGCCTTCGTCGTGACGTACGTGCGTCGCGCCGGCACCGAGGAGCTGGTCTGAGATGGCCTGGCTCCGTCGTCACCTCGTCATCATCGTCGGGCTGCTGGTGATGCTCTACATCCTGGCGCCCAACTTCGTCGTGATCGCCTTCTCGTTCAACAACCCGGCCGGGCGCTTCAACTACCAGTGGAACCAGTTCTCGTTCGATGCGTGGACCAACGTGTGCGGGGTCCCGGGGATGTGCGACTCGCTCGGCCTCAGTCTCGAGATCGGTATCATCGCGTCGCTGACGGCCGCAGTGCTCGGCACGATGGTGGCTTTCGCCCTGGGCCGCTACCGGTTCCGCGCCAGAGCGGGTACCAACCTGCTGATCTTCCTGCCGATGGCCACCCCCGAGGTCGTCATGGGCTCGAGCCTGTTGACGCTGTTCATCGCGATGGGCATTCCCACCGGGCGCACCACGATCCTGATCGCCCACATCATGTTCTGCCTCTCGTTCGTCATCGTGACGGTCAAGGCCCGGGTGGCCTCGCTCGACCCGCGGCTCGAACAGGCAGCGGCCGACCTCTACGCCAACGAGGTGCAGGCCTTCCTGAAGGTGACCTTCCCGCTGGTGGCGCCGGGTATCGCGGCCGGCACGCTCTTGGCGTTCTCGCTGTCGTTCGACGACTTCATCATCACCAACTTCAACGCCAGCCCCTCCTCGGTCACGTTCCCCATGTACGTGTGGGGGGCGGCCCAACGGGGGACCCCGGTGCAGATCAACGTGATCGGCACGATCATGTTCCTCGGGGCCCTGGCCATCGTCGTGGTCGGACAGGTGCTGAGCAGCCGTCGCTCGCGGCAGGCGGTGTGAGGGCCCGGCGAGCATTAGGGTCGCAGTCATGGCAACGGTGACGCAGAAGACAGTGCTCGAGGCGGTTCCCACAGGGTTGTTCATCGGCGGACGGTGGCAGCCGGCATCCGGCGGGAAGACCCTCGCCGTGCACGACCCGTCAAACGGCCGGGTGCTCGCCAGGGTGGCCGACGCGAGCGTGCTCGACGGGCGAGCGGCGCTGGATGCCGCTGTGGCGGCCCAGTCCGACTGGGCCAAGGTGGCGCCCCGCGACCGTGGAGAGCTGCTGCGCGAAGCCTTCGAGAAGCTCACGGCCCGCGCCGACGAGTTCGCGATGCTGATGACCCTCGAGATGGGCAAGACGCTGGCCGAGAGCCGCGGCGAGGTGACCTACGGTGCCGAGTTCTTCCGCTGGTTCTCCGAGGAGGCGGTGCGCATCGGCGGCCGGTACGCCATCGCCCCCAACGGCGCCACCCGGCTGCTCACGACGAAACAGCCCGTGGGCCCCACCCTGATGATCACCCCGTGGAACTTCCCACTCGCGATGGGCACCCGCAAGATCGGCCCGGCCATCGCAGCCGGCTGCACGATGGTCGTCAAGCCGGCCAGCCAGACCCCGCTGACGATGCTGGCGCTGGCCGAGCTGCTGCGCGAGTGCGGGCTGCCCGACGGCGTGCTCAACGTCGTGACGACCAGCCACACCGGTGACGTCATGGAGCCGCTCATCCGCGACCCGCGTCTGCGCAAGCTGACGTTCACCGGCTCCACGCCCGTGGGGCGCACCCTCATCGAACAGGCCGCGCAGGGCGTGCTCCGGGTGTCGATGGAGCTCGGCGGCAACGCGCCGTTCCTCGTGTTCGCCGACGCCGACGTCGACAAGGCCGTCGAGGGAGCCATGCTCGCCAAGATGCGCAACATGGGCGAGGCCTGCACGGCGGCGAACCGCTTCTACGTGCACGAGGCGGTCGCCGAGGAGTTCACCACCAAGCTCTCAGCGCGGATGAGCGCCCTCGTTGTCGGTCGCGGCACCAAGAAGGGCGTCGACGTCGGCCCGCTCGTCGACGAGAAGTCACGCGACAAGGTGGTCGCCCTCGTCGACGACGCCGTGAGCAAGGGCGCGAAAGTTCTCGTCGGCGGCGAGGTGCCGAAGGGCGCCGGCTGGTTCTACCCGCCCACGGTGCTCACCGACGTGCCGCACGACGCCGACATGGCGACCGAAGAGATCTTCGGCCCGGTGGCCCCGGTGTCGACCTTCACCGACGACGACGAGGCGATCCGGCTCGCGAACGACACGGAATACGGCTTGGTGGCCTACCTGTTCACCCGCGACCTCTCCCGGGCGCTGCTCGTGGCCGAGGCCCTCGACTACGGCATGGTCGGCGTCAACCAGGGCATCGTCAGCAACCCGGCGGCGCCGTTCGGTGGGGTCAAGAGCTCGGGAGTCGGGCGCGAGGGCGGCTTCGAGGGCATCGAGGAGTACCTCGAGACGAAGTACATCGGCATCGCACTCTAGGTCGGGATCGCACTGTAGGTCGGGATCGCACTGTAGGCCGGGCCGACGCTGACGGTCAGCGCGCGATGACCGTCACGCGCAGGTCGTCACGCTCGCCCTGCACCTGCTCGAGGATGTCGATGACGTCGGCGTAGGTGTGCCGGTCGGAGTCACGCAGGCCACGCACGTGGTCCCACACCAGGGCCAACGGCCGGCCGTCGCTGCCCTCGAGCTCTCTCAGGGAGTCGAGCAGCGCGTCCCAGTTGTGGCCGAACCAGCGGGGGAGGGCGAGGGCGATCGCGAACTCGCGCAGCACGCTGGCCTTGTCGGTGCCGGCGGTCACGACCCGCACGTCGTAGCCCCGAGCCGCCAGCGCGTCGATGTGGTCGTCCGGCCCGCTGTCGAGACCCAGAAAGGTGGTCACGACCCCTCCCGGATGCGGCTGAACGAGTCGTAGTGGTCAGCGGTCCAGAACTTCTCGTCGGGCGCCCCCGTGATGATGCGTCGAGCCCCCCGGTCGCTCGATCCCGGTGTCTTCACGGTGTACTCCCGGTAGTAGCCGTTCGGTTGGCGCGGTAGCAGGCCCTCGCTGTTGCGAAAGGTCTTGTCGTCGTTGCGCGGGTAGGGATAGGGGCCGCCGGCCCGGATGAGCCGGAGGGTGTCGCGGGCCTGGCTGGGCAGCGCTGACTCGGAGATCCACGCCAGCCCGGATGCCGGGTCGGTCGTCTCGGTGGAGCTCGCGACCGGGGTGGTCGCGTTGGGGCGGGAACCGGGCAGCGCGGCATCCGAGCCGGTGGTGCCGACCCGCACGACCACCCAGGCCAGCACGATGACCGCAACCGCGAGGAGGGCCAGCAGCACCGATCGGTTCGACGTCGACCGGAGGTTCTTCACCCCGTCATCATGCCTGCTGGCGCTACCGTTGACCGATGCTGGAGACCACGGCCGAGATCGAGAGCCTGCAGTCGCTGCTCGACGCCTCGCACGAGCGCGCCACCGGCCATCTGCGTAGCATCATCGACGACGACAGAACCCTCACTGCGGCTCAGGTCGTCGCGCTCATGACGGGCATGAAGGTGTTGTCGTGTGCCACGGTGACCGCAAAGGGCGAGCCGCGCATCACCGCCCTCGACGGGCACTTCCTGCACGGCACCTGGACCTTCAGCACCGCCGGTGACTCGGCCAAGGCCCGCCACCTCGAGAGCCGGCCGGCCGTGAGCGTGGCTCACATCGACGGCGAGGAGCTGGCCCTGTTCAGCCACGGCACGGCCGTGCTGGTGCCGCCCGGGTCGGAGCGCGACGAGGTTGATGCCCATTGGAGCGCGCACTACGGCAGCAGTCCCTGGTCGTGGGGCGATGACATCCGCATGTACCGCCTGAAGATGAGCTGGGTCATCGCCTACGCCGCCCACCGCGATCGACTGCTGGCCTCAAGGCACGTGACCACCTGAGCGGGCCGACCTGAGGTCGTGAGTCACGAACAGACTCCGTTCCATGCAGGATGTCGGTGAGGGAGCTGCGCCGCCGGAAGGTCATGTCGAGGGGGGGTAGACCTGCGTCCTCGGTACGAGTACAATCGAACACATGATCGAATCCACAAGGAGCGTGTCGAGTCAGGGTCTGCTGGCCCTGGTCGAAACTCTCGCGCGGGTCGACCCTTTCTTGTCAGATGCCGAGCGGGTCGATCAGCTTGCGGCGTTGGAGCGGGTCAAGGGGGCGTGCGCGGCCGCGCAGGCCGCGGTCACCGCCGCGTTCGTGGCCTCGCAGGAACAGGTGCAGGCCGAGCATCGACGCGGCCGGGGTTCAGAAGACGACGCGGAACGCTCGGATGTCGCTGCGGGGCCCGGGGCGTCGATGACGCGGCGGGGGCATCTGGGTCGGGGGATCGGGGGGCAGGTCGCCCTGGCGCGGCGGGAGTCGCCCGCCAGAGGGTCCCAGCACGTGAAGCTCGCGCTCGCGTTGGTGCACGAGATGCCGAACACGTTCGCGGCATTGACGTCGGGGCGCCTGAGTGAGGCCCGGGCCGAGATCATCGTCCGCGAATGTGCGCATCTGAGCGGCGAGCAGCGCAGAGCCCTGGACGCCGAGCTGGTCGTGATCACCCGACCCGATGCCAGCGACACAGACGAACCAGCCGCTGGTGATGGGCTGGGATCGCTCGGTGACCGGGAGCTGACCCGGCGCGTACGGGCGCTGGCCTACCGGGCCGACCCCGCGGCAGCGGCGGAGCGGTGCGCGAAAGCGGCCCTGGAGCGTCGGGTCGAGCTGCGCCACGCCGCCGACGCGATGTGTCGCTTGACCGCGCACCTGCCGCTGGCCCAGGCCCTGGCCGCGCACGCGGCGCTGACTGCGTCCGCTGACACCGCCCGCGCGGGTGGTGACCCCCGGCGCAAAGGGCAGGTGATGGCCGACACTCTCGTAGAACGCGTCACCGGGCAGGAGCGCGCCGACGTGGTACCGGTCGAGGTGCAGCTGGTGATCACCCCCGATTCGTTGTTCGACGTCGGAGACACCCCGGCTCAGGTCCCCGGCTACGGCACCGTGCCCGCCGCCTGGGCTCGAGACTTCCTCACCCACGACACCGACCCCCACCACGACCCCCACCACGACCAGCCGGTCGCCACCGCGAGTGCGCGCCCGGGGAGCCACAGCAGTGACCCGCCCGGCGACGCGGACGCCGAGATGGTCGATGCCTACGGCGGGCCGGCCACGGGCGAGGACGAGTTCGGCGGCTTTCCGAACAGCGGCAATGACACCTGGCCACGGCCACGGCCGTTCCCCGGGCCACCTCCCACCGGTCGCACCGCACCGACCAGGGGATCCCGCGATGGTGCTGGCGACGATGATGCTGGCGACGCAGGTGCTGGCCACGCAGGCGCTGGCCACGCAGCCTGGCGGAACGAGAGGATCACAGAACGCGCTCAGGTCTGGCTGCGTCGGTTGTACGCCCACCCGAAGACCGGGCAGCTCGTCGCGATGGACTCAACCCGCCGCGCCTTCGACGGCAACCTACGCCGGTTCCTCATCGCGCGCGACGCCGCCACCTGCCGCACGCCCTGGTGCGGTGCTCCCATCCGCCACCTCGACCACATCCGAGACTTTGCCGACGGCGGGCCCACGAGCGCAGCGAACGGGCAAGGCCTCTGCGCACGCTGCAACCACACCAAGAACCTTCCCGACTGGCAGGCCCGCGCCCTCACCGCCCAGGACAGCACTCAGCACACCACCCTGACCACCGTCCTGACCACCGTCCTGACCACCACCCCGACCGGGCACACCTACAGCTCCCACCCACCACCCCTGGTTCCAACCGCTCGAACATCCGCAGCGCTGGCAGTCGAGGCCGCTGCGCCGCTCAGTGCCTTCGAGCGCCATCTCGCCGAACGGATCGCCGGCTGAGCAGGTCGGCGCCCCAGTGAGAGAGGATGCAGAGCATGAGCACACCCGCCCACCAACAGCTCCGCCGTCGCCGTGTCATCCTGCTCGGCTCAACCGGGTCGATCGGCACCCAGGCCCTCGACATCGCCCAACGCAACCCTGACCGGTTCGAGATCATCGGCCTCTCGGCGGGCACCAACCTTGAGCTGCTGGCGAGGCAGGCCGTCGCGCTGCGGGTCCCCATGGTGGCTGCGGCAGCCGGCACAACCGACGACCTCTCCGCCGCGATCGCTCACGCCGTTGACCACGCGGTAGACGGCTCATCGGTCACCGGTTACGAGCCCGAGCTGCTCACCGGTCCGGAGGCCAGCACCACCCTGGCCGCGCAAGAGGCTGACGTCGTCGTCAACGGCATCACCGGAGCCATCGGCCTGGCGCCGACGCTCGCCACTCTGCGCGCCGGCACCACCTTGGCCCTGGCCAACAAGGAGTCGCTCATCATCGGCGGCCCTCTCGTCAAACGCGCGGCCCGGCCCGGCCAGCTCGTGCCCGTCGACAGCGAGCACTCGGCGATCGCCCAGTGCCTGCGCGGCGGCACTCCCGACGAGGTGCGCAAGCTCGTGATCACCGCCAGTGGCGGGCCTTTTCGGGGCCGCAGTCGGGCCGAGCTAGAGTCGGTCACGGTCGAACAGGCGCTGGCTCACCCGAACTTCTCGATGGGCCCCGTGATCAGCACGAACTCGGCGACGCTGGTCAACAAGGGGCTCGAGGTGATCGAGGCCCACCTGCTCTTCGACGTGCCGTTCGACCGCATCGAGGTGGTGGTGCACCCGCAGCAGCTCATCCACTCGATGGTCGAGTTCACCGACGGCTCCACGATGGCGCAGGCCGGCCCCCCGTCGATGCTGGTGCCGATAGCCCTGGGCATGGCCTGGCCCGACCGGGTGCCCGACGCCGGACCGTCGATCGACTGGACCCGCGCCGCCTCGTGGAGCTTCGAACCGCTCGACCACGAGGCCTTTCCCGCTGTCGCGCTCGCCAAAAGGGTGGGGGAGGCAGGCGGCACCTGGCCGGCCGTCTACAACGCCGCCAACGAGGTGTGCGTTCAGGCGTTCTTCGACGGCGCCCTGCGTTTCGTCGACATCGTCGACACCGTGGCCAAGGTCGTCGAGCGGTATGCCGCCGACCCAGCCGAACCGGTGGGCGAGCTCACTCTCGAACAGGTGCTCGCCGCCGACGGCTGGGCCCGCAGCGCGGCATCCTCGCTCGTCGCGCCCTGATTCGGCACAAGGGCCCTTCCGCCGTCAGGTCGGTTTCACAGGGGGCGGATGTGACAATGGAGTGTGCTGTTCATCCTTGGGGTTCTGGTCATCGTCGTCGGCGTGGCGCTGAGCATCGCGCTGCACGAGATCGGCCACCTCCTGCCCGCCAAGAAGTTCGGGGTGAAGGTCACCCAGTACATGGTCGGTTTCGGCCCGACGGTCTGGTCGCGCAAGCGCGGAGAGACCGAGTACGGCATCAAGGCGATACCGCTGGGCGGCTACGTGCGCATGATCGGCATGCTGCCGCCGCGACCCGGTGACAAGCCTGGCGAGCTGCGTACCCTCTCGACCGGCCGGTTCAGCCAGATGGTCGACCAGGCGCGGGCCGACGCCCTCGAGGAGGTGGCGCCCGGCGACGAAGACCGGGTCTTCTACAAGCTGCACCCGGCCAAGAAGATCATCATCATGCTCGGCGGGCCGATGGTGAACCTCGTCATCGCCGCCGTGCTGCTGACCGGGGTGATCACCCTCTACGGGCTGCCCCAGGTCGTACCCAAGGTCGGGCTCCTGTCAGCGTGCGTGCCGACCGCGGCGCCGACCCTGGCGCTGCCCCAGCCCACGTGCGCCCCGGGTGACCCGCAGGCACCGAGCGTGGCCGGCGGGCTGCAGCAGAACGACCGCATCCTCTCGGTCGACTCCGCACCGATCACCACCTGGGACCAGGTGACCGCCGCCATCCGCGACCACGCCGGTCAGTCGTTGCAGATGGTCGTGCAGCGGGGCGACCAGCAGGTGCCGATCACCGTCACCCCCGCGAGCCTCGAGCGCGCCACCTACGACGCGGAGGGCAACCCCGTCACCAAGGACGGGCAGCTCGTGCTGGCTAAGACGGGCTTCCTGGGCGTCACGCCCGGTCAGGACCTTGTCAAGACCCCGATCTGGGATGCTCCGCAGTTCGTCTGGAAGCAGGCCGTCCAAACGGCATCCATCATCGTGAAGATCCCGCAGAAGATGGCCGGCGTCGTGCAGGCCGCCTTCGGCTCGGGCGAACGAGACCCCAACGGCCCCATCTCGGTCGTCGGGGTGGGCCGCATCGGCGGTGAGGTGGCCGCTGCCGACATCCCGGCCGACGAGGGCGGCAACTGGCTCAAGCTCATCCAGCTCGTGCTGCTCGTCGCCTCGCTCAACCTGGCGCTGTTCGTGTTCAACCTGGTGCCGCTGCTGCCGCTCGACGGCGGGCACGTGGCCGGCGCCATCTGGGAGTGGGTCAAGCGAACGGTCGCGCGCCTGCGCGATCGCCCGGATCCGGGCTACGTCGACGTCGCCAAGGGCTTGCCCATCGCCTACGGCATGTCGCTCGTGCTGATCACCATGTCCGTCCTGCTCATCTACGCCGACATCGTCAAGCCCATCCGCCTCTTCGGCTGACGGCGGTGCAGCACCCCCTGACGTGGTCACCGCGCCCGCGCGTGAACCCCGACCTCCTGCGCGGGACATAATGGGAGCATGACGATCTCGCTCGGCATGCCGTCGGCGCCCCCTCCCGTTCTCGCCCCACGGCGCAAGACCCGCCAGATCAAGGTCGGGAAGGTGGGGGTGGGCAGCGACTCGACGATCTCGGTGCAGTCGATGACCACGACGCCGACCACCGACATCAACGGCACCCTCCAGCAGATCGCCGAGCTCACGGCGACCGGCTGCGACATCGTGCGGGTCGCGTGCCCGAGCCAGGACGACGCAGACGCCCTGCCGGCCATCGCCCGAAAGAGCCAGATCCCGGTCATCGCCGACATCCACTTCCAGCCGAAGTACGTCTTCGCCGCGATCGACGCCGGGTGCGCTGCCGTTCGCGTCAACCCAGGCAACATCCGCAAGTTCGACGACCAGGTCAAGGCGATCGCCAAGGCGGCCAAGGACGCGGGCGTGTCCATCCGCATCGGCGTCAACGCCGGCAGCCTCGACCAGCGGATCATGGAGAAGTACGGCAAGGCGACCCCCGAGGCGCTCGTCGAGTCGGCCGTCTGGGAGGCCGGTCTGTTCGAGGAGCACGACTTCCACGACTTCAAGATCTCGGTCAAGCACAACGACCCGGTCATCATGGTGCGCGCCTACGAGCTGCTCGCGCAGGCCGGCGACTGGCCCCTCCACCTCGGGGTCACCGAGGCCGGGCCCGCCTTCCAGGGCACGATCAAGTCGGCGACCGCCTTCGGCGCGCTGCTCTCACAGGGCATCGGCGACACGATCCGGGTCTCGCTGTCGGCGCCTCCGGTCGAGGAGGTCAAGGTCGGCAACCAGATTCTGCAGAGCCTGAACCTCAAGCCGCGCAAGCTCGAGATCGTCTCGTGTCCGTCGTGCGGTCGGGCCCAGGTCGATGTCTACACCCTCGCCGACGCGGTCACGGCCGGGCTCGAGGGCATGACCGTGCCGCTCCGCGTGGCCGTCATGGGCTGCGTCGTCAACGGTCCCGGCGAGGCCCGTGAGGCTGACCTCGGCGTGGCCTCCGGCAACGGCAAGGGCCAGATCTTCGTCAAGGGCGAGGTCATCAAGACCGTTCCCGAGAGCCAGATCGTCGAGACGCTCATCGAGGAGGCCATGCGCCTGGCCGAAGAGATGGGCGAGCCGGTCGACGAGGCCGACGCTGGCGCCCCCTCGGTGACCGTCAGCTGAGGTGCCGGCTCCGGTCCGCACGGCAGAGCGGGATGCCGCTGTCCGCGATCTCGCCGACCGGGTCGTCGCGCTGCAGCCGGGCGAGCGCGTCACGGTGGCGGTCGACGGGTTCGACGGCGCCGGAAAGACGGTGCTCGCCGACGAGGTCGCCCAGATGTTGATGGCAGACCGACCCGTTCTCCGTGTCTCAATCGACGGGTTCCATCGACCACAAGCTCAGCGGCGAGCGCGAGGTCGCGGGCCGGAGTCGTTCTACGAGGACTCCTACGACTACGACGCTTTCCGCCGCGCGGTCATCGAGCCGTTCCGTCGCGGCGCGCCCGTCACGCCGGCGATCAACGACGTGGTCGCCGACCGGCCGATCCACCCCGATCGGATCGTCGTCGGCCCGGGCACCGTGCTGCTCGTCGACGGCATCTTCCTGCAGCGCCCCGAGCTCACCGATGCGTGGGACGCGACCGTCTGGGTGGACGTGCCGTTCGCCGTCTCCGTGCCGCGCGGCAACGCCCGCTTCGAGGGCGAACACGACCCCGACCCGGAGGCAGCCGTGAACCGTCGCTACGTCGAGGGTCAGCGGCTCTACCTCGCGGAGGCGAGGCCACGCGAGCAGGCGAGCTGGGTCTTCGACAACACCGACCTCGCCCGCCCGCTGCTCACCTCAGGGCGTCTCAGCCCACCGGGTTGAGCGGGTGGATCGCCGGCGGGGCACTGACGTGCCCGTCGGCTGCGGCGAACGCGGCGGCCAGGTGCTCGCTCTGCAGGTGCGCCGCCATGTCCTCCGGTGAGCGCCACGTCTCGATGGTGAAGAAGGTGCCGGCCGCGGCATCCGACTCGAACACCTCGTAGGCGACGCAACCGTCCTCGTCGCGGGTGGCCACGGCCAGGGTCGACAGGGCAGCGCGGATGCCGTCCTCCGAACCCGCTTTGGCGACGATCTCGGCAACGACGCGCAACTCGGTCATGGTGGGCCTTTCGGGCTGGGGACGGCGCGCTGGTCAGCCGCGCGAGAGACTCCCCCCACCGTAGTGCGCGATACCGGCGGCGCGCCGGGTTCGAGGACACCGGCCGTTCACCTGCCCTCACTACACTTCCGATATCGCCCAGAGCGAGTGCGCTCGCGGCCCGAGGAGGGGCACCTTGTCCGACCCGCTGCTGGCCGGTGACCGAACCAGTGCCCCTCGCACGTTGCTCGACGTGCTGTCGGCCACCGTGGCCCGCCACCCCGACGCCCCGGCCATCGACGACACCCGGTCGGTGCTGACCTACCGCGAGCTGAGCGGCGAGGTCAGCGAGATGGCGGCACACCTCGCAGCAGCGGGGGTCCGACCGGGCGACCGGGTCGGAGTGCGGGCGCCATCGGGCACCCATGACCTCTACGTCGCGATCCTCGGCATCCTGCGAGCTGGAGCAGCCTACGTGCCGGTCGACGTCGACGACCCGCAGGAACGCGCCGACCTCGTGTTCTCCGAGGCCGACGTCGCGGCCGTCGTCGGGGCCGACCGTCGCATCGAGACCACCTGGGTCACGAAAGACGGGCCGAACAGCGACGGGCCCGTGCCAGGGCCGGTCGTGACGGTCGACCACGACGCCTGGGTGATCTTCACCTCTGGCTCCACCGGGCGCCCCAAGGGGGTGGCCGTCACCCATCGTTCAGCGGCCGCCTTCGTCGACGCCGAGGCGCGGATGTTCTTGCAGGATCAGCCGATCGGGCCAGGCGACCGGGTGCTGGCGGGGTTGTCCGTCGCCTTCGACGCCTCGTGCGAGGAGATGTGGCTGGCCTGGCGGCACGGGGCATGCCTCGTGCCGGCGCCTCGGTCGCTCGTGCGCACGGGCATCGATCTCGGCCCGTGGCTGGTGGCCCAGGGCATCACCATCGTGTCGACGGTGCCGACCCTGGCCGCGCTCTGGCCCGCGGAGGCACTCGAGCCGGTGCGCCTGCTCATCTTCGGCGGCGAGGCTTGCCCTCCAGACCTCGTGGCGCGTCTCGTCTCCCCGGAGCGGGAGGTGTGGAACACCTACGGCCCCACGGAGGCGACGGTCGTGGCGTGTGGAGCGCTCCTCGACGGCATCGGCCCGGTGCGCATCGGCCTGCCCCTCGACGGCTGGGACCTCGCCGTCGTCGACAGCGCCGAGACCCGCGTCGCCCCTGGAGAGACGGGTCAGCTGATCATCGGCGGGGTGGGCCTGGCCCGCTATCTCGACCCCGAGAAGGATGCCGAGAAGTTCGCCCCGATGCCCACGCTGGGCTGGGCGCGGGCGTACCGGTCAGGCGACCTCGTCGTCAACGACCCCGCAGGCCTGGTCTTCGTGGGGCGGGCCGACGACCAGGTCAAGCTCGGGGGCCGGCGCATCGAGCTCGGCGAGGTCGATGCCGCGCTGCAGGGGCTCGTCGGGGTGACCGGCGCGGCGGCCGCGGTGAAGTCGACCCCGGCCGGCAGCGAGGTGCTGGTGGGCTATGTCGTGCCGGCCGACCCCGCGACGTTCGACCACGACGCTGCTGTCTACCGGTTGCGGGCCGAGCTGCCTGCGGCCCTCGTGCCGCTCGTCGTCGTCGTCGACGACCTGCCGACCCGAACGTCCGGCAAGGTCGACCGGGCGGCCCTGCCCTGGCCCTTGCCAGGCGAGGCGCTCGGTGCGGGCGCCAATGAGCTGACCGGGACGCCGCGCTGGCTCGCCGAGCAGTGGACCACGGTGCTCGGTGCCCCGATCCGCTCCCTCGACGCCGACTTCTTCGCCCACGGTGGCGGCAGCCTTCCGGCCGCTCGGCTGGTCTCACTGCTGCGAGAGCGCACCCCCACCGTCACGGTCGCCGATCTCTACGCCCATCCCCGCCTCGGGGCTCAGGCCACCCTGCTCGAGTCGCTCGCACCGGCCGGCCCGCAGGCGCCCACGCGGCAGGTCAGCCGCATCCCGCGCCCCATCCAGCTGCTCCAGACCGTCATCTCCCTGGTGCTGCTCACCGTCAAGGGGATGCAGTGGGTGGTCGCCCTCGTGACGGCCACCGAGCTGCTGCGGGCGCTCGGATTGGCGCCGTGGGCCAGGCCGGTGTCGTGGTGGGTGCTGGCCGTGGGTTGGCTGGCGTTCGTCACCCCGGTCGGCCGGATGAGCCTGTCGGCCCTCGGCGCGCGCCTGCTGCTGCACGGAGTGCGCCCCGGAACCTACCCTCGCGGCGGTCACGTGCAGCTACGGCTCTGGGCGGCCGAGCGCTTCACCGAGGCGATGGGGGCGATCTCGCTCGCCGGCGCCCCGTGGATCCTCGTCTACGCGCGGGCTCTCGGGGCCAAGGTCGGCACCGGCGTCGACCTGCACTCCGTCCCTCCGGTCACGGGAATGCTGACGATCGGCGACGGGGCCAGTGTCGAGCCGGAGGTCGACCTCTCGGGCTACTGGATGGACGGCGACGTCATCCACGTCGGTGAGATCCACATCGCCGCCGAGGCCACGATCGGAGCGCGCAGCACCATCGGTCCCGACGTGCACATCGGTCGAAACGCCGTGGTCGAGGCCGGATCGACGGTGCTGGGTCACGTCGACCGGGCCACGACGGTCGCCGGTTCGCCGGCCCTCGTCGTGGCTGCGCGCTCATCGACGACGTGGCCGCCGGCCCGCCCGCCCCGGGCATCGGGATGGGTTCCGGTGTACGGGGTGTCGTCGATCGGGCTGGCCATCGTGCCTCTGCTCGCCCTGCTCCCGGGGCTGTTCGTGCTGGCTGTGATGCTCCGTGATGTCACCTCCTACGGGGCGGCCGCTCGAGCCGCCTACCTGGCCGTGCCTGCCGCGACCGTGCTGGCCATGCTCGGTCTCGCGCTGTTGACCATCGCCATCGTGCGGCTGCTCGGGGTCGGTCTCACCGAGGGCTTCCACCCGGTGCGCAGCCGAGTCGGTTGGCAGGTGTGGATGACCGAGCGGCTGCTCGACCAGGCCCGCACCCTGCTCTTCCCGATCTACTCCAGCCTCATCACCCCGTGGTGGCTGCGCTCCCTCGGCGCCCGCATCGGATCCGGTGTCGAGGCCTCTACCGTGCTGCTGCTTCCGAAGATGACCACTGTGGCCGACGGCGCCTTTCTGGCCGACGACACGATGGTGGCCGGCTACGAGCTTCGTGGTGGCTGGCTGCGCATCGCCCCGGCCAAGGTCGGCAAACGAGCCTTCCTCGGCAACTCCGGCATGACGGCCCCAGGGCGCCGGGTGCCGAAGAACGGGCTGGTTGCCGTGCTGTCGGCCGCACCCGAGAAGTCGAAGGCGGGTTCGAGCTGGCTGGGCAGCCCACCGGTGCGGCTGAGGCGCGCCTCGAGCGATGTCGACACCGAGCGCACCTTCACGCCACCGTTGCGGCTGAAGGTGGTTCGGGGGATCGTCGAGCTCTGCCGCATCGTGCCCGTGATGGTGACGGTCGCCCTCGGCATCACCGTGCTCGTGACGCTCTCCGCCATCGTCGACCGGTTCGGCGTGGGCCCGGCCGCCGCCCTCTCGGGTCTTGTGCTGGCCGTCGTCGGAGCGGTCGCCGCCGCAGTCACCACCGCGGCGAAGTGGGCCATCGTCGGCCGGATCCGGGCCGTCGAACATCCGCTGTGGAGCTCGTTCGTCTGGCGTAACGAGGTCGTCGACACCTTCGTCGAGATGGTGGCGGGCCCGTGGTTCGCCTGGACCGCCACCGGCACCCCGGCGATCAACATCTGGTTGCGCACCCTCGGCGCGCGCATCGGCCACGGCGTCTGGTGCGAGACCTACTGGCTGCCGGAGGCCGACCTCGTCACCCTCGGCGAGGGAGCCACCGTGGGCCGGGGGTGCGTGCTGCAGACCCACCTGTTCCACGACCGGATCATGTCGATGGACACGGTCACCCTCGGCGCCGGCGCCACGCTCGGGCCCAACGGTGTGATCCTGCCGGCGGCCTCGATCGAGCAGGGCGCCACGGTGGGGCCCGGTTCGCTGGTGCTGCGGGGTGAGTCGGTGCCGAGCGGCAGCCGGTGGACCGGCAACCCGATCGCCCCCTGGACGGTCGGGACCGAGGCTAGGGCGGGCCAGGCAAGGACGGCATCCGACACCGCGCCTGCACGCCCGTGACAGGTGCGGCATACTCTCGACGCGTGCCGTCTGGTGATCCCTACGTTCCCGGTCGTGGTGACGCCGCCTTCGCGGTCACCCACTACGACCTCGACCTCGACTACAAGATGTCGAGCAACCGCCTCAGCGGCAAGGCCGTGCTCGAGGTCGTCGCGCTGGCCCCGCTCGCCAAGCTGCACCTCGACCTTGCTGGCCTGCGCGTCGCCAAGGTGGGGGTCGACGGCACCTCGGCCAAGTGGACCCACCGCGACCAACGGCTCACCGTCACCGTGCCGCACCGGCTCGTTGTCGACGACCGGGTGACGGTCACCATCACGTACGCCGGCACTCCCGCCCCCGTTCGCTCACCGTGGGGCGAGGTCGGCTGGGAGGAGCTCGACGACGGAGTGCTCGTCGCGAGCCAGCCGACCGGGGCGCCCACGTGGTTCCCGTGCAACGACCACCCCCGCAGCAAGGCCACCTACCGCATTGCCATCGAGTGCGACTCGCCCTACGAGGTGGTCGCCACCGGGGCCCTCACCGCGAAGCGGGTCCGGGGTAGCCGCACCCGACGCGTCTTCGAGCAGCGCCGGCCCATGGCGACCTACCTGGCGGCAGTGCACGCTGGGCACTACGAACATGTGACCATCGCCGACGGGCCGGTGCCCCAGACGGTGGCGCTGCCCGCTGCCGTCAAGGCGCCGGTGCTGGCCGACCTCGAACGCCAGCCGCAGATGATGACCTTCTTCACCGAGGTGTTCGGCCGCTACCCGTTCGACGACTACACCGTCGTGGTGACGGCCGATGATCTCGAGATCCCGCTCGAGGCCCAGGGGATGGCGACGTTCGGGCCGAACTGGCTACGGGGCCGCGGAGCGCAGGAGCGGCTCGTCGCGCACGAGCTCGCGCACCAGTGGTTCGGCAACAGCCTGACCATCACGGGCTGGAGCGACATCTGGCTCAACGAGGGCTTCGCCTGCTACGCCGAGTGGCTGTGGTCGGAGCAGTCTGGTGCGGCGACTGCCGACGACCTCGCCACAGCGCACCACTCACAGCTCGCGGCGCTGCCGCAGAACCTCGTGCTGGCCGATCCGGGCCCCCGCCTGATGTTCGACGACCGCGTCTACAAGCGGGGAGCCCTGCTGCTGCACGCCCTGCGCCGACACCTCGGCGACCAGGCGTTCTTTGCGCTCGTGCGGGCCTGGGTCGCGGCCGGCGAACACGGCTCGGTGTCGACGGCCGGCTTCGTCGACCTCGTGCTCGCTCACGACGACCGCCCGGTGGTGCACGAGCTGCTCGATGACTGGCTGTGGCGGATGCCGTTGCCCCGGCTGCCTGCGGCCACGCTCTCCTGATCGTCAGCGCGGCGGTCTCGCACCGTTCATCACGACCTCCGCAGAGGCCCCCGCAACGGCCACCGCCGCAACATGGGTACGGGCCGCCGCACCGGGGAGCACCAGGTCGGTCACCGTCAGCGGTTCCGTGCCCGGCACGACCACGGTCGGGATGCCGGTGGGTGGCGTGCGAACCGTGGCCGGGTCGGTGCGCAGCCCGGTCCCGAGAGCCTTCAGGGCCGCCTCCTTGCGCACCCACATCGTCGCGTTCGCCCGGCCACCCCGCCCGGTCGGGAGACCGCCCGGCTCACGCTCGCCCGGGTGGAGGGCGACCTCGTCGAAGCCGACGAAGGTCGCGGCGCTTACCTGCTCGACGTCGATCCCGACAGCACCGACGGTGGTGACCGCCAGCCCGACCAGGGCGCTGGTGCGGGTCAGGGACAGGTGCAGTCCGGGATGGTCGATGACCGTCGGCCGACCGTGCGGACCCCTACACACGGGGCAGGTACGGTCGAACCGCACGGCGTGGGCGGGGGCGCCGATGATGCTCCCGACCACCTGCCGCGCGAGGGTGTGCAGAGCGAGGTAGGCCCTCGCGGTGGGCGCGTGGGTGAGCGCGTCGAAGCGAGCCCTCTCGATCACGTCGAGCACTCCCGGCCCGGCCGGCTGCCCGACAGGTTCGTCCGCCGCTGCGACCCAGACGTCCACCCGCCTCATAGACCCCAGCATGGCCCTAGGCTGAGACCATGCTGCGCACCCGCTCCCCGGTGCGGCCGCTGTCAGTCTCCGACCGCGACGCCGCGCTGGCCATCTGTGCTCGCGATCGGGTGTCGAACGTGTTCGCCGCCGCCCGCATCGAGGAGGGTGCCCTGCGCAGCAGCCCGGGGTCGGTGCTCGGCCACTACCGCGACGGCGACCTCACCGGTCTGGCGTGGGTGAGTGCCAACGTCGTTCCGGTCGAGCTCGACGAGGAAGGTCTCACGGCCATCGCGGGGAAGATCTCCCGGTTGCGCCGCCAGTGCGCCTCGATCTTCGGGCCCAGTGAGCAGGTCAACGGGCTCTGGGACCGGCTCGGCCCTTCATGGGGGCCGGCGCGCACCCTCCGCACCCGCCAGCCGCTCGTGGCGACCGCCACCAGGCCGTCTTGTCTCGGTATCGACCTCGACCCCGAGGTGCGGCCGGCGCGTCCTGACGAGATCGAGATCGTGCTGCCCGCGGCCACCCATATGTTCACCGAGGAGATCGGCTACCCGCCCTACTTCGGGTCAGACCGCGGTTACCGGGCTGGCATCATGTCGCTGATCCGTCAGGGTCACACCTTCGTCAAGGTCGAGCACGGCGAGGTCGTGTTCAAGGCCGACGTGGGCTCGCTCGCGCTCGGATGCGCGCAGATCCAGGGGGTCTGGCTGCACCCCCGTCTGCGTGGGCAGGGTCGGTCGGTGCCCGCGATGGCTGCCGTTCTCGAGCTCGTGCTCAACGGGCTGGCTGACGAGGTCTCGCTCTACGTCAACGACTTCAACATCGCCGCACGGGCCACCTACGACCGTTGCGGGTTCGCCGAGGTGGGCACGTTCACCACCGTGCTGCTCTGAAGCCGGCCGCCTAGGCTGCTCGACATGAGGCAGTCGAAGCGAACGGCATCCGAGGGGCTCGGCAAGGACGGGATGGCACTGGCTGTCGTGTTCCTGACGTCAGGGGTCATGCACTTCGTGCGGCCGGAACCGTTCCAGGCCATGGTTCCGCGCTCCCTCCCCGCGCGGCGGCTACTGGTCTACGTCTCGGGTGCCGCCGAGATCGTCTGCGGGCTGGGGCTGCTCAGCTCTGCGACGCGCCGGGTCGCCGGGCTTGCTTCGGCGGTCCTGCTCGTGGGGGTCTTCCCGGCCAACGTGACCATGGCCGGCCAGGCCAGAGCTCGGTTCGCTCGCGACCCGCGCAACACCCTCAAGCGGGGCTACCTCGCGGCCACCGTCGTGCGCCTGCCGTTGCAGTGGCCGATGATCCGCACGGCGCTGCGGGCGTCCGGGGTCTGGCGCTGACGGTCACGTGAAGTCGATGGTGACGTGGTCGCCGATGCGGCGGTACCCGATCGCCTGGTAGATCGCGTTGGAGGTCGGGTTCGCCAGGTCGGTGTAGAGCAGGCACCGGTGGCCGGCCGCCGCCTGCGACTGGCTGAGAGAGGCCACGACGGCGCTGGCATAGCCGTGTCTGCGGTGCTCCAGGGGGGTCCAGACCCCCTGGATGCGCACCACGCCGCCGTTGGGTGGTGACGCGTAGGCCATCGAGACCGCGCAACCGTTCGTCTGCCAGAGCAGCACGCGCCCGTCATCAACCGCAGGCGCGAGGCTCGGGCCACGACGGGTCGTGGGCCCCGCGCCGTCGGGCTCGACCTCGTCCCGGAACGACCGCATCCAGCCGTCGACCAGGTCGAGGTCGCCGGCCTGCGCGGGTCTGGCGTGGCCGGGCACCTCGAAGCGGATCTCCGCCGCTGCGGGAAGATCGAAGACGCCGAGCTCCATCCGGGTCACCGCCTGACCTCCGCGGGTGGCGACCCACTCCTGCGCGAAGGCGGCCGCGGTGTGCTTGTCGCCGCCCACGCCGCCTGCCTCGTACGTTTCCTGTGCCAGCTGCCCAGCGAGCTGCCGGGCCTGCTCCGGGGTGGCCCAGCCGACGTGCAGCGCATTCGGGGGAGTGTGCATGAAGGCGGCCACCACCGCGCCATCAGCGCCCGGTGCGCCGCCCTCCCGACCCGCCCACCACCGGGGGTCGGCGAACCGCCCGGGGTCGGCCACGAGAGAGTCGGACACGCTGGCGATGACACTCAGGGCCAGTGGCTCCCGCTCGATCAGCGGGGTGAACCAGGCCTTGGCCTCGCGGGGGTCAGAGGTGGCGGTGAAGACGAGTGGGCGCTGCGGCATCTCGCCATGCTGCCCCAACGGTCTGTTTCCGACACCTCGATTATGGTCGCCCACCTACGATCGAACGGTGCCGATCACCCCCGCCCATGCCGTCGTGGCGATCCCGCTTCGCCGCCTCGGCCTGCCCGTCGGTGCGCTGGCTATCGGCTCGATGGTGCCCGATGTGGCGGTCTTTCTTCCGCGGGTCTTCTCCTACGACCTGACCCACTCGGCCCGCGGGGTGGTCACCGTCGACCTCGCCGTCGGGCTGGTGGCCCTGCTCGCCTGGTGGCGTTGGCTCCGAGAGCCCGCCATCGACCTGCTGCCGCGCGTTCTGCGGGAGCGCGTCCCGTTACGCAGCGGAGAGGGCGGCCGCGGCCGGTGGGTCCGGGCTCGGGTCGTCGTGGCGCTGCTGCTCGGCGGCGCCACCCACGTGCTCTGGGACTCCTTCACGCACGAGGAGGGGCGCACGGCAGCCTGGTTGCCGACCCTCGAGCGCGACTGGGGCCCCTGGCCCGGCTACCAATGGCTGCAGGTGGGCTCGGGTGTCATCGGTCTGGCCACGATTCTCGTGTGGTGGTGGTCGGCCTGGCGGCGGGCTTCGCCGGTGCCTCGCCCCCCCGGCTCGACGGGTCAGCGCGCCGTCCGGTGGCTGGTGCTGGTCGGCACGGCGGTGGCCGGTGTGGTGGTCGCCGTGGTGCTGCTGCACCTTCGGGCGCACGTGTGGTGGGTGACGGCGCTACGAGTGCTGCTGCGAGGAGCGGTACTCGGTGGGTCGGTCGGTCTGGTGGCAGGCGTCGCCTGGTGGCACCTGCGCCCGATATCCTTCCGGGGTTCCCGCACCACCGTCTGACCGTCCGCGAAGGAGTGCCCCTGTGGCCCTGCACATGTCGTCCCTGTTCCTGCGAACCCTGCGCGAGGACCCGGTCGACGCGGAGGTGCCGAGCCATCGCCTGCTGGTGCGGGCCGGGTACGTGCGCCGGGTCAGCCCGGGCGTCTACACCTGGCTGCCCCTGGGCTTGCGGGTGCTGCGCAACGTCGAGCGGATCGTGCGCGAGGAGATGGACGCGATCGGCGCGCAGGAGCTGCTCTTCCCGGCCCTGCTGCCGAAGGAGCCCTTCGAGGCGAGCGGCCGCTACGCGGAGTACGGCGACAACATCTTCCGGCTGACCGACCGCAAGGGCGCCGGGCACCTGCTCGGCCCCACCCACGAGGAGCTGTTCACCCTCACGGTCAAGGACATGTACAGCAGCTACAAGGACCTCCCGCTGGCGCTGTACCAGATTCAGATCAAGTACCGCGACGAGGCCAGGCCCCGGGCAGGTGTGCTGCGCGGGCGCGAGTTCGTGATGAAGGACAGCTACTCCTTCGACATCGACGAGGCCGGGCTCGACCAGAGCTACCAGCGCCACCGTGAGGCCTACGTGCGCATCTTCGACCGCCTCGGCTTCCACTACGTCATCGTCCAGGCCATGGCCGGGGCCATGGGGGGTAGCAAGAGCGAGGAGTTCCTGGCCACCGCTGAGGTCGGCGAGGACACCTACGTGCGGTGCACGAGCTGTGGGTACGCGGCCAACGTCGAGGCCGTGCGGGTGCCGGTGCCGGATGCCGTGCCCTACGACGGTCTGCCCGCCGCGCACGTCGAGGACACCCCGGCCACGCCGACCATCGGCACCCTCGTCGACCACCTCAACGAGCGCTTTCCGCGCGACGACCGCCCCTGGGCGGCCGGCGACACCCTCAAGAACGTCGTCGTCATGCTCGAGCACCCCGACGGCACCCGAGAGCCGCTCGCGATCGGCGTACCCGGTGACCGCGAGGTCGACGAGAAGCGGCTGGGCGCTCAGGTGGAGCCGGCCGAGGTCGTGGCCTTCGACGAGCTCGCCTTCAGCCAGAACACCGCTCTGGTCAAGGGTTACATCGGGCCCGGTGCGCTGGGCACCGAGGGCACGAGCGGCATCCGCTACCTGCTCGACCCGCGGGTGGCCGACGGCACCCGCTGGGTGACTGGGGCGAACGTGGCCGGCCGGCACGTGATCGACCTCGTGGCCGGCCGGGACTTCACCGCCGACGGCACCATCGAGGCGGCCGAGGTGCGGGTCGGCGACGCGTGCCCCGACTGTCAGCACGCGCTCGAGACGGCTCGCGGAATCGAGATGGGCCACGTCTTCCAGCTCGGCACCAAGTACGCCGAGGCTCTCGGTCTGAAGGTGCTCGACCAGAACGGCAAGCTCGTCACGGTCGTCATGGGCTCCTACGGCGTCGGGGTGAGCCGGGCCGTCGCCGCTGTTGTCGAAGGCAACCACGACGCGTCGGGCATCATCTGGCCGCGCGAGCTCAGCCCGGTTGACGTGCACATCGTGGCGGCCGGCAAGGACGACCAGGTGTTCGTCGCGGCCGAGGAGATCTCCCGCGACCTCGAGGCGCAGGGCCTGCGCGTGCTCGTCGATGACCGCAAGGGCGTCAGCCCCGGGGTGAAGTTCAAGGACTCCGAGCTGGTCGGGGTGCCCACCATCGTCGTCGTCGGCCGGGGCCTGGCCGAGGGCAAGGTCGAGATCAAGGACCGACGCAGCAACGAGCGCCGCGAGGTCGCCCTCGAGGAGGTTGTGGCGGAAGTGGTGCGCGAGGTACGGGGCGGCTGATGGGCTCGGTCGAGGCGGTCATCTTCGACTGGGGTGGCACGCTGACGCCCTGGCACGAGGTCGACCTGCCGCAGCAGTGGCGGGTCTTCGCCCGCGAGGTGCACGGTCTTCCCCTCGACGACCCACGGATGCCGCTGGCCGACCTGGCCGAGGCCGACTCACTGGCGTTGCGGCTGGCCCAGGTCGAGGAACACGCCTGGAGCCGTGGGCGTCAAGGGCACCAGAGCGCATCGCTGGCGGCCATCCTCGACGAGGCCGGCATCGACCCCGCCCACGATCGCCACCACCTGGCCCTAGCGGCGTACCAGCGCTTCTGGGAGCCCCACACGCACACCGATCCGCAGGTGCGTCCGCTGTGGGAGGCGTTGCACGAGAACGGGGTTCGGGTCGGAGTGCTGTCGAACACGATCTGGACCCGGGCCTACCACCGGGAGGTGTTCGAGCGTGACGGTGTGCTCGACCTGCTCGACGGCGACGTTTACTCCTCCGAGATCCACGTCGTGAAGCCACACCGTGAGGCCTTCCTGCTGGCCTGCGAGGCGGTCGGCGTCGCTCCCGAGCGCTGCGTCTACGTCGGCGACCGCCTCTTCGAGGACGTCTACGGCCCCCAGCAGGCCGGCCTTCGGGCGATCCTCGTGCCGCACTCCGACATTCCCGCGAACCAGCGCGTCGCCGTCGAGGTGACCCCCGACGCGGTGGCGCACCAGCTGCTCGATGTCGCCGACATCGTCCGCCGCTGGAACAGTGAGACGGAGTGAGCGACCCGACGCTCAGCACGGTCGTGTTCCTGACCCTGGCCGCCTTCGCCGCCGGTTGGATCGACGCAGTGGTGGGCGGTGGTGGGCTGGTGCTGCTGCCCGCCCTGCTCGTCGGCCTGCCCGGGGCGAGTCCGGCGCAGCTGCTCGCCACGAACAAGTTCGGCGGGATCTTCGGCACCGCGACCAGCTCGATCACCTTCTACCGACGGGTGCGGCCCGACCTGCGCACCGCCCTGCCGATGGCGGCGGTGGCCTACGTCGGCGCGATCGGCGGCGCGCTCATCGGTCTGCACATCCCCAAGGCGGCCTTCAACCCGATCATCCTCGTGCTGCTCGTGCTCGTCGGCGCCTACACGCTCTTCAAGCCCGACCTGGGCAAGGAGTCGATCCGGCGCTTCCACGGGGCCCGGCACACGGTGCTGGCCATGGCGACCGGCTTCGTCATCGGGGCCTACGACGGTGCTCTCGGCCCGGGCACCGGCAGCTTTCTCGTCTTCACCCTCGTGGGCCTGCTGGGCTACAACTTCCTCCAGGCCAGCGCCCAGGCCAAGATCGCCAACTTCGCCACCAACCTCGGTGCGCTCACGGTGTTCGCGCCGATGGGGCTGGTGATCGTCAAGGTCGGGCTGGTGGTCGCGGCCGCGAACCTCGTCGGGGGCTACGTCGGGGCCCGCACGGCAGTGGCCCGGGGCAGCGGCTTCGTGCGGGTCGTCTTCGTGGTCATCGTCAGCGCGTTCATCATCAAGATCGGCGGCAGCTTGCTCGGCCTCTGGGCCTGATCGTCAGGGCCTGAACGTCAGGGCCTGAGCCCGTCACGCCCTCGCCAGCACCGCCCAGCCGTGCGGGCCGACGCGCACCGCGTGGTCGTCGGGGCCGGCATCCGCCGCCTCGAGCACCTCCCACTCACCGTCGACGACCAGCGTCTCGTCGCCGATGTTGAGGGCGATGACCACCCGGTCGTCGCCGCTGCTCACCTCGAGCACGAGATGGCGGTTGTCGATCGTCGTCGTGGTGCTCGTGGCCCGGTGCAGCCACGGCAGTCGACGCCGCAGGCCGATGAGCTGCTGGTGCAGGGCGAACACGGCGGGGTTCGCGCGGGTCAGCTCTGCGGGGTCGTCGGGCAGGGCCGGCCGGATGGCGTCGTCGCCGCCGAACCTTTCCTCCTTGACACCCGTCAGGCCCACCTCGTCGCCGTAGTAGACCGCCGGGGTGCCGCCGAGCAGCAGGAGCAGCACGGTCGCGTGAGCGTGGTGTCGCTCGTCGTCGACCTGGCTGGCGATGCGGGTCACGTCGTGGTTTCCGACGAACGTGTAGGGCACGAACGACTCGAGAAAGGTGTTGTGGCGCGTCAGGGCCCAAGCGAGCTCGTGGAAGTTCACCGACTGGAGGCCGTGCCAGATCGCCTGCCACAGCTCGTACTGGGTCACGCTGTCGAGGGTGCCCTCCGCCACGATGGCGGTGTAGTCGCCGTGCAGCACCTCACCGACCACGTAGACGTCGCGATGCCGCTCACGAACCCGAGGCAGCACGCTCGCCCAGAACGGCGTGGGCACCGAGTACGCGGCGTCGAGGCGCCAGGCGTCGATGCCCAGGTCGAGCCAGTGGGTCATCACCTCGGCGACCAGGTCGACCGTCAGGGGACTGTCGTGGTCGAGGGCGATCAAACCGCCGTGGCCCTCGAAGGTGGCCAACGAGCCGTCGGCGTCGTGTCGGAAGAGCGCGGCTTCGGGCAGGTCAGGGCTGCGCTGCGCCGCGACCAGGGCGGGGAACTGCGGGCCCACGTGGTTGAAGACGCCGTCGAGCATCACCTTGATGCCCCTGCGGTGGGCTTCGTCGACGAGGTGCACGAGGTCGTCGGTGGTGCCGAGCCGCGGGTCGACGGCGAGGTAGTCGATCGTGTCGTAGCCGTGCGTGCTCGACGTGAACACGGGCCCGAGTGCGAGGCCGTTGGCCCCGAGCTCGATGAGGTGGTCTAGCCACGGCACGAGACGTCGCAGCCGTGGCTCGGGCGACCGGTCACCTCCGGTGGTGTCGGCCCCGAGGGCCCCCAGCGGGTAGACGTGCCACCAGATGACGTGTTCCGCCCAGTCAGCCATGCCGACCAGCGTAGGGGAGCCGTCACATGCTCAGGCTCGCCCCGTGACAGCAGACCCACAGGAGCGGGCGGGAGTCTTCTTCCCATGAGTGCAGTCACCGTGGCGGAGCCCCGCACGGTGTCCTCGGTCGCGGTGGCGTCGTCGTCGCGCTGGTGGCGTGATGTCACGGCTGCTTTCGCCTGGGCCGTGGTGCTGTTCGTGGTGGCGCTGTGGGTCGCCGGTGGTGGCCTGAGCGCGTTCGGGTCGGCGGGTGACGGCCTGACGAACGTCGGGCGGCTGGCCGGGTTGCTCGCCTCGGCGCTCATGCTGCTGCAGTTGCTGCTGATGGCGCGTATCCCGATCGTCGAGCAGGCCTGGGGTCAGGACGAGCTCGCCCGGGTGCACCGTCTGGTCGGGTTCACCTCCTTCACCCTGATGCTCGCCCACATCGGCTTGGTCATCGTGGGCTACAGCGTCGGCACCGGTGCCGGGGTGGTCGGCACGTTCCTCGACGAGGTGGCGCACTCGCCCGGGATGCTGCTCGCTCTCGCGGGTGCCCTCGCGTTGGTCATGGTCGTGGTGACCTCGATCAAAAGGGCCCGGCGGCGGCTGCGCTACGAGTCGTGGCACCTGCTGCACCTCTACGCCTACCTCGGGGCCGGGCTGGCGCTGCCGCACCAGCTGTGGAGCGGTCAGGACTTCCGCGCCAGCACGGCATCCACCGTGTTCTGGTGGGGCCTCTACGTCGCCCCGCTCGTCTCGGTGCTCACCTTCCGCGTGGTCGTGCCGCTCGCGCGCTCGCTGCGGCACCGCCTCGTCGTTGACCACGTCGTGGCCGAGTCGCCGACGGTCACCTCCGTGGTGCTGACCGGCCGGAACCTGCACCGGATGCCGGTTCGCGCCGGGCAGTTCTTCCAGTGGCGCTTCCTCGACGGGCCGGGCTGGACCCGGGCCAACCCGTACTCGCTGTCGGCGGCCCCCGACGGCCGCTCGCTGCGCCTGACCGTCGAGAACGTCGGTGGCTCGAGTGGACGACTGGCCGGGCTACGGCCCGGCACCCGCGTGCTGGTCGAGGGCCCGTACGGGCGGCTGCACGCCGGGGTACGCACCCGGGAGAAGTCGGTGCTGATCGGGGCCGGGATCGGGATCACCCCGTTGCGCTCGCTGCTGGAGGAGCTTCCCCCCGGCCCCGACGCCACCGTGGTCATCTACCGGATCGGCAGGCGGGACGACCTCGTGCTGAGCGAGGAGCTCGTGTCCCTGGCCGCCACGAAGGGCGCCAGGGTGACCGCGGTCGTCGGTCACCGCCAGAGCGCTCGCGACAGCTGGCTGCCGGTCGAGGCGAGCCACGTCGACGACGCCGAGGCGCTGACCCGGATCGTGCCCGACATCGCCGAACGCGACGTCTACGTCTGCGGGGCACTGGCCTGGATGGACGCCGTGATCGCCGCTGCACGCCGCGCCGGCGTCGCCCAGGAGTCGATCCACCACGAACGCTTCGGCTACTGACCACGCACGTCCGACGAAAGAGACATCATGCGACGCATCGTCCTCTGGGCCATGAGCACCCTGACGGTGCTCGTGCTGCTCTTCAGCTACCGCACCTCGACCAGCTCCACCGTCGTCGGGGCGCCGCCGGCGGCCGCCACCGCCCAGATCGCCACCCCCCCGACCGAGAAGCCAGCCGCCGCCGGCACCGCCACCTCGGCGCAGACCTTCACCGGTGACGCCGTGGATACCCGGTACGGGCCCGTACAGGTGCAGGTCACCGTAGCGGGCGGCAAGGTCACGGCGGCGCAGGCCCTGCAGGTGCCGATGGAGGACCGTCACGACCAGCAGATCAACTCCCAGGCCGTTCCCGTCTACAACGGGGAGGTTGTCGATGTGCAGTCATCCCAGATCGACGTCGTCTCCGGCGCCACGGTCACCTGGGAGGGCTACACGCAGTCGCTCCAGTCCGCCCTCGACCAAGCCCACCTCTGAGGAGCCCTGATGACCCTGTCAGCAGCACCAGCCACCGCTCCGATCCCATCGAACGGAGCGGCATCCGCCCACCGTGCCTGGGTGGAGCCACACATGGGCACGCCGGTCAGCATCCATCTGCGCGGCGACGGAGCGCTGCTGCCGAGTGCGGCCCGGGCAGTACAAGCGGCCTTCGACACCTTCCGCGAGCTGGACGAGGTCTTCTCCACCTACCGCCCGCAGTCGCAGCTGATGCGTCTTCGACGCGAGGAGGTCGGCCTCGAGGCCTGCAGTCCGCGTGTCGAGGAGGCATTGGTCATCGGTCAGCGCGCCCGACGTGTCACCGGTGGCGCGTTCACGACGCTGCTGCCGACCGGTGACGGTGATCTCGCCTTCGACCCCACCGGACTGGTCAAGGGGTGGACCGTCGACCTGGCCTCCGATCAGCTCTCCGATCTGCCGGGGGTGTCGTGGTGCATCAACGCCGGGGGCGACCTGAGGGTCGGGGCCCACCCTGACCTACCCCGGCACGGACCGGGGTCGGTCATCTGGCAGGTCGGGGTGGAGGACCCCGGTGACCGCACCCGGGTCGCCAGGGCCATCGCGCTGACCGAGGGAGCCGTGGCCACCTCGGGCACCGCCGCGCGGGGCAGGCACCTCTACGACCCGGCCAGCGAGTGGATGGTCGACAGAGCAGGCTCGGTCACCGTGACCGGGCCCACCCTGCTCTGGGCGGACATCTGGGCCACGGCGCTGTTCGTGGGTGGTCTACCCGCGCGGGAGGCGTTCGAGGCCGACGCCGTCGGCTACTCCGCGTTCACCTTGTGAAGGTGGTCTTGTGAGGAGCAGCCACTCCGCGTAACGTCCACATCGTGAACCAGCAGTATCACCCCTCGGCTGGTCCCGCCTACACCCACGGTCACCACGAGTCGGTGCTCCGGTCTCATCGCTGGCGCACTGCGAACAACTCAGCGGCCTACCTGTTGCCGATGCTGCACCCCGGCCTGAGCGTGCTCGATGTGGGATGCGGCCCCGGCACCATCACTGTCGACCTCGCCGAGATCGTTTCTCCCGGAAGGGTGCTGGCTCTCGAGCCGACCGAGGCCGGGCTCGACCTCGCCCGCGCCGAGGCCGAACGCCGCGGCGTCTCGAACGTCGACTTCGCGGTCGGTGACGTGCTCGCCCTCGGTCAGGCCGACGACAGCTTCGACGTCGTGCACGCACACCAGGTGCTGCAGCACGTGCCCGACCCCGTCGGTGCCCTGCGCGAGATGGCCCGGGTGTGCCGCCCGGAGGGCGTCGTGGCCGCTCGCGACGCCGACTACGCCTCGTTCGCGTGGTACCCGCTGCTGCCGCGCCTCGACGACTGGCTCCAGCTGTACGAGCGCGTCGCCCGCGCCAACGGGGGAGAGCCGGACGCCGGTCGGCGCCTGCTGGCCTGGGCCCGCGACGCCGGCCTGGGCGACATCCGCCCGTCGGCGTCGATCTGGTGCTACGCCTCGGAGCCCGACCGGCGGTGGTGGGGCCAGAGCTGGGCCGCGCGGGTGCTGGAGTCTGACCTGGCCAGCACCGCACTCGCCAAGGGCTTGGCCGAACCCGATGAGCTGCAGGCAATCTCGCGGGCCTGGGTCGAGTGGTCGCGTAGCGACGACGGCTGGTTCACCGTGCCCCACGGCGAGATCCTGGCGTCGCCCGCGTCGTGACGCTCGGGGTTCGATCGTCGGTCAGGAACGAGGGCGACGTGCACCGGTCGGGAGTCAGGCGTCGCGCAGGGTCTCGGCCAGGGCGTCGGTCGATGTGACCGGCAGGTCACAGACGAAGCCCCGGCACACGTAGGCGGCCGCACGACCCTCGACGAGGGAGCGGCCTTGCAGCAGTGGAACGCCGGGGGCGTCCGACATCCCGTGAACGACCACGAGGCCCGGGCTCGTCGACGCCCGCGCCACCGCCGCCAGTGCCTCTGCATCGGGCCCGTCCCCGACGATGGCCACCTGGCGGGGACCGGCCAGCAAGGCCTCGGCGACGGCCAGGGTCCACCCCCCGAAGCGTGGCTCACGTATCGCCAGGGCCAGACCCGCCTCGGTGGCTCGACGACCCGCCTCGACGAGGTCGGTGGACCCCGTCAGGGCGCCCAAGGTGACCAGCGCGCCGGCGAGGGCTGACTGCCCCGAGGGCTCAGCGTTGTCAGCACCGCTGCGGGGGCGCAGGTAGAGGCTCTCGGCGTCGTCGGCGGTGTCGTGGAAGCCGCCGTCGTCGGAGCCGAAGTGTCGACGAGCCGTCGCCAGCAGCTCTTCGGCTGCCTCGAGCCAACGCGGCTCTGCGGTGGCCTGGTGCAGGGCGAGCAGGCCCTCGGCGAGGTTGCCGTAGTCGTCGGCCACTCCCACGGCCGATCCGACCCGGCCATCACGGGAGGCTCGACGCAGCCGACCGCCGACGAGGTGGGTCTCGAGCAGGAAGGCAGCACATCGACGCGCCGCCTCGACCCAGGTGGGTTCGTCGAACAGGGCTCCGGCGTCAGCCAGGGCAGCGATCGTCAGGCCGTTCCACGAGGTCACGACCTTGTCGTCGCGACCCGGTTGCGGCCGCTCGGACCGCGCGGAGGCCAGCCGTGCTCGGGTCAACCGGAACCACTCAGGATCATCGGGATCGACGAGCAGCTGCAACGTCGAGCTGCCGTGCTCGAAGGTGCCGGCGTCGGTCACCGTGAACAGCGCAGCCGCCCGTGCCCCGTCCACCTCGCCCAGCACCGCCTGCAGCTCGTCGAGGGTCCAGGCGTAGGTCAGGCCCTCGACGCCGTCGGTGTCGGCATCGAGTGACGAGGCGAACCCGCCTTCCTCGGTGAGCAGCTCGTCGAACAGGAAGGCAACCGTCTCGCGAACCACCTTCTCGGCCAGCTGGCTTCGCGTCGCGCGCCCCCAGTGTGCGTAGACCCGCAGCAGCTGGGCGTTGTCGTAGAGCATCTTCTCGAAGTGGGGCACGACCCAGCCGGCGTCGACGGAGTAGCGGGCGAAGCCACCGCCGAGCTGGTCGTACATCCCACTCCGGGCCATGGCCTCAAGCGTGCGGTCGGCCATGCGTGCTGACAGGTCGTCGTTCGTGCGCGCCTGGTGCCGAAGGAGGAACTCGAGCAGCATCGAGGGCGGGAACTTGGGGGCGGTTCCGAAACCCCCGGTGGTGGAGCTGAACTGACCTCCGAGAACGCCTACGGCCTGGTCGAGATCGGGGGGCTCAGCGGCATACGGGTTCGGCGCCTGGAGGGAGTCGGCCAGCGCCGTCGCGATGTGCGTACCGGAGGCCCGCACCTCGTGCTCGCGAGTGCGCCACGCCTCGCCGAGGGCGGCGAGCACGCGGAGGAAGTGGTCGCGGGGAAAGTAGGTGCCGCAGAAGAAGGGCTCGCCCTCGGGGGTGAGGAAGACCGTCATCGGCCAGCCGCCATGCCCTGTCGTCGCCGCGACCGCCGACATGTAGACCGCGTCGATGTCGGGGCGCTCCTCCCGGTCGACCTTGACGGCGACGAAACGGCCGTTGAGCGCAGCCGCGACGCCCTCGTCCTCGAACGACTCGTGCGCCATCACGTGGCACCAGTGGCAGGCGGCGTAGCCCACCGACAGCAGCACCGGCACGTTGCGCTCCCGTGCCTCGCGAAAGGCCTCGTCGCCCCACTCCTGCCAGTCCACCGGGTTGTCGCGGTGCTGAAGCAGGTAGGGGCTGGTGGCCTGGGCCAGACGGTTGGTCATGCCCCTCACGCTAGGTGACGGCCGGCATCCGACGACGCGGTGAGGCGTCTACTCGTTCATCGCCTTGATGATCATCACCGCGAGACTGATGCGGTCGCGGGCCCACCCGGCGTCGCGGTCATCGGCGACGTCGACAGCGTTGTCGGCCTCGCGCACGATGGTCCAGGCCCGCGCCCGGCCCTCGTCGATGCCGGCTCGTTCGCAGATGATCTCCAGGCGTCGACGAAGCGACCACCGGATCTGCGAACCCGTGCCCAGCTCGTCGGCGCGGTTCCACAACGCGGGGGCCACCTCGAAGGCCACGTCTCCCGCCATCGGCTTGGGGTCGATGGCCAGCCACGGCGCCCGGTACGCGCCCAGCACGTTCGTGTAGTGCAGGTCGGTGTGCAGCAGCCGTGCCTCGGTGGGCGGCCGGGCCACCAGCTCCTGCGCCAGGGCGGCTGCCTGGTCGAGATAGCGGCGAGGGATGACCGGAGGCGCCGCCCGCAGCTCGACGGCCTGACGGTTCGCGTAGTCGTCGAGCAGCGGCATCCGCGGGTGGGCAGGGCGGCGCAACGTCGAGAGCAGGTCACCGATCACGGCACATGCGTCGTCGATGGGCAGCCGCATCAGGTCACGGTCGTGCAGCCGTTCGAGCAGCAGCGCGCAACGGCTCGGGTCGGCTCGCACCAGCCGGGCCGCCCCGTGGCCGTTCCAGGCCGCCAGGGCGAGATGCTCGGTCGCCGCCTCGGGGTGAGGCCAGGTCACCTTGAGCACGGCTTCACCACTCACGCCGACTGCCTCACGGCCGGAGCCGAGCAGACGCACCGGCACGACGACCGAGCAGCTGCCGTTCAGGCTGCGACCGATCGGCTCGAGCTGCCACTCCGTCAGCAGGTCGGTGAGCAGGTCGGGCAGATCGAGCACCCACTGCTCGCCGGTCACGCCGTCGGCCGTCGCTGCGGGGTAGCCACTGACCTCGTGGGCGAAGTGCGCGGGAACGAGGTCGAAGCGGTCGGTACTCATTGGCTACTCACTCGTCGGTTCCGGGAAAGGGGGTCAGGGGCACCGACCAGTCGACGGCGAGCGACTGCACCCGGGCGCTCCACGTGGCGCTGTCGCGGAGCGAGGCCGCCGTCGGGCTGGGGCCGGCCACGTCGACGAGCGAGGCAACCGCGGCCGACATCACGTGCGTGGCCAACCGGCTCGCTGCGCGCGCGGTGGTGACCGGGAAGGGCAGGGACCATCCCGTCGGTGCGGTGACACTGTCCGCCGCCACTTCGTGCTCGAGGTTCTTCAACCCGCTCAACGTGGCCACCGCTCGACTTCGCTGGCTCTTCGCCGACTGGGCGGCCACGACCTCGAACGCGTAGACCAGCGGTCGGGTGCGAGCGAGCAGGGCCTCGCGCACCGGGCTCGGTGGAGTCGGGGCCGCGACCGCCCGACCGAGCAGAGCCGCGCCACAGAGCCGCAGGCTGTACGCGGAGGCCAGCAGCTCACGGGTGGACGGGGTCGCCCCGGCCAGCGCAGCCCAGTCCGCGTCGCCGAGCGAGTCGAGCCGGGCCGCCAGCTGGCCGGCCGATCGTGGAGCCGGTCTGGAGGAGGACGAGGGGGTGATCAGCCTCGTCGGTACACCGTCGTTGGTCAGCCGACCGGTCAGTACGGTCACCTGTTCACGGTGCAGGCGCAGCAGGGTCGAGACGGTGGTGGCGGTCGGGCCCCTGGAGAGGCCGGCCGCGACCGCCTTCTCGGCCGTCACGATCTGGGACAGGTCAGTGATCACCGACACCAGCAGCGCCTCGTCGGGAGCGGGCCTCCTCGTCGGCGCCGGGGGCGCCGGCTGCGGCAGGTCGAGACGCAGCCCGCACCCGGAGAGCGAACCGGCCACCGAGACGGCCAGGCCCGCAGCGACCACGCCGCGAGTGGCGAGCCGGAGCAGCGACCGTCGGGGCACCCCGTCGACCGACGGGGCAGTGTGGTCTTGCTCTTGCTCTTGCTCTTGCTCGTGGTCGTCGCCGAGTGCGGGTGGGTGTGGCGCACTCATGGCGCGATCCTCGCACGGCTCGAGCCGTGCGCGCGTGCCGACGACGCCCGTTAGAGTGGTCCAACGCAGCGCGCCGCGTCGGGTCGTTCGCCAGGATGCACCTCGACGCAGGCAGGGCCCCGAGGCGGGCAGCGCTCAACATTCGAGAAGACAGGAGGGGCGATGAGCACACCTCATGACATCAGGCTGGCCGTCGAGCCGGTTCTGGGTCCTCTCGGGCTCGTCGTCGAAGACGTCACTGTCTCGCAGGCTGGCAAGCGCAGTGTCGTGCGCGTGCTGGTCGACCCCGACATCAGTGGCCTCGACACGACCGACACGACCAGTCCCGTCGGTGGGCTCTCCCTCGACGCCGTCGCCGATGCCACGCGTGCCGTGGGCGACGGCCTCGACGCGTCTGACGTGATGGGGGAGGCGCCCTACGTGCTGGAGGTGTCATCGCCCGGTGTCGGGCGCCCGCTCACCACTCACGACCACTTCCGGCGGCAGGTGGGCCGCCTCGTCGAGGTGGTCCATGCCGACGGCAATGACACCGGACGCCTCGTCGACGTGCGGGCCGACACCATCGCCATCGAGGTGGCACCGACCAAGAAGACCCCCGGGCGCACCGTGCAGCTCGCTCTCGACCGGATCGAGCGCGGCACCGTGCAGGTCGAGTTCACGCGGCCCCCGACGACGGAGAACGCAGACCTGGCGCCGGACGAGTCCTCGTCCGAGCCCGAGGAGGAGAACTGATGGACATCGATCTGGCCGCACTACGCTCGTTGGAGCGTGAGCGTGACATCAGCCTGGAGGTGTTGATTCCGGCGATCGAGCAGGCTCTGCTCGTGGCGTACCACCGCACCGACGGCAGCCAGCGCCTCGCCCGGGTCGAGCTCGACCGCAAGACCGGCCACGTGGTCGTCTGGGCCCGTGAGGAGGGCGAGCTGCTGCCTCCCAGCGAAGACGACGAACGTCCGCAGCGTGAAGAACCCGGCCCCGAGTTCGACGACACCCCCGTGGGGTTCGGTCGCATCGCGGCATCCACCGCCCGTCAGGTGATCGTGCAGCGCCTGCGCGACATCGAGGACGAGGCCGTGCTCGGCGACTTCAAGGGCCGCGAGGGCGATGTCATCTCGGGGATCATCCAGCAGAGTCAAGACCCCCGCAACGTGCTCGTCGACTTCGGCAGCGTCGAGGGCATCCTGCCGCTGGCCGAGCAGATCCCGGGGGAGCGCTACGTCCACGGTGAGCGACTGCGCTGCTTCGTCGTCAGCGTGAAGCGCGGCGCCAAGGGGCCGCAGGTCGGCCTCTCGCGCACCCACCCCAACCTCGTTCGCACCCTCTTCAAGTTCGAGGTGCCCGAGATCGCCGACGGAACGGTCGAGATCGCCGCGCTGGCCCGCGAGGCGGGTCACCGCACGAAGATCGCCGTGCACTCGCGGGTCCCGGGGGTCAACGCCAAGGGGGCGTGCATCGGGCCCATGGGCTCACGGGTGCGCGCCGTCATGAGCGAGCTGAAGGGCGAGAAGATCGACATCGTCGACTACTCCGACGACCCCGCGTCGTTCGTTGCCGCGGCGCTCTCCCCGGCTCGCGTTCAGAAGGTCGAGATCGTCGACGCCAAGGCGCGGGCCGCCCGGGTCACCGTGCCCGACTACCAGCTCAGCCTCGCCATCGGCAAGGAGGGGCAGAACGCGCGCCTCGCCGCCAAGCTGACCGGGTGGCGTATCGACATCCGGCCCGACATCGAGGCGCCAGCACCCGAAACCACCTGAGTGAATGCGGGTGCGGTGTTTGGCCGAACAGGGGCCGAACAGGAGCCGAACCGCTGCCGCTGAACCCGTGGCTATGGTCGCGGCCGCAACGCGGTAGACTGGTTCGTGGCCGACCGGACTGGACTCCGAGCTGAGCCATCTCGCACGTGTGTGGGATGCCGAGGATCGGATAGCTGGTCGGCCCTGCTGCGAGTGGTCGCGGCGACGGAGTCGGTACCGCCTCACCCTGCGGGTGTGGTCGTTCTGGTTCCCGACCCGAGACACCGGATGCCGGGTCGCGGCGCCTGGGTGCACACGGTGCCCGAGTGCTTCGAGCAGGCGGTTCGCCGTAAGGCGTTCGGGCGCGCACTTCGTCTCCGGTCAGCAGTTGATCTGAGCGCAGTGGCCGAGCACCTCGGTCTCACGCCCAGCAGTGCGAAGAGCACGTCGTAGCAGCACTACCCGGGTCGGCTTTGCCGCTGACCCGATCAGCACGGTCATCATGGTCAGCGCACCAATCATCAGAACGAACCACAAGGCGGGTTGAAACGCTATGAGCACCCGATGAGTCCTCAGCGATGAGCAAGCCCCAGTACTAACGACGGTTCGGCCACTCCTGTCAGGCCGGACCAAGACAGGAGAGATGTGGCCAAGGTCCGCGTTTACGAGCTCGCGAAAGAGCTCGGACTGGAGAGCAAGGCTCTCCTCGCACACTTGAAGAGCCAGGGAGAGTTCGTCCGTTCGGCAAGCTCGACCATCGAGCCTCCCGTGGTGCGCAAGATCAAGGAGCAGTTCCCCGCGGAACTGCGTTCCGGTGGTGGCACCGCCACGCCGGCCAAGCCCGCACCGAGCGCACCCGGCAGCACGAGCGCGTCGCCGTCGGCGCCGCAGCGTCCGGTGGCGCCCGCCCCCAGCGGGACGGGCTCATCCGCTGCTTCGCCGTCTGCGCCGTCCCAGCCGGCCGGCCCGGCCCAACCTGGCCCGGCCCGCACAGCGCCGGCCGCTCCGGCCGCCAGCGCACCGCCGGCTGCTCCGGCTCCCGCCCCTGCGGCCACTCGTCCGGCCGCTCCTGCCCCGCAGGTCGCGCCCGCCGCCGCCGCGCAGACCGCTCCCGCGCGACCGGGTGCCCCGGCACCGGCAGCGCCGAGCACCCCGTCGGCTCCGGCAGCAGTACAGTCCTCGCGCGATGGTGGCCAACAGGGTCCGGGCGTCCCCGCGTCACCTCGGCCCGCGCCGCGACCGAACCAGCCGCGTCCGGGCAACAACCCGTTCGCCCCCAGCCAGGGAATGGGCAAGGCGCGTCCTCCGCGTCCCAGCGGCGACGCCGCACCCCGCCCCGGCAACAACCCGTTCAGCCCGAGCCAGGGGATGCCGCGCCCGCAGCAGCGTCCGGCCGGCGGCCCTCGTCCGGCGGGAGGCGCCCCCGGCGCCGGCCGTCCCGGCGGCCCTGCCGGTGGACCCCCGCGTCCTGGCGGTTCCCGCCCGAGCCCGGGCATGATGCCCGAACGCAGCACGGTCGCCCGACCGGGCCAGCGCCCGGCCCCCGGCCGGGGCGGTCCTGGCGGCGGTCCCGGCGGTCCCGGTGGTCGTGGCGGCTTCGGAGGTGGCCCCGGTGGCGGCGCTCCCGGTGGCCCCGGCCGCGGCGGCTTCGGTGGCCCCCGTGGCGGCGGCGGTCGTGGTTCGACGGCTGGTGCCTTCGGTCGCGGTGGCGGACGTCCGGTTCGCGGGCGCAAGTCCAAGCGCGCCAAGCGCCAGGAGTTCGAGCAGATGCAGGCCCCGAGCCTGGGCGGCGTCAGCGTTCCCCGTGGCGACGGCAAGACGACCGTCCGCGTTCGACGCGGCTCGTCGCTGACCGACTTCGCCGACCAGATCAACGCCAACCCGGCATCGCTGGTCACTGTGCTGTTCCACCTCGGTGAGATGGCCACGGCGACCCAGTCGCTCGACGAGGAGACCTTCAAGGTGCTCGGAGCCGAGCTCGGCTACGTCATCGAGGTCGTCTCGCCGGAAGACGAGGAGCGCGAGCTGCTCGGGTCGTTCAACATCGACCTCGACGCCGAGCTGGAGGGCGAGGACGACGACGAGCTGTTCGCTCGTCCGCCGGTCGTGACCGTCATGGGCCACGTCGACCACGGTAAGACCAAGCTGCTCGACGCGATCCGCAGCGAAGAGGTTGCCGAGGGCGAGGCCGGTGGCATCACCCAGCACATCGGTGCCTACCAGGTCGCCACGACGCACGAGGGTGAGAAGCGAGCCATCACCTTCATCGACACCCCGGGTCACGAGGCCTTCACGGCCATGCGTGCCCGTGGTGCTCGGGTGACCGACATCGCGATCCTCGTGGTGGCGGCCGACGACGGCGTCATGCCGCAGACCATCGAGGCGCTCAACCACGCCCAGGCGGCCAACGTGCCGATCGTGGTGGCGGTCAACAAGGTCGACAAGCCCGACGCCAACCCGGCGAAGATCCGCCAGCAGCTGACCGAGTACAACCTGGTCGCGGAGGAGTACGGCGGCGACACGATGTTCGTCGACGTCTCGGCGAAGCAGGGCACCAACATCGACGGGCTCCTCGAGGCCGTGCTGTTGACGGCCGACGCGGCACTCGACCTCCGGGCCAACCCCGACAAGGACGCGCGTGGTGTCGCCATCGAGGCGCACCTCGACAAGGGTCGCGGCCCCGTCGCGACCGTGCTGGTCCAGTCGGGAACCCTGCACGTCGGTGACTCCATCGTGGCCGGCAACGGTTACGGCCGGGTTCGCGCGATGCTCGACGAGCACGGCAACAACCTCGACGAGGCCGGTCCCTCCCGTCCGGTCATGGTGCTCGGGCTCACCTCGGTGCCCGGCGCCGGCGACACCTTCCTGGTGGCGCCCGACGACCGCACCGCGCGTCAGATCGCCGAGCGGCGTGAAGCGGCAACGCGAGCGGCGAACCTGTCGAAGCGTCGCAAGCGCATCTCGTTCGAAGACCTCAACGAGGCCATCGCAGCGGGCAAGGTCGACACCCTCAACCTCATCCTCAAGGGTGACGTGTCGGGTTCGGTCGAGGCGCTCGAGGACGCCCTGCTCAAGATCGAGGTCAGCGACGACGTCGACCTGCGCATCATTCACCGCGGTGTCGGTGCGATCACGCAGAACGACGTCAACCTCGCGACCGTCGACCACGCGGTGATCATCGGCTTCAACGTCCGCCCCGCGGAACGCGTGGCCGAGATGGCCGACCGGGAGGGCGTCGACATGCGCTTCTACTCGGTGATCTACCAGGCCATCGACGACGTCGAGGCGGCCCTCAAGGGCATGCTCAAGCCCGAGTACGAAGAGGTGCAGCTGGGCACGGCCGAGGTCCGCGAGGTCTTCAAGTCGAGCAAGTTCGGCAACGTGGCCGGTTCGCTGGTCCGCTCCGGAGAGATCCGCCGCGGCACCAGGGCCCGCATCGTCCGCGACGGCAACCTCATCGCCGAGGGCATCGAGATCACCGGGCTGCGTCGGTTCAAGGACGACGTCGTCGAGGTTCGCGAGGGCTTCGAGTGCGGTATCAACCTGGGCAACTTCAACAACATCGAGGTCGACGACGTCATCGAGACGTTCGAGATGCGCGAGAAGCCGCGCGCCTGACCCTCGCTCTGTGTGACACGGCGGCGCTCCTCCTTCGGGAGGGGCGCCGCTGCCATGTCCGACCCGGTGACGGCGGGCTGGGCGGCATCCCGATCGGCTGGTGCTCCCACCCTGCCGGGGCGTGTCCAGACGTTACGGTGGGCCGCACCACGACGAGGAGGCGCCATGGCCACGGAGACCGCTGCACCGAACACCGGCGAACGCACCGAGAAGTGGCGGCTCGTCGGGCCCGGCCTGATCGTGGCCGCCACAGGGGTAGGCGCGGCTGACCTCGTCGCCACCCTGATCGCCGGCCAGAAGTACGGCTACGCCCTCCTGTGGTGCGTGGTGCTGGGCTGTGTCATGAAGGTGGTGCTGGTCGAGGGGGTGGGCCGCTACACGCTCGCCACGGGACGCACGATCTTCGAGGGCTGGTCGAGCCTGGGCCGGTGGACCACCTACTATTTCGGGCCCTACATCGTCATCTGGGGGTTCGTCTACGGCGCCGCGGCGATGGCCGGCACGGGGCTCCCCCTGCACACGCTCTTCCCGGTCCTGTCGGTGCCGGTTTGGGGCATCCTCTCCGGGCTGATCGGTCTCGCCCTGGTCTGGTGGGGCCGCTACGAGGTGTTCGAGAAGGTCTGCGCTGCGCTCGTCGGTCTGATGTTCGTCAGCATGGTCGGTGCGGCCGCGCTCACCGCCCCCAACCTGCCCGAGCTGGTGAAGGGGCTGGTGCCCACCATCCCCACCGGCTCGCTCGTCAACGTGCTGTCGGTCGCCGGTGGGGTCGGGGGCACGATCACCCTGGCGGCCTACGGCTACTGGATCCGCGAGAAGGGCTGGACCACCACCCGGCACATGCGCCTGATGCGCATCGACAACCGCATCGCCTACGTCGTCACCGGCATCTTCGTCGTCGCCACGCTCATCGTCGGGGCCGAGCTGCTCTACTCCGCCGGCATCGCCGTCAAGACCGGTGACCAGGGCCTGCTCGACCTCGGCAACGTGCTCACCGACCGGTACGGCGTGTGGGCCGGCAAGGTCTTCCTCATCGGCTTCTGGTCGGCGGCGATGAGCTCGCTCGTCGGCGTATGGAACGGGGTGTCACTGATGTTCGCCGACTTTGCCGGTCACGTGCGGGGCCTGGCGCTGGATGACCCAGAGCGCCGAGCCGGAGGACGTTGGTACCGGGCCTACATCCTGTGGCTCACGTTCCCACCGATGGTGATGATGTTCCTCGGGCAGCCGATCTACCTGATCCTGGCCTACGGGGTGCTCGGCGCGTTCTTCATGCCGTTCCTGTCGATCACCCTGCTCTGGCTGCTCAACACCGATCGCATCCCCCGCGAATGGCGAAACCGCGCGTGGTCGAACGTCGTGCTGGTGCTCTGCGCGGCAGCGTTCATCACCCTGGCGGCCACCGAGCTGCAGAAGGCGATCGTGAAGCTCTGACCCTTCCTCGTTAGGGTGGTGCGTGCCCGTCAGGGCGGCGGAGACACCCGCCCGTCACGAGGAGAGAAGGAGCCAGCCATGGCAGACCCAGCCCGCGCCCGCAAGGTCGCAGACCGCATCAAGGTCATCGTCGCGGAGTACCTCGAGTACCAGATCAAGGACGAGCAGCTCGGCTTCGTCACGATCACCGACACCCGCGTCACCGGCGACCTCCAGCACGCCTCGATCTTCTACACCGTGTTCGGGTCTGACGAGGAGCGCGCCGCCTCGGCCGCCGTGCTCTACGCCAACCGCGGTCGGATCAGGTCGGCCGTCGGCAAGGGAGTCGGGATCCGCCTGACGCCGTCGATCGAGTTCATCGCCGACGCCCTGCCCGAGGGTGCTGCCCACCTCGAGGACCTCGTGACCCAGACCCGCGCTCGCGACGAAGAGCTCGCGCGAGCGGCCGCCGGAGCGCGCCACGCCGGTGACGCGGACCCGTACAAGAAGCCCGTCGACCGTGACGACACCGACGACACCGACGACACCGACGACACCGAGGACGCCCAGGACGCCGGCTCCGACGCTGGGGTCAGGTGAGCGACGCCTCAGGGCTGCTCGTGGTCGACAAGCCCGCCGGCTGGACCAGCCACGATGTCGTCGCCCGGGCCCGGCGACTGTGCGGAACCCGGCGCGTGGGTCACGCCGGAACCCTCGACCCGATGGCGACCGGAGTGCTCGTGCTCGGGGTGGGCCGCGCCACCAAGCTGCTCACGTTCCTGGTGGGGCTCGACAAGGAGTACACCGCCACCATCCGGCTCGGCCAGGCCACCGTGACCGACGACGCCGAGGGGGAGGTCACCAGCGCGTGCGGTGCCCCTGACGCGGCGGTGACCTCGGCCGCGCTGACGGATGCCGTAAGCGCCTTGACGGGTGACATCCAGCAGGTGCCGAGCTCGGTCAGCGCCATCAAAGTGAACGGTGAGCGCAGCTACGCCACGGTGCGCAAGGGCGGCGTGGTCGACCTCCCGGCCCGACCCGTCACCGTCAGCCGGTTCGACGTGCTGGCCCGACGACCGGCGGTAGCCGAGATGCCCGATGGGGCAGCCGTCGACGTCCTCGACCTCGACATCGTGGTGGCGGTCTCGTCCGGCACCTACGTTCGGGCCCTGGCCCGTGATCTCGGCGAGCGCCTCGGCGTCGGCGGTCATCTGACTGCCCTGCGCCGCACTCGCGTCGGCCGCTTCGACCTGGCCACGGCGAGCCCCCTCGACGACCTGAGCGGGCGGGTCGAGCAGGCGGGCGTGGGCAGCCTGACCCTCATCTCTCTGGTCGACGCCGCCCGGGCTCAGCTGGAGGTGCACGAGATCAGCGGCGCGGAGGCCGTCAGGCTCGGGCACGGCCAGCGCATCGCGAGCAGGCCGGGGTGCGGCGATGCGGTGGCCGCCATCGACCCCGCTGGCCGGCTCGTCGCGGTGCTCGACGAGACCGCGACGATGGCCCGGGCCCGGGTGGTCTTCGAGCCCGCGACGGCGGCGTCGACAGGCGCGTCGCAGGCGCCCCACCCGGCATCCGGCTGATCGCGTGTACGACGGCTCCGACGCGGCCACTACAGTGGTCGCCGTGCAGCGGTGGTATGGAATGGGCGACGTCCCGACGGGCCTGAGCCCAACGGTCGTCACGCTCGGCAACTTCGACGGTGTCCACCGCGGGCACCGTGAGGTGCTGACCCGGGTCGTGCGCGAGGCCGGCCTGCGCGGGGCCATGCCGGTCGCCGTGACCTTCGAACCCCACCCGGTGGCTGTGCTCTACCCCGACCGGGCACCGGCAGCCGTGATGTCGGTCGAGCAACGGCTCGACGCTCTCGAGTCGGTCGGGCTGGCCGCCGTGCTGGTCATCGAGTTCACCCGTAAGTTCGCCCAGCAGACCCCGGAGGAGTTCGTGCGTTCGACGTTCGTCGACGCCTTGGGCGCTGCCGTGGTGGTCGTCGGCAAGGACACCCGCTTCGGGGTGCGCAACTCCGGCGACGTGCAGACGCTGCGCGACCTCGGTGCGGTGCACGGCTTCGAGGTGATCACGCTCGACGACGTCGGTGGGGGCCCAGCCGAGGTGACCACCACCGAGGCCACCCGCTGGAGCTCGACCCAGCTGCGTGCCGAGCTGCTCGGTGGCAACGTCGAGCACGCCACCGAGATCCTCGGTCGGCCGCACGCGGTGGCCGGCACCGTGGTGCACGGCGACCACCGGGGCCGTGAGCTGGGCTACCCCACGGCCAACCTCAGTCCCGACCACGAGGGGCTGGTGCCCAGCGACGGGGTGTACGCGGGCTGGCTGATCCGGCTGGGGTTGGCCTCCAACGATCCCGATCGCACCCTTCCGGCCGCCATCTCCGTGGGCACCAACCCCACCTTCGACGGTCAGCAGAGGCGAGTCGAGGCCTATGTGCTCGATCGCACCGATCTCGACCTCTACGGCGAACGCGTCTCCATGCTGTTCGTCGCCAACCTGCGGCCGACCCTGAAGTTCGACTCCGTCGACGCGCTCGTCGAGCAGATGAAGCTGGACGTCTCGCGGTGTCGCGAGATCCTCGCCTCGATCGTGCCCTCCTGACCCGCAACGACCACACCCTGGGTGGCGGGGGTCGACGGGTCGGTCAGCGCGGGCGGCTCGGGCAGTCGTTGCTGCGGGTCGACCTCGGCCTGTTCATCGGTGCTGCGGGCCTCTCGGCGATCGGGGTTCTGCTCGTGTGGTCGGCCACCCACGTGACGCACGGGTCGTCGTTGGCCCTCAGGCAGGCCCTCAGCGTCGTGATCGGCATAGTTGCTGCGGTCCTCGTGACCCGGTTGGACATGCGGGTCGTTCGGGCGCTGGCCCCGGTCGTCTACCTGCTGGCGGTGCTCGGGCTGGCGGCCGTCGTCTCACCTCTGGGCACGACCGTGAACGGGTCACGCTCCTGGATCCGGCTTCCCGGCGGTTTCACGCTGCAGCCCTCCGAGCTGATGAAGGTGGCGCTCGCGATCGGTCTCGCCATGCTGCTTGCCGAGCGGTCCGACCGGTTCGGTCCATCTGAACCATCCGGCGCGTCTGGTCGCGGTCGGGCCGGCGGGCGCCAACGCCATCGCGACGTGGCGCTCGCCTGGGTGGTGGCCGGCATCCCCATCGTGCTCGTACTGGCCCAGCCGGACCTGGGCTCGGCCATCGTGCTGGTGGCGATGGCGCTGGTCATCATCGCCACAGCGGGTGCGCCGCCGGTCTGGACCGTCGGGGTGTCGCTGACCGGCATCGGCTTGGTGCTGGCCGCGTTCCTGACGCCGATTCTGAGCGGGTACCAGCGCAACCGCCTGCGCGCCTTCCTCGACCCCTCCCTCGACCCCCAGGGCATCGGCTACCAGACCCGGCAGGTGCGCATCGCGATCGGGTCCGGCGGGCTCGGCGGGCAGGGCCTCTTCGAGGGGCGCCAGACCCAGGGTGGCTTCATCCCGTTCCAGGAGACCGACTTCATCTTCTCCGTCGTGGGGGAGGAGCTGGGCTTCGTCGGAGCGGTGGGGATGATCGTGCTGATCGGCTTCATCGTCGTGCGCGCGGTGTTGGTCGCCGGCCGCGTCGACGCCTTCGGCCGCCTCGTGGTGACCGGCATCGCGGTGTGGTTCGGGGTGCAGGCGTTCGAGAACATCGGGATGAACCTCGGCATCACCCCGGTCACGGGGCTGCCGCTGCCGTTCGTGTCGTACGGCGGGTCGTCGATGGTCGCCGCCTGGATCGCGGTCGGGCTCGTCGGAAAGGTCTCCTCGACGCGTCGCCTGCTCGGCAGCGGGGGGCCGTAAGTTACCGGGGGGTCACGGTGCGGTCTCCTTCACGACCGAAGAGGTGACGGAACCGGCGTTTCTTGACACGATCTGCCCAACGGCAGCGCCAGCGACACGACGCGACGGCTGACCGCAGCGACGAAGGAGTCCGAATGCCTCTGCACGCCCGCACTGACCAGGTCGTCGACCAGGCCATCCTTGACGGCCGAGCGCCGAGCGTCGGTGCCCTGTTCCGGAACCGGGTTCGGGCCACGCCGGATGCAGCGGCCTACCTGTACTTCGAGAACGGTGGCAGCCGGCTGCTCACCATGACGTGGCGCGAGACCGACACGATCGTGCGGGAGTGGGCCGCGGGCCTGATCAGCCTCGGGGTCGAGGTCGAGGACCGGGTCGCGGTGGCCTCGACGACGCGCGTCGAGTGGGTGCTGGCCGACCTCGCGATCATCTGTTGCGGGGCCGCCACCACGACCGTCTACCCGACGACGATCGGAGGGGACGTCGCCTTCATCCTCAACGACTCGGGATCGTGCATCGTCTTCGCCGAGGACGACGCCCAGGTCGCCAAGCTCACCGAACGTCGTGCCGAGATCGGCGACGTTCGGCACGTCATCGCCCTCACCGGCAGCGGCAGCGACGACGGCTGGGTGATCAGCACCGACGACCTCGCCGAGCGAGGGCGGGCCCTGCTCGTCGAGCAGCCCACGGCCGTCGACGACCGCATCGACGCCCTCGGCCCCGAGAACCTCGCGGTGCTCATCTACACCTCGGGCACCACGGGCCGGCCCAAGGGGGTGCGTCTGGTGCACGACAGCGTCGTCTACGAGGGGGCGGTGATCGACGCCGTCGGCTCGCTCACCATCGACGACCTGCAGTTCCTCTGGCTGCCGCTCTCGCACGTCTTCGGCAAGATGCTGCTGGCCACCGGCCTGCAGATCGGTTTCCCGACCGCTGTCGACGGGCGGGTCGAGAAGATCGTCGAGAACATGGCGATCATCAAGCCGACCTTCATGGCCGGCCCCCCGCGCATCTTCGAGAAGGCGTACGGCCGGGTGTCACTCATGTTCGCGCAGGAGACCGGCGTCAAGAAGTCTCTGATCGACTGGGCGCTCGGCGTCGGCGGCGAGATGCGCGACGTGCACGAACGCGGAGAGTCTCCTTCGACCGCCCTCTCGCTTCGCCACAAGGTCGCCACGAAGCTGGTGCTGCGCAAGGTGCAGGAGCGCTTCGGCGGCCGGGTGCGGTTCATGATCAGTGGCTCGGCCCCGCTGAACGCCGATGTCGCCAAGTGGTTCGCGGCGGTCGGTCTGCTCGTCGGGGAGGGCTACGGCCTCACCGAGACCTCGTCGGGCACGACCGTCAACACCCCGACGCCGGGGGAGTACGCCTTCGGCTCGGTCGGCTGGCCGATGCCCGGCACCTCGGTGCGCATCGCCGACGACGGCGAGATCCTGATCAAGGGGCCGGGGGTCATGCGTGGCTACCACAACAACCCCGAGGCGACCGCCGAGGTGCTCACTGACGACGGCTGGTTCAGCAGCGGCGACATCGGGCACATCGACGAGCGCGGGTTCGTCTACGTCACCGACCGCAAGAAGGACCTCTTCAAGACCTCCGGCGGCAAGTACATCGCTCCCGCCGCGATCGAGGCCACCTTCAAGGGGAAGTGCCCCTTCGTCAGCCAGTTCCTCGTGCACGGCGCCGGCCACAACTACGCCACGGCGCTCGTCACCCTCGACCCCGACGCGATCACCGGGTGGGCGGCAACACAGGGCCTGGCCGGTAAGTCCTACGCCGAGATCGCCACCTCACCCCAGGCCCGGGCGCTCGTGCAGAAGTACGTCGATGACCTCAACGCCGGCCTGAACCGGTGGGAGACGATCAAGAGCTTCGCCATCCTTGACCACGACCTGAGCGTCGAGGGTGGTGAGCTGACGCCGAGCATGAAGCTGCGGCGCCGGATCGTCACCGACAAGTACCGCGACGAGATCGACAAGCTCTACACCGACGCCTGACGCGCGACCAGCGCTGGTTCGAGGTGATGCGCGACCGCCGACGGTCGCGCATCACCTCGACCGGTGGTGGGTCTCGACGTGCCCGACAGCCGTTGTTGCAGCGGCTCGAGGGGTGGTCGCCAGGCCACGGTGCTCGAGGATGCCGGCGACCTCGGCCACGTCGCGCGTCTCACCCGTCAGCACCGTCGTGCCCGACGGCATCCGGTGGTCGTTCATGGCTTCTCCTTGCGGTCTGCGTATTCGGTCAGCGCTGCCTCGACGAGGGCCGACAGGCTGGTGCCCTCGTCGATGGCGAGGTGTTTGACGCGGGTGACGAGGGTGTGTGGCAGGTAGACGTTGAACTGGGCCTTACCGGGGCGGGGATCGGTTACCATGCACGCATGCTAGCAAAATAGCAAATGCTTGGACAGATGCAACCGTCGACGGCACGTACCATGGCCCGATGATCGGAGACTCGGTATGGGGTGACCTCGAGCCGCTGCTCGAGCGGGTGAACAAACCCATCCAGTACGTCGGCGGTGAGCTGAACTCGACCGTCAAGGAGTGGAACGTCGGGGGCTTCGGCCCCGACGGTGCCGACCTGACCATCCGCTGGGCCCTGATGTACCCCGACGCCTACGAGGTCGGGGTGCCCAACCAGGGCGTCATGATCCTCTACGAGGTGCTCAACGAGCGGGCCGACGTCATCGCCGAGCGCACCTACTCCGTGTGGCCAGACCTCGAGGCGCTGCTGCGCGAGGCGGCCCTGCCGCAGTTCACCGTCGACGCCCACCGGTCGGTGCGCGACTTCGACCTGTTCGGCCTCAGCTTCTCGACCGAGCTCGGCTACACCAACATGCTCACCGCCCTTGACCTGGCCGGCATCCCGCTGCACTCCGCCGACCGCGGCATAGACGACCCGATCGTCATCGCCGGTGGCCACGCGGCCTTCAACCCCGAGCCGGTCGCCGACTTCATCGACTGCGCCATCGTCGGCGACGGTGAGCAGGCGGTGCTGACCGTCACCGACATCGTGGGGGAGTGGAAGGCTGCCGGACGGCCCGGCGGCCGCCGAGAGGTGCTGCTGCGTCTGGCCCGCACCGGCGGGGTCTACGTGCCGGCGTTCTACGACGTCAGCTACCTGGCCGACGGCCGCATCCAGCGGGTCGCCCCGGCGCCCGACGCGACCGGCGTGCCGTGGCGGGTTTCGAAACACACCGTCATGGACCTCGACGCGTGGCCCTACCCGAAGCAGCCCCTCGTGCCGCTGGCCGAGTCGGTGCACGAGCGCATGTCGGTCGAGATCTTCCGCGGCTGCACCCGAGGATGCCGCTTCTGCCAGGCCGGCATGATCACCCGACCCGTGCGCGAGCGGTCGATCACCGGCGTGGGTGAGATGGTCGAACGCGGCCTGGCGGCGACGGGGTTCGAGGAGGTGGGCCTGCTCTCGCTGAGCTCGGCCGACCACTCCGAGATCGCTGCGATGACCAAGGGGCTGGCTGACCGTTACGAGGGCACCCAGACCGGCCTCTCGCTGCCGTCGACCCGGGTCGACGCCTTCAACATCGACCTGGCCAACGAGCTCACCCGCAACGGGCGGCGCTCGGGCCTCACCTTCGCGCCCGAGGGCGGGTCGGAGCGCATCCGCAAGGTGATCAACAAGATGGTCACCGAGGAAGACCTCATCAAGACCGTCGCGGCCGCCTACGGCGCCGGCTGGCGGCAGGTGAAGCTCTACTTCATGTGCGGGCTGCCGACCGAGACCGACGAAGACGTGCTGCAGATCGCTGAGCTGGCCAAGCGGGTGATCGAGACCGGTCGACAGACCTCAGGGCGACGCGACATCCGCTGCACCGTGTCGATCGGCGGGTTCGTGCCGAAGCCGCACACCCCCTTCCAGTGGACGGCCCAGCTCGGCCCGGAGGAGACCGATGCCCGGCTGGCCAAGCTGCGCGACGCGATCCGGGCCGACAAGCGGTACGCCAGCTCGATCGGGTTCCGCTACCACGACGGCAAGCCCGGCATCGTCGAGGGCCTGCTGTCGCGCGGCGACCGACGGGTCGGGCGCGTCATCGAGACGGTGTGGCGAGCGGGGCAGCGGTTCGACGGCTGGAGCGAGCACTTCTCGTACGAGCGGTGGATGGCGGCCGCCGAGTCCGCGTTCGCCGAGCTGCCGGTCGACCTGGCCTGGTACACCACGCGGGAGCGAGACCAGCACGAGGTGCTGCCCTGGGACCACCTCGACTCCGGTCTCGACAAGGACTGGCTCTGGGAGGACTGGCAGGACGCGCTCGACGAGACCGAGGTCGACGACTGCCGCTGGACCCCGTGCTTCGACTGCGGAGTCTGCCCCCAGATGGGCACCGAGATCGAGGTCGGCCCCACCGGCAAGACCCTGCTGCCCCTCACCGTGATGGGCTCCGGCCGGCAGGCCCTCGCCGAACAGCACTGAGTCCGTACGAAAGTGGCCACTCGACCAAGTCAGGTCGAGTGGCCACTTTCGTACGTCGACCTACCGCACCCCAGGTCGAGTGGCCACTTTCGTACGGTACGAAAGTGGCCACTCGACTGGTGGGTTGGCGGGGGGATCAGATCGGGTAGCCCACATGGGCCAGGGCCTGGCGTACCAGCACGCCGTGCGACCCCGACATCTCACCGCGGATCGCGATCGAGGCGGCCTCTTCTGGCGTCACCCACGAGAGGTCGAGGGCATCCTGTTGGGGCCGGCAGTCGCCGGTCACCGCGACGACGAACGCCAGCGACACTGCGTGCTGCCGAGGGTCGTGGAACGGGGTGACCCCCGGGGTGGGGAAGAACTCGGCCACCGTGAACGGCTGTGGAGACAGGGGAATTCGTGGCAGGGCCATCGGCCCGAGGTCGTTCTCGAGATGCCGCATGAGCGCGTCGCGGATCTTCTCGTGGTAGAGCACTCGCCCGCCCACGACCTCCTGGCCGATGCCGCCGTCGGTGTCGGCCCGCATCAGCAGCCCGATGTGGGTCACGCTTCCTCGGTCGTCGACGCGCACCGGGATCGCGCTGACGTAGAGGATCGGCAGCCGATCTCGCGCATTGTCGAGCTCTTCACGGCTGAGCCAGGCTCCGGTCGTCTCCACGTCGGTCATGACCTCATCCTGTCAAACGTTGCCGGTGGTGCCGATCGCCGCACCGCGGTGTGCTGGCCTAGGGTGAGAGGCGGAGCATGGCGGGTCACGTCGCGCCCGAAACCTCTGCTGAGAGAACGGTGTGCCATGGAGTGGTGGGGCTGGCTGATCGTGGTCGTCGTGGTGGCGGCAGTGCTCGCGTTGGCGGTGCTGCTCGTGCAGAGCCGTCGCCGACGGGGTGGTGTCATCATCGACCGCAGCGGCAAGGGGCCGAGCGGCCCCCACGGTTCGGGTGGTTCGGGTGGTTCGACCGGCGGGTCTGGAGGGGGTGGCGCATGAGCCGCCTCATGCGCACCAGCGAGATCACCCAGCGGCCTGTCGTGACCCTGGCCGGTGACGACATCGCCCAGATCAAGGACATCGTGTACGCCGCCGACGGCGGCTCCGTTCGCGGTTTCACCCTCGCCGGTCGTGGGCTCTTCTCGGGTCCTCTCTCGACGGTGCTGCCGTGGTCGAAGGTGGCCGCGCTCGGCAGTGACGCCGTGATGATTCGCGACGAGCACGCCCTGACCGACCCCGCCGCGCTGGAGGCCGGTTCGGCCCGGTCGATCGGCAAGGGTGGCAACATCCTCGGGTCGCAGGTGCTGACCGACACCGGCACCGACCTGGGCCGGGTGGTCGACGCCATCGTCGAGGTGGCCGGTGGTCATGACCAGTGCGACGTCGTCGGCTACGAGATCGAGTCGTCGGAGGCTCTGGAGAACGCCGGCACGAAGGTGCTCATCCCGCTGCCCGACACGGTGGCCGCATCCGGAGAGCACCTCATCGTGCCGGCTTCGGCCCGCAACTTCGTGCGCAAGGACCTCGCGGGCTTCGGCGCCGCGGTGGCGGAGTTTCGCAAGCAGCTCGAAGGAGGGGGAAGCTGATGCTCTTCTCCAAGTCCCGTAAGCACAAGGTCGTGAGCACCGGCACGGCCGAGACGGTGGCCCGGGTCAAGGGCTTTGTCGTCGACCCGGCCACCCGGCACGTCGTTGCCCTGATGGTTCGCAAGAGCAAGCAGGGCGACACCCTGCCCTGGACGCGCATCTCCGGCTTCGGGCCGGATGCCGTCACCGTGGCCGACGAGGCGGCGATCGGCCCGGCCGACGAGCCGATCGCGGCCCTCTCGGGCAAGTCGAACACGATGCTGAAGAAGCAGGCCATCTCCTCGTTCGGCGACCACATCGGCACCGTCACCGACGTCGCCTTCGACGGCGACACCGGGGCCATCCAGTCGGTGCTCGTCGACGGTGAGCCGGTTCCGGCCGACCGGCTGCTCGGGGTCGGCTCGTATGCCGTGGTGCTGGAGGCGGAACCCACCCCCTGAGCTCAGGCCGAAGACCCGGGAAACACGACGCCCGGGTTCATGATCCCCAGCGGGTCGAAGACGCCCTTGAGTCGTCGCTGCCGGTCGAGCTCGGCCGTGCCCAGCTCGAGGCCCAGCCAGGGCGCCTTGAGGGAGCCGATCCCGTGCTCGCCGCTGATGGTGCCGTCGAGGTCGAGCCCGAGCCGCACGAGGTCGTCGAAGGCCTGCCACGCCCGAGCCTGGCTGTCGGGGTCGTCACGGTCGTAGACGATCGAAGGGTGGAGGTTACCGTCGCCGGCATGACCGCTCACCGGGATGGTGACCCGGCGCCGGTCGGCGACCTCGAGGGCGCCGCGCATGAACTCAGCGAGCCGCCCGACGGGCACGCAGATGTCCTCTGCGATGCGGGCGCCCAGGGCCTCGAACGCCGTGCTCATGACCCGGCGCCCTTCGAGCAGCACCTCCGACTCGCCGGGGTCGTCCGCCACCGCCACCTCGGAAGCGCCTGCGGCAGTGAGCAGCTCGGCGTAGCGGGTCACGTCGTCGGCGACGTGGTCGGGGCGGTCGGCCTGCACGAGCAGCACGGCTTCGGCGTCGTCAGGGAAGCCGTAGTCGCCGAAGGCCTGCACGGCGCGGATGCTGGAGCGGTCCATGATCTCGAGCAGGCACGGCCGGTGCCGGTCGCGTCGCAGGGCCAGAATGCCGGCCACCGCATCGTCGAGCGAGGTGAACACCGCCAGCGCCGTCAGGGCCGGGTCGGGTGCCGGCTGCAGGCGTACGACGACCTCGGTGACGACGCCGAGAGTTCCCTCCGAGCCGACGAACAGCCCCGTCAGGTCGTAGCCGGTGACCCCCTTGGCGGTGCGATGGCCGGTGGTCATCACCTCTCCGCCGGGGAGCACCACCTGCAGCGCCTTGACCCAGTCAGCCGTGACGCCGTACTTCACGCAGCACAGACCGCCCGCGTTGGTCGCCACGTTGCCCCCGATGGTGCAGGTCTCCCACGAGGCCGGGTCGGGGCCGTAGAAGAGCCCGTTCGCCTCGGCCGCCCGCTTGAGGTCGGCGTTGACGACGCCGGGCCCCACCACGGCGTACCCCTCGACGGCGTCGATCTGCGGCTCGCCCGCCAAGGCCTCCACGTTGAGCACGATGGCTCCCTCGGTCGCCATGGCGCCGCCGACCCGAGACGTACGTGCCCCCTGCGGCACGACCGGGGTGCGCGTGGCCTGGGCGTGCTCGAGCACGGCGACCACATCACCGAGGTCGCGCGCCCGCACCACGGTGAAGTCGCCCGGCAGCGACGGCTCCGACGCCGTTGACGAGGCGTCGACGGCATGGGACGCGGCCACGTCGGGGTCGGCCACCACCTTGCCGAGAAGTCGGTCGGGCAGTTTCGAGGTGGGGGTGCTCACCCTCTCAGGCTAGACTTCTGGGCACAGGCGTTCGAGCCGTCATCAGCGGCGAGCCTCCGGAAGAACAGGACCGCGTCAGCGAGCCTCACTAGAACCGGACGGATGGGCTTCGTCACAGCCTTCGGCAAGAGCGGTCGGATGCCGCTCACGGGAGTGAGCACACGGCATCCGGCAAGCGGGGTGGCACCGCGGCGGAGACGTCGTCCTCGTGTTGGAGCATGACCACACGAACGCCAGGAGAGCCGAGCATGACCTACCCCAAGGTCACCACCACCGACGAGCCGTCTGCCGACGCAGTGACCGGCCGTGCCACCACTGTCCCCTCGAACCCGCGGTTCCCCGAGATCGAGGAACGGGTGCTGAGGTACTGGGACGCCGACGGCACGTTCGTCGCGTCGGTCGAGAACCGCGATGCGGGCACCGACGGCGACAACGAGTTCGTCTTCTACGACGGCCCGCCCTTCGCGAACGGGCTGCCGCACTACGGCCACCTGCTCACCGGCTACGTCAAGGACATCGTGCCGCGCTACCAGACGATGCGCGGCAAGCGCGTCGAGCGCCGGTTCGGGTGGGACACCCACGGGCTGCCGGCCGAGCTCGAGGCGCAGCGCCAGCTCGGCCTGAAGACCAAGCAGGACATCCTCGATCTCGGGATCGACCGGTTCAACGAGGCGTGCCGCAGCTCGGTGCTGAAGTACACCGGGGAGTGGCAGGAGTACGTCACGCGGCAGGCGCGCTGGGTCGACTTCGACCACGACTACAAGACTCTCGACCCCGGCTACATGGAGTCGGTCATCTGGGCCTTCAAGACCCTGCACGACAAGGGTCTGGTCTACGAGGGCTTCCGGGTGCTGCCCTACTGCTGGAACGACCAGACGCCGCTGAGCAACCACGAGCTGCGCATGGACGACGACGTCTACAAGATGCGGCAGGACCCAGCGGTCACCATCGGGCTGCGCCTCGAGACGGGCGAGCTGGCCCTGGTCTGGACCACGACCCCGTGGACCCTGCCGGCCAACCTCGGCATCATGGTCGGCCCCGACATCGACTACGTCGTCGTGGAGGCTGACTTTCCGACCGGCACCACGGAGCGCTACGTCATCGGTGCCGCGCGCCTCGCCGCCTACGCCAAGGACCTCTTCGGCCCCGACGTCGACCTGGCCACCCTCGACGACCGGGTGGTCGAGCGGCTCACGGGCGCCGACCTGTTGGGTCGCTCCTTCACGCCGCCGATGAGCTACTACCTTGGCCACGAACGCGCGCACCGCGTGTTCGCCGCCGACTTCGTCACCACCGAGGACGGCACCGGGCTCGTGCACACCGCCGGCGCTTTCGGTGAGGAGGACAAGATCGTCACGGATGCCGCAGGCATCGTTCCCGTGATGCCCGTCGGCCCTGACGGCCGGTTCACCTTCCCGGTCAGCGACTACGAGGGCATGCAGGTCTTCGACGCGAACCTGCACATCATCGACCACCTCAAGGCCGCGACCCGAAGCGAGGGCGACACGGGTTCGGTCACGCCCGGCACGGTGCTGCTGCGCCGTGAGACGTACGACCACAGCTACCCGCACTGCTGGCGCTGCCGCGAGCCGCTCATCTACATGGCCGTCTCGAGCTGGTTCGTCGAGGTGACGAAGTTCAAGGACCGCATGCTCGAGCTCAACCAGCAGATCGAGTGGACCCCGTCGCACATCCGTGACGGTCAGTTCGGCAAGTGGCTGGCCAACGCCCGTGACTGGTCGATCTCGCGAAACCGCTTCTGGGGCAGCCCGATCCCGGTGTGGAAGTCTGATGACCCGCGGTATCCGCGCGTCGACGTCTACGGCTCCTTCGCCGAGCTGGAGGCCGACTTCGGGCGCCCGGTGACCGACCTGCACCGGCCGTACATCGACGAGCTGACCCGGCCCAACCCTGACGACCCGCGCACGCCCGAGCAGGGGCAGTCGACCATGCGCCGCATCGAGGACGTCTTCGACGTATGGTTCGACTCCGGCTCGATGCCCTACGCCCAGGTGCACTATCCGTTCGAGAACACGGAGTGGTTCGAGCACCATTACCCGGGCGACTTCATCGTCGAGTACATCGGGCAGACCCGCGGCTGGTTCTATCTGATGCACGTGCTCGCCACGGCCCTGTTCGACCGGCCGGCGTTCAAGACCTGCGTCAGCCACGGCATCGTGCTCGGCTCCGACGGGCAGAAGATGAGCAAGTCGCTGCGCAACTACCCCGACGTGCGCGAGGTCTTCGACCGCGACGGCGCCGACGCCATGCGGTGGTTCCTGATGAGCAGCCCGATCCTGCGCGGGGGCAACCTCGTGGTCACCGAGCAGGGCATCCGTGACGGTGTACGCCAGGTCATGATCCCACTCTGGAACGCCTGGTCGTTCTTCGCGCTCTACGCCAACACGGCGAACGGTGGTGACGGCTACGAGGCCAAGTGGTCGACCGCGTCGACCGACGTGCTCGACCGCTATCTGCTGGCCAAGCTGCACGACTTTGTCAGCGACATGCAGCAGCATCTCGACGCCTACGAGATCGCCGCGGCGTGCGACACGATGCGAGGCTTTCTCGACGTGCTGACCAACTGGTACATCCGGCGCTCGCGTGACCGGTTCTGGGGCGGTGAGACCGCCGAGTCGTACGCAGCCTTCGACACCCTGTACACCGCGCTCGAGACGGTGACCCGCACCGTGGCGCCCCTGCTGCCGCTCGTCACCGAGGAGATCTGGCGCGGGCTCACCGGTGGCCGATCGGTGCACCTCACCGACTACCCGCAGGCTGGTGACCTCCCGGCCGACGCGGCGCTGGTCTCCGCCATGGACCATGCGCGAGAGGTGTGCTCGGTGGCCTCGAGCCTGCGCAAGGCACGGTCGCTCCGCGCCCGGCTGCCCCTCGCGCGCCTGACCGTCGTGACCCACGACCCCTCGGCCCTTGAGCCGTTCCGCGGCCTCGTCTGTGACGAGGTGAACGTCAAGGCGCTCGAGCTGGTCGACCTCGCCGCCGCCAGTGAGGCCGACTTCGGGGTGAGCCAGCGTCTGACCGTCAACGCCCGTGCTGCCGGCCCGCGGTTGGGCCGCAACGTGCAGCTCGCCATCAAGGGCAGCAAGTCGGGCGACTGGTCGGTCGCCGACGGTGTCGTCACTGCGGGAGGGCTCGAGCTGGTCGCGGGGGAGTACTCGCTCGAGACCGTGGTCGCCAACGGTGTTGCGGGTACTGCCGCGAACGCCGAACCGTCCGAGCGGGCGACGGCCATGCTGCCCGGTGGTGGGTTCGTCGCACTCGACACCGTGGTCACGCCGGCGCTGGCCACCGAGGGCGTCGCGCGCGACCTGGTGCGGGCCGTGCAGCAGGCCCGCCGCGATGCCGGCCTGCACGTCAGCGACCGCATCCGCCTGACCATCTCGGGCGAGCCTGAGGTGTTCGAGGCCACGGTGACCCACCGAGACCTCATCGTCGAGGAGACTCTGGCGGCGGCCTTCGCGTCGGGGGGGCCGGAGCGCCCGCTTCCCGCCGGTGCCGGCACACCGGTCGTCGTCGGCGACAACCACGCTGCCACGATCCTGGTGGTGAAGGCGTGAGCACGACCGACAGCGCGAAGAGCCCGGCATCCGTGCAGATCCGCACGGCGCGCGGCGACGACCTCTCGGGGGCGATCTCGGTCGGGCACCGCACCTGGCTGGCCACCTACGAACCGATCGCCGGGCCCGAGTACGTCGCGATGGGTCTGGCCAAGTGGTGGACCCGAGACGCCGTGACGGCCTCGATCCGCGCCGGTCGCACGCTCGTGGCGGTGCTCGGCGACGAGGTGATCGGAGTCGCCACCCACGGGGTGCAGGACGATCACGTGGTGCTCTGGAAGCTGTACGTGCTGCCGGGCCAACACGGCAAGGGCATCGGTTCGGCCCTGCTGCGAGAGGTCGAGCAGCGGGCCGTTGCGGCAGGCCACCGCACCCTCGTGCTGTCGCACATCGCCGGCAACGAGCAGGCGGCCCGGTTCTACGTCAAGCACGGCTTCGTGACGACCCAGGTTGAGAAAGGCGGTTCCGGCATGCCCGACAGCGTCTGGATGTCCAAGGATCTCGGTAACGGAGCGGACGCCACATGAACGGGCGTCCCGACGAGGCGGCCCGCGCGGCGGCCGCGAACCTCGAGCAGATGAAGCGCATGCGTCAGATCGAGGAGGCGATCATCGCTCGCGCCCCCGAGAACGATGTGGGCCCGTCTCTCGAGCGCATCGAAGCCGTCATGGAGCTCGCCGGTGATCCGCAGAAGTCCTACCCCGTCATCCACCTGACGGGTACCAACGGCAAGACCTCGACGAGCCGGATGATCGACAGCATCCTGCGTGAGGCCGGCCTCTCGACCGGTCGGTTCACGTCGCCGCACCTGCACGACATCCGCGAGCGGATCACGTTGATGGGCAAGCCGATCCCGCGTGAGAAGTTCATCGCCGCCTATGACGACATCGCGCCCCTGGTCGAGATCGTCGACGCGCGCTCACTCGCGACCGGCGGTCGCCGGATGAACTTCTTCGAGGTGCTCGTCGCGGTGGCCTTCGCCGCCTTCGCGGACGCCCCGGTCGATGTCGCCGTCATCGAGGTCGGGCTCGGCGGCTCGTGGGATGCGACGAACGTGGCTGACGGCCAGGTCGCCGTCATCACGCCGGTCGACCTCGACCACACGCACCTGCTGGGTGACGACGTCGTCGACATCGCGCGCGAGAAGAGCGGCATCATCAAAGCCGACTCCATCACCGTCTCGGCCGAGCAGGCGCAGGACGTCGTCGGCGTGCTGCGCGAGCGGGCCGACGAGGTCGGGGCCCGAATCGTGTTCGAGGAGCAGGACTTCGGCGTGCTCGCGCGCGAGCCCGGTATCGGCGGTCAGCTGGTGTCGCTGCGCGGCCTGGCCGCCGAGTACCCCGATCTGTTCCTGCCTCTGTTCGGGGCTCACCAGGCCCACAACCTGGCGACTGCCGTGGCCGCGGCCGAGGCCTTCCTCGGTGGCGGGGCCCAAGCGCTCGAGATCGACGTGCTGCGCACGGCGTGTGAGGCCATGAGCTCGCCGGGACGCCTGGAGATCGTTCGCCGCAGCCCCACCGTGCTCGTCGACGCCGCCCACAACCCGCACGGCGCCCACTCTCTCGTGGCGGCTCTGGAGGAGTCGTTCGCCTTCACCACGACCGTCGGGCTGGTGGGGATCGTCGCCGACAAGGATGCCGCCGGCATCCTCGAGGTGCTCGAGCCTGCCTTCGACCACATCGTCGTCACACGCAGCAGCTCGCCACGGGCCATGGCTCCTGATCGCCTGGGCGAGCTGGCCGTCGAGCTGTTCGGCGAGTCACGCGTCACGGTCGTGCGCGACCTGCCCGACGCCCTCGAACAGGCTGTCACCCTGGCCGAGGAGAACGGCATGGGGGGAGGGGTCGTGGCGACGGGCTCGGTCATCACGGCCGGTGAGGTGCGGATGCTGCTCGGCCGCACCGAGGTGTAGCCGTAGGCTGAGAGCGTGCCTCCCATCGTCAAGCTCGTTCTGATTCTCGCCCTCGTCGCCGCCGGCGTGGTGCTCTACGGGCGCATCGTCGGCCGCCGCGACAGCGAGCGCACACGCAGCGGCCTGACGGAGGCCGTGCGCGCCGAGGTGAGCCGTGAGATCTCGGCGGGGCACAAGATCAACGCCATCAAGCTCTATCGCGACGCCACGGGGGTGCCCCTGGCCGACGCGAAGAAGACCATCGACACCTGGTTCGTGCCGGGTGTCGGCCCGGGAGTGCGCGACGCGGCCTCGTCGTGGACCGAGGGGCGCCTCACCGGTGAGGCCAGAATGCGCATCAGCGAGCTGGTTGCAGGTGACCGCCGCGATGACGCGATGCGGCTGTACGCCGAGGCGACCGGGGCCAGCTCGAGCGAGGCGCAGGCCATCATCCGGTCCTGGGACACGACCCAGAACTACTGAGCGGGGGATCGTATGCGGGGCCTGGTCTTCCACGGCATCACGGGCAAGTTCACCTATCGGATGCTGGCCACGGTGCTGGCCGGCCAGTCGGTCTGCCTGTTCCTCGGAGCCCTGGTGGCGAGGGCGGTGACGGCATCCGGCGGTGGTGAGGGACGCGGCACCACCTACCTGGTGGTTGGCTGCGGTCTGGCGGTGCTCTGTGTGCTGGCGGCGGGCTCGATGCGCCGGCCCTGGGGGGTCACGTTCGGGTGGGTGATCCAGGGGCTGACCCTGCTCAGCGCTCTCGTCGTGCCCATGATGTTCTTCGTGTGGCTGATCTTTCTGGCCCTCTGGGTGGGCTGCCTGGTGCAGGGCGACAAGGTCGACCGACTCGACGCCCGACGGGCAGCAGCGGCGGCCGGAGGGGACGAGCCTAGCCGGGCCGCCGAGCCAGACGGCTCCGGACGGCCGATAGGGTGACCGGGTGACCACCGAACGCTCCCTCGTCCTCGTCAAGCCCGACGGCTTCCGCCGTGGTCTCACCGGTGAGGTGCTGAGCCGCATCGAGGCCAAGGGCTACACGCTCGTCGCCCTCGACGTGCTCACCCCGACGCGTGAGGCCCTCGCCGCGCACTACGCCGAACACGAGGGTAAGCCGTTCTACGAGCCGCTCGTCGAGTTCATGAGCTCGGGCCCGGTCACCGCCGTGGTGATCGAGGGCCACGACTCCATCAAGGGCTTCCGCAGCCTGGCGGGGGCTACCAACCCCACCGAGGCGGCGCCCGGCAGCATCCGGGGCGACCTTGGCCGCGACTGGGGCCTGAAGGTCCAGGAGAACATCGTGCACGGGTCTGACTCGCCCAAGTCGGCGGCCCGCGAGATCGCGATCTGGTTCCCCCACCTCGGCTCCTGATCGCTGCGCTCTGCCTGCTCGGTGACGGGCACGCCCTGGGGCCGATGGTCGACGACCGAATCTCTATAAACAAGGTGTATTGACAGAACCCTGGTAGAACGTCAATCTAAGAGACACATCTATTGACGTTAGAGACGACGGGGCCGTCACGGACCGGTTCGCCACTGACCAGACCGAAGGGCGCACCATGTCCAGTCAATCCACCATCGAACGAGGAAGCCCGGTGACCGGGCACCGACGCCGCCGCGATCGCGTCCTCACCCGCTTTGCCGGCGTGCTCGTCGCCACCGGCGCCATGGTTGCGACGGCCTTCGTGGTCGCCTCGCCCGCAGGAGCGAGTGTTGCAGCGCCCACCGCGACGATCAGCGGTTGGGCCGCGACCGCTCCTCTGAGCACTGCTCGCGCGCGCCACACGGCCACCCGCCTCGCCGACGGGCGGGTGCTGGTCGCCGGCGGGGTATCCAGCAAAGCCGTGCTGTCCAGCAGCGAGGTGTACGACCCCGGCACCGGGACCTGGCAGGCCGCTGCCGACCTGCCCGTTGCCGTGGCCGACGCCGCCGCCGTGACCCTGCCCGATGGCACGGTCCTCGTCGCGGGGGGCGCGGGCACTGCCACCGAGCTGTACAACCCGGCCACCAACGTCTGGACCGTCGGCCCGCCTATGCCGGAGCCCACCTACAGCACCACCTTCGCCGCGACGCTGCCCAACGGTCACATCTTCGTGCTGGGCGACATAGCTGCCGAGTACAACCCGGCCAACCGCACCTGGCGGGCCCTGGGCGCGGCGCCTGCCATGACCAGACCGTCGAACAACGACACGACCATGCTGGCCAGCGGTGACGTCGTGACCCTTCGGGCCATGGAGTACTCCTGCTGCATGCCAGGCGCGCCGATGACGGGGCCATCGGTTTACCACTGGGCCACCGACACCTGGACGACCCTGCCCGTGCCACCGGTGAATCCCGGCGACCGCAACGTGACCGTCGCGGCCCTGCCCAACGGCAACGTCATGCTCGGCGGCGGCGTCTTGAACTACCTCTGGTTCCCCCAAAGTGCCGGTACGGTCATGGAGGTCGACCCGACCACAGGCAGCTGGACCATTGACGCCGGCACCCTGTACAGCGGTGACGTGCTCGTTTCACTCCCGAACGGTTCGATCCTGGCCACCGGCGGCAGCAGCACCGCTGACGTCGACCACGTCTACAGTCCGACGGCCCGCACCTGGGCCGATGTGCCCGGTCGGAACTCTGACCACGCCACGTTGACCCCCCTGGCCAACGGAACGGTCCTGGCCGCGGGCGGGTACAGCGACAGGAACTACGACTCGTCTTACGTCGTGCTCCAGAACCAGGCCGCCATCTTCACTCCGACGCCCACGTCCACCCCGCCACCGGCGACCCACCACATCGGAGACCTGGACAATGCCACCGCCGCTTCGTCGTTGAGAAAGTGGCAACCGAGGGTGACCGCCACGGTGCTGGACGCAACCGGGAGAGCCGTCTCAGGGGCAACCGTCAGCGCCACCTTCACCAGCCACAAGGGCACCTTGACCTGCGTCACGGCGACGAACGGCACCTGCACGCTGGGCGGCTTCTCCCTCGGCCGGTCCACCCTGTCGACGGTGCTCAGGGTGACCAACGTCGCCAAGGCCTCGTCAACGTACGCGTCGATCGCCAACAGCGACCCCGATGGTGACAGCAACGGAACCACCATCACCGTGAAGCGCACTTGACCGGCACTGACCGGCACTGACCGGCACTGACCGGCATTGACCGGCACTGACCGCCGACTCGTTTCATCGTCGACGAAGGAGATCTCCCTGGGTGCACAACCTGGGGAGATCTCCTCAGAGGAATCTCGGCATGCCTCATTCGGGCGAGCGACGCCGTTCGAGACGCGCCCATGTCGGCCTGACCTCATCACCCTCAGCGCAGAGCAGGGCCTGGTGTGCGCGGGCTGGGACTTCAAGGTCGAGGTCACTCGCGGCGTGCCCAGCCGATGGTCGCAGTCACTGTTCACCGTCTCGCGGGATGCATGAGGTCGGCCGCCGGCCGCTGGAGCCGTTGTGTGACGCGCATGACGAGGTCCGTGTCCGTCATCCGGGCGGTGCGCAGGTTCGTCACTACCCAGGTGAGCTCCCGCTCGCGCCGCCGGTGGTTGAGTGCACTGTGCAGTTGGTGCAAGTCCCATCGAAGCCGGCAGCCGGGGCCCGCTTCGGGCAACCCGACATTGCCTACTTCGACAACCGGCCCGGTAAGCAAGTGCTCCGGGGGCTGGTCAGGTCAAGCGTCAGATGCGGCCCTGCCGACGCGTGGCCGACAGCCTCGGAAGGGCGGCTCACCGAGGACCTGTCAGTGACAAGTCCTGCCGATGTGCAGAGATCCACCCTCTCCGCCGGGCACACTGTGCGCGTGGAGCACATAGCTTGGCCCGAAGACTGGCAACCCGAGGCTCGAGACGCCCTGACGCCGTTCCTTGGTGGCGAGGTGCGTCTGCGAATCGTCGTCGGACCGCCGTCCTCTATCGACGGCAGTGTGTTGCAGGGGTTCGTCTACGTAGAGGACGGGGTACCAACGTGCATCTTCGAGCGCTCTGACCGAACCGGGGTGTTTCCGTGGCGGTTGCTGCGCGGACCGGTGCTTCTGATCGAGGAGCTGCGGCCTCGGCGAAAGCCCAGATTGGTCTACGCGCACCCCGACTGGGCGCCGAGGTGACGCCCGGGTGCCCCGACGACCACTCGAGCCCGGACGCAGAACTCCACGGGATCTCCTGTTTGACAAGAGAGTCCGGTCGCCAACCATCCCTTACATCCCTCCCCAGATTCCGTCGCGCAGGCCGCCATTTCGAGGGCGGACGCCACCGCAGACCTGGCATGCTCACGCCTCATGCGAACCAATGAGGTGGTCCTCGTCCTCGATGCCCTCGAGCATGCGGGTGTCCGCTACCGGCTCACCGGGGGTTAGGGAGTCGACGCGCTCCACGGTGAAGCGACCCGCGAGCACCGCGACCTTGACCTGGCGATCGACGCCGATACGTTTGAGACCGCTCGCACGAAGCTCGAGGAGATGGGTTTCACCGCCCAGACCGACTGGCTCCCCGTGCGCCTGGAGATGGCCGGTGGCCCCGGCAGATGGGTTGACCTTCACCCGGTGCGGTTCGACAACGCGGGGGACGGCATCCAGCAGGGCCTCGACGGTGCCACGTTCGCTTACCCGGCAGCCGACCTGGTCGTGGGGAGCATCGCCGCCACGCGTGTGCCCTGTATCTCGCACCGGTTGCAGCATGAGGTGAACTCGTGGCCGAAAGCCCCGAGTACATATCTTTGGGGGAGGGGGGACCCAGTGGATCGCGGCGCATCTTGACTACGGCCGCACCTTCGACCTCGACCCGACCACCCCCCCAGCGACACGACGCGCGCGCCGAGCTAAGGAGGGACGACAGGCCGACGGGGGTCTCATGGTGGCTTCCGGGCTAGCGTACGAACATGGTGAAGGAAAATCTTCTGGGGCGCCTGCGTCGTATCAACGACCTCGGCCTCGTGTCTCTGCTCTTGGTACTGGCGGGAGCGGTGATTGAGATCGTGGCCCTGGTCCGAATCTTTCAGGGGGGCAGCTACCTCTTCCTCATTGTCGCCGGTTTGGCAGTGGTGGCAGTCGGACTGGTCATCGGGCGCCGGAGCATGGCCCAGGGCCCGCGGCAGCCACGGTGATCCTCCGGCTCTGCACCACAGGCCAGCTCGGTCAGGGCACACCGACGCGACACCTACCAATGCCGCTCCGCAGTGGCCGTGCTGGAGCTCCTGACTGAAGTCACGCTGCCGGTCGGCTCCTGGCTGGATGCCTGACCCACCGCAATACCGATGTGCTCGGCGACTTCTGCAGCATCCGGTCGACCTGATCGTGTCTCTTCACGACGACGACGCAACGTGTTGCCGGCCTGCACGGCGAGCACGACTCCTGCGGCTGCACACCACGCGGCTGCGGTCAGCCAGCCGAGCCGCTCCAGGTCGGCACCCGCGAACAGCTGGCTGGCGAAGCCGCCGCCGACGGCGTTGTTAGTGGCGTGCAGCAGCATCGCGATCAGCACGCTCTCGCCACCGACATGAAACACGGCCGCGATGACGATGCTGGCGGCGATCACCGTGAGCACGTCGGTCGGCAGAATCTGACCGGCCACAAACAGCGGGAGGTGCCAGATCACCCAGAGCACGCCCAGCACCAGCGGGGCAGTCATCCGGCCCCATCGCCGCTCAAGGCGACCGAGGGCGAAGCCTCGGAAGCCGGGCTCCTCCCACGCACCGCCGAGCCCGGGCACGAGCAGGATGACCATCATGGTCATGGGGATCTCGACCCAGGCGCCCAGGAGAGCTGCCGACGGCCGCGAGGCCCCGAGCCACAGGTTCAGCGCGACGGCGGCGCCGCTGAGCAGCAATGGTGTTCCCAGAGCCAGCAGGTAGGCACGGAGGGGAACCCGCCAACGGACCATGCTGCCCAGCAGACTCCCGATCCCGGCGCGGCCACGAGTCAGGCCGAGCACGGTGGCGGCCGCCAGGAACGGGCCGAAGCCCGCGATGGGCACCGACGACAGGCCGGCTGCATAGAAGGGCCACGGCCACCAGGAGAGGGCGGCGGCCAGCACGAAGAAGAGGGTGAGGGGATGGCGTCTCGCAAGTTTTCTCATGACCATCACGATCTTCGTTTCCGGGTCTGATGGCGTCAGCCCACCGGCCACAGCCGATGGCCGGCAGAACGAGGTCGGTATCGTGCGATCTCATTCTGCAGACGGAGGCTGCTGAGCCTGCGCCCGGCCTACAGTGATCGGTGACCGACAGCCGGGAGAAACCGTGAGCACCGCAGCAGCCGATCCAGACGAACGCCCGCGACTGTTCTCACGGCCCACCGCCGGCGATGTGGTGCTGGCCACGGCCGTCGTCGCCGTCGCCGTCGCGTTCCAGGTCACCGGTCTCGATGCCATCCCGGCGAACCGCAGCCCCGATGCTCTGGGCGTGTTGTTGACGGTCGCAGCCGTCGCCCCTCTTGCCCTGCGCCGGGTGTGGCCGCTGGCCGTGCTGCTGGCCTGTCTCCTGGGGCTACTGCTGCTGATCACTTTTCGCTACTCGGTCGGCGCGACCTCGCTTGGAGTGGTCGTCGCCTTCTACACCTGTACCGCCTGGGGCTCGAGGCGCGCGGCCAAGGCCTCCGTTGCGGTGCTCGCGGTGGGGATCGTCTCGGCGGCAGCGCTCGGGCCGATTGATCTGAGCCTCGAAGGTGCCTTGGTGCAGGTGGCGCTGCTCGTCGGCGGCTGGGTTATCGGCTGGGGGGTTCGCGAACGCCGCGAGCTGCACGCCGTCCGCGCGACCGAGGCCCGGTACGAGGTCGAGGCCGCGCGGCGCCAAGCCGAGATGGAGCGTGAGCGGGCCTCCCGCGCCACCGCCGAGGAACGACTGCGAATCACCCGTGAGCTGCACGACGTGCTCGGCCACGCTGTCAGTGTGATGGTGGTGCAGTCCGGTGCCGCAGAGCAGATGCTCGACCACGACCCTGCCGCCGCTCGGGTAGCCCTACAACAGATCGCCAGCACCGGTAGGTCGTCGCTGGCCGACATCCGCAGGGTTCTCGGGCGGCTGCGGGAGGATGAGGAGACCCCCGCGCGGATAGAGCCCTCGCCCGGGCTGGACGACCTCCCGGCGTTGGTGGCCCGAGTTGAGGCGGCCGGCCTCCCGATCCGGTTGCACCTGGCCATCGGGGCATCGAGCGCACTCAGCACGGGTTCTCATCCGGGGGTGGAGCTGGCTGCCTACCGGGTCGTTCAGGAAGCCCTGACGAACTGCCTGAAGCATGCGTCGGCATCTTCGGTCGAGGTCACCGTCGCGGCTGACACCGACTGGCTGTCCATCAGGGTTCGTGACGACGGCGTCGGCGCCTCCTTGCAGACGCGGCGGCTCGGACCGGACGGCTCGGTGGTCCCGGCGGACTGGGCCGCCGCCAGCGGTCTCGGCCTGAGTGGGATGCGCGAGCGGGTGTCGGTTTACGGGGGTGACCTTCAGGCGGGTCCGTCGAACGACGGCGGTTACCTCGTGACGGCGCGGATCCCGTTGGCTGCGAACGAGACCGGCGGTATGACGTGATCCGGTTACTGGTGGTTGACGACCAGGCGTTGGTCCGCGGTGGGTTCGCGCTCATCCTGGGCGCCGATCCGGGGATCGAGGTGGTGGGCCAGGCTGCGGACGGCGTGGAGGCGTTGGCGCTGGCCCGGCAGCTGAAGCCCGACGTCGCGCTCATGGACGTGCAGATGCCGCGAATGGACGGCATCGAGGCGACCCGGCATCTCGTGTCGAGCCAGCAGACCGGCGACGTCCGGGTGCTGGTGTTGACCACCTTCGAGGACGAGGAGTACGTCTACGGCGCACTGCGGGCGGGAGCCAGCGGCTTTCTGCTCAAGGACACCGAGCCGGCAGACCTGGTGGCCGCCGTGAAGGTCATAGCTGCAGGGGAGGCACTGTTGGCTCCGACGGTCACCCGCAGGCTGATCGAGCAGTTCGTCGTCGCGGACGCCAGTCGCCAAAGGCGGTTGTCGCTGCCGGCCCTGACCGAGCGTGAGGTCGACGTGCTCGTGGCGGTGGCCCGTGGACTGTCGAACCTGGAGATCGCCGAAGAGCTGTTCGTGAGCCACTCCACGGTGAAGACGCACGTCAGCCACCTGTTGGCCAAGCTGGGCGCCCGTGACCGGGCGCAGCTGGTGATGCTTGCCTACCAGTCAGGGCTGGCCAAGCCCTGAGCCACGTCACTTGACCGGTAGAGGGGTCGACGTAGCGAAGGTCATCTCCCCGATCCTGGTCGATCCGGATGCTGTGCACTGTCACAGGCGCACCATCCGTCACAGTTTGGGCGACACTCACCGGATGCGCTCGGGCAGGCCTGCCGGGCAGGACACAATCCGGCCATGACCACTTGGCCGACCCTGGGGCGCGACCTCGCGATCGACCTCGGCACGGCGAACACCGCCATCCACGTGCGAGGTCGAGGCGTGGTGCTCGAGGAACCTTCGGTGGTCGCCGTCGAGGTCGGTACCGGCCGCCTCATCGCGGCCGGGTCTCGAGCCAAGGAGATGCTCGGGCGGGCACCCGGCACGATCCGGGCGATCCGACCCCTGCGCGACGGTGTCGTCTCCGACGCCGACGAGACCGAGCGGATGCTGCGCTGGTTCATCGACCAGGTGCGCCGTACCCGGCTGATCCGTCCTCGCATGGTGCTGTGCGTGCCGAGCGAGGTGACGGGCGTGGAGCGTCGGGCCCTCGAGGATGCCGCTACCCGTTGCGGCGCGCGACGGGTGTACATGATCGAGGAGCCGATGGCGGCTGCCATCGGCGCCGGCCTGCCCGTCTACGAGACCGCCGCCAACATGGTGGTTGACATCGGCGGGGGTACCACCGACGTCGCGGTGATCAGCCTGGGCGGCATCGTGACCTCCACCTCGGTGCGCATCGCCGGCGACGAGATCGACGAAGCCCTGATCAACCACGTGAAGAGCGAGTACGCCCTGCTCCTCGGCGAACGCAGCGCCGAAGACATCAAGGTCGCGGTCGGCTCGGTCTTCCCCCTGCGTCAGGAGCTGACCACCAGGCTGCGCGGCCGCGACCTCACCACCGGGCTGCCGAAGACCGTCGAGGTGGGCTCGGCCGAGGTGCGCCGGGCCATCGAGATTCCGGTGCTGCAGATCATCGAGATGGTGCGGGCCACGCTCGACGTCTGCCCGCCCGAGCTCTCCGGCGACATCATCGACCGCGGCATCACCCTCACCGGGGGTGGGGCGCTGCTGCGCGGCCTCGACGAGCGCATGCGGCACGAGCTGGGGGTGCCGGTCCACGTGGCCGATGACCCGCTGCGATCCGTGGTGCGGGGTGCCGGTCGATGCGTCGACGAGTTCAGCAGTCTTGAACGCGTGCTCGTCGGCGACCAGCGCCGGTAGGTTCCTCATGCAGCAGCAGTCGGGCCGGCGGCTCCTCGGGGGGCTTCTCGCTGTGACCCTCGCCCTGCTCGCGGCCGACCTTGCCGGGTCACCTGTGGCCGCCGCCGTGCGCGGCGGGGCCGCCATGGTCATGGGGCCTGTGCAGCGTGCGCTGTCAGCAGCGCCCGCCGACGAGGTCGCACGCCTCGAGGCCGAGAACCTGCGCCTGCGTGGCGCTGCGGCGGCTCGGGCCGAAGACCGGGCCGAGCTGAGCCGGCTGCGGGCGCTGCTCGACTCCGACCCGGCCGCCGGCCACACGCTGGTCGCTGCGCGAGTCGTCGCCGCCGGGCTGAGCGCTGTCGGAGGGCGCAGCGTCACCCTCGACGCGGGCTCACGTGACGGCATCAAGGTCGACTCCACGGTCGTGGCGGCCGGTGGCCTCGTCGGTCGGGTCGTCACGGTGGCTCCCTTCACCTGCGATGTGCAGGTGCTGGGCTCCGCGGGCGCCGTCGTCGGGGTGCGGGTCGGGGCGGCAGGACAGCTGGCCACGGTCGGGCCGCCCACGGCATCCGACCGGGTGGTCCGTCGCCGGGGCACGCTCAGCCTGTCGTTCGTGCAGCCGGGCACCCCGGCAGTGGGTGATCTCGTGCGCACCCTCGGCAGCGTCGACGACACCCCCTATGCCGCTGGGCTGCTCGTGGGAACCGTCATCGCCGTCGATCCCGACCCGAGCCTCACCCCGACCCGGTCACCCGGGCGGCTGACGAGAGCCGGCACCGTGCGACCGGCTGTCGACCCCGACACGCTCGACGTCGTGGGCGTGCTCGTGGCCCGGGCGCGTTCGGTGCCGCGGTCGCCCGCGCCCACCCGTGCCGCCCCTCCCCAGGCCAAGCCGTGAGGCCCACGACGCTGGGTCTCGCGCGGGCGGCCTACCTGGTCGTCGCGGCTCTGCTGACGGCCACGCTGCTGCCGCGACTCGGGGTCCCGGGCGACTGGATGCCCGACCTGGTGCTCATCGGGGTGGTCTCGACCGCTGTTCTGCGGGGGCCGCAGCACGGGGCGATCGTGGGCCTCACGGCGGGCTGGCTCGTCGAGCTCGTTCCGCCGGTCGGTAGCCCGCTCGGCCTCACGGCGCTCGTGACCATGCTGGCGGGAGCGGTCGCCGGCACGTTCCGGAGCCCCTCGTCACGTGCTGCACTGCGGCCGTCTGCTGCCCTGCTGGCCGCCACCGTCGTGGTCGAGGCCGGACGACTGGGCTCGGCTGCGCTCGCGGAGGGCAGCGTGGCGCCGACCGAGCGGCTCGGCGTCCTCGTGACGACGGTGGTCGTCGGCCTGGTCGCGCTGCCGGCGCTTCTCTCGGCCGACCGGGCGCTGGTGCGCCGCAGGCTCGGCTGACATGGCCCGTCTACGAAGCCGCCGAAGTCGACGAAGCCGAGGAGGCCGACGCTCCGGGCTCTCCCTGCCGACCCGCCGGCCATCGCGCCGGCGCGGGGGTGGTGCCGGCTGGGTGGTCATCGCCCTGATGGCCTCACTCTTCGCCCTGCTCGTGGGCCGGCTCGGGCAGGTGCAGCTCGTGCAGGGCCCAGCGGCCGTCACGGCCGCGAAGGCGGTCAACACCCGCACGGTCACCGAGCACGCGTTGCGCGGGCGGATCCTCGACCGCACCGGAAAGCCCCTGGCCACCAACACGTTCACGACAGCCGTCACGGTCGAGCGCGGGGTGCTGCTCGACGCAGACGACGAGGGCGCACAGCTGGTCGCCGACGTGGCGCAGGCCCTCGGCCTGCCGTTCGAGCAGCTGTGGAACAAGACCAAGCTGTGCGGCACGAAGGGGGCCCCGACCGCGCCGGCCTGCTTCAACGGCTCGCCGTACGTGCCGATCCCGATCGCCACCGGGGTCGACGCGCGACGGGCCCTGACCCTGGTGGAGCAGCCCGAGAAGTATCCCGGTGTCGGGGTGGTCGCCGAGCCGGTGCGTGACTATCCGGCCCCCGACCGGGCCAACGGTGCGCATCTGCTCGGTCACGTCGCCCGCGCCAGTGCTGATGACGTCTCGGGGAGCGACGGGCGGGTCGACCCCGACGATGTCGTCGGGCGTAGCGGGCTCGAGGCGCAGTACGACACGGTCTTGCGGGGCACGAACGGAGCCTCCGTGGTGTCGATCGACCCCCGGGGCATCGTCACCGGCACCCTGACCCAGACCGCACCCGTCAACGGCCAGGATGTCGTCACGCACCTCGACGCCCGGCTCCAGGCCCGCACCGAGGCGGCCCTGGCCTCGGCCGTGGCGGGCGCCAGAGCCGCGAAGCAGCGGGCCGACTCCGGCGCGGCCGTCGTCGTCGACGTGACCAACGGCGCGCTCGTGGCCGCCGCCAGCTACCCGACCTACGACCCGAACGTCTTCGCCGGGGGCATCAGCGCCGCCACGCTCGCGCGGCTGAGCAGCCCGGCATCCGGCGCCCCGTTGCGGTCGCGCATCACCTCCGAGACCTTTCCACCCGCCTCGACCTTCAAGGTGATCTCGGTGCCGGCCGCCGTCGACGACGGGGCCAGCCTCGACGGCCGGTACGACTGCTCGCCTAACCTCACTGTCGGGGGCCGGGTCTTCAACAACTACGAGTCCCGCGGCTACGGCCTGATCGACCTGCACCAGACGATCGTCGTCTCGTGCGACACGGTCTTCTACCGGTTCGCCTACGCGGCCTGGCAACGACTCGGCGGCCTAGCCGCAGCGCCCACCGTCGACGACCCGTTCGTCGCCATGGCCAGAAGCTTCGGCATCGGTCGCCGCACCGGTATCGACCTGCCGGGGGAGTCGGCCGGCCGCCTGCCCGACCGCGCCTGGAAGGAGGCCAACTGGCTCGCTACCAAGGACGTCACCTGCAAGCGGGCGACCACCGGCTACCCGGAGGTGGCGAAGACCGACCCGACGCGGGCGGCCTACCTGCGCTCCCTCGCGACCGAGAACTGCCGGTCGGGCTACGAGTACCGGGCCGGTGACGCCATCAACTTCTCGATCGGGCAGGGTGACCTCGCAGTCACGCCTCTGCAGATGGCCGAGGTGTACTCCGCGGTCGCCAACGGCGGAACCCTCTGGCAGCCGCAGGTCGCCGCCGGCTACCGCTCGACCGACGGCACGGTCACCGGCATCGCGCCGAAGAAGGTGGCCACGGCGGCACTACGCCCCGACGTCGGGGCGTACCTGCGCTCGGCCCTGGCCGACGTCACGAGGCCGGGCGGTTCGGCCGGCAGCGCCTTCGTCGGTTTCCCGCAGGGTCGCTACCCGGTCGCGGGCAAGACCGGCACGGGCGAGGTCTTCGGCAAGCAGGCCACGGCCTGGTTCGCCGGGTACGGCCCGACGACCACACCGAAGTATGCCGTCGTGGTGGTGGTGAGCCAGGGTGGTTCCGGCTCGAAGGTGGCCGCTCCGGCGGTCCGGCAGATCTTCGACGCCATCGTGAGCCTCGGTCTCTGACTCCACCAGTGGCGGACGGGGGATTGCGTCGTGGTCCGGTTCCGGTGGTCGGGTGGGCTGGGTAGCGCGTGAGGCTGGGAGGATGGGGCGTGGACGACTACCTGAAGAGCGACTCTCCGGTGATCGAGAGGCTCGACCGAGCGTATGCGCGCAGCCGGCTGTCGCTGACGACCCGCCTCGAGCGACTGCGGTCGAAGGCCTTCCTGTTGGCGCAGTGCTCGATCGCGGCCGGGGTCGCCTGGTGGCTCGCCACGAGCGTCTTCGGGCACCGCTCGCCGTTCTTCGCTCCGATCGTGGCGGTCGTCTGTCTCGGCATGTCGTACGGGCAGCGCCAGCGCCGGGTGTTCGAGGTGGCCGTGGGCGTGGCCGTCGGCGTCTTCACCGCCGACGTGTTCGTGCACTTCGCGGGCACCGGACCGTGGCAGGTCACGGCCGTGGTGCTGGTCTCGATGTCGTTCGCGCTGCTGCTCGACGGCGGCCCCCTGCTGGTGATCCAGTCAGGGGTGCAGGGGATCGTGGTGACCGTGTTGGTCGCGAGCCCCGGGCAGGCCTTCACCCGCTGGGCTGACGCGCTCATCGGTGGAGGGGTGGCGCTCGTCGCCGCGACGGTCGTGCCGCAGGCGCCCCTTCGGCGACCTCGGGTGGCGGCCGCCGAGGTGGTGCGCAAGATCAGCGAGCTGCTGCGTCGCACGGTCGCCAGCGCCGTCGACGGCGACGTCGATGGCGTGGCCGCCGTGCTGGCCTCGGCTCGCGGCACCGAGTCGCTGTTGCGCGAGCTGCGCACGGCGGCCGACGAGGGGCTGTCGGTGCTCACCAGCTCGCCGTTCCCGCACCGGCAACGGGTCGGCGTGCGCGCCATGGCCGAGCTGGTCGAACCGCTCGATCGAGCCCTCGGCAGCACCCGGGTGCTGGTGCGGCGCATCACGGTCGCGGTCGGCAACGGTGAGGCGATGCCGGCCGCCTACGTCGAGCTGATCAGGGCGCTGGCCGATGCCACCGACGTCGTCGCTCGGGCGCTCTCGGAGAATGCGTCGCCCACCATTGGCCGGTCGGGTCTCGAGCGGGTCGCCGTCCTGAGCGGCGAGGTTCCTCGCACCGCGAGCCTCGCCACCGAGACGATCCTGGCCCAGACCCGTTCGGTCGTGGTCGACCTGCTGCAGGTGACCGGTCTCGACGTCGACGAGGCCATTGCGGCGCTACCCCGGGAAAGAGCCCACGACTGACAGCGCTGGGCCGGGTCGCACGTACGCGCGACCCGGCCCAGCGGCATCCGTCTGAAGAAACTGGTCAGTGCGACGAAGGCGTCACCGGGCCGGAGGTGTCGAGCTTCTCGACGCGAGGGTCACCCGCATCGGCGAAGAAGTCGGCCGGGATCGTCTCGTCCTTGCCCTCGTCGGCCTTGAAAGCCCGGAAGACCAGGGTGAAGACCACGGCCGCGATGAGGTTGAGGACGAACGCGGTGAGCGCGATGTAGCCCATCTCGCCGAGCCCGGGAATCTCGGCCACCGAGCCTCCGAAGTGCGCCTTGGTCGCCGGGTTGACGACGTTGTAGGCGGAGACGGTGCCGTAGACCATGCCGACGGCCCAGCCCAGCAGCAGGGCGCGCCGGTGGAACCACCTGGTGTAGAGGTAGAACACGATCGACGGGAAGGTCTGCATGATCCAGATGCCGCCGAGCAGCTGGAAGTTCAGGGCGTTGGTCTTGTCGAGACCCAGCACGAAGACCAGGGCGAACGCCTTGACCACGAGCGAGGTGAGCTTGCTGACCTTCGCCTCCTGCTTGGGCGTCGCGTCGGGCTTGATCCACGCCTTGTAGATGTTGCGGGTGAAGGTGTTCGAGGCGGCGATCGACATGATCGCGGCCGGCACGAGCGCTCCGATCGCGATGGCCGCGAACGCCACGCCCGCGAACCACGAGGGAAAGAAGTCCTCGAAGAGCTGCGGCACGACGAGCTGCGGGTTGGGCTTGCCGTCGAGCCCGATCGGCTTCGTGCCGGCGGCGATGGCCACCCAGCCCAGGAGGGCGAGCAGCCCGAGCAGGAACGAGTAGGCCGGCAGGATCGCCGCGTTCTTGCGAATGGTGTTGCGGCTCTTGGCCGACAGGGTGGCCGTGACCGAGTGGGGGTACATGAACAGGGCCATGGCCGACCCGAGGGCCAGGGTGGCGTAGGCCCAGTACTGCCCGGCGCCGGGGATGAACGCCCCGGTCGCCTTCCCGGTCACCGCGTTGGTCGACTCCATCTTCTGCTGGGCGGCGTTGAAGATGTTGCCCCAGCCGCCGACCTTCGACGGCAGATAGATGACGGCCACGATGATGACGATGTAGATGAGGATGTCCTTGACGAAGGCGATGATCGCCGGCGCCCTCAACCCCGAGGTGTAGGTGTAGAGGGCCAGCACCACGAAGGCGATGAAGATGGGGGCGTCCTTGGCCACCCAGTTGCCGCCGCCGCCAACGCCGGCCACCTCGAGCACCGCCTGGATGCCGACCAGCTGGAGTGCGATGTAGGGCATCGTCGCGAGGAAGCCCGTGACCGCCACGGCCAGGGTCAGGGCGCGAGAACCCGACCGGCCCTGCACGAAGTCGGCCGGGGTGACGTAGCCGTGCCGGTGCGAGACCGACCACAGGCGCGACATGAACACGAAGATGATCGGGTAGAGCACGATGGTGTAGGGCACAGCGAAGAAACCGCTCACGGCGCCCAGCGAGAACATGGCCGCGGGGACGGCGACGAACGTGTAGGCGGTGTAGAGATCGCCGCCGAGCAGGAACCAGGTGACCCAGGTGCCGAACGAACGGCCCCCGAGGCCCCACTCCTCGAGACTGTCCATGCTGGCCGGCCGGCGCCAGCGGGCCGCCCAGAAACCGGCGATCGCGACGGCGAGGAAGAAGACGATGAGCACGGTGAGGGCGACGACGTTGACGCCACCGGTGGCCTGGGCGAGCTTGAGGGTGCTCATCGGCCGGCCTCCCCGTCGTTGGCAGCACCGTTCGGCTCGTCTGCCGCGTCAGTGAGGAACTCGGTGCCCTCGGGGTTCATCGGTCGGTGCGGTCGCGCCTTGAGCACCAGTCGGTAGGCGGTGTACGTCAGGATCGAACAGAGCGCCACCCAGAGGAACTGGTACCAGATGAAGAACGGGAAGTCGAGAAATCGGGGGCCGTCCTTGGCGTAGGTGCCCACGAGCATGAGGGCGATGATCGGTAGCGAGAGGCAGACGACGGCGATGGCCAGCAGGCCCTTGTTCGCGGGTGGTGCGTCACGGTGCTGCGGGGGGGTGCTCACGCGGTGACCTCCGTTGGTGAGGGCCGAAAGATGTCCGACCGTGCGGGGGGAACCTACCCCCGCGCCGGGGGAATGTGCGGCCTGGCCACGATGTTTTTCTCATCGACGCCGTGACATCGGCGTGGCAGCCCCTACCGCGAGGGCTCGGGGCCCACGAACGAAGGGCGACTCGGGCCGTCTCGGAAGTGGCGCGGCACGGATGCGAATGGGCCTTCCGGCCCGGATAGGGTGTCAGCCATGGCTGATTACGATGTGGTGGTTCTTGGTGCTGGTCCCGGCGGCTATGTGGCGGCAATTCGCGCCTCGCAGCTCGGCAAGAAGGTCGCCGTCGTCGAGAAGCAGTATTGGGGCGGGGTGTGCCTCAACGTCGGCTGCATCCCGAGCAAGGCGCTGCTGAAGAACGCTGAGCTGGCGCACACCCTCACCCACGACAAGGCGAAGTACGGCATCGAGGGAGATGCCACCATGTCGTTCGGGCCGACCTTCAAGCGCAGCCGCCAGGTCTCGGCAGGCATCGTCAAAGGCGTCCACTTCCTGATGAAGAAGAACAAGATCGAGGAGATCGACGGCTGGGGCACGCTGACCAGCCCGACCTCGATGGACATCGCCCTGAACGACGGTGAGAAGCGGGCCGTCACCTTCGACAACCTGATCATCTCGACCGGCTCTGTGACCCGGATGATCCCCGGCGTCAAGGTCAGCGAGAACGTCGTGACCTACGAGGAGCAGATCCTCGACGAGAACCTTCCCGGCTCCATCATCATCGCCGGCTCGGGCGCCATCGGCGTCGAGTTCGCCTACGTGATGAAGAACTTCGGTGTCGACGTCACCATCGTCGAGTTCCTCGACCGCATGGTGCCGACCGAGGACGCCGACGTGTCCAAGGAACTGGCCAAGCACTACAAGAAGCTCGGCGTGAAGGTCATGCTCAGCACCAAGGTCGAGGCGGTCGAAGACACCGGCTCGGGCGTGAAGGTCACGGTCAGCCCGGCCGCCGGCGGAGACCAGCAGGTGCTCGAGGCCGACCGGCTGCTGTCGGCCATCGGCTTCGCCCCGCGCACCGACGGTTACGGCCTCGACGCCATCGGCGTCGACCTCACCGACCGCGGCGCGATCGCTATCGACGAGTTCTGCCGCACCAACGTGCCCAACGTCTACGCCATCGGTGACGTCACGGCCAAGCTGATGCTCGCCCACGTCGCCGAGGCCATGGGCATCGTCGCCGCCGAGACCATCGCCGGCGCCGAGACGATGGCCATCGACTACGCCTTCATCCCGCGGGCGACCTACTGCCAGCCGCAGATCGGCTCGATGGGCCTGTCCGAGCAGCAGGCCAAGGATGCCGGTCACGACGTCAAGACGGCCACCTTCCCCTTCTCGGCCAACGGCAAGGCGATGGGCCTCGGCGAGCCGGTCGGGTTCGTCAAGGTGATCGCCGATGCCGAGCACAACGAGATCCTCGGGGCGGCGATGATCGGGCCCGACGTCACCGAGCTGCTCCCGGTGCTCAACCTCGCCCAGACCTGGGACCTCACCGCCGACGAGGTGTCGCGCACCATCTTCGCGCACCCCACCCTCGGCGAGGCCGTCAAGGAGGCCGTGCACGGCATCGCCGGGCACATGATCAACTTCTGACCGGCCGTCATCCGGATGTTGCCCGGCGCGGGGCGCAGAGCGGCCGGGGTCGTTCTCGCGGTACTGCTGACGGGGGCCTGCACCTCCGGCACCCCTGTCGCCCCGACGGGAACCGACGGCCCGGCGGGGCCCCCATCGCCGACTCGGGGCACGGGCAACACCCAGGCGGGGCCGGTCGCGCGTATCGGTTCTGGCACCGGTTCTGATGCCGGGGTTCCTCTGCCGCCGGGCTCCCCGACACCGGGAAGCCGGGCAGCCGAGTCGCAACCGGCCTTGGCCCCCGGCATGACAGCGGTTCCGGAGGCCAGCCTGTGCTCGGTCACCCACACCCTCACGTCGGCGGCGCCGTTGCAGCCAGACGTGATCTGGCCCGACTCCGTGCACCGAGGGCGGAGCGGCACCGAGACCGTGCGTCGTGTCGACCCGTCGTGCGTAGAGCGCCGACCGTTGGAGACCACCTGCTACGCCAGCTTCCCGTACATTGCCGCCTCCGACGACGACATCCTGCTCGGCCTCGGCGCCGACCGTCTGACGACGGGCGAGGCGCACGCCGAAGTCACCCCGCCCTCGGGCGCGATCCCATCGCAGGCCGCCGTGCTCTACACCGTGCTGCACTTCCCACCGTCAGGAGAGTCGGCGGCTGATCTCGAGTCGGCGCGGGCGCGCCTGGCCACTGCCGTCACCACCTGTGCGGGCGGGCGGCCGGGCCACTTGGGCATCGACGGTCTGGTGGGCCAGCGCGAGAGCGTCATGGCGGTGCGGGCCTTCCAAGACGCCAACTTCGTCTTCGCCCAGGCCGGCCGCGACCTGATCTGGCTGGTCGTCGACGGCGCAGGGTGGAGCGCCGCGACCCGGGAACGTGCCGCCCGCAGTGCCATCGCTGCCATCACGAAGGAGCCAGCGCAGTGAAACCCACGGTGGTCTCGATCCACATCGCCCCGGGCAGACGGCTCCCGATGAAGTCGGTGGACAGCGTCGAGGCGGAGGCGGGCGCGGGGCTGGTTGGTGACCGCTACCACGGCAGCCGCCACCGGCACGTGACGGTGCAGTCGAGCGAAGGGCTCCAGGCCGCGTCCGTCGACCTCGGCCGACCCGTCGAGCCGGGGCTGACCCGCCGCAACATCACCATCTCGGGCGGGGACATACCCACCCGGCCGGGCACCCGGATGACCATCGGAGGCGTCGAGCTGGAGGTGGTGCGCATCGCTGCGCCCTGCCGGCTGCTCGACGACGGCATCGGGCCGGGTGCAGCGCGCGCACTGCACAACCGCGGTGGCACGGTGTTCCGCCTGCTGTCCTCGGGCACGATCAGCGTCGGCGACGAGGTCGACCTCGCCGCGGGCGACCCACCGGCTCGCGGCTGAGCCCGCCGACCTGATGACCGTCTTCGCCGGGTCGCGGCGCTGGCCGACCGTCGCGCTCGTCGTCGCGCTGACCGGCATCCTGGGGTCGGCTTGCACCCCGAGCCCAGCACCGCCCGCGTCACCGAGTGCAGCCACCGTGCTGCCCTCGCCCTCGCCCTCGCCCTCGCCCAATGGTCGCTTCACCGTGGTCGGTGGGGAGGGGCAGAGCGCGCCCACAGCCGATCCTGCGATGACGCCGGTTCCGGAGAGCTCGTTCTGCGTGAGCACGGTGGAGCTCACAGCGGATGCGGTTCCGATCCGGCCCGACGCGATCTGGCCGGGGCTCGGTGCCACCTCCTTCAACGCGAGCCGGACCGTGTCGCGGCACCGGGCCGGCTGCGCGGCGAAGCGCCCTGCTGAACCCGACTGCACGGTGAGCTACCCCTTCACCGCGCAGGGGCCCGACGAGGAAGTGCTCGCTTTCGGGCTCGACCGCCTCGTCACGGGGGAGGCCCGGGTGACGGTGGCCGCCTCGCCGGCAGGAGCCACGAGCGCACAACGGATCGTCAGCTACCACTCGATGCGGCGCCAGCCCGGAAGGGCGGGGAAGGCCGCCCTGGCCTGGCTGCGCTCGGCCGTGGCCACGTGCGCCGGAGGGAGACCGGGCCGGCTCGGCGAGACGAGCGGGCTGGTCGGCAGCGTGTCGAGCCCGGACTCGCCGTCAGGGCGGGCCCGTTCGCTCTTCGTCGTCTCGGGCGACCTCGCGATCTGGGTCGTGCTCGACGGTGGGGCGTGGTCGCCTACCAGCGACCGACAGGCGGTGGATGCCGCTGTGTCGCGCCTGCGTTCCTCATGAACGTCCACAGCCGGCCAGAGCGAGTGACACCCGTAGTTCAGTAGCGCCCCGATGGGCTCCGCACCGAACGACGCCCCCCACACCGGAGTGCGGGGGGCGTCGGCTCAGAGTCTGCTGCGACGGGCCCGGTCAGTACCAGTGCTTCCGGCCGCCGATGGCCCGCCCGGTGGCGCCCAGGAGGAACAGCACCGCCCCCGCGACGACGAGAATGACGGCGATGGTGGTGATGACGGGGATCTTCACGAGAAGGCCGACGATAAGCAGGATGATTCCCAGAGTGATCATGAGATCGGTGAGCTCCTAGGTTGGGTTGGTGACGGTGCTCGCTGGATGCCCCCAGAGCACCGCTCGAGATGACCTCGAGTCGAAAGGTCTGTACCCGTTCTCAGCGCAGAAGCAGCACGACGAGCAGGTTGACGCAACCGATTAGGGCGGGGGAGTGCGCCGCTGTTAGTCTTGCGACTGCCGTTATACCGGCCGCGGACCAACAGAGCCCAGGTGAACATGCCCTGGCGCACCGCGCAACGAGATGAAGAAGGAGTCGGTGCCTCCATGCCTTTGGAAGCTGACGTGAAGCAGCAGATCATGACCGAGTACGCCACCACCGAGGGCGACACCGGTTCCCCCGAGGTCCAGATCGCGATGCTCACGCAGCGCATCAAAGACCTCACCGAGCACTCTCGTGCCCACAAGCACGACCACCACAGCCGCCGTGGGCTGCTGCTGCTGGTCGGTCGACGTAAGCGCATGCTGCGCTACCTCGAGGCCACCGACATCGAGCGCTACCGCTCGCTGATCAAGCGCCTCGGTCTGCGTCGATGAACTCGTGACGAAAGGCGGTCACCGCACCTGCGGAGACCGCCTTTCGTCGTAGGTGCGTGCCCTTCCGGTAGACCCGGTGGCCGCGCCGCGGGGCCTGATGGCTCCGCAGAAGACACCACGCACACAACGACGATGTGCGCGGGAACTTGAGAAAAAGAAAGCGAGGGCCCACATGGAGGGTCCAGACATCACGTTCGCCGAAGCCGTCATCGACAATGGCTCCTTCGGCACCCGCACGGTTCGGTTCGAGACCGGCCGCCTGGCCAAGCAGGCCGGCGGCGCTGTCGCGGCTTACCTCGACGACGACACGATGTTGTTGTCCACCACGTCTGCCGGCAAGTCGCCGAAGGACCACTTCGACTTCTTCCCGCTGACGGTCGACGTCGAAGAGCGCATGTACGCCATCGGCAAGATCCCCGGCAGCTTCTTCCGCCGCGAGGGCCGGCCCAGCACCGATGCCATCCTCACCTGCCGTCTCATCGACCGGCCGCTGCGACCGACCTTCAAGAAGGGTCTGCGCAACGAGGTACAGGTCGTCATCTCGGTGTTCTCGCTGAACCCCGACCACCAGTACGACGTGCTCGCGATCAACGCGGCGAGCGTCTCGACCCAGATCTCCGGCCTGCCGTTCTCGGGCCCGATCGGCGCGGTGCGCGTCTCGCTCATCGACGGCCAGTGGGTCGCCTTCCCCAACTTCTCCGATATCGAGAAGTCGGTCTTCGACATGGTCGTCGCCGGCCGGGTCGTGAAGAACAGCGACGGCTCTGAAGACGTCGCCATCATGATGGTCGAAGCCGAGTCGACCGACGCCACGTGGGACCTCGTCACCACCCTCGGCAAGCAGGCGCCGACCGAAGAGGTCGTGGCGCAGGGCCTCGAGGCCTCCAAGAAATTCATCAAGGTGCTCTGCGACGCCCAGTCCGAGCTGGCGGCCAAGGCCGCCAAGCCGGTGCAGGACTTCCCGATCTTCCTCGACTACGAGGACGACGCCTACGCCGCTGTCGAGGGCGCCGTGTCTGACCAGACGGCCGCCGCCCTGACGATCGCCGGCAAGACCGAGCGTGAGAACAAGCTCGACGAGATCAAGGCTTCCGTCAAGGAGTCGCTCGCCGGTTCGTTCGAGGGCCGCGACAAGGAGATCTCCGCCGCGTTCCGCGCCGTGCAGAAGAAGCTCATCCGTCAGCGCATCCTGCGCGACAAGGTGCGCATCGACGGTCGCGGTCTGGCCGACATCCGCGCCCTGGGCGCTGAGGTCGAGGTGCTGGCCCGCGTTCACGGTTCGGCGATCTTCGAGCGTGGCGAGACCCAGATCATGGGCGTCACCACGCTGAACATGCTCAAGATGGAGCAGCAGCTCGACACGTTGTCGCCGGTGACGCGCAAGCGCTACATGCACAACTACAACTTCCCGCCCTACAGCACCGGTGAGACCGGCCGCGTGGGCTCGCCGAAGCGCCGCGAGATCGGTCACGGTGCGCTCGCCGAGCGGGCCCTGATGCCGGTGCTGCCGACGCGTGAGGAGTTCCCGTACGCGATCCGTCAGGTGTCGGAGGCGCTCAGCTCGAACGGCTCCACGTCGATGGGCTCGGTCTGCGCCTCGACGCTCAGCCTGCTCAACGCCGGTGTGCCGCTGCGCGCCCCGGTTGCGGGTATCGCCATGGGCCTGGTGTCCGACACGGTCGACGGTGAGATGCAGTACGCGGCGCTCACCGACATCCTCGGGGCCGAGGACGCCTTCGGCGACATGGACTTCAAGGTCGCCGGTACCCGCGAGTTCGTCACGGCCATCCAGCTCGACACCAAGCTCGACGGCATCCCCGCGTCGGTGCTCGCCGGCGCGCTGACCCAGGCCCGCGACGCGCGGCTGCACATCCTCGACGTCATGGCCGAGGCCATCGACGTGCCCGACGAGATGAGCGAGTTCGCGCCGCGGATCATCACGGTGAAGGTCCCCGTCGACAAGATCGGTGAGGTCATCGGCCCGAAGGGCAAGATGATCAACCAGATCCAGGACGACACGGGCGCCGACATCTCCATCGAGGACGACGGCACGGTCTACATCGGTGCCGTCGACGGCCCCTCGGCCGAAGCGGCTCGGGCTGCGGTCAACGCGATCGCCAACCCGCAGATGCCCGAGGTCGGCGAGCGCTTCCTCGGCACCGTCGTGAAGACGACGACCTTCGGTGCGTTCATCTCCCTGCTTCCGGGCAAGGACGGCCTGCTGCACATCTCCGAGCTGCGCAAGCTCTCGGGTGGCAAGCGGGTCGAGAACGTCGACGACGTCGTCAAGATCGGCCAGAAGATCCAGGTCGAGCTCAAGGAGATCGACCCCCGCGGCAAGCTCAGCCTCGGTGCGGTGGTCGAGGGCGGCGAGTCGGAGGACTCCTCCGCCCCGGAGCCGGCCAACGCCTGATCCGTTCCGGATCGAACCGAACGGCCCGTCACCTCATCGAGGTGGCGGGCCGTTCGTGGTCACCGTCTGGGTGGCTCACCGGGCGAGGCGGCCGAACCGGTCAGCTGGTCACCTGGTCCCCTGGTCAGCTGGTCAGCTGGTCAGCTGGTCAGCTGGTCAGGGCTCGCCGCCGGATCGATCCCCGCGGGCCCCGCCCGATACGGCTCGCGAGCAACCGGTCGAGCTGGTGGGCGGCGCCGCCCACCGCTTCCTCGATGGTGCTCGCGTGGCCGGCGGCGGACACCGGGGGCTGTCCGTCGAGGGAGACCTGAACGAGGCAGGACATGTCGTTGCCGGTCGCTCGGTCGGCACACTCATCGGCCAGATGGACCTCCACCTCGCCCAGACGCTGGGCGTAGGGCGCCAACGCGGCGGCGAAGCGCTTCTCAACCCGCGAGCTCAGCGCCTCGCGGCGGGCTAGCGTCTCGTCGGTGTGGACGTCGATCTGCATGGTGGGCTCCTTCGCGGTGCAGTCGGTGCTGCCGGTGCTGCCGGTGCTCTCGCGAACGTCGCGAGCGTCAGCCCTCCCACCATCTCGCCATCCCGCCCTCACCGGTAGGGGCCAAGGTCACAACAGTCGCGACCTGAGACGTCAGTCGCCGCCGGGTTGACGGCGGGCGAAGCGTGGGTCGGAGGTCCACCACAGCCCCGGCTCCGCCGGAGCGGCAGAGGCGCCAGACGGTTCTGACGCTTCGTCAGCGGGTGCGATCGCAGCGACGCTGGCGGCGTCCTGGGCTGCGTCGAACGCTTCAGCCTCCAGCGCATCACTGCGAACCCACTCCATGAAGACTGCCCCGATCACCGGCAACCCGACCGACTCGGCGACCACGAGCAGTGCCCCACCGCCGAGACGCTGGTCGAAGGCCGGGTCCAGCCCGCTCACCGAGATGCCGGTCCAGCCGGGGAAGTGGGGCGTCAGCAGAGCCGACGACGTCATCACGAGGATGCCGGGAATGGCGTCGGCCAGCCCGTCGATGAAAGCCAACAGGGTGCGCACGCCCGGCGTGGCCCACGCGGGCAGCAGCTCATCGACCATGAGGGGCAGCACGAAGAGCAGTCCCGAGGTGAGCAGCACGACGTCGAGCAGCCAGCGCGCCGGGCTCGACTGCGTGCTGGCCTGGAACCACGGGGTGAAGAAGACCGCGATGATGATGCCGACGGCGAGGGCGGTACCGACGGCCGGGAACATCAGCACCCGCGGCACCGACCCCGCCAGCAGACGAAGCACCCAGTGCCGGCCGTCGGGGTGCAGCCGACGCAGCAGTCTCACGGGGTCGCCCAGAGCGAGACCAACCGGGGTCAGCGAGGCGAGCATCCCGACCTGAAGGGCGCCGACCCAGAAGATGTGGTCGCGGTAGACCGCCAATGGGCCGCACAGTGAGTAGGCGAGGGTGCCCACGCCGAGGCCGGCGTAGAGGCCCACCCGCCAGCCCGACCACCGGATGCCGCCGGCCCGCGCGAGCAGCACCCAGCGGGCGTAGACCCCGGTCACCACGGCGACGGCGAGGATGCCGCTGGGCGACGCCGTCCAGGCCGTCAGGAGTGATAGCGGGGTGAAGTCACGCACCACAGCATCGTCTGCGACCAGCCTGACAGTCCGGTGGGAGCGGGCTGCGGGGAGGACTGCGGGATCGCTAGGGTGCTGGCCATGATGAAGCTCGATCAGGTCACCGAGCACCTGTCGGCTCTCGAGGGTGTTCACCAGCGTGAGCAGGGTGGGCTGTTGCGATGGACCGTGAGGGGTCGCCTGGTGGCCCGGCAGCTCGATGACGACGCTCTGGTCATCCGCAGCGGCTTCACCGAGCGGGAGGCCCTGATCGCCGAACACCCCGAGACGTTCACGGTGGCGCCCCGGTTCGAGGCCCACATGATGGTGGTGGTCGAGCTGGGGAGTGCGTCTTCGGCCGCGGTCCGTGGCGCCCTCGACGCGGCGTGGTCTCTGCAGACGCAGGGTCGCGCCTGACTACGCTGGCGCCGTGAGCCAGAGCGACGCGACGACCCGGCCGACGAGCAGCCCTACCAACGTGATCAAGGTTGCGGTGATCGGCCGCGACGGCCGGATGGGTCTCGAGGCGGTCAAAGCGGTCGAGGCCGCTGCTGGTCTGCGTCTCGTGGGCGCCTACGGCTCCGAGGATGACCTCGGCGAGCTGGGCGGCGCCGACGTCGCTGTCGAGCTGACGGTTCCCGCCGCCTCGCCCGGCAACGTCGCTCACTGCGTCCAACGCGGCGTTCACGTCGTGGTGGGCACGACCGGGTGGGACGACGTGCGACTTGACGCCCTGCGTGAACAGGTGGCCGGCGCCCCGCCGGCCACGAGCGGGGCCGGCGTCGGGGTGCTGGTGGCCCCCAACTTCGCCATCGGGGCACTGCTCATGATGTCGTTCGCGGCGCGGGCCGCCCCGTTCTTCGAGTCCGTCGAGATCATCGAGATGCACCACCCGGCCAAGGTCGACGCGCCGTCGGGCACTGCGGCTCGTACCGCGGCGATGATCGCCGGGTCCCGGTCTGCGGCCGGCGCCGCGCCGTCGCCCGACGCGACGACCGACGATCCCGGGGGTGCCCGCGGCGCCCGGGTGAGCGGCATCCCGGTGCACTCCGTGCGGCTGCGAGGGCTGACGGCCCACCAGCAGGTGCTGCTCGGCAACACCGGAGAGCTGCTCACAATTCGACACGACTCGTTCGAGCGGGCCTCGTTCATGCCCGGGGTCATCGCCGCGGTCCGGGCCGTGGCCGATCATCCCGGTGTGACCGTCGGGCTCGAGCACTACCTCGGGATCGCCTGAGAAGCAGCGCGGCTGGGTAGGTACATCGGTACTGCCGCGACACCAGCTCGCGGCCGAGGATCATCAAAGGAGATGCCATGAGTGCTGCCATGCCGATCATGCCCGCCGGGGGAGACGCCGAGACGTCGTGCACGTGCGACAACTGCCCCGAGAGGTGCACGTGCAACTCGTGCGCCTGTGAGGACTGCACCTGCGAGAACTGCGCCCACGCCGCCTGAGAGCCGCTTGCACCACTTGCACCTCCGCTTCCACCTACCACCACCACCTCGTCAGCGGGCCGGCCGGCCTTTCGAGCTCGATGTTGCTCGTGCCGCTCGGCCCGCTGACCCATGTCCACAGACGGCTGGCCGCCACTGCTCTTCACCCGCGACCACGCCGCGGACGAGTTTGTTGGCGGGAGCAACATGCTCCCCGATGAGAACTGATCCTGCAGACGGCGCTCCGCCCGGAAGATCCGGCATGGGGGGTCTTCAACCATGTCAGCCATCACGATTGAGTCACGATAGGGCCGATCGAGACGGCTATCCGTTGTGCTGTCGGCCAGGGGTTCATATGTTGTGGCCCGCAACATAAGCAAATCATCGTCCGACTCCGTGCTCAGTTCCGGGTTCACGCGAGGGGCGTCGTCAGAGAGGGATACAGATGCGACGAAGCATGTTCTTGGTGACGGCGGCCGTCATGGCCTCCGGCCTGGCCTTGGCCGGCTGCTCATCCTCGGATAGCGGTACGCCGGGCAACAACGTCACGGCAGTGGGGACCGGCAAAGGCGCCACCCCGAAGGTCGGGGTCATCCTCCCTGACACGAAGTCGTCGGCGCGGTGGGCGACGGCCGACCTGAAGTACCTGACCGACGCGTTCAAGGCCGCCGGGGTCGACGCCGACATCCAGAACGCCCAGGGCGACAAGACCCAGTTCCAGACGATCGCCGACCAGATGATCACGAGCGGGGTGAACGTTCTCGTGATCGTCAACCTCGACTCCGGCTCCGGCAAGGCAGTGCTCGACAAGGCCAAGGCGCAGGGCATCGCGACCATCGACTACGACCGCCTCACGCTCGGCGGCGGCGCCGACTTCTACGTGTCGTTCGACAACGTCAAGGTCGGCGAGCTGCAGGGTGAGGGCCTGCAGAAGTGCCTCACCGACAAGAACAAGGCGAAGGCCAACATCGCCTTCCTCAACGGCTCGCCGACCGACAACAACGCCACCCTCTTCAAGGAGGGGGCGGTCAAGGCCCTCAAGGCCAAGACCGACTCCGGCGACTACAAGGTCGTCGCCGACCAGGCCGTGCCCGACTGGGACAACCAGCAGGCCGGCACCATCTTCGAGCAGATGTACACCGACAACGGCGGCAAGATCGACGGCGTGCTCGCGGCGAACGACGGCCTCGGCAACGCGGCGATCGCCATTCTGAAGAAGAACAAGGCCAACGGCACCGTTCCGGTGACCGGACAGGACGCGACCGACCAGGGTCTGCAGAACGTTCTCGCCGGCGACCAGTGCATGACGGTGTACAAGGCCGTGAAGAAGGAGGCCGACGCCGCCTCCGCCCTCGCCATCGCGCTGGCCAAGGGGGAGGACACCAAGAGCATGGCCACCGGCAGCTCGATGGACACCGTGACGAAGAAGGAGGTGCCCTCGGTTCTTCTCGACCCCCAGGCCATCTACTTCGACAACGTCAAGGACGTCATCGCCGACGGCTACACGACCAAGGAAAAGGTCTGCACGGCCGCACTGGCCGACGCGTGTGCCAAGGCCGACATCAAGTGACGCATCCGGCCTGAGCGCCCCGCTCGGCGCGCAGGCCACCGGGTGGGCCGACGAGCTTCAACCCGTCGGCCCACCCGTCTCGACCTCCCCCTATCCCGGGATCCCAGACAACGAGGTGGACCATGACGCAGACCGTGGACGAGAGACCCACACCAACGACGGCTCCCGCGCTCGAGGTGCGAGAGGGCCGCAAGAGCTTCGGCGCCGTCCACGCCCTGCGCGGGGTCGACATCACCGTCCGGGCCGGTGAGGTGACCGCACTGGTCGGCGACAACGGTGCCGGCAAGTCGACGATGATCAAGTGCATTGCCGGGATCTTCCCGTTCGACTCGGGCAAGGTGCTCGTCAACGGGGCCCCCGCCAGCATCCATGGCCCCGGCCAGGCCAGTGCGGCCGGGATCGAGGTCGTCTACCAGGATCTCGCCCTCTGCGACAACCTCGACATCGTGCACAACATGTTCCTCGGGCGCGAGATGAAGAAGGGTCTGCGGCTCAACGAGACGGCGATGGAGACCAAGGCGGCCGATGTGCTGGCCAGCCTGTCGGTGCGAACCGTGCGCTCCATCCGGCAACAGGTGGCGAGCCTCTCGGGTGGCCAGCGACAGACCGTCGCCATCGCGCGTGCGGTGCTGTGGAACTCGAAGATCGTCATCCTCGACGAGCCGACCGCGGCGCTCGGGGTGGCCCAGACCGAGCAGGTGCTGCAGCTGGTGCGCCGCCTGGCCGACGCCGGCCTCGCGGTTCTGCTCATCTCGCACAACATGAACGACGTCTTCGAGGTCGCAGACTCGATCAACGTCCTCTACCTCGGGCAGACCGCAGCTCAGGTGCGCACGTCTGACAGCACCCGGGCCGAGGTCATTGAGCTCATCACGAGCGGGGCCCCCTCCACCGGCGAAGCCGTCCAACCCCGGCGTGACCGACCCGCCACGTCGACCACCACGAACGGGAGCAGGCCCGAATGAGCACCTCCACGCTTCCCCCCGCCTCGAGCCCCTCACCGCTGGCCGGGGCGGTCGAACAACCCACGTTCGGCGAGAACGTTCAGGGCTACCTCAGCAAGATTCGCGGCGGCGACATGGGAACCCTGCCGGCTATCCTCGCTTTCCTCATCCTCTCGGCCGTGTTCGTGGTGCTCAAGCCCGGAACGTTCACCTCCTTCCTCAACATTGCCAACCTCTTCCAGCAAGGTGCTGTCGTCGCGACGATCGGCATGGGGCTGGTGTTCGTGCTGCTCCTCGGTGAGATCGACCTGTCCGCGGGGTTCGCGTCGGGAGTGTGCGGAGCCGTGCTGGCGGTGACGCTCACCAACAAGCAGTGGCCGCTGGTCGCGGCCCTACCGGCCGCGCTGCTCACCGGCGTGGGCATCGGGCTGATCCTCGGGCTGCTCGTCGCCAAGGTCGGCATTCCCTCCTTCATCGCGACCCTGGCCGCCTTCCTGGCGTTCCAGGGCGTCGTGCTGCTCATCATCGGCAACGGCGGCAACATCTCCATCACCAACAAGGCCGTACTGGCCATCGAGAACCAGAACATCGTGCCGTGGCTCGGATGGGTCATCGCGGTCGCCGCGCTGGCGGTCTACGTCGGGCTGAGCCTGCGCCGCTGGCGCATGCGACGCAGCAACGGGCTGCTCGTGCTGCCCCTGGCCTCCCTCGCCATCCGGCTCGGTGCTGTCGTTCTGCTCGTGCTCGCACTGACCTTCGTGCTCAACCAGGAGCGCAGCCTCAACCCGAGCCGCACGTCGATCTCCGGGATCCCCATCGTCATCCCCATCATCGTCGTGCTGGCTCTCGGTCTGACGTTCCTGCTCGACGGAACGGCGTTCGGTCGCCACGTCTACGCGGTCGGCGGCAACGCGGAGGCGACTCGACGAGCCGGCATCAACGTGGCCCGGGTGCGGGTCACCTGCTTCGTCATCTGCTCGACGCTGGCCGCGTTCGCAGGGATCTTCGGTGCCTCGAGGGCCACCTCGGTCGACCCGAACGCCGGCGGCTCCAACGTGCTGCTCTACGCCGTCGGCGCCGCCGTCATCGGGGGAACCTCCCTGTTCGGCGGCAAGGGTCGTGTCGTCGACGCCCTCATCGGGGCCGCTGTCATCGCCGTCATCGACAACGGGATGGGCCTGCTCGGCTACTCGGCCGGCGTGAAGTATGTCGTCACCGGAGCCGTACTGGTGCTCGCCGCCGGTGTGGACGCGCTCTCTCGTGGCCGTCTGCGCGGCGCGAGGTAACCGCTGTAGGTTGACTCGGATGCCGCGTCGGCGCCCCCCGGGCGCGTGGTGACGGGGGTGACCGGCAGGGGAAGCTCGGTGGTCGGGACGGTGGGATGAGATGCGACTCGGAACAGACGACGCGAAACGCCGAGCCGAGACGTCCGGTCAGGACGAGGTTCGTCGGGCCAACGTCTCGACGGTGCTGCGGCTGGTGCACTTCGGTGGGGCCAAGACCCGATCGGAGATCGTGGCGGCCACGGGGCTCAACCGGAGCACCGTGGGTGCCCTCACGGCCGAGCTGGTGCGTCTCGGGCTGATCCGCGAACGTCGCGGTGAGGTCGTCGGCAAAGGCCGACCCTCCAACGTCGTCGAGCCGGTGAGCCAGTCGGTGTACGTGCTCGCCTTCGACATCACAGCGGGCGAGGTGGCTGCTGCTCGCGTCGGTCTCGGCGGCTACCTGCTTCAGGTGCGTCGTCGGCTGCATCAGGGGCCGGTCCAGGACGTGGCTGGGGTCGTCGACCACCTCGCGATGCTCGTCCGCGAGATGCGGGCGAAAGCCGCCCCCGGCTCGCTCTGCCTCGGCGTCGTGGTGTCGGTCCCGGCGAGCGTGCGGCAACCCGACGGTCTGGTACGACGGTCTCCGTCGCTCGGATGGTACGAGGCACCACTGGTTGTCATGCTCGCTGCCGCCCTGGGCCATGAGCTCCCCGTCGCCGCGGGCAACGACGGTGACCTGGGGGCCGTCGCCGAGTACCTGCGCGGGGCGGCTCGAGGTTCTCGCGACGTGCTCTACATCCGTGGTCAGGACGGCATCGGGGGAGGAGTCATCGTCGATGGTGAGCTGCTCAAGGGCGCAGGTGGCTACGCCGGCGAGCTCGGCCATATCGTCGTGCGCCCCGAAGGTCGCCACTGTGCGTGTGGTGCCAGGGGGTGCTGGGAGGCCGAGACGGGTGACTCGGCCATCATTCGCGCGTTCGGCCGCAACCCCCACGACTCTGACATCGAGGACGTCATCGCCGACGTCGCCACCGGTAGCCGTCGGGCGCTCTCGGGCGTGCGAAAGACCGGGGAGATCGTCGGGCTGGGGCTCGCGACGCTGATGAACATCTTCAACCCCGACACGGTCGTGCTGGGGGGGTCGTTCGGGTCTCTCTTTCCCACCATGGAGCCGACCCTGCACGCTGCTGTTGCGCGGGCCCTCGGCCCGATCCGCGAGCAGGCGACCCTGGTGCGTTCCGAGCTCGGTTCGGACGCCCAGCTGATCGGAGCCGCGGAGGTCGCCTTCGCCGACGTTCTCGACCACCCGGTCCGCACCATCGAGGCTCTGCTGGCCGTCGCGACGCCGAACGCCGCCGAATCGAACATCAAGGCGATACGCGCCACGAGCTGAGTCGGGCCCGGTGCCTGCGGCGAGATGCGGAGAAGCCCTGTGGGCTCACCGCATTCTCACCCCCACCCGAGCCAGCGCAACCCGGCGGCTGTCGCCGCGCCGGCCACGACGACGACGATGAAGGGGGCTCGGAGCAGCAGGGCGAGTACCGCCACGCCCACCGCCGCCAGCCGAGCATCGACCACGAGGGTGCCGGAGGGGCCGGTGAACGTCTGGGTCGCGACGAGGGCCGCCAGCAGGGCCACCGGCATGGCGCCCATGACGCGCCTGGTGCTCCGTCCCGAGAGCAGGTGTGCCGGGATGAGATGCCCGGCGAGCTTGGTGGCAAAGGCGATGACGGCCGCGACGATGATGGCGCCCCAGAGGTTCATGACCTCGCACCGATCGGCTCGTCACCGTTCACCCGCGGCTCACGCCACGCCAGCAGGGCAGCGGCCGCAGCCACCACGACCGGGATGCCGGGAGGCAGGGTGGGCGTCAGCAGGGTGGCCACGACACCGCCTACGACAGCGATCGCGACGCTGTCACGACTGCGGAGCCGCGGCCACAGCAACGCGATGAAGGCGGCGCACGCAGCAGCGTCCAGCCCGTAGGTGCGAGGGTCGCCGATCGCATTGCCGACCAGCGCGCCGACGAACGTCGTGAGGTTCCAGAGCACGAAGACGCTGATACCGGTCACCCAGAAGCCCAACCGCGAGGCCGGCACGTCGTCCTGGGTCACGGCGACGGCCATCGACTCGTCGATGGTCAGATGGGCCGCTGCGACGCGCCGCGGGCCACGCACGCCCAGCAGCGGGGTGAGCTCGAGGGCGTAGAGAGCATTGCGCAGGCCCAGCATGGAGGCGGCCGCGATGGCCGAGGCGGCGGAGGCGAGGCCGCCGGCGGCGATGATGCCGACGAACGCGAACTGGGAGCCGCCGGTGAACATGAGCAGTGACAGGGCGCAGGCCTGCCAGACGTCGAGGCCCGCAGCCACGGCGAGGGCGCCGAAGCTGATGCCGTAGGCCCCGGTGGCGACGCCGACCGACAGTCCCTGTCGAAGCACGCGACGGCGCGTGGCCGGATCGAGACGAGCCGGCCCGCGGTGGCTCGAGCCCGCGGGAGTTGCACTCACTCCTGCGTCACCGAGGCACCGAGGCGCACCTCCCACACGGTGGCACCCTCGTTCGACACCACCCGCTCGCGCTGGGCGCCGTCGCTCTCGAGGCCGGCCGAGTGAAGGAAGGCACGCACCTCTTCGGCGTCCGCCAGGATCCAGACGGCCAGCGATACGCGCCCGCGGCCGCGCGCCGTGTCGACGACGGCGTTGAGCAGGCGAGACCCATGACCCTGACGCCGCGCCTCGGGGTGCACGCCGAGCACGAGCAGCTCGGCCCCGTCGTCGGCCAGGTCGGGGTCGACCGAGGGCGCCACTGCGGCGAAGCCGACGACCTGCTCTCCGGCGCAGGCCACGAGCAGGATGTGGTCGCGCGAGGGCGGGCTCTGCAGCGAGCTGCGCCACGCGTTGGTGAACCCGCGGGGCTCGAACTGGTCGACGACCTCGGCGGGGAGGTGAGCGGCATACGCCTCACGCCACACCACCGCCTGCACGAGGCCTACCGCCGGTGCGTCGCTCACGCGGGCGATGCGCACACTCGCGTCGGCCACCGGGGGGGCTGCCTCGCCCTGAGACGTCGCGTGCTGGTGGTCGTGGGCATGCGAGTGGTCGTGGGCGTGCTGATGGTCGGGTGCGCTGGCCGAGGTATCCACCCCGGCATCCTCTCAGGCGCGCGTCAGGCAGCCACCGTGCCGGGGGTGGTGCCCCGCACTTTGCCCGGAAGCGGGGTCATCTCGCATACTGGACGTATGTATGGCAACGACGTCATCGACCCGAACGAGCCCCTCAACGCCGCCGAACAGGCGGCGGCCGAGGGCACCGACGACGGGGTTGCGAGCCTGTCGCCGGCCGGCCGACGTGAGCAGGCGGCGACCGACCTCGCCGCCTTCGACGCGCTCATCGCCGCCGACCAGCGCATCGAGCCGCGCGACGCGATGCCCGAGAAGTACCGCCAGACGCTGATCCGTCAGATCGCCCAGCACGCGCACTCCGAGATCATCGGCATGCAGCCCGAGGGGAACTGGATCACCCGGGCGCCGTCGTTGCGCCGCAAGGCGATCCTGATCGCCAAGGTGCAGGACGAAGCCGGCCACGGCCTCTACCTCTATTCGGCCGCCGAGACTCTCGGCATCGACCGTCAGGAGCTGCTCGAGCGGCTCCACGACGGCAAGCAGCGATACTCCTCGATCTTCAACTACCCCACCCTGACCTGGGCCGACAACGGCGCCATCGGCTGGCTCGTCGACGGGGCCGCCATCATGAACCAGGTGCCCCTCTGTCGGTGCTCCTACGGGCCGTACGCCCGGGCCATGATCCGGGTCTGCAAGGAGGAGAGCTTCCACCAGCGACAGGGCTTCGAGATCCTCTGGACCCTGATGCGTGGCACCGAGAGCCAGCAGGCCATGGCCCAGGATGCGGCGAACCGCTGGTGGTGGCCCGCACTGGCCATGTTCGGCCCACCCGACACCGGTGACGCGGCCGCCGGACCGACATCGGGCAGCCACACCGAACAGTCGATGGCCTGGGGCATCAAGCGGTTCGCCAACGACGAGCTGCGTCAGAAGTTCGTCGACATGACGGTGCCGCAGGCTCAGAAGCTCGGCCTGACCCTGCCCGACCCCGACCTGCGCTGGAACGAGGAGCGCGGTCACTGGGACTTCGGCCAGGTCGACTGGGACGAGTTCTGGCGGGTGCTGCGCGGCGACGGTCCGTGCAACGCCGAGCGCATCGCCCACCGGCGTAGGGCCCACGACGACGGTGCGTGGGTGCGCGAGGCAGCGAACGCCCACGCCGCCAAGGCGCAGACCCGGGCGCGGGAGAGTGCTGCGTGAGCGAAGGCTCGACCCGCATCTCCGACGGTTCGCCGACGCCGACGACCCCCGCGGAGAGGAGCTGGCCGCTCTGGGAGGTGTTCGTGCGCGGCAAGCGGGGGCTGTCGCACGTGCACGTCGGCTCGCTGCACGCCCCCGACGCCGAGATGGCCCTGCGTAACGGACGGGACGTCTACACGCGGCGGCAGGAGGGCGTGTCGCTCTGGGTGGTGCGCGCCGACGACATCACCGCGAGCAGCCCCGACGAGAAGGACTCCTTCTTCGACCCGGCAGCCGACAAGATCTACCGGCATCCCACCTTCTATGACGTGCCCGACGACGTGGAGTACCTGTAATGGCTTCTGCCACGTACCTGCTCGGACTGGCTGACGACGCGCTGATCTACGCCCAACGGTTGGGGGAGTGGATGACCAACGCCCCCCAGATCGAGGAGGACATGGCCCTCGGCAACATCGCGCTCGACCTGCTGGGGCAGGCTCGAGCCCTCTACCCTCACGTCGGAGAGCTCGACGGCACGGGCCGGGGTGAGGACGACTTCGCCATGCTTCGCTACGAGCGGGAGTTTCGCAACGTCCATCTGGTGGAGCAGGAGCGCGGCGACTTCGCCCAGGAGATGGCCCGGCTGCTCTGGTTCTCGGCCTACCAGGTCGAGCTGCACCGCTCGCTCAGCGGCGCCACCGACGAGGTGGTGCGGGGCGTGGGGCAGAAGGCGGTCAAGGAGGTGCGATACCACCTCGACCATGCCCAGCAGTGGGTCGTGCGTCTCGGCGACGGCACCGACGAGTCGCACCGTCGGATGCAGGCGGCGCTCGACTGGGTGGCGCCCTACGTCGACGAGCTGTTCGACGACGACCCGGTCTCGGTGGCCGCCGTCCGTGAAGGCAGCGTCGGCGTGCACTCGCCGGCCTCATTGCGCCCCGCGGTCCAGCACGTCGTCGAGCTGACGGTGTCGCAGGCCACCCTGACCATGCCCGACCCGCCGGCGTGGCGCTCGCGGGGTGGGCGTGACGGCATCCACTCGCGCCCGATGGGCTACCTGCTGGCTGAGCTGCAGCACATCGCCCGATCGCACCCCGGCGCCACCTGGTGAGTGCCGTGATCACCGATCTGTCTGTGGTAGAAGCCATCTCGCGTATTCCTGACCCGGAGGTGCCGGTGATCTCGATCGCCGACCTCGGCATCCTGCGGTCGATAGAGGTCGACGAGGCAGACCACCGGGTGGTCGTCACGATCACCCCGACGTACTCGGGTTGCCCGGCCATGGAGGCCATCACCTCGCGCATCGTGTTCGAGGCCGACCGCCGGGGATACGCCGCCGACGTGCTGACGCGGCTGTCGCCGGCGTGGACGACCGACTGGATGAGCGACGAGGGCAAGGAGGCACTGCGCCGGTTCGGTATCGCGCCGCCCGGTCCCGTGACGCACGGGCACACCGGCCCGGTCGCCGTGTCGCTGCAGAAGCGGGTCGTCACCTGCCCGAGCTGCGGCTCCGACGACACCACCGAGATCGCGCACTTCGGGTCGACCGCGTGCAAGGCCCTGCGCCGGTGCGAGTCGTGCCGCGAGCCCTTCGACGAGTTCAAGGCGATCTGAGATGGTGACGCCCCAATGACCGACACCCTTGACGGGCAGACAGACTCGCCGGCCAGGCATCGCGCCCGCTTCCACGAGTTGAACGTCGTCGAGGTCGAACGGCTGACCGACGAGTCCGTGGCCGTCACCTTCGCGGTGCCCAACGAGCTCACCGGCGAGTTCGCCTTCCAGCCGGGGCAGCACCTCACCGTGCGGGCCACCATCGACGGCGACGACGTGCGCCAGTCGTACTCCATCTGCCAGTCGGTCGCTGCGAAAGGCCGCAGCAACACGCGGCGGGTGGCGGTCGCACGGGTTCCCGGTGGCCGGATGTCCAACTGGTTCAACGACGTCGTCCAGCCGGGTGATGTGGCCGACGTGATGACGCCGCTCGGTTCCTTCACCTGCCCCACGCAGCCTGACAGCATCCGTCATCACGTCGCCATCGCCGCAGGCTCGGGCATCACCCCGGTGATCTCGTTGTTGACCACGGCCCTCGAGCAGGAGCCGGGCTCGCGCGCGACGCTGCTCTTCGGCAACCGCCGCACCAGCTCGATCATGTTCCTCGAAGAGCTCGAAGACCTCAAGAACCGTTTCCCGGGCCGCTTCCAGCTCATCAATGTGCTGTCGCGCGAGGCCCCTGACGTCGAGCTGTTCCACGGTCGACTCGACCGCGACCGGCTCGAGGCGATCTTCGCGGCGCTCGTGCCGGTCGACCAGGTCGACGAGTGGTATCTCTGTGGGCCGTTCGGCATGGTCACGGGCGCCGAGGCCCTGCTCACCGAGCGAGGCGCCGACCCGCGCCACCTCCACCACGAGATCTTCCACGTCGACGACGGCACGGCGCCGCGACGCCCGGTGGTCATCGACGACTTGGCGCCGCCCGAGGCGACCGTCACGGTCAACCTCGACGGGCGAACCACGGTGATCCCGATGCCCTCGAAGCAGGAGTCGATTCTCGATGCCACGCTGCGGATGCGGCCTGACGCGCCCTTCTCGTGCACCAACGGGGTGTGCGGCACCTGCCGGGCCCGGCTCGTCTCGGGCGAGGTGACAATGGACCGCAACTACGCGCTCGAGCCGGAGGAGGTCGCGGCCGGCATCGTGCTCGCCTGCCAGAGCCACCCGGTCACCGACGAGGTCAGCCTCGACTACGACGCCTGACCGGTTCGACCGGATGCCGCCCTCCGTCTGTCTCCCGTGTGCGGATGTCCGGGTCGGGGCCCAGGTCACCGCCCACGCGGGACTTACCGGTGCAGGATCCTGTGGATGGCGCCGAACTGCCAGGCCCTCGGAGTTTCATGATGGGCCTATGGCCCCATTCGACCGTCTCCTACGGGCCCGGATTGCCGGGCAGGCCGGACTCTTCTCCCGGCCCCAGGCCCTCGGTGCTGGGATCACCGACGACACGATCGCCTGGCGCGTGAAGACCGGCCGATGGGTGACGGTGCACCCAGGGGTCTACCTGACGACGCCGGGTCGCGACGACTGGGAGATGCGAGCCGTGGCCGGCCTGCTCTATGTCGGCGCGCCGTCAGGGCTACGCGGGGCGAGCGCAGCCTTCGCCTGGGGCCTGGTTCCGAGCCCCCCTGCACTGCTCGAGGTCGTGGTTCCAGCACAGCGTCGTGGCACCTCGAAGGTGGGCCTGACCGTCGTGCGCAGCCGCAAGGCATCGGAGCGAATGCATCCCTCCGCGTGGCCTCATCGCACGACCGTCGAACACACGGTGCTCGACCTCTCGATGGGCGCCGGTGTCGACCGGTTCGTTTCGCTCGCGGCTCGTGCTCTCCAGCGTGGCCTGGCGAGCGAGCAGACCTTGGTGGACGCGTTGTCGGGTCGGCCGAACCAGAGCCATCGCGTCCTGGTGACTGAGGCCCTCACCGACGTGGCAGCGGGCGCCGAGAGTGCTGCCGAGCGTCGCTATATCAACGACGTCGAGCGCGCCCACGGTCTGCCGGAGGGGCGTCGCCAGGCTCGGGCCGGAGGCCTGCGGCGGCGCGACAACGAATACGACACGGTCCAGGTCGTTGTCGAGATCGACGGACGTCTCGCCCATGCCGGCTGGAGCGCCCAGCAGCGCGACGGCCTCCGCGACCGTGAGGCAGCGAAGGGTGGACGACTCACGGTGCGTGGCTACTGGGCCGATGTCGCGGTCACTCCGTGCTCCTTCGCGCTGGACCTGGGTGGCATCTTCCGGACGCGCGGGTGGGTGGAGACATTGCGACCGTGCCGACGGTCCGGGTGCGCGGTGGCAGGAGCGCAGGCGGCCTGACCCGTGTGTGCAGCTGCCCGTGTCCTGGCCCGGGAAAACGCACACGGGGCACGAGGCTTCGGCTCGACTCGACCGCCGCCGGCACGCCACCTCGAAGGTGGTGTCGGGCGACGGCGCTAGGCTCCGAGCGTGCGCCAGTACCTCGAGCTGCTCGACCATGTTCTGACCAACGGTCAGGAGAAGTCCGACCGAACCGGCACCGGAACCCTCAGTGTCTTCGGGCACCAGATGCGCTTCGACCTCGCCGACGGCTTCCCGGCCCTGACCACCAAGAAGCTGCACCTGCGCTCGATCATCGGCGAGCTGCTCTGGTTTCTGCGCGGCGACACGAACATCGGCTGGCTGCACGAGCGCGGCATCTCGATCTGGGACGAGTGGGCCGACGCGAACGGCGACCTCGGCCCGGTCTACGGCCACCAGTGGCGCTCGTGGCCCACCCCTGACGGGCGCAGCATCGACCAGATCGCCAGGCTGCTCGACCAGATCCGCAGCAACCCCGACAGCCGTCGTCTCGTGGTGTCGGCCTGGAACGTGGCCGACGTCGATGACATGGCCCTGCCCCCGTGCCACACGTTGTTCCAGTTCTACGTTGCGCCGCCCGCGGAGCCAGGTGCCCGTCGCCGGCTCTCGTGCCAGCTCTACCAGCGCAGCGCCGACATCTTTCTCGGGGTGCCGTTCAACATCGCCTCCTACGCGTTGCTCACCCAGATGGTGGCGCAGCTGACCGACCTCGAGCCGGGGGAGTTCGTGCACACCCTCGGTGACGCGCACCTCTACCTCAACCATGTCGAGCAGGCCCGGCTGCAGCTGACCCGCACCCCCCACCCCCTGCCGACGATGCGGATCACCCCGGGCGTCACGAGCATCGACGCCTTCGACCTGGGCGACTTCGAGCTGGTCGACTACGTGGCCGACCCCGCCATCCGCGCCGCGATCGCGGTCTGAGCGCTGCGGCAACCGACATGACCTACGTCACCATGATCGTCGCCGTCGGGCGCAACGGGGTGATCGGCGACGGTCTGGCGATGCCGTGGCACCTGCCCGCCGACCTGCGCTACTTCAAGCGAACGACGATGGGTCACCCGATGGTGATGGGTCGTCGCACGTTCGAGTCGATGGGGGTGCTGCCCGGGCGTCGCAGCATCGTCGTGACCCGGCAGCCGCAGTGGCAGTGGCAGCACGACAACGTCGAGGTGGCACACTCACTTGCGGAGGCCTGGGCCCTCACCGCAGACGCAGCTGAGGTGTTCGTGGTCGGTGGCGGCGAGATCTACCGCGAGGCGATGCCGGCTGCCGACCGTCTGCTGGTCACCGAGGTCGACCTCGCGCCGGAGGGGTCGGTGTCCTTTCCCGAGATCGACCCGTGCACCTGGCTGGAGACCGCTCGAGAACCCGGCGAAGGTTTCGCCTGGGTGACCTATGAACGCAAGACCTGAGGCCCGAGCCGCCCGCCGTCGAAAAGAACCCCGAGTTTCTTCGATCTGGCTGCAACAACCGCCGAAGTTACGCGATAGTAGGGGAGGCGGGGCACTACTCGGACCCCCGAGCGAGTGGTGCCTCGTCACCTTTGGCTCCCGGCCAACCGCCTGAACGGCCCACCCGTTGAACCGCGCGCGGTGCAGAACGTCGTTCCGGGTCTGCGCTCACCGACCGCGGGGCAACCGAACGGGGTCCACCACGGGCGCTAACCTTGGCCCATGGCAGCCGCACCCGCGCTCGGAGTCGTTCTCTCGGCCATGGTCACGCCGATGCGTGCCGACGGAGCGATCGACCTCGACGAAGCCCAGCGCTTGGCGACCTTTCTCGTCGACGCCGGCCACGACGGGCTCGTCGTCTCGGGCACGACCGGCGAGTCGCCCACGACGTCGGCGGCCGAGAAGGACCAGCTGCTGCGGGCCGTCGTCGAGGCGGTGGGCGATCGTGCCGTGGTCATCGCCGGCGTGGGCAGCAACGACACGGCCAAGAGCATCGAGTCGGCCCAGCTGGCCCAGAAGGCCGGGGCGCAGGCCGCACTTGCGGTGACGCCCTACTACAGCAAACCCCCTCAGTCAGGTCTGGTCGCCCACTTCACGGCGATCGCCGACGCCAGCGACCTGCCCGTGATGATCTACGATATTCCCGGCCGGTCGGTCGTCTCGATCGCGCGCGACACCTACCTGCGCGTCGCCGAGCACGCGCGCATCACCGCCGTGAAGGACGCCCGGGGAGACCTCCCCTTCGCCCGGGAGATCATGCAGTCGACCGGCCTCGACTGGTACTCCGGTGACGACGCCCTCGACATGGCGCACTTCGCCAACGGGGCGGTCGGCTTCGTCGGGGTCACCTCCCAGGTGGCTCCCGCGGCCTATCGCAGGCTGGCGGATGCCGTGAGGTCAGGTCGTTGGGGCGATGCGCTCGCGGTGAACGACGGCCTCGTCGGCATCGTCGACGCCGTCATGAACGTGACCCAGGGGGCCATCATGGCCAAGGCCGCCCTGATGCTGCAGGGCCACCTCGGCACGGCGACCGTTCGGTTGCCGCTGCTGCCCGCCGACGAGAGCGAGACGGCGCGGTTACAGGCTGCCCTCGCCACGATTCCCACCTGACACCTCTCCTGACACCTCTCCTGACCCCGAACCACCTGCACCACCCGAACAACCTCGCTGCCCGGCATCCGGGCCGCGCCACCGACCGACAGGACTCACGTGAGCCATCCCCACCCCGAGCTGACCGCGCCACCCACCCTCACCGACGACGGCCTTCGGGTCGTCGCCCTCGGCGGGCTGGGCGAGATCGGGCGCAACATGACCGTGCTCGAGACGAAGGGACGCCTGCTGGTCATCGACTGCGGCGTGCTCTTCCCCGAAGACCACCATCCGGGCGTCGACCTGATCCTGCCCGACTTCTCCTACATCGCCGACCGTCTCGACGACATCGAGGCGATCGTGCTCACGCACGGCCACGAAGACCACATCGGCGCCGTTCCCTACCTGCTGAGGCTCAAGGGCGACATCCCGCTCATCGGCTCCACCCTGACGCTGGCCCTCATCGAGGCCAAGCTCAAGGAGCACCGCATCCGCCCGTTCACCATGGCGGTCAAGGAGGGGCAGCGTGAACGGCTCGGCGTGTTCGACCTCGAGTTCGTGGCGGTCAACCACTCCATCCCCGACGCGCTCGCGGTCTTCGTGCGCACCGACGCCGGCACGCTGCTGCACACCGGTGACTTCAAGATGGACCAGCTGCCCCTTGACGGGCGTCTGACCGACCTGCGGGCCTTCGCCCGGCTCGGCGAGGAGGGGGTCGACCTGTTCCTCACCGACTCGACCAACGCCGACGTGCCCGGCTTCACCACTCCCGAGCTCGAGATCGCTCCCGCCATCGACAAGGTCATGCGGCACGCCGAGCGCCGGGTCATCGTGGCCTGCTTCAGCAGCCACGTGCACCGGGTGCAACAGGTGCTGTACGCCGCCGAGAAGGCCGGTCGCAAGGTGGCCATGGTGGGCCGCTCGATGGTGCGCAACATGGGCATCGCGGCCGAGCTGGGCTACCTGCACGTCCCCGACGGCATCCTCATCGACATCAAGAAGCTCGACAGCCTGCGCGACCACCAGGTCGTGCTCATCTGCACCGGTTCGCAGGGCGAGCCGATGGCCGCCCTGTCGCGGATGGCCAACCGGGAGCACCGCATCGACGTCGGCCCCGGCGACACGGTGCTGCTCGCGAGCAGCCTCATCCCCGGCAACGAGAACGCGGTCTACCGCATCATCAACGGGCTGATGCGTCTCGGGGCCAATGTCGTGCACAAGGGCAACGCCAAGGTGCACGTCTCCGGGCACGCCAGCGCCGGTGAGCTGCTCTACTGCTACAACATCGTCAAGCCGCGCAACGTGCTGCCGGTGCATGGCGAGTGGCGCCACCTCTACGCCAACGCCGAGCTGGCCAAGCTGTCCGGCGTGCCGAAGCAGAACGTCGTGCTGGCCGAGGACGGCGTCGTCGTCGACCTCATCGGCGGTCAGGCCTCGATCGTCGGGGTCATCGAGGCCGGCTACACCTACGTCGACGGCAGCAACATCGGCGGCACCGACGAGGCGCTGCTGAAGGACCGCCGCATCCTGCGTGACGAGGGGTTCATCACCTGCATCGTCGTGCTCGACGCCGCCACCGGCAAGATCGCGTCGGGCCCCGACATCACCGCACGCGGCTTCGTCGAGGACGAGGCCATCTTCGCCCAGGTCATCCCCAAGGTGAGCCGGGCCATCGAGGAGGCCGTGGCGAAGGGGGTGCGCGACGACCAGCAGCTTCAGCAGATCATCCGCCGTACCGTCGGATCCTGGGTCGGGGGCAAGATCCGCCGCCGCCCGATGATCATCCCGATCGTCGTGCAGGCCTGACGGCTCGATGTCGTCACCGACCTCACCCTGGGTTCGGCACACGGTCGACGTGCTCATCGCGGTCGCGCTCGTGGCGCTCGCGGTGGTCGGTGCCCTGCGGTGGCTCGACGTTGCGTGGTACCCGGTCGTCGTGGCCCAGACGGCCGGGCCGTTCGTCGCCATGGGGCTCGGGCTGCTGCTGGTGGCGACCCTGCTGTTACGGCGCTGGTGGCTGCTCGTGCCGGTCGTGGCCGTCACAGCGGTCGCCGCCACCTTCGCCGTGCCGCCGTTCTTCGCCCACACCTCGCCCGAGGCGACCAGGGCCCTCACCGTCATGTCGTCGAACCTGCGCTACGGCGAGGCCAACGCGCTGCAGGTGATGGATGCCGTGCGCTTCCGCGCCGTCGACGTGCTGGTGCTGGTCGAGGCCACTCCCGACGCGGTTGCCCGGCTGACCGCCGACGGCCTCACGACCGAGCTGAGCCATCAGGTGGGGGAGGCCCGTCCGGGCTCGTTCACCGGCACGCTCATCTTCTCGCGTTACCCGCTGACCACGGTCAGTGCCACGGGCGACCGCGACCTCGAGAACACCGACAGCCTGCAGCCGGAGGTGCTGGTGAAGGCTCCCGGGCACACGTTGCGGCTCAAGGCGGTGCACCCGGCGGCACCGATCGAGGGTCGCACCGACCTGTGGCGGGCAGGGCTCGATGCTCTGACCGCCTGGAAGCAGGCGGCTCCCGGCGCCGACCCAGTCATCATCGCGGGCGACTTCAACGCCTCGTTCGGGCACCCGGCCTTCCGCAGGCTGGCTGACGGTCTCGACGACGCCCAAGCCGCCGCAGGAGACGGCTGGGTGCGCACCTGGCCCATCGTCGGCAGCCGGCTGCCGCCCTACGTGCAGCTCGACCACCTGTTGAGCCGCGACCTGACCGTCATCGACGCGGGCCGGGTGCCCATCAACGGAACCGACCACGCGATGGTCTGGGCGAGCTACGCCTGGCGCTGAGCTCGCATGGGCAGGGGAGTCACCAGGGGCGAGCGACCGGCGCGTCACGCGGGTCGTCCTGGTCCAGCAGCTCCCAGCCGCGGTCACCACGGGTCCAGGCCGCCGTGGTGCCGTGCTCGACCAGCCGGCGGATGCCGTTCACGAGGCGGTCGACGGCCTCGCTCGTCGAGCCGAGGCCCAGGCTCACGCGTACCGCGGTGGTCGACCGCTCCCGCCAGGGGTCATCGAGCAGCTCGTCGACGAGCAGGTGCGCGCAGAACTTGCCGTCGCGCACGCCGATGCCGTGCTCGACGGCCAGCACCTGCGAGATGAGCGAGCTGTCCCAGCCGTCGACGGTGAACGCCACGACGCCGACCCGGTCGTGGTCGTCGTCGAAGATGGAGAGCAGCTCGACTCCGTCGATGACCTCGAGCCCCTCGCGCAGCCTGGCCAGCAGCGTCGACTCGTGGGCCTCGATGGCCTCGCGGTTCGCGGCGATCGTGGCACAGGCCGCCGCGATGGCGATGGCCCCGATGACGTTGGGGCTGCCACCCTCGTGCCGCGCCGGCCCGGTGGCCCAGCGTGTGCCGTCGTCGGTGACCGACGCCGTGGCCCCTCCGCCGAAGAGGTACGGGGTGCCGGCGTCGAGCCAGTCGCTGCGGCCGGCCAGCACCCCGGCTCCGAACGGCGCGTACGTCTTGTGGCCCGAGAAGGCCACGTAGTCGGCGTCCCACGCCTGCAGGTCGATGAGGCGGTGCGCCGACAGCTGGGCCGCGTCGACGGCGATGCGGGCGCCGTGGCGGTGCGACAGCTCGGCGAACCGCTCTACCGGCCAGGTCTCACCGGTCACGTTCGAGGCTCCCGCGATGACGACCAGGCGGTGACGGGAGGCGTGGGTGGCCAGAGCATCATCGAGCAGCCGGACGGCATCCTCGACGCTCTTGGGCACCGGCAGACGAACGGTGCGGGACCGGCCCCATGGCAGCAGCGTCGAGTGGTGCTCGGTCTCGAAGACGAAGACGGTCGTGCGAGACGGGAGCGCCTTGGCCAGTAGCGCCCATGAGTCGGTCGTCGTGCGGGTGAACAGCACGGTGTCATCGCCCCGCGCGCCGACGAAGGTGGCCACCTCGGCCCGCGCCTGCTCGTACCAGGCGCTGGTGAGCCTCGAGGCGTAGCCGGCGCCGCGGTGCACCGAGGCGTAGCTGAGCAGGGCCTGGTCGACGGCCGCCTTGACGCTCTCCAGGGCCGGCGTGGAGGCGGCGTGGTCGAGGTTCGCGTAGCGCACCGGGCCGGTGAGGGTCGGCGCGTTGAGGTCGGCGCCGACAACCGGTGGCAGCCCGCTCGGGGGGGCGACCACGTGCAGCGCCCGGCTGCGAATGACGGGCACCGGTGGCACGGGCCGACCGTTCACGTCATCGAAGGACGAGGGACGGGGGAGTACCGACATGACGCTGCTCCTGGGTATGGGGGACCCACCGGGTGCAGGTCCGCGCTTGCCGACCACCGCCACCGCGGGCGAAGGGTCGACCGGGTCGTCACCCGGAGCACCCCACCGCGGAGGAGGGTTGCCGACCAGCGAGCCGGGGCTTGTCACTGGCACTCATGACCTGCCCATGAAGATAGGGGCCCACGCCGGGAGCTGTCCACCGACCGACACGGTCGTGTCGGAATCTGAGACGGGCGGGGCCCGAGGCGCTTGACGGCGGTCACGTCGCAACGGCTCCGCTTCCCGCACCGGTCGTGGCTGTTGCGCGTGTGACGCGTGAGATCAGAGGGGCATTCCCGTACCGTGCGACCCATGGCAACTCGTCCGACCAACCCCTCGCGCCCCCGCCCGGCGGCGGCGGCCCGCGCCAAGCCGCCCGCCAAGGGCAGCACCTCGCGTCCGCCCGCCGCCCGGTCGAGCCGCCCGGCAGCGCGCAAGCCGTCCCCGGCCAAGACGGCGGGCAAGGCCAAGGGTGGGGCCCTGCCCCTGCCGTTGCGGGCGGTGCGCGACACCTGGATGGGGGTCTCGCACCTCGCCGGCGGCGCGGTGCGACGGGTGAGCCACACCGCCATGGACCTCGAGCCCGAGCACCGTCGAGACGGTCTTGGTTTCGCGCTCATCGCTCTGTCGATCATCGTCGCGGCCCGCGAGTGGTGGGGCGTGCCGGGGCTGTTCGGTGACGTCGTGCACGCCGTGTTCGCCGGCACCTTCGGGCGGGTGGCCTACGCCGTTCCCCTCGTGCTGCTGTTGCTGGGACTTCGGCTGCTGCGAACCCCGGGCGACGAGGCCGCCACCAGTCGAATCACCTTCGGGCTGCTGGCCCTGACCATCTCCGCGTGCGGCCTGGCCCATCTGGCCGACAACATCCCGAACCCGCCCGACGGCGCTGAGGGCATGCGAGCCGCCGGAGGCATCATCGGCTTCCTCGCCTCGAGCCCGGTCGCGGCTGCGATCTCCAGCTACGGAGCGGTCGCCCTGTTGGTGCTGCTCGGTGTCTTCGGGCTGCTCGTCGTCACGGCCACGCCGGTGAGCCTCATCCCGCACCGGCTCCGCCAGCTGCGCGACCTCGTCATCCGCAGCGATGGCGGCGATGACAGCACTGACAGCGATGACGGCGCCGATCACGAGTCCGAGCAGGGCGGGAGCTCTGCGGGTGGCCGCGCTCGCGCACGACGTCGCAAGGCAGTAGAGCTCGAGGAGCGCGACGGCGACGAGGCCTTCCGCAAGGCGGCCGAGGTCGTCGCCGACGACGAGGCAGCCGCCGACGGGCCGCGGCCGGGCCAGAAGCGTGAGACAGCCCCCGGGGTGCTGGCGCCCCGCCCCGCTGGTCAGAGCAGCGGTCAGCCGAGCGGCGCAGCCGGAGCCAAGCCGGCCCGAGCGGCCGGCAGTGTCGGCCCCGCGAGCATCGGCCCCCGAGCCGAGCTCGTTCCGCCCCCGGCGGGTGCACCCCTGCCGGCTCGGGTGGAACAGCTCTCCCTCGGCGGCGACATCACCTACCGCCTGCCCGACCACGCCATGCTCACGCCGGGTGCCCCGCACAAGACCCGGAGCGAGACGAACGACCGCGTGGTCGAGTCGCTGACCCACGTCTTCGACCAGTTCGACATCGACGCCGCCGTGACCGGCTTCACCCGCGGCCCGACCGTCACCCGCTACGAGGTCGAGCTCGGCGCCGGCACCAAGGTCGAGCGGGTCACCGCCCTGTCGAAGAACATCGCCTACGCCGTCGCCTCCGCCGACGTGCGCATCCTTAGCCCGATCCCCGGCAAGTCGGCCATCGGCATCGAGATCCCCAACCTCGACCGCGAGAACGTCGCCCTGGGTGACGTGCTGCGCAGCCACACAGCCCGCAGCAACGAGCACCCGATGGTCATGGGCGTGGGCAAGGACGTCGAGGGCGCCTACGTCATCGCCAACCTTGCCAAGATGCCGCACCTGCTCGTGGCGGGCGCCACGGGCTCGGGAAAGAGCAGCTTCGTCAACTCGATGATCACCTCGATCCTCATGCGCTCGACGCCCGAGGAGGTGCGGATGATCCTCGTCGACCCCAAGCGGGTCGAGCTGACGGCCTACGAAGGCATCCCGCACCTGATCACCCCGATCATCACCAACCCGAAGAAGGCCGCCGAGGCGCTCTCCTGGGTCGTCAAAGAGATGGACCAGCGCTACGACGACCTCGCTGCGTTCGGCTTCAAGCACCTCGACGACTTCAACAAGGCGGTGCGGGCCGGCAAGGTCAAGCCGCTCCCGGGGTCTGAGCGCCAGCTGACGACCTACCCCTACCTGCTCGTCGTCGTCGACGAGCTGGCCGACCTGATGATGGTGGCCCCGCGCGACGTCGAGGAGTCGATCGTGCGCATCACCCAGCTGGCCCGGGCCGCCGGTATCCACCTCGTGCTGGCCACCCAGCGTCCGTCGGTCGACGTCGTCACCGGCCTCATCAAGGCCAACATCCCGTCACGGATGGCGTTCGCCACGAGCTCGCTCGCCGACTCGCGGGTCGTGCTCGACCAGCCGGGCGCCGAGAAGCTCATCGGTCAGGGTGACGCCCTCTTCCTCCCGATGGGCGCCAGCAAACCGATGCGGGTGCAGGGGGCGTGGGTCAACGAGTCGGAGATCCACGAGGTCGTCAAGTTCGTCACCACCCAGCTCGCGCCGAACTACGTCGAAGACGTCACCGTGGTGGCCCCGAAGAAGCAGATCGACGACGACATCGGCGACGACCTCGACGTGCTGCTGCAAGCCACCGAGCTCGTCGTCACGACCCAGTTCGGATCGACCTCGATGCTCCAGCGCAAGCTGCGCGTCGGCTTCGCCAAGGCCGGCCGGCTGATGGACCTCCTTGAGTCGCGCGGCATCGTCGGACCGAGTGAGGGCAGCAAGGCCCGGGACGTGCTCGTGCGAACCGACGACCTGGCCCAGACCCTCGCCCTGCTGCGTGGCGATGACGTGCCGGCCGTCGTGGTCGACGACGTCGAGATCACCGATGAGGGGCCGTACGCCGCCGACTCCGTGATTGCGCGCGAGGTGCCCGGTGAACGCGACGCGACAGCGGCTGACGCCGATGACCTCGATGACCTCGACGACGAGACCTCGATGGGCGAGGGCCTGGCGCCCCAGCGCACTGCGTCCATCGTGGCCGAACGGGGAGAGCGCCGTCATCGCGACGAGGCCCCTGACGAGGCGGCTGACGGGCCCGACGGGGTCGACAGCGCCCGCAGGGACTCCGATCGCACCACCGCGGTGCCCTCCGGCCGATGGTCACCGGGCGACCTCACGCCGACCGTCATCGAGGGTGCGGACGACGAGGAGTCGGAGGACGCCTGGAACCTCACCGATCGCGGCGGTCGCGACGGTTGGTGACGGTTGGTGACGCGGTTGCCTGCCATGTCGGACAAGTAGGCCTATCGCCGACTCTGGTTCACCCATAGACTCCCCGGACTGGCCCCAGTGCTACTGAGGCCTTCATGGTGTGTCGCCGTTATGGACGTGCCTCAGCCGCCGAACCAGGGGTGACGATGTCGACAGCTCGGATGGGGCGGCCTGCCGCGCGGTCGACGGCCTCCCTGATGGTGCTGCTCCTCGTCGGGGCCCTGGCGCTGGCGGCCTCGCTCGTGCTGCCGGCCACGGCCGCTCAGGCGGCCAACGTCACGGCGGGTCCGGTCAAGGCCCAGATGGCCGACCACAGGGGAGTCGACTACGGCACCGGCAGAAACAACTGCATCACGTATGCGCCTCCAGGAACGGCCACCAGCTCAGCCCTGGTGGGCAACACGGGCTCAAGCACCAACGAGGCCCAGACCGCTCATGGGTCGGACACAGACGGCACCTGCCCCAGGAAGCTCAGCACGACCACCCAGAGCACAGTGGGCTTCCGGCCCTCGACCGTTACGACCGTCAGCGACGGCAGCCAGTTCCTCATCGGCCGGATGATCCACTACAACAACTCGGTCTACGCCGACGACGAGTACTACACCGGCACCCTCACTACGGTGCTCGGCGGCTTCAGCACCCCCAACACGCTCAGCTTCCCGTGGACCCTCGACGAGACCACCAACGATGCCGAGCCACCGACCAGCCCTTCCAACAACGACGTCATCGCCTTCAGCAACCAGATCTCGACCGTGGTGACCCAGGGCGGCACGAAGTTCCGGCTCGTCATCACCGGGTTCGTGCCGGTCGCCAACGCCACGACGTGCCCGACGAAGCCGGTGGGCCAACCGGTCAACCGCTTCTCGACGGTCGAGACCAAGCAGACCCACGCCTGCCTGTACGCCTCGCTCGACACGGCGCGCAGCCTGACCATCGTCAAGCAGGTCGCGGGCACCTCGCCCGCACCGACCAGCTTCGGTTTCGGCTCCACCTCGGCACTCGCCGGCTCGCCGTGGTCGAACGGGTCGTTCAGTCTCAGCTCCGGCGGGAGCACAACGCGCGATCTGACCACGGGGGACTCGGTCACGGTGACCGAGAACGACCCCAACGACGACCGCTGGTCGCTCACGGGCCTCTCCTGCACGCAGGTTGGAGCGAACGGCCGACCCGAGGCCGTACCGGGTGTGACCCTCAACCTCGCAGGGCGCCAGGTGACCCTCGCCGACGTGCCGCGACCTCCTGACGTGACCCAACCGGGTATCACCTGCACCTACACCAACACCTACACGCCGAAAGCGACCCTGACACTGGTCAAACAGGTGGCGAGTGGCACGGCCGCCCCGAGCCTCTGGACGCTGACCGCCACCGGGTCGGTGGCACCGCCTCCGTCGGGCACCATCGTGTCGGGCCCGTCGGGCTCGCCGGCCGTGACCACCCAGCGACTGCCCGCCGGTACCTATGCGCTCAGCGAGACGGGCACCGGGGCTGCCTCGACGGGCTACACGCAGTTCGGCGACTGGTCGTGTCGCACCACCGGAGGCACAGCCGTGCCTGTGGTCGGCGCGAGCGTGGCCCTGCCCGACAGTGCCGCCGCGACGTCATCGGCCAACGTCACCTGCACCGCGACCAACCGGTTCGTCACCGGTTCACTTCGCATCTCCAAGGTCGTCGACGCCCCGACCGGGGCGTACACCGGTGGCGCGTCCAAGACCTTCTCCGGGGCCTACGACTGCGGTAGCGGCCTCACCGGAACGTTCAGCACCCTCACCACCGGCACCCCCGTCACCATCGCCGACCTTCCGGCGGGTCGGTCGTGCACCGTCACCGAGAACACGCCCATCGGAGGGCTGCTCAACGCCTCCTACGGGTGGGGCCCGGCCACCTTCAGCACCCAGCCGGTGACGATCACCGACGGGGGAACCGCGTCTGTCACCATCACCAACCCGGTGGTGCAGCGCTTCGGCACGTTCTCGGTGACCAAGACGGTGACCGGCCCCGGCGGCTTCGTCGGCGGCACCGACCGTGTCTTCCCGGTCGGCTACACGTGCACGCTCACCGACGGCCCCACCACGAGCGGCACCCTCGACGTGACCACGAGCCAGGCGGTCTCGCCGCCAGACGGCATCCCCGCCGGGTCGCAGTGCGCGTTCTCTGAGAACCTGCAGCCGCAGGACGGTGACTTCGGCGGACCGAGCTACGTGTGGAACACGCCACCCACGATCACCCCGAGCAGCGTCGTCATCGGCGCGAACGCCACGGCCTCGGTTACGGTCGGCAACAGCTACACCCGAGAGTTCGGGTCGCTCGTGGTCGCCAAGGTGGTCGACGGCTCCGGCTACAGCGGCGGAACGGCAAAGAACTTCAAGGTCAACTACACCTGCGCCCCCGGGTTTGCGGGTCAGGTCACCGTGGCCGACGGCGGCACGACGACTATCACCGGCCTCCCGGCCCGCGTGACCTGCTCGGTGCAGGAGGTCACCCCCGACGCCGGCCTGCTGAGCCCGGCCTACCGGTGGGGCACGCCCACCTGGTCGCCGTCCCTACTCGCGACCATCGTGGCGAACGGCAGCACCACGCTCACCGTGACCAACCCCACGGTGCCCGTCTTCGGGCAGGTGCGAGCGACCAAGACCGTCACCGGCGAGACGCAGGGCGTCGTCTCGGGGGCCCAGTTCACCGTCACAGCCGACTGTGACAGCCGCGCCACCCCCTACGTGTTCAAGGTGGGGGTCGGCGAGACCGCCTCCACGCCCGACCTACCCGTCGGTACGTCGTGCACGGTCACCGAGACGCCGCCCAGCGACGGCCTGCTCGACGCCTCCTACGCCTGGGGTCCGACGCCGGGTGCCCAGAACGTCACCCTGACGACCGCCAACCAGGTCATCAACGTGCCCGTCGAGAACACCGTCGTGCGGGTGCTGGGCACGCTCGAGGTCACCAAGGCGCTGACCGACCCCGACGGCGTGGTCGACGCCGGCCGTAGGTTCGCCCTGGGCTACAGCTGTACCTATGGTGCCCAGCCGGCCGTGACCGGCACCTTCAACCTGGCCCCCGGGGCCACCGGCACCTCGGATGCCGTACTGGTGGGTTCACAGTGCACGGTGACCGAGGACCCCGACACCCTGACCGACCCGCCGAGCGCCACCGACCCCTCCTACGTCTGGCTTCCCGTCGCCTACACCCCGAGCGAGCAGGTAGCGGTAACGTCGGCGACTGCGCCGGCCACGGTGACCGCGACGAACGCGGTCAAGCGCATCACCGGGTCTCTCAACGTGACCAAGTCAGTGGTCGGAGCCGGCAAGGAGGGCGGCTACACGCCCGGCAGCACGTTCGGCTTCCGGCTGACCTGCGCCGGCCAGTCCGACAAGAACTTCGTGCTCACCGACGGCGAGAGCCAGGAACAGCCGACCGTGCCGGCGTCGACGACGTGCACGCTCACCGAGACCTCCAAGCCCACAGTGCCGCCGGCCTACGGTTGGGACCAGGTGCAGTTCGTCGTCGACTCCAGCCCGCAGGGCACCGGTGACTCGGTGACCTTCACCACGCCGGCCGACGGCTCGGCCTTCCAGGTGACGGCGATCAACCCGATCACCCCTCGGCTCGGCTCGGTGCGGGTCACCAAGGCGGTCACCGGCGAGACGGCCGGGCTCCTGGCCGGAAACACCGCAATGGTCTCCCTCAACTGTGGCCCCGGTCGCGTGTACGAGCTCGACGTGCCGATCCCCGGTGAGACGACCCAAGACGGCATCCCCGTCGGTAGCACGTGCGTCGCCACAGAGTCGACGCTCACCGGCGGCCTGCTCGACGCCTCGTACGCCTGGGAAACCCCCGACTACAGCCCGGCCGACGCCACCGTCGAGGTGGTGGAGAACACCACCCCGTCGATCGGCATCAGCAACCCCATCTTGCGCGTGACGGCGCCGGTCAACCTCGTCAAGAGGTTCGTCGGAACACAGGGCATCATCGACCCCGACCGGCTCTACGACATCAACTGGAGCTGCACCTACCGCGGCTCGACCGTCGGCAGTGGTTCGGTGAGCGTCAAGGCGGGGCCCGACGGCACCGTGCTCGCCGACGACATCCCGGTCACCTCGACCTGCATCGCCACCGAGGGCGACCTCGGCACCCCGTCGGGTGACCCCGCCTTCCGCTGGCTCGACCCGACCATCACCGGCACCACGGTCGCGAGCCCCGGCCCCAACACGGTCGGCGTGACCAACACCCTCACCCGCGACAGCGGCACGGTGCTGGTACGCAAGCAGATCACCGGGGCCACTGAGGGCTACACCGGTGGCACCGACGAGAACTTCACCCTGCACGGTGAGTGCTACGTGCCCGGGCAGCCCGGGGTGCCGACCCGGTTCGCCGACGGCACCATCGCCGACGGCGGTGAGAAGCCGATCGTGGCCAGCATCGGCTGGACCTGCTCGGGCTACGAGGACACCCCCAGCCAGGCGCTGCTCAAAGACACCTCCTACGCGTGGGGTGCACCGGTCTACGACCCGGCGGGTTCGTTCGTGCTGACCCGGGCCAAGCCCGAACAGGTCTTCCTCGCTCAGAACCCGATCGTGCGGGTACGCAGCTCGCTCACGATCGAGAAGGCGGTGCGCGACTCGTTCGGCGTCGTCGACCCCAACGCGACGTTCACCGGCACCTACTCTTGCCAGTACGGCACCGACGACCCGGTCACCGGCACCTGGAGCATCACCCCGGGCGCCAACGCGAAGCAGACCGTCGACGGGCTGCTGCTCGGCTCGAAGTGCACGGTCACCGAGAACACGCCGGCCGGCACAGGTCTGCCGGACTCCTCGTACAGCTGGGCTCCAGCAGTGGTCGGGCCGCCGGCCACCGTCGAGGCCGGTGGCACCACGACCGTCCAGGTCACCAACAGCGTGCAGCGGCTCTACGCGGGCCTCCAGCTGAGCAAGACTCTCACCGACCCCGCTGGCGGGGTCAAGCCCGGTACGAAGTTCGCCGGGGTGTGGACCTGCGCCCAGGGCACCGACACCTACTCCGACCGGTTCAGCGTCACGGCGGGCACCTCCACGGTGTTGTTCACGCCTGAAGACGCCCGCGTGCCGGCCACGTCCGTGTGCTCCGTGCAGGAGGACACCCTGAACCCCGACGTGCTGGTCGACGGCTCGTTCGACTGGGGGCCCGCGGTCTACACCCCCGACACAGTCACCCTGATCACGGGCGAGACGGCATCCCTTGCCATCGCCAACACGGTCATTCGGGTCTACTCCGACGTCCAGGTCCAGAAGGCGGTGACCGGGCCCGGCGCAGATCTGGGCGCCGACACCCGCGACTACACCGGCACTCTGAGCTGCCGCTACGGTGACGACGACCCGGTCGTGACCACGTGGCAGGCCAGGCCCGGCGCGCCCTGGCTGGCCTCCGGCATCCTGGTCGGCTCGGTCTGCAACGCGACCGAGAACCTACCCGGTTCCACCGGTCAGCCGGTCGACAACGACGACTCCTACGTCTGGGGCGACCCCGTCGTCATCGACCCCGTGACGGTCACCCCGCCCGCCACTCCCACTCCGCCGCTGCGCGTTCTCAACCCGATCGAGCGGCAGTTCGGCACCTTCTCGATGGCCAAGGAGGTCGTAGGCGACACCGAGGGGATTCTCGACCCGGCGGCGACGTTCCCGATGTCGTGGACGTGCCAACCCGGCGTCGGTGACGCGATCACGGGAGACTTCAGCGTGGCGCGCGACGGCACCGCCTTCGTGGGTCAAGACCCGGAGATCCCGGTCGACAGCACCTGCACGGTGACCGAGCCCGCCGAGGCCCTGCCCGCGCTCCAGGATGCCGCCTGGGCGTGGAGCGACCCCGAGTTCACCATCGCTCCGGTGCCCGCGGAGCCGCTGGACGCGCCGGATGCCCGGTCGGTGACGTTCGTCATCCCGCGCCCGCAGGAGGACACCCCGGTGCCCAATGTCGACCTCGTGGCGACGAACACCGTGACCCGCACCGACGGGGCGTACTCGGTCAGCAAGAGCAGCGACCCCGCCTCGGGCACCCAGGTGGCCCCGGGGTCGAACATCACCTACTCGGTGACCCTCGACTCGACCGGCACCGTGCCGGTGCACGAGGTCGTCGTCGTCGACGACCTCACGGCGGTGCTGACGAGCGCGACCCTGGCGGCGATCACGCCGCCGGCCGGCACGAGCGTCGCGTTCGACGTCGCCACCGGGAAGCTGGTGTGGACCGTCGGCACGCTGACGAAGGGAGCGCAGCTGACTCTGAAGTACGCCGTGCGGGTCAACGACGACGCTTACAGCCAGACCCTGCGCAACAGCGTCACGAGTACCGGTGACGTGCCGCCGACCACCTGTGCCGGAACGGCGCCGCTGGTGTCGCCCACGATCCCCGGGGGCCGCTCGACAGCAGCACCTGCCGCCTCGGGTGTCTCGGTGTGCTCCACCGAGCACACGACGCCGCCGAAGCCGACTCCGCCACCAACCGTGCCGCCGACGGCGCCGCCGGCCGGCCCGTCGCTGCCGATCACCGGTTCCTCGGTCGGCATCCTGCTCGGTTCGGCGGCCGCGCTGCTGTTGGTCGGCGGAGGCCTGCTCGTAGTCGATCGTCGTCGTCGCCGTCAGTACCAGCCGTAGGCGAGGCCCGGTTCAGAGCACGAAGCGGTAGCCGAGACCCGGCTCGGTGATCAGGTGGCGGGGAACGGCAGGGTCGGGCTCGAGCTTGCGACGCAGCTGGTTGGCGTAGACACGGAGGTAGTTGGACTCGCGCCCGTAGGACGGTCCCCAGACCGAACGCAGCAGGTCTTGCTGCGTCACGAGGTGGCCGGGCTCTCGGCACAGTGCTTCGAGCACCCGCCACTCCGTCGGGGTGAGGCGGATGTCCCGACCGGCGACCACGGCTCTGCGCTCGGCGAAGTCGAGGGTGAAGTGGGAGGTCTCGATGACGCCGAGCTGCCGACCGATGTCGCCGGCCCGCCGACCCGCGGCCCGCACCCTGGCCAGCAGCTCCTCGACGCCGAACGGCTTGGTCACGTAGTCGTCGGCGCCGAGGTCGAGGGCCTCGACCTTGTCGTCGGACTCGTGTCGGGCCGACAACACGATGACGGGCACCAGCGAGGTCTGCCGGATGCGGCGCAGCACCTCGGTACCGTCGAGGTCGGGCAACCCGAGGTCGAGGATCACGACGTCGGGCGACTCCTCGGCGACCACGGCGAGTGCGGTTCGACCGTCATTGGCCGTCAACACGTGGTGCGAGTGGGCGCGCAGCGCGATCGACAGGGTGCGCTGCAGCCGTGGGTCGTCGTCGACGACGAGAACCGTGCTCACCGCAGGCTCGCGTCGGCCACTGGCAGCTCCATCACCATGGTCAGCCCCCCTCCAGGAGTGTCCTCCGGCACCAGGGTGCCGCCCATCACGGTCATGAGACCACGGGCCACCGCGAGCCCGAGACCCAGCCCGTCACCCTGGGGTGCATCACCGGCACGCTGAAAGGCGGCGAAGATCCGCTCCTTGTCGGCGTCGTCGACACCGGGGCCCTGGTCGCTCACACGAAGCTGGACCGTGTCGATGATGCGGCTGGCCGTGATGCGCACGTCGGCGCCCGCACTGTGTCGAAGGGCGTTCTCGACAACGTTGGCGACCACCCGGTCGAGCAGCCCGAGATCGGCGACGACCGCCGGCAGGTCGTGGTCGAGGGCGACGTCGACCCGCGCCGGCGCCGTGGTGGTGCGCACGGTGGCGTGCACCGCGTCGAGCAGGTCGATCTCGTGGGCGTGCGGTTTGACCATGCCGGTCTCGAGACGGGAGAGGTCGAGCAGGTTGCCGATGAGGGCATCGAGCCGGTCGGCCGAGTCCTCGACCGACTCGAGCAGCTCGGCCCGGTCGCTCTCCGGCAACGAGACGCTTGTCTGTCGCAGCATCGAGACCCCTGCCTTGATGCTCGACAACGGGGTGCGCAGGTCGTGCGACACGGCCGCGAGCAACGTGGTGCGGGCCGCGTTGTCGCGGGCCAGGCCGGCCGCCTCCTTGGCGGCGCGCGACTGCTCTTCGCGGGCGAGCAGGATGAGGGCGTGAGCGGCATAGGCTCCGACGAGGCGTTGGTTCTCGGCGGCGACGGGTGGGCCGTCCAGCAGCAGGTGGGCGCCGTCGTCGAGGGCGGTGTCGACGGCCCAGTCCTGACCGGCGGGCAGGAGGTCACCGACCTCGGTTCCGGGCTGGTTGCTGGCCACGATGGTGAGTCCGCCGGGGGAGGGCGTGGCGATCACGGCGCTGCGCATGCCGAGGGCGGCCGTGGCCTTGTCGAGCAGCACCGGCAGCGGCTTGGGCTGTGCCAGCAGGTCGCGGCTCAGCGAAGCCAGTGCACTGGACTCGCGCTGCGCGGCCTGCGCCTGCTCGGCGCGACGAGCAGCGACGTTCACCACCGACGACACGCCCATCGCGACGAGCACGAAGACCAGCAGGGCCAGCGCGTTCGGAGGGTCACTGATCGAAAGGGTGCCCACCGGGTCGGTGAAGAACCAGTTGACGGCGACCGAACCGGCGACGGCGCAGAACAGGGCCGGCCAGATGCCGCCCACGAGCGCACACGCCACGGTCAGGGCCAGATAGAGCAGCAGGTCGAGTGAGAGGGCCTCGGGTTCGTTGCTCCCGATGAGCAGGGCGGTCAGCAGACCCAGACCGAGCGTCGCGAGACCCCAGCCGGCCAGCACTCGTGATCGCGGCAGGGCTCCGACGCGCCGGCTCCTGCGCCCGACCCGGGAGTTCTCGTGTGAGACGAGGTGCACGTCGATGTCGCCAGACCGGTCGGCGACCTCCGAGGCGATGCTGGGGCGCAGCACCGCCTGCCACCGGCTGCGTCGGCTGACGCCCACCACGATCTGGGTGGCGTTCGCGCCGCGGGCATGGTCGAGGATCGCCGAGGCGACGTCATGCCCCGAGACGTCGTGGAACTCGCCGCCGAGGTCGGTGGTGAGCCGCCGCAGGCGCTCGATGGCGGCAGGGTCGTCGACCGCCAGCCCGTCCGCCGAACGGACGTGACACGCGATGAGGTCGCCTCCCGCAGAGCGGGTCGCGATCCTCGCCCCGCGGCGCAGCAGGGTCTCGCTCTCTCCGCCACCGGTCAGCGCCACGACGACCCGTTCGCGGGTCGGCCACTGCCGGTCGATGCCCTGTGCGGCCCGGTAGCGCTCCATCGCCTCGTCGACGCGGTCGGCCAACCACAGCAGGGCGATCTCACGCAGGGCCGCGAGGTTACCGACCCGAAAGTAGTTCGCCAGCGCCGCGTCGACCTTCTCGGCCCGGTAGACGTTTCCGTGAGCCATCCTGCGGCGCAACGCTTCCGGGGTCATGTCGACCAGCTCGATCTGTTCGGCCCGGCGCACCACCTGGTCGGGCACGGTCTCGCGTTGACGCACCCCCGTGATGGCCCTGGCCACGTCGTTGAGCGACTCGAGGTGCTGGATGTTGACGGTCGAGAGCACGTCGATGCCGGCCTCCAGCAGGTCTTCGACGTCCTGCCAGCGCTTGTCGTGCTTCGACCCGGGGGCGTTCGTGTGAGCCAGCTCGTCGACGAGGGCGACCTGCGGGCGGCGGGCGATCAGAGCCTCGGTGTCGAGCTCGAGCAGCTGCGAGCCACGGTGCTCGAAGACCCGGCGCGGCAGCACCTCGAGACCCTCGACCAGGGCGTGGGTGTACGGCCGGTCGTGCGTCTCGATGTACCCCACCACCAGATCGGTGCCTCGCTCGACGCGGCGGTGCGCCTCGTCGAGCATGGCGACCGTCTTGCCCACCCCGGGAGCGGCCCCGAGGTAGATGCGCAGCTGCCCACGTGCCATGACGCCGATCCTGCCAGTCTCAGCCGGTCGCCGCGGTCGTCAGACCCTGGAGAGCGAGGTTGAGCTGCAGCACGTTGACCCGCGGTTCACCCAGAAAGCCGAGGGTTCGGCCCTGGGTGTGCTCGTCGACGAGGCGCTGCACGTCGGATGCCGGCAGGCCGCGGGCCGCCGACACCCGAGCCACCTGCTGGGCTGCGTTCTCGGGAGTGACGTGCGGGTCGAGGCCACTTGCCGACGCGGTGAGCGCGTCGGCGGGCGAGCCCTGCACCGGGATGCCGGCCTGCTTGGCGCGCTCGGCCACGGCCGCGTCGAGGTCGGGGCCGTGGCCCAGGTTCGACCCCCCGCTGACATCGCCGGTGTAGTCGCCGGCTGAGGGACGGGAGTGGAACCACTTCTCGCCCTTCCACTCCTGCCCGATGAGGCTCGAGCCGACGACGGCACCGTCGACGGTCACAAGAGAGCCGGCGGCCTGGCTGCGCCCGACCGCCTGGCCGACGCCCCACACCAGTGCGGGGTAGAGCAGGCCGAGCACGACGGTCAACACGAGCAGGGCGCGAAGCCCGGCGACGGACTGTCTGATGAAGGAGGTCACGATGATCACATCATTCCGGGAAGGTGGCTGACGAGCAGGTCGATCAGCTTGATGCCGATGAACGGCGCGATGATTCCGCCCACGCCGTAGAGCAGGATGTTGCGGCGCAGCAGGGCGGTGCTGCTAGAGGGTCGGTACCGAACTCCCCGAAGCGACAAGGGAATCAACGCGATGATGATGAGCGCGTTGAAGATGACGGCCGAGAGTATGGCCGATGTGGGCGTCGACAGACCCATGATGTTGAGGGCGTCGAGACCGGGAAAGAGCACGACGAACATCGCAGGGATGATCGCGAAGTACTTCGCGATGTCGTTGGCGATCGAGAACGTCGTGAGGGCGCCGCGGGTGATGAGCAGCTGCTTGCCGATGGAGACGATGTCGATGAGCTTCGTCGGGTCGCTGTCGAGGTCGACCATGTTGGCCGCCTCCTTCGCGGCCGACGTGCCGGTGTTCATGGCGACACCCACGTCTGACTGGGCGAGAGCGGGAGCGTCGTTGGTGCCGTCCCCGGTCATCGCCACGAGGCGTCCGCCCTCCTGCTCTTTTTTGATCAGGGCCATCTTGTCTTCCGGGGTCGCCTCGGCGAGATAGTCGTCGACCCCCGCTTCCGCGGCGATCGACCTGGCCGTCAGCGGGTTGTCGCCCGTGATCATGACGGTCTTGATCCCCATGGCGCGCAGCTGCGCGAAGCGCTCCTTCATGCCCGGCTTGACGACGTCCTTGAGGTGCACGACGCCGAGGGCTCGGGCAGTGCGGCCGGGCTCATGGCTCGCGACGACGAGCGGCGTACCGCCCGAGGTGGCGATGGCGTCGACATCGGTGAGCACCCCCTGCGGTACCTGACCGCCGTTGTCCCGCACCCAGCGCAGCACCGAGTCGGACGCACCCTTGCGCACGGCCAGCCCCGACGCCAGGTCGACACCCGACATGCGGGTCTGGGCCGTGAAGGCGACGAACTCGCAGCCCTGCTCGGTCTTCTCGTCGAGCTCGGCGCGCTCGCCGTCCGTGAGGGTAAGGGCCGCGAGCTCCACGATCGAACGGCCCTCTGGAGTCTCGTCGGCGAGCGAGCTGAGGTAGGCCACCCGGGTGATCTCTTCGGTGCCCAGGTCGGGAGCGGCGAGCAGCTGCGTGGCCCGACGGTTGCCGAAGGTGATGGTGCCGGTCTTGTCGAGCAGCAGGGTCGACACGTCGCCGGCAGCCTCGACGGCTCGACCCGACATGGCCAGCACGTTGCGCTGCACGAGCCGGTCCATGCCGGCGATGCCGATGGCCGAGAGCAGAGCGCCGATGGTGGTCGGGATGAGACACACGAGCAGGGCGATGAGCACGATCGGCGTCTGGGCCGAGCCGGAGTAGATCGCCAACGGCTGCAGCGCCATCACGGCCAGCAGGAAGATGATCGTCAGAGTCGTGAGCAGGATCGTCAGAGCGATCTCGTTCGGGGTCTTCTGGCGGGCCGCGCCCTCGACGAGAGCGATCATGCGGTCGATGAAGCTCTCACCGGGTCGCGTCGTCACCTTGACCACGATGCCGTCGGACAGCACGGTGGTGCCGCCGGTGACGGCGCACCGGTCGCCCCCCGACTCGCGGATGACGGGCGCCGACTCCCCGGTGATGGCCGACTCGTCGACCGTGGCCATGCCCTCGACGACGTCGCCGTCGCCGGGGATGACCTCGCCGGGGTGGACGACCACGAGGTCACCGATGGTGAGGTCGGCGGCTGACACCTCCTCCACCACGCCGCCGGCGCCCCGACGGTGGGCGATCGTGTCGGTGCGGGTGGCCCGCAGGGTGGCGGCCTGGGCTTTGCCGCGACCTTCGGCCACCGCCTCGGCCAGGTTGGCGAACACGACCGTCGCCCACAGCCAGATGGTGATCAGCCAGGCGAACCACGAAGGGCTGACCACGGCGAACACGGTGGTGAGCAGCGAGCCGACCCAGACGACGAAGACGACGGGGCTGCGCCAGACGTGGCGAGGGTCGAGCTTGACGAAGGCCTGGGGGAGGGTGGCGAGCATCTGCCGGAGCAGGGTCGCGGTGCTCGAGCCAGGTGTCGGGGCGGCCGGCCGGTCGGTCGTCTGGGTCATGCGAGTGCCTCCGCGAGGGGACCGAGGGCCAGCGCGGGGAAGAACGTCAGTCCGGAGACGACGAGTGAGATCCCGACGAGCAGGCCCACGAAGGTGGGTGAGTGGGTGGGCAGGGTGCCGGAGGTGGCCGGGCGGCGACGTTGCGCCACGAGCGAGCCGGCCAGGGCCAGCACGAGCGCGATGGTCACGAACCGGCCGAGCAGCATGCACAGCGCGAGGGTGAGGTTGGTGTAGGGGGCGTCGGCCGAGAAACCGGCGAAGGCGCTGCCGTTGTTGTTCGAGGCCGAGGCGTAGGCGTACATCACCTCGGTGAGACCATGGGGGCCAGACGCGAGCATCTGCGCCCTCACGTTCGGAAGAACGAGCCCGATGCCGGTGAAGACGAGCACGAGCGCCGGCATCACCAGCAGGGCCAGGGCCGTGAGGGTGATCTCCCGCCGGCCGATCGACTTGCCGAGGATCTCGGGGGTGCGCCCGACCATGAGCCCGGAGATGAACACGGTGAGGATCGCGATCAGCAGCGCGCCGTAGAGGCCGGTGCCCACCCCACCGGGAGAGATCTCGCCGAGCAGCATCGAGAACAGCGCCCCGCCGCCGCCGAGTGCGCTGTAGCTCTCGTGCAACGAGTTGACGGCGCCGGTCGAGGTGCCGGTGGTGCTCGCGGCGAACAGGCTGGAGGCCCACGGGCCGAAGCGCACCTCCTTGCCCTCCAGGGAACCCAGTGGGCCGGCGGCCGAGTGCACCTCAGACCATGTGATGACGGTGAGCATGATGCCCCAGAGGGCGGCCATCAGGCCGGCCACGGCGAAGCCCTGGCGGCGGTCGCCCACGAGCACGCCGTAGGTGCGTGGCAGTGAGAAGGGGATGACGAGGATGAGGAAGATCTCGAGCAGGTTGGTGAGGGCGTTCGGGTTCTCGAACGGATGGGCCGAGTTGGCGTTGAAGTACCCGCCACCGTTGGTGCCGAGCTCCTTGATCGCTTCCTGCGAGGCCACCAGCCCGCCCTGGATCACCTGCTGGCCACCCGAGACCGTGGTGATGGTCGTGGGCTCGGCGAGGTTCGAGATGACGCCGCCCAGCAGCAGCAGCACCGCACCGACGACAGCGATGGGCAGCAGCACGCGAACGACGCTCCGCACGAGGTCGACCCAGAAGTTGCCGATGGTGGCGCCGCCCGAGCGGGCCAGCCCGCGCACCAGTGCCACGGCCACCGACAGACCGACGGCTGCCGACACGAAGTTCTGCACGGTCAGACCGAGGGTCTGCACCACGGGAGAGACGCCCGACTCACCGGCGTACGACTGCCAGTTGGTGTTGGTCACGAACGAGACGGCGGTGTTGAGCGCGGTATCGAGGTGCATCGCGGCACCTCGAGCGAGTGGTAGCACCCCCTGCAGGGCGATGAGCAGGAAGAGCACGACGATGCTGACGGCCGAGAAGGCGAGCACGGCCACCGAGTAGGAGCGCCAGCCCTGTTCCGACGAGGCGTCGACGCGCGAGAGCCGGTAGAAGACCCGCTCCGGCCGCCAGTGCCGTTCGTCCGTGAAGACTTTCGCCATCCAGTTGCCAAGGGGCACGTGCACGACGACCAGGGCCACGACAAGCACGCCGATCGTGAGCAGCCCGCTGAGGGTGTCGCTCATCAGAAGCGGTCCGCGTGCAGCAGCACGTACACCAGATAGCCGATGAGGGCCAGGCCGGCTACGGCCAGCACGATGTTTTCGGTCATGGGACAGGTCTACGGTGCGCCCCGCCGGCTGCCTGGACCGTTGACACCGCGCTGACGGCTCTTGACGCGATCTTGACGCGCCGGTCGGTAGAGTCGCGCAGGTGAGTGCTTCCCTCGAGCTGTGGCCGTCGTCACCACGAAGGTCGGGCCCACCCAGCCGTTTCGACCGCGTCCGCCGTGGCATCGCCGAGACGCCCAGCGCGATGCTGCTCTTCGTTCAGCTGCTCGGCATCCTCGTCTACCCGTACTTCGACACCTCGACACCCGGCGAGTACCGCCCCTACGCGCGGGCCCTGTTCGGCATCTTCGGGCTGCTCGTGCTCTTTCTCGCGGTCCGTGCGGCGCGCGCGACCCCGGCTCTGACCTGGGTGGCCATCGGGTTGGGCCTGCCCGTCGTCGTGCTCACGGTGCTGGAGGCCTTCTACCCCGATCCCACGCTCATCTTCGTCTCATCGGTGCTGCACGCGCTGTTCTACTTCTACACCGCCTACGGGCTGATCCGATACATGTTCGCCGACAACTGGGTCACCCGAGACGAGCTCTACGCCACCGGAGCGACCTTCACGGTGGTGGCCTGGGGGTTCGCCTATCTCTACCTGGCCGTGCAGCATCTGTTCCCCGACTCGTTCATCATCACCACGGTCAAGGGCGTCAGTGCTCTCGGCGACCGCAGCTGGTTCGAGCTGCTCTACCTCTCGATCGCCAACATGACGGGCACCGGGCTGTCCGACGTCTACGCGATCACGCCCCACGCGCGCTCGTTCATGCTGCTCCAGCAGATCTTCGGCATGCTCTACGTCGCTCTCGTCGTGGCCCGCCTGGTCGGCCTCACCATCGCCCGCTTCCGCAACAACGGCTAGCCGCCGGCTACTTCCCGCTGGTCGGTCGATCAGCTGTCGAGCTCGGCGATGGTGCGCAGGCTGGGCGCGCGACTCGCCCGCAGGTCGCGGGACACGGCCTCGACGTCGCGCATCACGCGCAGCGTGTTCGCCCGTGCGAGCTTGCCCAGGTCGTCGCGCGACCAGCGGCGGTCGATGAGGGCAGCGACGAGACGCGGGTAGCCGCTGACGTCTTCGAGCCCCACCGGAAAGGTGTCGGTGCCGTCGTAGTCGCCACCGATCCCGATGTGGTCGATGCCGGCGACCTCGCGCACGTGCTCGAGATGGGCCACGACCTGCTCGATCGTGGCGTCCGGCTTCGGATGCTGCGCCGACCAGGACGCGCTGAAGCGCTGGAAGGCGACGAAGTCGGAAGCGTCGACACCGACCTGCGCCGCGGCCGCCGCCGCCTCGACCCGCCAGGCCGCCGTGGCGGGGGAGACGAACTCGGGAACCAACGTCACCATGCAGGTGCCGCCGTTGGCGGGCAGGCCGGCGAGCACGTCGTCAGGCACGTTGCGCGGTGTGTCGCAGACGGCGAGGGCGGAGGAGTGGCTGAAGATCACCGGGGCCTCGGCGGCGTCGAGGGCCGCCCGCATCGTCGTCGGCGCGACATGGCTGAGGTCGACCATCATCCCGAGGCGGTTCATCTCGCGCACCACCTCGCGGCCGAACGCGGTCAGACCGCCTGCAGCCGGTCGGTCGGTGGCCGAGTCGGCCCAGGGCGTGTTGTCGTTGTGGGTCAGGGTCAGGTAGCGCACCCCCAGGGCGTGCAGCATCCGCAGCGCCCCGAGCGAGCACCCGATCGAGTGCCCTCCCTCGGCGCCGAGCAGCGAGGCGATCCGCCCGGATGCCGTGGCCGCCTCGACCTCGTCGGCCGTGCGCGTCAGCACCAGGTCGCCGGGGTAGCGCTCGACCATCTGGTGCACGGCATCCACCTGCTCGAGGGTGGCCACGACGGCCGCGTCACCCTGCAGCGTGCTCGGTACGAACACCGACCAGAACTGGCCCCCGCCCCCGCCGCAGCGCAGGCGGGGCAGGGCGGGGTTCGTCGTGCCCAGCACGGTCGCGATGTCGAGCCGGTCGAAGTCGTAGCCGACCTGCTGACGCAGCTCCCAGGCCAGGTCGTTGTGGCCGTCGATGAGGGGATGCTCGACGAGCAGTGCGCGAGCCTGCTCGAGGGAGCGGTCGACGGGGTCGCTGACTGCGGGTTGTATCGCTTCGGCCATGTCGGCCATTGAACACCGCGCCATCTAGAGTGGGCGCATGACCCCGCCGGACAAGAGCGTCGCGCTCGTGACGCTCGGATGTACCCGTAACGAGGTCGATTCGGAGGAGCTCGCCGGTCGACTCCTGGCCGGGGGGTGGCGTCTGGTCGACGACGCCTCCGAGGCCGATGTCGCGGTCGTCAACACCTGCGGCTTCGTCGAGCAGGCCAAGAAGGACTCCATCGACGCCCTGCTCGAGGCCTCCGATCTCAAGCGTGAGGGTGGGCGCACCCAGAAGGTGGTGGCCGTCGGCTGCCTGGCCGAGCGCTACGGCGAGCAGCTCGCCGACCAGCTGCCCGAGGCCGACGCCGTGCTCGGCTTCGACTCCTACCGCGACATGAGCAACCACCTGCAGACCATCCTCGACGGCGGCCACATCGCCAGTCACACCCCGGGCGACCGTCGCCGACTGCTCCCGCTCACCCCGGCGGCCCGCCCCGAGCAGGCGGCGCACGTCGCCACTCCGGGTCATGGTGACCCTGCCGATGCGGCCGATGCGGCCGATGCGGCCGATGCGCCGGGGCTCGCGGATGCCGTCGACGGTGGCCTGTCGGTGCCGGCCACCGGGCCTCGCGTCATCCGGGCCCGCCTCGACGGCCGGCCGTGGGCGCCGCTCAAGATCGCCTCCGGCTGCGACCGACGCTGCTCGTTCTGCGCCATCCCCATGTTCCGCGGCGCCTTCGTGTCGCGGCGCCCGGCCGACGTCATCACCGAGGGCCGCTGGCTCGCGGAGCGCGGCGTGAAAGAGCTCTTCCTCGTGTCCGAGAACTCGACCTCCTACGGCAAGGATCTCGGCGACCTCGGCCTGCTCGAGAAGCTGCTGCCCGAGCTGACCGCCATCGAGGGCATCGAGCGGGTGCGGGTCTCCTACCTGCAGCCTGCCGAGATCCGGCCCGGGCTGCTTCGCGCGATGGCCGACACCCCGGGCGTGGTGCCCTACTACGACATCTCCTTCCAGCACGCGTCCGAGCCCCTGCTTCGCTCGATGCGCCGGTTCGGTTCTCGTGAGGCCTTCCTCGAGCTGCTCGCCAAGGTGCGCGCGGATGCCCCGACGGCCGGCATCCGCTGCAACGTCATCGTCGGCTTTCCCGGCGAGACGGAGGCGGATGTCGACGAGCTCGAGGCCTTCCTCGTCGACGCCAGGCTCGATGTCGTCGGCGTGTTCGGCTACTCCGACGAGGACGGCACCGAGGCCGAGTCCTTGGCGGCCAAGCTGGCGCCGGAGGTCATCGCCGACCGTCTCGACCGCATCACGCGCCTCGTCGAGGAGCTGATGGCCCAACGCGCCGAAGAGCGCGTCGGTGAACACGTCGAGGTGCTCGTCGAAGAGGTCGACGAGTACGAGCTGACCGGTCGGGTCACGGGCCGTGCGGCCTTCCAGGGGCCCGACGTCGACGGCACCACCGCCGTCGTGCTCCCCGACGGCGCTCCGGTTCCTGAGGTGGGCGACCTGCTCCGCGCAGTGGTCGTCGACAGCGAGGGAATCGACCTCGTGGCCGAGCTGGTCCCTGCCGCTGGTGGTGCTGCGCTCGTGGCGGAGCCGACTTGAGCCCGCACGTTGGGGAAGGCCCCGCGCCCCGGCCCACCGACTGGAACGTTCCCAACGCGCTCACCGTGCTGCGCATCCTCCTCGTGCCCGTCTACGGGGTGCTGCTGCTGCACGACAGCGGCGCCCAGCCCTGGTGGCGGTTCTGGGCCTGGGCCGTGTTCGCCGTCGCCGCCCTCACCGACGGCCTCGACGGCAAGCTGGCCCGAAGCCGCGGTCAGGTCACGAACTTCGGCAAGGTGGCCGACCCGATCGCCGACAAGGCGCTGACCGGCATGGCCTTCATCGGGTTGTCGCTGCTGGGCGACATCTGGTGGTGGGTGACCGTCGTGATCCTCCTGCGCGAGTTCGGCATCACGCTGATGCGCTTCATCGTCATCCGGCACGGGGTCATGCCCGCCGGCCGCGGCGGCAAGCTGAAGACGATGCTCCAGACCTTCTCGCTGGGGTTGCTGACCTTTCCCCTCAGCGTTCTTCCGCTGGCCGAGGTGTGGAGGTGGGGGGCCTACGGCATCCTCGCAGTGGCTCTGGTGGTCACGGTCGTCAGCGGGGTCGACTACGTCTTCAAGGCCGTCACCCTGCGTGAGACGAGCGCGCGCACCCGGGCTCGTCGGGCCCGGCGGGCTGCGGCGAAGCGCGAGTGAAATGCGTGTGACGCGTGAGCTGCGGTAAGGGCAGGGACGCCAGCGCCACGGCATCCGACCTCGTGCGCCACCTCACCGACGTGGGTGAGACGGTGGCCGTCGCCGAGTCCCTGACCGGCGGTCTCGTGGCGTCTGCCCTCGCTGACGTGCCCGGTGCGTCGGCCGTGCTGCGCGGCGGCGTGGTGGCCTACGCTGCCGACCTCAAGGTCAGTCTGCTGGGGGTGCCCGCCGCGCTCATCGAGCGGGTCGGCACCGTGCACCCCGACGTGGCGCTCACCCTGGCCGACGGTGCCCGCACACGTCTCGGGGCCACGTGGGGCCTGAGCACGACCGGTGTCGCAGGGCCCGGGCCGGCCGAGGGAAAGCCGGCCGGCACGGTGTACGTGGCCGTCGCGGGCCCGTCGGGAACAGCGGTGCGCGAACTGTGGTTGAACGGTTCACGGGCCGACGTGCGACGCGAAACCGTGAACGCGGTGCTGCGCCTGGCGGCCCAACGGCTGGGTGTGCCTGAGCAATCCGCTGCGCCGTCAGGTGAGCGTGGGGGTACGGTGGACCTGTTCGATGTGCGGCCCGACGATCTTGGGCCGCCCGCAGAACCAGCAGGCGATGAACGAACCGAGGGAGGAAGCCATGACCACGCTGCTACGACGTGAGATCGGCGATGTCCTTCGCGAGCGCCGCCGCTCCCAGGGCCGCACCCTGCGCGAGGTGTCAGCCACTGCCTCGGTGTCGCTGGGCTATCTCAGCGAGGTCGAGCGAGGCGAGAAGGAGGCCTCGTCCGAGCTGCTGTCCTCCATCTGCGGCGCGCTCGAGCTGCCGCTCTCGACGGTGCTGATCGACGTGTCGGCGCGAATGGCAGAGTCCGAGGGCCTCGTGCAGCCGGTGCCGCTGCCCGTGGCACCTGCGGTCGCCTCAGCCGCCTGAGCCGCCCCTCATGACCCAGGCACCGCCGGCCTTCGCCGCGCTCGAGCAGCGCATCGAGGCCGTGAGCGCCGAGAGCAACGACACCGTCGTCTCGGTGTGGCTCGGCGACCTGTCGGGGACCGCTCGGTACACGAGCCACGCCCACACCGGTCACTACGCGGCCTCGACGATGAAGCTACCGCTCGTGCTGGCCTTCCAACGCCTGGTCGTGAGCGGGCGGCTCCACCCCGAGCAGCCAGTGGCCGTGCACAACACGTTCCACTCGGCCGCCGACGGTTCAGTGTTCTCCCTCGACCCGACCGACGACCAGGACCCCGACACGTGGGCAGTCATCGGTGGGTCGGTGGCTGCGGCGCAGCTGGCCGAACACGCCATCACGCACTCGGGCAACCTGGCCACCAACCTGCTGCTCGACCTGGTCGGGCGCGAGGCCGTCGCCCAGGTGCTCGCCGATGCCGGCTGCTCAGCGACCACGGTCGTGGGCCGCGGCATCGAGGATGCCGTGGCGCGTGAGCGGGGCATCAGCAACACCGTGACGGCCGCCGACCTCGGGCTGCTCATGGCCGCTGTCGGTCGACGAGAGCCGGCCCTCGGGGGCGAGGCCGTGTGCGGCCCGGTCGAGGCGATGCTTCGTCGCCAGCTGCACCTCGACCAGATCCCCGCCGGGCTGCCAGCCGGCATCCCGACGGCGAGCAAGTCGGGTTGGGTTCCCGGGGTCTCGCACGACGCCGCGCTGGCCTGGCCGCCCGGCCTGCCCGCGTTCGTCCTGGTCATCTGCACGACCGTCGACCGCGACGAGACAGAGGCGGCTCCCCTCGTGGCGTCGATCGCGTCAGACGTGTGGGCGGCCGACCACGCCGACGCCGCCGAAACCGCTGCTACCGCTGCTACCGCTGGCCTGGCCCCGGGGCGTCCGACGCAGGGCCGATGACACGCATCGCGTCGGTGTCGGCCACGTCGACCTCGGTGGCCCTGCACACCCCGTTCGTCACCGCGCTGCGACGCACCCAGACCACCGACACCGTTGTCGTGACGATCACCGACACCGACGGGCGCACCGGATGGGGTGAGGCTCCTCAGGTGTGGCAGGTCACGGGCGAGTCGCTGGCCGGTGCGACCGCCTGCATCGAGACGATGCTCGCGCCGGTGCTCGTCGGCCACGACCTCGGTGACCGGGAGGCTCTGGCGGTGGCCGCCGGGCTGGCCCAGCGGTCGGTGGCTCGCAACTTCGGTGCCAAGGCAGCGGTCGACGCCGCCCTGCACGATCTGCTCGCGCAGGCGGAGGGCATCACCTTGGCCGCCCTGTTGAGTGGCTCGGCAGCCGGTGCCGCGGTCGGCCTCCCGTCGGGGCTGACCACCGACGTCACCCTCTCGGCGGGCGCCGCCGAACAGCTCGCCGAGACGGCCCGCACGCGGGTCGCCGAGGGGTTCACGACGGTGAAGATGAAGGTCGGCACCGACGCGGCGACCGACGTGGCGCGAGTGGCCGCGGTGCGGGCGGCGGTCGGTGACCGCGTCGGCATCCGCCTCGACGCCAACCAGGGCTGGAGCCGCGACGAGGCCGTCGCGGTCATCCGGGCCCTTGACGAGGCCGACCTGGCCGTGGCGTTCGTCGAGCAGCCGCTCGTGGCTGAAGACGTCGAGGGCCTCGCCTGGGTGCGTTCACGGGTACGGCTGCCGATCATGGCTGACGAGTCGTGCTACGGACCGTTCGACCTCGAGCGGATCATCCGCCTCCAGGCCGCCGACCTCGTGAACGTCAAGCTGGCCAAGTGCGGATCGCTCACGGTCGGCCGGGCCATGTTGCGCCGAGCCCGCGAGGTGGGCCTGGGCACGATCGTCGGCTCGATGATGGAGAGCCACATCGGGTTGGGGGCCGCTGCCTCGCTGGTGGCGGCCGAACCGACCAGCGAGGTGAGCGACCTCGATGCCGCCTGGTGGTCGACGAGATCGCCTGTCGTCGGTGGGATCGCCTACTCGGGTAACGAGATTCGACTACCGGCCGGGCCCGGCCTGGGCATCTCCGGCTGGCGTCGAGACTGAGACGGCCGGCCTCCCGCGACCACGAATGACGAACAGAGCCCCGCCGAAGCGGGGCCCTGCTCGTCAGACGCCCCGAGCGGCGCCCACAGACCTGGCAGCCAGTGCGCGCGGTCTCAGTTGCCGACCACCCGGAAGGAGAAGGAGCCCTCGCCCGCTCCGGTCACCGAGGTGCTGAGGCCCACGGCGCGCAGTGCCTCGACTGCCGGCCTGGCGTCGGCCGGAACGTCGGCGATGTACTGCTTCTCGAGCTTGTCGAGGTTGACGTACATCGAGAAGACCGAGCTGCTCGGGTCGCTGACCGCAGCCTTGAAGGCATCCGAGTCACCGAGCTTGCCGCCGCTCTCCAGCTTCGACAGGTAGTCGGGCGTCGTGGCCAGCACGAGCCGGTCGCCGTCGACCTTGCGGGTCAGGAAGCCGGACGCGTCCACGGCATCCTCAACCTTGCCGACGAGCTGGTCGGCCCGCGCGGCGTCACTCGAGACGATCTTGGCGCCGACGACGGGCTCATCCTGACCGAACTGCTGGTCGGGAAGCGCGATGGTCATCGACTTGCCGAGGAGCACCTTGAGGTCGTCGGGCAGCTTGACGTCGAGCTGGCTCTCGAGCTGGCCGATCACGTCGCCCTGCCCGGAACCCGACGCGGCCGAGTCGATCTGCTTCTTCAGCGCAGGCCAGGCCTGGTCGACGACCTGGTCGGTACCGGCCAGGTGCAGGGCAGCCACGGTGTCGTCGGGAAGGTTGGCCAGCTGGGTGCCGTCGCCCTTAATCGCACTGATTCCCGCCGCCTGCTTGAAGCCCCGGCTGACCCCGGCGAGCTCGACGTAGCCTGGGTCGAACCGCACCGCGGCCGCCACCCGACCCTTCACGTCGGCGCCCGCGGTCGAGAGGCCGGCGGCCTGCTTGCTCAGTTTCTGCACCTCGGGGATGCCGGCGCCGGCGTCGAACCACATCGACATGACGCCCTGTTCGCCGAGAGCGCTCATGTCTCCCGAGAAGTTGGCGTTGGCGGCCAGGGTGCCCGCGTTGACGGCGTTGATGGTCGCGTCACCCTTGCCCTTGGGGGTGATGATGGCGTAGCCGTCCTTCATGCGTACGTCGGTCTGGTCGGAGCCGCTGCACGCGAACATCCGGCCCAGCACGTCCTGGGCCTTGCCCTCGTCCTTGACCTGCACAGCCAGCGCGAGGTTGGGGTCATCGGATGTGCCACCCGGCCGGAGCGCCACCCCGACCCGGTCGCCGAGCCAAGGAGCGATGTCACGGTCGTAGGTGAGCTTGGAGATGCAGTTCTTCGTGTCGTCCTTGACGACGAGGTCCCACAGCTTCTGTCGCGGGTCGCCCGAGCCGAGGTTGTCCTTGACCTGCGGAAGCTTGTCGAGAAAACGCACCGCAGAGATCTTCTGGCCGGCCGACGGGTCGACGTCGAGGCGGAAGTACAGGTAGGCGTCGCCGGGGAGCACGTCGGCGGGCTGGGCGCCGCCACCACTTAGCTTCTGCGCTGCGAAGACCGCGCCCCCGCCCAGCACGAGCGCGACGGCGAGGCCACCGACGAGCAGCCCGGCGCGCTTGCCGCCCCTGCGGCCCGAGACCTTCGCGGGCGCCTCGTCGGCGAGCGCGACCCCGACAGCGGAGGAGGCAACGATCGCCTCGGGGGTGCCGGTGGCGGGCGGTGGCGTCTGCGGGTACTGGTAGCCGCTCGGCATGGCCTGGGTCTGGTGGGTCGGGATCGACCGGGTCGTGCTGCTGTCGGTCGGATGGCCCGGTGTGTGATCCGGCGTGTGATCCGGTGTGGGTGGCGTGGTTGAGTCGGTCGAGTCGGTCATCGGTGTTCCCCCTGGCAGTGACGAATGCGGGCGGGCCCTGGTGTTTCGCAGGGTCTGCCGAACTGAGATGGTACCTGCCCACAACGATGTTCTCTGGCGTTCCGGGCAGCCGTTCGACGGCGACCCGGGGCCCGGCGGTTCCCGCGGTGGCACACTGTTCTGGTGCGACTCAGCCACTTCTGGATGCTCATGAACGACGAGTTCGGTTCTGCCTACGCCGGCTCGCTGGCCCGCGACCATGTGCTCGGGGCCCTGGGAAACCGCAGCGCCGCGCAGGCTCTCGACGACGGCGACCGACCGCGCGACGTCTGGATCGCCCTGTGTGACGACATGGACGTGCCGCCCGCCAGACGCCTCGGCGCCGACGACCGAGCGGCCCCGGGAGCGTCAGCAGGGGCGGCGGCAGCGACGCGAGCCTCGACGCAAGCCTCGACGCAAGCCTCGACGCAAGCCCCGACGTAGGCGTCGATGAACAGCACCGTCGACGACCGCACACCGCACCCGCCGGCATCCGGCCGGGTGACCCTGCACCGGGGTGACATCACCACGGACGCCGCTGCTGACGCGATCGTCAATGCCGCGAACTCGACTCTGCTCGGCGGTGGGGGAGTCGACGGCGCGATCCACCGGGCGGCCGGGCCGGCGCTGCTCGCCGAGTGCCGACAGCTCGGTGGCTGTATCGCCGGCGACGCCAAGGTCACCGGCGCGGGACGGCTGCCCGTCGACCGCGTGATCCATACCGTCGGACCGGTCTGGCGCGGCGGTGGCGCTGGGGAGGCGGCCCTGCTGGCGTCGTGCTACCGGTGCAGCATCGAGGTGGCCGACACCGCTGGTTGCGCCGTCGTCGCCTTTCCGGCGATCTCCTGCGGTGTCTACGGCTACCCGCTCGAGGAGGCCGCCGCCGTGGCGACCGCTGCCGTGCAGGCTGCGCTCGCGGCGCACCCCAGGGTGCGTGAGGTGCGGTTCTGGCTCTTCGGGGACGCGGCGTACTCCGCGTTCGAACGGGCCCTGCACCGACCGATCGGCTGACCGGCGTGTCGCGATGGTCTCGAACATCTGTTCGGTAGTGTTCTCCACAGGTGGTCCGCCCTGCACCCATCGTCCACAGGCCGTCTCGTGGAACAACCCGATGTCGGTGGTGCCGCCTAACGTCTGACCCGAAGGCACCTCTCGAGGTGCCACCAGGGTCGCAGCTGGACGACCGCAGAGAAGACGGCAGACAGGTGACCGACATGGCAACGATGGACAAGGACAAGGCCCTCTCCTCGGTGATGGGTCAGATCGAGAAGAGCTACGGCAAGGGCGCCGTGATGCGTCTGGGCGACGACATCCGGCCGCCGATCGCGGTCATCCCGACCGGGTCGATCGCCCTCGATGTGGCACTCGGGATCGGGGGTCTGCCTCGCGGCCGGGTCGTCGAGATCTACGGCCCGGAGTCGTCGGGAAAGACGACGGTCGCCCTGCACGCGATCGCCAATGCGCAGAAGGCGGGCGGTATCGCAGCCTTCATCGACGCCGAGCACGCGCTCGACCCCGACTACGCCAAGAAGTTGGGCGTCGACACCGACGCCCTGCTCGTGAGCCAGCCCGACACCGGTGAGCAGGCTCTCGAGATCACCGACATGCTGATCCGCTCCGGTGCGATCGACATCATCGTCATCGACTCCGTGGCTGCGCTCGTGCCGCGGGCCGAGATTGAGGGCGAGATGGGTGACAGCCACGTCGGGCTGCAGGCCCGCCTGATGAGCCAGGCCCTGCGCAAGCTCACCGGGGCGATCAACAACACCGGCACCACGGCGATCTTCATCAACCAGCTCCGCGAGAAGATCGGCGTCATGTTCGGCTCGCCCGAGACCACCACCGGTGGCAAGGCCCTGAAGTTCTACGCCTCCGTGCGCCTCGACGTCCGCCGCATCGAGACGCTCAAGGACGGCACCGAGGCCGTGGGTAACCGCACCCGGGTCAAGGTCGTCAAGAACAAGGTGAGCCCGCCCTTTAAGCAGGCGGAGTTCGACATCCTCTACGGCCACGGCATCTCCCGTGAGGGTGGGCTGATCGACATGGGCGTCGAGCACGGCTTCGTGCGCAAGGCCGGTGCTTGGTACACCTACGAGGGCGACCAGCTCGGGCAGGGCAAGGAGAACGCCCGCAACTTCCTCAAGGACAACCCCGACCTGGCCGATGAGATCGAGAAGAAGGTCAAGGAGAAGCTCGGGGTCGGGCCGCGGGTCGACCAGCCCGCTGAGGTCTCGGACGTCCCCGTCGACTTCTGACCGTGGTTCCGCAGCAGGTCGCTGAGGGTGCAGGCTGCTCTGGCGGTGGCGGGTCGCTCGCAGACCGACTGTCTCGAGCGGCCGCCGTGCTGGCCTGCGCCGAAGCGGAAGCGGGGCGGCAGCGGCCACCCGCCGCCGAGCCGTCCCGGTCGGCCGGGCCCAACAAAGCGGGCAGCGAGGCGGGCGACGATGCGGGCGGCGGCGGCGAGGCGGGCGCCCACCCGAGGGGTGACGCAGAGAAACCAGACGCCGACGCCGAGTCAGTGGCTCGGGCGATCGTGCTGCGCCAGCTGAGCATGGCGGCGCGAAGCCGGGTACAGCTCGAGAGAAAGCTGCGTCAGCGGGGCTGTGACGACTCCGTGGCGGCCACGGTGCTCGATCGCATGACCGAGCTGGGACTGATCGACGACGAGGCCTACGCCGGCATGTTGGTGCGCGAGAAACACGCCAGCAAGGGACTGGCCCGCGGGGCCCTGGCCCATCAGCTGCGTCAGCAGGGGATCGACCCCGAGCTCGCTGACGAGGCACTCCAGCAGGTGGGGGCAGGTGACGAGCGACTGCGCGCCGAGCAGCTGGCGGCGAAGAAGATGCGCACGATGGGTGGCCTCGCGCCCGACGTGCAGGCCCGGCGGCTCGCGGCGCTACTGGCACGCAAGGGCTATCCCGGTGACATCGCCTGGCCGGTGGTGCGCGACGCCATCGCCGGTGCGCCCGAGCACCAACGCGACTGAGCGGTCCTCGACGTGCGTGAGGAGCAACGACCAGCCGGTCGTCGCCCCTCACGGGTCCGTGGAGCAGTCACACGGACTCTTGATGCTGCTGGGTCAGGCCTGGGCTGCCACGGTGGCGATGGCCGAGATGTCGAACTCGAGGTTGACCTTCTCGCTGACCAGCACGCCGCCGGTCTCGAGCGCTGCGTTGAACTTGAGGTTCCACTCGGTGCGGTCGATGCTGACGGCGCCCTCGAAGCCGACCCGGGTGTTGCCGAACGGGTCCTTGGCCGAACCGGTCTCCTCGAAGGGGATCGTGACCGACTTGGTGACGCCGTTGATGGTGAGGTCACCGGTGATGGCCCACTCGATGCCATCGCGCTCGACGGAGGTCGACACGAAGGTGGCCTCGGGGTAGTTCTCGATGTCGAAGAAGTCAGGGGTCTTGAGGTGGCCGTCACGCTGCTCGTTGCCGGTGGTGACGCTGGCCGTCTGGATCGTGATGGTGACCGAGCTGTTGGAGGGCGTCTCGGTGTCGACGTGCGCTGTGCCCTCGAACTCGCCGAAGTGACCGCGCACCTTGGTGACCATGGCGTGGCGGGCGGTGAAGCCCAAAGTGGTGTGGCTCGCGTCGATGTCGTAGTCGCCCTTGATGTCGGAGACGGCCGAGGAGGCCTCGGCGACGTTGTCTTCCTTGCTGCGGCTGAAGAGTCCCATGTTGATCCTTGTCTTTGCGGGTGAGGGGTGGAGAAGCGGTACTTCTGGGTAAGCTACCGTTGAAATATCAATCGTATCTGCAAACGGGGACCATGGTCAAAATATTCCGCGGGCCGGCCCCGCGTGCGCCAGCACGTACCCTTGTCGGTGCCATGACAAGTCAGACCACCCAGCCGAGCCTCGACTCGATGCCGCCAGCGCCCAAGACCTACGACGTGCGTACCCACGGTTGTCAGATGAACGTCCATGACAGCGAACGCCTCGCCGGGCTGCTCGAGACCGCGGGGTACATCGACCTCTCCAGCCTGCCCTCAGGGGAGCGGGCCGAGACTGCCGATGTCGTCGTCTTCAACACCTGTGCGGTGCGCGAGAACGCCGACAACAAGCTCTACGGCAACCTGGGGATGCTGCGGGCGGCCAAGCTGAAGAACCCCGACCTGCAGATCGCCGTGGGCGGGTGCCTGGCTCAGAAGGACCGCGGAGTCATCCTCGAGAGGGCGCCGTGGGTCGATGTCGTCTTCGGAACCCACAACATCGGGTCTCTGCCGGCGCTGCTCGACCGGGCCGCTCACAACAAGCGAGCCGAGCTCGAGATCCTCGAGAGCCTGGAGGTCTTCCCGTCGACCCTGCCGACCCGGCGTGACTCGGCCTACAGCGCCTGGGTGTCCATCTCCGTCGGCTGCAACAACACCTGCACCTTCTGCATCGTCCCGAGCCTGAGGGGCAAGGAGGCCGACCGCCGCCCGGGCGAGATCCTCGCCGAGATCGAGGCTCTGGTGGCTCAGGGCGTCGTCGAGATCACCCTGCTGGGCCAGAACGTCAACACCTACGGGGTGCAGTTCGGCGACCGGTTGGCCTTCGGCAAGCTGCTGCGGGCCTGCGGCGAGATCGACGGTCTCGAACGAGTGCGCTTCACCAGCCCGCATCCGGCCGCCTTCACCGACGACGTCATCCTGGCCATGGCGCAGACCCCGAACGTGATGCCCAGCCTGCACATGCCCTTGCAGTCGGGCTCCGACAAGGTGCTGCGCGACATGCGGCGCTCCTACCGCAGTGCCAAGTTCCTGCGCATCATCGACTCCGTGCGCGAGCACATCCCGGATGCCGCCATCACGACCGACATCATCGTCGGCTTTCCCGGTGAGACAGAGTCCGACTTCCAGGGCACGCTCGACGTCGTGCGGGCGGCCCGGTTCTCCAGCGCCTTCACCTTCCAGTACTCGATCCGGGCCGGCACGCCGGCCGCCACGATGGACCACCAAGTGCCCAAGCCTGTCGTGCAGGAGCGGTTCGAGCGGCTCGTGGCCCTGCAGGACGAGCTGAGCTGGCAGCAGAACCGCACCCTCGAGGGCCAGAACGTCGAGGTGCTGGTCGCCCCGTCGGAGGGACGGAAGGACGCCGCGACCAAGCGGCTCTCCGGCCGCGCGCGCGACAATCGGCTGGTGCACTTCTCGGTGCCCGACGGCGGCGAGGTGCCTCGGCCTGGTGACGCCGCGACCGTGGGCGTCACGTACGGGGCGCCGCACCACCTGGTGGCCGACTCGGCGCTGCACGGCGGGGCGTATGCCGTGCGCCGCACCGCCGGGGGAGACGCGTGGGCCGCTCTGCAGGACGCTCCCGACCGCGCCCGGAAGCCTGCGGTGAGCCTCGGGATGCCGGCCGTCGGTCTCCCAGCGGCCGCTCCGGCATCCGCCCCCTCGTGCTCCAACAGCTGACACTCCGCGAACGACTCGTTCGAGGTCGAACGCGGTGGTATGCCGGCCCGTTCGACCACTGACCCGTCGTTCGGGGTAACTGCGGCGGGGATTCGGGCCCGCGGGTGGGCTCATGCTTGACTTGGCCCATGACCGTGCGACCCATCGTCATCATCGGTGAACCCGTGCTGCATCGCGGCGCCGCCCTCGTCACGACGTTCGACGACGAGCTGCGGACGCTGGTCAGCGACATGCACGAGACCAACGTCGCCGCCAACGGCGTGGGCCTGGCCGCCCCGCAGATCGGTGTGGGGCTGCGGGTGTTCGTCTGGAAGATGACCAACGACGACGGTGTTCCCGAGAGCGGTCACCTCATCAACCCGACGGTGACGACCTCGCGAGCCCCGACCGACCGGCCGGATCCGAACGAGGACAGCGAGGGTTGCCTGTCAGTGCCCGGTGAGTCGTTCGCCCTCAAGCGCCCGCTGAGTGCCCATGTCGTGGGCTACGACCTCGACGAGAACCTTGTCGAGTTCGATGCAACGGGCTGGTTCGCCCGGTGCATGCAACACGAGTACGACCACCTCAACGGCACCCTGTACGTCGATCGGCTCGCTGACCGACAGGCCAAGAAGGCCCGGCGTGCGGTCAAGCGCAACGGCTGGGGCAAGCCCGGCCACGCCTGGCACCCGGGCGTCGATGTCGACCCGTTCGGCCACGACGAGGCTCACGACGATGAGCATCACGCGCACGCCGACGGGCACACGGGCGAGCTCGCCGGGTGACCCATCCCGTCGTTGCCGTGGTCGGCCCGACGGCGACGGGCAAGTCCGAGCTCGGCCTGCTGCTCGCCGAGCACTTGGGCGGCGAGGTGGTCAACGCCGACGCCATGCAGCTCTACCGCGGGATGGACATCGGCACGGCCAAGCTGACCGAGACCGAGCGTCGTGGGGTCGCCCACCACCAGCTCGACGTGCTTGACGTGACGCAGGAGGCGAGTGTGGCCGCTTACCAGGTGGCCGCGCGCGACGACGTCGCTGCCATCCGCGACCGCGGCCACGTGCCGGTGCTCGTCGGAGGCTCGGGCCTCTACGTGCGAGCCGTGCTCGACCGTCTGGAGATCCCGCCCACCGACCCGGAGGTGCGACGCTCCATCGAACGTGAGGCGGATGCCGTGGGGGCGCCGGCGATGCACGCCCGGCTGGTGGCCGCCGACCCCCAGGCGGCCGGCCGGATCCTGGCGACCAACCTGCGTCGCGTCGTGCGAGCCCTCGAGGTGATCGAGCTGACCGGCCGGCCCTTCAGCGCTTCCCTGCCCCGGCGGGAGTTTGTCTCTCCTGCAGTGCTGCTGGGCCTACGAGCGGATCGCAGCGTGCTTGACGAGCGCATCGTCAGGCGGGTGGCTCACATGTGGGAGGCAGGGTTGAAGCAGGAGACTGAGATGCTGCTCGGCCGCGGCCTCCGAGACGGGGTCACCGCCGCCCGGGCCATCGGCTACCGCCAGGCCGTCGCGGTGGTCGACGGCGTCCTCGGCGAAGACGAGGCCCGCGCCGACACGGTTGCCGTGACCTGCCGCTACGCCCGACGGCAGGAGTCGTGGTTCCGGCCCGACCCCCGCATCGTCTGGATCGAGGCGACGGACGGCGACATGGCCCGAGTGCTCGACGACGCCCTCCGAGTGCTCCGGGCCAGCGGAGGCGTCGAAGGCGTCTGAGGGCCCGAGACTGGGCCGCCTGACGATGTCGGCCCCGCTGACGGGGGGCGATGCAGAGGCGCGCTGCAAGACTTGATAATGTTTGCAACTATTCAAGTCATCAGCGAGAGGTTGTTTCGTGAGTGTCCCGCTCTATCAGGCCAAGGCAGAGCTGTTCAAGACGCTCGGTCACCCGGCCCGCATCAGGATTCTCGAGCTGCTCTCCGAGCGTGACCACGCGGTGCACGAGCTGCTGGACCTCATCGACATCGAGCCGAGCAGCCTCTCTCAGCAGCTGGCTGTGCTGCGGCGCACGTCGCTCGTGACCTCCGCGCGGGTGGGGGGCGAGGTCATCTACTCGGTCAGCGTCCCAGAGGTGCGCGACCTGCTCCTCGCCGCCCGCGGCATCCTCTCCGGCATCATCGCCGCACAGGGGGAGCTCGGTTCCGAGCTGAGCCCGACGGCCACCTCGTGACGGGCCGGCCCGACACGTCGGGGCCGCGGGTCGTGGCCCGTGAGGCGTGGACACGCGTGCGGAGCCTGGCGCCCCGCCGGTCCGACTGGACGTCGGTGCGCTGGGGTCGCGACCTGCCGGCCGGCCTCATGGTGGGCCTGGTGGCACTGCCGCTGGCGCTCGGCTTCGGGGTGAGCTCCGGGATGGGCGCGACGGCTGGGCTGGTGACGGCCGTCGTCGCGGGCGTGGTCGCGGCGACCTTCGGTGGCAGTCGGGTTCAGGTGAGCGGGCCGACGGGCGCCATGACCGTCGTCCTCGTGCCTATCATCGCCACCCATGGCCCCAACGGTGTGCTCGTCGTCGGGCTGCTGGCGGGCCTGTTCCTCATCGGTCTCGGCTACGCCGGAGCCGGGCGGTTCATCCGGTACGTGCCGGTCCCGGTCGTTGAGGGCTTCACCCTGGGAATCGCTGCGATCATCCTGCTTCAGCAGCTGCCAGCCGCCCTCGGCGTCCGCGCGGAGGGGGAGAAGGTGCTCGGTCAGGCAGTCGGTGCGGTGGGTCGGTGGGCCGGCGAACCGCACTGGGCCCCGACGCTCGTGGCCGCGGCGGTCGTGGCTGGCGTACTTCTGCTCGCGCGTCTGCGCCCCGGTGTTCCCTGGACCCTGGCCGTCGTCGTGCTGGCGACCGCCGCCAACGGGCTGTTCGGTCTCGGCCTGGCCACGATCGGCACGATCCCCGCCGGTCTACCCGCGCCGTCTCTGCCCGAGATCGTCGTGTCCGACCTCGGCTCGCTGCTCCTGCCCGCCGCCGCCGTGGCCGCCCTCGCCGCACTGGAGAGCCTGCTGTCGGCCACGGTGTCCGACGCTATGACCGTCGGCCAGCGACACGACTCCGACCGCGAGCTCGTCGGGCAGGGGCTGGCCAACCTCGCTGCTCCGCTCTTCGGCGGCATCCCCGCCACGGCGGCGATAGCGCGGACGGCGGTCAACGTTCGCTCGGGAGCGGTGTCGCGAGCGGCGGCCGTCACGCACTCTGCCGCGTTGCTCGTCATCATTCTCGTCGCCTCGAGATGGGTCGCCCTGATCCCCATGGCGGCTCTCGCCGGCGTCCTCATCGCCACGGCGGTGCAGATGGTGCGCGTCTCGAGCCTCGGGGCGCTGCTGCGCTCGACCCGGGGTGACGCCATCGTGCTCGTCGGCACCGCAGGTGCCACGGTGCTGCTCGACCTCGTCATGGCGGTGCTGCTCGGCCTCGTGCTGGCCGGCTTCTTCGTGCTGCGGCAGGCCGCGGCATCCGCCCAGCTCGAGGAGGTGCCCCTCGACGACACCGATCACGCCGACGAGGAGCTGGCCCTGCTCGACGAGCACATCATCGCCTACCGCATCGACGGGCCGATCTTCTTCGGTGCTGCCCACGACTTTCTGCTCGAGCTCACCCAGGTGAGCGATGTGCGTGTCGTCGTGCTGCGCATGGCGAGGGTGACCGTCATCGACGCCACGGGGGCCACGGTGCTGGCTGACACCATCGCGCGACTCGAGGCCCGCGGCATCTCAGTGCTCCTTTCTGGCGTGCGGCCCCAGCACGAGCGGGTCCTTCGCGAGCTCGGCGCCTACGACCGACTCGCCCACGAGAACCACCTCTTCGCGACAACGCCGGACGCGATCGGCCACGCGCGGCTGCACGCCTCTCGCGTGCCACACCAGCCAGGACGCGCCACGGAAGGGCACGAGCCCGCGACACCTGGCCCCGCTGTCGGGCCCGTCGTGCCTGACGCGCCTGACGCGCCTGACGCGCCTGTGGGCGCCACAGGCAGTGGACCCGACGAGCCCCGCTCGGCGTCGTGACGCAGAATGACTGACCATGACGCGCTTCACGAAGGGCCACGGCACCGAGAACGACTTCATTCTGCTGCCCGACCCCGACGGTTCGCTCGAGTTGACTTCCGCTCAGGTGCAGCGCGTGACGAACCGGCACGCCGGCATCGGGGCCGACGGGGTCATCCGAGTCGTTCGCACCGAGAACGCCGACGACGCCACCGTTCGGGCGCTCGCACCCGGCGCTGAATGGTTCATGGACTACCGCAACGCCGACGGATCGCTCGCCGAGATGTGCGGCAACGGCACCCGCGTCTTCGCCGCCTACCTGCGCCGCGAGGGCTTGGTCTCAGACCGTGAGTTCGCGATCGCCACCCGAGGCGGCGCGAAGGTGGTTCGCGTGACCGACGATGGGTACGCGGTCGACCTCGGACCGTGGCGTCTCACCGACGAGGCGGGGGCCAGGCGTGACGGCTTCGACGTGATGGTGCGGGCTCGGTTCGGCAAGCCGATCCCGGCGTTGTCACTCGACCTGGGCAACCCGCATGCCGTGGTCATGCTGCCCGAGGGGATCACCCTCGAACAGCTCGACCTGACCGAGCCGCCCGAGGTGCACCCCGAGCCGCGCGACGGCGCCAACGTCGAGTTCGTGCACGCCGTCGGTCCCGGTCACATCGCGATGCGGGTTCACGAGCGCGGAGTGGGCGAGACGCGCTCGTGCGGCACCGGGGCCGCTGCGGCCGCCCTCGCCACCCGGTTCTGGTCGGGGGTCGAGAACGAGAGCCCGTGGGTCGTCGACGTTCCCGGGGGTCGTCTGGTCGTGACGCCGCTCGCTGGCCAACGGGTCGAGCTGGCCGGCCCGGCCGAGCTCGTGGCCGACGGTGAGTTCTTGCTCTGACACCTCACCCGTGTTGCGCGTCGTGCAGCCGGTGTCGTCAACTCCGCCGCTCCGCACTTTTTGCGCGTCGCGCCGCGCGTCGCGCAGTCGGTGTCGTGGATCCAACACTTTTGGCGCGTCGCGCGGCGCGTCGCGCAGTTGGTGTCGTGGATCCAACACTTTTGGCGCGTCGCGCCGCGCGTCGCGCAGCAGGTGTTGTTGACGGTGGGGGTCCAGGTGGCGGCGGTGGTCCAGGAGGGGCAGGAGGTGCCGGCGGCTGGGCCCTCGTTCAGCGGCGCACCTCCAGGATGCGGAACGCCTTGGCCGAGGCGAAGCGGGTGCAGTGCAGGCCCCACGGCTGCTGGTTGAGCCACTTCTGCAGGGAGTCGGAGCCAAGGTGCTTCTGCACCACCAGGTGAGCCACCCCATCGTCGGTGAGCCTGGGCAGCCACCGTTCGAGGATGCCGTGCAGGGCCGGCTTGCCGACGTGGATCGGTGGGTTGCTCCAGATCGTGCTGAAGCGCAGGCCGTCGGCGATGTCGTCAGGCTCGCCGAACGTCACGTTGTCGAGCGCGAGCGCGGAGGCATTCGATCGGGCCAGCTCGATCGACCGGCGGTTGACCTCGACACCCCACACCCGCGCCTCAGGCGAGCGCAGAGCGAGCGTGATCGCGATGGGGCCCCAGCCGCATCCGATGTCGAGCAGGTCGCCGGTCGGGCTCGGATCGGGCGCACCGGCGAGCAGCACTGCAGTACCGGGGTCGAGGCGGTCGGGGGAGTAGACGCCACGGGCGGTCGTCAACTCGAGGTCGCGACCCTCGAGCCGCACCCGGATGCGGCGCAGCTCGGCCTCGGTGGCCGGCTCCGCCGAGAAGTAGTGGTCGGTCTGCTCGCTCATTGCCCGCAACGCTAGCGACCGCGCTCCTGCTGCGCGAACGACTCGTTCGAGGTCGAACGCGACGGTGTACCACCGTGTTCGACCTCGAACGAGTCGTTCGCGGGGAAAGTGGGGGGCTGAGAGGGGGGACGGGGATGGCCGCGGGGGGATGCACGACAGAGCGGTCGGGAGGGGCTCAGGGCACAAACGAGTGGCTCACAGCGTTCACTTGGTGCGACCCTAGGGAGAACATGACGACGAACCGCACCAGCCGACCCGGCCAGACCAACCTCTTCACCACCCGCGCCGACGCACTGTCCGACGACACGTTCGACGGTGACCTTGATCGCGACGGGGCACCCCGCCCCCTCTACGACGGGGACCAGCTGGAACGCGACGAGCGTGCTGCCCTGCGCCGCGTCAGTGGCCTGTCGACCGAGCTCGAGGACGTCACCGAGGTCGAGTACCGCCAGCTGCGCCTCGAGCGGGTCGTGCTGGCCAGCGTCTGGAGCGACGGCACCACCGCCGACGCCGAGAACTCGCTCCGCGAGCTGGCCGCCCTGGCCGAGACCGCCGGGTCGACCGTGCTCGAGGGCGTCATGCAACGCCGTCAGAAGCCCGATGCCGCGACCTATCTGGGCAAGGGCAAGGCCATCGAGCTGCGTGACATCGTGATCGCCGAGGGCGCCGACACCGTCATCTGCGACGACGAGCTTGCTCCGAGCCAGCGCCGGTCGTTGGAGGACGTCGTCAAGGTCAAGGTCATCGACCGCACCGCCCTGATCCTCGACATCTTCGCCCAGCACGCCAAGAGCCGTGAGGGCAAGGCCCAGGTCGAGCTGGCCCAGTTGCAGTACCTGCTGCCCCGCCTTCGTGGTTGGGGTGAGTCCATGTCGCGCCAGGCCGGTGGTCAGGCCGCGGGTGGTCAAGGCATGGGCTCGCGTGGCCCGGGTGAGACCAAGATCGAGCTCGACCGGCGCCGCATCAACACGCGCGTCGCCAAGCTCAAACGCGAGATCAAGGACATGAAGACCAGCCGCGACACTCGCCGCCACTCGCGGCAAGCGGGTGGGGTGCCGAGCGTGGCCATCGCGGGCTACACCAACGCGGGCAAGAGCTCGTTGCTCAACCGGCTCACCGGGGCCGGGGTGCTGGTCGAGAACCAGCTCTTCGCCACGCTCGACCCGACCGTGCGGCGGTCCCAGACCGATGACGGTCGCATCTTCACCCTCGCCGACACGGTCGGCTTCGTGCGCTCCCTGCCGCACCAGCTCGTCGAGGCGTTCCGTTCGACGCTGGAGGAGGTGGGCGACGCCGATCTGCTGCTGCACGTGGTCGACGGGTCGCACCCCGACCCCGAAGGGCAGATCACGGCCGTGCGCGAGGTGCTCGCGCAGGTGGGTGGTGACCGCATCAAGGAGGTCATCGTGATCAACAAGGCCGACATCGCCGACCCCGAGGTGCTGGATCGTCTGCGTCGTCACGAGAAGCACGCCATCACCGTCTCGGCCCGCACGGGCGAGGGGCTCGACGCGTTGCGCGAGCTGATCGCCACCGAGCTGCCCCAGCCCGAGATCGAGGTCGAGGTGCTCGTACCGTACGACCGGGGCGACCTCGTCTCGCGCCTCCATGACGAGGCCGAGATCCTCGAGAGCAGGCACGGCGCCGAGGGCACCCACGTGCGCGCCAAGGTGAGCTCCGCCATGGAGGCCGAGCTCTCTGCCTACACGGTCATCGCCAGCTGACATCGCCAGCTGACAGCAACAGCTGACATCGCCACCTCACCCGGCCGTCCGACCCTGGCGTCCGACTCGCAGCGAAGCGGCGCGGCGGGCAGAGTGGGCAGATGACCTCGCGTCGGGCGCCGACCCCCTCGAGACGACCGGCCCCGTCGGTCGAGCACGCCCGGCTCGCGGAGTCGCCCGACGCCTCCGACCCGTGGCGGCTCTGGGGCCCGTATCTGGCGGCCCGACAGTGGGGAACGGTGCGCGAGGACTACTCCGCGGCCGGTGACGCCTGGGAGGCGTTCCCGTTCGAGCAGGCGCACCGACGGGCCTACCGCTGGGGTGAGGACGGCATCGCCGGCCTCTGCGACCGGTTCGGCTTTCTCAACCTGAGCATCGCCCTCTGGAACGGGCACGACGACCGGCTCAAGGAGCGCTTCTTCGGCCTGACCAACCCACAGGGCAACCATGGCGAGGACGTCAAGGAGTACTGGTGGCACCTCGACGCCACCCCCACCCACTCCTACGCCCAGACCCTCTACCGCTACCCCCAGGCGGCCTACCCGTACGAGACGCTGCGCGAGGTCAACGCCGCGCGAGGCCGCACCGACGACGAGTTCGAGCTGAGCGACACCGGCATCCTGGCCGACGACCGGTTCTTCGACGTTGTGGTCACGCACGCCAAGGCCGGCCCGACCGACGTCGTCGTCACGGTCACCGCGACCAACCAGGGGCCGGATGCCGCTCCGCTGCACATCGTGCCTCAGCTCTGGTTCCGCAACACCTGGGCCTGGGGCGACGACGACCGGGTGCCCTCATTGCGCCGGCTGCACACCCCCGAGGTCGACGACGCGTCGATGGTGGCCCTCGAGGCCGACCACGAGCATCTGGGCCGGTACGTGCTCTTCGCCGAGGGCGAGCCCGACCTGCTGGTGTGCGACAACGAGACCGACAGCGACGGACTGTGGGGGGTGCCCGGCCGTTCCGCCCACCCGAAGGAAGCCGTCGACCGTGCGGTCGTGCGCGGTGACCGTTCTGCGGTGAACGCTGACGAGACCGGCACCAAGGCCGGGCTGCACTACACCTTCGAAGCAGTGCCCCCGGGTGGCTCCGTCTCCGTGCGCCTGCGCCTGACGGCTGAGCCGGTCGTCGACCGGCCGTTCCTGGCGGTCGACCAGATCGTGGCCGATCGCGCCGAGGAGGCCGAGCGCTTCTACGACGTCGTGATCCCGGATGCGGTCGACGACGTTGACCGGCACACGGCTCGCCGCGCCTTCGCCGGGCTGCTCTGGGGCAGGCAGCTGTATCGCTACGACGTCGACCGGTGGCTCGCTGGCGACCCCGCCGGCCCGGTGCCACCCACGTCTCGGCGAGCCCCCGAACCCGGTGGCCGGAACACGGCGTGGCGTCACCTGGCCCTGGCCGACGTGATCTCGATGCCCGACGAGTGGGAGTACCCGTGGTTCGCCACCTGGGACCTCGCCTTCCACGCCGTGGCACTGGCCCACGTCGACCCGGCCTTCGCCAAGAGCCAGCTGCTGCTGCTCTGCCGTGAGTGGGCCCAACATCCCAACGGTCAGCTGCCCGCCTACGAATGGGCCTTCTCCGACGTGAACCCGCCCGTGCACGCCTGGGCCGCGTGGCAGGTCTACCTGCGCGACGGGTCGTGGGACCACGACTTCCTCAAGCGGATCCTGGCCAAGCTCTTGCTCAACGTGTCGTGGTGGGTGGGCCGCAAGGACCCCGACGGCTCCGACCTCTTCGAAGGCGGCTTTCTCGGGATGGACAACATCGGGGCGTTCGACCGCAGCCGCCAGGTGCCCCCAGGTTGGCGGCTGGAGCAGTCCGACGCGACCGCGTGGATGGCGTTCCTGTGCCTCTCGCTCATGCGGATCGCCCAAGAGGTGGCCCGTGACGACCACGCCTACGACGATCTCGCCACCACCTTTCTCGAGCGCTTCCTCGCCATCTGTCGGGCCATGGGCTCGTTCGGCAGCGGAGGGGTCTCACTCTGGGACAGCCAGGACGGCTTCTTCTACGACGTGCTCGTCGGCCCGCTGGGGCAGACCGAGCCGATGCGTGTTCGGTCGATGGTGGGGCTGCTGCCCCTGCTCGCCGTGGCCAACGCCCCGGCCTGGGTGCGAGAGGAGCTGCCCGACTTCGACGCATCGCTGCGCTGGCTCGCCCGGCACCGCCCCGACGAGGTGGCGAGCCTGCTGCACAGCCACCCCAACGATGCCGACTCGCTCACCTTCGCGGTCGTCGACCCTGAGCGGCTGGCGCTGTTGCTGCGCCGGCTGCTCGACGAGGACGAGTTTCTCAGCCCCCACGGCATCCGCTCGCTGTCGGCCGCCCACCGCGACGGCGTGGCTTTCGACGTGGCCGGCGAGTCGATGTCGCTGCGGTACACACCCGGAGAGTCTGACTCCGGGCTGTTCGGCGGCAACTCAAACTGGCGTGGCCCGGTCTGGTTCCCGGTCAACGTGCTGCTCGTCGACGCCCTGCACACGTATGCCGCCGGCGCCGGTGCCCAGGTGACCGTAGAGCTCCCGACCGGCGGAGGCACGCGGGTCGGACTGCACGCGGCAGCCGGGGAGATCGAGGAGCGGCTGGTGTCGCTCTTCCGACCCGGGCCTGACGGCCGCCGCCCCAGCGACCCGCGTCATGTCGGCACCGGTGCTCGGTGGTCTGACCACCCGACCTTCAGCGAATACTTCCACGGCGACACGGGCGCCGGGCTCGGGGCCAGCCACCAGACGGGGTGGACCGCCCTCGTTGCGCACCTCGTGTGCACCACGGGTACGACCTCCGACCGTGAGGAGAACGATGCCTGACCTGCCCGAAACCCCTCACCGTTCAGCAGGCGTCGTCAACGACGCAGACCCCGTCTGGCTCACCACTGCTCGCCTCGTGCTGCGACGCCCGAGCCCGACCGACCTCGGCGACTACACGCGGCTGCACACCGACCCCCGCACCTATACGCACTCGCCCCTCGGGCCGCCCACGGCCCAGGTGTGCACCGAGCGGCTCGAGGCCGACCTCAGGTGCTGGCGCGACGACGGGTTCGGCTATGCGGCCGTGGTCGAACGTCACGGCGGCGCGGTGGTGGGCTGGGCGGGTCTGCGCCGGGAGCAGCGCGAAGACGGCGGTGGCCACCTGGTCAACCTCTACTACCGCCTGGCTCACGACCGCATCGGGCGCGGCTACGGCCGGGAGGTCGCCCGCGTGCTGGTGGCGTGGGCCGTCGAGTGGCTCCCGGAACCGCCCGTGTCTGCCGGTGTCGACCAGGGAAACACCGCGTCGACCGCAACGGCCCTGAGCGCCGGCCTGGTCAGTACCGGGCTCTTTCGGCATCCGAGACACCCACCGGACGCCGACCCGATGCTGGCGTTCGAGTCGCCCTCGGTGCGCGCGGTTCCTGCCGCCGAGGCGCCCGTGAACGAGCTTCTCGACCTCTGGGTGCGGGTCAACGACGCCGGTGGAGCCGTGGGGTTTCTGCCCGCGGCCCCCCGACGCGAGGTGGCGCAGGCGCTCGAGTCACACCTCGGGGAGGTGCGGGCGGGCCGCGCCCTGCTCGTCGTGATGCGGGAGCCGGCCGGTGCCCTGCTCGGGTTCGGCTTCTGGCTGGCGCCTCGAGCACGGGGTCTGGAGCACCTGGCCGAGCTGATGCGACTCATGGTGGAGCCCTCGGCGCAGGGTCGTAACCTCGGCCGCCTCCTGCTGGCCGGCATGGTGGGGGTCGTGCGCCGCGAGCTGCCCGGCATCCGGCTGCTGCGCCTCGACTACCGGTCTGGACTGGGTCTCGGCGTGTTCTACGAGGCCGCGGGGTGGTCTGAGATCGGTCGCCTCGCCCAGGGCATCAGCCTCGGCGGCGACGAGTTTCGCGACGACGTGCTGATGGCTCGCCGGGTCGACGGGGCCCCGCTCACCCCCGACGGTGCACGCTGACCGCTCGGGTCACGACAGGCCGGTCACCGCGCCGTCGGGGCCCACGTCGACGCGCTCGGCGTTGGGTGAGCTCGGCAGCCCGGGCATGGTGCGCACGTCGCCGCAGATCGCGTAGACGTAGCCGGCCCCGACGGCCGCGCGTACCTCCCGCACCGGCATCCGCCAACCGGTCGGGGCACCGCGCAGCGACGGGTCTGAGCTGATCGACAGATGGGTCTTGGCGATGACGACCGGCAGCCCACCGAAACCGAGGCGCTCGTAGTCGCGCAGACCGCGGGCGGCGGCCGGGCTGAGGTCGATGCCGTCGGCGCCGTAGACCTCGGTGGCGATCGTCTCGATCTTGCTGGCGAGCGAGAGGTCGAGGGGGTAGAGGTAGTCGAAGTCGTTGTCGTGCCCTGCCGCCTCGACGACCGCCTCGGCCAGCAGCTCCGCCCCCGCGCCACCCTCGGCGACGTGGCGGGTGACCGCGCAGCGCACCCCGAGCTCGGTGCAGAGCGCCTCGATGACGGCGTGTTCCGACGGGCGGTCCTCGGCGAAGGCGTTGATGGCGACGATGGGCTCGACCCCGAACCGCCGGACGATGCCGATGTGGGCGCGCAGGTTGGGCAGGCCCGCCTCGACATCGGCCGGGTTCTCGGCCAGCAGGTCGTCGGGCAGCGGCTTGCCGGCCCGGATGACGTACCGCCCCGAGTGGGCCTTGAGCGAGCGCACCGTGGCGACCAGCACGACGGCATCCGGGCGCAGGCCCCCGACCCGGCACTTGACGTCGAAGAACCGCTCGGCGCCCATGTCGGAGCCGAAGCCGGCCTCCGTGACGACGTAGTCGCTGTGCGCCAGGCCGATGAGGTCGGCCGTGATCGACGACGTGCCGGTCGCGATGTTGCCGAACGGGCCACAGTGCACGATGGCCGGCCCGCCCTCGAGAGTCTGGAGCAGGTTCGGCTTCAGGGCGTCGATGAGCAGAGCAGCCATCGCGCCACCGGCGTGCAGGTCGTCGGCCGTCACGCTCTCGCCCGCGGTGGTGTAGCCGACGACGATGCGCCCCAGCCGTTCGCGCAGGTCGACCATGGAGGTCGCCAGCGTCAGCAGCACCATCACCTCGCTGGCCGCCGTGATGTCGAACCCGCTCTCGCGCACCACACCGTCCTGCCGCGCGCCGAGACCCACGACGATGTTGCGCAGTGACCGGTCGTTGACGTCGAGCACCCGGCGCCAGCTGATGTTGCGCACGTCGAGGCCGAGCCGGTTGCCGTGGTGCAGGTGGTTGTCGATCATGGCGGCCAGCAGGTTGTGCGCTGCCGTGATGGCGTGGAAGTCGCCGGTGAGGTGCAGGTTGAGCCGGTCCATCGGCACGACCTGGCTGTAGCCCCCGCCGGCTGCGCCACCCTTGATGCCGAACGTCGGCCCCATCGACGGCTGACGCAGCGTCACGACCGCGCGGTGCCCCAGGCGCGCGAGTCCCTGCGCCAGGCCGACCGCGACCGTCGTCTTCCCCTCGCCGAGTGGCGTGGGCGTGATGGCGGTGACGACGACGTACTTGCCCGGATGCCGCTGGGCCGGTTCGTCGAGCACCCCGAGGTCGATCTTGGCGACGTCACGGCCCCAGGGTTCGAGGTGCTCGTCGGTCAGGCCGAGCTGGGCGGCGACCTCGCTCATCGGGCGCAGGGTGGCGGCGTTGGCTATGTCGAGGTCTGACGGGAGGGGTGCGCTCATGACCGAATCAAACCGCTGTACGGGGCCTGAGGGCAATGATGCGGGGGAGGCCACACGGTTCTCGACGCGCCGAACGCCGTGGATGGCGCCGTGGTGGCGGCGACGCAGCGGCATACCCTGAGCCAATGGCCAACCGTCCTGCGCTCGACGCCCTGCTCCATGCCGCGGTGTCGGGGGTGGGTGGCACCGAGCGGCCCGGCCAGGTCGAGATGGCCCAGGCCGTCGCGGCGGCCGTCGAGAACGGGCAGCACCTGCTCGTGCAGGCCGGTACTGGCACCGGCAAGTCGCTCGCCTACCTCGTGCCCGCGGTCGCCCACGCCTACGACTCGGGAAAGCCTGCGGTCGTGGCCACGGCCACCCTCGCCCTGCAGGCGCAGATCGTCGACCGGGACATGCCCCGGGTGGCCGACGCGCTGACTGGCCTGCTCGGTCGCCGGCCCACCTACGCGCTCGTCAAGGGGCGGCGCAACTACGTGTGTTTGAACAAGGTGGAAGGCGGCTTTCCCGACGACGAGGAGGGGCTCTTCGGCGTCGGTCAGGTCGACGCCGGTGCCGGGCGGCTCGGCGCCGAGGTGGTGCGCGTGCGCGAGTGGGCCGACCAGACCGAGTCGGGTGACCGTGACGAGCTGGTGCCCGGGGTGTCTGAGCGGGCCTGGCGCCAGGTGTCGGTCTCGGCGCATGAGTGCCTGGGCAGCAAGTGTCCGATGGTCACCGAGTGCTTCGTCGAGCGGGCCCGAGAGGCGGCTCGTGACGTCGATGTCGTCGTCACGAACCACTCCTTCATGGCGATCGACTCCTTCGAGGGTCGCCAGATGCTGCCTGAGCACGACCTGCTCGTCGTCGACGAGGCCCACGAGCTCGTCGACCGGGTCACCGCGACGATCACCGACGAGCTGACCGGCTCGATGGTGATGGCGGCCGCCAAGCGCGCCGGCCGGCTCTCTGAGAACACTGCCGCTCTCGACGAAGCGGGAGAGCTGCTCGCGGCTGCCCTCGAGAACGTCGAGGAGGGCCGTCTGCTCGGCATTCCGGATGCCGTGGGGCTGGCTCTGGCCCGTATTCGCGACACGGCGCGCGTCGTGCAGAGCGACCTCAAACCACCACCGGGTGAACAACCCGACGGCGCCCGCCAGGTCGCCCGGTCATCGGTCGACGAGGCCTACGAGAACGCCGCTCGAATCCTCGAGACACGTGAGCTCGACGTCGTGTGGTGCAGCCGCGACCCACGCCGCGGGCCGGTGCTGCGGGTCGCCCCGATGAGCGTCGCGATGCTGGTGCGCGAGAAGATCTTCGAGGAGCGCACCGTGGTGCTCACCTCCGCGACGCTCGAGCTCGGGGGCAGCTTCGACTCCGTCGCGGGAACGATGGGGCTGCGCGGTGAGGGCGCGCCGAGCTGGAACGGTCTCGATGTCGGCAGTCCCTTCGACTACCCGCGACAGGCCATCGCCTACGTGGCCGCGCGGCTGCCGCCCCCGGGCCGAGACGGTGCCAGTGACGAGAGCCTCGACGAGATCGAGCAGCTGGTGCGTGCCGCCGGAGGTCGCACCCTGGGCCTGTTCTCGTCGATGCGGGCGGCTCAGAACGCCGCCGAGATCATGCGGGCCCGGTTCGGTGACGACATCCCCGTGCTGTGCCAGGGGGAAGACCAGATCTCCACCCTCGTGCGACAGTTCGCCCGAGAGCCGCGCACCTGTCTGTTCGGCACCCTCACGCTGTGGCAGGGCGTCGACGTGCCCGGTTCGTCGTGCCAGCTGGTCATCATCGACCGCATCCCCTTTCCACGGCCCGACGACCCGTTGGCCTCGGCGCGCGCTCAGGCGATCGGTCGCATGGGCGGCAACGGCTTCATGGCGGTCTCGGCGACGCACGCGGCCCTGCGCCTGGCCCAGGGAGCCGGCCGGCTAGTGCGCCGGGGTGACGACCGCGGCGTCGTGGCCTTCCTCGACTCGCGGATGATGACCGCCCGCTATGCCGAGTTCCTCCAGCGCTCGCTGCCGCCCTTCTGGCCCACGACCGACAAGACCATGGTGCTCGCGGCCCTGACGAGGCTCGACGAGACGGCATCCGAGCCACTGCCCGTGGCCGAGCCGGCGATGCGTTCGCTGACCGGGGCCGGTGCGGCCGGTGCGGCCGGGGCTGCCCGAGGGGCCGACGGCACCGAGCACCCGCGGCCGGTGGCCCCCAGCCCACCGGTCGCTGACTCGAGCCGCACGGCCGTCACCTCGGGTCACGCCTGGACTGACGAACAGGACGACGAGCTGCGAGACGCGGCCGAGGCCGGCATGGCGCTCGATGAGCTGCTCGAGCACTTCGAGCTGCCCGAGGAGACCATCTCGGCCCGCCTCGACCAGCTCGGCCTCGAGCTGGCCAGCGGCCAGCTGTTCGACTGACCGGCTCCGTCGGCCCGAGCACCGGGCCAGGGCGGCTGGGCTCGCGCGAGCATCCGCGCTCCCACCCGCAACGCACCGAGTAGTCCTCAACTCACCGGGAAACTGCCCGGTGAGTTGAGGACTACTCGGTGCGTTGGCCGAACGCCGGCGCGGGCGGCAGCTGACGACCGGCGGCCGGTGGGGCTACGGCTTGGCGGTGGGGGAGGGCGTCGGCGTGGCTCCGGCCGGCGAACCAGCGGTCGACGGCAGCTGCAGCAGGTTCTGAGTGCCCTGCGGCACGACGATGAGCGAGCCGGTGTGCTCCTTGAGCATGTCGATGTACTTGCTCATCAGCACCTGCTCGTTGAGGCGGTTCTGGCACTTCTCCGACGGCACGGGCACGACCTTGACGGCCGTCACCTTCTTGCCGTTGATCAGCTCCTCCTTCGACGTCGAGGTCGCGCCGCAGCGGATGATCTGGTCGGCGTCAGAGGTGGCCTGCGCTTCGGTCTTGGTGATCTCGGCGTCGGCCAGGGCCGTCTGGAGATCAGCCTTGGCCGCCTCGGCGTTCGCGAGCGAGCTCTGCACCTTGTCGTAGTTGGCCTGCACGGTCTGGTCGAGCGTGATCGCCTTCGGGTCGACCTGCTCGACGGTGACCCCCACGTCGCCGAGACGGGTCTCGAGGCCGGTGGTGATGCGCTTGGCGAGGTCGGTGCGCGACTGTCGCACGGTGGCCGCGGTCAGGGTGGTGGGCGCGTCACGGGTGACGGAGGAGACGCCCGGCAGCACGGCGCGGCTGATGAAGGTCTCCTGGTCGGGGTACTGCCGGATGATCTCGGGCAGCATCGTCGGGTTGAGCGAGTAGCGGATCGTCACGTCGTAGACCACGGTCGCGTTGTCACTCGTGACCGTCGACACACGCCCGGAGGACTCGCCCTCCGCGAGTGAGATCGTCTGGTTGCGGATGTCGAAGACGATGAGGTCCTGCCACGGGGCCTTGAGGTGGATGCCGGTCGCGCTGATCGCGTCGTCCCCCACCGTGCCGAACGTCTTGGTCACGGCGGCCTCACCGGCATCCAGGCGGTAGAAGCAGGCGCTGCCGACGATGATCACAGCGAGCGCAAAGGGGATCGCGGCGTAGCGGTGCAGCTTCCACTTGTGGTTCCTCAGGCGCAGGAGCACGACGCCGACGGCGATGAGCAAGAGGGCGAAGACGATCGAGACCATGGGGGGCTCTGACCTGCACTTTCGAGATGTCGGGGGTGATGCGGGTGACGCGCCGTTTCTGCCGGCACCGGCCGATGCCGTCAGATGTCCACGGGTGTCTGCTGCTGTCGGTCGCCCGTGGCAAGGTGGACGTCATGTCGACCGCCTCCGTTCCACCGCTGGTGCTCATCAGTGGGCCGGAGGATGTGCTGGCCGAACGAGCCCTCGCCACGGTGCTCTCGGGGGCCAAGGTAGCCGACGTCGAGGTGATCACGCTCGAGGCCGCGACGTACGAGGCCGGCTCGATCTCGGTGCACGCCAGCCCGTCGCTCTTCGGCGGTGACCGGTGCCTGGTGGTGCGCGACGTGCACGAGGCGAGCGACGACCTGCAGCTCGACGTGCTCGCCCTGGTGGCGTCGCCCGCGCCCGACGTGTCGCTGGTCGTCGTGCACGGCGGTGGCCCGAGAGGGCGCAAGATCATCGACGCCATGAAGAAGGCGGGGGCCCGGGTCATCGACTGTCCGGCCGTCAAGTCCGACCGCGACAAGACCGACTTCGTGCAGCACGAGTTCGCCGCCGCTCACCGCCGGATCACCGGCGAAGGGGTGCGCGCCCTCATCGAGGCGGTCGGCAAAGACCTGCGCGAGCTCGCCTCCGCCTGCGCCGCACTGGTCGCCGACACGGAGGGAACGATCGACGACGCCGTGGTCGACACCTACCACGGCGGCAAGGTCGAGGCGACCGGCTTCCGCGTCGCCGACGCCACCATCGCCGGCCAGACGGGCGAGGCGCTTCGCCTGCTGCGCCACGCCATCGCCTCCGGGGTCGACCCGGTGCCCATCGTGGCGGTGCTCGCCTCTCAGCTGCGGCAGCTCATCAAGGTCGGCTCGGCGGGGCGGGGTGGGTCGGCTCAGCTGGCCAAGACTCTCGGGATGGCGCCGTGGCAGGTCGACAAGGCCCGCCGCTCGGTGGGCCACTGGAGCGGTGACGGCCTCGGGGTGGCCCTGCAGGCGGTGGCTGCTGCCGACTTCGAGGTCAAGGGCGGCGGCCGCGACCCGGTCTACGCCGTCGAGCGGGCGATTCTCACCGTGACCCGGGCCCGGGGCATCCGCTAGCAGCGCCGACGCCCTTTCTGCGCGACGCGCCGCGCGACGCGCGGCAGGGGTGGTCTGCACGACACTGTTTGCGCGACGCGCCGCGCGACGCGCGGCAGGGGTGGTCTGCACGACACCGTTTGCGCGACGCGCCGCGCGACGCGCGGCAGGGGCGGTGCGAACGGCATCCTTCGGTTTGGAAAGGCCAACCCGGCGCTGCTAGATTTGGCTTTCGCGAGCGCGCTGGGTCGTGCGCGCATTGCAGCAACACGTCTCAACTGCTCACTCAAGGGCGCCCATCGCCCGGTCCCGAGCAGGCAGCCGCCCTCTTACGGCACCCATCAGACCAAACGAAAGATCCTTACGTGGCAAACATCAAGTCGCAGATCAAGCGCATCAAGACCAACGCCAAGCGCACCGACCGCAACCGTGCGGTCAAGAGCGAGCTTCGCACCTGGAACCGCAAGTTCCGCGAAGCGGCGGCCACCGGCGACAAGGACGCTGCCGCCGATGCCCTCAAGACCGCCTCGAAGAAGCTCGACAAGGCCGTGTCCAAGGGCGTCATCCACCAGAACCAGGCCGCCAACAAGAAGTCGGCGATGGCCAAGAAGGCCGCGTCGCTCTGAGGCGTTCGTCCTCCTGAGACGGGCTCTCACCTCACGGTGACGGGCCCGTTTGGCTGTTCCAGTGTTCGCGCGGCTGGTGAGCGCGTCACTCCAGCCTCTCGGCGCCGTCTCACACACCGTCGCGAGCGGCGGCCACCACGAGGTCGTAGCGATCACGGGGGAGCACCGCGCCCTCGCGTCGCACCGCCTCGGGGTCGACCCGGATCAACCGGTTGACCCGAACCTCGCTCGGGCGGCCCTTGCGGTCCCAGGCTCCCGTACCGATGTCGACCCACAGACGACCCGACCGGCGCTCCTGCTGCTCGTCGCGGTCGTGGTCCTTGCTGGTCAGCGCGAGAACGACCAACCAGTCGGCTTCGCGGCCGATCACCAGCACCGGGCGGTCCTTGCCCTGTGTGGGGTCCTCCTCGTAGGGAACCCAGGTCCACACGATCTCGCCCGGGTCGGGCCGGCCGTCGGGCTGCGGTGCATAGCGGGTGTCGGGCAGCTGCGTCGCGTCGCCTGGGTAGACGCCCCGTTCCACCGGGGATGCCGGGCCCGCTTGGCTGGCGACGGGCAACGGCCGCTTCGGCTCTGCGGCTCGCGACCGGTTCGACGGCCCGACGAGATCGCGAACCAAGCGGGTCAGCCTGCCGAAGGTGGTGGACATGCGTTTCACGCTATCGCGTGCCCAACTACCATTTCGCTCAACTGGTCGACGGGGACCTGTATTGCCATCCACCAAAGTCCCCGACCCTCGAAAGCCCCTGCCTGTGAGCCCACACCAGCGCCGAACTGCCTTGGCCATCCTGGCCCTCGCCTTGGGCGGATTCGCCATCGGCACCACCGAGTTCGTCACGATGGGGCTGCTGCCGCAGATCGCGGAGGGCACCGGGGTCGACATCGCGACGGCGGGTCACTACGTCTCGGCCTACGCGCTCGGGGTGGTGGTCGGCGCGCCCCTGATCGCGGTGCTCGCGGCGAAGGTCGCCCGCAAGGGGCTGCTCATGGCCTTGATGGGTTTCTTCGCGGCCGCGCACCTGCTGGTCGTGCTGGCTGACACCTACGGACAGGTCATGCTGGTGCGCTTCCTCGGCGGCATCCCGCATGGTGCCTTCTTCGGGATCGGTGCGCTGGTGGCCGCCTCGCTGGTCTCGCACGAACGTCGCACCGCGGCCATCGCCGCCATTCTCGGCGGTCTCGGTGTGGCGAACGTGGTCGGCGTGCCCCTCGCGACCCTGATCGGTCAACGCTACGGCTGGCATGCGCCGTATGTGGTCGTCGGCGTGATCGGCCTGGTCACGATCGGCGCGATCGGCGTCTGGCTGCCGAAGCTGCCCGTCGCCCGCCAGGCCACCATGCGTGGCGAGCTCCGGGCGCTGCGGCGGCCGCAGGTGTGGCTCGCCCTGCTCATCGGCACCGTCGGTTTCGGGGGGATGTTCGCCATGTACAGCTACATCACCCCGACCATGACCGAGCTCGCCGGGCTCGACGAGGCCCTCATCGCGTGGGTGCTGATGGCCTACGGCATCGGCATGGTCACCGGGATGGTGCTGGCCGGCCGGGTGGCGAGGTGGGGAGTGATGGCCGGAATCATCGCTTCCCTCGCCGCGATCGCCGTCCTACTCGCCCTGTTCGGCCCGGCTGCGCACATCCTCTGGCTGGCCGTCGTGATGGTGTTCCTGCTCGGTCTGCTGCCCTCCATCGTGGTGCCGCTGCTTCAGACCCGGCTCATGGACGTCGCCCACGAGGGCCAGTCCCTCGCCGCCACCTTGAACCACTCGACGCTCAACACCGCCAACGCCCTCGGGGCCTGGCTGGGGTCGGTGGTGCTGGCCGCAGGGTGGGGTTACGGCGCCCCGAGTCTTGTCGGTGCAGGGCTCGCCGTGCTCGGCGTGGCCATCGCCGTGCTGTCGGCTCGCCTCGACCGACGCGACGGCGGGATCCGACCGAGCCCCCACCCGGTGGATGCCGTAACGCCCCTGAGCGCCTGAGCCCGCCCACCCCATCTGCGCGTCGCGCGGCGCGTCGCGCAGGTGGTGTTGTGAATCCGACACTTTTGGCGCGTCGCGCGGCGCGTCGCGCAGGTGGTGTCGTGGTGGGGAGCCGGGTCCGGGTGTGACCTGGCTCGGCCAGGGCCAACCGTTGAAGAGGCGCTGAGGGTCGGCCCCGTTCAGCCTTCGGGAGGTGTGAGGCGCGCCCAGGCGCACCGTTCAGCCCTCGGGAGGGGCGAAGCGGTCAGGTGCCGGTGCCGGTGCGTGCGGCAGGGCGTCGGCCGTCGGTGCCGCGCCGGGCTGCTGGTTGGCCCAGTAGCCCGGCTGCGCCGAGAGCTGCTGGTTCGGCGAGTACTGCTGCGCCTGGCTCTGCCCGGTTCGCTCGGCGCCGGGGCGGGCGTTCTGAGGCAGCTCGGGTCGTGTAGCAGGCGTGGGCACGAAGCCGATCATCGACGGCAGCGACCACGCCCGAGGGTCGATGGGCTGCGACCACAGCCACGGGGCCTTCGGGCGCCAGAGGAGCCGGCCGGGGGCGCGACGGTCGCGCAGGGCGTGCATGCGCCAGACCAGCACCGGATGGGACGCCGTGGCGTTGGCGACCCACACGAAGAAGCCCGGCTCGACGATCGCCCGGTCGGCCATCGCATCGACGTCGATCGAGCGGTTCAGGTACTTTCCCCCGGCGAGGGTGGCCATGGCGCCGCGGGCCCCCTGCGGAACCAGGGCATGCCCGTAGTTGTCGGCCGTGTACTCCTGCGCCCGGCTCAGGGTGGAGCCGAGCAGGGGGATCCACTGCGACGCAAAGGTGCCGAGCATTCGCCAGTAGCTGGTGTGACCCGCGGCGATGTGGCCGACCTCGTGGGCGATCACGAACCGCAGGGCGTCGGGGTCACGCGCGGCCCCGCCGACCTCCAGCAGGTCGCTGTAGACGATGACGAACCTCCGGAAGCCGTGTCCGGAGGCCGCTGCGTTGATCATCCCGTTGCCGCCGACGACCCAGGCGTCCGGAACGTAGGGCAGCCCGGAGCGGACCGCGGCGTCGACGAGCATCGCGTGAGCCTCGGGGAACTGCTGGCGGGTGAGCTTGATCCCGTTGAGCCGCTGCTGGGCCCACAGCTGGCCACGAGCGAACCACAGCAGTACCGGGGCGAAGAGCAGGATGAGGGCGTAGGCGTCGGGCGTGCGGCCCTCGTCGGCGGCAAGGCCCACCTCGGCCAGCGCCAGCACGAGGAGCAGCAGCGAGCCCAGGATCGTCAAGACCAGGGTCACGATCTCGCGGGGGTGGCGCACGGCGCGGCGCATCGGGAGCTGGGTGCCCGGCGTGGCGGGCAGGAGTTCCATCGGTGGGGGGCGCATGACATCCCATTCTGCGCCATAGCGTCCGCTGCCGAGCCGAGGCTGCCATTTTCCGAGGGCCGGGCACGGCGTCGGTGGTGCCCCGAGCGCTCAAGGCTCACGCCAAGCGGGGTGGACGGCATCCGGGAAAAGCGTGGGAGACTTAGCCGGTCGTGCGACGCTCGAGCCGCCCGGCCTCCCGCCGTCGACTCCCACCAACTCCTGCGAGGTTCGCCCCACCGTGTCGCCCATGGCCCGCTCCGCGTTGGCACCCAACGCCACGCCGCCGGACCTGATCCGCAACTTCTGCATCATCGCGCACATCGACCACGGCAAGTCGACCCTGGCTGACCGCATGCTGCAGTTGACCGGTGTCGTCGACGCACGTGCGATGCGCGCGCAGTACCTCGACCGCATGGACATCGAGCGCGAGCGCGGCATCACCATCAAGAGCCAGGCAGTGCGGATGCCGTGGGCGGCGGCCGATGAGACCGGCGCTCTCACGACGTACTGCCTCAACATGATCGACACTCCCGGTCACGTCGACTTCACCTACGAGGTGAGCCGGTCGCTCGCGGCCTGCGAGGGCGCCGTGCTGCTCGTCGACGCGGCCCAGGGCATCGAGGCGCAGACGCTGGCCAACCTCTACCTGGCCATGGAGAACGACCTCACCATCATCCCGGTGCTGAACAAGATCGACCTGCCCGCCGCCCAGCCGGAGAAGTACGCCGAAGAGCTGGCCAGGCTCATCGGCGGCGACCCCGACGACTGCCTGCGGGTCTCGGGCAAGACGGGGGAGGGCGTCGAGCCGCTGCTCGACCAGATCGTCAAGCTGCTGCCCGCCCCCACCGGCGACGCCGACGCCCCCGCCCGGGCCATGATCTTCGACTCCGTCTACGACACCTACCGCGGCGTCGTGACCTACGTCCGCGTCGTCGACGGCAACCTCAGCCCGCGCGAGAAGATCGTCATGATGTCGACGCGGGCGACCCACGAGCTGCTCGAGATCGGCGTCATCAGCCCGGAGCCGGTGCCTGGCAACGGCCTCGGGGTCGGCGAGGTCGGCTACCTCATCACCGGCGTGAAGGACGTGCGCCAGTCGCGCGTCGGTGACACCGTCACCAACGCGGGTAAACCGGCCAAGCACGACCTCGGCGGCTATCGCGACCCGAAGCCGATGGTCTTCTCCGGCCTGTTCCCGATCGACGGCTCCGACTACCCCGCCCTGCGCGACGCCCTCGACAAGCTCAAGCTCAACGACGCGGCCCTCGTCTACGAGCCCGAGACCTCGGCCGCGCTCGGCTTCGGCTTCCGCGTGGGCTTCCTTGGTCTGCTGCACCTCGAGATCGTCCGCGAGCGGCTCGAGCGTGAGTTCGGCCTCGACCTCATCTCGACGCAGCCCAACGTGGTCTACGACGTGGTGCTCGACGACGGCAAGGCCGTGCACGTCACCAACCCGAGCGAGTACCCCGACGGCAAGATCCGCGAGGTGACCGAGCCGGTCGTGCGGGCCACGATCCTGGCTCCGAGCGAGTTCGTCGGCGCGATCATGGAGCTCTGCCAGCAGAAGCGGGGCAGTCTGCGCGGCATGGACTACCTCTCGGAAGACCGCGTCGAGATGCGCTACACGCTGCCGCTCGCCGAGATCGTCTTCGACTTCTTCGACCAGCTGAAGTCGCGCACCCGCGGCTACGCCTCCCTCGACTACGAGCTCGACGGCGACCAGGTGAGCGACCTCGTGAAGGTCGAGATTCTGTTGCAGGGCGAGACCGTCGACGCCTTCTCGGCGATCGTGCACAAGGACAAGGCCTACAACTACGGCGTCATGATGGCCGGCAAGCTCAAGGAGCTCATCCCGCGCCAGCAGTTCGAGGTGCCGATCCAGGCGGCCATCGGCTCGCGGATCATCGCCCGCGAGAACATCCGGGCCATTCGCAAGGACGTGCTCGCCAAGTGCTACGGCGGCGACATCAGCCGCAAGCGCAAGCTGCTCGAGAAGCAGAAGGAGGGCAAGAAGCGGATGAAGATGGTCGGCCGCGTCGAGGTGCCCCAAGAGGCGTTCGTGGCAGCCCTGTCGAGCGACGGCGACAAGGGCAAGAAGTAGGTTCCCCGGCGGCGGCGTCGTGCGTCGTACGGTGAGCTGTGACCCTCACGGCCGAGCACCACGAGCACGTTCCGAGCGCACGGTTCGCGCCGTTCGCCGACCGCGTGGTGGGCTACCGCCTCGCGGGGTTCCCGGCTGGGGTGCACATCGGGATGCCGTCGAGCACCGTCACGCTGGTCATCCCGTTCGATGACGCGCTGACGCTCTCCGACCCGGGCAGCCCGGTGCCGAGGCGTTTCGACTCGGTGCTCGCCGGCCTCGCGACCGGCCCGACCCACATCCATCATGACGGCAACCAGCACGGCATCCAGCTGGCGATGCGTCCGGGGGCGCTGAGAGCCCTCTTCGGGGTGCGGGCGGCAGAGCTCGCCGAGGGCTCGTTCGAGCTGCAGGACGTCATGGGCGCCGAGGCCGCTGAGCTGCGGGACCGGCTGCACGAGACCGACTCGTGGCAAAGGCGGTTCTACCTCGTAGAGCGTTCGCTGCTCGACAGGCTGAGCGAGCCCCGCCCGCCTGCGCCCGAGCTGGCCGAGGCGTGGCGGCTGATCGGCGTGTCGCGGGGGGCTGCGCCGATCAGGGAGGTGGCGCAGGTCGTCGGCTGGTCGATGCGCCACCTCCAGCAGCAGTTCCGGGCCGAGCTCGGGGTGACGCCCAAGGCAGCGGCCCGAGTGCGCCGCTTCGAGCGGTCCGTTCCCCTGGTGTCGTCGGGTCGGATGCCGCTCACCCAGGTCGCCCTCCGGTGCGGCTGGTCCGACCACGCCCACATGAACCGCGACTGGCGTGACCTCGCCGGCACGTCACCGACGCAGTGGCGCGTTGACGACACGCTCGCCAACCCCTGATCAAACGTTCGGTTCGAGGTAATCAGCGACCACTGGTGGTCGCTGACTACCTCGAATGCGGTAGGGGAGGGCCGGCGACTGCGCATTCGTCCAAGACGGCCGGCGTGACGTCGCCCAGACTGGGCGGCATGGAGACCCAGAACACGCCGGCATCCACCCGCACCGACCACAACGTCTGGGTCGGCCTCAGCTACGACGACCCTCATGCGGCGCGCACCTGGCTGCTCGGGCTCGGTTTCACCGAAGGTGACCTCGTCGAGGACTCCGACGGGCACGTGCAGCACAGCGAGATGCTCTGGCCCGAAGGAGGCCGGGTGATGGTGAGCAGCCGCGCCAAGCGTGACGACACCTTCGTCTCCGGTGCGGGTGCGGCCACGGTCTACGTCGTCTGCGACGACCCCGACACGGTGTTCACGCGGGCGGAGCGACTGGGGGCCACGGGTGGTGCGCCCGATGGAGGACACCGACTACGGCTCCCGCGGCTTCTCCATTGCAGACGTCGAAGGCAACTCGTGGAGCTTCGGCACCTACGCTGGTTGACCGGTCTGCGGCGGGCGACCAGACCGCTGACGGCTGGGCCTTCAGGGAGCGAGCAGCTTGCGGCGCAGGCGATCGGTGTCTCGAGAGGTCCAGTCGTGGTCGGCGAGCCAGTTCTCGGCCCCGCCGTACTGCTGCTCGAGCGTGCCCAGGAGCAGCCGCATCGTGTCGGTGGTGGGCGACTGCTGCGCCACCGTCTTGTCGCGCAGGTTCGCGGCGTAAGCGGGCCGGCTGCGCAGCCGCTCGAGGATGAGCGGCACCCGCTCGGCCGAGGCCGCGAAGTCGGCGATGATCTCGTCGTCGAGCACGCCGACCGTCTTCAGGGCCAGCCCGACGATGGTGCCGGTGCGGTCCTTGCCGGCCGCGCAGTGCACGACCGCGGCGCCGCGGCTGTCGGCGATCGCGTGCAGAGCGGCAATGACCGAGTCGGGCCGCTGCTCGAGATAGGAGAGGTAGTGCTTCGACCAGAACTCGTCGTGACTGGGGGCGGCGGGCCGATGAGCCGCAGGGGTCGCGGCGCGTTCGGAGCGCTCGGCCTGCTCGTCAACCTCCCAGGGCAGGGGACGCTCGGCCGCGGGGATGCCGCTCTCAGGCGAGGAGTCGCGGTAGAGCGTGAAGTGGTGGTGGCGCACCCTGGCCAGGGCTCGCAGCGGTCCGTCACCCTCTCTGACCACCTCCACGTCGGTGCGCAGGTCGACGACGTCGGTGAGGCCGTAGCCGTCGACGAGCGAGCGCACGGACTCGACCGGAAGGTCTTGCAGGTTGTCCGAACGCAGCAGCCGGCGGGGTTGCACGACGTCGCCCTCCTCGGTGGGCAGCCCGCCGAGGTCGCGCATGTTGACGACGCCCGCGAGCTCGATCCAGTTCGGTGACCTCATCCTTCGACGATAGGCGAGCCGCACCAGAGCCGTGACCACCCGGGGGTCGCGGCCGCGCTGGCGGCTCTACGAACCGGTGCTCAGCACGACACCGAGGTCGAGGCGCAGGCCGGCGAGGGCGTCGCCGACGATGGCGTAGTAGGCCCACCTACCCCTCTGCTCACGGGTGACGAGCCCGACGTCGACGAGCTGGCGCATGTGATGCGACACGGTCGGCTGCGACAGACCGACGACGTCGGTCATGTCGCAGACACAGGCCTCGCCACTCTGGCTAGCGGCGATCAGCGACAACAGCCGCACCCTGGTGGGGTCCCCGAGGGCCTTGAACGACCTGGCCAGACGTTCGGCCTCGACCTCCGCCAGCCCGCCGCCGGTGACCGTCGGGCAGCAACCCTCAGGGCGGACGCCAGACTCTCGACGACCTCGGGCCGGAGGCGAGGTGCGGGGCGGGGTCGCGGTGGCTGCGGTGGCGGTCGAGGTCATACGGGTGATCCTCGCACGAGCATTGACAAACGTCGATGCATCAGTGACGGTCGATACATCGACGAACGTCAATGTCAGGAGGGCTTATGGCGGCCCCAAGAACCACCGGCGGCCGGTGTGGTCGTGCAGCCGGCCCACCGGTTCACGGCATGACTGACACAGCCGAAGCGCCCGTGCTGGCGCGGCTGTCCCCCCTGGACCGGCTGCTGCCGGTCTGGATCGCGCTGGCGATGGCAGGGGGGCTGTTGCTCGGCCGAGGGGTGCCCGGCCTGGGTGAGGCGCTGGCTGCGGTGCAGGTCGACGGGGTGTCGCTGCCGATCGCGCTCGGGTTGCTGGCGATGATGTACCCGGTGCTGGCCAAGGTTCGCTACGACCGGCTCGGGTCGGTGACGGGTGACCAGCGCCTGCTGGTCTCCTCGCTCCTGCTCAACTGGGTGATCGGGCCCGCGCTGATGTTCGCCCTGGCCTGGGTCTTCCTGCCCGACCTGCCGGCCTACCGCACCGGCCTGATCATCGTGGGACTGGCCCGCTGCATCGCGATGGTCATCATCTGGAACGACCTGGCCTGCGGCGACCGGGAAGCGGCCGCGGTGCTGGTCGCGCTGAACTCGCTCTTCCAGGTCGTCGCGTTCGCGGCCCTCGGCTGGTTCTACCTCTCGGTCCTGCCGGGCTGGCTCGGCCTCCAGCAGGCCGGGCTCGACACCTCCACGTGGGCCATCGCCCGGTCGGTGCTGGTGTTCCTCGGCGTGCCCCTGGCGGCCGGTTACCTGACCCGACGGCTCGGCGAACGAGCCCGCGGGCGCGACTGGTACGAAGCAACATTCCTGCCCCGGATCGGCCCGTGGGCCCTCTACGGGCTGCTGTTCACCGTCGTGACTCTCTTCGCGCTCCAAGGGGAGGCCATCGCCTCCCGGCCCTCCGACGTGGCGCGGATCGCGCTACCGCTGCTGGTCTACTTCGCGCTGATGTGGGGGGGCGGGTTCGCCCTCGGCGCCGGCCTGCGCCTCGGCTACGCCCGCACCACGACACTGGCGTTCACCGCCGCGGGCAACAACTTCGAGCTGGCCATCGCCGTCGCGATCGCCACCTACGGCGCCACCTCCGGCCAGGCCCTCGCAGGGGTCGTCGGGCCGCTGATCGAGGTGCCTGCTCTCGTCGGGCTCGTCTACGTCAGCCTCGCCCTTCGGCGCGCCCTCGGCACCCGAGGGCTCAGTGACGGGGGCCAGGCGACCGAGCGGCTCTGACCGGTCGATGGTCCTGAGACAATGGTGACCATGTCGCCTTCAGCCCTGCCCGACGGTGATCCTGCGCCCGCGTCGGGACGTCTCCCGGCAAGCGCGCTCGAGGGGCTGGCCGACATCGACCTCGGTATCTACGTGCACGTGCCGTTCTGCACGGTGCGCTGTGGCTACTGCGACTTCAACACCTACACGGTGACCGAGCTCGGCGGTCGAGGGCCGCACGGTGCGGCGGTGGGGGTCGACACGTACGCCGACGTCGCTCTCCGAGAAGTCGACCTCGCGCGCACGGTGCTGGGTGACCAGTCACCAACCGTGTCAACGGTTTTCGTTGGTGGAGGAACGCCGACCATGCTGCCCTCGGCTGACCTTGTCAGGGTGCTCGACGGCATCCGGCAGCGCTTCGGCCTCGCGTCCGACGTCGAGGTCACCACCGAGGCCAACCCCGACTCGGTCACCCCCGACTCGCTTCGAGAGCTCTCGGAGGGAGGGTTCACCCGGGTCTCGATCGGGATGCAGTCGGCCGTGCCGCACGTGCTGGCCACCCTCGAACGCACCCACGACCCCGACAACGTGGCTCGGGCCGTGTCGGCCGCCCGCGACGCGGGGCTACAAGTGAGTCTCGACCTCATCTACGGAACGCCGGGGGAGTCGCTGAGCGACTGGCGGCGCAGCCTCGACGCCGTCGTGGCGCTGGCGCCCGACCACGTCTCGGCCTACGCCCTCGTCGTCGAGGCCGGCACCAAGATGGCCGCCCAGGTGCGCCGTGGGGAGGTCGCGATGCCCGACGACGACGACGAGGCCGACAAGTACGAGCTGGCCGACGAGCTGCTCACCGCCGCCGGCCTGGGCTGGTACGAGGTCAGCAACTGGGCGCGGTCACCGGCCACCCGGTGCCGGCACAACATCGCCTACTGGTCGGGCACCAACTGGTGGGGCATCGGGCCCGGCGCACACAGTCACGTGGGCGGGGTGCGCTGGTGGAACGTCAAACATCCCAGTGCCTACGCCGCGCGACTGGCCGACGCGGTATCGCCCGCTCACGCCCGCGAGACGCTGACCGCCGAGCAACGTCACGACGAGCGCATGCTGCTCGGGTCGAGGCTGGTCTCGGGTCTGCCGCTGGAGGAGGTGCGGGGCCCTGGTCGCACGGCCGTGGCCGGCCTCATCGCCGACGGGCTCGTCGACGGCACGTCGGCGCTCTCCAGCGGTCGGGTGGTGCTCACCCGACGGGGGCGCCTGCTCGCCGACACCGTTGTCCACCGACTGCTGGCTCCGTGACGAGAAGGACCTGATGACCGACACCACGCTCGAGACCGACCGCACCTCGCCCGACCTGAGGGGAATGGATGCTGCCGCCGCCGCCGCCGCCGCCGCCGCCGTCGCCCGCGCCCGCAACGCCTACGTCGGCGGCGCCACCAAACCGCTCGAGTGGCGCGAACGTCAGCTGCGCTCGCTGCGGAGGCTGCTGGTCGATGGCGCCGACGTGCTCTGCGACGCCTTGGCGGCTGACCTCGGCAAGAGCCGCACCGAGGCGATGATCACCGAGATCGGGTTCACCGTGAACGAGATCGACCACCTCCTGAAGCACCTGCGGTCGTGGTTGCGGCCCGAGCGCGTGTCCGTTCCGGTCACGTTGCCCTTCGCCAGGGCCCGCGTCGTTCGAGAGCCGTTGGGGGTCGTGCTGGTCATCGCCCCGTGGAACTACCCCGTGCAGCTTGCGCTCGCGCCGCTGGCCGGCGCCATCGCAGGGGGCAACGCCGTCGTCGTCAAGCCCAGCGAGGTGGCCGCCGCGACCTCGCACGCGCTGGCCCGGCTGCTCCGAGAGCATCTCGACCCGAACGCCGTGCAGGTGGTCGAGGGTGGGGTGCCCGAGACCACGGCGCTGCTCGCCGAACGCTTCGACCACATCTTCTACACCGGCAACGGCACGGTCGGGCGCATCGTCCTCGAGGCCGCGGCGAAGCACCTGACCCCGGTGACCCTCGAGCTGGGCGGCAAATCACCGACTTACGTCGACGACAGCGCCGACCTCGAGGTGGCGGCCCGCCGGATCGTGCTGGGCAAGTTCACCAACGCCGGCCAGACCTGTGTGGCGCCCGACTACGTGCTCGCCACCCGCGAGGTGCTCGATCGTCTGAAGCCGCTGTTGTCGAAGGCGATCGGTGACTTCTTCGGTGACGACCCGGCATCCTCGCCCGACTACGGCCGCATCATCGACGGGCGTCACTTCGACCGGTTGTGCGGCCTCATCGAGCCGTCGCTCGTCGTCTCGGGAGGCGGCACCGACGCCCGTCACCGCTACATCGAGCCGACGGTGCTCGATGGCGTCACGCGTGAGCACGGCGTGATGCAGGAGGAGATCTTCGGCCCGGTGCTGCCACTGGTGGAGGTGGCCGGCATCGACGGGGCCATCGACTTCATCAACGACCGGGACCGGCCCCTGGCCCTCTATCTGTTCACGGCGGACTCGTCCACCCGGCGGCGCTTCGAGCGTGAGACCTCCTCCGGTGCTCTGGGGGTCAACATCCCACTTGCCCATCTGATGGTGCCCGATCTGCCGTTCGGTGGCGTGGGGCCAAGTGGCATGGGGGCGTATCACGGCAGGGCCTCGATCGAGACGTTCACGCACGCCAAGGGGGTGCTGACCCATCCCACCCGAGTCGACACGACAGCCCTGATCTATCCCCCGTTCGCGGGGCTGAAACGACGCCTGGTCGAGACGCTGATGGCACCCCGTCGGAAGCGCTGACGTCGGCAAGGTCCGTCATGTCCGGTACGCCGGTCTTTGAGGGGCTACCACATCCGTCACGCTACGACTCAGGATTCACAGAAAGATTGTTGCGACTCAAGACACACACGGCGTGTTGACTTGACTACCTTGTCCCGGGAGCACCCAACTTCTGGAGATGTCGTGACTGATCTTGACGTACGCCCCGCCCCGCGCCGACCGAGAAGGCGGCGCAGCAGCGTCGGCCTGCTCGTCGTCAGCACCGTTCTGGCCCTCGTGGCGGGGGTCGGCCCGGCCACCTCGGCCGTCGCCGACGACCACGTCGGGGCGGGCGACCACTCCGTGACGAGTGAACAGGAGAGCCCGCAGTCGGTTCAGGGCCCCGAGCCCGCTCCGATGGTCGACCCGGTGCAGAACGCGACCTCGTCGGAGTGGATCGTGCTCTGCACCAGCTTCTCGCCGTGCAAGGCCGCCGGCTACGGCAACGACGGGTACGACGCCGTCTACCAGACGAGCTACTGGTCGCAGTACAGCGGCCACAACTGCACCAACTACGTGGCCTACCGGATGATCCGCAACGGCATGTCGAGCACCAGGCCTGCCGCAATTCGTGGCAACGCCCTCAACTGGGGGGTGGCCCTCGCCAGCCAGACGAACGACTCGCCGACGGTCGGCTCCGTAGCCTGGTGGGACAGCTCGTTCTCGTCGTCGGGCCACGTGGCCTACGTCGAGCGGGTCGTGTCCTCCTCGGAGATCTACGTCTCCGAGGACAACTGGGGTGGCGACTTCCGGTGGCGCAAGATCACCCGCACCGGCGGACGGTGGCCGCAGGGCTTCATCCACCTCAAGGACGTCGCGCCTCCTGCCCCTGGGCCGGCGCCCTACCAGGCGATCACGCCGGCGCGGCTCGTCGACACCCGGGTGGGCCTGGGGGCGAGCCGGGGCCAGGTGACCGGCCGCACCGAGATCGCCGTGCAGGTGGCAGGTCGAGCCGGGCTGCCGAGCGCAGGCGTGCAGTCGGTGGTGCTCAACGTGACGGCCGTCGCCCCCCAGTGGGCCGGCTACCTGACCGTCCGGCCCGACAGCGGCTCACGACCCACCTCGTCGAACCTCAACTACACCAAGGGTCGCACCATCGCCAACCAGGTCATCGCCAAGGTCGGCTACGACGGCAAGGTGCGCGTCTACAGCTCAGCCGACTCCGATGTCGTGGTCGACGTGGCCGGCTACTACGCCTCGACCCAGATGATGTCGACGCTCAGCCCGACACGACTGCTCGACACGAGACTGGGCCTGGGCGCAGGCACCGGGCCGGTGGCGGCGGGCTCCCGGGTCGACCTCACCGTGGCCGGTCGCGGCGGGGTGCCCAGCAACGCGGCAGCGGTGGTGCTCAACGTCACAGCCGTCACACCGTCGAAGGCGGGCTACGCCACGGTCTGGCCGGCCGGTACCAGCCAGCCTTCGACCTCGAACCTCAACTACTCCGCCGGCGACGTGGTGGCCGGGCTGGTCGTCGCGAAGGTGGGGGCAGGGGGCAAGGTGAGCGTCGGCACGTCGGCCGGGTCACACCTGCTCGCCGACGTGCTCGGCTGGGTCCCCAGTACGTCCGACGTCGTGGCCGGAACGCCCGCGCGCGTTCTCGACACCCGCACGGGCGCCGGAACCTCTCGGGCCGGCGCGGTGTCGGCAGGGGGGACGGTGAGCCTGAAGGTGACCGGGGTGGGTGGGGTGCCCTCCACCGGCGTCAAGGCGGTCATGCTGACGCTGACGGTCGACTCCCCTCAGGGCGAAGGGTACGAGACGGCCTACCCGTCCGGTGCCACCCGGCCGGTGGCCTCCAACCTCAACTACACGACCGGGCGCGCAGTGGCGAACTCGGTGCTGGCCAAGGTCGGCTCCGACGGGACGGTCCGGCTCTTCACCTCGAAGGGGTCGCACCTGATCGCCGACGTGCAGGGCTACGTCAAGCAGTGACCGGGCCGGTCACGTGCTCGGCGCGGTGACGAAGTCGATGAGCTCCTCCACGCTGGCGAGCAGGGTGGGCTCGAGGTCGGAGTAGGTGCGCACGGTGCCGAGAATGCGTTTCCAGGCCCGGGCGATGTCGGCTTGGGTGTCGTGCGGCCAGCCCAGGGCGGCGCAGATGCCGTGCTTCCACGAGGTTCCCCTGGGAATGACCGGCCAGCGCTCCCAGCCGAGTCGCTCGGGTCGAACTGACTGCCACACGTCGACGTAGGGGTGGCCGAGCACGAGCACGTCGTTCGCGATTCCCGGCAGCGCACGGGCCTGTTGCACGATGCGCGCCTCCTTGGTGCCGGGCACGAGGTGGTCGACGAGCACCCCCATCCGTCGCCCTCGTCCGGGTCCGAACTCGGAGATGATGCCGGCGAGGTCGTCGACGCCGTCCATCAGCTCGACGACGACTCCCTCGACGCGCAGGTCGTCGCCCCAGACCTTCTCGACGAGCTCGGCGTCGTGGCGGCCCTCGACGTAGAGGCGCGAGCCGCTCGCGACCCGGGCCCGGGCTCCGTGCACGGCCACCGACCCACTGGCCGTACGGGCCTGCTCCTGCCGAGCGGCATCCAGCGCCGCCGTGGATGCCGCTCTCGGCGCCGTGAGCGTGACAGGTCGCCCGTCGATGAGAAAACCCGGACCGAGCGGGAAGCCCTTGGTGCGCCCGCGGCGGTCCTCGAGGTGCACGACATGCAGCCCACCGGCCTTCTCGACCCGCACGACAGCGCCGACCCAGCCGGTCTCGACATCCTCGACGACGAGGTCGCGCTCGGCGGCCACCGGGGTCGACCGGCCCTGTTTGGGCGCCTTCCAGTCACCGGAGAGCACGTTGGCGCCGTAGCGATCGGTCGGACGGGGTGGTGGCAGCGACACGATCAGTGAGCGTAGGCCGTCGTCACGCCCAGGTGTCTGCGCCACGCGGACACCCGCCCCAACCACGCCGCCCTACCCGCGCCGCCCTACCCGCGCCGCCCCACCCCACGCCGCCTCCCACCCCACCCGGCATCTGAACGCGGCGTTCGTTCTCGAACTCGGTGTTCCAGCGCGGTTGTCGAGAACGAATGCTGCACTCAGATCGACGGGAGGGCGGCATACCGTGGTGAAATCGGAACTGACGCCGCAGCGTCGTAGACTTGGCACTCGAATCGAGAGAGTGCCAGAACGGGAGGAGGGTGAGATGAGCGACGAACGCAGACTGATGGTGCTGCGCGCGATCGTGCAGGACTACGTCCACACCTCCGAGCCGGTGGGCAGCAGGGCCCTCGTCGAACGTCACCACCTCGGGGTGAGCGCCGCGACCGTACGCAACGATATGGCCCTGCTCGAGGAGGAGGGCCTCATCCACGCGCCGCACACCTCGGCCGGGCGGGTTCCCACCGACGCCGGTTACCGGGTGTTCGTCGACCGGCTGAGCGCCATCAAACCGCTCAGCCAGGGCGAGAAGCGTGCGATCAGCCAGTTCCTCGAGGGCGCCGTCGACCTCGACGACGTCGTCGACCGCACGGTGCGGCTGCTCGCGAGCCTCACCCGTCAGGTGGCCGTGGTGCAGTATCCGTCGCTGACCCGCTCGACCGTTCGCCACATCGAGCTCGTGCCACTGGGTCCTCGCCACCTCATGGTCGTGCTCATCGTCAACACCGGACGCGTCGAACAGCGCGTCATCGAGATCGAACCGGCGCTGTCGGTCGCCGAGGGCGACGCGGTCGTCTCGAGGCTGCGCTCCTCGATCAACGAGGTCGCCTCCGGAGTTCCGTTCATGGCGGCGGCCACCCGCCTCCGAGCGCTGGTCGACACCGCCGACGAAGCCGACCGCCCCGTTCTGCGCACCGTCGTCTCGGCGCTCGCCGACGCCCTGGTCGAGGAGCGGGAGGAGCGCGTCGTGCTGGCCGGCCAGTCCAACCTCGCGCGCGCCGGCTCCGACTTCCCCCGCTCGATCGGCCCGATCCTCGAGGCCCTCGAGGAGCACGTCGTACTGCTGCGCCTGCTCGGGCAGCTGACCGACGAACCAGACCTCGTCTCCGTGCGCATCGGCGCCGAGAACCCCGTCAGCGGGTTGCAGTCGACCTCGCTCGTCTCCATGGGCTACGGCTCGGGCGTCGAGCGGGTGGCCAGCCTCGGCGTGCTCGGGCCGACCCGCATGGACTACCCGACCACGATGGCCTCGGTGCGAGCGGTGGCCCGCTATGTCTCCGAGATCCTCGACCAGAACTCGTCGACGTGAGGCCCCTTGTGACCGACCCGGCGCCCACCGCGCCCGGCCACCACGCCCAGACCTGAGTCCCCACACCTCCTCGTCCCCATGATCTGACCCGAACCAGCCGAACCGACCGCACCAACCGCACTGACAGGACTACCCGCTTGAACGACTACTACGCCGTGCTCGGTGTCTCCCGCAACGCCAGCCAGGAGGAGATCAAGAAGGCCTACCGCCGCCAGGCCCGAAAGCTGCACCCCGACGTCAACCCCGGCGCTGACGCGGAGGAGGAGTTCAAGGGCGTGTCGCAGGCCTACGAGGTGCTCTCCGACCCCGAGAAGCGCCAGTCGTTCGACATGGGCGCCGACCCGTTCGCCACCGGCGCAGGTGCAGGCGGCGCCGGCCAGGGCTTCTCGTTCAGCGACGTGATGGACGCGTTCTTCGGCGCCGGCGCCACCGCGGGCGGGCGCGGCCCGCGCGCCCGCGTCCAGCGAGGACAGGACGCCCTCGTGCGCCTCGACCTCGACCTGTCGAAGGCGGTGTTCGGCTCCGAGGAGGAGCTGGTCATCGACACGGCGACCGGGTGCTCCACCTGTGGTGGCGACGGTGCTCAGCCGGGCACCGGCCGCCAGACGTGCCCGATCTGTCAGGGACGCGGCGAGGTGCAGCAGGTGCAGCGCAGCTTCCTCGGGCAGGTCATGACCTCCCGTCCGTGCGTCAACTGCCAGGGGTTCGGCTCCACCCTCACCGACCCCTGCCACGAGTGCTCGGGCGACGGCCGGGTGCGGATGCGTCGCACCCTGAAGCTCAAGGTGCCGGCGGGCGTCGACACCGGCACCCGCATCCAGCTCACCGGCGAGGGTGAGGTGGGCCCGGGCAACGGTCCGGCCGGTGACGTCTACGTCGAGATCAAGGTGGCGAACCACGACACCTACACCCGGCGCGGCGACGACCTGCACGCAACCGTGCCGCTGCCGATGGCGGCGGCGGCCCTCGGCACGTCGATGAAGCTGACGACCTTCGACGGTATGCAGGACCTCGAGATTCGTGCCGGCACCCAGACCGGCGAGGTGATGACCCTGCGCGGTCTGGGCGTGACCCACCTGCGTCATGGCGGCCGCGGCGACCTGCATGTGCACGCCAACGTGCTCACGCCCACCAAGGTCACTGACGAGCAGGCCGAGCTGCTGAGGCAGTTCGCGACCCTTCGGGGAGAAGAACGCCCTGAGGGTCGGCTGCAGCCGAACAAGGGGCTGTTCGGCAAGATCCGCGACGCGCTCAAGGACAAGTGAGGCCGCTGACCCGCCTGACCCGCCGAAGCCGACACCCGTGACCCACCTGCTCTTCCTGGGGGATCCGGCGGTGGTGCGGGCTGCCGTGGTGGGGGAGCCGATCGTTCTGGACGGCGCCGAGGGCCGCCACGCGGCGACGGTGGTCCGGGTGCGCGCGGGTCAACAGTTCTACGTCTCTGACGGTCACGGCCGTCGGGTGCTCGTGGAGGCGGCATCCGTCGAGCGTTCGGTCGTCAATGGCGTCGTGGTCGAGGTGAGCGACGAACCTGCGGCATCGCCGGCTTTCGTGCTCGTGCAGGCCCTGGCCAAAGGTGACCGTGACGAGCAGGCCGTCGAGGCGGCCACCGAGCTGGGCGTCGACGAGGTGGTGCCCTGGCAGGCGGAGCGCAGCGTCGTCGTGTGGCGCCCCGACCGGGTGGCGCGGTCGCTGGCGCGGTGGGAGGCGGTGGTGACTCGAGCGACCAAGCAGTCGCGCCGATCCCGGATGCCGCTCACAGCCGCCCCCGTCGACCTGGCCGGCCTCGTCGAGCGGGTCACCCGCAGCAGCCTCACGCTGGTGCTGCACGAGGATGCCGCTCCTGCGCTGTCGAGCGTTCCGCTGCCCGACGCGGGCGAGGTGCTCGTCGTGGTGGGCCCCGAAGGTGGCATCAGCGAGCGTGAGCTCGAGGCCCTCGTGGCCGCCGGGGCGAGGCCGGTGCGACTGGGTCGCACCATCCTGCGGGCGTCGTCGGCCGGCCCGGCCGCCTTGGCCGTGCTCAGCGCCCGGCACCGCTGGCGGTGAACCCGCACGGCCCACCCGTCAACCGGCCTTGCCCTACTTGACGGTGAAGGGCAGCTGCTGCTGGGCGCTGACCGACCCGTCCTTCGCGCTCTCCTCGTAGACCCTGATGCTGTATTCGCCGGCGTCGATCCTGCCCAGCGGGACCGAGAAACCGCCCCGCGCCGGGGCCGTCTTGTCAGCCTGGACCGCGCCCTTGGCGACGACCTTCGTGCCCTGAAGCAGCTGCCACGTCACGCTCGCCTCGTTCGTGCTCGCGACGCCGGTCACCTTGACCGCGGTGCCCGCCTTGATGACCTGACCGCGGGCCGGGCTGTCGATCCACAGCGGTGAGAGAAGTGAGTACACGGCTGCCGGGTCGGTGGGGCGGTTGTACGTGCGACCCACCGGCTGACCCGGTGCCACGGTGTCGCCACCGTCGGCCAAGGCGAACGTGACCGGTAGCAGCCCTTGGGCCGCGGCCGCCTGAGCGGTCCAGACGAGCTGCTGCACGACGACCGAGGCACGGGTGCTCGACAACCCGCTGAGGCCGCGCGAGAGCGTGAGACGGATGCCGTCAGCCTTCACCTCGGAGCCGACCAGGTCGACGCCCTGCCACCGGGGCTGGTAGCCGGAGCCGTCAGGTACCCCGCCCATGGCGGTGCGTACGGCGGCCTCGACCTTGGTGGTCGGCGAGACCGGCTTCGCCACAGCGGCCACGACGAACTCCCGGAACAGCACGTCGTTGCCCAGGCGCGTGCCGACGTAGTAGACGGGCACCGAGGTGGGTACCACCGCCGGGGGCACGGACGTCGTGGGCGAGGTGGTGGCCGGAGGCGGTGAGACGGGTGGGACCACGACCGGCTGGGAGGCCGTCTGGGTGGGCACGGTCGAGGGGCCGGTGGCAGTGGGTTGTGTGGAGGGCGTGACCGGCCCGGACGACGAGGTGCTGACCGAGCCCGTCGGCCCGCCGACCACCGGAGGTGGGGAGGTCTGCCGGCTGCCCACCACCAGGGCGCCCCCGACGACGACGACGGCGGCGGCGGCAGCTGCGACGGGCAGCAGCCAGCGGCGGTGGCCGCGGGCGGTGCTCGCCTCCACCCGACCGGCGGCAAGAATGGCGTCGAGGCGGTTGCTTGGGGTGATGCGCTCGGCCTCGTCGTGCAGAGCGGTGCGCAGACCGATCTCGACGTCGCGCAGCTCTGAGCCGATCATGACCGGGTCAACGGATGCCGGGTGGCGGGGCGCCCTCCCGGCGCGCTCGTGGGGGACCTGCTCGTCGGGGTTCATGACTGCTCCGTGGGGTCGTTCGAGCGCTCAGAAGGCTGGGCGTGAGGGGTGTGGTCGGTCATCGAGCGTCGGAGCGTGCTGAGCCCACGATGGGCGTGCGCCTTGACGGTGCCTGCTGAGATGTCGAGGGCGGCGGCGATCTGGGCCTCGCTGAGGTCGGCGTAGTAGCGCAGCACGAGCACCTCGCGCTGGCGGGTCGGGAGGGTGCCCAGGGCATCGATCATGGCCTCGCGCTCGACGGCATCCATGACCTTGGCCTCGGCGCTGTCGAGGCTGGCCCGGCCGGGCGCATCGGCCGCGGCGGCGTCCTTGACGTTCTGCCGGTTGACGACCACGCTGTGCCGTTGCACCGATCGGCAGCCGTTGACGACCGCGGTCTGTAGGTAGCCCACCACCCGGCCGCCCTCGCGGATCGAGCTCCAGTGGCGGTGGGTGGCCACGAAGGCGTCCTGCACGACGTCCTCGGCCGCCAGCTGGTCGCGCAACAGCAACCAGGCCAGACGCACGAGCCGATGCCAGTGGGCGGTGTAGAGGTCGGCGATGCCACGGTCGGCCGACACGTTCGCCGGCGCAGTACCACCGGTAGACCCGACCGGACCGGTGCCGACCGACCGCCGCTGCCCAGGGTGGGCACCACCCAGCTCGCTCTCAGCCATGCCCAACGCTCTCACGGACTCAAGACGCGCGGGTGCGGCTTCGGGTTGACCTCTCTACAGTTCGGGGATGAGCGAAGACTGCCTGTTCTGCCGCATCGTGTCCGGCGCCCTGCCCACCGATCTGCTGGCCGAGAGCGAACGATCGATCGCGTTCCGCGACATCAGCCCGCAGGCTCCGGTGCACGTGCTCGTCGTTCCCCGGCGCCACGAGCCCAACATCGGCGCGCTGGCCGCGGCCTCGAGCGACGACCTCGCCGACCTGTTCGCGATGGTGTCGCAGGTCGCGCAGGCGCAGGGGGTGGCCCAGAACCACCGGCTCGTCTTCAACACCGGCGCCGGAGCCGGACAGACCATCTTCCACGCTCACGCTCATGTGCTGGGCGGGGTCGACTTCTCCGACCACGGGCTGGGGCTCTGACGTGGCCCCCAACACCGACGACACGGCAGCGAAGAAGCCCGAAGGCGTCTCGGCGACCGGCGTGACATCGGCCGCCGAGAAGCCCGACCCGGTAGACGACACCGTCACCACCCACCACGCGCTCGAGGTGGGCGGGCTTCGCCTCGAGTACACGGCGACGACCGGTCGCATCGTGCTGCGCGAGGAGGAGCACACCGACGGCACGTTCGGCGGCAACCGGGCCCGGGCAGAGCTGTCGATCACGAGCTATGTGCTGGACGACGCCGACCCACGCACGCGACCGGTCACGTTCGCGTTCAACGGCGGCCCCGGCAGCTCGAGCGTCTGGCTGCACCTGGGTCTGCTCGGGCCGCGCCGGGTCGTCAGTGGCGATGTCGATGCGCTCGCGCCGCCACCCTACGAGCTGGTACCCAACGCCGAGTCGCTGCTCGCGGTGAGCGACCTCGTCTTCATCGACCCTGTCTCCACCGGCTACTCGAGGTCGGTCGAGGGCGGCAAGCCGGGCGAGTACCACGGCTACCAGAAGGACATCGAGTCGGTCGGCGAGCTGATCCGGCTCTGGACCTCGCGCAACCGTCGCTGGATGTCACCGAAGTTCGTCGCCGGGGAGTCGTACGGCACGCTGCGCGGGGCCGCCCTGACCGCTCACCTGCAGGATCGCTACGGCATGTTTCTCAACGGGCTCATCCTCATCTCCAGCGTGCTCGACCTGAGCTCGGTCGACTTCGAGAAGCAACGGAACGACCGGGCGCACGCCCTCTACCTGCCGACCTACGCCGCCATCGCGCACGTCCACGGTCGCCACCCGGGCCGCCCGCTCGAGGACGTGCTGGCCGAGGCGGAGGCCTACGCGGCCCGCGACTACCCGTGGGTGCTCGGTCGCGGGTCGCGGCTCACGGCATCCGAACGCAGCGACGCGGTGGCCACCCTCGCCCGGCTCAGCGGCCTCACGCCGGCCTACGTCGACCGGGCCGACCTGCGCATCGAGCACTGGCGCTACTTCACCGAGCTGCTGCGCGACGACCGTCTGAGCGTGGGTCGACTCGACGGACGGTTCACCGGGCCGGCCGCCCGAGCGATTGCGGAGGAGATGGATGCCGACCCGTCGATGGACGCGATCGCCGGGCCGTACGCCGCGGCCTGGAACCACTACGTCCGCGACGAGCTCGGCTACGAGAGCGACCTCCACTACGAGCAGATCAGCTCACGCGTTCACCCCTGGTCGTTCAAGGACTTCGAGGGCCGGCCCATCGACGTCTCCCCGCTGCTCGAGAGGGCGATGCGCCAGAACCCGCACCTTCAGGTGCACGTCGCCTACGGCTGGTACGACGGCGCCACCCCCTACTTCGCGGCCCAGGACGTGATCGCGCACCTGCAGCTGCCGGCCGCGCTGACGGCCAACATCGAGCACCGTTACTACCCGGCCGGGCACATGATGTACGTCCACGAGCCCTCCCGGGTGCAGCAGAGCGCCGATCTCGCCGATTTCCTGGTGAGGGCAGCGACCCAGGGACCGTAGAATCAGGGGCAACATGACTGATGCCGAACCCGTGAACCCCGATCTCACGCCTGCCACCCCCGCCGACGAGCGCCGTCAGCGTCCGGCCGCCGCCACCGTGGGCTCCCTTCTGCTTCGGCAGGTGCCGCCGCCGACCGAGATGGTGGCCCTGCTCGGCCCGCGAGATGAGCTGTTGCGCACCCTGGAGCGGCAGTTCCCGCTCGTCGACACCCACGTGCGTGGCAACGAGATGAGCTTCGCCGGGCCCGCCGGTGAGCTCGAGATCATCGACGGGCTCGTCGATGAGCTGCTGACCATCGTGGCCACCGGGCAGCCGCTCAACCGTGACGCCGTGGAGCGTTCGATCGGGATGCTGCGCAGCCAGACGGCCGAGCGACCGGCCGACGTGCTCACCCTCAACATCGTGAGCAACCGGGGCCGCACCATCCGGCCCAAGACCCTGAACCAGAAGCGCTACGTCGACGCCATCGACCAGCACACCGTCGTGTTCGGTATCGGTCCGGCCGGCACGGGCAAGACCTACCTCGCGATGGCCAAGGCCGTGGCGGCGCTGCAGGCCAAGCAGGTGAGCCGCATCATCCTGACCCGGCCGGCGGTCGAGGCCGGAGAGCGGCTGGGCTTTCTGCCCGGAACCCTCAACGACAAGATCGACCCGTACCTGCGACCGCTCTACGACGCGTTGCACGACATGGTCAGCCCCGAGACGATCCCGAGGCTGATGGCCTCAGGGCAGATCGAGGTGGCGCCGCTCGCCTACATGCGCGGGCGTTCGCTCAACGACGCCTTCATCATTCTCGACGAGGCCCAGAACACCTCCAGCGAACAGATGAAGATGTTTCTGACCCGCCTCGGCTTCGGCTCCAAGATGGTCGTCACCGGCGACATCACCCAGGTCGACCTGCCCGGCGGCACGAAGTCGGGGCTGCGCATCGTGCGCGACATCCTCGGCGACGTCGACGACATCCACTTCGCCGAGCTCACCTCGCACGACGTCGTGCGGCACCGGCTGGTGAGCGCGATCGTCGAGGCCTACGAGCGTGATGACGTGCGTACCGAGACGCGTCGGCGCGGCGCAGAACAGGCCGCCGGTTCGGCGCGGCCGGCCAGGTCAACGTCGGCGCAGCTGTCGGCGAAGGAGTCACGCGCGTGAGCATCGACGTGCTCAACGAGACCGATGCCGAGGTCGACGAGCTCGAGCTTCTCGCGTGTGCTCGCTACGTGCTCTCGGAGATGAAGGTCCACCCCCAGGCCGACCTGTGCATCAAGCTCGTCGACGAGCCGGCGATGGAGGTGCTGCACGTGCAGTGGATGGACCTCCCCGGCCCGACCGACGTCATGAGCTTCCCGATGGACGAGCTGCGGCCCGGGCGCGAAGGCCAGGATCCGGAGGAGGGCACCCTCGGTGACATCGTGCTGTGCCCGTCGGTCGCGGCCAAGCAGGCGCTCGAAGCGGGTCACGCCGCGGTCGAGGAGATGCTGCTGCTGACCACCCACGGCATCCTGCACCTGCTCGGCTACGACCATGCCGAGGCCGACGAGGAGCGGGAGATGTTCGAGCTGCAGCGCCAGCTGCTGCTCACCTTCCTCGCCAGCCGCAACCGACCGAGCGACTGAGCGCCGTTCCCGAGATGCTCCCGCAACTGGTTCTCCCGGCGCTGATCAGCATTGTCATCGCCTTCCTGCTGTCTGCCTCCGAGGCAGCCATCTTCCGCATGTCGCGAGTGCGGGCGCACGAGCTGTTCGAGGAGGGTCGGTCAGGAGCCAAGTCGCTGATCACCGTCGTCGGCGACTCACCGGCCTATCTCGCGGTCATCGCCTTTCTGCGCGTGGTCGCCGAGGCCACTGCTGCGGTGCTCGTCACGCTCGCCGTCGCCGGGCAGTTCGAGGCGACCTGGTGGCGTGCCCTGATCAGCATTGCGATCATGGCGGTGGTCTCGTTCGTCATCGTCGGGGTCTCGCCCCGCACCCTCGGCCGCCAGAACTACGACACGGTCGCGCTCTGGGCCGCCCCGTTCGCGGTCGGGCTGCGTCGGGTGCTGGGCCCGATCGCCAAGCTGCTCGTCGTGCTCGGCAACGCCGTCACGCCGGGGGCGGGCTACACGAACGGGCCGTTCCAGACCGAGTCCGAGCTGCGTGACCTGCTCGACCTGGCCGGTGACTCCGCGGTCATCGAGGCCGATGAGCGCGAGATGCTGCACTCGGTGTTCGAGCTGGGAGACACCGTGACCCGTGAGGTCATGGTGCCCCGCACCGACATGGTCGTGCTCGACGCCGACAAGACGCTGCGCAGCGCCATGTCGCTCTTCCTGCGGTCGGGCTTCTCGCGCATCCCCGTCGTCGGCGACGACAGCGACGACGTGCGCGGCCTGCTCTACTTCAAGGACGTCGCCCGGCGTCTCAACGCCGCCCCCGACGACGCCAAGCACCTGGCCGCCGAGGTGATGCGCCCGATGCACTTCGTACCTGAGAGCAAACCGGTCGATGACCTGCTGCGCGAGATGCAGCTCGACCAGACCCACTTCGCGATCGTCGTCGACGAGTACGGCGGCACGGCGGGGCTGGTCACGATCGAGGACATCATCGAAGAGATCGTGGGCGAGATCTCCGACGAGCACGACCGCGACGCACCCGTGGTCGAGCACCTTCCCGACGGCACCCTGCGCGTGCCTGCGTCGATGGACATCGACGACCTGGCCGAGCTGTTCGACGTCGAGATCGAGGAGGAGGACGTCGACACGGTCGGCGGACTGCTGACCAAGATGATCGGCCGGGTTCCGATCGTGGGGTCGTCGGCGACCGTCGCGGGGCTGACGCTCACCGCCGAGCGGATGGCCGGTCGTCGACACCGGGTCGCGTCGGTCATCGTGGGCCGGGCCGAAACGAAGGAGACTGACGACGTGGACACCGAAACCGAGGCAGCTCATGGCCAGCACTGACGATGGGCCCGCGGGCTCGGGCCCCGATTCCGGCTCTGACGCCGGATCCGAGCATGGGCTGACTGGGCTTGCGGTGGGAGGCCGGCCCGACTCCTACCGGGCTGGGTTCGCCTGCCTCATCGGCCGACCCAACGCCGGCAAGTCGACCCTGACCAACGCCCTCGTCGGGCAGAAGGTCGCGATCACCAGCTCGAAGCCGCAGACGACGCGTCACACGATCCGGGGTATCTCCACCACGGATGCCGCTCAGCTCGTTCTCGTCGACACGCCCGGTCTGCACAAGCCGCGCACGCTGTTGGGAGAGCGGCTCAACGACCTCGTGCGGGCGACCCTGCTCGAGGTTGACGTCATCGGGTTCTGCCTGCCGGTCGACGAGCGGCCGGGGCCGGGTGACGCCTACATCGCGAACGAGCTGCGTGAGCTGCGGTCGGTGCGCAAACGCCCGGTCGTGGCCATTGCCACCAAGACCGACCGGGTCAGCCGCGAGAAGGTCGCCGAACACCTCATCGCCATCGACCGGCTGGGGGAGTGGGACGCCATCATTCCCTGCTCGGCCGTCTCGGGAGAGCAGGTGACGCAGGTGCGCGACCTGCTCAGCTCGTATCTGCCGCTCTCACCGCAGCTCTACCCCGACGGTGTGCTCACCGACGAGCCGGACATCGTCATGATCGCCGAGCTGGTGCGGGAGGCCGCGCTCGAGGGCGTGCGCGATGAGCTGCCGCACTCGCTGGCGGTCGTGGTCGAGGAGATGCTGCCCCGTGCGGGCCGCCCCGACGACAGCCCCCTGCTCGACGTGCGCGTCAACGTGTTCGTCGAACGCTCGAGCCAGAAGGCCATCATCATCGGTCGCGGCGGCTCTCGCCTGCGCGAGGTCGGTACCCGCTCGCGCACGGCGATCGAGGCCCTGCTCGGCCAGCGGGTCTACCTCGACCTGCACGTCAAGGTGGCCAAGGACTGGCAGCGCGACCCCAAGCAGATGCAGCGGCTGGGCTTCTAGGGGCTTGCGGTGCTCGGCTTCGGTCGGGTGCCGATCCAGGTGCGCAGGCATCGGCGATCGCGAGGCGGCGGGCCTAGACTCGTGGCAGCGAATCGGCACCGACGAGGGAGACGAGATGGTCGAGCAGCCTGACCACGAGCTCGAGGTTCTCGAGGAGGACCAGACGGTGCCGCCGCGCCCCGAGGAGGAGATCGCCGACGCGCCGTCGGCCGCCGACGCGCCGGATGAGTGAGCAGCCGGCTGATCTGCGCGGGGCGGGCTGGCGTGCTCTCGCTGCCAACCCCGAGCTCGAGCTGCTGCCCGCGGTGTGGCCCCTCGAGCACCGCGGTTGGCTGCCCGACCGGTTGCCGGGCATCGGCACACGCCTGGAGATGCCGAGTCGTCGCCGGTAGCTGGTGCCGCACCCGCCGGGGCGAAACACGGAGGTGCTCGCCGAGCTCAACGAGAACGCACGCCGTGCGGGCCTGCCCGGCGCTCCACCGGGTCGGCTGTGGCTGCTGCGCTCGCCCTGGCCCGGCCTCGGAATGTCATTGGTGCTGAACGTATTCCGTCTGCTTCGCGACGTGCGCGACGTGCGCGACGACCATGACGCCGACGCCGCGCCCGGCATCGCCGTCGGGGCGGCCCGTGAGCTGCTCAGGTTCGACGAGGCAGGCGTGCTGAGTCATCTATCGACGTCTCAGCGAGCGGCCGTCGAAGGCTGGCGCCACGAGGGCCGCACCGGGGAGGAGGTCGCGGCGTTCGCGCAGGCCGGGCTGCACCCACACCACGCCCAGCGTCTGACGGCTCCGATCGCCGAGGGGGGCGCCGGGCTCGACCCCTGCCCAGGCCCCAGGCTGGGTCTGGGCCGTGTCGTGGTCGGTGGACGACGACAAGGATGCCGCGGTGGAGCGGGTCGTCGCCTGGCGGGCGCTCAGTATCCCTGCCGGTGATGTCGAGACACCTCACCAGCTCGTCGACCGGATGAACCCGGCCGACGCCCGACGATGGCTCGAGACCTGGTCGAAGCTGACTCCGAGCTGACGCCCGAGGAGGCGTCGGCCTTCGACGCGGCCGGCCTGGCACCTGCTGCCCGTTTGTTCTGAGCGCGGTCGGGCCGGCCCGCGACGACCGCAACTACGGGGTGACCGACCCACCCGGCACTCGGGGTTCCGTTGCCGGCCAACGCCCCCCGTTCGGTTGAGCGCCAGACAGTGGCGCTGGAGGCCCGGTCTCAGGATGCGGGCGGCGGTCCCAAGGGGTGGACGCGAACCGGCTCAGCGGCATACGGTGCTGATGTGCGTGCGGTGAGCCTCCTTCTTCTCTGCCGCGACGAGGCCTGACCCCCGGCCCTCCTCGTCGCGGAGTTTCCCGTGTCCGGCCGGACACCGAGCGAGACACCGACGAGAGAGCAGAGCCATGATCCACCCGCAGCAGACCTCCGGGATGCCGTTCACGAAGTATCAGCCGTTCCACGAGCAGATGCCGTTCGACCTGCCTGACCGCACCTGGCCGACGAAGCGCATCGAGGCGGCGCCGCGGTGGTGCGCGGTCGACCTGCGCGACGGCAACCAGGCCCTTATCGACCCGATGAACTCCGAGCGCAAGCTGCGCATGTTCCAGCTGCTCGTGAAGATGGGCTACAAGGAGATCGAGGTCGGCTTCCCGTCGGCGAGCCAGACCGACTTCGACTTCTGCCGCGAGCTCATCGTGGGCGGGCACATCCCCGACGATGTGACGATCCAGGTGCTGACGCAGTGCCGCGACCACCTCATCGAGCGCACCTACGACGCGATCGCCGGGTCGAAGCAGGCCATCGTGCACTTCTACAACTCGACCTCGGCCCTGCAGCGCCGGGTCGTCTTCGGCCTCGACCAGGACGGCATCATCGACATCGCCGTGCAGGCCGCGCGGCTGTGCCGCAAGCTTGAGCAGACGATTCCTGACACGCAGGTGTACTACGAGTACTCGCCCGAGAGCTACACCGGCACCGAGCTCGACTTCGCGGTGCGCATCTGCAACGCGGTGATCGACGTGGTCGACCCGAGCCCCGACCGCAAGATGATCGTCAACCTGCCTGCGACGGTCGAGATGGCGACCCCCAACGTCTACGCCGACTCGATCGAGTGGATGGTGCGCCACCTCGACCGTCGAGAGTCGGTCGTGGTGTCGCTGCACCCGCACAACGACCGCGGCACCGGCGTGGCCGCCGCCGAGCTCGGCTATCTGGCCGGCGCCGACCGCATCGAGGGCTGTCTGTTCGGCAACGGTGAGCGCACCGGCAACGTCTGCCTCGTCACGTTGGGGATGAACCTCTTCGGTCAGGGCATCGACCCGCAGATCGACTTCAGCGACATCGACGAGGTGCGCCGCACCGTCGAGTACTGCAACCAGCTGCCCGTCGGCGAACGCCACCCCTACGGGGGTGACCTCGTGTTCACGGCGTTCTCCGGGTCGCACCAGGACGCGATCAAGAAGGGCTTCGACGCGATGGACGCCGAGGCGGCCAAGAAGAACAAGGCTATCGACGAGCTCGTCTGGGGTGTGCCCTACCTGCCCATCGACCCGCACGACCTCGGGCGTTCGTACGAGGCGGTCGTGCGGGTCAACAGCCAGTCGGGCAAGGGCGGCGTCGCCTACATCATGAAGAGCGAGCACCAGCTCGACCTGCCCCGTCGGCTGCAGATCGAGTTCTCGGGGGTCGTGCAGCGCGGCGCCGACCAGGACGGCGGCGAGGTGGCGCCGGCGGCGCTGTGGGCGAAGTTCCAGGACGAGTACCTGCCGAACGCCGAGTCGCACTGGGGCCGCTTCGACCTCGTCAACATCGTCACCGACTCGACCGTCGACGGGGTCAGCACCGTCGAGGCCACGATCCACGACAGCGGGAGGACGGTCACCGTCACCGGCAGCGGCAACGGCCCCATCGCGGCGTTCGTCGACTCCCTGTCGCGGGTGGCAGACACCCCGGACATCAGGGTGCTCGACTATGCCGAGCACGCACTGTCACAAGGTGGCGACGCCCGCGCCGCAGCGTACGTCGAGTGCGCGGTCGGCGAACGGGTGCTCTGGGGGGTCGGCGTCGACCCGTCGATCGTCACAGCCTCCCTCAAGGCTGTCGTCTCCGCCGTCAACCGCGCCCTTCGCGACGCCTGACCGGCGAGCGCCGCTGGTATCAGGTGTGTTTCACCTGATACCAGCGTGGGCTGAGTGAGTCGTGAGTCGAGCGAGTCGTCAGTCGAGCGAGTCGTCAGTCGAGCGAGTCGTCGATCACCCGGTCGACGGCAGCGAGGGTGGCCTCGTCGCCCCGACGGGTGATCTCGCCAATCGCCGGTCGGTTCCACAGCCAGCAGTCGAGCTCGGCTGCCGTGCCGCAGATCTCGGTCGTCGCGTCGCCGACGGCGCCCTGCTCGACCCCGAAGGCGGGTTCGTCGAGCGCTTCGCCGTCGTGGTCGGTGCCGAGGACCCGCAGGGGAGTGACGGTCCAGCTGTGCATCGTGTCGACCGCCGAGATGACGACGGGCCGGCCGAGGGGCGTAGACCGGATACCGGGCTCGTCAGGGTCGTCCTCGTGCCCGCGCATGACGTTCAGGGCCTCGTCGACGCCGTCGGCCGCCAGTGCCGGGTCGAAGGGCGAGCGCTCAACACCGGCGGTCAGCTCGGCGTCGAGGCGGTGGATGAGTGCCTCGTGAGCCTGACGACGAGCGATGTAGCCGGCCGTGTGGTCGTCGGCCCACATCCACAGCTCGGTCTCGGGCGCGAGGCCCGACAGCACCCGGTGCAGCCGCTCGCTCGACCGGTCGTAGAAGGCGAGCAGTCCGTCGCGGTCGGCGGGTCGGGGGTCGCGGTCGGCGTTCATCGCCTCGACCTGTTCGCCGGTCGTCAGGCCTCGCTCGGCGATCTCGCCCCAGAACCACTGCACCTCACCGAGGTGCCACAACAGGTCGTCGGCGTCCCAGTCGGGGCAGGTGGGCACCCGCACGCCCGCCCGAGCGTCGGCCAGCACCTCCCGGAACCGGGCCGACTCGTCGGCGAGGTGTTCGAGGAAGTACGCGAAGGTGGGGCTGGGCTGCGTCGAGCTGTGCGGCATCCGGTCATCTCTCTGTCAGCGGACGCCCGCCACTCGGAACTGCACCGAGATGCGGGGCCCGACGGGCTCTGCGGTCTTGGGGATGGCGTGGTCGCAACGGCGTTGGCACGACCCGCCCATGACGACGAGGTCACCATGGGCGAGTGGGAAGCGCAAGCTCTTTACGCCGCTGGGCAGGGCGCCGACCCCGTCGCGAGGCCGCAGGGCAAGCACCCGCGCCGACCCGAGCGAGAGGATGGCGACCATGGTGTCGTGGCTGCTCGACCGGCCCACCCGGTCGCCGTGCCAGGCGACGCTGTCGTGGCCGTCGCGGTAGAGGCACAGGCCGGCGGTGGCGAACGGCTCGCCCAGCTCGGTCGCGTAGTGCGCACTGAGCGCGTCACGAGCGATGGCCAGCATCGGGTGGGGGAGACGCTCGTCGGCGCCGTAGAACCTGGTCAGGCGGGGCACGGCCACCACGGAGTCGTACATCTGGCGACGTTCGGCGTGCCAGGGCACGTCGCGCAGGAGGGAGGTGAACAGGTCGTCGCCGGCTGCCAGCCACCCGGGTCGCACGTCGACCCACGCGCCGTTGCCGAGCTCGGCTCGACGCAGCCCCGTGCCGACGTCGCGCAGGGTCATCTCGTCGGTGAGGTCGAGTAGGGATCCTTGGAGAGCGAGGTCCATCCGCCCACGATAGCCCATGGTCGAACGCCTGTTCGACCCCGCTGACGGTCGTGGCTTTAGTGGCAATCGTGGCGGTCTCGCCTCCGCCGTCGCGGCGCGCGCGGTGCCCCAGCGCCGCCGTCGGGTGGACAATGAGGGGTATGCCGCTCTATCGAGACGAGGCGATCGTCCTGCGCACCCACAAGCTGGGTGAGGCCGACCGCATCATCACGATGCTCACCCGCAGTCGGGGCCGGGTGCGGGCGGTCGCCAAAGGCGTGCGGCGCACGAAGTCACGCTTCGGCTCGCGCCTCGAGCCGGGGATGGTCATCGACGTGCAGTGCTACGAGGGACGCAACCTCGACACGGTGACGCAGGTCGAGACCCTTGCGCCGTACGGTGACGCGATTGCGCGCGACTACGTGGCGTACACCACCGCGACCGTCATGCTCGAGACCGCTCTACAGCTGACCGAGGAGCACGAGCCGCAGACCCAGCAGTACCTCCTGCTGGCGGGGGCACTGCGCTCGATCGCCGAGCACGCCCACGACCCCGAGCTCGTGCTCGACGCGTTCCTGCTGCGGTCGCTGGCCGTCGCCGGGTGGGCGCCGAGCTTTCACGACTGCGCCAAGTGCGGCGCGCCCGGGCCGCACCGCGCCTTCAACGTGCAGGCCGGAGGGGCGGTGTGTTCCGGATGCCGTCCACCCGGCTCGAGCGCGCCGGCTCCGGAGACCTTCGTGCTGCTTGCGGCTCTGCTCAGCGGCGACTGGGAGGTCGCCGACGCCAGCGACCCGCGTCACCGTCGCCAGGGCAACGGCCTCGTCGCCGCCTTTCTGCAGTGGCACATCGAGCGCGGGTTGAGGTCGCTTCGGCTCGTCGAACGTGCTTGACTCGCAGTCGGATCCGACAGCTGCGACACGAGCCAGAACCGGAGCGTCGATGACGACCAGACCCTTCCTGCACCCGAGCGGTGCGACGGCCCCCACCATTCCCGCCGAGATCCTGCCCCGGCACGTGGCCATCGTGATGGACGGCAACGGGCGCTGGGCGAACGCCCGCGGGCTGCCCCGAACGAAGGGCCACGAGGCAGGGGAGGCGTCGCTGCTCGACGTCGTGGCCGGCGCGATCGAGGTGGGAGTGACTCACCTGTCGGCCTATGCGTTCTCGACCGAGAACTGGCGACGGTCACCCGATGAGGTGCGGTTCCTGATGGGCTTCAACCGCGACGTCATCCGGCGGCGGCGCGACCAGCTGAACGAGTGGGGGGTGCGGATGCGCTGGGTCGGTCGTGCACCACGGCTCTGGCGCTCGGTCATCAAGGAGCTCGAGGTCGCGCAGAACCTCACCGCGCACAACACCGGGCTCACCCTCTACTTCTGCGTCAACTACGGCGGGCGGGCCGAGATCGCGGATGCCGTGCAGCGCATCGCCCACGACGTCAAGGACGGTCGTCTGCGGCCCGGTTCGGTCGACGAGAAGACGATCCAGCGATACCTCGACGAGCCGACGATGCCCGACGTCGACCTCTTCGTCCGCAGCTCGGGAGAGCAGCGCACGAGCAACTTTCTGCTGTGGCAGTCGGCCTACGCCGAGATGGTGTTCCAGAACCAGCTCTGGCCCGACTACGACCGACGCGACCTGTGGGCGGCCATCGAGGAGTACGCGGCCCGCGACCGGCGCTACGGAGGCGCCGTCGACGTGCCGACGAGCTGACGGCGAGGGCTACGGGCGGGCTGCAGCGCAGTCGGAGCAGGTGCCGAAGATCTCGAGGCTGTGGGTCACCTCGGTGAACCCGTGCTCCTGAGCCACGCGGTCTGACCAGGTCTCGACCGCCGGGCCCTCGACCTCCACGGTCTTGCCGCACGAGCGGCACACGAGATGGTGGTGGTGGTGGGTGGAGCAGGCCCGGTAGACGGCCTCCCCGTCGTCGGTGCGCAGCACGTCGACGGCGCCGGCCTCGACCATGGCCTGCAGGGTGCGGTAGACGGTGGCGAGCCCCACTCCTTCGCCGGCCTCGCGCAGCCGCGCATGAACCGTCTGGGCCGAGGTGAAGTCGTTGCTGCGGCCGAGCAGCTCTGCGACGGCGGCCTGCTGGCGGGTCGGGCGTCGGGTCAGGGGGCTGCTCATCCTCGCCTCGTTCCGGTGGTCTCGGCGCCGCTCGATCCGGCGGTCTGCGGGTCTCCGTGTTCGTCGTAGTGACCCTCGTGGGGTGCGTGCCGGTGGCCGTCGTGCACGTAGTCGACGTGGTCACCGTGCGGAACGGCGAGGTGACCGCAGTCGAGCCCGTGTTCGTGGTCGTGGCGCTCGGCAACGGCGTGACGGTGCTGGCTCACGCGAGCGATGGCTGCAGCGACGGCGGCCGTGACGATGAAGATCGCCACGGCCACGAGCACGATCGTGCCGCCGGAGGGGGTGTTGAGCGGGTACGACACGGCCACCCCCCCGACGGCCGAGACCAGGCCGAAGGCGACGGCCCAGCGCACCCCGCTGCTGAAGCTGCGCGCGATCAGCTGCGCCGCGGCGTTCGGCACGATCATCAGGGCGCTGATCAGCAGCAGTCCGACGACCCGCATCGCGATGACGACGGTGGCCGCGGTGAGCACGGCCAGCACGATGTTGAGGGCGAGCACCGGCAACCCGACGGCCCGGGCGTACTCCTCGTCGTTGGCCACGGCGAACAGTCGTGGCCGCAACGCCCAGGTGGTGAACGAGATCACCGCCGCCAGCGCGGCGAAGACGTAGAGGTCTTCGCGCTGGGTCGTCAGGATCGAGCCGAAGAGGTACTTCGTCAGGTTGGCCGGGGTGCCGTCAGGAGCCTTGCTGATGATGACGACCCCGGCCGCGATTCCGCCGTAGAAGATCACCGCGAGAGCGACGTCGCCGTTGGTGCGGCCCCGGTCGCGCAACAGCTCGATGACGACCGCCGCGATCACCGCCGCGACGAGAGCGGTGAGCACCGGCCCCTGCCCGGTGACGAGACCGATGGCGACTCCGGCCAGGGCCACGTGACCCATCCCGTCGCCGATGAGCGACAGCCGTCGTTGAACGAGGAAGATGCCGACCATCGGGGCGACGGTGCCGACGAGCAGCGCGGCGATGAGTGCTCGCTGCATGAAGTCGATGCTGAGCAGGTCACTCATGGTGGCCGCTCCTACTGGTCACGCCGACCACCCATGGTGTCCACGGAGGTGGTCGAGGGGCCCCAGGGCGAGCGTTCCACGGTTCGTTCCGCGCCCGTCCTGCTGGTCGACGGGGTGGGTGTCGCAGCCGTTGCCGTCGTCGTGGCGCGCCACGGTTCGCCGGGCAGCGTACTGCTGAGGGGTGCCGTCGAACTGGATGCGCCCGGCATCCACGACGACGACACGGGTGAACAGCCGCTTCAGGGCCCCGATCTCGTGCGTGACGATGACCATGGTGACGTCGCGGTCGGCCAGCCGTTCGAGCACTGCGGCCAGGACGCGCTGGTTCGCAGCATCGACCCCTGCGGTCGGTTCGTCCATGATGAGCACGTCAGGTTGGGACGCGAGCGCGCGCGCGATCAGCACGCGTCGCTGCTGGCCGCCCGAGAGCGTGCTGACCTCCGTCGCGGCCCGGTCGGCGAGGCCGACCACGTCGAGGGCGCGCGCGACGATCTGGCGGTCGGTGGCTCGCATCCGGCCCAGCCGGCCGAGCCGAGGCAGTCGGCCCGACGAGACGATCTCCTCCACCGTGGCCCGGACCGACGCCGAGAGCGTGTGACGTTGGGGGACGTAGCCCATCCTGGCGCGGTCGTGGAACTCGGTGCTGGGGACGCCGAAGAGGGTGACCGAACCCGACACGAGCTCGTTGAGCCCCAGGATGCCTTTCATCAACGTCGACTTGCCGGCACCGTTGGGCCCCAGTACGGCCACGACCTCGCCGGGGCGCACCATCAGGTTTACGTCCGCCAGCACGGGCCGGTCACCGTAGCCGAACGAGGCGGCACGCAGGCTGAGCACGGCCTCGGTCGCCGGGGCCGGGGTGGGCGCCGGGGTGGGAGCGGGGGCGAGCGTCACGCGCACCCCTGGCCCGCACGAAGGGCTTTGAGGTTGCTGCGCATGACCTCAAAGTAGTCGCTGCCTGCGGACTTGTCGTTGATCCCCTCGATGGGGTCGAGAGTGGCGAGCTTCGCGCCGGTGCTGGCCGCGACCGTCTCCGCGAAGCGGCCTTCCACCAGGGTTTCCTGGTAGACGGTGGTGATCCCCTCGGTGCGCACGAGGTCGTTGATCTGCTTGAGTCCGGCCGCACTCGGCTCGACCTCGGGGGAGAGCCCCGCGATGCCGTGCTGGTCGAGCCCGTACCGCTGCGCCAGGTAGCCGAAGGCCGAATGGCTCGTGACGATCACCTTGTGGGTGCATGACGTGAGGCCGGCCCGGTAGTCGCGGTCGAGCGCGGTCAGCTTCGCCACGAAGGCGTCGGTGTTCTTGCCGTAGGCGGCAGCGTTCGCGGGGTCGTCGGTGGCCAGGCGCAGCCCGATCGTCTTGGCCACCGCGGCGTAGCGGAGCGGGTCGAGCCAGAAGTGCGGGTCGTTGCCGGCGTGGTCGTGCTCTTTGTCCTGCTGCGCGAGCTGGGCAGGACTCTCGCCGCCATGCTTGTGGCCGTCCTCGGTCGACTCGAGGGTGAGGTCGGCCGCCGCTGCGACATCGAGCAGATGGCCCGGGTCGACCTGCGCGGTGGCGTCGTCGACGGCCGGCTGGAAGCCGTCGGCGTAGATCACCAGCCTGGCCTTCGTCATGGCCACGATGTCCTGAGCGCCGAGCTCGAGATCGTGCGGTTCGGCGCCGGGCTTGGTCAGCACCGAGACGTCGACCGCTCCACCGGCGATCTGGGTGGTGGCGAACGCCAGGGGATAGAACGAGGTCACCACAACCGGCCGCCCGCTGTCGCCACCCTCGGACGAGCCCGAGGAGCTGCCGCACGCGCTCACGGCCAGCAGAAGGGCAGCCGCGCCGGCGAGCATCGGCAGTCGGTTGAGGGTTCGTCTCATGATGACAATGGTTCTCATTATGAGAACGATTGTCAAGTTCGGTCAGCCGCCCGTTCCGGGCACGGTCCGCACGACCGCAACGGCGAGCGTCAGCACCAGCACCGCCAACCGCATCATCCGCTCCGGCATCGTCAGGCGGGGCCAGGTGAGAAAGAGCAGCCAACCCACGAAGACCGTCACAAGCAGGAACGCGAGGCCCCCGAAGGGTCGGGGCGCGAGCAGCCCGACCGCCAGCGCAGCGAGCAGCGCGACCAACGACACGGCTCGCGGCAGCGAGTTGAGCCGCTCCATCAACGGGTAGGAGGCGTGCTCGACGCGGGATCGAAAACCAAGGGCCACGCGCTCAGCGTAGGTGAGGTCGGACACGGCGTGGTCACTGGCTGTGAGCCCGATAACCTAGCCTCATGGCCAAACAGACTTCCGTCGTCGACACCGTCGTCAGCCTCTGCAAGCGCAGGGGCTTCGTCTTTGCGAGCGGTGAGATCTACGGAGGCACCCGGTCGGCGTGGGACTACGGCCCCCTGGGTGTCGAGCTCAAGGAGAACATCCGCCGGCAGTGGTGGAAGTCGATGGTCACCGGTCGCGACGACGTCGTGGGTCTCGACTCCTCGATCATCCTGCCGCGCGAGACCTGGGTCGCCTCGGGTCACGTCGGCACCTTCACCGACCCGCTCGTCGAGTGCCTGAACTGCCACAAGCGGCGTCGTCAGGACCACCTCCAGGAGGCGCTGGCGGCGAAGAAGGGCATCGACGACCCCGACAGCATCCAGATGTCGGACGTGGTGTGTCCCGACTGCGGCACGAAGGGCCAGTGGACCGCTCCGCGCGCTTTCAACATGATGTTGAAGACCTACCTCGGCGTCATCGACGACGAGTCGGGTCTGCACTACCTGCGGCCCGAGACGGCTCAGGGCATCTTCATCAACTTCCTCAACGTCATGCAGGCCTCGCGGAAGAAGCCCCCGTTCGGCATCGCACAGACGGGTAAGAGCTTTCGCAACGAGATCACGCCGGGCAACTTCATCTTCCGCACCCGAGAGTTCGAGCAGATGGAGATGGAGTTCTTCGTCAAGCCGGGTGAGGACGACCAGTGGTTCCAGTACTGGCTCGACCAGCGCACCCACTGGTACACCGACCTCGGCATCAACCCCGACAACCTGCGCCACTTCGAACACGCGCCCGAGAAGCTGTCGCACTACTCGAAGCGCACGGTCGACATCGAGTACCGGTTCAGGTTCGCGGGCTCCGAGTGGGGTGAGCTCGAGGGCATCGCCAACCGCACCGACTTCGACCTGTCGACGCACTCGAAGCACTCCGGCACCGACCTCGTCTACTTCGACCAGACGACCGGCGAGAAGTACACGCCCTACGTCATCGAGCCGGCGGCCGGCCTGTCCAGATCGCTGATGACCTTCCTCGTCGACGCCTACAGCGAGGACGAGGCGCCCAACACCAAGGGCGGTGTCGACAAGCGTGTCGTGCTGCGGCTCGACCCGCGGCTGGCGCCGGTCAAGGCAGCGGTGCTGCCCCTGTCGCGCAACGCCGACCTCTCGCCGAAGGCGCGCGATCTCGCGGCGACCCTGCGGCGCCACTGGAACATCGACTTCGACGACGCCGGAGCCATCGGCAAGCGCTACCGCCGGCACGACGAGATCGGCACGCCGTTCTGCATCACCGTCGACTTCGACACCCTCGACGACCATGCCGTAACCATCCGCGAGCGTGACTCGATGGCACAGCAGCGGGTCTCTCTCGACCAGGTCGAGGGCTACCTGGCGCAGCGGCTCATCGGCTGCTGACCCGCGACCTGAGGATGCCGCTGCGCCGACCCCCGAACCCGGTGCGGCTGCTGCGGTCGCCGAGCCTCAACCCCACCGTGTTCGGCGACCTCGCCGGGTTGCCGGCGCACCTGGCGGGCACCGCGGCCCGAGACTGGCTGGCCACCTGGAGCATCGCCCGCTCGATGGCTGCCCGGCCCGAAGTCGTAGCCGCGCTGATCGAGCACGGCCTCAAGGTCGCGCCGTTGCCCGGCGGAGCTCCGGTCTCGGCTGCCCTCATGGAGGCGGCGGCCGTGTGGCCGGCAGCGCTGGACGCGTTGGTGGTGGCCGGAGACGCGAGAGCGCTGCCCGTCGCCGACGAGCTCGGCGACGCACTGGCTGCACTGGTGGCCTCCCTCATCGTGGGCCCCGAGGATGCCCGGCGCGCCAGGCCCGACTGGCCGCCGGAGTACTGGGACAGGTGGCGGTCGGTGCGCAGGGTCGTCATCGGTGGTGGTGTCGTGCGGGGGATGCTCGGTGCCCACGTCGTCGACCGGGCCGGTGCACGACTGCAGCAGATGGGTGTCGACGCTCGTCTCACGAGGGCGACGGATGCCGCTGGGCTGGGGCTGCGTGGAGCGGCATCCCTGCTGCACGCATCCGGGGTCGCGCTCGACTGTGGCGGCACGGCCATCAAGCGCGCACTGGTGCGGTGTGACGCACACGGCCGACACGTCGAAACGCTGGGGCCTTTGCCGGCCCCCGGTCGCGTGGGAGCCCAAGCGGTCATCGACGTCATCGCGCACGCCGTGGCCCGGGCAGCGTCCCCCGGGCCGGTCGAGGTGGCGCTGGCCATCGCCACGTACGTCGACAGGACTGGTCAGCCGTACGCAGGCCAGCTCGGTCCGTACGCACCGCTGGGCGAGGTAGACCTCCGGGCTGGGCTCGCCGACGCGATCGGGCGGACGGTGAACGGGCGCGTTACGGTGACCGTGCTCCACGACGGCGCTGCCGCTCTGCTCGGTGCTCAGGTCGAGCAGCCCGACGCGGATGTCGCGATCGTGCTCGGCACGGCGATCGGCTGCAGTCTCGCCCCTGACATCGCGTGACCGGAGCCCAAGGCACGGGACACCGTGGGTGGTGAAGGGTTTTCGCCCCTGGGCGGGCGAAAACCCTTCACCACCCTGCCTGTGGATGAGGCAGGCGCGTCCGGGTCGTCGGCGATCACGATAGGGCCATGGACCGGCGTCTTACCGCTCGCATCGACGGGCAGCTCGGTCTCGTCACGCGCACGCAGGCTCTTGCCTTCGGGCTGAGTGACAAAGCGGTGCGCTGGAAGGTCGACTCGGGCAGGTGGGTGCGGGTTCATCCCGGGGTGTATCTCACCGTTCCCGGTCGAGACGACTGGCAGGTGAGGGCGCTGGCGGTGCTGCTCCACATCGGCACGCCGTCGGCACTGTGTCGAGCCAGCGCCGCGTACCTCTGGCGACTGGCCCCCGCTCCGGGCCCCACCGTCGAGGTCGTCGTGGGTGCCTCTCGAAATCCTGGCCCCGTCAGGGGTGTCGTCGTGCGACGCAGCAAGCATGCGATCGACCGCACCCACGAGACGGCCTGGCCGCATCGCACCACGGTGGAGCATACGATCTTCGACCTCGCCCACGGCGAACCGCTCGACGTCGCCGTCGGTCTGATCGCCAGGGCCGACCAGCTCGGTCTGACCACGGCCCGCAACCTGCGTCAGGCTCTTGACCACCGTCCCACCCAGACGTCGCGGTCTCTGCTCTACGACGTGATCGGCGATGTGCAGGGAGGTGCCGAGAGCAGTGCGGAGCGTCGATACATCCGGGATGTCGAGATCGCTCACGCGTTGCCCCGCGGGCGTCGGCAAGCAGCCGCGCGAGGAGGCACGCGTCGCGACAACGTCTACGACGAGATCAAGGTCATCGTGGAGATCGACGGACGAAGGGCTCACGCCGGGTGGCGGGCTCAGCAGCGGGACGGTCGGCGCGACCGTCAGGCCGCCGCCGATTCCTACCTCACGGTGCGCGGCTTCTGGCCCGATGTGGCCGGTGGCCGCTGCGGGTTCGCCCTCGAGCTCGAGACGATCTTCAGGTCAAGGGGATGGAAGGGACATGTTCACCCCTGCAGACGCTCGGACTGCGCGGTCAGACGGGGATAGTGAAGGGTTTTCGCCCGCCGGGGGGCCAAAAGCCTTCACCACCCCGGCTCGGGGGCGGCCGGTCAGCCGGTCAGCCGGGCTCGGGGCCGGTGGCCACCGGGCGTTCCGGGTCGAGCGACCACTCGCTCCACGAACCTGGGTAGAGGCTGGCGTGAACGCCGATCTCGGCGAGGGCCAGCACCTGGTGCGCCGCCGTGATGCCCGACCCGCAGTAGACGGCCACCTCTCCGGAGTGGCCGGCACTCACCTGCGCCCAACGGCTGGCCAGGTCGCGCCGGAACCGGCCGTCGCCCGCCTGCCAGGTCGTCAGCGGTGAGCTCACCGCGCCAGGTACGTGGCCGCCGACCGGGTCGAGGGTCTCGCCCTCACCGGCATACCGCTCGGCCGAGCGGGCATCGAGCAGCAGGCCATCCCGCGCCCAGACCCCCGCTTCGGTGACGTCGATGGCCGGCATCGAGCCGGGCCGCACCGTGACATCGCCGTGCCGCGGTTCCGGCTGCTCGGCGCTCACCGGCAGGCCGGCCGCCGACCACGCGGCGAACCCACCGTCGAGCACCCGCACATCCGCCAGACCGGCCCAGCGGAACACCCACCACGCCCGCGACGCGGCCCAGGAGTCACGCCCGTCGTAGACCACGACGCGCGTGTGCTCGCTGACGCCGCAGCGCCGCAGGGTGGCCTCGACGGTCGCGGCCTCGGGAAGGGGATGCCGTCCGCGCTCGCCGGGCGGGCCGGCCAGCTCGGAGTCGAGGTCGACGAAGAAGGCGCCCGGCACGTGTGCCGCCGCGTAGTCGGCCCGACCCACGGGGGCGGCGCCGGGGGCTCGGCCGATGGTCAGCGCCCACCGCACGTCGATGACCACGACCTCTTCGATCTCGTGGGCGAGCCGGAACGCGCTGATGAGGTTGGTCACGCCCCCCATCGTGGCATCCTCGGGAGGTGGCCGCCCATCTTGTTCTCGTGCACGGTTCACGCCTGTCGAGTGCGCAGTGGGCGCCGCAGCTGCCGCTGCTCGAGGGCCGGGTCGCTCTGACACTGGTGGACCTGCCGGGCCACGGGGCCCGTGGAGGCGAGGGCTTCACCCTGGCCCGCTGCGCCGAGGTGATCCACGAGGCCGTCTCTGGGGTGCCCGCCGGCGAGGAGGCTGTCGTCGTTGGGCACTCGCTCGGCGGCTACGCCACGATGGCGTACGCCGCCCAGCACCCCGCCGAGCCGCACGGCCTCGTGCTCGCCGGGTGCAGCACGACCCCGACCGGCCCGGGTGCCGCCGTCTACCGCGGCGTGGCGGCGCTGACCGACCTCCTGGGACCGGTGCGGATGACGCGCGTCAACGACCGGGTGCTGCACCGCCTCTACCCGGCCGAACGGATCGACCCGGTCATCGCGGGCGGTTACTGGTTCGACCCGACGGCTGCCGCCTGGAGCGAGGTGATGCGCCTGTGCCGGCCCTCGATGCTCCTCGACGTCGGTTGCCCGGTGCTGCTGCTGAACGGTCGGTACGACCAGTTCCGGCTCGGAACGCGGCGGTATGTCAAGGCGTGCCCCCAGGCCAGGGTGGAGGTGATCAGGCGGGCCGGTCACCTCTCGAACCTCGACCAGCCCGCGGCGTTCGCCGAGGCCCTCCTGCGCTTCGCCGATTCGGTGCCGCGCTGCTGATCTGCGAAAATCTCTCCTGTGACTGCCGTACTGACCCCCGAGCGCGACGCTGGATTGACCGCCGTCGACGGTTCCGCACGCGTCGGCGCGGTCCTGCCTCCACTGCGTATCGGTCGTCACGTCATCGACTCACCCGTCGTGCTCGCGCCGATGGCCGGCATCACCAACCGCGCCTTCCGCCGACTGTGTCGCGAGTCGGGCACCCGCTTCGGACCCGACCGCCCAGGGGCCCCCGCTGCCGGGGTGTCGGGCGCGAGCAGCCTCTACGTCAGCGAGATGATCACCTCACGGGCGCTCGTCGAGCGCACACCGGAGTCGATGCGCCTGATCGAGCACGACCCTGACGAGCACCCTCGCTCGATCCAGCTCTACAGCGTCGACCCCGCCACCGCCCGGGCCGCGGCCCGCATGCTCGTGACCGAAGACCGCGCCGACCACATCGACCTCAACTTCGGCTGCCCCGTGCCCAAGGTGACGCGCAAGGGTGGTGGCGCGGCGCTGCCCTGGAAGAAGGACCTGTTCCGTGCCATCGTCGGCGCCGTCGTCGAGGAGGGCGCGCGCGGCGACGTGCCGGTCACCGTCAAGATGCGCAAGGGCATCGACGACGAGCACCTGACCTACCTTGACGCTGCGCTCGCGGCCGAACAGGAGGGGGTGGCCGCGGTCGCACTGCACGGCCGAACGGCATCCCAGGCCTACTCGGGCACCGCAGACTGGGCGGCCATCCGGCTGCTCAAGCAGACGGTGACCACCGTTCCGGTGCTCGGCAACGGCGATATCTGGTCGGCGGAGGACGCCCTTCGGATGGTCGCCGAGACCGGGTGCGACGGGGTGGTCGTCGGCCGCGGCTGCCTCGGCCGGCCGTGGCTGTTCGCCGACCTCGCGGCCGCGTTCGCCGGCAGCGACGTTCGGGTGACGCCGAACCTGGGCGAGGTGACCGACGCGCTACGCACGCATGCCACCTACCTCTGTGACTTCTACGGCGAGGAGGGGCGCGCCTGCCGCGACATCCGCAAGCACATTGCCTGGTACCTCAAGGGTTTTCCGGCCGGTTCGACGGTGCGCAACTCGTTGGCCCTCGTCGACTCCCTGAGCTCACTCGATGCCCTGATCGCCATGCTCGACCCCGATGTGCCGTGGCCGGGCGACGCAGCTGAGGGCCAGCGCGGACGAGCCGGCTCACCTCGCAGGGTGGCCCTGCCCGAGCAGTGGCTCGAGTCGCGCGAGCTCTCCGAGACGCACCGGCGCACGATCGCCGAGGCCGAGCTCTCGGTCAGCGGCGGCTGAGCCGGGGGCACGCCAGAAGGTCGGGCTTCAGCGCACCCACACCGTCACGGGGCCGATGGCCTCGCACCCTGCCGCCACCGCCGCAGCGATGCTGTCGCCGGCCTCCCAACCCACGATCGGGATGCCGCCGACGACCTCGCGGGCCGCGGTGACCGCCGACCCCCAGGCTGAGCCGGCGGTGCCGGAGCGGCTGAAGAGGTTGCCCAGACCGGCCACGTCGCCGGTGACGTTGACGATGCAGCCCGCGACGATGGGCGCGTCCGGTGCGCCGGTCGCGGAGGCGGCGAGCACGTGCACCCCGGGCTCGTCGACGAGGCTCGGGTGCAGGATGCTGGCGGCGTCGGGCTCGTCTGCCCAGGCCGCGGTCCAGGCCATCATGTCTTCGTGCGTGTGCGCTTGGCGCCAGACGAGCGCTGGTTCCGGTGCGGGCACGTGTCTCGTGCCGTCGTGCCACAGCCACTGGCCGGCCACCAGTCGGGCGAAGTCGTCGCCCGTGAGGTCGAGTGCACTCCAGCTGTCCTTGACCGATGCACCGTCAGAGCCGTCGATGCGACCCAGCAGCTCGAGCTCGTCGAGGTCGGGGGAGAGGGTGACGGCATCGGGGTAGTACGGCGGTGTGCGACTCTGCACGCTCCAGGCCCGGTCATCGATGGTGGTGCGCAGTCGGTAGGTTCGGCAGACGGCGTCGCACCAGAGGGCGTTGTTGTGGGCGGCAATGAGGATGCGGTCGGTCACCGTTCGATCCTCGCAGGTGCGGTGCTGTGCCGGGTGGTCACCTGTCGGTGGTGGCTGGCACGATCGAGTCATGCGTGACGGAGGCACGAGCGAGCGGCCGGCCACCTTTTTCGACGACGCCGACGACTTCCGTGCGTGGCTCGAGGTCAACCACGAGCGCGCCACCGAGCTCTGGATGGGCCTGCACAAGAAGCATGTCGAGCCCAGGGGCCTGCAGTGGGCCGAGGCGGTGCGCGAGGCCCTGTGCTTCGGCTGGATCGACTCCATGGCCCAGCGCATCGACGATGACGCGGTGCGGCAGCGGTGGACCCCCCGCAAGCCGGGCAGCAACTGGAGCACGATCAACATCGACTCCGTCGCCGAGCTGACCGCTTCCGGTCGCATGTGGCCGGCCGGGCTCGCAGCCTTCGAACGACGACGGGCAGACCGGTCCGGGGTCTACGCCTACGAGAACCGCGACCGGGTCTGGCCCCCCGAGTTCGAGGCGCTCTTGCGGGCCAGCGACACGGCATCCCTCTTCTGGGACGCCGCGACCCCGAGCTACCGCAAGGTGGCGACGAACTGGGTCGTCACCGCCAAGCAGGAGTCGACCCAGCGCCGGCGCATGGCGCAGCTCGTCGACGACTGCACTCACCTTCGCCTCATTCCGTCGCAGCGCTACGGCGACGAACCCGCGTGGGTGCGTCGCCTGCACTCAGAGCTGGGTTGAGCGGACGTGATCTGCGCTCGAGCCCGTACGGGTCAGCGCTTGGCCTTGGGGGCGATGATCTCCGGGTGGTCCTTCGCCGCCGACTTCGCGTGCTTGTCAGCGCGCTTCTCCTTCAGAGACTTGGCCTTCTCTGACATGTGGGACTTCGGTGACTTGTCGCCCATGACGAACTCCTTGAGTCGGAAGCCCGAACGGCTTCGCCACCAGTATGCCCTCGGAGGTGGGCCTCCCGCATAGGGTCAGGGCGTGAGCTACCAGGGTCGAGACCGGGAGCGTTGGGTGGCGGAGGACCCTGCCCAGAAACGGGCCGACCGCGACGACTTCGCGCGCGACCGCGCACGGGTCGTGCACTCGTCTGCCCTGCGTCGGCTCGCCGCCAAGACCCAGGTGCTCGCGCCGGCCCACGACGACTTCGTGCGCAACCGGCTCACCCACTCGCTCGAGGTCGCCCAGATCGGTCGCGAGTTCGGTGCGGCCCTCGGCTGCAACGCCGACGTCGTCGACACCGCGTGTCTCGCGCACGACCTCGGTCACCCGCCCTTCGGCCACAACGGTGAGACGGCGCTCAACGAGATCGCCTCGCCCATCGGGGGGTTCGAGGGCAACGCTCAGACCCTGCGGCTGCTCACCCGACTGGAGGCCAAGCGCTCGCACCCCGACGGCACCTCGGCCGGCCTCAACCTGACCCGGGCCAGTCTCGACGCCACGACCAAGTACCCCTGGGCGCGGGGGCAGGCACCTCACGAGACGGCCAAGTTCGGGGTGTACGCGTCTGACCTGCCGGTCTTCGACTGGGTTCGAGACGGGGCCGAGCCGGCCCGCCGGTGCCTCGAGGCGGAGGTGATGGACTGGTCGGACGATGTGGCCTACTCGGTTCACGACGTGGAGGACGGGATCGCCTCCGGCTGGATCGACCCGCGCGTGCTGACCTCGACCACCGACATGGCGACCGTCGTCGCAGTGGCCGCTCGCACGTACGCCCCCGACCTCGACCCGAACGCCCTCGGTGAGGCGCTCCAACGGGTGATCGGCACGGGGGCGATCCCGCCCGACTACGGCGGGTCGCGACGCGACCTGGCCCGGCTCAAAGACATGACGAGCCGGTTGATCGGTCGCTTCGTGCTTGTCGTTGAGCAGGCGACCCGGGAACGGCACGGGCCTGGACCGTTGACCCGTTTCGAGGCCAACCTGGTCGTGCCCGACGACACGCGAGCCGAGTGCTCGGTGCTCAAGGCGCTGGCCAACCATTTCGTGATGACCACCGACGAGCGGCTTACGGTGATGGCCACGCAGCGCGACGTCGTGGCGGCGCTCGTGGCGGCCTACCGGTCCGAGCCCGAGGCCCGCCTCGATCCACCGCTGCGCGCCGACCTCGTCACGGCTGACACCGACGCCGACCGGTTGCGCGTGGTGGTCGACCAGGTGGCCTCGCTCACCGACGTGCGGGCACTGCTGCTGCACCAGCAGTGGGCCTGAGCGCTACCCCTGGCGCCGAGCGTTGGGCCGCGGTCCCGCCGTCGGCCTCACGACCTAGACTCGCGGTCAGGAAGAGGAGGGCCGGCGACGTCATGGCGGGGTTGATCAAGAGCGAGGACATCGCGACCGTGAAAGACCGGTCGTCGATCGAGGACGTCGTCAGTGAGCACGTCACCCTTCGGCGCTCGGGTGCCCGTCTCGTCGGACTCTGTCCCTTCCACGACGAGAAGAGCCCCTCGTTCGGTATCAACCCGGGCGCCGGCTTCTTCCACTGCTTCGGGTGCGGTGAGGGTGGCGACGTCATCTCGTTCGTGCAGAAGACCGAGCACCTGAGCTTCTCCGAGGCCGTCGAGCGACTGGCGCAGAAGCTCGGCATGGAGCTGCGCTACGAAGACGGCGGGTCCGGCCCACGCCAGGAGGGGCTCGGTCGTCGCACGCGCCTGGTCGAGGCCCACCGGGTGGCTCAGGAGTTCTACGCCGACGCGCTGCTCAACCTGCCGGTCGCGCGAGCCGGTCGTGACTTCATGCGCGCGCGCGGCTTCGACGGCGCTGTCGCCAAGCGCTTCGGGGTCGGCTTCGCCCCGCGTGGGGGTGAAGACCTCGTGCGGGCCCTGCGGGCCAAGTCGTTCAGCGACGACGAGATGGTGGCAGGCGGTCTGGCCGGTCGTGGTTCACGCGGCCTCTACGACCGGTTCCGGGGGCGGCTGGTGTGGCCGATCCGCGACATCACCGGCGACACGGTGGGCTTCGGGGCCCGCCGGCTGTTCGACGACGACCGCATCGAGGCGAAGTACCTCAACACCTCAGAGACCCCGATCTACAAGAAGTCGGCTGTGCTCTACGGACTCGACCTCGCCAAGAAGCGCATCGCCGCAGATCGCCAGGCGGTCATCGTCGAGGGCTACACCGACGTCATGGCCTGCCACCTCGCGGGGGTCGAGACCGCGGTCGCCACCTGCGGCACCGCGTTCGGCGCCGAGCACATCAAGGTGTTGCGCCGGATGATGCGCGACGAGGCCGACCGAGCCCCCGCGAAGGTGATCTTCACCTTCGACGGCGACGCTGCCGGTCAGAAGGCGGCCATGCGCGCCTTCGCCGACGACCAGAAGTGGAGCTCGCAGTCGTTCGTCGCGGTCGAGAAGTCGGGCAAGGACCCCTGCGAGCTGCGCCAGGCCGGGGGAGACCCCGCCGTGCAGGCGCTCATCGAGGATGCCGTGCCGATGTTCGAGTTTGCGGTGCGCACCACGATCAAGCGCTTCGACCTCGCCACCGCCGAGGGCCGCATCCAGGCGGTGCGAGCGGTGGCGCCGATCGTGGCCTCGATCCGTGACCAGTCGCTGCAGCCGGAGTACACCCGAGAGGTGTCGGGCCTGCTCGGCCTCGAGGTGGAGCAGGTCGCGAGCGAGGTGTCGCGGGCCGGGCGTCTCAAGGTCGACGAGGAGCGCAAGCCCGAACGCCAGCCCGACCGGATGGTCGAGGAGTCGCTCGAGCCGGGGGAGGGCGAGCTGCGCGACGCGATACCGGTGCCCGACTCACGGGACCCGGTCGTGCGAGCCGAGCGTCAGCTGCTTCAGGTGCTGCTCCAGTTCCCAACGGTCTTCGCCGCCGCGTCGTTCGACGCGCTGACGCCCGAGTCGTTCTCGGCGCCGGCCCATCGGGCGGTGTTCGACGGCATCCGCATCGCTCGTCACGATGCTCAGCAGGGCACTGACCACGCCACCGTGCGCGCCTGGACCTCGTCGGTCATCGAGGCAGCGCCGAGCGCCGTCGCCGGTCTGGTCAGTGAGCTCGCCGTAGCCAACCTGCCGAGCCGGATGGACCCCCTGACCGGGCTGCCGACCTCTCGCTACGTCAGTGAGCTCTTCGACCGGGTGCGCACCATCGCGTTGACTCGGCGGATCGCCGACGCCCTGAGCGAGATGCGCCGGCTCGACCACGCCGAGACGCCCGACCCCGAGCGCGCCCGCGAGCTCTCCATGAGCCTGCAGGTGCTGCAACGCGAGCTGGCGACGATCAAGGCGGCGATGGGCTGATGGCACTGTTCGAACGACGTCGCCGACCCGACCTTCCCCAGGCGGTGCGCGATGCCGTGCCACTCGGTTCCGGTGAGCGGGTGCTGGCGTGGGCCACCGACGAGAACACCGGTGACTACGCGGTGGCCACCACCTACCACCTTGGCCTCGTCGGGGCCGACGGCGGACTGGTGTGGCAGCGCCCCTGGCACGAGGCGGAGTCGGGCACCTGGCAGGGTGACTCAGGCCTGCTCACCGTGGTCTGGGTCGACCATCGTCGACCGACCCAGTGGCTGGTCCGGGAGCCGTCACTGCTGCAGCAGACTCTGCGCGAGCGACTTCAGGCGAGCGTGGTGCTGGCCGACGAGTTTCGCACCGAGAACCGGCGTACGGTGCGGGTCGTGCTGCGCCAGAACCTCGCCACCGGCAGTTTCATCGAGCAGATCGTGCCCGGCAGGGGCGCCGACCTCCGCGACCCGGCCGTGGCAGCCGAGGCCACGGCCCGCCTGGCGCGGTTGCGCTCTGAAGTGGGCCTTTGACGGCCCAAGAGTCGAGCGTCACGTCGTGGGTGCAGGGGCTTCGGATGCTGCGCTGCGTTCGGGGTGGATGATGACGCAGCAGCGGCCGGGGCAGGGGGCCAGCTCGGCCCGGTCGGGATTGTCTCCGCGCCCCTTCAGGGTGCCGCGCAGAAGGGCGTGGTTGAGGCCGCACACCAGCTCGGTCTGACGCTGGGACAGCTGGTGGAAGGGGCAGTTGGTCAGCTCGATGTCGCCCTGGTCGTTCTCGGTGGGGGTGTAGCCGCTCGCGGTCAGCGTGGTGAGCAGGTCTCGCTCCGGTTCTGCTGATGACTCGCCCTCGGCGGCGGCGGCGGCGAGCACGGCGGAGCGCACGGCTCCGGAGGGGTCGGCGGCGACCGCGTCGGCGAGCAGCCGGGCAAGCAGCGTGTAGTTGCGCGGCGGGATCGACAGGCTCACCTCCTGCCGAACCGGTTCGTAGTGCTTGGCCGGACGTCCGGCCCCGGGGCCGCCGCGACCGGCCGGGCGGGCGTAGCTGGTGGCGACCAGGCCGGCCGCGGCCAGCAGGTCGAGGTGGTAGGCCGCCAGGGCGCGGCTGATCCCCGTGGCGGTAGCCGCGTCGTCGCGGCGCACCGGCCGGTCCTGGGTGGAGACGTAGGCGTACAGCCGGCGACGCACCGGGTCGGTGAGGGCGCTGAGGTCAGCGAGTGCGTCGTCCTGGACCGGGTTGTTGACCATGCCCAAATTCTAACACCAGCACCCATTGACAAAAGATCCTGACGAGGACCATTCTAAAAATGGTTCAAACAATCGTTAGAAGGAGAGGATCCACATGACCTCGACCACCGCACCACCGTCTGGTCTGCACCGGCTCGGCAGCGTCTGGAACCACAGCATCGGCGAGCCGGCCTACGGGGCCTACGTGTTGCTGCACATCGGCTACGTGGCGCTCCCGCTGCTGATGGGGATCGACAAGTTCGCCAAGGTTCTCAACCCCGACTGGCCGGGTTACCTGGCCCCGTGGGTCGTTCACCTGTTGCCGTTCTCGGCGCAGACCGCGATGTACCTGATCGGGGTGGTCGAGATCGTGGCTGGGGTGCTCGTCGCGCTCACGCCCCGGTACGCCGCCTACGTCGTTGCTGCCTGGTTGGCGGGGATCGTCGTCAACCTGCTGACCTACTCGGGTTTCTACGACGTGGCCCTGCGTGACTTCGGGCTGCTGATCGGGGCCTTGGCGTTGGCACGACTGGCCGCGACCTACGACCACGCCTGGGCTGGCCGCCACCCGATCGACCGCGTACGGCGCCGGCACCACTGAAAGCGAAGCGGGGGCGGTCGCCCGGATGCGCCCGCCTCTGACGAGAAGGAGATCCTGATGAATCCCACGCGGCAGCTGCACCACGCCGGGCAGAGCCTGTGGCTGGACTCGATCAACGCCGCGATGCTGACGAACGGCACCCTGGCCGGCTACATCGACGAGCTCGACCTGACCGGGCTCACGTCGAACCCGACCATCCTCGGCCGGGCCATGGCTGCCGGCACCGGCTACGACGGCTCGCTCCGAGCCCACCTCGCAGCCGGATGCCGGGAGCCGGAGCAGCTGGTGCTCTCGGTGGCGCTGGAGGACATCACCGCAGCGGCTGACCTGTTCCGACCGGCGTGGGAGGGCTCCGGGGGCGTCGACGGGTACGTCTCGATCGAGGTGCCGCCCGGTCTGGCCGACGATGCCGACGCCAGCATCGAGGTCGCCCGCCGGTTGCATCGGCAGGCAGACCGGGCGAACGTGCTGGTGAAGATCCCCGGCACACCTGCGGGCCTGGTGGCGATGGAACAGCTGGTGACCGAGGGCATCGGGATCAACGTGACCCTGTTGTTCTCCGACACGCACTATCGGCAGACCGCGGAGGCCTACCTCCGGGCGCTGGAGCGGCGGGGGCGGGGCGATGCGCCGCTCGACGTGCCCTGCGTGGCCTCGGTGTTCGTCAGCCGCTGGGATGTTGCCGCCGACCCGCAGCTGCCCGCGCAGCTGCGGGGGCGCCTCGGGCTGGCTGTCGCCGGGCAGGTCTACTCCTCCTACCGATCGCTGCTCACCACTGAGCGGTGGGCCGCGCTGGCTGCGGCGGGCGCCCGACCTCAGCGGGGGCTGTGGGCATCGACGGCCACCAAAGACCCGAACCTTCCTGACACCTACTACGTCGACCATCTCGCGGCCGCCGACACCATCAACACCATGCCCGAGCAGACTCTGCTGGCCTACGCCGACCATGGTGGTCCGGTGCAGCCGATGGAGGCCGACGACGCGGCGGCCGCACGCTTCCTCGCGGATGTCGCCGGGCACGGTATCGACATCGACGCACTGGCACAGTCTCTGCAACGGCGCGGAGCCCGCGCCTTCGAAGCCGACTGGTCAACGCTGCTGGCGGCCATCTCGGTCAAGACTGCGGCGCTGGACCCCCGATGAGCTGGGGTCAGGGGGTCCCGGTGGTGCCGCGCCGGACTGATGGCTACGCCCCGATCGAGCAGTACGCGGCGATCGGCGACGGTCGCACGGTGGCGCTGGTCGCCGCCGACGGGGCGATCGACTGGTGGTGCCTGCCCGACATCGACTCGGCGGCGGTGTGCTGGTCGATGCTTGACGCCGACAGCGGCGGGCGGTTCACGCTGGCGCCCACCGCGGCCTACACCGTTTCGCGCCGCTATGTCACGAACACCAACGTGCTGGAGACGACGTTCACCACCGCCACCGGCGCGGTCCGGGTCACCGACGCGCTGCTGCTCGGCCAACCTGGCCTCGCGCCGCTTCGCGAGCTCTATCGACGGGTCGACGGCGTGGCCGGTCAGGTGATGATGCGCTGGCAGCTCGCACCGCGCTTCGACTTCGGTCGCACCCCGACCCGCCTGGTGCGGCGGGCCGGCGTCCCCGTGGCGCAGGGGCGCGGTCAGGCTCTGGCCGTGTGCAGCTGGGGAGCCGGCGACCCCGAGCTGCGCCCGACCCAGCTGGCGGCGCAGTTCACCCTCGACGCGGGCGAGTCAGCCGGCATCCTGCTGGCTTACGCGCGTGGTGAGCCGCTGGTGCTGCCGCCGCGGGAGGAGGTCGACGAGCGGCTGCGCGAGACCTGTCGCACGTGGCGGGAGTGGGCGCAGAGCCGCCACCACGACGGACCGTGGAGAGAGGCGGTGGTGCGCAGCGCGCTGGCGCTCAAGCTGTTGGTCTACGCCCCGTCGGGGGCGCTGGCTGCGGCGGCCACGACCGCCCTGCCCGAGATGCTCGGCGGCGAACGCAACTGGGACTACCGCTACTGCTGGGTGCGCGACTCGGCGTTCATCCTCGACACCCTGACCTCCCTGGGCTGTGCGCCGGAGGCTGAGGCGTTCTTCTGGTGGCTCATGCACGCCTCCGCGCTGACCCACCCGCGTCTGCAGGTGCTCTACCGACTTGACGGTGGCGCCCAGGCGACCGAGACCGAGCTGGCCCTGGACGGCTACCGCGGGTCGCGCCCGGTACGCGTGGGCAACGGCGCCTCGGGGCAGCTCCAGCTCGACGTCTACGGCGACCTGTTGGAGGCGGCGTGGCGCTACGCCCACACCTGCGGCACCATCGACCCCGAGATCGCCCGCCGGCTGGCCCAGACGGCTGACCTCGTGGCCGAGATCTGGCCCCGACCAGACTCCGGCATGTGGGAGGTGCGCAGCGAGCCGCAGCACTTCACCCATTCCAAGATGATGTGCGCGATCGCACTCGAGCGGGCCGCCGCGCTGGCCGATCTCGGCGCGTTGCCGAGCCGGCACGTCGCCCGCTGGCTAGCCGAGGCGCGTGCGGTGCGCGACTTCGTCGAGCGCAACTGCTGGTCGCAGGATGCCGGTGCCTACGTTCGCTCGGCCGGGAGCACCGATGTGGACGCCTCGGTCTTGCTGGCGGTGCTGTTCGGCTACTCCCCACCCGACGACGAGCGCCTGCGGTCGACCGTCGACGTCATCGGCGAACGCCTGGCGCAGGGGCCCTTCGTGGCGCGGTACACCGGTGACGACGGACTGGCCGGCACCGAAGGAGCGTTTCTGGCCTGCTCCTTCTGGCTCGTGGAGGCGCTGGCCCGCACCGGTCGACGAGCCCGGGCCACCGCCCTGTTCGAGCAGCTGCTCAGCCACGCCAACGACGTCGGGCTCTACGCCGAGGAGGTCGACCCTGAAACGGGTGCGTTCCTCGGCAACTTCCCTCAGGGCCTGACCCATCTGGCGTTGATCAGCGCAGCCACGGCCCTGGCCGGTGAAGGGTACCGGCCGTGATGCTGTGGGGCGCCGTCGCGGGAGGTTTCGCCGGAACGCTGGTGCTCACGACCCTGCTACGGGCGGCCGGCGAGCTGTCTCTGACCCGCATCGACCTGCCCTTCCTGCTGGGCACCGCTCTGACCAGCGACCGCAGTCGGGCCAAGGCGCTGGGCTACGTGCTGCACTTCGCGGTGGGTCAGCTCTTCGCCTTCGGCTATCTCGGGATGTTCGTCGTGATCGGCCACTCCGGCTGGCTCCTGGGAGCAGTCTTCGGCCTCACCCACGGACTGTTCTCGATCACGGCCCTGGTCAACGTGCTGTTGCCGGTGGTGCACCCACGGATGGGTTCGACCTACACCGCCGCCGGATCGTCCCCGCTGCTGGAGCCACCGGGGTTCCTGATGCGCAACTACGGCGCGCGCACTCCGGAGATCACCATCGCCGCCCATATCGCCTACGGGGCCCTGGTCGGTGGGCTGATCTCGCTGGCCGCCTGAACCCGCGTGGCCATCCCCGTTGTCCCGGCCGGCCGGCGGCCTGGCCGATTTAGCGACGGCCCTGCCCCTTTGCTATGTTTGCCCCGCAGCATTCCCCTGTAGCTCAATTGGCAGAGCAGCCGGCTGTTAACCGGCAGGTTATTGGTTCGAGTCCAATCGGGGGAGCCGACACGACCGAAGGCCCCGACACCATCGTGTCGGGGCCTTCGGTCGTCGGGGCCACGGCGCCCGTTGAGTAGGTCAGCAGCCTAGAGGGCTCAGTGGCCGTGGGAGGCCGACTCTGCCTCCGCAACCGCCGCAGCGGTGATGCCCGCAGGACCAGCCTTCTGCGGGCCCTGACCCCGGCTCTTGAGCCACCGTTCGACGGCCGCTGCGACCCGGGTCAACGCGTAGTTGATGACGATGAAGATGAGCGCGGCCACGATGTAGGCCGGCACCGTGTTGGCGTAGGCCGAGCCCAACGTCTTGGCCGCGTTGAGCAGCTCGGGGTAGGTGATGACCACCCCGAGGGCGGTGTCCTTGAGCACGACGACGAGCTGTCCGACGAGAGCCGGGAGCATGGCCGTCAACGCCTGCGGCAGCTGGATCGACCGGAGGGTCTGCGACGGTGACAGGCCGATCGACAGGCCGGCCTCGCGCTGGCCCGATGGCAGGCTGAACACGCCGGAGCGCACCAGCTCGGCGATGACCGACCCGTTGTAGAGCGTCAGCGCCAGCACGACCGAGGCCAGCGGGGCGGTGCTGGCGGAGACCAGGTCGCTCGTGGCGAAGTAGCCGAAGTAGGCGAACACCATCATGATCAGCACGGGCACCGAACGGAAGAACTCGACGACCGCCCCGCAGAGGCCGCTGATCCACCGGTTGCCCGAGAGCCGGCCCATGCCGAAGACGAGGCCGAAGATGCCGGCGAACACCACCGACAACGCGGCGGCCTTGATGGTGCCCCAGAGGCCGGTCAGCAGGTACTGGGTCCAGACCTCCGGGTCGGTCACGAAGGGCGTCCACAGCGACTTCTCGAGCTGGTTCGCCTCGCCCATCTTTCGTAGGACGAGCCAGGCGATCGCGAGGGCGATGACGATGCCCACCACCGTGAGGATGGCGTGCCGTCGCCGGGCCTTGGGGCCGGGAGCATCGAACAGAACGATCTCGGAGCTCATCGCTTCACCGCCAGGCGCCTAGAGAGGTTCGTGAACAGGATGCCGAGGGGCAGCGTGAGAATGACGAAGCCGAGCGCGAAGAGGAAGAAGGTCGGCAGGCTGGCCCCCTCGTTCTCGGTGATCTGAGCGAGCAGGCCCGCGGCTTCGGAGGTGCCGAGGATGACGGCCGCGACGGTCGTGTTCTTGATGAGCGCGATGAGTACCGAGCCCAGGGGTGCGATGGCGCCTCGGAAGGCCTGGGGGAGCAGCACCTCGGTGAGCGACTGGTTGAAGGTGAGCCCGATCGAGCGGGCCGCCTCGGCCTGGCCGGTCGGAATGGTGTTGACACCGCTACGCAACGCCTCGCACACGAACGCCGCGTGGTAGACCGACAGCACGATGGCCGCCCACCAGTAGGCGTTGCGGCTGAGGTCCTGGCTAAGGCTGATGCCGAGGATGAAGGAGATGCCGAGGATGCTGAACACCATCAGGAGGGTCAGCGGGGTGTTGCGGAAGATGTTGACGTAGCTCGTGCCGATGAAGCGCAGCACGCCGACAGGCGACACCCGCAGGATCGCGACGATGGTGCCCAGAACCAAGGCGCCGATGGCGGCCAGCAAGGAGAGCTGGATCGTCACCCAGAAGGCACCGAGGATGTCGTACTTGCTCAGGATGTCGCCCATGCATCACCTCTCGTGGTGAGCCCGTGGGCGGGGCGCCGCGACTCACGTCGTCGGCACCCCGCACCGGGTGGTCGGTCAGGAGCAGGCGGCCGGGGTGGGCGGGTTGCCCTCGCCGGGCTTGTAGCCGGCGGGCCCGAGGTTGCTGTCGACCGCCTTCTGCCAGGAGCCGTCGGAGATCATCGACTTGATCGCGTCGGTGATCTTGCCGCACAGGGCGGTGTCACCCTTCTTGAGGCCGATGCCGTAGTTCTCCGTGGAGAACGGCTTGCCGACCACCTTGAGCTTGCCCTTGTACTGTTCCTGCGCCGCGTAGCCGGCCAGGATCGTGTCGTCGGTGGTGAGGGCGTCGATGGAACCGGAGGCGAGGGCCGCCACACATTCGGAGTAGGTGCCGAACTCCTGCAGGTTGACCCCGGGCACCTTCTTCAGCACGTTCTGCGCCGAGGTCGACCCGGTCACCGAGCACAGCTTCTTGCCCTTGAGCGAGTCGGGACCGGTGATCGAGGAGTCGTCGGCGCGCACGAGGAGGTCCTGCCCAGCGATGAAGTAGGGGCCGGCGAAGCTGACCTTCTCCTTGCGGGTGTCGGTGATCGAGTAGGTGGCGACGATCATGTCGACCTGGCCGGTCGAGATCAGCGTCTCGCGCTGAGCGCTGGGCGCCTGCACCCAGGTGATGTTGCCCTCGTCGGTGCCGAGCTTCTTGGCAACGTACTTGGCGACGTCGACGTCCATGCCGGTGAAGTCGCTGCCCTTCTTCAGGCCCATGCCGGGCTGGTCGAACTTGATACCGATCTTCAGGCCCTTGCTGTCTCCGCCACCGGAGCCGGAGCCGCCTCCGCTGTCGGACCCACAAGCGGCGAGGGTCAGGGCGAGCGCCGCTCCTGCTGCGATCGCTCCGATTCGTCGTGTCTTCACTGATTTCCTCCAGAGGTGTTGCCGTGTCGTGCTGGCGGCTGTGAGTTGTGCATTTCGGTCGGCGGTGCGGCCCCCGGCGCGGGGACGGTCGTGGCCCGGCGGACGGCATCCGCGAAGGAAGCCGGGCGCTCGGGGGTCAGTGGGTGAGGATCTTGCCGAGGAAGTCCTTGGCGCGGTTGCTCTTCGGGCTGGTGAAGAACTCTTCGGGGGTCGCGACCTCGACGATCTGGCCGTCGGCCATGAACACGACGCGGTCGGCGGCCTTGCGGGCGAAGCCCATCTCGTGGGTGACCACGATCATGGTCATGCCCTCCTTCGCGAGGGCGACCATGACGTCGAGCACCTCACCGACCATCTCGGGGTCGAGGGCCGAGGTCGGCTCGTCGAAGAGCATCACCTTGGGGCCCATCGCGAGGGAACGGGCGATGGCGACGCGCTGTTGCTGGCCACCGGAGAGCTGAGCCGGAAACTTGTCGGCCTGAGCCTCGATGCCGACCCGCTTGAGCAGGGCCTCGGCCTGCTTCTTCGCATCACTCTTGCTCGTCTTGCGCACCTTGATCGGCCCGAGCGTGACGTTGTCACGGATCGTCTTGTGCGCGAACAGGTTGAACGACTGGAACACCATGCCGACGTCGGCCCGCAGCTGCGCCAGGCCCTTGCCCTCCTCGGGCAGCACCTTGCCGTCGATGGTGATGGTGCCGCCCTCGATCGTCTCGAGACGGTTGATGGCGCGGCAGAGCGTCGACTTTCCCGACCCCGACGGGCCGAGAACGACGACGACCTCGCCCCTCCCGACGGTCAGGTTGATGTCGCGCAACACGTGCAGGTCGCCGAAGTGCTTGTTGACGTCTTTCACGACGACCATCGGCTCGCGGTTGCCTCCCGCTTTTTGGCCTTTCGACAAATCGACCCTGTCATGCTGCGCTGCGTCCATGCGGGCAACCTACTAGGTCACAGGGGCCTCAAGCGGGATTGCGGGCACAGCGAAGCCGAATCGTGAGCGAGCCGTCACCCGGCAGGCCGGCCAGGCAGTGGATGCCGCTCAGCGGGCGACGATGTTCGACGCCGTCTCCAGCACGGCCTCGGCGGCCTGCGTCACGGTCGCGGCGGGGGACTTAGCCGACTGGGGCGTCGAGACCGTGCAGGTGGGCGTCGGGACCTGGCCTCCGTCACCCGTGGTCGGCGTAGGGCTGGGCGTCTCTGTCGAAGAACACTCCGTCGGCGTCGGAGACGAGGTGGTCGACGTGGTTACGGGCGGCGCCGTCGTGGTGGTGACGGGCGGTGTCGTCGTGGTGGTGACGGGCGGCGGCGTCGTGGTGGTGACGGGCGGTGTCGTGGTGGTGGTGACGGGCGGCGGCGTCGTGGTCATCGACGGCTTGGGCGTCGTGGTGGTGACGGGCGGCGGTGTCGTGCTGGTGGGGGGCGGCGTCTTGGTCGGTTTCGTCGGCGTGGTGGAAGGTTCGGCCGCCGGCGCTGCGGTCGACGTGGTCGGCGCGGGCGGAATCGGCACGTCGCCGTCGATGACCGGCGGGTTGGGGTTCTTCACGACCGGCTTGCTGGGCGAGCTGCCGGAGCGACCCGGGGCCGGGGAGTAGAACGGGATCGCGGCGGCGTGCGTGCCGGCCAGGCCGAGGTAGGGAGCGGGGTCGACGTAGTGGTTGTTGACGATGACGTCGAAGTGCAGGTGGCAGCCGGTCGACCAGCCGGTCGTGCCGACCAGCCCGATGACCTGGCCCTGCTTCACCACGTCGCCGACCTTGGCGATCATCTTCGACTGGTGCCCGTAGGCGGTCTTGAGCGTGGCGGAGTGGGCGATGATGATGCGGTTGCCCCACGAGGGAGTCGTCGACGCGTACACGACCGTTCCGTCGGCCGCCGCCCTGATCGGCGTACGACACACCGCTCCGAGGTCGATGCCGGTGTGGAACATGGCGCGGCCGAGCAGTGGGTGGATCCGAGGCCCGAAGCCGGAGGTCTCGGGCGCGTTGACGGGGCGGATGAAGCCCACCGAGCCAGCCATCGACCCGGCAAGGAGGGTGCTCCCGAACTCCGGACCGGCACTGCCGGCCACAACGACACCGTCGGATCCGAAGGCAGCAGGCGCGCCAGGTGTTCCCGGAAGAGCCAGCTCGGGAAAGACGATCTGCCCGCCGCCCAGGGCCGCCGCGTCACTGACGACCAGGGCCTGCTGCTGGGTGATCTGGTCGTTGGCGGCCACGATGGCGGCGGCCGCCGACTCCACCGCCTCGGGCGTGCCCGCCGCGAGAACGACGTTCTGCTGGCTGAGGGCCGGGCTGGCACTACCGGCCAGGAACGGGAGCAGGGCGAACAGGAGCAGCAGCGCGCCGAGAGGCGCGGCCCGAACCCGGAGCCGGATGTTGAGCACGACGAGATCTCGCTCGGACTGCTTCGCTTCCTGCATCCGCAGGTCACTCCCGGTGAGGCTGGTCGACTGGTTCCGAGAGCATCGCCGCCCCCGGCTCGCAAGACGACGTGCACCGACCCCCGGCGCCACGTCGACCTCCGATTTGCCAACCATAGGTCTCGGCCGGGCCCGCCGCGCGGTGGTTGCGAAACTTTTGTCAGATACCGGGACGGGAGTGACCAGAGTGTCGGCTGGGGCAGCTCCACGGCCTGCCGCTCTGCTCGACGCGGCGGCTGTTTGGGGCCAGACTGCGACGACCGGATCGCACCACCTGACCGGACATCACCGCGCATCGTTGACGGAGGTCTGCATGGCTGCTGGCACCGGGCACACCCGGAGGAGCTCCACCTACCCCCCCATTGCCGACTACGGCTTCCTGTCTGACTGCGAGGTGACCGCCCTGGTGGCTCCGAGCGGCAACGTCGAGTGGATGTGCCTGCCCCGGATGGACGGCCCCAGCGTGTTCGGCTCGATCCTCGACCGCGACGCGGGTGGCTTCCGGCTCGGGCCGGCCGACGTGCGCGTGCCGGCAGCGCGGCGTTATCTTCCCGGCACGATGATCCTCGAGACGTCATGGGGCACCCCGACCGGCTGGATCATCGTGCGCGACGCGCTGCTGATCGGGCCGTGGCACCACGACGCCGAACGGTCCGCCAGCCACCGGCGTGCCCCGACCGACTACGACTGCGACCACGTGCTGCTCCGTACGGTCCGATGTGTCGACGGAGAGGTGCAGGTCTCGCTCGACTGCAGCCCCGTGTTCGACTACGGGCGCACACCGGCCGCGTGGCAGTACAACGGCGAGGGCTACTCCGACGCCTCCGCCCGAGGCGGTGACGACGACCCGGTGCTGCGTCTCACGACCGACCTACGGGTCGGGTTCGAGGGTGGTCGCGCCGTCGCACGCACGCTCGTCAAGGAAGGCGACACCCGCTTCGTGGCGCTGTCATGGAGTGAGCACGAGCCCCCGACGACCTACGAGGGGGCCTACAACCGGCAGGTGTGGACCGCTCACCACTGGCAGCACTGGCTTGCTCGCGGACGCTTCCCCGACCACCCATGGCGCGAGTACCTCGAGCGAAGCGCCCTCACCCTCAAGGGCCTGACGTACGCGCCGTCGGGTGCGCTGGTCGCCGCGGCCACCACCTCTTTGCCCGAAGACCCCGGGGGAGAACGGAACTGGGACTACCGCTACACATGGATCCGCGACTCGACCCTCACCCTCTGGGCCATGGACCGCCTCGGCTTCGACTGGGAGGCCGACGACTTCTTCTCCTTCATCGCCGACGTCACGGGCACCGGTGACGACCTGCAGATCATGTACGGCATCGACGGGGAGCGACAGCTCACCGAGGGCACCCTCGACCACCTCGAGGGCTACGAGCGGTCGCGACCGGTGCGCATCGGCAACGGGGCCTTCGACCAGAAGCAGCACGACGTCTGGGGCGCCCTGCTCGACACCGTCTATCTACACACCCGCGGCAGCGACCGGCTGGACGACCGGATGTGGACCATCCTCTGCCGCTTCGTCGACGACGCCATCAAGAACTGGCGCGAACCCGACCGGGGCATCTGGGAGGTGCGCGGCAAGCCCCAGCACTTCACGGCATCCAAGGTGATGTGCTGGGTGGCGGTCGACCGGGGGGCCAGGCTCGCCCGTTCTCGAGGCCAGGACGATCGGGCGGCCGGCTGGCAGCGTGAAGCCGACGAGATCAAGAACGACGTACTGCAGCACGGTGTCGACGACCGCGGAGTGTTCGTGCAGCACTACGCCACGTCCGGGCTCGACGCCTCAGCGCTGCTCATCCCGCTGGTCGGCTTCCTGCCCTACGACGACCCGCGCCTCGTCGCGACCGTTCACGCGATCGCCGAGGAGCTGACCCACGACGGGCTGGTGCTGCGCTATCGGGTGGAGTCGACCGACGACGGGCTGTCGGGCGAGGAGGGCACCTTCACCATCTGCTCGTTCTGGCTGGTCAGCGCCTGGGCGCTCATCGGCGAGGTCGACAAGGCGCGCCACCTGTGCGAGAAGCTCTTGCGCATGGCCAGCCCGCTGGGGCTCTACGCCGAGGAGCTCGACGCCGAGAGCGGCCGGCACCTCGGCAACTTCCCGCAGGCCTTCACCCATCTCGGGCTGATCAACGCCGTGCTGCACATCATGGCGGCCGAACGCGCCATGGAGGCCGACGACCGCGACGACTGACCGGTCGCAACCGCCCACGTACCGCCTACAGAGTCCACCGGACGCCGCCGGCCCCGGCCGCGAGAGCGACCGGGGCCAGCGTTGGTGCGTGGTGCTACTGCACGTACCCGGTGAGGTTGAGGGTCACCGCCCGAACCGTGCCCGTGTCCCCAAAGGCCCCGTCGGTGAAAGTGAAGGTCCAGTCACCGTTCGCCGGGGCGGACAGCAGGGACGAGAGCGGGCTGACCGGTTTCCACGTGCCGGTGAACGGGGCGTCGCTCGACAGGACCGACGTGATGCTGGTGGCGGCACTGTCGTCGAAGACGACCTGGCACAGGTTGTTGCCCGAGCCGCCGTTGCGACTGAACACGGTCGCTGTCGCGCCTGACGGCGAGGTCAGCGTGCCGGTGAGATCGCCGACCCAGGTGTGGTCGATGCCCACCGCCGTCGACCCGATGTCGGTCGAGCACGTCGTTCCGTCGACCGAGAACGTGATCGCGGACGCGTACTCCGAGCCGGCCACCGGGATGGTGACGGAGGCTCCGGCCTCGTCACTGTCGGGGATCGCAACCGGCGGACCGGTGTACGAGTAGGCCGTGGGCGAGGATGCCGGCTGGCCTGACTGGAGTGCGACGGTCTCCGTCGTCGGCGACAGGATGCCGACGAAGGCGACCTGCGCAGCGACGGAGATCGGTTTGCCCAGCGGGTAGTCGGCGGCCAGCGTGATTGTGAACGTCCGCGACGTCGTGGCCCCCGCAGCGATGGCGCCGTAACCGCGTGACGCCGGCGTGATCGTGACCTGGGGGTCGTCGGAGCTGAGCCGGGCACTGACCGAGGTCGCCCGCCCGTCGCCGACGTTGGTGACCGGCAGCGTGAGCACACCGCTCTCACCCGGCTCGAGGTACGGGTCTCCGTCACCGGCGGGGGCCACCGTGGCCTGGCCCGCCCTGACGAGCGGTTGCGGGGTGGCCCCGGTCTGCCGCAGGAGCCTCGTGGCGAGCACCACACCGTGGCCGGTGCGGTTGTCGACCCCGGCGGGAGCGAGGTCGATCGCGGTTGACGTCAGCGCGCTGCGCACGCTTGCCAGCGAGATGCGGGGGTTGCCCGACAGCACCAGCGCGGCCAGAGCGGCCGCGTGCGGAGCGGCCGCCGAGGTGCCGAAGAAGGGCGAGAAGCCGGGCACCGTGGTCGACACCCCGTCGGCCGCGGTGATGTCGGGCTTCTGGCGCACGACGCCACCGGTCGAGCTGGTGTTACCCGGCGTGTACGGGGTGCCGTCGGCCTGGAAGAAGACCCGGCGGGGGCCGTCGGAGGTGAACCGCTCCGGCAGCTGGTTGCGGGTGAACGCGTTCGGGAACGGTCCCGAGGGGTTCGGTGGGTCGCCGGTCTCCAGGGCGAAGGGCAGGGGGTCGGCGGCGGGCGCTGCCGCGGTGCTGAAGGCGTTGACCGTGGCCGAGTGACCGCGGGTCATGCCGGGGGTGACGTAGGCCTTGAGGCCGTCGGCGGAGTCGGAGTAGCGACCTCGGAACGCAGACAGCTGGAAGTAGCGGTCGGCGCCGGAGAACTTGACCACGGCGAGCCGCTGTCCGGCTCCGAACCCGGTCTGGAGGATCTCGAAGGGGTCCTGGGTGCCGTTCTGCACCTGCTGCGAGAAGTCGGTGACGTTGCCGGCCGAGTCGAACAGGTAGAGGTCGTAGTCGTCGGTGGCCGCCCCCAGCGGGTTCGCCCAGAACAGCGGCACCACGACGCCGGAGCTCTCGTCGGACAGCGGCTCGAACACCTGCACCCCGGGGCCGGGGTCGAAGTCGTGAGCCGTACCCGCGAACTTGCCGACGCCCTGACCGGAGGAGACGAAGTCGCCCTCGTAGTTGCCTGAGGTGCCGTCGATGACGTTGCCCTCGTTGCCGGCCGAGCTGAAGTAGAGCGCACCGTCGTCGGTCACGGTGTTGACCGCCTGGGCGACGGGGCCGTCCTGGAACGGCGACTCGGCGTAGTAGAGGACGTCGTCGACGATGATGTCGCAGTCGGCCTGCGAGCGCAGGGCCCGGATGTTGTCGGCGAAGGAGGCCTCGCTGATGAACGCACTGGCGAAGCCCAGCTCGGCGTTAGGGGCGAGGTCGTGGATGATCTCGAGCATCGCGGTGCCCTCGTCGCCGCTACCCTCCTGCCCCGGCAGCACGTCGACCGGGGGCAGATCGCCCGAGGCGATCGAGGCGGCCAGCGAGTCGACGCCGTCAGAGAGAGCGCACACCTTGACGCCGGTGCCGGTCACCTTGAACCGCTGGCGAGCGGTGTCGGCGGCGTGCGCCTTGTCGCCCTCGGAGGTGACCGAGCCGGCGGCCAGCTTGTTGGTCGTGGGTTTGAGCGCCCTCTTCAGGGCGGCCTCCACGCGCGCGGTGCGCTGCTGCTTCTCCGACGTCGCACTGTTCGGGTCGACCATGCGGCCCGGGGCTCGGCGGTCGTCATCGCTGGTCATCGCGCCGCCGGCCTCACGAACCGAACGCACCTCCTTCCAGCCCGCCACGGTGGTGAGCGCGTCGGGCGGAACGTTCGCCCGTACCGAGCGCACGGTCGGCGAGGAGTAGACGACGCTCGCCCCGGTCGCGCGCAGGCGGGCGAGCAGCGAGTCGGTGACCGTGCTGACGTCGATGTCGACCGCGACCGTGGCGCCCTTGGTCGCCGACGCCGCGTCGAGGGCGGGCAGGGCGGCACGCAGGGCGCCGTTGCTGCGCGCCCGCAGCGAGACGGCCAGCCGGCTGTCGAGCTTGCGCTCGGCCCCGGTGAGCGAGGACTTGATCTTCTGGAGTGCGGCGATCTGGGCCGAGCTGGTGGCGGGCATCTGGCCCGGCAAGACGACCGGGCGGGCGACAGGTCGGTCAGGCGGCGTGAGAGCGGCCGCGGTGAGTGGTAGTGACATGGCGGCTACCACGACGAAGGTCATGGCGCCACGTACGGAACGCATCTTGGTGAACCCCTGAGGCGCCGAACGGCGCGTGTTCGAATGCATGAAACACACTTACCTGAACAAATGCGTCTTCGCGCGCCCAAATAGTATGAGTGCCACAAAAGGGACCCAAGTGAGATACTGCTGCGTGGTACTGGTGGGGCAGCAGGGGCTTGAACCCTGGACCGACGGATTATGAGTCCGCTGCTCTGACCGGCTGAGCTACTGCCCCTGACCTCACGCCGACCTCGCGCCAGGACGCGATGATCCTAGCCGGGGCCCGCGCCCTGCCCTGGATCGCCTAGGCTCGCACGAGAGCCCTGAGCGGGCACGTGATGCACGGGAGGAGCCAGATGAGCGAGGGAATCCGCGCCGCCGCGGTGGGCGATGTCGAGCCGGGGGAGGCCCTGCTGCTTCCGATGGAGCTGACCGGGTCGGCTGAGCCGATCTCGCTCTTTCGCGACGACGACGGCACGTACTACGCGCTCGATGACACCTGCTCCCACGAGGACGCCAGCCTCTCCGAGGGGTGGGTCGAGGCCGGCGAGGTCGAGTGTCCGCTCCACGCGACTCGGTTCTGCCTGGCCGACGGGGTGCCACAGTGCCTGCCGGCCACCAAGCCGGTGCGCACCCACAAGGTCGAGGTGCGCGATGACGACGTGTTCCTCTTCGTGGGGGTGCCGGCCGCCTGACTGCGGCCCCGCGGCCCGGTGGCGAGCCGAACCAACCGCTCGGTCAGCCTGCGGCTTTCGTGTTCGGGGCGGGTTCTTCCTGGCCCGGCCCGGTCACAGCGATGAAGTCGCGCAACAGCATCGCGAAGCGGTCGGGGTCATCGAGGTGCGGGTAGTGTCCGGCCCCGTCGAACAGCTCGACGCGACACCCGGGAATCGCTTCCCTGGCCCGCTCGGCGTGCGAGACCGGGATGACCATGTCGTTGGTTCCCCAGACGACCAGCACGGGCAGGTCGGCGAGGTCAGGCAGGTAGTCCTTTGCGGTGACACTCTGCCCCCCCGGGTCGATCACGGCACGGGTGGTGGCCAGGAAGGCGCGTCGGCTGTCGGCGTCGTTGAGCGCCGTGAACCCCTCCCAGGCAGCGCGCATGTCGTGGCTGGCTCGCCAACCCACCCGCGCAAGGCCGCGTCCGATGGTCTCGACCCCACCGCGCACCCTGGTGGAGGCGATGAGGGGAAGGACCCACTCGGCTCCCGGCAGGGTGGCGGCCCGCAGGGCCGGGATGACCTCACGGCCCAGCCCGCCGGAGCCGACGAGAACGAGCCGTTCGACCCGCTCGGGGAAGAGGTAGCAGAACTGCAGCGAGATGCCGCCGCCCAGGGAGTGGCCGACGAGCGTGACCTTGTCGACGCCGAGGGCATCGATCAGATCGCGCAGCATGCCGGCGTGGGCGCCGAGGGAGTAGTCGCCCTGCGGCTTGGCTGAAGACCCGTGCCCGAACAGGTCGGGGACGATGACCCGGTGCGTGTCGTCGATGCGGTCGATCAGCGTGCGCCAGTTGCGGTGTGAGCCGAGCAGTCCGTGCACGAAGAGCACGACGTCCCCGCTGCCGCTGTCGACGTAGCTCAAGGCGTTGCCGTGCAGGGACATGGTCTGCGGACCCATCACGGTCGACACCTCCTTGGTCTGCTGCCGGCTCGCACCTCGAGCCCGACGCTGACCCCGGCGGGCGCACTGGGCCCGGCCGCGATCCGGCGTTGTACCCATTGTGGACCACCAGGACTGCCGAGATGCCGTTTCCGACGGTTGCGGCCGGCGCCTGGTCGGCCGTGTCTGCTGCCACCGAGCCGTTGTACCGACGCTGTGACTGATGGTGCCTCTGGTGCACGCGGGGGCTCGTGGTGCACAATGGGCCCCATGCCCGCTCCGGTGGGCACGGCGGCATCCGCTCAGAGTTCGGGCGGACGCCGGCGAAGATCGTTCGGTGGTATGGCTGGCCCGGGTGTGAGAGGTCGTTGGGGAAGACGTCCCTCACACACCCAGGAGGTTCGGATGTCTGCCGTGAGGTCGCGTGTCACCACGCGCGGGGTCGTGTTCGTTCACGCGACCCCCGCCGCGCTCTGCCCGCACATCACCTGGGCGGTCGAGGCCGTGCTCGGTGAGCAGGTCTCGTTCGAGTGGTCGCCCCAACCGGTGGCGCCGAGGTCGATGCGCGCCGAGCTGGGCTGGAGCGGCCCGGTCGGCACCGGGGCTCACCTCGCCAGCGCCCTTCGTGGGTGGGACGGTCTGCGCTACGAGGTGACCGAGGACCCGTCTGCGCACGCCGACGGGGGCCGTTGGTCATACACCCCGAGCCTTGGCATCCACCACACGATGACCTCCGTCTCGGGGGATGCCGTCGTGCAGGAGGACCGGTTGCGAGAGGCCATCGCCCGCACCAAGGGCGACGTGCTCGCTCTGCAGGACGAGATCGACCTGTTGCTCGGCGCCCCCTGGGACGACGAGCTGGAGCCGTTCCGGTACGCCGGAGACGGCGCCCCGGTGCGCTGGCTGCACCAGGTGGGCTGAGCAGCCAGAACGCCTCTCCGACCTCCCGGCCGTCGCGACCTCCAGTGCGGCGACACCGGGACGACGAAGGCCCGGAGGGTTCGTGCCTCCGGGCCTTCGTCGTACGTTCTTCGGGTCTGCGTCGGAAGGAGGTGGCCCGCCCGCTCAGATGCTGCGGATGGCCAGGGCCACGTTGTGCCCGCCGAACCCGAACGAGTTGTTCAGGGCGGCGATGTCGCCGGCCGGCAGCGTCTGGTGCTCACCCGTGACGACGTTGAGGGCAATCGCGGGGTCCTGATGGTCGAGGTTGATCGTCGCCGGAACGGTGCGGTGGTAGACCGACAGGATCGTGAACACCGCCTCGAGCGCACCGGCCGCGCCGAGCAGGTGCCCGGTCATCGACTTGGTGGCGGTGACGGTGAGGTGGTCGGTGAAGTCGCCGAAGGCCCGCTTGATGGCGTTGTACTCGGCGATGTCACCGACCGGGGTGGAGGTGGCGTGGGCGTTGACGTGGATGATGTCGCGTAGGTCGAGGTCGGCCCGCTCGATCGCGGCCAGCATGGCCCGTGAGGCGCCGGCGCCCTCCGGTTCGGGCGCGGTGATGTGGTGCGCGTCAGACGAGATGCCGACGCTGGCGAGCTCGGCGTAGACGCGCGCACCGCGGGCCCTCGCGTGCTCCTCCGACTCGAGCACGATGAGAGCCGAGCCCTCACCCAGAACGAACCCGTCACGGTCGATGTCGTAGGGCCGCGACGCGAGCTCGGGCTCGTCGTTGCGCGTCGAGAGCGCCTGCATGGCGGCGAAACCGGCGATCGGCAGGGCGTGCACCGCGGCCTCGGTGCCACCGGCGACGACGATGTCGGCGCGGCCGGTACGGATCATCTCGATGGCGTAGCCCATCCCCTCCGCGCCGGACGCGCAGGCGCTGACGGGGGTGTGGGCGCCCGCACGGGCACCGAGCTCGAGGGACACGGCGGCGGCCGGGCCGTTCGGCATGAGCATCGGGACGGCCAGCGGGTAGACCCGACGCGGGCCCTTCTCGCGCAGGTTGTCCCACTGGTCGAGCAGCGTCCAGACTCCGCCGATGCCCGAACCGATCACGACGCCGAGTCGCTCGGGGTCGACGTCGGGGGAGCCGGCATCCGCCCAGGCCTCGCGCGAGGCGATCAGCGCGTACTGGCTGGAGGGGTCGAGCCGGCGGGTCTCGACCTTGGTCAGCACCTCGATGGGCGGAACCTTGATGGTCGCGGCGAAGGTGACGGGCAGCTCGTACTTGCTGACCCAGTCGTACTCCATCGGTCGGGCGCCGGACTGGCCCGCGAGGATGGCGTCCCAGGTCTGCGGGACGGTGCCGCCCACGGGGGTGGTGGCACCGAGACCGGTGACGACGACTCGTCGGTCGCGAAGGGACGTCATGGTGAGGTGCTCCTTAGGGATTGAGCCGTGGTCGTTTCTGGGTGTTCGTGCTGGGGCCGAGCGGACGCCGGGTCACGAGATCGGGCTCGTGACCCAGCGTCGGTCACCCGAGGGTGACGGTGGCTCAGGACTGCGCGCCGCCGATGAACGTGACGGCGTCGCGAACGGTCTTGAGGTTCTTGACCTCGCTGTCGGGGATGCGCACCCCGAACTTCTCCTCGGCGTTGACGACGATGGTCATCATCGAGAGGGAGTCGATGTCTAGGTCGTCGGTGAACGACTTGTCCATCTCGACCGACGCGGTGTCGAGACCGGTCTCTTCGTTGACGATGTCGGCGAGACCCGCGAGGATCTCCTGCTCGGACTGAGCCATCTGGCTGCTCCTTGTGTTGACGGTGGTGGTGGCGCTCTGCAGTGGTCCGATGTGACCCGTCGGACCGGCGGGAACCTGGGCGTGCCTAGGGCAGCACGATGACCTGGGCGGCATACACGAGGCCGGCCCCGAACCCGATCTGCAGCGCGAGGCCACCGCTCGGGATCTCCTTCTCGGCCAGCATCCGCGCTGTCGCGAGCGGCACGGAGGCCGCCGAGGTGTTGGCCGTGGTGGCGATGTCGCGGGCGATGGGGATGTCGGCGGGAAGCTTCAGCTGCTTGGCCATCGCGTCGATGATGCGCACGTTCGCCTGGTGCGGGATGAAGGCGTCGAGGTCGTCGGCGGTGATGCCCGCCCTGTCGATGGCCTGCTGCGCCACGGGGGCCATGCCCCAGACGGCCCACCGGAACACGGACTGACCCTGCATGCCGATGGCGGGCCACCCCTTCGAGCTGCGGCCCGCGAGATCGGCCTGCTCCTCGCCGGGGGTCCATTCCTCGTTGAGCCAGGTGTCCTTGACCGCGACCCAGGACTCGCGCTGGGTGATGGCGTCGCGCTGGGAACCGTCGGAGCCCCACACCGTGGGGCTGATGCCGGGTGTGTCGCTCGGACCGATGACGCACGCACCGGCGCCGTCACCGAAGATGAAGGCGCTGCCGCGGTCGTAGGGGTCGGTGAAGTCACTCAGCTTCTCGACGCCGACGACGAGCACGTAGTCGGCCGACCCGGCCTTGACCAGGTCACTGGCCATACCCACGCCGAAGCAGTACCCGGCGCAGGCGGCCGAGATGTCGAGCGCAGGCGCCGTAGAGCCCAGGCGGTAGGCGAGCTCGGGGGCGGCTGCGGGAGTCTGGTAGGGGTGGGTGACAGTGGCCAGCAGCACGAACCCGATCTGGTCGGCGCGGATGCCGGCGAGCTCGAGGGCCTGCCGTGAGGCCGCCTCGGCCATGTCGATGACGCTTTCGTTCTCGGCGGCGAAGTGTCGGCTGATGATGCCCGTGCGCTCGCGGATCCACTGGTCGCTGGAGTCGATCTTGTCGACGAGCTCGGCGTTGGTCACCACGCGCGCCGGGCGGTAGGCGCCGACGCCGAGGACGCGGGAGTGTCTGCCCGGGCCCAGGTCGGCGAGCGTGCCGGTGCCCTTGGGCGAGACGGGGGAGGGGATCGAGGTCACGTGGCCTTCTCGGGTCGGGTTCGGAGAGCTGCGGAGATCAGGCGGCGACGCAGGAGCAGGCGACCGGCAGGATCACCGTCGGCCGGGGCCCTACCCCTGAGCGTGCCCCTAGAGGGGCCCTTCGCGCCAGTCTGGACCGCAGGGGTCATGCGCGGTGGGCATCGATCAGGGTGTGGGCCGCAGCGAGGTCGTCGGGCGACTTGAGGGCGAGCGTCTCCACGCCTCGCATGGCCCGTTTCGCCAGACCGACGAGAGTGCCGGCCGGGGCGAGCTCGATCAGGCCGGTCACGCCCAGAGAGAGCATCGTCTCCATGCAGAGGTCCCAGCGCACGGGGTTGCTCACCTGGCGAACCAGCCGGTCGAGGGCCTGCGCGCCGCTCTCGACCGGTGTGCCGTCGGCGTTGCTGAGCAGGGTGAGCGCCGGATCGGCAGGTGTGACGGACGCGGCTGCCGCTCCGAGCACCTCGACCGCGGGAGCCATGTGATGAGTGTGGAAGGCGCCGGCCACCTGCAACGGGATGACGCGGGCCTTGGCCGGCGGGGCGTCACGCAGGGCAGCGACCTGCTCGATCGTGCCCGCGGCGACCACCTGGCCGGCGCCGTTGACGTTGGCCGGGGTCAGGCCGAGCGCCTCGAGAGTGCTGAGCACTTCGTCGGGGTCGCCGCCCAGCACCGCGGCCATACCGGTGGGCGTGACCGCGCTGGCCTGCGCCATCGCGCGTCCGCGGGCGGCGACGAGGGTGATGGCCTGCTCGTCGGTGATGACCGCCGCCAGGGCGGTTGCGGTCAGCTCCCCGACGGAGTGGCCGGCCAGCACCGCGCCGGTGGCGACGAGGTCATCGCGCGAGGCGAAGAGCGCCGAGGCGACCACCAGGCCGGCCGCGACGATGAGCGGCTGGGCGACGGCGGTGTTCTTGATGGTCTCGGCGTCGGACTCGGTGCCGTGCGCGACGAGGTCGAGGCTAGCGGCACCTCCGAGCGCGGTCAGCTGCTCACGCGCCCCGTCGAGCTCGAGCCAGGGGGCGAGGAAGCCGGGGGTCTGGGAGCCCTGTCCGGGGCACACGATGGCTAGCACCCCTCCACCATGGCGGCTCAGCCCCCTCGACGGCGCCAGCGAAAGTCACCAAGTCACATGACATTGTTTGGAGGAAACCTCCAAACTGCTCGGTAATGAATACGCTCGCCGGATGGACGGCGGTCAGCACTGCTCAACCCGTGGTAGGTGGGGCCGAACGCCCCGGGGTGCTCGCGTCGAGGCGGCCGAGAGAGAGCCCGATGCGCAGGGCCCAGGCTTCGCGCGGCGTGCCGAGATCGTAGCCGGTGACCGCGGCGATGCGGCCGACCCGGTACCGCACGGTGTTCGGGTGCACGAACAGCATCCGGGCGGTGGCCTCGATCGATCCGCCGTTCTCGAGGTAGGCCGTCGCGGTCTCGAGAAGCGATGCCTGCGATGGGCGCGCGAGCGGGCGAAACACCCGGTCGACCAGCGCTCGTCGCGCCGGCCCGTCGCCGGCCAGGGCCCGTTCGGGCAGCACGGCATCGGCCTCGAGCAACCGTGGCGACGCCGGCCAAGCCGGTGCGGCCGACAGACCGCTGAGGGCCGCACGGGCTGAACGACCGGCGGCGAAGAGGTGCGGCACCGTGGGCCCGATCACGATCGGCCCCTCACCGAAGCAGTCCTGCACGTCCGCCAGTACACGCGCGGGCTCACGCGTGCCCCCGAGGATGGCGATGAGTCGGGTTCGCTGCACGATGGCCAGCGCCTCGACCCGGTGGTGGCGCACCGCCCGGCGCAGATCGTCGACGGCGGCGGCCGGCCCGCCGGCCCCGAGCCGGTCATCCGGGGTGGCGCCGACGACGAAGGTGACGTCGGCCACCTCTCCCCAGCCCAGGGCCGTGGCGCGCGACTGCATCGACTCATCTGCCTCACCGCGCAGCACGGCGTCGACCACGAGGGCCTCGAGGCGGGCGTCCCAGGCTCCGCGGGCCTCCGCCGCCCCGGCGTACACCTCGGCCGCGGCGAAGGCGATCTCGCGCGAGAAGCGCAGCACCGACTCGCGCAGCAGCTGTTCGTCGCCCGGCCCGGCCAGACTCTCCACGCGCGACTCGACGACGTCGACCACGGTGCGCACGAGGTCGAGGGTCTGACGCAGGTTGACCGACCGGGTCAGCTCCTGGGGTGCGTTGGCGAAGATCGAGATCGCCGAGGGTGCGTGACCCTCGTCATGGTGGAACCAGGTGATGAACTGCGAGATGCCCGCCTGGGCGACGAGGCCCACCTGCGAGCGTTCCTGCGCCGAGAGGTCGCGGTACCAGCGCAGGTTCGCCTCCATCCGCTGCGCCGCCAGCGTGGCGAGCTCGCCGGCACTCTGGGCGACCGCGAGGGCGGTCACCTCGCTCGGTCGCTGACGCGGCGGCTGGTTCACCCGCCCCAGCCTAGGGTCGCCGGCCGGTGGTTTGTGGGCGGCCCACAAACGGCTCTGACGCACGCGAGCCCGCCCGCTGCCGTGGGGCAGTGGGCGGGCTCGTGCGGATGGTCTCGCGTTCGGTGCTCCGAGGGGGCCGGCCGCTCAGCTGGAGACGGAGGACGCCAGGTTGCCGAGGGAGTCCTCGAGCTGTTCCTTGGTGATGAGGGGGAAGCTCACCATCGACAGGATCTTCTTGTCGGTCACCTTCGACCAGTCGTAGGTCAGGGTGACGTCGGTCGAGTCAGGGCCCGTCGGGTCGAGCTCCCACAGCCACTCCCACCCGGGCGGGTCGGTGTCGGCCGGGGCGGTCTTCCAGGCGATGAGCTTGTTGTGGTCGAAGCCGCTGACGGTGTTGTCGGTCTGGTACTCACCGCCCATGTGCGGGCCCTCCATGTTCATCCGGAAGACGTCGCCGACCGCCTTGATGCGTTCAGCCTTCTCGTCGGAACGGACGAAGCCCGAGCCGTCGAGCTCGGTATGGCGCTTGGGGTTGCTCAGCACGTCGAAGATGTCGGCAGCCGAGGCGTCGATCGCGCGGTGGACAGTCATTTTTCCGTCGTCACTCATGCGTGGACCGTACCCGTTAACCGTGGGAGTCAGTCGGTGCCGAACTCCATCGCGGCCCGGTCGAGCGCGTCGTCCTCGGCGTCGACACCGGATGCCGCCGGGTTGGCAGAGATGGCCGCGGCGCCACCGGGCGCCAGCTCGCCGACAAGATCGGTGGCGCCCTGTCCGAGCAGGCCCGCGGCAGCGTACTGCTCGAGCTTCGCGCGAGTGTCCGCGATGTCGAGGTTGCGCATGGTCAGCTGGCCGATGCGGTCGACGGGGCCGAACGCGGCATCCTCGGTGCGCTCCATCGACAGCTTCTCGGGGTGGTAGCTGAAGGCCGGCCCGGCCGTGTTGACGATCGACCAGTCGTCGCCGCGACGCAGGCGCACGGTGACCTCGCCCGTGACGGCCGAGGCGATCCACCGCTGCAGCGACTCGCGGATCATCAGGCTCTGCGGGTCGAGCCAACGGCCTTCGTAGAGCAGCCGCCCGAGCTTGCGGCCCTCGGCGTGGTAGTTCGCGATGGTGTCCTCGTTGTGGATCGCGTTGAGCAGGCGCTCGTAGGTCAGGTGCAGCAGGGCCATGGCCGGTGCCTCGTAGATGCCCCGCGACTTGGCCTCGATGATGCGGTTCTCGATCTGGTCGCTCATGCCCAGCCCGTGCCGCCCGCCGATGGTGTTCGCCTCGTCGACGAGGGCGACGGCATCCGGGAAGGTCCGGCCGTTGATGGCGACCGGGCGCCCGGACTCCCAGGTGACGGTGACGTCCTCGGTCTCGATGGTCACCGACGGGTCCCAGTGGGCCACGCCCATGATGGGGGAGACGACCTCCATCGACTCGCTGAGAAACTCCAGGGTCTTGGCCTCGTGGGTGGCGCCCCAGATGTTGGCGTCGGTCGAGTAGGCCTTCTCGGCGCTCGCCCGGTAGGGCAGGTCGCGGGCGCTCAGCCACTGCGACATCTCGTGCCGCCCGCCGAGCTCGGTGACGAAGTCGGCGTCGAGCCAGGGCTTGTAGATGCGCAGGTGGGGGTTGGCGAGCAGGCCGTAGCGGTAGAACCGCTCGATGTCGTTGCCCTTGAACGTCGAACCGTCGCCCCAGATCGAGACGTCGTCGTTCTGCATGGCGCGCACGAGCAGCGTGCCGGTGACGACCCGGCCGAGCGGGGTGGTGTTGAAGTAGGTCTTGCCGCCGCTGCGAATGTGGAAGGCGCCGCACGCGATGGCCGAGAGGCCCTCCTCGACGAGCGCGGCTCGGCAGTCGACGAGGCGGCTGATCTCGGCCCCGTACGCAACGGCCCGCCCGGGCACCGAGTCGATGTCGGGCTCGTCGTACTGCCCGAGGTCGGCCGTGTAGGTGCAGGGCACGGCCCCCTTCTCGCGCATCCAGGCCACGGCCACGGAGGTGTCGAGACCGCCCGAGAAGGCGATGCCGACGCGGTCGCCGACGGGGAGCGAGGTCAGAACTTTTGACATGTTGCAAGTATATGCACAGTCATGCATACCTATCCAACGCGGGTTCATCACCGGCTGCGCCCCGGGTCAGTGAGCGGGCTGAGGGTCAGCAGCGGCCGAGCGCTGCGGCGCCGCTGACCCAGTTCGGCTCTGCTGACCCATCCACACCTCCCTGCGTGGTCTCAGCGTTGTCCACAGCTGGCCGGGCCAGCACCTGACGGTGCGCCCGTCGTGCCGGAGGCTCTGGTCATGGACCTGACTCTCATTGCCCGTGACGGGGTCTTTGCAGCCGCCGACGCCGCGCGCGTCGGCCTGGACAAGAATGCTCTGGGGCGGCTGGTGAAGGACGGTCGCTGTCTGCGGCTGGCCGTCGGCTGGTACGCCATCGCCGAAGGGGCACCCCCGGAGCGAGAGCAGCTGCATCGCCTGCGTTCGATCGCCTTCGGTCGCCAGTTCCGCATGCGGGCTGCCCTCAGCCACCACTCGAGACTCGTTCTCGCCGGCCTCCCGACGTACGCCGCCCCCCTCGACACGGTGCACCTGACCGCATGGGCGCCGGCGGCGGGAGGCGTGTCCGTGTCACGCCCAGGCGTGAGGGTGCACCGACAGGTGGCCGGCCTGCATCGTCCAGCGGCCGACGTTGCCGGCAGCCTCGAGAGCCATCGCCCGCGAGCCGTACCCGTCGCCTACGCCGCGGTGCAGGCCGGGCTGCTGGCGGGGCCCCAGGCCTTCCTCGTGGCGGCCGATGCGGCGCTCCGAGCCCAAGCGGCGACCGCGACCGAGCTCTCCGGGGCCGTTGCGGTGTTTGCGAAGCACACAGGCATCGGACCCGTCCGGTCGGCGCTGTCGCTCGTCGATCCTCAGCATGAGTCCCCCGGGGAGTCTCGCACCGCGTTCGTGCTCTCCATGCTCGGTTTCGAGCTCGAGCCCCAGTTCGAGGTCGTCGCAGAGGGTCGTCGGTACCGGGCCGACTTCCGGATTCGTGGCACCCGCGTGCTCGTCGAGTTCGACGGGGCCGTGAAGTACGCCGATGGCGACCGTCGGGTGCTCTTCGACGAGAAGCGGCGCGAGGACGTCCTCCGTCGTGACGGTTGGGTCGTCGTGCGCCTGGTGTGGGTCGACCTGTCCGACCCTGACGGCCTCAGGCGCCGGGTCATGGCGGCATGCGCGCTGGCGGCCTGCTAGGTGTTGTGCCCACAGAGGTTGGGTACGCGCTCGGCTGGTGAGGCGCCCTTGAGTGCGGTGTGGCCGCGGTGGTGATTGTAGGTGTGCAGGAAGCTGGGGAACGCGGCGACCCGCTCGGTTTCGGAGCGGTACGGGCGGGCGTAGGCCCATTCCTGTTCGAGGGTTCGGTTGAACCGTTCGACCTTGCCGTTGGTCTGGGGCCGGTACGGGCGGGTCCGTTTGTGTACGACCGGGCCGAGGGCTGCCGCGAAAGCCCCTGAGCGGTAGGCAGACCCGTTGTCGGTCAGGACCCGTTTGACCGTGATCCCGCACGAGACGAAGTACGCGTTCGCCCGGGCCCAGAACCCCGACGCGGTCTCCTTCCGCTCATCGGCCAGGATCTCGGCGTACGCCAGGCGGGAGTGGTCATCGACCGCGTTGTGGATGAACGCGGTCCCCGGCCGGGCGGCCTTCTTGATCCGGTTGCCTTTGGCCCGGCCGTGGATGCGGTGCCCACCACCATCGGGGATCCGGCCGAGCTTCTTGACATCCACGTGCACCAGGTCACCGGGGGCCTCGTGTTCGTACCGTAGCGGCGCGGGTTTGGCCCGTAGCCGGGCCCCGGTAGCCGGGTCGGTCCACGACAGCGGCGGCGCGTGGTGGCGGGTCAGGACCTTGTGGACGGTCGCCGGGTTCAGCCGCAGCCGGTACCCGATCCGGGCCGGACCCCAGCGCCGCGAGACCCCATAATCCGCCGTTCGGTGCGCCGGTCCAGCTGCCGCGGGCACGACGTGGG
>NZ_MAST01000011.1 GCF_001758225.1 Humibacillus sp. DSM 29435 | reverse complement strand
GGTTGGCGAGGGCGACGAGGTGCCACTTGTCGACCGCGACCCGGGCGGTCGGTAGGGCGGTGCGGATCCCGGCCGCGTACGGCGCGGACGGGTCGATCACGACCAGCTCGATCCCGGCCCTGAACGCTGGTGTTTGTAGCGCGAGCCATGAGCTCACGCACGCACCGGAGCGTCCCGGCGTGAGCCCGAGCAGCCGGCCCGGCACGGCAGGGTCGGCGTTGACGAAGGAGGTCATCCACGGGTCGGAGCGTTTCCACCCGGCTTCTTCCAGGACCCACCGCACTGACCGGGCGCGGGTCTCATCGATGCCGAGCACGCGGGTGGGTTCCGGCTCGGGCAGCCACCGGGCAGCCAGCACGATCAGCGCCCGATGCGCCGTTGCCCATGCGATGCCGTACTCGCCCGCGACCTCGCTGACTGCGCGGTTGCCGGACGCGATCGCGGTGCCGATCTTCTCCCGCAGCCGGGTCGTGAGCCGCGACCGGGCGGGGACCGCGGTGGACTGCTGCGTGAACGTGCCCGTCGCGCAGGCCGGCTCGCGGCACACCAAGCGTCGCTTGAGCCACCACAGCTCAGTGCGTTGATCTGAGGCGGGTAAGTCCTTGAGCCGGACCAGCGGCCGCTCCTTGACCCTCGAGGTGAGTACCCCACAGGCCGGGCAAGCGCACTCCCGGTCGATCACCTCGATGACGATCTTCACCGTGTCCGGGTCGATTCGTTCGAGCTGTAAGACGGCGAACTCGCCCTCCAGCCCGAGCAGCACTGACGTACCCTCGTTCATGCTCGTGGCCTCGCTGTTGTCGCGTTGTGAGAGACCAACAGCATGTCGGGGCCACGAGCCCCATCAACTACCGGGCGCCCCGCTCAAGTACGAAGAGCCCAGTAAGGCTCCGGCGGACCTGGCCTCGCACTTCCGGTGGCACGGTGACGCGTTCACCGATGGGCAGTTCATCGACACGATCACACCGAGGGTGTCCACGGCCGCCGCGCGGGGCGTCAACGACGCGGCTAAGAAGGCTGAACCGGTGTGGGACCCGGGCGCGCACACCACCTGTTGGCGGGCGGTGTGGGCCTACTCGCGCAAACGCGCCGTCCGAGACGCCCGAACGTTGACGTTGCAAGAGAACCGCGCCAAGGCTGTCGTCGCCGGGGAGAAGGCCGCCCGCACACCACGATTCGTCAAGACCAGCAACGGGGCCGCATCCCTGGACGAGGCGTCGTTGGCGCGGGCGAGGCGTCTGGTCGGGCTCAAGGGCTATGTCACGAACATCCCCGCGGCGGTGATGCCCGCCAGTGAGGTCATCGGCGACTATCACGACCTGTGGCACGTCGAGGCCTCGTTCCGGATGAGTAAGACCGACCTACGAGCCCGGCCGATCTTCCACCACACCCGCGACGCGATCGAAGCTCACCTCACCATCGTGTTCGCGGCCCTGGCCGTAGCCCGTCACCTGCAGAACGAGACCGGGATGAGCATCAGAAAGATCGTCGCGACGCTACGCCCGTTGCAGCAAGTCGCCCTCACCATCGCCGGCCATCAACACACCGCAGCCGACCGCCTCACCGACACCGCCCGCGACATCCTCGCCGCGACCAACACCGAATGGCCGACACACTCAATTGGCGTGACTCGGGCCGAACGGGAGATCCACTTCCCGGTGGCCTCGTCACGGATCGCGTCGGTGTACTCGATCGTGGTCCACGCGCCCTCCTCGATGCTCGCGATCGCGGCCTTGTGCCGTGACTGCCCGCTGGCCGCCCGGTGCACCACGTCCAAGACCGGGCGGCACGAGCATGACGGCCCGCTACGCAGGCCCGCCGAGACTGGGCTGATGACCCTGACTTGCGGGAGAGGTACCGAAAGTTCCGGCCGAACGTGGAACGGGTCATCTCTCAAGTCGCCGGCCGCGGTAGCCGTCACCCGAAACTGCGTTACTTCGGCACCACCAAGAACCACGCCTGGCTGTCGAGACGCACCGCCGGACTCAACCTGCGCAATCTGGTCGGCCGGAGACCCACCTACAGGACAGGAATGTGGGCGCTGGCCCCCGAAACGGCCTGACAGGCAGGGTAATCGGGTGGAACTGGGCGGGTCCATACCCGCCAGAGACCCTCCGAGCGCCACCGACCAATCTGGTGAACGCCCAGTCCCGATATCCGCGCCCGACCCGACCACGACTCACGGCCGACCGGCGACGACTCAGGCCATGGCCCGTGTAGTGGCCAGCCCGAGAACAGCCTTGTTCAGCGCCCTCCTAGCCGACTGCGTCGGCGTGTGGGGCCAGAAACACAGTGCGCGGGACAGTTCCGTGGCACGCTTCAGTACGGCTGGAGTGGGCACGGTGCACCCGGCGCAACAGAACCCGGTCCCGAAGAAGAGGTGTGCGACGTGTTCGGTGAACCATGGCTGTAAGCCATTCGCGCCGAGCGTCTGTGCGTCATTCGTGACCAAGTTTTGGGCGCCGCGGCGTTTGCGCTGGTGAGCGTCTCGGGTGAACCGGACTGTAAATCCGTCGCGAGAGCTACGAAGGTTCGAATCCTTCACCTGCCACCACCTGCACAGAAGGGCCTCTGGCCAGCGGAAACGCCGGTCAGGGGCCCTTCGGCACGTCGTGGGCTCTCGACCGAACAGTCGGCTGCTCCGCGCGAGGATGCCGTGGAGCAGGCCGGCGCTCGCGGGCGCTGACCGTAGGTGGCGCGCCGACGACTGGTGGGTAAGCCGATGTGCGTCGTCGACCGGTCGCTAGGCGAACGCCCGTTCAGGGCCTGGGTTCGGGTGGCCCGGTGGCGAAGGTGGTGTGCCAGTGTTGCCAGGTGACGCCGGTGTCGGTGATGGTCGCGGTGAGGTGCTTCTCGTGGACGTACCCATGGTGTCGTCGGCACAACAGGGCCAGGTTGCCGAGACAGGTGGTTCCGCCGTCGATCCAATGCCGCACGTGGTGTGCGTCGGTCCATTGAGCGGGGGTGGAGCAGCCCGGGAAGGAGCAGCCGCCGTCTCTGAGCCAGAGGGCGGTGCGCATGGCTCGGGTGACGAGGCGTTCTTCCCGACAGAGGTCCAATGGTTGGGAGTCGGAGCCGAGCACGACGGGGATGATGGCGGCGTCGCACGCCAGCCGGCGCACGATGGCCGCGCTGAGCACGTCACCGCTCAGGCACGACCCGCTCCCGCCCTTGCCCGCCACGCCGTTCTTGCCCGCCGCGCCGTTCTTCCCGGCCGTGCCCTTGCCGCCGCCGCGGGTGGCCCAGTCGGGTGGGCAGCCTCGGGCCGCCCAGTCGCGTAAGGTCTCGAAGCCCATCGTGACGACGATCTTGGCCTTGTCCGTCGAGGGGACTGCCCCGGGGGCGGTGACACCGCGGGCGACGAGGTCGAGCAGGGCGTCCATCCGGCGCTGGTGCGGTGGTCGGGGGTCGTCCTCGATCTTGACCCCCTCTCCATCGGTGAGGGGGCGTGGCGCGGCGAGGGGGTCGATGGCGGCTTTGAGGGTCGCGGCGCCTTCGGGGTCGAGGGTGCCGGTCATTCCGACCATCCCGGCTGCGTTCGGGCCGGTGAACCACAGGCCGCGGCCGCCGCGTCGTTTCTGGTCGTGCTCGTCCGCGTCCTTCGGGGGCCTGACCTGGTCGGACAGCTCACGGGCGAGTTTCGCGAGCTGTTCCCACCGCAGGCCGGAAGCCTGTTCGGTCAGGTGGGTGACGGCCTGCTCGAGGTCGTCGGGGTCAGCCACGGGCTTGAGGTGGTGGAAGAAGTCGATGACCTGTGCGGCCTTACCGACGGTGACCCGCTCGGCCTGTCTGGCCCTAGCCGCGGTGCCGGTGTTGCCGGAGGTTCCGCCGGTGACGGCCTCGCGCAACTGGGCCCAGCGAGGTTCGTTGAACGCGTCCCCACACGTGACGACCGCTTTGGCAGCGCTGGCGGTCAGGGTGGGGTCGACCGTGCGCAACCAGTCGACCCGGCACAACCCGCCCGGGGAAGCCACCCCACGGGCCTCGAGCTGAGTGACCAGGCGCACGAGGTTGACCTCGCGGTGGTGTTCCACGGCGCCGAGCTGGGTCACCGACTCGAGCAGATCGCCCTCGCTCATCCGGGCCGGTTCCATCTGAGGCCGGTCCAGGCTCGCGGCCGCGAACGCGAACCCCGACGCGTACGCGCCACTCACGTTTGACCAGTTCGCCCAGTGGATCGTCAACGGCGCCGGGAACTCCCGTACCGGCTGCTCCTGGCCGGCCGAACCCGACGAGGCAGCCTCCAACGACATTGGGTCAGCGGCACAGGGGGCGGGCTCTGCGGCCCCAGGTGCGGGCTCCGCGGCATCCGACGGAGCCGGCTCTGCGGCATCCGGGATGGGGGTCGACCAGAACCCGGCTGTCGCCGTTCCGCCGTTTCGGCGCTGGCTCGACTGGTCGTCCAGCTGTTGCCGGAGCCTCTCGAGAAGCGAACCCTCGTTGTTCATGACTCAAACCCTAGAGGCCACCACTGACACTGCCCCAACCACGAAACCGACTCGTCCACAACCGAACTGGCCACTCAGCTGGGTACCGCTGGCGCGACGCTACGCGGTCGGCACCTGCCTAGTGCCAGAGGTGCCAACCGCACGCTGGGCTGTGCGTCTGGCACCTCTGAGCCCTCGAAGGTGCCAACCGCGCGGTACGAAAGTGGCCACTCGACTGTACGAAAGTGGCCACTCGACCTGGGGGTGGGGGAGCGGCGCGTGAACCCGTGCGGCTGGACCCGTACCGCTGGGCGCCATCGCGAGGCAGGGCCCGCAGGGTGGCCTCGTGACGATCTCGGTGTCGCGAGCTGATCGCCGCCAGATGGTTCGTGAGCGGCCGGTCGGGGTACTGACAGGTCACTCGTCGCCGCGGTGAGTGAGACGCGGACCCGTGCGTCGGCCGCCGGCGACACCGAGGAGAGACACCCATGACCGAAACGCAGGCCCAGGCGGGCCACCAGCCCGAGCCGTCCACCGGGCAGCTCGTGACGCAGCTGTCGAGCGAGCTGTCCGACCTCGTGCGCGGTGAGCTCGCGCTGGCCAAGGCCGAGGTCACCCAGAGTGCCAAGCACGCCGGCATCGGCGTCGGGCTGTTCGGTGGCGCCGGCGTCGTGGCCCTCTACGGGGTCGGTGCCCTCGTCGCTGCGGCGATTCTGGCGCTGACCCTCGTGGTCGAGGCATGGCTCGCGGCCCTGATCGTGGCCGTGGCGCTGTTCGTGGTGGCCGGCATCTTCGCCCTCGTCGGCAAGAAGCAGGTATCTGGCGCTACGCCCCCTGTCGAGAAGACCACCGCGAGCCTCAAGGCCGACGTAGAAACCCTGAAGGAGGGAACCCACCGTGACTCCCACTGAGCGCACTGAGCACCCCGCTGGCACTGCGGGCAAGAGCGTCGAGGAGATCCAGGCCGATCTGCAGCAGACGCGCGAGCAGATGGCCGAGACCGTCGACGCCCTGACCGCCAAGCTCGACGTCAAGGCACGAGCAGGCGACCAGCTGGCCGAGACCAAGGAGCGTGCGACGCAGGCCCTGCACGACTCGGCCGACAAGGCGAAGCTCGCCCTTGCGCAGGGCAAGGATGCCGCCACCGACGACGCCGGCAAGCCCACCGTCGAGGCCAGCGCGGTTGCCGCAGCGGTGGTGGCCGTGGCCCTGGTGGTGGCCGTGCTGCTCTGGCGCCGGCGCCGATGACCACGAAAACTGAGGCCTCCGCAGAGACGACGGCGGCCGAGGCCGACTCGAACTCCGCCAAGGCCCGAACCGAGGCCCCCGACCCCGACAGCAACGCCAAGCCGCAGTCGGTGGCCGACGTGAAACCGGCGTCGTGGAAGTTTGTGGCGCGCAAGACGGTTCGCGAGTTCAGCAAAGACGAGTGCACCGACCTGGCCGCCGCGCTGACCTACTACGGCGTGCTGGCGATCTTCCCGGCAGCGATCGCGTTGCTCTCCCTGGTCGGCCTGGTCGGCAAGAGTGACGAGACGGTCACGACCCTGACCGGCATCCTGCGTGAGCTCGGGGCTGGTTCGGCGGTCGACACGCTCGAACCCGTGCTGAAGTCGCTCAGCACGTCGTCCGGCGCAGGTTTCGCGCTCGTGATCGGAATCGCGACCGCGCTCTGGTCGGCCTCCGGGTACGTCGGCTCCTTCGGCAGGGCGCTCAACCGCATCTACGAGACCGGAGAGGGGCGCCCGTTCTGGAAGCTGCGCCCGGTGATGCTGCTGGTGACCCTCATCGTCGTGCTCCTGGTGGCGCTGGTCGCTCTGGCCCTGGTGGTGAGTGGGCCGGTCGCCCAGTCGGTCGGTGACGCGATCGGGCTCGGTTCAACCGTGGTGACGGTCTGGAACATCGCCAAGTGGCCGGTCATTCTCGTGGTGGTCGTCGTGATCGTCGCGCTGCTCTACTACGCCACTCCCAACGTGCAGCAGCCGAAGTTCCGGTGGGTCAGCCTCGGAGCGGTCGTCGCCATTCTCATCTGGGTGGTCGCCTCGGCCGGCTTCGGCTTCTACGTGACGAACTTCTCCAGCTACAACAAGACCTACGGCTCTCTCGCGGGCGTCATCGTCTTCCTGCTGTGGCTCTGGATCACCAACCTCGCTCTGCTGTTCGGCGCCGAGCTCGACGCCGAGCTCGAACGGGGCCGCGAGCTTCAGGCCGGGATTGTGGCTGAGGAGAGTGTGCAGCTGCCTCCGCGGGACACCACCAAGATCGACAAGGCCCGCGAGCAGCATCAGGACGACGTCGAGCGTGGCCGCAGGCTGCGCGAGTCCAACGGTGAAGACCAAGAAACGGAGGCAGATTCACGTGCCAAGTGAAACGAAGGCCAGCACCTCGGCGAAGATCCTCTACCGCCCTGTGGGGCTGGTCGGGAGCATCGCAGCCGGCGCCCTCTCGGGCGTGCTCGTCAAGGCGATCTACAAGCGGGCCACCCCGGGCGACCGAGCCGACCCCCCCGACCCGCTGGAGTCGGAGTACCGGCTGCGGGAGGTTCTCGTCGCCGCCGCCCTGCAGGGTCTCGTCTTCGCCACCGTGAAGGCCCTGGCCGACCGTGGCGGCGCGCGTCTCTTCCAGCGCTGGACGGGGGAGTGGCCCGGCAACTGACCGGAGACCAGGGGTTACCGGCCAGTAGCGGTTGCTCTTGACGCAGTCGGCAGGCGCACCGAGAGTTGAGTCAGCAACCTCCCCCGATGAGCCGCCCGGCCTTCAGCAGCGCCGCCGATGACCTCTGATCTCCCGCCCCAGGGAGTCGGCGGGAACCCCCACTCTTCAGGAGCATCCGCATGGAACTCGATCGTCGTCACTTTCTGACCGCAGCCGGGGCACTCACCCTCCCTGTCGTCCTGGCCGGATGCGGCTTCGCGCCGTCCTCCAGCGGACCGGCCGAGTCGGGCACCGATACCCTCACCTTCACCACGTGGGGCACCGACGCCGAGCTGGCCGGCTTCCGCACGGCCATCGCTGCCTTCGAGAAGGCCAACGCCGGCTCGAAGGTGGCTCTCAACTCGGTGCCCTACGCGCAGATGTTCACCAACATCGACGCCCAGCTGCAGGCGGGCAACCCGCCCGACATCTTTCGGGTGCCGTACTACACCTTCGGCAGCTACGCAGGGCGCGGGCAGCTGCTCGACCTCAGCGCGAGCATGCCGAGCGGCTTCAGCGACCGGTTCACGCCACAGGCGTGGGCAGCGGTGCAGAACAAGAACAAGCCGTTCGGGGTGCCGCACCACACCGACACCACCGTCATCCTCTACAACAAGGCCCTGCTCACCAAGGCCGGCGTCACCGACATTCCGACCTCCCTCGAGCAGGCTTGGACGTGGGAGCAGTTCGAGAAGGTGGCCCAGCAGCTGCGGAAGAGCCTGCCCGCTGACCGCTACCCCTTCGCCTACAACTGGCAGGGCAACGGTGTGACGCGCTGGCTCAGCTGGCTCTTCGAGGTCGACGGGCGATTCCTCGCCGACGACCTCGTCACGCCGGCGATCGACTCCGATGCGGGGCGCAAGGCCGTCGACTTCACCAAGAGCTTCTTCGCCAACAAGCTGGTTCCCCAGAACAGCTCGGTCAAGTCGACGAAGCTCGCTGCCGACCTCTGGTACGCCCAGACGACGGCGATGAACTTCGGTGGGGCGTTCCTGATCCCCGATGCCGCTACGAGCCTCGACTTCGAATGGGGAGCGACGTACTCACCACGCAACATTCGCTCGGCCGGTGACTTCGGCGGTAACGCGCTCGTCGCCACGGCGAAGACGAAGAACCCTGAGCTGGCAGCGAAGTTCCTGGCCTTCATGACCGACGCCGAGCAGATGAAGGGCTTCTGTGAGGGGGCGTCGCTGCTGCCCACCCGCCGCGACCTCAGCAAGGACGGCATCATGTTCAAGGTGCGCCCCGAGCTGTCACCCGTCTTCCTCGGCCAGGCGAGCACCGTGCTGCCCCGAGACTCGGGACAGGTGGCTTCCCCCTCCATGTCGAAGATCATCACCGTGCTCAAGGACCAGCTCGAGCAGGCGTTCGTCGGCGGTCAGGACACCGCTACCACGATCAAGAACATCTCCGACGGCATCGGCAAGGCCACCGCGTCGTGACCTCGCGTCGCTCGCGGCTGAACCGTGGGGAGTCACTGACGGGCTACGCCTTCATCGCGCCGAACATGGTGCTGCTGACGGTCTTCGTCCTGGTTCCCCTCGGCTGGGCCGTGGTCATCAGCTTCCAGCAGACCAACGGGTTCGGCGCCGGGCGGTTCGTCGGCTTCGACAACTACACCCGGCTGGCCACCGACCCGGTGTTCTGGCGTTCGACCGTGAACACGGTGCTGTTCACGGTGATCGTCACCCCGGTGTCGATGGCCATCGGGCTGGGGATCGCCGTGCTGCTCAACTCGGTGCTGCCGGCCCGAGGAGTGTTCCGCTCGATCATGATCGTGCCGATGGCGATCTCCGGCGTCGCGACCGCCCTCATCGGGGTGCTCGTCTTCGACCAGGACACCGGGATCCTCGACAAGCTGATCCGCTCGGTCGGGCTGCCGGCGGTCAACTGGCAGTCGGGGGGCACGGCAGCGTTCGCGTCGGTGCTGATCGTGACCCTGTGGTGGCGGGTCGGCTTCAACATGCTGATCTACCTGGCCGGTCTTCAGGGCATCAACCTCGAGCTCTACGAGGCGGCTCGGCTCGACGGCGCCTCGTGGTGGCAGCGTTTCCGTTATCTCACCGTGCCGCTCGTCGGCCCGTCGTCGTTCTTCCTGCTCATCCTCAACGTCGTCTACTCCTTCCAGGTCTTCGACCTGGTCTTCGTGATGACGGGGGGTGGCCCCGAGAACGCCACGTCGGTGCTGGTCACCTACGCCTACGACAACGGCTTCGTCACCGGTGACCAGGGCTACGCCGCCGCCATCGGCATGTTCCTGCTCGCCCTGAGCCTGCTCTTCACGCTCGTGCGCTGGCGTACGAGCCGCACCCGGGATCTGGTCGAATGAGCGCGTCTGCCAGCACCGCCGTCAAGCAGGATGCCGGTCCGCGCTCGACTCGTCGGCGCGGGCGGGCGGGCTACCTGGCCAGGCTCGCACTCGCGATCGTCATCGCGGCCGTCATCATCTTCCCGCTCTACTGGATGGTCGTCGTCGCCCTGTCGAGCCGGGCCGACCTGTTGAGTGGCGACCTGCGGTTGTGGCCTCGTGCGTTCACGACGGAGAACTTCGACCGGGTGCTTTCGTCGTTCCCGGTCGCCACCTGGTTCGGCAACTCGGTAGCGATCTCGCTGGTCGTCGCCCTCATCAGCGTCACGGTCAGCCTGCTCGCCGGGTACGCCTTCGCCCAGCTGCGCTTCCGGGGCTCGAACTGGCTGTTTCTGCTCGCCCTGTCGACCCTCATGCTGCCGGTGCAGGTGATCATGGTTCCGCTCTTCCGGCTCGTCTCCAACGCCCACCTGTACGGCACCTACTGGGCGGTGATCCTCCCTACGGCCGCCTCGGCGTTCGGGGTGTTCCTCTCGCGGCAGTTCATCCTCGCCATCCCGCGCGACCTCATCGACGCGGCTCGCATCGACGGGGCCGGTCAGCTGCAGGTGTTCACCAAGATCGTCCTGCCGCTGTCGAAGCCGCTGATCGCCGTGCTCTTCTTCATGAGCCTGCTGCAGACCTGGAACGACTTCGCCTGGCCGCTCATCGCGCTCAAGCAGAACGAGCTGTTCACGCTGCCCATCGGCCTGCTCTACCTGCAGGGCCAGTTCGGCTCCGACTACGGCGCCACCATGGCTTTCGCTCTGCTCAACGTCGGACCGATGGTGCTGCTCTTCCTGGTCTTCCAGCGCTACTTCGTGCAAGGCTTCGCGCGCAGCGGCATCCGGTGACACGGCGGGTCGCCTTCGGGCTCAGGGCTGCTCAGCCAGTGTGAGGGTGCTCGTCGCCTGCTGCTCACTGCGCTGGTACTCGACCCTCACCGTGGACCCGACCTTGGAGGTGAGTACCAGCCGAGCGGCGCCGGCGGTGACCGCCTGAACGAACATCCCGGTACGGTTCGAACCCTGCTGGGGAAGGTCGGCGGTGGCCATGCCGAACCACGGGTGGTCCGCGCGGCCGGAGGCGAGAATCTGGGATGGCGGCATCGGTCTGGACGGAGCCGATCAGCACCGTGGTGCGGCCGGCTCCGGTGGGCGCAGTGACCTCTCGACCCAGGGCGCTGACGATCCCGGCGGTGACCGTATTGGACAGTCCGAGCAGGCCCCCACCAGACCCGCCGCGAGCCGCGGCCCCGAGCGCCGGGGTCAGCCACGTCAGGGCGCCGCCTGGCCCATGACGTGGGCCGGTTGGGTGATGGAGTGGGTGGGGGTTCTGCCGACCCGCCGCCGGACGCGCTCATGTTCGAACGGTAGCCGCGCGCGTCACCGGGTCGGACGTCCAACCGTCACCCGTCCCGGGTGCGCTCGCTCTGTTCAGCACGGGTGCGGGAGGGCTACCTTGAGAAGAACGCGCGGGCACCACGTCGTGGCCGGTTCGGTTGGAAGTGACCCGAGCGAGTTCTCTGGGAGCTGCACATGGATACCGGAATGGTCGTTCTCGTCATCATGGTCATCCTGTTGGTCGGAGGTGGGGCCGTGTTCCTGTTGCCCAGCCGCCACTCGCGAGATGGCAACACCGGGCACGAGACGTTCAACGCGAACGCCGAGTCCCCCGAAGCCCTCACGGCGGTGACGGCCACTGCTGACCACCCGGTCTCCGAGCCGTCGTTCGACACCCTCGCCGCCGACGGGTCCAGCTCGGCGATCGCGGGTGCGGGTGCCGGGGGTTACACCGCCGACGGTCGGCGGCCGCTCATCGGCGGCGGCGGCGAGGCCGAGCCTCTGGCCGGGCACGCCTGAAGGGTCAGGTTCACCGGTCACGTCAACCGCCACCAGCGGCTGCCTCAAGGCCGCTGCCCGGGTGGTGGGCCTTGGTGTGTAGTGGTGGTGTCGCGCGGTGTGCGGGGACATGACCCTGGGTCGGCGCGAGGGCCTGCGCCGCCGGGAAAGGCAGGAACGGGGCGGCTGGGTATGTGCCCGACGAACCCTTCTTGCTAGGAGCTGTGATGAAACCCGGAGTCGTTGTCTTCGTGATCATGTTGGTCGTGCTGGTGGGGGGTGCCGCTTTGTTCCTCATGCAGGGCCGACGCTCCAAGGATGGCCAGCCCGGTCACGAGACGCTCAACGCCGATGCTGACGCACCCACTGCCACGTCATCGGTCGCGGCGACACCTGACCACCCGGTCACAGAACCGCCGTTCGACACCCTTTCGGCGGACGGGTCGGGCACGGCGGTCGCCGGCGCAGGCGCAGGTGGGTACACCCCCGACGCACGCCGACCGCTCACCGGCGCCGGGGGCGACGCTGAGAACTCACCCGACCAGGGTTGATCCCCTCGCCCCGACGGGCGCGCATTCGCTCCGACTGCACCCGGCCGGGCCCGACCGCGCCCGACCGCGCCCGGCCGAGCAGGACTGCGCCAGACCGCGCCCGGCCGAGCCGGACTGCGCCCGGCCGGGCCCGACTGACCGCCCGACCGACCCAGGTCGTCGTCAGTCGGTGCGCACCACCCGGCGCACGAGGTCGGTCCAGCCGGCCAGGATCTGGGCGGGGTCGACGCCCTGGTCGCTGACCTGGATGCTCACCACCGAGGCTTCCAACGGGGCCAGCAGCGCACTGGTCAGCAGGTTGGTGTCGCCCCCGATCTCCAGAGCGAGCAACAGCTGACGAACGTGGGCGGCGACGAACCTGAGCGCTCCGAGCGGTCGCCGCTGGTCGCTTCCCGCCGCGACGATGAGGTCGGCGCTGGCCAGGTTGCGTTCGAGCCGGGAGGCTCCGAAGGCCAGCAACCGGTCGAGTGGTGGGGCGCCAGGGCCCAGCGGTGGTGGCCCTGAGATGACGGCGGCCTGCCACCTCGCCTCCGAATGGTCGAGCAGGGCGGCCATCAGGCCCTCTCGGCTGCCGAACCGCCGGTAGACGGTGCCCTTGCCGACGCCGCCCTCGTCGGCCACCTGCGCCATGGTCAGGGCATCGGCCCCGCGCTGGGCCACCAGCCGGTGTGCGGCCTCGAGCAGTACTTCGCGGTTGCGTACGGCATCGGCGCGCGGGGGTCGAGCACCGAGAGAGATGTCACCTACAGAGCTGTCACCAACAGAGGTGCCACCAAGAGTGATGGCACCGAGAGAGATGAGGTCGCCGCCGGTGGACACGCGGCGATCCTAGCGCCAGGGAATACAAGCGGACCAGGGTCCGTTTGCGAATCTGTGACTATTTCTGAGCAGGCCTCGCAGACCACCGTTGCTGTTCTCGTCGGAAGCCTTCGGGCCGACTCGGTGAACCGGCAGATCGCCGAGCGGTTGCGCGACAGCGCGCCGGCCGACGTCAAGGTCGAGATCGTCGAGGGTCTGGGCGAGCTGCCTTTCTACAACGAGGAGATCGACGGCGACTCGGCTCCTGCCTCCGTGCGGGCCCTGCGTGACCGGGTGGCCGCGGCCGACCGGGTGCTCGCGGTGACGCCCGAGCACAACGGCACGATGCCCCCCGTGCTGGGCAACGCGATCGACTGGCTGTCTCGGCCCTACGGTGCGGGAGCCATCGTCGGCAAGCCGTTCGCCGTCGTGGGCGCCACCCCGACCCCGTACGGCGGCAAGTGGGCCCATGAGGCCGCCCGCCGCTCAGCCGGCATCGCCGGAGCCGTGGTCGTGTCTGACATCGCGGTATCGCAGTCGACGATCGAGGCCGACGTGACCGGAGACCCCGAGGTCTTCGTTCGGCTCAGCGACGCCCTTCGCGCCCTCGCCGACCACGAGACGGCCGTCGTCGCAGCCTGAGCCGCCCCGCCCCGCCCCGCCCCGCCCCGCCGCGTCCGCCCGTCAGGGGGAAGGGGTGAGCGCCGTGACGACGCCCGCCGCCGCCAAGGCGCCGAGCACGGCGTTGGCCAGGATGGCGTGACCCTTGGCGTCGAGGTGGTCGCCGTCGTCGAGCAGAGCCGAAGTGGGGTCGAGTGATCCGGTTCCCTTGAGGGGCGAGTAGGCGTCGACGTAGACCGAGTGGCTGCTGGTGGCGACCGCCGAGATGGTCGCGTTGACGGCTCGGGTGAGGGCATCGCTGCCGGCGACGAACGCCCCACCGCGTGCGGCGCCGACGTCACCGTCGAGCGTGACGTTCCAGTAGCCGATGAGAGCGATCCGTACGTCAGGGTTGGCGTCGAGGTCCCGGATCCCGGAGACGATGTCGGTCAGTCCGGTGCGCAGGCCGGTCAGCGTGTCGGCCCAGCACGGTGAGGTGACGACCGGCAGGCAGGCCGGGTCGTCGACCTGGTCGAGATCGAAGTCGTTGGCGCCGATCTCCACCGTCACGAGGTCGGCGTGCGAGAGGTCGGCCACGATCTGAGCGTCACGCAGGTTCTGCTCGACGTCCGAGGTGGTTGCGCCGCCCGCCGAGTCGTTGTGCACGACCACGGGGCGCCGCGTTGCACGATGGAGCGACTGCCCCAGCAGCTCGACGTAGCCTGTGCACCCGCAGGTCGAGGCGGCCGGCACGGAGTCACCGAGGCCGACCAGCGTCAGCGGTTCAGCGGCCCGTGGTCGGGTACCGGCATCCGTCGTGCTCGTTGTAGCCGTCGTGCTCGTTGGAGCTGTCCTGCTCGGTGTGCCCGTTGGGCTCGACACCGACGTCGTGGCGCCTCCTGAAGGGGCGGTCAGCAAGGATGCCGGGCCGCCCGGGCTGGCACCGACGGCCCAGAGTCCGCCCACCACGGCAACCACGACGAGGGCGAGCGCCGCCACGGTGCGTCGCCCCAGCGCCGGCCGGGGCACGCTCCCGCCCGCGTCAGGCATGAAAGCCGGGCAGCGTCTGGGCGAGCCAGATGGTCGCCTCCGGCACGAACGGCTCGAAGACCTGGTCTCGGTGCCCCCCGTGCTTGAGTACGACGGCGGTGACGTCGAGCGGGGCCCGGGCCACACTGAGGAACCTTGAGGTCGTGGGGTACGACAGGGGGTCCTCTCTCGAGCTGAGCACCCACATGGCGAGCGGGGGAGGGGAGGAGTGCGCGATCGCCACGAGGTCGTAGCGCTCCAGCGTGCTGGTCGAGAGGGGGTCGTACGTCGAGCTGAAGTCAGGGCGGAAGTAGCCCTCCATCACGACGGCCGCGCCGAAGACGTCGGGATGGCGCATTGCGAGCGTCGCCGCGCACCAGCCGCCGTAGGACGCGCCGACCACCGCCCAGCTCGTGCGTCGACTCTGCACCCGGAAGTGGTGGGCGACCCAGAGCGGGAGGTCGTGCGCGAGCCAGGTCTCGGTCTGCGGTTGCCCGGCCGGTCCGTTGATGCACTCGGTGTCGAGCGTCGACGGCGTGTCGATGCGGGGGACCACCACGATGGTTGGGGCCATCTTGTGCTCGGCGGTCAGCTTGTCGATGGTCGAGATGAAGGGCAGCCGCACGAAGCGCGCCGGCGAGCTCGGAAAGCCATGCAGCCCGATGACGACCGGGTAGGTCCGGGCAGCATGGGCGTCGTAGCCGGCCGGGAGGTGCACCAGCACCTGCCCGTTGTAGCCGACCCGGCGATCGACGACGGTGTAGGTCTGCAACGGGGACCCTGGTTCGGGCAGCTTCGGCAGGGCCGCGGGGGAGCTGATCCCCGCGAACCCGGGCCCGCGAACCGTGGCGGTCACGACGTCCTGGGCCGAGCCGCCGTGGTGCAGGTGCACCGAGCTGGAGCGAGAGCCGAAGAGGTCGCTCCAGCTCGAGTAGAAGAGGTACTGGTCGTTGAGGGCGGCACCACACAGGGCGACCACGAGCAGGTTCAGCATCACGACCTGGGCGCCCCGGGTCACCCCTCGGGCGACACCACCTCCCCAGCGGGGCCAGCCGATCACCACGAGGGCGAAAAATGCGAGGGCCAGCAGCGCCAGCGCCACCATCAGCGAGGTGTCGGTCAGTTCCATGGAGCGGCCTTCGGAAGGTCGCGGTCGGTGCTTTCCGGGCGGACGAACGGAAAGGTGAGAACCGAGCGGATCGAGGTGCCGGTGAGCAGCATCACGAGGCGGTCGACCCCGATACCCAGGCCGCCACTGGGCGGCATCCCCAGCTCGAGCGCCAGCAGGAAGTCCTCGTCGAGCTCCATGGCCTCACTGTCGCCGGCCGCTGCCCTGAGCGACTGCTCGGTGAGCCGTCGTCGCTGCAGCACGGGGTCGGTCAGCTCGCTGTAGGCCGTACCGACCTCCATCCCGGCGATCACGAGGTCCCAGCGTTCGGCGAGTCCGGGCTCGCACCGGTGCGGGTGGGTCAGGGGGGAGGTCTCGGCCGGGAAGTCGGTGTAGAACGTCGGGTAGAACGTGGTCGGCTCGACGAGTGCGGCGTAGAGAGCCTCGATGACGCCCCCGGCTCCCATGTCGGGGAGCACGGTCACGTGGTGCAGCCCGGCCAGCCCGACCAGCTCGTCCATGTCGGTGTCGATCGTGACGGTACGCCCGAGAGCCCGCGACACCGCGGTGAGCACCTTGACCACCGGCCACTCACCGCTGATGTCGACCAGCTCGGGGGCGGTTGGCTCGCTGCCGGTCGAACGGGTCTGAAGGGGAATCACTGGCGACCCGTGGATGCTGCGGGAAGCTTCTTTGACCAGATGCTCCGTGAGCCGGCGCATCGTGGTGTAGTCGCCGTGCGGCTGGTAGACCTCGAGCGAGGTGAACTCCGGGTTGTGCGTCGCGTCGGCGCCCTCGTTGCGAAAGCTGCGGCCCAGCTCGAAGATCGGGCCCATGCCGGCGACGAGCAGCCGCTTGAGGTAGAGCTCGGGTGCGATCCGCAACGACAGGTCGACACCGTAGGCGTTGATGTAGGTGCGGAAGGGGCGGGCGGTGGCGCCGCCGTGAACGCTCTGGAGTATTGGGGTCTCGACCTCCAGGTAGCCCTCGTCATTCAGGAGGCGGCGCAGGTCGGCCACCACCTGCGAACGAGTGCGGAGCAGCGCGAGCTCGCCCGGGTGCACGAGCAGATCGGTCGACCGCTGACGCGCTCGGGCCTTCGGGTCGCTGAAGGTGCCGAAGGGGATGGGATGCAGTGACTTCGCCTCCATGCGCCAGGTGCGCAGCAGCAGGCTCGGCGTGCCACGACGTGACGTGCCGGTGACGGCTTCGATGCGGATCAGGTCGCCGGAGTCGACGGTCGTGGTGAACTCATCGACCTGGCATTGAGTCAGCGTGGTGGCGTCGAGCACCACCTGCACGCTGTCGGCACCGTCGACGAGCGTCGCGAAGACCACGCCGCCGTGGTCGCGCACGGTGCGGACACGGCCGACGACGTCGAGAGCGGTCGGTGTGCTCCAGGCCTGCGCCGAGATCGACCCGATGTGCGCCGAGGGTGGCCCGGCCCCGGGTGGGTAGGCCTCCCGTCCCGAGCGACGCAACCGCTCCAGGGCTCCCAGGCGGTGCCGGAACCGTTCCGAGCGCTGCGGGCCGGTGTCCAGGGGGTCGCCGGCCGGTTGGTCGATCGTTCGGAGCTCCTGCAGGTGCTTGGCGTCGAGAGCTCCGCCGGTCGACCGACGAAAGGGCCACGGCAGAAAACCCTCTGCGGCACCAGCCGCCACCAGCACCTGGGGCAGCGCCACGGCGTCGTCGTGGCAGAGGAACCGGGGAGACCAGGTGGGTTCGTACTTCTGCGTGGCACGGTAGAGCCGCTCGATCTGCCAGAAGCGGTCGAAGAGGCCCAGCACGGAGGCGTTGAGCCGCGTGAGGGGCCGCGCCCCGAGACGGCTCGCATCGTCGAACACTCCACGGAACAGGCAGAAGTTGAGCGAGACCCGACGCACGCCGACCGAGGCTGCCCCCGTGAGAAGCGCGCTCACCATGAGCTCGGTGGTGCCGCCGGGGGCATCGGGCGACCGGCGCATGAGGTCGAGGGAGAGTCCGTGCCGGCCCCAGGGTGCGAAGGTGAGCAGCCCGACGAGCTCTTCGGCAGCGTTGCGGGCGGTGACGTGCACGACGAGGCCGTCAGCCGGATCGGCGGTTCGACCCAGTGCCATCGAGAACCCACGCTCGGTGTCGCCCGTGCGCCAGTCGTCGGCGTCCCGGCTGAGCTCGGCGAGCTCGTCGAGGCCGATGTCCTCCTGACGTCGAATCTGCACGACGACGCCCGCCCGAACCGCCCGTTTGACCGCGTGGCGAACGGGAGCCATCGACGCCCGACGAAGGTCGTGGCGTTCCGGGTCGAGGATGGCCTCGTCGCCCATCAGGAGCAGCTGCATGCCGGCTGCCGCATAGGCCCGCGCTCCGCCCTCACTGGCGCCGAGCACGGCGGGCACCCACCCGAGCTCGCGGGACTCGGCTCGCCAGGCGGCGATCGCGGCGACCCATGAGTCAGGGTCTCCGACCGGGTCACCGGAGGCGAGCGACACCCCACCGATGACGCGATAGGCGACCACCGCTCGGCCGTCGCCCGAGAAGGTCGTCGACTTGTCTCGACGGGTTGCGAAGTAGCCGAGGGAGTCGGCCCCACCGTGTGAGGCCAGCAGGCGTCGAAGCGCCAGCTCACGGTCGGGTGACCACCGGCTGCGGGGTCTGGCGGAGGCCACGAAGAGCAGCAGGGCCCCGAGGATCGTGATGGTGGCGAGTACCGCGACGAGGTCGATCACCCACGGCGGGATGGCCGGCAGGTCGTGGCGGCTGAGGCCGCCCAGCGCGGCGAGCACCGTGGCGACGACGGTGCGCACCTGCGACCGGGGCGCTCCGACAGCGCCGATGAGGAGCCAGGCGACACCGACCGTGAACAGGCTTCCCGCGACGAGCGCCGCGACGGCCAGCCACCACGATCCGGGCTGCAGCCGTCCGGTGAACTGGGCTCGGGTGCGCCACAGCCACCAGAGCACGACGAGGGCCACGCCCATCGCGGCGATGTCGAGACCGCGGCCGAGCGAGCCCCGGGTCTCCCACAGCTCATCGAGCGGGAGCTGGGACTTCAGCAGCTCGATGGCGCCGAGCGCCAGGCCCATCAGCTGGAAGACTGCGACCAGCCAGAGACCGATACGTTTGCGTCCCAGCAGGGCCCGGGTGGTCAGGCCCAGCATGGCGACCGAGAAGACGGTGGGCGCCACCGGCACGTTGAGCAGGCCGAAGAAGGCCTCCGCACCGCTGGGTCGGAAGCTACGGCGCACGCCGAGCGTCAGCACCAGGGCAACGAGCGTGGCCGCAGCGTAGGTTGCGGTGAGAAGCCGGGTGGAGCGGTGAGTCGCGGGTTCGGCCCGGCGAAAAGCTCCCATGGCCACGACGATGGACTCGTTGTCTGGGAGGCGGCTGCACGTCGGCTCCGAGCCTGCTGGGGGATCGACTGCTTCCGTTCAGGAGCGCACGGTCGGCCACGCTTTCCTCGGCAAGAGGCTGCGGCTGGTCGATCGCCCCGGCTCGACGTGCGACGTGCGCCGACAAGCCGCGAGCCGTCAGAAGTCGCCGGCCGTGCTTCGCAGCCGCGAGAGCACCTCGAACAGGTCTCGCAGGTCTGCATCGGTCAGGTCGGGACGTTCGAAGACCTCGGCGTTGAGCGCGGCGGTGGCTCGCTCGGCCAGCTCGCGACCGCCGCGGGTCAACGCCACGATGACTGCCCTGCGGTCGTCGGGATGTGTCGACCTCGTCACGAGACCGGCATCCTCCAGGCGGTCGACGGCATTGGTCACGCTCGTCGGATGCACCTGCAGGCGGGAGGCGATCACCTTCATCGGCAACGTGCCCCGGCTGCTGAACCAGAGCAGCATCAGCACCTCGTAGCGCGCGAACGTCACCCCGAGCGGGCGCAGGGTCGCCTCGACGCGGGCGAGCACGATCTGGTGGGCCCGCATGAGCGAGGTGATCACGGCCATGCCGTCAGCGGCCTCGGCCCAGCCGTTGTGGGCCCACTGCGCCCGGGCTGCGTCGATGGGGTCGAAGGCGAGCCGCTTCGCGTCCTCGCGTGGCTCAGCCGTCATGAGCACAGCGTAGAGGAGCGTCACGTTGACGTCCATTAATAGGAAGTCCTAGTATTTTGGGGTCGACATCAACTTCGGAGGCCTTGCGTGAGCCCACAGCCGTCAGCACCCCACCGCCCGCAGCAACCGCACGAGCCGAAGCACCACGTGCGACTGGTGACCGCATCGGCCCTCTTCGACGGGCACGACGCCTCGATCAACATCATGCGACGCATCATGCAGAGCCAAGGGGCCGAGGTCGTGCACCTCGGCCACAACCGTTCGGTGCAGGAGGTCGTCGACGCGGCCATCGAGGAAGACGTGCAGGGGGTGGCCGTCAGCTCCTACCAGGGCGGCCACGTCGAGTACTTCGAGTACCTGACCACCCTGCTGCGTGAGAACGGGGCCGGTCACATCAAGGTGGTCGGCGGCGGCGGTGGCGTCATCGTGCCCGACGAGATCGCGCGCCTGCGCGAGTCGGGTGTCACGATCTTCAGCCCCGAGGACGGCCAGCGTCTGGGCCTGGCGGGCATGATCAACGCGATCATCGCCGACTGCGACTTCGACCCCTGGGACATCAGCGCACCGACGATCGAGTCCATCCTGGCCGGCGAGCGAGCCGCCCTCGCGCGAGCCATCACCGGCGCCCAGGAAGGTGACATCGACGATGCCACCCTGAGCGGCATCCGCGAGGCCGCCGCCCGGCGAACGGTGCCGGTGCTCGGCATCACCGGCACGGGTGGCTCGGGCAAGAGCTCGCTCACCGATGAGCTGGTGCGACGGATGCGCCTCGACCAGCAGGACAAGCTGCGCATCGCAGTGCTGGCCGTCGACCCGACTCGCAGCCGCGGCGGTGGCGCCCTGCTCGGCGACCGCATCCGCATGAGCTCGCTCGACGGCGACCGGGTGTTCTTCCGCAGCCTGGCGACGCGCGGAGGCAACCAGGTGCCGACGAACCTGCCCGACGTGATCGACAGCGTCAAGGCGGCCGGCTATGACCTCATCGTGCTCGAGACGCCGGGAATCGGGCAGGGAGACGCTGCGATCGTCGACTTCGCCGACATCTCGCTCTACGTCATGACCCCCGAGTTCGGGGCCAGCAGCCAGCTGGAGAAGATCGACATGCTCGACCTGGCCGACGTCGTGGCCATCAACAAGTTCGAGCGCCGCGGGGCCGAAGACGCGCTGCGCGATGTCGGTCGCCAGATGGTGCGCAACCGCGAGGCCTTCGGTCAGGGCCCCGGCGACATGCCCGTCTACGGCACCTCGGCGGCGACCTTCAACGACGACGGGGTGACCGCTCTCTACCAAGAGCTGCGAAAGCTGCTGGCCGACAAGGGGATGCCGGTCGACGAGGGCGCCTTGCCGGTGGTCACCACGAAACAGTCGACGCGCTTCGCCACCGTGGTGCCGGGGTCTCGCGTTCGCTACCTGGCCGAGATCAGCGACACGGTGCGCGACTACCACGTGAAGACCGGTCAGTACGCCGTCGCGGCGACCCGGGTGCAGCGGCTCGAGGCGGTGCTCACCGAGCTCGACGACGCGGGCTCTGAGACCTCGGGCGTCGAGGGCCTGCTGGAAGCGGCCCGCACTGCGCTGCCGACCGAGGTCTCGGAGGCGCTCGCCGGTTGGCCCGCGGTCGTGGCGTCGTACTCCGGCGACGAGCACGTGACGCACGTTCGCGGCAAGGAGCTGCGCACCAAGCTGACCCGGATGTCACTGTCGGGCAACCCGATTCCTCGCGTCGTGCTCCCGCACTACTCCGACCACGGTGAGCTGGTGAAGTTCTGGCGACGCGAGAACCTGCCCGGCGTCTTCCCCTTCACGGCCGGCGTCTTTCCGTTCAAGCGTGAAGGTGAGGACCCCGCCCGGATGTTCGCGGGGGAGGGCGACCCCTTCCGCACCAACCGCCGGTTCAAGCTGCTCTCCGAGGGTCAGCCGGCCACCCGGCTCTCGACCGCGTTCGACTCGGTCACCCTGTACGGGCGCGACCCCGACCCGCGCCCCGACGTCTACGGCAAGGTCGGCACCTCAGGCGTGTCCATCGCGACCCTCGACGACATGAAGGTGCTCTACGACGGGTTCGACCTCGTCAGCCCGACAACGTCGGTGTCGATGACGATCAACGGACCGGCCCCGACCATCCTGGCCTTCTTCCTCAACACCGCCATCGACCAGCAGCTGGAGCGCTTCCAGCAGAAGGAGGGGCGCGAGCCGACCGCGGAGGAGGCGGACGGCATCCGGGCGACGACCCTGGCGAACGTGCGGGGCACGGTGCAGGCCGACATCCTCAAGGAGGACCAGGGCCAGAACACCTGCATCTTCAGCACCGAGTTCTCGCTGCGGATGATGGCCGACGTGCAGGAGTGGTTCATCTCCCACCAGGTGCGTAACTTCTACTCCGTCTCGATCTCGGGCTACCACATCGCCGAGGCCGGGGCCAACCCCATCAGCCAGCTCGCGTTCACCCTGTCCAACGGGTTCACCTACGTCGAGAGCTACCTCGCTCGAGGCATGGCCATCGACGACTTCGCCCCCAACCTCAGCTTCTTCTTCAGCAACGGGATGGACCCCGAGTACTCCGTGCTCGGCCGGGTCGCCCGACGCATCTGGGCGGTCGCGATGCGCGACAAGTACGGCGCCAACGAGCGGTCGCAGAAGCTGAAGTACCACGTGCAGACCTCGGGTCGCAGCCTGCACGCGCAGGAGATGGACTTCAACGACATCCGCACCACGTTGCAGGCCCTCATCGCGATCTACGACAACGCGAACTCCTTGCACACCAACGCGTTCGATGAGGCGGTGACCACCCCGTCGGAGGAGTCGGTGCGCCGTGCGCTCGCGATCCAGCTCATCATCAACCGGGAGTGGGGCCTGGCGATGAACGAGAACCCCCTGCAGGGCTCGTTCGTCATCGACGAGCTCACCGACCTCGTCGAGGCAGCCGTGCTCAAGGAGTTCGACCGCATCACCGACCGCGGCGGCGTGCTCGGGGCCATGGAGACCGGCTACCAGCGTGGCCGCATCCAGGACGAGTCGATGCTCTACGAGCACCGCAAGCACGATGGCAGCCTGCCGATCGTGGGTGTCAACACCTTCCGCAACCCGCACGAGGGCGAGACACCTCGCAAGGTCGTGCTGGCGCGCGGCACCGAGGAGGAGAAGCAGGGGCAGCTGGGAAGGGTGCGGGCCTTCCGGGCCGGCCATGAGGCCGAGGCAGAGGCGGCCCTCACCGAGCTGAAGGCGGCAGCGGTGGGTGACGACAACGTCTTCGAGGTGCTCATGCGCGCAGCCCGGGTGTGCTCCCTGCAGCAGGTGACCGAGGCGTTCTTCGAGGTCGGCGGCCAGTACCGCCGCAACGTCTGACGTGCCCACCCCAGCGGGCTCGTCGCCACCAGCAGGCCCTACCGACTCCCGAGAGCGCGGCGGTCGACCGGGCCGAGACGACCTCGGGGATGCCGCCCCGCTGGCTCACGAGGTGCGGCGCATCGTGTCACTCGTCCCGTCCATCACCGAGGCCATCGCCGCCACGTGCCGTGAGCGGCTGGTGGGCGCGACCGACTGGTGCACCCATCCGCCCGACCTTGACCTCGGGCGGGTGCGGGGCACGAAGAACCCTGACCTCAAAGCGATCGCGGCGCTGGCGCCAGACCTTGTCGTCGCCAACAAGGAGGAGAACCGCGAGCTCGACGTCCGACGGTTGCGCGAACGCGGCATCCCGGTTTGGGTGACCGACATCGAGACGGTGCCCCAGGGGCTCGACTCCATCGAGCGCCTCTTCACCGACGCACTCCGGGTCGAGACGCCCCAGTGGCTGGTCGAGGCCCGCGAGGAATGGGCCGGCCCGCTGCCCGAAGCGACCCTGCGAGTGGCGGTGGCGATCTGGCGTGACCCGTGGATGGTGGTCGGACCTTCGACCTTCACCGGTGACCTCGTGGCCCGGCTGGGTTGGCACAACGTGTTCGCCGGCAGCCCCGCAACCGATCCTGCAACCGGTCACGCGGTCACCGGGCGCTATCCGAGCGTCGAGCTGGCGCAGCTCGACCGCGACGACGTCGAGGTCGTGCTGCTGCCCGACGAGCCCTACGTGTTCACCGCCGACGACGGGCCCGAGGCGTTCAGCCGGGCTCGCACCGCACTCGTCAGCGGACGGCTGCTGACTTGGTACGGCCCCAGCCTGGTCGGGGCCAAGGCCGCCCTGACGGCGGCCGTGACGGCCTGACCGCCGGTGCAGGTGGGGGTCTGCCCCGGGGCGGAGGGCAGCCTGTGTTCAGTCGCGAACGGCGATGCCGGCCAGTACCAGCCGTCGGGAGAGCTCGAGACCGAGCTCGGTGACGGCGGCCGAGCCTTGCGACAGCAACGAGGAGACAGCCTCCACCTCCGCGGAGCTCAGCCGGAAGTCGGCCACCCGGCTACGCACGACCGCCCCCTCGGAGACTGCGGTCAGGGTGGCGGCGAGATGTGCTCGCAGACGGATGCCGTCGCGCTCGCCCAGCTGTGCGGCATCCAGCGTCTGGGCCACGGGCGCGACGGGAGCGGCGCGCTGCGAACGTCTCACCCTCGTCGCCATGGCGCGCGCCACGTCGGCCACGTCGAGGTCGGCCAGCGCCCGCACCAGGGCGGCGCGGGCGATCTCGACGTCGTCATTGATCACGGAGGCGTCGGACGCGTCCGCGAGGGCCGGCAGGGACGTGCGGAGGGACTCGTCACGGCTGGCCCTGGTGATGGCGAGGGCCAACAGCTCGTCGGCCAGGTGGCGGCGCGTCCAGACGTGAACCCCGAGGGTCAGGTGGGTGCTGACCCCGCCGAGAGCCGTTGCGGAGTGCAGGAACCCGCGCGGCAGATAGAGACAGTCGCCGGGGCGCAGAGTGAACTCGAGCAGCGGCGGCTCCGTGGCAGCCCGCTCGACGGCGACGCGGTGATTGCTCCACGGGTCATCGCGGAGGGGAGCGGTCTGCACCGGCGGGCGCACCCGCCAGGTCTTCTCGCCCGACACCTGGATGACGAACACGTCGTGCACGTCGTAGTGGTCGCTGAAGCCGGTGTTCTGGGCCGGGGTCACGTAGGCGTTGGCCTGCACGGGATGCCCGAGCTCGCCGGCCAGCTGCTGGCTGAAGGCGATCAACGCGGGCCAGGTGCGGTGCAGGCCCTGCAGCACGAGGGTCGCTCCGCCCGCGAAGAGGTTCAGCAGCTTGTCGTCGCTGACCTGGTCGGCCACGGCGGCGCCCACGCCGCCGCTGTCGGTGAAGTCGCGGTCACCGTAGGTGGTGCCGTTCTTGGCCACGCGCAGGAAGGGCGCACGCAAGCCGCGCTGGGAGACGAGCTCGTCGACAGCAGCGACCCCGAAGAGGTCGGCCACCGACCCCGGCAGGTCATCGGCCCGCGACACCAGCGGCTCGCGGCCCCAGTAGCGGTCAGCGAAGTCATCGGCTTCGACGGCGATGACACGGGAGAGAGCCGAGTGCCCGCGCACCGGCGCGGACACTCGGCTCCCGATGATGCTGTCGGTCACGGTGGGTTCAGCCTTCGCCGCAGCTCACGCGCCGCCGTCGGCTCCGCCGTCGTGGGTGCCGACGTTCGCCCCGCCATCAGCCGGGCCTTCGGCTCCGCCGTCTGCACCGCCGTCTGCACCGCCGTCGTGGGTGCCGGCGTCAGCTCCGCCGTCAGCGGGGCCCTCGGTGTCTGCACCGCTGTCGGCGCCGCCGTCTGCTCCGCCGTCGTGGGTGCCGGCGTCAGCGCCGCCGTCAGCGGTGCCCTCGGCTCCGCCGTCTGCTCCGCCGTCGTGGGTGCCGGCGTCAGCGCCGCCGTCAGCCGGGCCTTCGGTGCTCGGGTCCATCGGGGTGTCGCTCATGTCTGTTCCTCCTTGAAGAGAGTGACACGGCACCAGATGGTGTCGCTGCCTCGTTCCTACCCTGTACCGGCCCCGAGCGCACCCTCTGGGTCGAGCCGTGGCGCCCGGTCGGCTTCCGTGTTGCAATCAGCCGATGAGCATCAGCACGGGAGACACCGTTCACTGGAACACCTCGCAGGGCCGCACCATCGGCACCGCCGTCGAGAAACGGGTCAAGCCCTTCACCCACGACGGCCAGAAGTTCAACGCCTCCGACGACGAGCCCTACTGGATCGTGGAGTCGAAGAAGTCGGGGGCGCGGGCCGCGCACAAGGCGTCGTCGCTCGACCTCTCCTGACCCACGAAGGTGCAGCGCCGTGACGGTGTCAGGTGAGGTGGTCGAAGTCTCCGCGGGTCCAGGCTGCGTGGCGATCGGCCGAGAACCGTACGACCGCTTGTGCACGTCGCGGAACGACAGCACCGAAGTTGTTGTAGAGACGGTCGAAGTGCAGGGCCTCCACCTGGTCGGCAATCCGTTGAACGACGTTGCCCGACAGGGGGATCCGGTTCGGGTAGCTGCGCAGGAAGCTCACCGACTTTCGGTCGGGGTTCGGGAAGATCGCGTCTCCCGCGAACAGCACCCCTCGGCCCTCATTGCCGGTCGACCACTCGAGCACTGCCTGCCCGCTGAAGTGGCCCCCGACCCGGTGCAGGGTGAGCCCGGCGGTGATCTCGTGCTGCTGGTCGTAGAAGGTGACCAGCGGGTCGGAACGGCGCACCCACTCGCGGTCGCGGTCGGCCACGAGGATCGGCACGTCACCGAGGGCTCTCGCCCATTCGGTCTGCACCCCGTACATGTGGGGATGGCTCGCAGCGACGGCGATCGTGGGGCCAAGAGTGCGCACGAAGGAGACGGTGGCGTCATCGAGATAGCCGAGGCAGTCGAAGAGCACGACGCCCTCGGGGGTGCGAACCACCATCGTCTGCTGGCCGATCCCCACCCCGGGGTCGGCCTTCAGCCCCCAGAGCTCGGGCTCGACGTCGATCACCTCGATGCGGGTACCGGCCGATCCCAGCTCGTCGATCGTGGTCCACTTTTGGCCCGTCTCGGGCACCCACTGCCGGTCATCGGTGCACACGGCACACGAGTCGGGCGCCGCGGTCAGGTCAGCCGTCTCAACGGCACAGGTCGCACAGATCCAGATCACGCCACCACCTTCTCGCTCCCGTCCGCGACGCGCCACCACGACTGCGGGAGGATGCTGTCGTGATCCTGCACCTGCGCGCCGCGGTCGAGCAGCTCTACGCCGCCCCTCTGGCCAGGTTCACCCCGCTGCGCACCGAGCTGGTGGTGCAGTCTCGCGCCGCGGGCGACAAGGCGCTCGCGGCCTCCGTCTCTCGCCTCCGCAAGCCGACCGTGGCAGCGTGGGCGGTCAACCAGTACGTTCGGGGTGACGGTGACGGCGTCGCCGACCTGCGGGAGTTCGCGCAGCTGCTGCGAACCGCGCAGCGAACGCTTGACGCCGACCAGCTGCGCGTCCTGGGCCGCGAGCGGGCCGGCCGGGTGGACGCGCTCGCCGACGCCATCGCCGGAGCCGCCCGCACGAGCGGGCAGGCGCTGGGCGCGACCGTGCAGCAGGAGGTGCGTGACACCCTCACGGCGCTGATCGCGGACGAGCAGGCCGAGGCCTCCGTCATGACCGGGTCGCTCGTGCGTGCCCTTTCGTACTCGGGGTTCGGGTCGGTCGACATCGACGACGTCGTGGCGGTGAACGACCTGCCCGAGGCCGGCGGAGTCGACGAGACCTCCCCGACCGATGGTCGACCCGATCTCGAGGTGCTCCAGGGTGGCGGCGCTGCGGTCGACCTCGCCGACCGGCGGGTGGCCCGCCGGGCCGAGCGGCGATCTCGTCTGACCGGCACGCTCGACACGGCTCGAGCATCCCTGCGCGCCGCCGACCGTCAGGTCGCGGTGCTGACGGCGCGGCACGAGGAGGTCACCGAGGGCATCGCCGACCTCGAACGCCGCCTCGCCACGGCCCGGTCCCGCCTCGAGAAGGTGGCCGGTGAGCTCGCCGAGGCGACCGGCATCCGGGATGCCGCCGAGCGGGCCGAGGGTGAGGCGCAGCGTTCGCTCGACTCCCACGACGAGTCGTCGTGACCGCTGCGGGTCGGCATCGGGTTTGAGGTCGACTTCCGATTTCGTATCGACGACGACGACCGTGTAGTCTCGCCGCTGCACAACCGGTCGCTCGCGACGCCTCGGCGAGGCGGGCACCGTGCCCCAATAGCTCAGACGGCAGAGCGTTTCCATGGTAAGGAAAAGGTCTAGGGTTCGATTCCCTATTGGGGCTCTGGTCGGAACGTCGCTCGGTAGCGAGCGGCATCCGCCCGGGGCGGGGTAGCTCAGCTGGTTAGAGCGCACGACTCATAATCGTGAGGTCGGGAGATCGAGCCTCCCTCCCGCTACCATCGGCGCGCCGGAGCGTCTCGAGACGACGATCTGGTCGATTTCTCGAAACGCCCCGGCGTCCCGTAGCCTTGACCGTCGCGCCTCCTGCGCGCGCCCAGCGAGGTTCCACCGATTCATCCAGCACGTTCCCGAAAGAGCAGGTTGCCGTGGCCAGCAAGAGCAGCGACGTCCGTCCGAAGATCACGATGGCGTGTGTGGACTGCAAGGACCGCAACTACATCACCAAGAAGAACCGTCGGAACAACCCCGACCGCCTCGCGATGAACAAGTTCTGCCCGAAGTGCGGCAAGCACACGGAGCACCGCGAGACCCGCTGAACCCAGCACGACCATCGTCCACCGCTCCCTCGGCCACCGGCCGGGGGAGCGGTGTCGTCTGACCCTGCATCGCGCCCTGACTCCCAGTGGCTAGGCTGGCGCCATGCCGGTCAACTCCGAGTTCCAAGGGCGCAGCTACCCGCCCACCGCGCCCTACGGCGTCAGCGCAGCGAAGATCCGTGAGTTCGCCGAGGCGGTCGGGGCGACCGACCCGGTGCACGTCGACGCCGACCTCGCCCGGTCGCGCGGCTACTCCGACGTCATCGCCCCGCCGACGTTCGCGGTGCTCATCGCCCAGCAGTGTGACGCCCAGCTCGTGGCCGACCCCGAGGCCGGCATCGACTACTCGCGCGTGGTGCACGGCGAGCAGAAGTTCGCCCACCATCGCCCCCTGACGGCCGGTGACGCCGTCGTCGGCACGCTGCACGTCGACACCGTGCGCGAGGCCGGCGGCCACGCCATGGTGACGACGCGCACCGAGCTCGCCACGGTCGACGGCGAACCGCTCTGCACGGCCATGTCGACGATCGTCATCCGAGGAGGAGAGTGATGGACACCGCGCCGACCACCCCCCGAGAAGCCACCGACGTGCTGCGCGCCGAGGCCGTGAGCGTCGGCGAGACGCTCGGCCCGGTCACCATCCACATCGACCGGGCGCGCCTCGTGCAGTATGCCGGCGCCTCGCTCGACCACAACCGCATCCACTGGGACGAACGGTTCGCCAAGGGCGTCGGCCTGCCCGATGTCATCGCCCACGGGATGTTCACGATGGGGGCGGCCGTCACGGTCGTCACCGACTGGGCCGGTGACGCCGGTCGGGTGCTCGACTACGGGGTGCGCTTCACCAAGCCGGTCGTCGTGAGCTACGACGAGGGCGCCGACCTCGAGGTCTCGGGGGTCGTCAAGACGCTCGACGCCGACACCCGGCGGGCCACCGTCGAGCTGACCGCCATGGCCGCCGGGCAGAAGGTGCTCGGCCGCGCCCTCGCCGTCGTTCAGCTCGACTGACGCCGGGCGACCGGGGCTCACGAGTGCACGAACAGACAGCCGTACCGCTCGCCGACCTGACCACCATGCGCGTGGGAGGCCCGGCCGACCGGGTCGTCACGGTGACGACCACCGACGAGCTGGTCGATGCCGTCAGGGAGGTCGACGACGCCGACGAGCCCCTGCTCGTGGTGTCGGGTGGGTCGAACCTGATCGCCCCGGATGCCGGCTTCCGGGGCACGGTGGTGCACATCGCCACCACCGGCATCACGAGGGAGTCGGCTGAGTCCTGCAGTGGGGCGATGGTTCGCGTCGCGGCCGGTGAGAGCTGGGACGAGCTGGTCGCCCTGGCGGTCACCGAGGGCTGGGCCGGGGTCGAGGCACTCAGCGGCATCCCTGGGCTCACCGGGGCGACGCCGATCCAGAACGTGGGGGCCTACGGCCAGGACGTCTCGCAGACGATCGCCCAGGTACGCACCTGGGACCGTCAGGAGCAGTCCGTTCGCACCTTCTTCAACACCGGCTGCGGCTTCACCTACCGCAGCTCACGGTTCAAGGGAGACAGCCGCTACGTCGTGCTCGACGTGCTCTTCCAGCTCGAGCTCGCCGACCTGTCGACGCCGGTGGGCTACGCGGCTCTGGCCGACGGGCTCGGGGTCGAGCTCGGCGCCAGGGCGCCGCTCGGCGACGTGCGCGAGGCCGTTCTCGACCAGCGTCGACAGCGCGGCATGGTGCTCGACGCCGACGACCACGACACGTGGTCGTGCGGTTCGTTCTTCACCAACCCCATCCTGCCCGCGACCGAGTTCGACGCGTTGGTCGCACGAGCCGCCACGGTTCTCGGCGAGGAGGCGGCGCGGCCTCCTCGCTACGACGAGCCCGACGGCCGGGTGAAGACGAGCGCGGCCTGGCTCATCGAGAAGGCCGGCTTCGGCAGGGGCTTCGGCCTCCCGGCGCCGGCCGCCCTCTCGACGAAGCACACCCTGGCCCTGACCAACCGCGGCGGCGCGACGGCATCCGATGTGGTGGCTCTCGCGCGGCAGCTGCGTGACGGCGTGCTCGACCGCTTCGGCGTGCGGCTCGTCAACGAGCCCGTGCTGGTCGGCGACCAGCTCTGAGGGCCGCTGAGTGCCTGGTCAGCCGATCGGCTTGGAGAACGCGGCGGCCTTGATCGCCTTGCCGGTGGTCTTCACCGTGTAGGCGGGGCGGTTGAAGGTCAGCTGCAGCGCGCCGGACGAGCCACGGTCGACCTTGAAGAAGAGCCAGCCGGTCTTCTTCTGAGCGCGCTTCGTGGTGTCCAACGGGGCGCCGAGAGTCTTGCCGAACTCGGTGGTGGGCGTGACCGGAGCCGCTGCGCCGGGTTTCAGGGTGAACATCGACGGTTTGACGTCGGCGGAGTAGCGGTCACCGGCGTCGACGGTGAGCTGCACCCCGACGATCTCGAACGACGCCGCCGCGACAGGGTTGCCGGCGGGCCAGGGGATGTTGCGCGAGAGCTTGGTGGCCGTCATGACGTGCCCGAGGATGTCGTCCTTGAGCTGCACCTTGACCGTCTTGTCGGCCCGGGCCGGGGTGGTGGTCGTGGCTGCCGGGCTCGTGGGCACCGAGGTGCCGGGGGCAGGGCTCGTCGCGCCGGGGGTGGCCGACGCGGAGGGGCTGGTGTCGGAGGCGTCAGAGCTGCAGGCGCCGAGGGCAGCCAGCGACAGCACGATGCCGGCGACGGCCAGCTGGCGCAGCGGGCGCGACGGGCGCGACGAGCGCACTGCGAGAGCAGCGGGTTTCCGCGTCGCGGGGGTCGGCACCGTGCCCTGCGAGCGTGAGGGGGCGGTCGTGGTCTGCGGCGTCAGTGTCTTCATCTCGGGTCAAGCATGACCGTCGACCGGTGGGATCAGCAAACTCACGGCCCGGCGCTCGACCTCTCAGCCGGCCGCTCGGGCGTCCTCGAGCCAGGCGTCGACGTCGGCCAGGGCGGCCTGCCTCACCTGGTCGGGGGCCCGGCTGGCCACGAGCGACTGGCGGGCGAGATCGGCCAGCTCGTGGTCGTCGAAGCCGAGGCGGCGGGCCGCCTCGTACTGGTCGGACAGCCGCTGGCCGAAGAGCAGTGGGTCGTCGGCGCCCAGGGCGACCGGGATGCCGCTCTCGACGATGGTGCGCAGGGGGACTTCGGCTGGGGAGGCGTAGACCCCCAGGGCCACGTTGCTGCCGGGGCAGACCTCGAGCGTGGCGCCCGACTCGGCGACGGCGCTCAGCACCCGAGGGTCTTCCACCGACCGGACCCCGTGCCCGATGCGGTCGGGCCGCAGATGCTCGAGCGTCTCCATCACCGCCTGCGACCCGAGCAGCTCTCCGCCGTGCGGAACCAGGGTCAGGCCGGCCCGGCGGGCGATCGCGAAGGCCGGTGCGAACTCGGCGGTGTCGCCTCTCCGCTCGTCGTTCGAGAGGCCGAACCCGACGACCTGCCCCGGTCCGTCGCCGACGTAGCGGGCTGCCAGTCGCGCCAGGGTGCGAGCCTCGAGCGGATGCCGCATCCGGCTGGCCGCGACGACGACCGCCACTCCGGTGCGTCCGCTCTGCGACACCGCCCGGGCCTCGTCGAGCACGATCTCCAGGGCCGGGGTGATCCCGCCGACGAACGGGGCGTACGACGTGGGGTCGACCTGCAGCTCGAGCCAACGCGACCCCTCGCTGTGGTCGTCGTGCGCGGCCTCGCGCACGATGCGGCGCATGTCGCTCTCGCCGCGAACGCAGGCTCGCGCTGCGTCATAGAGCCGTTGGAAGCGGAACCAGCCACGCTCGTCCGTGGCACGCGCGAGCTGTGGTGGCCAGTTCGTGGTGAGGGCGTCGGGGAGGGAGATTCCGTGCTGACGCGCCAGGTCACGAACGGTCTCGACGCGCATCGACCCGGTGAAGTGCAGGTGCAGATGGGCCTTGGGGAGATCGGTCACGCTGCGCGGCACGACGCTCAGTCTGCCAGCCACCGGTGGGGCTGAGCGGCGGGGGTGAGCAGGAGAGGTGAGCAGTAGAGGTGAGCGATGGGGTCAGCGGTCGTCGGGCTCGTCGGCGATCTCGTCGACGATGTGCATCGCCGCCTCCTCGGCCGAAGCGGCGGCCCCGTCGACGCCGACGTCGCTGGCCCACACCTGCTTCTCGGAGTCTTCACCCGACCCTTCGTCATCGGCCACCAGACGGCCGGCCCGGGCGTCACCGACCTCGTTGTCGCCGAGCCAGTCGTCCTCGGCGTCGATCGCGTCGGGGTCATCGCCGCCCACCCGCTCGGTGTCGAGGCCGCTCTCGTTGTCGGGGGCACCGTAGGCCGAGTTCGGGTCGGGCACCTCCTGCAGGATGCGCTGGTCGATCGTCTCCTCCTGCGACTCCTCGTAGGCCGTGGTGCCGAACGCGTCGGTGCCCCGCTCGGTCTCGGCGGGGGAGTAGCCGCGGTCGAGCACGTCGTCGACGTCCTCCTGCTCGAGGGTGTCCTCGGGCTGGAGCTGGTCGCTCTCATCGGTGCTGTAGACGGTCAGGTCCTCGTCGATGCTGTCGTTCTGGTCGCTCATCGGGGCTCTCCCTCGGGGTCGGTGACTCGGTGACTCAGTGACTCAGTGACTCGGTGACTCGGTCACTCGGTGGGTCATTCGGGGTCGGGCAGGGCGGCATCCGTACCCGGTCGCTGGGCCGTCAGCTGCTCCGCGGCCGCCAGCGCGACACAGGTCGCGACCCCCGCCATGGCGGCTCGTACCTCCTCGAGCACGGGGAAGGTCGGGGCGAGACGGATGTTGCGGTCGCGGGGGTCATGACCGTGGGGAAAGGACGACCCGGCCGGGGTCAGCGCGATACCGGCCTCCTTGGCCAGCGCCACGACGTGAGCCGCCGTGCCGTCGAGCACGTCGAGGTTGACGAAGTAGCCCCCGGTCGGATTGCTCCAGGTCGCGATGCCGAGGCCGTCCAGGCCCGCGGTGAGGGCGTCGTGCACCGCCTGGAACTTCGGCGCGATGATCTGACGGTGCCCGTGCATGTGGGCCCGCACCCCGTCGGCGTTCGTGAACAGCTCGACGTGACGCAGCTGGTTGACCTTGTCGGGCCCGATGGAGCCCATCGACAGGTGCCGCAGGTACCAGGCGACGTTGTCGGGGCTCGCGGCGAGCACGGCCACGCCGGCGCCGGCGTAGGTGATCTTCGAGGTCGAGGCGAACATGATCGGCCGGTTCGGGTGCCCGGATGCCGCCGCCAGCGTGATGATGTCGGCGCTCTTGGCCTCGTGGTCGGTGAGGTGGTGAAAGGCGTAGGCGTTGTCCCAGAAGATGGTGAAGTCGGGGGCGGCGGCCGGCATGGCAGCGAGGCGGGCGGCGACCTCCTGGCTCACCACGACGCCGGAGGGGTTGGCGTAGGTGGGCACGACCCAGATCCCCTTGACCGACGCGTCGTCGCGCACGAGGGCCTCGACGGCGTCCATGTCGGGCCCGTCGTCGTTCATCGCCACCGTCACCATCTCGATGCCGAACGAGGCGAGCATCGAGAAGTGGCGGTCGTAGCCCGGTACCGGGCAGACGAACTTCACCGTCTCTTCCTGCGACCAGGGGCGCGGCGACTCGACACCGCCCTGGATGATGAAGTCGACGATCGTCGAGTACATCATCGACAGGCTCGAGTTGCCCCCGGCGACGACCTGCTCGGCGGAGGTCGAGAGCAGCTCGGCGAAGATCTCGCGCAGCTCAACCAGCCCTGCCAGCCCGCCGTAGTTGCGCACATCGACGCCGGCCCGGTCCTTGGTGGTGGTCGGCAGGGTCAGCAACGCGTTCGACAGGTCGAGCTGGGCCGCCGACGGCTTGCCCCGGGTGAGGTCGAGTCTCAGGCCGCCGGCCCGCAGCTCGGCGTAGGCTCTCTGCTGGTCGGAGAGGAACGAGGCGAGCTCGTCGGCCGACAGGGACGCGAGGGCTGCGTGGGTGGTCACCCCCCGATCCTGCCACTGTCGCCGACGTCGGGCCGGAACGGGTCCGGATGCGGGTGAGCAGCTCGGGTTCGCCATTGGTCAGCGCCGTCCCGTATGATCGACGCTCGGACGGCTTCGCTGGCCATGCTGACGCATGCCGTCCAGCCGGGGCCACCTCGTGGCCGACGGTGAAGGGCAATAGCTCAATTGGTAGAGCACTGGTCTCCAAAACCAGCGGTTGTGGGTTCGAGTCCCTCTTGCCCTGCGCAACAGATGTGGTTCTCGTGCGCGCGGGCCTACGGTTGGCGACCTGCCAGAGCAGGTGGGCTCTCCGGGGCCGGGCACCCAGGTAGAAAGTAGGAATCGTGACGGAGACGAGCGCCAAGCGCGAGTCCGGGCGGGCCGACAAGTCCCGCGACGGCAACGTCGTGTCACGGCTCTTCGGTGCCCTCAGCCTGTTCGTGCGCCAGATCCTCGACGAGATGCGCAAGGTCGTTCGCCCCACGGGGCCCGAGCTGGTGCGTTACACGACCGTCGTCGTCGTCTTCGTGATGGTCATGATGGCCATGGTGTCGGGCTTCGACCTCGGCTTCAGCAAGCTCATCTCCTGGGCGTTCACGGGCACCGTCATCTGAGTTTCGCGCTGACCTGACTCGACCGTCCCGGTCGTCAGGCCGCATCAGCAACCAGCCGGCCCCGGGCCGGTCCACCAGCAAGGAAGTAGGTCAACGCGTGTCCGAGCAGTTTGCCTCGAACGACGCCCACCGCACCGAGACCCCCGACAGCGCCGAGGGCGTTGTGCCGGGAACTCCCGACGACGTGGAGCCCATCGACGCCGCGGCATCCGAGGTCCTCACGCAGACTGACCCCGCCAGCGACAGCCCGTACGCGGTGCACACCACGGTGATGCCCGAGACCGAAGACAATGACGTCGTCGCAGTCGGCGACGAGATCGACGCCCTTGACGAGGACGCCGCCGCTGATGAAGCCGCCGCCGACGAGGCAGCCGACGACAAGGCAGCCGACGACGAGGCAGCTGACGACGAGGCAGCCGACGACGAGGCAGCCGGTGACGCGCTGGCCGAGGCCGCCGAGCCGACCGGCAGCGGCGACCCGGTGGCCGACTACAAGGCCGAGCTGCGGTCGCGCTTCGGCGACTGGTTCGTGATCCACTCCTACGCCGGTTACGAGAACCGCGTGAAGGCGAACCTCGAGACGCGCATCCAGACGCTCAACATGGAGGACTTCATCTTCGAGATCGAGGTTCCCATGGAGGAGGTCACCGAGATCAAGAACGGGCAGAAGAAGAACGTCCGGCGCGTGCGGATGCCCGGGTACGTCCTCGTGCGCATGGACCTCACCGACGAGAGCTGGGGCGCCGTGCGCCACACGCCCGGCGTGACCGGGTTCGTCGGCAACGCCCACCAGCCAGTGCCTCTGTCGATCGACGAGGTCTTCACGATGCTCGCTCCGACCTTCGACCTGCCGGCCGGCGAGGGTGAAGCGGGTTCCGGCTCCGGCGGGTCGGCCAAGGACATCCGGGTCGTCGACTTCGAGGTCGGCGAGTCCGTCACCGTCATGGAAGGGCCCTTCGAGACCCTGCCGGCCACCATCTCCGAGATCAGCCCCGACACCCAGAAGCTCAAGGTTCTGGTCTCGATCTTCGGCCGGGAGACCCCGGTCGAGCTGTCTTTCGGTCAGGTCGCCAAGATCTGACCGGATCTCGCCCGCGCGAGCGGGCGGTCCCTGCAACCGGGTCATCGCCCAGCCAGCACCTCAGGCGTAGGCCCAACACCCAAGGAAAGTAGAAAAGCATGCCTCCCAAGAAGAAGAAGGTCTCCGGCTTCATCAAGCTGCAGATCCAGGCGGGTGCCGCCACGCCCGCGCCGCCCGTCGGCCCGGCCCTCGGCCAGCACGGCGTCAACATCATGGAGTTCGTCAAGGCCTACAACGCCGCGACGGAGAGCCAGCGTGGCAACGTCATCCCGGTCGAGATCACGGTCTACGAAGACCGCTCGTTCACCTTCATCACCAAGACGCCCCCGGCGGCTGAGCTGATCAAGAAGGCAGCCGGCGTCGCCAAGGGCTCCGGCGAGCCGCACAAGACCAAGGTCGCCAAGCTCTCGCGCGACCAGGTGCTCGAGATCGCCCGGATGAAGATGGAAGACCTCAACGCCCACGACGAGGAGATGGCGGCCCGCATCATCGCCGGCACCGCCCGTTCGATGGGCATCGAAACGTCGCTCTGACGACCACCGCCTGAACGGCATCCGACGTGGATGCCGTTCGGCCCCGTGGGAGGACCGCGCTGGTCCGTCACCACGACTCCACCAGCAGAACTGAACCAGGAGCAGAACATGAAGCGCAGCAAGAACTACCGCGCCGCCGCCGAGGCCATCACGCCCGGCAAGATCTACACGCCGCTCGAGGCAGTGCGCACCGCCAAGCAGGTCGCCCGAGCCAAGTACGACGAGACCGTCGAGGTCGCGATGCGCCTCGGCGTCGACCCCCGCAAGGCCGACCAGGCCGTGCGCGGCACGGTCAACCTGCCGCACGGTACGGGCAAGACCGCCCGCGTGCTCGTGTTCGCGAACGGCGACAAGGCCGAGGCGGCCCGTGAGGCCGGGGCCGACTTCGTCGGGTCTGACGACATGCTCGAGAAGGTGCAGGGCGGCTGGCTCGACTTCGACTCCGTGGTCGCCACCCCCGACATGATGGGCAAGGTCGGTCGGCTGGGCAAGGTGCTCGGCCCGCGTGGCCTGATGCCGAACCCCAAGACCGGCACCGTCACGATGGACGTCGCCAAGGCCGTCACCGACATCAAGGGCGGCAAGATCGAGTTCCGCGTCGACAAGCACGCCAACCTGCACTTCATCATCGGCAAGGTGAGCTTCGACGAGAAGTCGCTGGTCGAGAACTACGCCGCCGCGCTCGAGGAGATCCTGCGTCTCAAGCCGTCGTCGTCGAAGGGCCGCTACATCGAGAAGGCCACCGTCAGCACGACGATGGGCCCCGGCATCCCGCTCGACTTCACCAAGACCCGCAACCTGCTCGAAGAGGACGCGACCGTCTGACGCACACAGCACACAGCACTCGGGGAGGTTCCTCGGCACCAGATGCCGGCGAACCTCCCCCATTGCGTCTCGTGGGCCGCGGAGTCCGGGTGAGAACTTGGGTCGTCTCTGGGGTGGCAGCCGCGCCGAGGCACCGCTACGGTCCGAGGATGAGCGGACACAGCACTTTCCCAGCAGCACGACCCAGACGCACCGGCTTGGCCCTGCGAGTGGCCGCGGGGGTCGCCACCGTCGCCCTCCCGGTGGCCCTGGTCAACCCGGCGGCTCAGGCCCGCCCCACGGCGGCCGGCGCGGTCGTGGCCTCCGACGCGGCCCGTGGCGCAACCCAGCAGATGCCCAAGGAACCGGTCATGACCGGTTGGGGTGGCGCAGTGTCGTCCGTCGACCGGGATGCCTCCCAGGTCGGCATCGACGTGCTGCGTGACGGAGGCACCGCGGCCGATGCCGCGGTCGCCACCGCGGCGGCCCTCGGCGTCACCGAGCCCTACAGCGCCGGCATCGGCGGCGGTGGCTTCCTCGTCTACTACGACGCCAAGACCAAGAAGGTCTCGACCATCGATGGTCGAGAGACGGCCCCGAAGACCTTCACCGACAAGACCTTCACCAACCCTGACGGCACCCCGATGAGCTTCGGAACCGTCGTCAGCTCGGGCCTGTCGATCGGGGTGCCCGGCACGCCGGCCCTCTGGGCCAACGCGGTGCGCCAGCACGGGAAGATGTCGTTCAAGCAGGTGCTCGCCCCCGCCGAGAAGCTGGCCCGCACCGGCTTCGTCGTCGACCAGACCTTCGCCGACCAGACGACGGCCAACGCGGAGCGGTTCTCGATGTTCCCGGCGACAGCACGTGTCTTCCTGCGCAACGGGGATGCGCCGGCGGTCGGCAGCGTGTTCCGCAACCCCGACCTCTCGAGGGCTTACCAGGTGCTGGCGAACCAGGGTGTCACGTCGGTCTACGACGGCCGGCTCGGCAACGCGATCGTCGCCGAGGCCCGCAAGCCGCACACGGCTCCCGGCGTCACCGTCATGGGCGGTCAGGTCACCCGCGCCGACCTGCGCAAGTACACGGCCCCGAACCGGGCGCCGATCGCCTCGAGCTACAAGGGCCTCGACGTCTACGGGATGCCGGTGCCGAGCTCGGGTGGCATCGCCATCGCCGAGATCCTCAACCTGATGAAGGCCTACGAGAACAAGACCGGGGTCGCCACCAGCAAGCTGAGCGAGGTCGACTACCTGCACCGCTTCTCGGAGGCCTCCGCCACCGCGTTCGCCGACCGCAACCGCTATGTCGGCGACGTCGAGGGCGTGCCGGTCAAGGCGCTGACCAACCCGAAGTTCGCCAAGCAGCGGGCCTGCGGCTTCAGCCCCACCTCAACTCAGGCCAGGCCGATCGCGTTCGGATCCCCTGACGGCACATACGGCGGTTGCGACGCGACGGGCGTCGGTCAGCGGGAGCCCTACGAAGGCAAGTCCACCACCCACCTGACGACGGCCGACAAGTGGGGCAACGTCGCCTCCTACACCCTGACCATCGAGCAGACCGGTGGGTCGGGCATCACGGTTCCCGGCTACGGCTTCCTGCTCAACAACGAGCTCACCGACTTCAACTTCACCCCGTTGACGCCCGGCGTGCCCGACCCGAACCTCCCGGGCTCGGGCAAGCGACCGCGCTCGTCGATGAGCCCGACGATCATCCTGAAGAACGGCAAGCCCTACCTCGCGGTGGGTTCGCCCGGTGGCTCGACGATCATCACCTCGGTGAGCCAGACCATCCTCGGCTATGTCGACCGCGACCTGGCCCTGGTCGACGCGATCGCGGCGCCGCGGCTGTCGTCACGCAACGGCTCGAGTGAGAGCGCCGAGCCCGAGATCCTCGGTACCGCGGTCGGCGCGGGGCTGACCGCTCTCGGGCACCAGCTGGCCTCGGCCGGCACCCCCAACGAGATCGGGGCCGTCACGGCGATCCGCAGCTACGGCAAGGTGCTGCTGGCTGCTGCAGAGACGACCCGTCGGGGTGGCGGTTCGGCGATGGTGGTGCGGCCCTTCCGCTGACCGGGCCTGACACCGTCCTCGAGTCGAGGCACCAGGATGCCGCTGGACGGGCCATCGAGCCCGCCCAGCGGCATCCTTGTGTGCGGTTCTAGGCTCGGAGCGCACGCCGGCCGGCCCTGAGGCAGGAGACACCCCATGCATGAAGCGTTCGTCTACGACGGCATCCGCACACCCTTCGGACGGTTCGGCGGCGCCCTCGCCGGGGTGCGGCCCGACGACCTGGCCGCCCACGTGGTGCGGGCCATCGTCGCCCGGGCACCGGGACTCGCGGCAGAGGCGGGCGCCGGTATCGACGAGGTCGTGTTCGGCAACGCCAACGGCGCCGGTGAGGAGAACCGCAACGTCGCGCGGATGGCCACCCTGCTGGCCGGGCTGCCGACCTCGGTGCCGGGCAGCACGGTGAACCGGCTCTGCGGGTCGAGCCTCGACGCCGTCATGGTTGGCTCTCGACAGATCGCGACCGGAGACGCCGACGTCGTGCTGGCCGGCGGAGTGGAGTCGATGTCGAGGGCCCCGTGGGTGCTGCCCAAGACCGAGCGCCCCTACCCTGCAGTCGACCTGACGCTCGTGTCGACGACCCTCGGTTGGCGCCTCGTCAACCCGGCGATGCCGCAGGAGTGGACCGTCTCGCTCGGTGAGGCGACCGAACAGCTGCGAGAGCGCCACGGCATCACCCGTGAGAGCCAGGACGCCTTCGCGGCCCGGTCGCACGTGCTCGCCGACCGGGCCTGGGCCGATGGCTTCTACGACGATCTTGTGGTCGCTGTGCCGGGGGTCGATCTCGCGCGCGACGAGTCGATCCGCCCCGACACCACGCCCGAACGGCTGGCCGGGTTGAAGGCCGTCTTCCGGGCGGCGGAGTCCGGCGGCACGGTCACAGCCGGGAACGCCTCGCCCCTCAACGACGGTGCGTCTGCGGTGCTGCTCGGCAGCGCAGCTGCGGGTGATCGGATCGGTCGGGAACCCTTGGCACGCATCGCCGGAAGGGGGGCCAGCGCCCTCGACCCGCAGCACTTCGGCTACGCCCCGGTCGAGGCGGCGAACCGCGCTCTCGAGCGGGCCGGCATCCGGTGGAGTGATGTCTCGGCCGTCGAGCTCAACGAGGCCTTCGCGGCCCAGTCGCTGGCGTGCCTCGGCGCGTGGCCCGTGGACCCCGACATCGTCAACCGGCACGGGGGAGCCATCGCGATCGGTCACCCGCTCGGCGCCTCGGGTGGGCGCGTCATCGCCACCCTCACCCGCAGCCTCGAGCGCAGCGGCGGGCGGTGGGGGGTGGCCGCCATCTGCATCGGGGTCGGGCAGGGCCTGGCGGTGGTGCTCGAGAACGTCACGTCGGGCGCGGGTTCGAGGTAAGGGGCCGCACCGCGCCGCGAGGAAACACCTCGAACCGGTGGGGCAGGGGAGTGCTCCCCATGGCCATCGGGATACGCCGCATCTAGTCTGGCCGTTCCGGCATCGAGGGGAGGGGTTCGGCTTGGCCATCTACCGCAAGGGCGCCGATCCCGTGGCGTTGCTGGCGAGCGCCGAGCGGATCAGTGGCTACTCGCGCGAGCTCGATGCTGTGCGGAGCCACGCAAGCCAGGCGGTGCGAGACCTGCGGGGCCAGTGGGGAGGCGGTGACCTCGACGCCTTCGTCGGCTCGTGGCCGAACGCCGACGCCGGGCTGGCGGGCTGTCTGAGCACCTTCGACTCCATGGCGCTCGCGCTGCGGCGCAACGCCCGGGCTCAGCATGAGACCAGCCAGGGCGGCGGCTCCCCGTTCGAGGCCAACCCGGGAAGCGGTGCCGGGAACGGCTCCGGCCACGGCGGCGACCGCAACCCGGTCAACCCCACCGGCGACAGCGACCTCGGCCCGTACGAGAAGATCGGCGCCATCTCGATGGCCGATGGCGACCTCGAGATGACCGACATCGAGCAGGGCCAGATCGGCGACTGCTGGCTGCTGGCCGCCCTCGGTCCGATCGCCCGCGACGACCCGCAGTTCATCCGCGACCACGTGACCTACGACGACTCGGCCGGCACCTACACCGTGACCCTCTACGACGACGGAGAAGCCGTGCAGGTCACGGTCGACGCCTCCGTCATCGAGAACGGAGCCCGCGATCCCGACGGTCAGCCCAACTACGCCTCGATCTACGAGAAGGCGATGGCCTCGTTGCGGGGCGGAGAGTACAGCGACATCGACGGCGGCAACTCCGACGACGCGTTCGCGGCCATCACCGGCCGGGAGACCCACAGCGGCGGTGAGTCGAGCTTCGACGACATCGAGAGCAACCTCAAGGACGGCCGGCTGATGGCGGTGGGCACCGAGGACGACGACGCCTTCTGGTTCTGGGAGGACGAGGTCGATGACCACCGCATCGTGCCGAACCACGCCTACATGGTCGACCAGGTGGCCGAGCACGACGGGCAGCGGATGATCCACCTCGTCAACCCGTGGGGGCCCGACGGCGGCTATCTCAAGGACGACGACACCCAGAAGGTGGGCGACATCTGGCTCACCGAGAAGCAGTACAAGGAAAACTTCGACAGCACCTACAGCGTGTCGGGAAAGGACGGCTGATGGAGAACCTCACCGCCGGCCAGGGGAGCCAGCCACACTTCGGGAGGGTTCGCGTCGGGGTCATGCGCGCGGGCGTCAAGAAGGGCGTGCTGACCGTTCGGCTGTCGCTGCGCAGCCCCGACCACCAGCAGATCGTCGACCTGGCCCAGGGCCAGACGGTGGTCGTGCCCGGGGAAGGGTCGATCACCGTCACCGGCGTGCATCGGCGGTCGTCTGCTGACGGGCGCGAGTCGGTCGACCTGGCGTGGGAGCCGGTCGGTCCGGCCGACTGAGCGCGCGAGGGCCCGGCGCCGAAGACCCGCGGGCTCAGGGTGAGGTCAGCACCCGTCGCTGACCGGCACGGTGATGCGCAGCGTCGTGCTGCCCTTGGCCGAGATGGTCAGCCGCGCGCCCCGCTCGTCGCCGGACTCGACCCCGGTGTAGCCGCCCTTGAGCTCGGAGGAGGTGGCCGACGCGAACCCGTGCTTGCGCAGGGCCTCTTCGGTGGCGGAGACGACGGGGCCCCACTGGGGCGGGTTGGACAGGTCGGTCTGCGAGGTGAGCGTTCGCGAGAACCAGGTGCAACCGTCGCCGACGGCCTGGACACCTCCGGCCGACGACTCGACCCACTGCGCCTTCGTGGCCGTCGTCGCGGCGTCGGCGACCTCGCGCAGCACCGGCTCGTACGCGGTGCTCGCCTCGGCGGCGCGCAGCGACGGGGAGGAACAGCCGGCCGCCAGCGCGATCACGACACCTGTCGTCGCGGCCGTCAGGCACCGGGTGGTCATGCTGCGCCGCTGATCGCTCACGGGCCGACTCAGGCCGGCTTGGTGGTGGGCCAGGGCCACGCAGTGCACCCGTCGAGCCCGTAGGTCTGTTGCATCATCACCGGGGCGGGCTTGCCCTTGCCGGCGCACTGCAGGTGGCCGTGCCCGATCCCGTGACCGACCTCGTGGTTGACGAGGTAGATGCGGTAGGACGCGACGTCCTTGCCGTAGGCGTCGGCGCCGAGCAACCAGCGGCGCGCGTTGAGCACCACCCGGATGCCGTTGTGGCAGCTCACCTGGCCGCGCGTCTCGAGGGGGGCACAGAGCCGGTCGGTGGTGTCGGGGCTGGCCAGGGTGATGCGCAGGTCAGGCTTGGTGCCGGCGGCGGCCTGCGCGGGCGAGACGTTGACGAAGCGGACCTTGTCGCGGCTCTGCCAGCCGCGGGGGTCGGTGAGGTTGGCCACGACGGCCGAGGCGTAGTCAGTGGCATCGACGCCGAGGCCACCCTCGGTCTCCACCGTGTAGCTGACCTCTCGACCCTTGGTGGGAACCTGCTTGACCGCTCCGGTCGGCACCGCCACCACGGTGAAGGTGCCGGTGCCGCGCTGGACGACCTTGGGAGCGCTCGCGGGGGCCGGTGCAGGGGTCGGTTTCTTCGCGGGCCTCGAGACCGTCTCGCCGCCGTCGGCCGAGCTCTCGGAGGCAGCGCCGTCGACCGAAGCCGGGGAAGCCGAGGAGCTCGGGGAGGCAGTACCCGCGTTGAAGGCGACTGCCGCGATGGAGGTGAAGACACCTGCGCTCGCTCCGTCGTCGCGGTTGGCCGCGGCAGCGACGCCGATCACGTCGGCCGCCAGGCAGGCAGCCACGGCGGCCACGGCCAGGGCTCGTCGCCGCGCCAGCACGGTCGTGGAACCCACGGGGGCGTGGCGGTGCTCTGCTCCGGGCATGGCCCCTACGCTAGGGGAGTGGGTGGGCGAACGCGAGCACCACACCGCAGCGGGTCCGGCTCGATTTGGTGGCGTGCCGCACCACCGCGTACTGTCACACCTGACCAATGACCGCCGGTTGGAGGACGTGGGCTCCACGCCCCTCCCGAAGGTCCCGCCTCGAGCGGGCAGCCAGCGCAGGACACTCAAGCTTCTACGGCATCCGATCGGATGCCGCCGAGCCCCGAGCGCCCTGCGCCGGGGCTCTTCTCGTGGAGGACCCTCACCCGGCGGCGCCAAGCAGGGAAGGAGGCCCAGATGGCCAACTCTGAGAAGACGGCAGCCATTGCCGAGATCACGGACAAGTTCCGTGAGTCCGGTGCGGCCGTTCTCACCGAGTACCGCGGTCTGACCGTGGCCCAGCTCTCGCAGCTGCGCAGCACGCTCCGGGAACACGCCACCTACGCCGTGGTCAAGAACACGCTCACCGAGATCGCGGCCAGGGAAGCGGGCGTCACGGCGTTCGACGGCCATCTCCAGGGCCCGACCGCGATCGCCTTCGTCACCGGTGACCCGGTCGAGGCGGCCAAGGGCCTGCGTGACTTCGCCAAGGCAAACCCCCTCCTCGTGATCAAGGCTGGCGTCCTCGACGGCAACCCGCTGACCGCCGAGGAGATCACCAAGCTCGCGGACCTCGAGTCCCGCGAGGTTCTGCTGGCCAAGCTGGCGGGCGCCATGAAGGGCTCCCTCACCAAGGCCGTCTACCTCTTCGCCGCACCCCTCGCGCAGACGGCCCGTGTGGTCGACGCTCTGCGCGCGAAGGTCGAGGCGCAGGGTGGAAACACCACCGCCGAGCCGGAGGCAGCCGCCGCCGACGAGACGCCCGCTTCTGACGACACCGTCGACGCAGCCCCGGCTGCCGAGGCAGCTTCTGTGTCGTCAGCTGCACCCACCGACGTCGCCGAGGGTGGCGACGAGAGCTGACGCCCACCGGCGTTCGTTCGATTCATCAACCAGCCACTCACGGCAAGTAACAGGAAGGAAGCCATCATGGCCAAGCTCAGCACCGTAGAGCTCCTTGACGCTTTCAAGGAGATGACCCTGATCGAGCTCTCTGAGTTCGTGAAGCAGTTCGAGGAGACCTTCGAGGTCACCGCCGCCGCGCCCGTCGCGGTCGCCGCTGCCGGTGGCGCCGGCGCTGCCGCCGAAGAGGTCGAGGAGCAGACCGAGTTCGACGTCGTGCTGCTCGCCGCGGGCGAGAAGAAGATCCAGGTCATCAAGGAGGTCCGGTCCCTCACGAGCCTGGGTCTCAAGGAGGCCAAGGACCTCGTCGACGGCGCCCCCAAGCCCGTTCTCGAGAAGGTCGACAAGGCTGCGGCCGACAAGGCCAAGGACCAGCTCGAGGCCGCCGGCGCCTCCGTCGAGCTCAAGTGAACGGTCCCGGCTGAGCCGGGACCTTCAGCAGCACCCAGCACCACCGCGCACCACCGCGAAGGCGGGGTCGACCATCGGTCGGCCTCGCCTTCGGCGTTCTGCCCAGCGTGTGCGGTGATCCGGGTGCTGGCACGGTCAGACGCACACGGGCCCGACCCGGTGGCCGGGTCGGGTCAGAAGCCGGCTCCGGGGTTGAGGATGCCCTGCGGGTCGAGGGCCGCCTTGATGCGATGGGTCAGCGCCATCACCTCGGGCCCGAGCTGGGCGGGCAGGGCGGCCCGTTTGAGCCGGCCGATCCCGTGCTCGCCAGTGATCGTGCCCCCGAGCCGGATCGCGATCGCCATCACCTCGTCGAAGGCCAGGGCGGCCCGGGCCTGGGCCTCGGCGTCGCCGGCCGGGTAGATCACGATCGGGTGCGTGTTGCCGTCGCCCGCGTGTGCCACGACGGGGATCTCGACGCGGTGCCGTGCGGCGATGTCGGCGATACCGCCCAGCAGCTGCGGCAGCAGCGGCACCGGCACCCCGACGTCCTCGAGCATCATTGCTCCGCGTCGTTCGATGGCCGGGAACGCCGCTCGACGAGCGGCCGCGAACTGCTCGCCCTCCGCCGGGTCGTCGGTGACGAAGCACTCTTTGGCGCCGTGGGCCTCGCACTCACGCTGCATCAGGGCGATCTCCTCGCTTCGAGCGGCGCCGGGGGCATCGGACTGGGCGATCAGCATCGCCCCAGCGCTGCGGTCGAGCCCCATCGTGACGTAGTCCTCGACGGCGTTGATCGCCGCGGCGTCCATCAGCTCCATCATTGAAGCGCGCAGCACCGCTCCGATGGCGACCACGGAGTTCGCGGCCGCCTCGACCGTGGGGAAGGTCGCGACGAGGGTCGCTGCGGGCGGTTGGGGCGGCACGAGCCGCAGCACCGCTCGCGTGACGATGCCGAGGGTGCCTTCGCTGCCGACGAAGAGCTTGAGCAGGGAGAGCCCGGCGACGTCCTTGATGCGTTGTCCGCCGAGCCGAACGAAGGTTCCGTCGGCGAGCACCACGTCGAGGCCGAGCACGTAGTCGGTCGTCACGCCGTACTTCACGCAGCAGAGGCCACCGGCGTTGGTCGCGACGTTTCCGCCGATCGAGCAGATCTCGAACGACGACGGGTCGGGCGGGTACCAGAGACCGTGCTCTGCTGCGGCCTTCTTCACCTCCACGTTGAGGGCGCCGGGCTCCACCACAGCGGTGCGGGTGCCGCGGTCGATCTCGACCGTTCGCATTCGCTCCAGGCTGAGCACGATGCACCCGTCGACGGCGCACGAGCCGCCCGACAGACCGCTGCCGGCACCGCGCGGCACGATCGGGATGCCGTGTGCGGCCGCCCAGCGCATGGTCACCTGCACGTCGGCCACGTCACGGGCCCGGACCACGCCCAGCGGAACCCCCGCAGCCTCAGACGCGGTCCAGTCCCGGCGGTACTTCTCCACGACGTCGGGGTCGGTGGCCAAGGCGCCGGGGGAGAGGTCGCCCTCGAGGGTGGCCAGGTCGGGAGCGGTCGTGCTCGTTGTCGTCACGTCACCACCGTAACCACGTCGCCGCGACTGCGGCGGTGGTCGGGCAGCGGGTGGGGCAGCCGACCGCGCAGTGGGGCAAGGACTGGGTCGAGCAGTGGGTCGAGCAGTGGACGCGCAGGATGGTCAGGGGGACGGGGTGGCGGTCAGGGTCACCGTCGTGGTGGGAACCGGCCCGCCGGTGCCGGCTGCGGCGCCCGGTGCGACGACGCTGTCGGTGAACGTCTCGGACCCGGATGTCGCCAGGATCGACGTCGTCACAGTCGGCAGCGCCGTGGGCGCCGAGGTCTCGCCGTCGAGGAACGGTGGCACGACCGAGACGACGATCGAGGCGACCGCAGTGTCTGGGGCTGCGCAGCCGTCACCGCCGGGGCAGGTCAGTCTGACGTCGATGCGTGCGCGGGCCTTCGTGGCCGAGGCCGAGACCAGCAGGCCGATGCCCTCCTCGTCGTTGAACCGCTGGCCGACGGTGCCGTTCGCGCCCTGCAGGCCCGACGGCCCGTCGAGGCTCACGATGTCGTAGGAGAGCCGGTCGACGCACGGGCCCTCGGCGTGGAGGTAGCGCAGGTCGTTGCCGTCGACGGTGAGCCGGTTGTCTGCCCCGGGGCGCACCCAGGTCACCAGCGGGTTCGCGCCGCCGGCCGCGCCGCCGGGTTGCTCGACCTGCAGAGCCAGCCCGGCACACCGGCCGGAGCCGACGAGGTCGACCCTGGACGTGAGGGGGGACACCGAGGTGGCCTCGGCCGATACCGAGCCCCCAGCCGGTAGCAGGCCAGACGCCGCCCGACCCAAGAGCAGCGCAACGCCGACCACGACCGCTGCGAGCGCAAACACTGCCGCGGCAAGCACCAGGGGACGCCGCAGACCGGGCGACCGGAGCCAGAACCGGCGGCGACCCGACCCGTCGGTGCGCTCGGAGACGGCGTCGACGAGCCGCGACCCCAGCGGTGCCCGCGAGGCCTCGTGCTCGAGCGCGTCGCGAACGAGTCGCTCGAGGTCGCTCACATCGCCTGGTTCGCCGGGAGGGGTGGATGCGGTCATGGCGATGGCTCCGCTCTGCTGGCTCGGTCGACGGATGCTGCGTCGCGCAGCTCGGGGTGCGCTCGCAGCGTCGCGAAGGCCCGGGCGGCCAGGCTGCGCACGCTGCCTTCGGCCAGGCCGAGCAGGTCGGCGATCTCACGGTCGGGGAGGGCCTCGTAGTAACGGAGCACGATGACCACCCGCTGGCGACGGGGGAGGCCCGCAAGCACGCGCCATACGGCATCCCGCTCGGCGATCGCGTCGGTGTGGCTGCGCGTCGCGGGCTCGGGCAGCTGCGTCGGAACCTCGCGGTTGGTCAGTCGTCGTCGCCAGCTCAGGTACTCGTTCGTGATGGCGCGACGGGTGTAGGCCGAGGGTGCTGCGATGTCGGGTCCCCAGCGTCGGTAGACCTTGACGAGCGCGTCCTGCACGAGGTCCTCCGCCCGACCGGCGTCACCGCAGAGCAGGTGGGCGTAGCGCAGCAACGCGGGGCCTCGAGCCCGGACGAACGCCTCGAACGTCGCCTCCACACCTCACCCCCTGTCACCACCATGACGCATCGGGCGGCGCGATCCGCTGCAGTTCGGCCGAGCGGGTTTGGGTACGTTGGGGCAATGGCATGGTTGTCGCGCAACAAGAAGCCCTCGTCAGGCGATCCGCAGCTGGCAGTACCGGCGTTGCCCGAGAACGAGGAGACGAGCGACCTCGGTGAGGGTGCTGCCCTCCCCGAGATGGGCCGGTACGGCCCGAAGGTCGCGATCACGGGCCTCGATGGGGCCCCTCCCGAGCTCGAGTGGCAGCTGCCGATCAACGGCGAGCTCTACAAGCTGCTTCCCGGGCCCGACCGCCCCGACTACTCGGTCATGGTGCTCGAGCGGCCGCTGCACTTCTACCCGGGGGAGTCGTTCGACATGGGGCGGCTGGAGGCGGACCAGCGCACCGAGGACCGTCGCGGACGACCCATGGTGCGCGTGCACGCGTTGCTGCTCTGCGCTCGGTTCGTCGGGCAGCAGCTGCATCCCGGGATGAGCGACCTGCCGGTGAACCTGGCCTACGTCATCGACAACTCGCTGGCGCGTGACGAGGTGGTCGAGTTCACGAAGATCGAGTTCGCCGCGGTGGGCTCGGTCAGCGAGGGGCACCGCGTCACCGCACCGGCCGACACGGCCGGCCGTCCTGATGGCGTCACCCCCGAGGAGGCAAGCAGTGCGTTCGGCACGGGTGACGTAGGCGTGAGCAACGCCGCAGGCACCGGAACCGGGCCCGCCGACGCGGGCGCGGCCGGTCCCGCAGGCACCGGAACCGGGCCCGCCGACGCGGCCGGTACCGCTACCGGCTCCGACAGCCCGTCGACCGAGATCGGTGACGGCGGCATCGAGCCGGGTGAGCTCGCCGAAGACGGGCCACCGCCCATGATCGTGATGGGACAGGTGTCGCAGGAGGCGGCGCGAACGCTGCGAGACGGCATCGCCGAGCAGCGCGGAGCCCATGTCGAGAACATCACGGCCACGCTGACCCTCGACGAGCAGCACCGGGTGACCGGGCTGTCGGGCAACGCCGACGGGCAGCCGCCCGTGCCCACCCCCGACACCTTCGAACGCCTGAACGGGGTGCTTGCGGCGCTGAACGAGCTACCCGCGAACCACGCCGTCAAGGCGCTCACCCTGCGGGTCGAGGGCAGCGCCGTCAACACCGACGTCGACTACCGCCACTAGCGTCGGGCAGCAGCGGCCCCCTCGTGCGAGGCGGGCCGGGTCCGGCATACTGCGGGCTGTGGAACTCATCCAGTCCCAGGCCGTCCCCCCGTCGCTGGCGCGCGTCGCGCAGGCCCAAGCCGCCCCGGTGCGCGTCGCCCTCGTGCAGCACGCCTGGGACGAGGATGCTGCCGTCCTCGTGACGACCCTGCGCGACGGCATCCGCCAGGCGGCCGAGGCGGGGGCCTCGATCGTGTTCCTGCCCGAGCTGACCCTGTCGCGCTACCCGGCCGACACCCTCCCCGACGGAGTCCCCAGCGAGCTGGCCGAAGACCTCGACTCTGGCCCGACGGTGGCCTTCGCGCGCGCCGCGGCCCGCGACTTCGGGGTGTTCGTGCACGCCTCGCTCTACGAGGCGGCCGAGGAGGGCGACGGGCTCGGTTTCAACACTGCGGTCGTCATCGCCCCGACGGGTGAGATCGTCGCTCGCACGCGCAAGACCCACATCCCTGTGACGGAGGGCTACTTCGAAGACAAGTACTTTCGCCCCGGCCCCGCAGATGACGCGTATCCCGTTGTCACGCTTGACGACCCGACCATCCGCTTGGGGCTGCCGACCTGCTGGGACGAGTGGTTCCCCGAGGTGGCCCGTCTCTACTCACTCGGCGGGGCTCAGGTGCTCTGCTACCCGACGGCCATCGGCTCCGAACCCGACCACCCCGACTTCGACACGCAGCCGCTCTGGCAGCAGGTGATCGTCGGCAACGGCATCGCCAACGGGCTGTTCATGGTGGTACCGAACCGCTACGGCACTGAGGGCCTGATCACCTTCTACGGCAGCTCTTTCATCGCCGACCCCTACGGTCGCATCCTCGTTCAGGCCCCGCGCGACGCCTCCGCGGTGCTCGTCGCCGACCTCGACCTGGCGCAGCGCGACGACTGGCTGACGCTCTTTCCGTTCCTCTCGACACGTCGGCCCGACTCGTACGCCGCGCTTGCCGACCCGATCCGAGACGAGCACCGCCGCCAGGTCTCGCCGTGACCGGTCCGACCACTGATCCGACCAGTCGTCCGAAGGCGGACCCGGCCACGGCCACGGCATGGCGGATGCCGGCCGAGACCGAGCCGCACGAGTGCACCTGGATGGCCTGGCCGACCACCGGCTACACGCTCGGAGACACGACGGAGGAGGCCGACCAGGCCCGCACCACCTGGGCGGCCGTGGCGAAAGCTGTCGCACAGTTCGAGCCGGTGCGCATGGTCGTGTCCGCGGGAGACCTCGCGATGGCCCGGTCGTGGCTGGGCTCCGACATCGAGCTGGTGGTGGCCCCGCTCGATGATGCCTGGATGCGAGACATCGGCCCGACCTTCGTGGTGAGCAGCGATCCGGGTGAGCGAAGGCTCGGCGCCGTCGACTGGGTGTTCAACGGCTGGGGGGCCCAGTCCTGGGCCAGCTGGGAGCACGATGCGCGCATCGGCTCTTTCGTCGCGGGGGTGGCCGGGGCCGAGAGGGTCTCCTCACCCCTGGTGAACGAGGGCGGCGGCATCCACGTCGACGGGATCGGCACGGTGCTGCTCACCGAGACGGTGCAGCTCGACCCGGGTCGCAACCCAGGCCTGTCCCGGGCCGACGTCGAGGCCGAGCTGACGCGCACCATCGGTGCGACTGCGTTCGTGTGGCTGCCGCGTGGTCTCACCCGCGACTACGACCAGTTCGGCACCCGAGGGCACGTCGACATCGTGGCGACGCTCCCGGCGCCGGGGGTTCTGCTGCTGCACGACCAGCGCGATCCGGCCCACCCCGACCATGCCGTGTCGCGGCAGCTGCGTGAGCTGCTCGAGCAGGCCCGCGACGCCCGAGGCGCGCGGTTCGAGGTGATCGGGGTGCCGGCGCCGCGCACCGTGACCGACGCGCAGGGGCTGGTCGACTGGAGCTATCTCAACCACCTCGTCGTCAACGACGGCGTCATCGCGTGCACGTTCGGCGACGCGAACGACGAGCCGGCGCTGCAGATGCTGGCGCAGGCCTATCCGGGCCGCCAGGTCGTCGGCGTCGACGCGCGCCCCCTCTTCGAGCGCGGCGGCGGCATCCACTGCATCACCCAACAGCAACCGGCGCTCTGACCGCCGCGTCGGGAACCGCGCGGTGGTCTTCTGGGACCTCGGGGCCCTCTGGACCCTCTGGGCCCGTGTCGGCGGTCAGCCCTGGGGCAGCCGCCGGTGGATGTCCTCGCTCATCCGCACGACGGAGAGGTAGAACTCGAGGGTCATGCGGATGATGGCCAGGTAGATGATCAGGATGATCGGGCCGATGATGAGCGCGAACAGGCCCAGGCCCACATTGGTGATGAACGCGGTGATGACGAAGGCCAGCCAGCTGGCGACCAGCGCCACCGTGGCCAGCAGGTAGACGAACCGCACCAGCATCGGGGTGACGAACCGGGTGAAGGTGAAGTCGAAGAGGGCGGAGATGAAGCCGCTGCTGTCACTCGCGACGCTCTGCACCGCGGCCTGCACGTTGGCCGTCGTCGGAGAAGGAGAGCCACCTGAGCCGCCTGAGCCGCCGGCCGGCGGAGCGGGGGGCGTGGTGGCGCCGGAGGACGGCATCCGCTGGGTGTCCGGCCCCTGCGAGCTCGGGGGCGTCGGCGGCAGTGGGGGAGTGCTCGGCTGCTGGGACTGCTGGGGGGGCTGAGGCGGGGTGCCTCCGGCAGGCTGGCCGAAGGACCCCTGCTCCGGAGGGTTCGGGTCTGACATCTCGGTTCCCTTCGTCGGTCGAGGCCCGAGCTCGGGCTCGTGCGGTCATCGTAGGGCGGGAGCCTGCGGCAGCGTGGCAGAAGCGACCGGCGCCCGCGCGTGTCCCGGGGGCCAGCGCCCCCTGCATCCGGTCGATTTCCGACGGGTTTCCCGCGTGGCGACGCGCCGGACAAGCCCAGGGTCTTGACGGAAGGCCCTGCAGAGGGCGATAGTCATCGCGTTCCCTCGGGAACCCCCGGTCCGGGGAGCGTCGCAGGTCTCGCCTGTCGGTGGGAACTCCGCTTCTTGACCCGGCTGGACACTCCTGCCCTGAAGGGCTAGGCTAGGCCCTTGCGCTGCCTATGTCTCCCTCGCGCCACAGCAAGCCGTTCCGGCATGCCATCCGGCATCTCCCCAGGCCCTGAGAACCCGCGAGTGAGGCCATTTGTGGCGCGACGACGAAGATTCGAGAAAAAGGCCCGTGGAAGGACCCTCCTTGGCTGCCGCGCGTACTGCGACGAACATGTCCACCGCACAGACCCCTTCGGGACGTCTGTCCTTCGCGAAGATTCGCGAACCCCTGGAGGTCCCAGACCTCCTTGCTCTCCAGACGGAGAGCTTCGACTGGCTCCTCGGCAACGAGCGCTGGCAAGGCCGCGTCGCCGCGGCCAAGGCGCAGGGGCGCACTGACGTCCCCGACCGCTCCGGGCTGGAGGAGATCTTCGAGGAGATCTCCCCGATCGAGGACTTCAGCGGCTCGATGTCGCTCTCGTTCCGCGATCACCGCTTCGAGGAGACGCGCAAGACGATCGAGTCCTGCAAGGAGCGCGACCAGACCTACGACGCGCCCCTGTTCGTCACCGCCGAGTTCATGAACAACACCACTGGTGAGATCAAGAGCCAGACGGTGTTCATGGGCGACTTCCCCCTCATGACCGAGCGGGGCACCTTCATCATCAACGGCACCGAGCGTGTCGTCGTCTCCCAGCTGGTCCGCAGCCCGGGCGTCTACTTCGAGCGCACGCCCGACAAGACGTCCGACAAGGACATCTACACCAGCAAGATCATCCCGAGCCGCGGTGCGTGGCTCGAGTTCGAGATCGACAAGCGCGACATGGTCGGCGTGCGCGTCGACCGCAAGCGCAAGCAGTCGGTCACCGTGCTGCTCAAGGCCCTCGGCTGGACCGAGGCGCAGATCCTCGAGGAGTTCGGCCAGTTCGACTCGATGCGCCTGACGCTCGAGAAGGACCACGTCCAGAACCAGGACGACGCGCTGATCGACATCTACCGCAAGCTGCGCCCGGGCGAACCGCCCACCAAGGAAGCCGCGCAGAACCTGCTCGACAACCTCTACTTCAACCCCAAGCGCTACGACCTCGCCAAGGTCGGTCGCTACAAGGTGAACAAGAAGCTCGGGCTCGACGCACCGATCAACGACTCGACCCTCGCGATCGACGACATCGTCGCGACGATCAAGTTCATCGTCGCCCTGCACGACGGCCAGACCTCGATGGACGGCGTGAAGAACGGTGAGGTCATCGACGTGCGCGTCGAGGTCGATGACATCGACCACTTCGGCAACCGCCGCCTCCGTTCGGTCGGTGAGCTGATCCAGAACCAGGTGCGCACCGGTCTGTCCCGCATGGAACGTGTCGTGCGTGAGCGCATGACGACGCAGGACGTCGAGGCGATCACCCCGCAGACCCTGATCAACATCCGCCCCGTGGTGGCCTCGATCAAGGAGTTCTTCGGAACCTCGCAGCTCTCGCAGTTCATGGACCAGAACAACCCGCTCGCGGGGCTGACGCACAAGCGTCGGCTGTCTGCTCTCGGCCCGGGTGGAATCTCCCGCGACCGTGCCCAGATGGAGGTCCGCGACGTCCACCACAGCCACTACGGCCGCATGTGCCCGATCGAGACGCCTGAAGGCCCGAACATCGGTCTGATCGGCTCGCTCGCCAGCTACGCGCGGATCAACGCGTTCGGTTTCATCGAGACGCCCTACCGCAAGGTCTCGGGCGGGCACGTCTCCGACGAGGTCGACTACCTCTCGGCCGACGAGGAGGACCGTTTCGTCGTCGCGCAGGCCAACGCCCCGCTCGACCTCGAGAACAACTTCACCGAGGACCGCGTGCTGGTTCGCACCAAGGGTGGCGAGGTCGAGCTCATCCCGGGTGACGACGTCGACTACATGGACGTCTCGCCGCGCCAGATGGTCTCGGCCGCGACCGCGATGATCCCGTTCCTGGAGCACGACGATGCCAACCGTGCGCTCATGGGCGCCAACATGCAGCGTCAGGCGGTCCCGCTCGTCAAGAGCGAGGCCCCCCTGGTCGGTACCGGCATGGAGTTCCGTGCCGCTCTCGACTCGGGTGACGTCGTGCGCGCCGACAAGGCGGGCGTCGTGCAGGAGGTCTCGGCCGACCTGGTCACCGTGGCCAACGACGACGGCACATACCAGACCTACCGCATCGCCAAGTTCAGCCGCTCCAACCAGGGCACGAGCTACAACCAGGTCGTCCTCGTCAACGAGGGTGACCGTCTCGAGGCCGGTGGCGTCATCGCCGACGGTCCCGCGACCGACGGTGGCGAGATGGCGCTCGGGCGCAACCTGCTCGTGGCGTTCATGTCGTGGGAGGGCCACAACTACGAGGACGCGATCATCCTCAGCCAGCGTCTGGTGCAGGACGACGTCCTCTCCTCGATCCACATCGAGGAGCACGAGGTCGACGCCCGCGACACCAAGCTCGGGCCCGAGGAGATCACCCGCGACATCCCCAACGTCTCCGAGGAGGTGCTGGCCGACCTCGACGAGCGCGGCATCATCCGCGTCGGCGCCGAGGTTCGTGACGGCGACCTGCTCGTCGGCAAGGTCACGCCCAAGGGCGAGACCGAGCTGACGCCCGAGGAGCGCCTGCTGCGCGCCATCTTCGGTGAGAAGGCGCGCGAGGTGCGCGACACGAGCCTCAAGGTTCCCCACGGCGAGACCGGCACGGTCATCGGCGTCAAGGAGTTCCGGGCCGACGAGGGCGATGACCTGCCTCCCGGCGTCAACCAGCTCGTGCGGGTCTACGTCGCCAACAAGCGCAAGATCACCGACGGTGACAAGCTCGCCGGCCGGCACGGCAACAAGGGTGTCATCTCCAAGATCCTGCCGATCGAGGACATGCCGTTCCTGGAAGACGGCACCGCCGTCGACGTCGTGCTCAACCCGCACGGCGTGCCTCGCCGGATGAACCTCGGGCAGATTCTCGAGCTGCACCTCGGCTGGGCCGCCAGCCGTGGGTGGAAGATCGAGGGCAACCCCGAGTGGGCCAACCAGATCCCGGTCGACGCGCACGAGGCGCCGCCCGGCTCGCGGGTGGCCACCCCGGTGTTCGACGGAGCGTCCGAAGACGTCGTGACGGGTCTGCTCGACTCGACCCTGAAGACGCGCGACGACGTGCGCCTCATCGACGCCTCCGGCAAGACCCGCCTCTTCGACGGCCGCTCCGGCGAGCCGTTCCCCGAGCCGGTGGCCGTCGGCTACATGTACATCCTCAAGCTCCACCACCTGGTCGACGACAAGATCCACGCTCGTTCGACCGGCCCGTACTCGATGATCACCCAGCAGCCGCTCGGCGGTAAGGCCCAGTTCGGTGGCCAGCGCTTCGGTGAGATGGAGGTCTGGGCCCTCGAGGCGTACGGCGCGGCCTACACGCTGCAGGAGCTGCTGACGATCAAGTCCGACGACGTCCCCGGACGCGTCAAGGTCTACGAGGCGATCGTCAAGGGCGAGAACATCCCCGACTCCGGTATCCCCGAGTCGTTCAAGGTGCTTCTCAAGGAGATGCAGTCGCTGTGCCTCAACGTCGAGGTGCTCTCGAGCGACGGCACGACGATCGAGATGAAGGAATCCGACGAGGAGGTCTTCCGCGCTGCGGAGGAGCTCGGCATCGACCTGAGCCGGCGCGAGCCGTCCAGCGTCGAAGAGGTCTGACCCAGCCACCACGACAAGCGGTCGGGATGCCGCTGAGCCCGCTCAGCGGCATCCCCGCCCCCGTGGTCGACCGGCCGGACCCCCACCGTCACAGCAGTACCTAGCAAGCGTTACGAGAGAAGGAACCACGTGCTCGACGTCAACTTCTTCGACGAGCTTCGCATCGGCCTCGCCACCGCGGAGTCCATCCGCCAGTGGAGCCACGGCGAGGTCAAGAAGCCCGAGACCATCAACTACCGCACCCTCAAGCCGGAGAAGGAGGGCCTGTTCTGCGAGCGCATCTTCGGGCCCACCCGCGACTGGGAGTGCAACTGCGGCAAGTACAAGCGTGTTCGCTTCAAGGGCATCATCTGCGAGCGCTGCGGCGTCGAGGTAACCCGCGCCAAAGTGCGTCGCGAGCGGATGGGCCACATCGAGCTCGCCGCCCCCGTCACCCACATCTGGTACTTCAAGGGTGTCCCCTCACGCTTGGGCTACCTGCTCGACCTCGCCCCGAAGGACCTCGAGAAGGTCATCTACTTCGCGGCCTACATGATCACCTCCGTCGACGACGACCAGCGTCACGCCGACCTGCCCTCGCTCGAGGCGCAGATCCAGGTCGAGAAGAAGGAGATCGAGAACAAGCGCGACGCCGACGTCGAGGCCCGGGCCCAGACGCTCGAGCGCAACGTCGCCGAGCTCGAGGCCGAGGGGGCCAAGGCCGACGCCAAGCGCAAGGTGCGTGACCAGGCCGAGCGCGAGATGAACAACATCCGCAAGCGCGCCGACCAGCTGGTCGAGCGTCTCGAGCAGGTCTGGGACCGGTTCAAGAACCTCAAGGTCCAAGACCTCGAGGGCGATGAGATCCTCTACCGCGAGATGCGTGACCGCTTCGGTCTCTACTTCGAGGGCGGCATGGGCGCCGCGGCGATCCAGAAGCGCCTCGAGAGCTTCGACCTCGACGCCGAGGCCGACTCCCTCCAGGAGATCATCGCCACCGGCAAGGGCCAGAAGAAGACCCGCGCCATCAAGCGCCTCAAGGTCGTCAACGCGTTCCAGACGACGACGAACCACCCGACCGGCATGGTGCTCGACGCCATCCCGGTGATCCCGCCGGACCTGCGCCCGATGGTGCAGCTCGACGGTGGCCGGTTCGCGACCTCTGACCTCAACGACCTCTACCGCCGGGTCATCAACCGCAACAACCGCCTCAAGCGACTGCTCGACCTCGGTGCACCCGAGATCATCGTCAACAACGAGAAGCGGATGCTGCAGGAGGCCGTCGACAGCCTCTTCGACAACGGTCGTCGTGGCCGCCCCGTCACGGGCCCCGGCAACCGACCGCTGAAGTCGCTGTCCGACATGCTCAAGGGCAAGCAGGGCCGGTTCCGCCAGAACCTGCTCGGCAAGCGCGTCGACTACTCCGGCCGTTCGGTCATCGTCGTCGGCCCGCAGCTGAAGCTGCACCAGTGCGGTCTGCCCAAGCAGATGGCACTCGAGCTGTTCAAGCCGTTCGTGATGAAGCGTCTGGTCGACCTCGACCACGCGCAGAACATCAAGTCGGCCAAGCGCATGGTCGAACGCCAGCGGCCCCAGGTGTGGGACGTGCTCGAAGAGGTCATCAACGAGCACCCCGTGCTGCTCAACCGGGCACCGACCCTGCACCGACTGGGGATCCAGGCGTTCGAGCCGCAGCTCGTCGAGGGCAAGGCCATCCAGATCCACCCGCTCGTCTGCTCGGCCTTCAACGCCGACTTCGACGGTGACCAGATGGCCGTGCACGTGCCGCTGTCCGCGGAGGCGCAGGCCGAGGCCCGCATCCTCATGCTCAGCAGCAACAACATCCTCAAGCCGGCCGACGGTCGCCCCGTGACCATGCCCACCCAGGACATGATCACCGGCATCTTCCACATGACCGACGCCGTCGACGGCGGCGGCATCGGCGCCGGCCGGGCGTTCAGCAGCCCGGCCGAGGCCCGGATGGCCTTCGACCACGGCGAGATCCTGCTCGGGTCGGCGATCAAGCTGCGCCTCGTGGACACCGTTCCCCCGGCCGGCTTCGAGCTGCCCGAGGGTGTCGAGGCCAACGCCGAGGGCCTCGTCTCGAGCCTGACCATCGAGTCGACCCTGGGTCGCGCGCTGTTCAACGAGACCCTGCCGGTGGACTACCCGTTCATCAACACGCCCGTCGACCGCAAGACCCTGTCGGGCATCGTCAACGACCTCGCCGAGCGCTACTCCAAGGTTCAGGTCGCGGCCTCCCTCGACGCCCTCAAGGAGGCCGGTTTCCACTGGTCGACCCGCTCGGGCTGCACCGTCGCGATCTCCGACGTCATCACGCCGGACAACAAGACGGACATCCTCGAGGGCTACGAGACCAAGGCGGCCAAGGTTCAGACCCAGTACGAACGCGGTCTGATCACCGACGACGAGCGTCGCCAGGAGCTCGTCGAGATCTGGACCCAGGCGAGCAACCAGGTCGCCAAGGAGATGGAGCACAACTTCCCGCGTACGAACCCCATCTACCGGATGGTCAGCTCGGGCGCTGGTGGTAACTGGTTCCAGATCCGTCAGATCGCCGGCATGCGTGGCCTGATGGCCAACCCGAAGGGCGAGATCATCCCGCGCCCGATCAAGGCGAACTTCCGTGAAGGCCTCACGGTGCTCGAGTTCTTCATCTCGACGCACGGTGCCCGCAAGGGGCTGGCCGACACGGCGCTGCGTACGGCCGACTCGGGTTACCTCACCCGTCGTCTCGTCGACGTGAGCCAGGACGTCATCATCCGTGAGGACGACTGCGGTACCGACCGTGGGCTCAAGCTGCCGATCTCCTCGACGAACGAGCTCACCGGAACGCGCAGCCTGAACGAGGTCGTCGAGGCCTCGATCTACGCTCGCACGCTGGCGGAGGACGTCGTCGTCGACGGCCAGACGCTCGCGGTGGCCGGCATCGACCTTGGAGACGTCGTCATCGACGCGCTCTACGCGGCCGGCGTCGACGAGGTGCGCATCCGTTCGGTGCTCACCTGCGACTCCAAGGTCGGCACGTGTGCCCTCTGCTACGGGCGGTCGCTCGCGACGGGCAAGCTCGTCGACATCGGCGAGGCCGTCGGCATCATCGCGGCCCAGTCGATCGGTGAGCCCGGCACGCAGCTGACCATGCGTACCTTCCACACCGGTGGCGCCGCGGCGGCCGACGACATCACGCAGGGTCTGCCCCGCGTCGTCGAGCTGTTCGAGGCCCGCACGCCCAAGGGTGTCGCTCCCATCGCCGAGGCCACCGGCCGTGTCGAGATCGAGGACACCGACAAGGCGCGCCGGGTGCTGCTCACGCCCGACGACGGCTCCGAGCAGCACGCCTACCCGGTCAGCAAGCGTTCGCGCCTGCTGATCACCGACGGTGACCACGTCACGGTCGGCGAGAAGCTGGTGCAGGGCGCCATCGACCCGAAGCAGGTGCTGCGCATTCTCGGCCCCCGGGCCGCGCAGACGCACCTGGTCGACGAGGTGCAGCGCGTGTACCGCCAGCAGGGTGTGTCGATCCACGACAAGCACATCGAGGTCATCGTGCGGCAGATGCTGCGTCGCGTGACGATCATCGAGGCCGGCGACGCCGACCTGCTGCCCGGTGAGCTGGCCGAACGTGGCCGGTTCGAGGACGAGAACCGCAGGGTCATGGCTGAGGGTGGGCGTCCGGCTGCCGGTCGTCCCGAGCTCATGGGCATCACGAAGGCCTCGCTCGCCACCGAGTCGTGGCTCTCGGCGGCCTCCTTCCAGGAGACCACCCGGGTGCTCACGCAGGCGGCCATGGAGGCCAAGAGCGACCCGCTGCTCGGCCTCAAGGAGAACGTCATCCTCGGAAAGCTCATCCCCGCCGGTACGGGCCTGCCCCGCTACCGCAACGTGAAGGTGGAGCCGACCGAAGAGGCCAAGGCCGCGATGTACTCCCTGCCCAACTACGACGCCTACGACTACGCAGGTTTCGGCACGGGCAGCGGCGAGGCCATCCGTCTCGACGACGAGGCACTGGGGCTCGACCAGTTCTGACCGGTCGACCGCCAGCATCCGTTCGGATGCCGCTGGGCCCGGTTCGCGCATCACGCGCGGGCCGGGCCCAGCGCCGTTCTCGCGGGTGGCCCTGACCGACCTGCTGCCGCAGGGTTTGACCGCTGGTACCGGCCTCGTGTCTGCGCCGACAGCCCGACGGACATTTCGGTCAAACTGGGGCTAGGGTGTCGCCAGGTGACCTCCTCGACGCCGGGCGAGCGGGCCCCGACCTGAGGAGTCCCGCCGTGAACCGCCGTGTCGTACTGATCCTTCCCACCGTGGTACTCGCCCTCTCGGGGCTCCTTGCCCCGCTTGCCCCGCTCACCCTGCCGGCCGCGGCCGCCTCGGTCGACGACCCGGTCAAGGCTCAGATCACCGCCGTCATGGCCGACCCGCTCGTCACGGCATCCGGCACGACCGTGAGCACGATCGTGGCCGACGGGGTCGACGGTCACGGCATCTACCTGCGCAACCCGACGGTCGCGCTCGTGCCGGCCTCCACGACCAAGCTCTTCACGGCGGCTGCCGGCCTGCACTACCTCGGCTCGGGCTACCGGTGGAAGACCGAGACGTGGACCTGGCCGATGCGCGCCGGGGGCGTGGTGCCCGGCAACCTCTACCTCAAGGGCTACGGAGACCCCACCCTGATGGAGCGCGACCTCGCCGCTGTGGCCGCGTCGTACAAGGCCAAGGGTGTGACCCGTATCGCCGGGAGCGTTATGGCTGACACCTCGTTCTTCGACAACGTGCGCTACAACCCGGGCTGGAGCACCAGCTACGCCTCGTCGTACTACGCCGCTCAGGTCTCGGCGCTGACGCTCTCGCCCGATACCGACTACGACGCCGGCACCGTCGTCATCGGCTACTCACCCGGCGCCACGACCGGCTCGCGGGCCCGCGTCAGTGTGACGCCGGCCAGTGCCGCCTCGTACGTGCGGCTGGTCAACAACGCCACGACGTCGTCGACGGGCTCGTCGTCGGTCACGGTCACCCGTTCGAGCGGGAGCAACACCATCACGCTGAGCGGCACGGTGCCCCGCGGTGCGGCGAGCGGCAAGCGCTGGGTCACGGTGAACGACCCGGGCCAGCTCGCGGCTACGGTACTGCGTGCGCAGCTCGTCAAGGCCGGCATCCGTGTCGACGGGGGAGTCGGAACGCTGAGCAAGACCGCCGGCACGGTGCTCTACACCACGAGGTCGTCGATGACCTTGGGACAGCTGCTCGTGCCGTTCCTCAAGCTGTCGAACAACGGGCATGCCGAGGTGATCACGAAGACCCTCGGTACCCGCGCCGGCCGTGCCGGCAACTGGGCTGACGGCACGGCGCTGATCAAGGCCAACACGGCGCGCTACGGCATCGTGACCACGGGGATGAACCTCGTCGACGGCTCCGGGCTCTCGCGCAGCGACCGCCTCACCACCTTGCAGATGGTGCAGCTCGTGCACCGGGTGCAGACCGAGTCCTGGTTCCCGACGTTCAAGGCCGCCCTGCCGGTGGCCGGGGCCGACCCGGTTCGGTGGACCGGCGGCACGCTCGCCAGCCGGATGCGCGGCACCCGGGCCACGAACAACCTGCGCGCGAAGAACGGCGACCTCACCGGAGTCACCTCGCTCGCCGGCTACGTCACCGGGGCTGACGGCCGGCCGTACGTGTTCGCGACGATCAGCAGCTACTCACGCTCCTCGCCCCGCCCGGTCGAGGACCGCCTCGGCGTGCTGCTGGCCGGGTGGCGGTCCCCGGGCCGCTGAGCAGTCGGTGAGCAGTCGGTCAGCTCGGTGCGCGCCGAGGTCACCCGCACGGCGTAGCCGTCGTAGCCCGCTCGTTCGGGCCGCCGCGGCTGCCGGTGCTGCGCCCGTGCGTTTCTTGTGCCGGGAGTGTTGCGGTCTAGGCTGGCGCGCATGAGCGAGCCCGGCGTCGAGCCCACGGACAGCACTCCCATCTCCACCTCTTCCGAGACCGGCGCCTCTCACCGCGACGATCGGGGCCGGCCGCAGCGGTCCGACGCTGCGTCGCCGGAGCACGGCAGCGACGCGGCGCCGACCGTCATCGTGCTGACCGAAGAGGCGCTCAAGGCCGTCGACGTCGACAAGATCGTGGCCATGCACCTGGAGGAGGGCGCCACCTACCGCGTGCTGGTGCCGGCCGACACCGACCGCAACGTGCTCTCCAGCTTCCTCGACCACCTCAGCCTCTTCGAGATGCGAGAGGCCCTCGACTCGCTACGGCCCGTCGACGGCACCGAGGCGCATGCCGACGCCGAGACCGCGCTCAGCACCACCCTGCGTGAGTTCGCGGCCCACGACGTCGCCGCCACCGGCGAGATCACCGCCGACGACCCCATGCCGACGCTCGTCGAGGAGGTCGCGAGGCTCGGCGCCCGAGAGGTCGTGGTCGTCACCGAGCCGCATGCGGTCGAGGACACCTTCCACACCGACTGGGCGTCCAAGGCCCGTGAGGCCCTCGGCCTCCCGGTGCTGCACATGTACGCGGGAGACTGGCGCCTGGGCTGACCCCCAGCCCCCCAGCCCCCCGCGTTCGCCTGGCGGAGATGACGCCGGCACGCTGGTGTCGGGGGAATGGCGTCGGGGAGATGGCGTGGCGGAGACGGCGTTCCTGCACCGATTTGGTAGGGACAGCGCGCCCCGGTACGCTTGAACACTGTGTCTGAGGCGCGTCCTCAGCATGCGCGATGACGGCTCCTGTGCCCTGTTCCTGCGGTTCCCCCGCCGGAGCACCACGAGTTGCCAGAGCACACCTCTTGCCGGGCAATCCACGCCCTCGATCGTTTTCGACCGAGGGCGCGGAGAATGCGGGGGAGAGCACCGCGCACCCACCGACCACGGCAGGTCACATCATGTGACACGCCCGACCTCGGGGGTGGGCGAAATGAACAAGGAGTCGGCCATCGGGCCGGCAGACCACCAGCAAACGTACGGAGAAACCAGGTTGCCTACCATCAACCAGCTGGTCCGAAAGGGCCGCCAGGACAAGGCCAACAAGGCCAAGACCCCGGCGCTCAAGGGCTCGCCCCAGCGTCGCGGCGTGTGCACCCGCGTCTACACCACCACCCCCAAGAAGCCGAACTCTGCCCTTCGCAAGGTGGCCCGCGTGCGCCTCTCGAGCGGTATCGAGGTCACGGCCTACATCCCGGGTGTCGGCCACAACCTGCAGGAGCACTCGATCGTGCTCGTGCGTGGCGGCCGGGTGAAGGACCTTCCCGGTGTGCGTTACAAGATCGTTCGCGGCACCCTCGACACTCAGGGCGTCAAGAACCGCAAGCAGGCTCGCAGCCTCTACGGCGCGAAGAAGGAGAAGAGCTGATGCCTCGTAAAGGACCCGCTCCGAAGCGCGTGCTCGTCGTCGACCCCGTCTACGCCAGCCCGCTCGTGACCCAGCTCGTCAACAAGATCCTCCTCGACGGCAAGAAGTCGATCGCCGAGACGATCGTCTACGGCGCACTCGAGGGCGTTCGCGCCAAGACCGGCACCGACCCCGTCGCCACGCTCAAGCGTGGGCTCGACAACGTCAAGCCGGCCATGGAGGTCAAGAGCCGCCGCGTCGGTGGCGCCACCTACCAGGTGCCGATCGAGGTCAAGCCGAACCGCTCCACGACGCTGGCCCTGCGCTGGTTGGTCGGCTACTCACGGCAGCGCCGTGAGAAGACGATGACCGAGCGCCTCATGAACGAGATCCTCGACGCGAGCAACGGCCTCGGTGCCGCGGTCAAGCGCCGTGAGGACACCCACAAGATGGCCGAGTCGAACAAGGCCTTCGCGCACTACCGCTGGTAGTCCGGCACCATCGATCTGCGTCGGATGCCGCTGAGCCGGCCACCACCCGCCAGCACAGCGGCATCCGCACCGGAACTGCCCGCCCCGTGACGTTGTCTCGGAGGCCGGGCCCCACAGTTTTGACTTCACGACGAATGAGACGAGAAACCTGACGTGGCACTCGACGTCCTGACGGACCTCAACAAGGTGCGCAACATCGGCATCATGGCGCACATCGACGCCGGCAAGACCACGGTGACGGAGCGCATCCTCTTCTACACCGGTGTCAACCACAAGATCGGCGAGACCCACGACGGTGCGTCGACGACGGACTGGATGGAGCAGGAGAAGGAACGCGGCATCACGATCACCTCCGCCGCCGTCACCTCCTTCTGGGAGGGCACCCAGATCAACATCATCGACACCCCCGGGCACGTCGACTTCACCGTCGAGGTGGAGCGTTCGCTTCGCGTGCTCGACGGCGCCGTCGCCGTCTTCGACGGCAAGGAAGGCGTCGAGCCGCAGTCCGAGACGGTGTGGCGCCAGGCCGACAAGTACGACGTGCCGCGCATCTGCTTCGTCAACAAGATGGACAAGCTCGGCGCCGACTTCTACTTCACCGTAGACACCATCAAGGAGCGCCTCGGCGCCGAACCCCTGGTGATGCAGCTTCCGATCGGGGCCGAGAACGACTTCGTCGGCGTCGTCGACCTCGTCTACATGCGCGCCCTCGTGTGGGAGGGCGACTCCAAGGGTGACGTCAGCATGGGCGCCAAGTACGAGATCCAGTCGATCCCGGCGAACCTGCAGGCCAAGGCCGAGGAGTACCGCACGGCCATGGTCGAGCGCGTCGCCGAGGCCGATGACGACCTCATGGAGAAGTACCTCGCCGGCGAGGAGCTGACCGAGGACGAGATCAAGGCCGGCATCCGCAAGCTCACCGTGAACTCCGATCTCTACCCGGTCTTCTGTGGTTCGGCGTTCAAGAACCGCGGTGTGCAGCCGATGCTGGATGCCGTCGTCGACTACCTGCCGTCGCCGCTCGACGTTCCCCCGATGATCGGTCACAAGCCGGGCAACGAGGAGGTCGAGCTGACGCGTGCCCCCAGCACGGAGGCGCCGTTCTCGGCCCTCGCGTTCAAGGTCGCGACGCACCCCTTCTTCGGCACGCTCACCTTCATCCGCGTCTACTCGGGGCACATCAGCTCGGGTACGAGCGTGATCAACTCGACCAAGGGCCGCAAGGAGCGCATCGGGAAGCTCTTCCAGATGCACGCCAATAAGGAGAACCCGGTCGAGGAGGCCATGGCCGGCCACATCTACGCGGCCATCGGTCTGAAGGACACCACGACCGGCGACACCCTCTCGGACATCAACGAGCAGATCGTGCTCGAGTCGATGACCTTCCCCGACCCCGTCATCCAGGTCGCCATCGAGCCCAAGACCAAGGGTGACCAGGAGAAGCTGGGCATGGCCATCCAGAAGCTGTCGGCCGAGGACCCCACCTTCCAGGTGCACCACGACGACGACACCGGCCAGACCATCATCGCCGGTATGGGCGAGCTGCACCTCGACATCCTGGTCGACCGCATGAAGCGCGAGTTCAAGGTCGAGGCCAACGTCGGCAAGCCCCAGGTGGCCTACCGCGAGACCATTCGGCGCCCGGTGCTCAAGTACGACTACACCCACAAGAAGCAGACGGGTGGGTCGGGCCAGTACGCCAAGATCCAGGTCAGCCTCGAGCCGCTCGGCGAGACCGAGGACGGCTCGATGTACGAGTTCGTCAACGGTGTCACCGGTGGCCGGGTGCCGCGCGAGTACATCCCGTCGGTCGACGCCGGCATCCAGGACGCCATGCAGTACGGCGTGCTCGCCGGCTACCAGCTCGTGGGTATCAAGGCGACCCTCGTCGACGGTGGCTACCACGACGTCGACTCCTCGGAGATGGCGTTCAAGATCGCCGGCTCGATGGCGCTCAAGGAGGCCGTGCGTCTGGCCGACCCCGTGCTGCTCGAGCCGATGATGGCCGTCGAGGTGCGCACGCCCGAGGACTACATGGGCGAGGTCATCGGCGACATCAACTCCCGTCGTGGCCAGATCCAGGCCATGGAGGACATCAGCGGAGCCAAGGTCATCAAGGGCATCGTCCCGCTGTCGGAGATGTTCGGGTACGTCGGTGACCTGCGGTCGAAGACCCAGGGTCGCGCCAACTACTCGATGGAGTTCCACTCCTACGCCGAGGTCCCCAAGGCTGTCGCCGAGGAGATCATCAAGAAAACCCGGGGCGAGTGACTACGGGACATCCCGTAGGCTCTTCACCGACTTACCGAGAAACACATCCACCAGCGCCCCGTCCAACCAAGAGGTCTGCGGCGTAACACAAGATAGTCCTGAGGAGGACCACAGTGGCGAAGGCAAAGTTCGAGCGGACCAAGCCGCACGTCAACATCGGCACCATTGGTCACATTGACCACGGTAAGACGACGCTGACGGCTGCGATTTCCAAGGTTCTGCACGACAAGTACCCCGACCTGAACCCCCAGTTCGCGTTCGAGGACATCGACAAGGCTCCCGAGGAGCGCCAGCGAGGCATCACGATCTCGATCGCGCACATCGAGTACCAGACCGAGGGTCGTCACTACGCGCACGTCGACTGCCCCGGTCACGCCGACTACGTCAAGAACATGATCACGGGTGCGGCCCAGATGGACGGTGCGATTCTCGTCGTCGCCGCCACCGACGGCCCGATGCCGCAGACGAAGGAGCACGTCCTGCTCGCGAAGCAGGTCGGTGTCCCGTTCATCGTCGTGGCGCTCAACAAGGCCGACATGGTCGACGACGAGGAGATCCTCGAGCTCGTCGAGATGGAGGTTCGTGAGCTGCTCTCGAACTACGAGTACCCCGGCGATGACCTCCCGGTCGTCAAGGTGTCGGCGCTGAAGGCGCTCGAGGGTGACGCCGAGTGGGGCAAGTCGGTTCTCGACCTCATGGACGCCGTCGACACGGCCATCCCGACGCCCGAGCGCGACATCGACAAGCCGTTCCTCATGCCCGTCGAGGACGTGTTCACGATCACCGGTCGTGGCACCGTCGTCACCGGTCGCATCGAGCGCGGCATCCTCAAGGTCAACGAGGAGGTCGAGATCGTCGGCATCCACACCGGTCCGCCGGCCAAGACCACCGTCACCGGTGTCGAGATGTTCCGCAAGCTGCTCGACGAGGGTCGGGCGGGCGAGAACGTCGGTCTGCTGCTTCGTGGCACCAAGCGCGAGGACGTCGAGCGCGGGCAGGTCATCTGCAAGCCGGGCTCGATCACGCCGCACACCGACTTCGAGGCTCAGGTCTACATCCTGTCCAAGGACGAGGGTGGCCGTCACACGCCGTTCTACGACAACTACCGTCCGCAGTTCTACTTCCGCACCACGGACGTCACGGGTGTCGTACACCTGCCCGAGGGCACCGAGATGGTCATGCCCGGTGACAACACCGACATGATCGTCGAGCTGATCCAGCCCATCGCCATGGAAGACGGCCTGAAGTTCGCCATCCGTGAGGGTGGACGCACGGTCGGCGCCGGCCGGGTCACCAAGATCCTCAAGTGATCTGACGCTGAACCGGCAGCACCAGCTTCATCGGCAGGGCCCGTTCCGCTTCGGCGGGGCGGGCCCTGCCGCTTGCACCCCTGCCGCCTGCCAATCCCAAGCCTGCGAGGTCAGGGAGCGGAGCCGGTGGTGTAGCGCACCTGTTGGGTCAGGTGGAGCAGGCCGTCGTCGCCGCGGTCGGCCTCGAGGGCCGTCTCGACGTCGTTGAGAACGTCGGGCAGGTCGCCGGGGGGTACGGCTTCCCAGAGCTGGCGAAGACCGAGCGTCATCGTCCAGGATCGCCAGGCCAGGGCATCAGGCAGCACCACCTCGAGAGGCTCGTCGTGGCTGTCGACCTCGAGCGCCCCGGCACGGTGGAACAGGGCCGACATGGAGGTGGTGCTCGCGAAGGGTCCGACTCGTCCCGACGTGCGGGCGTCGAGCAGCGCGGGTGGCGCGTACCGCAGCAGCACCGCTTCGGCTGCCGTCCACGCCGCATCGGTCGGGCCGAAGGTGCTGAGCCCGATGCGCCCACCGGGTCGCAGCAGGGACAGCCAGCGGGCGAAGGTGCGCTCGGGCTCGGGGTCGAAGAAGAGCACGAGGGATGCCGTGCCCACGTCGAACGATGCTGCCGCCAGGCGGTCAGGGGAGGCCTCCCCGACCTGCACCTCGAGGTGGGTGATCCCGCGATCGGCAGCCTCCGCCCGCAGCCGTTCGACCATGGCCGGTGACAGGTCGACGGCGCTCACGTGGCCCCGGGGGCCGACGGCCTCGAGCAGTGCGAAGCTCGCGGCGCCTCGACCGGAGCCGATGTCGATGGCGCGGTCGCCGGGGCGAGGGCGGGTCAGCTCGACCAGGCGCGCACCGATCGGGATGAACCACGGCACACCGCCCTGGTCGTAGCCGGCCGCGAGCTGGTCGAACAGGGCAGCGACGTGACCACGTCGCGCAGCGGCATCCATGTACGCATCGTCCTCCCTTCGGCCGCTCCGGTGTGCCCTTCGCGACGAGTCCTCGGCAGGGCCGCACCACCTCGGTGGGCCCGCTGCGGGTTAGGCTTACCTAAGACAGCCGCCCTTCCGGTGGCGACGACCGACCGAGAGAACCCATCGTGCCCAGCACCACCGCCTTGACCGTCACCTCCACCGAGGCGCTCAGCCCTGGGTTGGTGCGCGTCCATTTCCGCAGCGACGACCTCAGTGCCTTCGCCGGCAGCACCGCGACCGACCGCTACGTCAAGCTGGTCTTCGAGGGCGGCGAGGCGCCAGTTCTGCGCACCTACACGGCCATCGACCCCGACGTCGAGGCCGGCACCGTCGCGATCGACTTCGTCGTTCACGGCGACGAGGGTGTGGCCGGTCCCTGGGCGGCGCGAGCGACGCCGGGGGAGACGCTGGCCGCTCGTGGCCCCGGGGGCGGCTACGCCCCCGACCCGTCTGCTGCCTGGCACCTGCTCGTCGGCGACCAGTCGGCCCTCCCCGCGGTGGCGGCTGCGGTGGCGGCCCTCGGGGCGACTGCCGTGGGGTACGTCGTCGTCGAGGTGCCGGGTCGCGAGCACGAGATCGACCTTCGCGCTCCGGCCGGCATGGAGGTCAGCTGGGTCTACGCCGCGAGCGCCGAAGAGACGGTGGGCGACGACGCCGTCGCTGGGTCGCCCACCCTCGTCGACGCCGTGCGCGCGCTGCCGTGGCGCCCCGGGCGGGTGCAGGCCTTCGTCCACGGCGAAGCCCGTGCGGTCATGCACGGCATTCGGCCCTACCTGCTCACGGAGCGCGGAGTGCCGCGTGCTGACGCGTCGATCTCGGGCTACTGGCGACGTGGTCGTTCGGAGGAGTCGTTCCGGGTGTGGAAGTCCGAACTGGCGACGGCCGAGTCTGCAGCGGCCGGATAGGGTCGGGAAGCATGGCGCACTCGCTCGACACCGACACCGAAGCCCAGGCTCTGATCGACTACGTCGACTCCTCGCCGACGCCCTTCCACGCCTGTGAGCAGTCGGCTCGGCTGCTCTCGACGGCAGGCTTCAAGCAGGTGCGTGAGACCGACGCGTTCCCGACCGAGCCCGGTGCGCACTACCTGGCGCGCGGCGGCTCCCTCATCGCCTGGGACACCCGCGGCGCCCACGGCAGCGGCGCAGGCCCGGAAGCCGGGTTCCGGGTCGTCGGCGCCCACACCGACAGCCCCAACCTGCGGCTCAAGCCGCACACCGACCACGCCCGCGCCGGCTGGCAGATGCTCGCCGTCGAGCCCTACGGGGGCCTCATTCTCAACTCCTGGCTCGACCGAGACCTCGGCCTCGCGGGGCGGGTCGCCGTGCGAGCTGCCGACGGCGTCAACGGGGTCGCCACCCGGCTGTTCCACGACCGGCAGCCGCTGCTTCGGGTCGCTCAGCTCGCCATCCACCTCGACCGTAGCCAGAACGACGGGCTCAGCTTGAACAAGCAGCAGCACATGGAGCCGATCTGGGGGGTTGGCGACGAGCCGGGTGACATCACCGGCTACCTCGCCGAGCAGGTGGGTGTCGACCGCGAGGACGTGCTCTTCAGCGACGTCATGACCCACCCGGTGCAGCCGTCGGCCCGCATCGGTCGCCGTCGTGAGCTGATCGCGGCCCCGCGTCTCGACAACCTCGCGACCTCGTACGCCGGCACCCGGGCGCTCGTCGACGCCGTCGACGGAACGGGGTCGAACGGTGCCGGGCACTCACAGGTGCCGGTGCTCGTGCTGTTCGACCATGAGGAGATCGGCAGCACCTCCGAGCGAGGCGCCATGTCGACCTTGCTGCCCTCGGTGCTCGAGCGCATCGTCACCGCGGGGGGCGGCTCCCGCGACGACTACTGGCGAGCGCTGGCCGCGACCGTGATCGCCTCGGGCGACATGGGCCATGCCACCCACCCCAACTACGCCGACCGGCACGAGCCCCTGCACCACATCGCGGTGAACGCCGGCCCCGTGCTGAAGGTCAACACCAACCTGCGTTACGCCACCGACTCGATCGGCGCGGCGGCGTTCCGGCTCGCCTGCGAGCAGGCGGGGGTGCCCATGCAGACCTTCGTCTCTCGCAGCGACCTGCCGTGTGGTTCGACCGTGGGGCCGATGACGGCCGCCCTCACCGGCGCCACGACGGTCGACTTCGGCGCAGCGACCCTCTCGATGCACAGTGCCCGCGAGCTGTGTGGCGCCCACGACCCGGCCATGTACGCCGCGGCGCTCTCGGCCTTCCTGGCTCCCGCGCGCTGAGCAAGGTTCGAACGCGCGGGTGGTGGCGGTGGTGGGCGCAGTGCGATGATGACGATGTGAACCCGCTCGGGTCGACCACCCGCCCCACCCTGATCTTCGACGGCGACTGTGCGTTCTGCACGAGCACAGCCCGGTTCACCAAGCGATGGGTCGACCGGCGCGACCGCTACGAGGTGCGGCCGTGGCAGGAGCTCGACCTCGAGTCGGTCGGCCTGAGCGCCGACGACTGCGAGGCGGCCGCCCAGTTCGTGACGGCATCCGGCTCGATCCGCTCGGGGCATCGCGCCATCGCGAGCGCGGCCACGCACGGCGCCTACGGCTGGCGGCCCGTCGGTTACCTCATCATGGCGCCCGGCGTGAGCCGCGTCGCGGCCCGGGCCTACACCTGGGTGGCTGCGCATCGTCACCAGCTGCCGGGGGGCACGGCGGCGTGCGCCGCACCCCGACGTGGATGACGTCGCGCGAGGCCCCCATCCCAGCGATGAGGCGCGCGCAGTGGCCGACCCGCAGGGTGCGGATCGGCCTCCGGGCAGCACGGCGTCAGGGCGTGCCGGCTCGGGTCAGCACGAGAGCGCGAGGGTGAAGTAGGAGTCGACCATCGCGCCGGCCTGGTCCGTCACTCCCACGACGACCTGGTTGGCGCCACCGGCGCCCACGCTGGCGGAGGGGTCGTTGTTGGTGGCCCAGGTGATCGAGTTCGTCGCGGCGCCACAGCCGGTCACGTCACGGTCGAAGGTGACCGTGTACATGCCCACCCCGGTGCGGGCGATGCCCACGACCCCCGATGCGATGCTCTGGTAGACGGCCCCGTTCGAAGCCACGGCCACGTAGGGGCTGGAGACGTAGTAGCCGGCCACGTCGGCGAACAGGTGGGCCGAGCCCCCGGTGCGCAGCACGAACGACGGGTTGCCGGCCCTGATCTTGAGCGTGACCATGTTCGCGACCGCGCCGGACTTGTCGAAGTTGACGAGCGACGCGGCCGGCACCGCAGAGCCGTAGGAGTAGCCCTTCACGTAGCCGGCCGAACCTCCGCTCGAGATGGCACCGACGTTGAGCGCCAGCGCTTTCGCGTAGGACGGGATGCCGCATCCGCCGCTCGCGCCGCCCTGGGCTCCCAGCCCGCCCACGGCCGAGAAGTTGCGGGCGGCGTTGCTCACGACCCCGCCCACCACGCGGGTGTCGAGCATCCGGCACGGCGCGACCGGCACGAGCTTCAGCTCGCTGCCCGAAGGCAGCGCGGCCGTCAATGCCGTCGATGCCGGAGAGCCTGTTGACCCGGCTGGCGCGCTGCCCCTCGCCGTGCTCGCGGCTCCGGTAGGCAACGGGTTGGCCGTACCGGCCCCGTCTGCAGCCATCGCGACGCCGGCTCCGCTCAGGGCGAGCACAGCGGCTGCTGCGGTGATGACGCGGCCTGGGGTGCGCATGAGGTTCATCGACTGCTCCCTGCAAGTAGGGGGCGGCCGTTGGGGACGCCCTGGGGAACAGGGCGGCTTCGGCGTCGATTTGATACATGAGCACGGCCTCTGGCACACTGACCAGGTTGCTTGACGCGCGTTGCTGACCCATGTCAGCCACGCCACCCCTTGTGGTTACGAGACTGTGTGTGCGGTTTGCACTCATGTCTCCGCCGCCGGACTCGTTTCGAGGCCCGAGGGAAGCGCAGGCAGCCCGGTTCGGCCGGGCACTCCACCAGTGAAGTGGCACTCAGGTGCGAACTTTCCACCGCGGAGCGGGCGCGACACGCCCGACCTCGGGGGTCGGTAGGGCCAAGGGAACCGGCAGTACGAGTACGGCGAGAGAGAGACGTAACCTCAGATGGCGGGACAGAAGATCCGCATCCGGTTGAAGTCGTATGACCACGAGGTCATCGACAACTCGGCCCGGAAGATCGTTGACACGGTGACGCGCGCTGGCGCGACCGTGGTAGGCCCGGTTCCCCTGCCGACGGAGAAGAACGTCTTCGTCGTCATCCGGTCGCCGCACAAGTACAAGGACAGCCGCGAGCACTTCGAGATGCGCACCCACAAGCGCCTCATCGACATCATCGACCCGACGCCCAAGGCTGTCGACTCGTTGATGCGTCTCGACCTGCCGGCGGACGTCAACATCGAGATCAAGCTCTGAGGCGGTAGTTGACATGACGACCATTGCTCAGAACTCCGTTGCCCAGAAGACCGTGAAGGGTGTGCTCGGCCAGAAGCTCGGCATGACCCAGGTCTGGGACGCCGACAACCGCCTCGTGCCCGTCACCGTGGTCCAGGCCGGCCCCTGCGTCGTGACGCAGGTGCGCGCCGACGCGACCGACGGCTATTCCGCCGTGCAGATCGCCTTCGGGGCGATCGACCCGCGCAAGGTGAACAAGCCGATGACCGGTCACTTCGAGAAGGCCGGCGTCACGCCGCGCCGCCACCTCGTCGAGCTGCGCACGGCTGACGCCAGTGACTACGCGCTCGGCCAGGAGGTCACCGCCGAGGTGTTCGCGGCCGGCCAGCGCATCGACGCCACCGGCACCACCAAGGGCAAGGGCTTCGCCGGTGTGATGAAGCGTCACGGCTTCCACGGCGTGTCCTCCTCCCACGGTTCGCACAAGAACCACCGCAAGCCGGGTTCCATCGGCGGCTGCTCCACGCCGGGCCGTGTCTTCAAGGGCATGCGCATGGCCGGCCGCATGGGTGGCGAGCGCCAGACCACCCAGAACCTCCAGATCCACGCCGTTGACGCCGACAAGAGCCTGCTGCTCATCAAGGGTGCCGTTCCCGGCCCCCGCGGTGGCATCGTCCTCATCCGCACGGCTGCGAAGGGTGCAACCTCATGACCACCAATACCCAGGACCTGCCTGCCGAGTTCTTCGACGTCCCGACGAACGTGCCGCTGATCCACCAGGTGGTCGTGGCTCAGCTCGCCGCCGCTCGTCAGGGCACGCACTCCACCAAGACCCGCGGCGAGGTGCGCGGTGGTGGGCGCAAGCCCTACCGCCAGAAGGGCACCGGTCGCGCCCGTCAGGGCTCGACCCGCGCACCGCAGTTCGCCGGCGGTGGCGTGGTGCACGGCCCCAAGCCGCGCGACTACTCCCAGCGCACCCCCAAGAAGATGAAGGCTGCCGCCCTGCGCGGCGCCCTCTCCGACCGGGCCCGCTTCGGGCGCATCCATGTCGTCGAGTCCGTCGTCACCGGGGAGGCGCCGTCGATCAAGGGCGCCCGCGCCCTGCTGGCGGGGTTGACCGAGCGGCCGAACCTGCTCGTCGTGCTCACCCGCGACGACGAGGTCTCGATGAAGTCGGTGCGCAACCTGAGCAGCGTGCACGTGTTGTTCGCCGACCAGCTCAACACCTACGACGTGCTCTGCGCCGACGACGTGATCTTCACCCAGGCCGCCCTGGATGCCTTCGTCGCCGGTCCCGTCAAAATCGACAAGTCTGCCGACAAGGAGGCCTCCAAGTGAGCATCCACACCAAGGACCCCCGCGACATCCTGATCGCACCGGTCGTGTCGGAGAAGTCGTACGGGCTGCTCGACGAGGGCAAGTACACCTTCATCGTCGACCCGCGCGCGAACAAGACCGAGATCAAGATCGCCATCGAGGCCATCTTCGACGTCAAGGTCGACAAGGTGCACACCCTGAACCGCAAGGGCAAGAGCCGGCGCACCCGCTTCGGCCTCGGCAAGCGCAAGGACACCAAGCGTGCGATCGTCTCTCTCCGCGAGGGCTCGATCGACATCTTCGGTGCCGGCGCCTGAGCTCGACGAAGAATCGTAAGGACTTAACGAACATGGGAATCCGAAAGTACAAGCCGACCACGCCGGGCCGTCGTGGCTCGTCGGTCGCAGACTTCGTCGAGATCACGCGTTCCACCCCGGAGAAGTCGCTGGTTCGCCCGCTGACGAAGTCGGGTGGCCGCAACAACGCCGGTCGCATCACGACCCGTCACATCGGTGGCGGTCACAAGCGCGCCTACCGTGTCATCGACTTCCGTCGCCATGACAAGGACGGCGTCCCCGCCAAGGTCGCTCACATCGAGTACGACCCCAACCGCACGGCGCGCATCGCGCTCGTGCAGTACGCCGACGGCGAGAAGCGCTACATCCTGGCGCCGAACCGCATGAAGCAGGGCGACCCCATCGAGAACGGCCCGGGCGCCGACATCAAGCCCGGCAACTCGCTGCCGATGCGCAACATCCCGGTCGGTACGGTCATCCACGCCATCGAGCTTCGGCCCGGAGGTGGCGCCAAGATCGCCCGCTCCGCCGGCACCCGCGTGCAGCTCGTCGCCAAGGAGGGTCCCTACGCTCAGCTGCGGATGCCGTCCGGCGAGATCCGCAACGTCGATGTTCGCTGCCGCGCCACCATCGGCGAGGTCGGCAACGCCGAGCAGAGCAACATCAACTGGGGCAAGGCCGGCCGCATGCGCTGGAAGGGCAAGCGCCCGTCCGTGCGTGGCGTGGCCATGAACCCGGTCGACCACCCGCACGGTGGTGGTGAGGGCAAGACGTCCGGTGGACGTCACCCCGTCAGCCCCTGGGGTCAGGCCGAAGGCCGCACCCGCAAGGGACACAAGGAAAGCGACAAGCTCATCGTGCGTCGCCGCCGTACTGGCAAGAAGCGCTGATAAGGAGCCTTTGGAATGCCTCGTAGCCTGAAGAAGGGCCCCTTCATCGACGACCACCTTCAGAAGAAGGTGGACGCGCAGAACGAAGCGGGTACCAAGACCGTCATCAAGACCTGGTCGCGCCGTTCGGTCATCAGCCCGGACATGCTCGGTCACACGTTCGCCGTGCACGACGGCCGCAAGCACGTCCCGGTGTTCGTCACCGAGTCGATGGTCGGCCACAAGCTCGGTGAGTTCGCGCCGACGCGCACGTTCAAGGGTCACATCAAGGACGACAAGAAGGGTCGTCGTCGCTGATGGCCACCCCGATGAAGTCTCAGACCAGCCAAGAAACCAGGGAAGCAATGGAAGCCAAGGCTTCGGCGCGGCACGTCCGCGTCAGCCCGCAGAAGGCTCGCCGTGTCGTGGACCTGATCCGCGGCAAGGCCGCCACCGACGCCGTCACCGTGCTCAAGTTCGCCCCGCAGGCGGCCTCCGAGCCCGTTCAGAAGGTGCTCGAGAGCGCCATTGCGAACGCCCGGGTCCGGGCCGACCGTGAGTCGGTCGCCTTCGACGAGCGCACCCTCGTGATCACCGCGGCCTTCGTCGACGAAGGCCCCACCATGAAGCGATTCCGTCCGCGGGCCCAGGGCCGCGCCGGCCGGATCAACAAGCGCACGAGCCACATCACCGTGGTCGTGTCTTCGCCTGAGAAGAAGAAGGGAGCCCGCTGATGGGTCAGAAGGTCAACCCCCACGGCTTCCGTCTGGGCATCACCACCGACCACACGAGCCACTGGTTCGCTGACTCGACCAAGGTCGGCCAGCGCTACAGCGACTACGTCAAGGAAGATGTCTCGATCCGTCGCCTGATGGAGAAGGGCATGGAGCGCGCCGGCATCGCCAAGGTCGAGATCGAGCGCACCCGTGACCGAGTCCGCGTCGACATCCACACCGCGCGTCCGGGCATCGTCATCGGCCGCCGCGGCGCCGAGGCCGACCGCATCCGCGGAGAGCTCGAGAAGCTCACCGGCAAGCAGGTTCAGCTGAACATCCTCGAGGTCAAGAACCCCGAGATGGACAGCCAGCTCGTCGCCCAGGGCATCGCCGAGCAGCTGGCCGCCCGGGTGTCGTTCCGTCGCGCCATGCGCAAGGGAATGCAGTCGGCCCAGCGGGCCGGAGCCAAGGGCATCCGCGTGCAGGTCTCCGGTCGCCTCAACGGCGCCGAGATGAGCCGCACGGAGTTCTATCGTGAGGGCCGCGTTCCCCTGCACACCCTGCGTGCGCAGATCGACTACGGCTTCTACGAGGCCCGCACCACCTTCGGCCGCATCGGCGTCAAGGTGTGGATCTACAAGGGCGACATGACGGCGAAGGAGCTCGCGGCCCAGCAGGCCGCCGCCCCGCGCCCGTCGCGTGGCCCGCGTCGTGACGGTGCCGACCGACCGAACCGCGCCCGTCGTGGCGAGCGTGAGAACGCCGGTTCGAGTGCACCGGCAACTGAGGCAGCTGCTCCCGAGACCGCTCCGGCGGCCGCGGCGCCCGCAGCTGAGAATGGGCAGGCCTGACCATGTTGATTCCCCGTCGAGTCAAGCACCGCAAGCAGCACCACCCGAACCGCCACGGTGCGGCCAAGGGCGGCACCACGATCGCGTTCGGCGACTACGGCATCCAGGCTCTCGAGCCGGCCTACGTCACCAACCGTCAGATCGAGTCTGCGCGTATCGCGATGACCCGTTACATGAAGCGTGGCGGCAAGGTGTGGATCAACATCTACCCCGACCGTCCGATCACCAAGAAGCCGGCCGAGACCCGGATGGGTTCCGGTAAGGGCTCACCCGAGTGGTGGGTGGCGAACGTCAAGCCGGGCCGCGTCATGTTCGAGCTGGCAGGCGTGACCGAGCCGGTGGCCCGCGAGGCGCTTCGCCTCGCGATGCACAAGCTCCCCATGAAGTGCCGGTTCATCCAGCGTGAGGGTGGTGACATCTGATGGCAGTCGGAACCAAGGACCTCGCGAGCGAGGCGCTGCGAGCTCTTGACGACCTCAAGCTCGCCGACGAGCTGACCAAGGCCAAGTCCGAGCTGTTCAACCTTCGTTTCCAGTCGGCCACCGGCCAGCTGGACAACCACGGCCGCCTGCGCGCCGTGAAGAAGGACATCGCCCGGATCTACACCGAGATGCGCGAGCGCGAGCTCGGTATCGGCTCGGCGCCCTCGCCCGTTGCGACTGCAGCGGCGACCTCCAAGTCCAAGGACGAGGAGAAGGCTGACAAGAAGGCGGCGAAGGCCGAGAAGAAGAAGGCCAAGGCCGATGAGGAGGCTGACGCATGAGCGAGCAGGACCAGGCCGTGACGGCCACCGAGAGCGACACAGCGGTCAAGACCGCCGGTGAGCGCAACCACCGCAAGACCCGTCAGGGTTACGTGGTGAGCGACAAGATGGACAAGACCGTGGTCGTCGAGGTCGAGGACCGCGTCAAGCACCCGCTCTACGGCAAGGTCATCCGTCGTACCAGCAAGGTCAAGGCCCACGACGAGAAGAACGACGCCGGGGTGGGTGACCGCGTGCTCATCATGGAGACCCGTCCGCTGTCGGCGACCAAGCGCTGGCGCATCGTCGAGATCCTCGAGAAGGCCAAGTAGTCACGCTCGTCGGGCTCTGCCCAACGAGTCACCCTCAGCCACCCGTGTGGCTGGGACCGAGTCAGTCGCCAGCCGTTCGCGGACGCCGACCGGCTCGCACCACAGACACCGTTCCATTCAGTTCGGCAAGGCTCTCGATCAAGGCGCGCTCAGCGCGGATTGACCAAGAGAACCGGCACGACGACAGGAGTTAGACAGTGATTCAGCAGGAGTCGCGACTGCGCGTCGCCGACAACACCGGTGCGAAGGAGATCCTTTGCATCCGTGTTCTCGGCGGTTCGGGCCGTCGGTACGCCGGCATCGGTGACACCATCGTGGCCACCGTCAAGGACGCCATCCCCGGTGGCAACGTCAAGAAGGGCGACGTCGTCAAGGCGGTCATCGTCCGGACCGTCAAGGAGCGTCGCCGCGCCGACGGTTCCTACATCAAGTTCGACGAGAACGCAGCGGTGATCCTCAAGACCGACGGTGACCCCCGCGGCACCCGGATCTTCGGCCCGGTGGGTCGTGAGCTGCGCGAGAAGAAGTTCATGAAGATCATCTCGCTGGCGCCGGAGGTGCTGTGAACATGGCCAAGACGTCCATCAGCAAGATGAAGATCAAGAAGGGTGACCTGGTTCAGGTCATCTCCGGTCGCACCCAGAGCAACGGCGGCGACCGCGGCAAGCAGGGCAAGGTCATCGCGGTCTACCCCGAGACCCAGCGCGTGCTGGTCGAGGGCATCAACCGGGTCACCAAGCACGTCAAGGCCGGGGCCACCAGCCGCGGCACACGTACCGGTGGCCTGACCCACACCGAGGCCGCGATCCACGTGAGCAACGTGGCCGTCGTCGACCCCGAGTCGAAGAAGCCGACCCGCATCAAGACGCGGGTCGAGACCGTCGACCGCGGCGGCCGCCAGAAGGCGTCCCGCGTGCGGGTGGCAGTCAAGTCGGACAAGGATCTCTGAGCATGACTGAAACCATCACCGCTGACAGCCCCCAGACGGGTGGCCAGCCCCGCCTCAAGGCCCGCTACCAGAGCGAGATCAAGCCCGCCCTGCTCGACCAGTTCGCCTACGGCAACTCGATGCAGGTTCCCGGCGTCGTCAAGGTCGTCGTGAACATGGGCGTCGGTGACGCCGCCAAGGACAGCAAGCTGATCGAGGGCGCCGTCAAGGACCTCACGGCCATCACCGGTCAGAAGCCGGTCGTGACCAAGGCTCGCAAGTCGATCGCCCAGTTCAAGCTGCGTGAGGGGATGCCGATCGGCGCCCACACGACGCTGCGCGGCGACCGGATGTGGGAGTTCCTCGACCGCCTCGTGTCGATCGCTCTCCCGCGTATCCGCGACTTCCGCGGCCTCTCGCCGAAGCAGTTCGACGGTCGCGGCAACTACACCTTCGGTCTCACCGAGCAGTCGGTGTTCCACGAGATCGACCAGGACCGCATCGACCGGGTCCGTGGCATGGACATCACCGTGGTCACCACGGCGACCAACGATGACGAGGGTCGCGCGCTGCTGAAGCAGCTCGGCTTCCCCTTCAAGGAGAACTGACATGGCCAAGACCGCACTGGTCAACAAGGCGAACCGAAAGCCGAAGTTCAAGGTCCGCGGCTACACCCGCTGCCAGCGGTGCGGGCGTCCGCGCTCGGTGTACCGCAAGTTCGGCGTCTGCCGGATCTGCCTTCGCGAGATGGCCCACGCCGGCGAGCTGCCGGGCGTGACCAAGAGCTCCTGGTAAGACCACGGCTCGGCAGGTCAGCCCCGTGAGGGGCGGCGCCCGCCGAGCACCTCGAAACACCTGCTTGACTCCTAATCAGCAACGAACACCGTAGGTCGACCACATGCGACCCGACGACATTGCGTCGCTCGTCTCGCACCTGGCGCAAGCCCAGGTCGAAACCCCGGTGAGGAAGGGCGGAGAGCCCACATGACCATGACAGACCCGATTGCGGACATGCTGACCCGCGTCCGGAACGCCAACTCGGCGCACCACGACGTCGTCTCCATGCCGTACTCCAAGCTCAAGAAGAACATCGCCGAGATCCTCCAGTCCGAGGGCTACATCGCCTCGTGGAAGATCGAGGAGGCCACCGTCGGCCAGACCCTGACCATCGACCTCAAGTACGGCCCCAACCGTGAGCGTTCGATCGCCGGGGTTCGCCGGGTCAGCAAGCCCGGACTGCGCGTCTACGCCAAGTCGACCAACCTGCCCAAGGTGCTCGGCGGGCTCGGCGTTGCCATCCTGTCGACCTCGACGGGCCTGCTCACGGACCGTCAGGCACACGAGAAGGGCGTGGGTGGGGAAGTCCTCGCCTACGTCTGGTAAGGACCACTGACATGTCTCGAATCGGACGACTCCCGGTCTCCATCCCCTCGGGTGTGGACATCAACGTCAACGGCCAGGCCGTCACGGTCAAGGGCCCCAAGGGCGAACTAGCCCTGATGGTCCCCGAGCCGATCACCGTCGCGCGCGCTGAGGCGACGCTCGAGGTCAGCCGGCCCAACGACGAGCGCGACTCGCGTTCGTTGCACGGGCTGACGCGCTCGCTCATCAACAACATGGTTCTCGGGGTCACCGAGGGCTACGAGAAGAAGATGGAGATCCACGGCACGGGTTACCGCGTCGCGGTCAAGGGTTCCACCCTGGAGTTCTCGCTCGGATTCTCACACCCCGTCGTCATCGAAGCCCCCGCCGGCATCAACTTCGCCGTCGAGAACCCGACCCGCTTCTCGGTGCAGGGCATCGACAAGCAGCTCGTCGGTGAGGTCGCGGCGAACATCCGCAAGCTGCGCAAGCCCGACCCGTACAAGGGCAAGGGCGTTCGCTACGCAGGCGAGCAGATCCGTCGCAAGGTCGGAAAGGCCGGTAAGTAAGCCATGGCAATGATCATCAAGCGCGGCAAGACCAAGGTCGCCGCACGTACCCGCCGCCAGATCCGCGGCCGCAAGAAGATCGCCGGTACCACGGCCAGGCCCCGTCTCGTCGTGTCCCGCTCGAGCCGTCACCTCTTCGTCCAGGTCGTCGACGACACGGTCGGCAAGACCGTCGCGTCGGCGTCGACCATGGAGGCCGACCTGCGCGCGTTCGAGGGTGACAAGACGGCCAAGGCCAAGCGCGTCGGCGAGCTCGTCGCAGCTCGGGCCAAGGATGCCGGCATCGAAGCCGTCGTGTTCGACCGTGGCGGAAACAAGTACCACGGTCGTGTCGCGGCCATCGCCGAGGGCGCCCGCGAAGGCGGTCTGTCCCTGTGAGCAACCACGTGAACGCAATTGTTGAGATGAGGAACAGCTGATGCCCGGACAGCAGCGTCGAGGCGGCGGTGTCGGAGGCCCCGCCACAGGCGGCGAGCGCACCGAGCGCGGAGACCGTCGTGATGGCCGCGGTGGCCGCGACGGTCGCGACAACCGCGATCAGGACAAGAACCAGTACGTCGAGCGCGTCGTGACGATCAACCGTGTCTCCAAGGTCGTCAAGGGTGGCCGTCGCTTCAGCTTCACCGCCCTCGTCGTCGTCGGTGACGGAGACGGCACCGTCGGTGTCGGCTACGGCAAGGCCAAGGAAGTTCCCGCGGCCATCGCCAAGGGTGTCGAGGAGGCCAAGAAGAACTTCTTCAAGGTTCCGCGCATCCAGGGCACCATCCCGCACCCCGTGCAGGGTGAGGCCGCCGCTGGTGTGGTCCTGCTGCGCCCCGCGGCGCCCGGTACCGGTGTCATCGCCGGCGGTCCGGTGCGTGCGGTGCTCGAGTGCGCCGGCATCCACGACGTGCTGAGCAAGTCGCTGGGATCCTCCAACGCCATCAACATCGTGCACGCAACGGCCCAGGCCCTGCGTGACCTCGAGCGCCCCGAGTCGGTCGCCGCGCGCCGCGGCAAGACCCTCGAGGAGGTGGCCCCGGCCGCCATGCTCCGGGCCCGGGCCGCCGGCATCGCCGACGCCAAGGCCTCCAAGGCGGGTGCCTGATGGCTCGTCTTAAGGTGACCCAGACCCGTTCCGAGATCGGCGGCAAGCAGAACCAGCGTGACACGCTGCGCAGCCTCGGTCTGAAGCGCATTGGCGACGTCGTCGTCAAGGAGGACCGTCCCGAGATCCGCGGGATGGTCAACACGGTGACGCACCTCGTCGCCGTCGAGGAGGTTGACTGACATGTCTGACCAGACTGCCGACAAGAAGTCCGGTGCTTCGGCATCGGGCGAGTCCGCGCTGAAGATCCACCACCTGCGTCCGGCCCCCGGAGCCAAGACCGCCAAGACCCGGGTGGGTCGCGGTGAGGGCTCCAAGGGCAAGACCGCCGGTCGCGGCACCAAGGGCACCAAGGCCCGCTACCAGGTTCCCGAGCGCTTCGAGGGCGGCTCCATGCCGCTGCACATGCGTATCCCGAAGCTGCGTGGGTTCAAGAACCCGTTCCGCACCGAGTACCAGGTCGTGAACCTCGACCGGCTCGAGCTGCTGTTCCCCGAGGGTGGCCAGGTCTCGGTCGATGACCTCGTCGCCAAGGGTGCCGTTCGTGACGGCTTCCCGGTGAAGGTGCTCGGCACGGGTGAGATCACCGTCAAGGTGGACATCGTGGCGAACCGGTTCTCGGCCTCCGCCAAGGAGAAGATCGAGGCCGCCGGCGGCTCGGTCACCTCGCTCAGCGGCGAGTGACCGACCGGACAAACAGCGCCACACAGCGCCCCGGGAGCTCTCCGCACCGACCGACGTCAGGTCGGTCATCGCGGAAGAGTTCCCGGGGCGCTGCCGCTTTGAGTTAACCTTCGACGGATTGCACGACTTGTACGCCGCGCCTCGAGCGTGGCACCAGGAGGACCAGTGTTTGCCGCTTTCGTTCGCGCGTTCCGTACCCCGGACCTGCGCAAGAAGCTGCTCTTCACGATCGGCATACTCGCGCTCTTCCGGCTCGGGTCACACATGCCGACGCCGGGAGTGAGCTACGGCCTCGTGCAGGCCTGCCTCGCCGATGGGCAGAAGGCCGGAGGAAGCGACCAGAGCGGTCTGCTCAGCCTGGCGAACCTGTTCAGCGGCGGCGCGCTGCTCCAGCTGTCGGTCTTTGCGCTCGGCATCATGCCCTACATCACGGCGAGCATCATCGTGCAGCTGTTGACGGTCGTAATTCCGAAGTTCGAGGCCCTCAAGGAGGAGGGGCAGGCCGGGCAGACCAAGATGACGCAGTACACGCGGTACCTGACGATCGGTCTGGCGGTGCTGCAGAGCTCGACGCTCGTCACCTTCGCCCGCAACCCCTCCGCCCTGTTCGGCGGGTCGTGCGAGAACATCCTCACCGACAGCTCGAGCCTGACCATCGTGATCATGGTGCTCACCATGACCGCCGGTACCGGCCTCATCATGTGGTTCGGCGAGCTCGTCACCGACAAGGGTGTCGGCAACGGCATGTCGCTGCTCATCTTCACCTCGATCGCCGCCGGGTTCCCCAGCTCGTTGTGGTCGATCAAGGAGAACAAGGGCTGGGGCACCTTCCTCGGCATCCTGCTGATGGGCATGTTCGTGATCGCCGCCGTCGTCTACGTCGAGCAGTCCCAGCGCCGCATCCCGGTGCAGTACGCGAAGCGGATGGTCGGTCGCCGAGAGTACGGCGGCACTTCCACCTACATCCCGCTCAAGGTCAACATGGCCAACGTGATCCCGGTGATCTTCGCCAGCTCGCTGCTGGCCCTGCCGGGCCTGGTGGCCCAGTTCAACGCCGGGTCGGGGGAGCCGCCGGCCTGGGTGGCGTGGGTGCAGGAGAACCTGCAACGCGGTGACAAGCCGATCTACATGCTCGTGTACGTCACGCTCATCGTCTTCTTCACCTTCTTCTACGTCTCGATCACGTTCAACCCGACCGAGGTCGCCGACAACATGAAGAAGTACGGCGGGTTCATCCCCGGCATCCGGGCGGGTCGCCCGACCGCCGAGTACCTCAACTACGTGTTGACCCGCATCACCGTGGTGGGGGCCATCTACCTGGCCCTCGTCTCGCTCATCCCGCTCGTCGCGCTCGTGGCGGTGGGAGCCAACCAGAACTTCCCGTTCGGTGGCACCTCGATCATCATCGTCGTCGGGGTCGGCCTCGAGACGGTCAAGCAGATCGAGGCGCAGCTGCAGCAGCGTCACTACGAAGGGTTCCTGCGCTGACCATGAGGCTGATCATTCTCGGACCGCCCGGTGCGGGCAAAGGCACCCAGGCGGCACGCATCGCGGAGCGCCTCGGGATCCCGGCCATCTCGACCGGCGACATCTTCCGGTCGAACATCAAGAACCAGACCGAGCTCGGACGGCGCGTCGAGGCGATCCTCGCCGCGGGCGGGTACGTGCCCGACGAGGTGACCAACGAGATCGTCGACGACCGACTGACGTGGGCCGACGCCGAGAACGGCTTCCTGCTCGACGGCTTCCCGCGCACCGCCCCCCAGGTCGAGGCGCTCGAGCAGATGCTGTCGCGGCACGGCCACGCGCTGGATGCCGTGCTCGAGCTGACGGTAGACGAGGAGGCCGTGGTCGAGCGACTGCTCAAGCGGGCCGCCACCGAGGGCCGGGCCGATGACACCGAGTCGGTCATCCGCGAGCGACAGGCGATCTACCGTCGCGAGACCGCCCCTCTCGCCGACCATTACCAGCAGGCCGGGCTCCTCGTGCAGGTCGACGGCATGGGCGCTGTGGACGAGGTCACCGACCGCGTCATCGACGCGCTGCCGGCTCACTGAAGCGGCAGACCACCATGTTCAAACGCCGCAAGCTGCAGGGCCGCACCGATGAGCAGCTGTTGCTTATGCGTACTGCCGGACTGCTCGTCGGGCGCACCCTCGAGATGCTGCGCGCAGAGGTGCGCGAGGGTGTCACGACGCTCGAGCTCGACCGGCTGGCGGAAGCGTTCATCCGTGACCACGGCGGCATCCCGAACTTCCAGCTCGTGCCCGGCTACGCCAACACGGTGTGCACGAGCGTCAACGAGGAGGTCGTGCACGGCATCCCCGGCGCGCGCGTGCTCAGCAACGGTGACGTGCTCTCGATCGACTGCGGCGCCGAGATCGACGGCTGGAACGGCGACGCGGCGATCACCACGGTGGTCGGCGGACGGGAGGCCGGTGCGGGCGACGACCTGGCGCTCATCGACGCGACCGAGGCGAGCCTCTACGCCGGCATTGCGGCGATGCAGGTGGGGGGGCGCCTGTACGCCATCGGTGATGCGGTCGAGGCGAGCGTGCGCGCGGCCGCTGAACGTGACGGCCGCGTCTACGGCGTCATCGACGAGTACGTCGGCCACGGCATCGGAACCAAGATGCACATGGACCCCCAGATCCCGAACTATGCGGTGACCGAGACGGGCCCGAAGCTGGTCGACGGGTTCACCGGTGCGATCGAGCCGATGGTGACCCTCGGCACGACCGACACGAAGGTGCTCGGTGACGACTGGACCGTCGTGACGACTGACGGTTCTCGGTCTGCGCACTGGGAGCACTCGGTCGCGGTGCGTGAGGACGGGCTCTGGATCCTCACCGCCATCGACGGCGGGCAGTCCGTGCTCGCCGCGCACGGAGCGGCCTACGCGCCGATCGACGCAGGCGCCGCCGGCCCCGGCGAAGGCCCGCGATAGCGTCTGCGGGTGAGCCTTCCCCGCAGCACCCCATCAGCCCAGGGAGTCGACGCCGCCGGACTGCGTGACTTCGTCGTCGCCCTCGAGAACGAGGGCCTGGCACCGCACAGCTTCATGCTCGCTCGACACGGGCAGGTCGTCGCCGAGGGCTGGTGGCACCCGTATGCCGCTGACCGGCCGGCGCTCGTCTACTCGCTCTCGAAGACGGTGACCGCCACCGCCGTGGGCCTGCTCGTCGACGAAGGCCGGCTCTCGCTCGATGCCCCGGTGCTGGAGTTCTTCCCGGAGATCGACCGGGGCGAGGTTGCCCCGCTCTGGGGTGAGGTGCTCGTCAAGCACTGCCTGTCGATGACCGTCGGACACGAGGTCGACGCCTGGCAGGAGGTGGCTCGACGGGGTCGCTCGACGTGGTCGGGGGCGCCCGGCTCCGAGGCGGTGGCCGGTGACGACGGGGTGCGGCACGTCTTCGCGACGACGCCGACGGCGAGGCCCGGCACCCTGTTCACCTACAACCAGGTGGCCACCTACCTGCTGTCGCGCATTGTCGCTCGGGTCACCGGGTCCGGCGTGGTCGACGTGCTGAAGGGCCGGCTCCTGAGTGACCTCGGGGTCGATGACATCCCCTGGGATCGAGACCCGCAAGGGCACGAGCTCGGGTTCAGCGGCGCCCACCTGACCACCGAGGCCATCCTCACCCTGGCCCAGCTCTACCTCGGCGGCGGTGTTCTCGGCGACCGGCGGGTGCTGTCGAAGCAGTGGTGTGACGAGGCGACGACCAGGTTCGGCCCGACCGACCTGCGGCCGGGCGTCAACCCCGACTGGGCCCGCGGCTACGGCTTCTCCTTCTGGATGCAGCAGGTCGGCTATCGGGGCGATGGCGCCTACGGACAGTTCCTGGTGGTGCTTCCCGAGCACGACGTCGCGCTGGCCGTCACGTCCGAGCACGAGAACATGCAGGCCACCCTCGACCTCGTGTGGCGCCACCTGCTGCCCGCCTTCGACCGGTCCGGGTCGAGCGCCGCCGACGCCGAGCTGGTCGAGCTGCTGGCCGCTCGCCGGATCGAGCCGCTGACCGATGGCTCGGCCGCGGGCGAAGACGTCTCGCTGGAGCGCGCGTCCGGCTCCGACCTGTCGAGGCGGTACACGGGTGCGTCGGTCAGGCGCGACGGCTCGAGCTGGGTGCTCGACCTGCGTCGCGACGAACAGGTCATGGCGGTGCGCGTGGGGTCAGGGGAGTGGGCGGCGTCGACGCTGAGGTCGGATGGCTACGAGCTGCCCGTGGTCGCCAGCGGCGGCTGGCGCGACGCCGACACCTTCGTGGCCGACGTCATCGTCATCGAGACGCCGCACCGCTTCCACGTCGAGGGTCGCCGTTCGACGGGCGAGGTGGGTCTGCGGTGGCGTCTGATGCCCCTGAACGGGCCCGACCCGCTTGACCTCGCAGTGCGCCGCTCCGACTGAGCGCCCGGCCCTGCAGACCGCATCGGTGTCCGTGATCCGGACCAGACCATGGCCTGCCTGCTTCGTCGCGAGAATGAGGGCTTCCGACCCGAGGAGACGACGTGGCTGCGCTCGACCCACACCTGCAGGAGATCTACGAGGTCGTGCTGCGCCGCAACCCCGGTGAGGCCGAGTTCCACCAGGCGGTGCTCGAGGTGTTCGAGTCGCTGGGCCCGGTCGTGCTCAAGCGGCCTGAGTACGTCGAGTCCCGCGTGCTCGAGCGACTCTGCGAGCCGGAGCGTCAGGTCATCTTCCGGGTGCCGTGGATCGACGACTCGGGTCGGATCGAGATCAACCGTGGCTTCCGGGTCGAGTTCAGCTCGGTGCTCGGGCCGTTCAAGGGCGGCCTGCGCTTCCACCCCAGCGTCAACCTCGGCATCGTGAAGTTTCTGGGTTTCGAGCAGATCTTCAAGAACGCCCTGACGGGGATGCCCATCGGCGGCGGCAAGGGCGGTAGTGACTTCGACCCCAAGGGCCGAAGTGACCGAGAGGTCATGGCGTTCTGTCAGTCGTTCATGACCGAGCTCTACCGCCACATCGGCGAGTACACCGACGTTCCGGCGGGTGACATCGGCGTCGGGGGCCGCGAGATCGGCTACCTGTTCGGGCAGTACAAGCGGATCACCAACCTCTACGAGTCAGGCGTGCTCACCGGTAAGGGCCTCGGCTGGGGCGGTTCGCGAGTGCGCAAGGAGGCTACCGGCTACGGCACCGTGTTCTTCGCCCAGGAGATGCTGCGCGCCCGGGGCGACTCGTTCGACGGCAAGCGCGTCGTCGTCTCCGGCTCGGGCAACGTCGCGATCTACGCGGTCGAGATGGCCCAGCGGCTCGGGGCCACCGTCGTCGCCTGCTCCGACTCGTCGGGTTACGTCGTCGACGAGAGCGGCCTCGATCTCGAGCTGCTCAAGCAGGTGAAGGAGGTCGACCGTGGCCGGCTCGCCGACTACGCCGCCGGTCGTCCCGGCGCGACGCTCGTCACCGACGGCAGCATCTGGCACGTCGACTGCGACGTGGCCCTGCCCTGCGCCACCCAGAACGAGCTCGACGAGGATGCCGCCATCAGCCTCGTCAAGCACGGGGTGTCGGTCGTCGCCGAAGGGGCCAACATGCCCACGACGCGGGCCGCGACCCGCGTGCTGCTCGACGCCGACGTGCTGTTCGCGCCCGGTAAGGCCGCCAACGCCGGTGGCGTGGCCACCTCGGCGCTCGAGATGCAGCAGAACGCCTCGCGCGACTCCTGGACCCACGAGTACACCCAGGAGCGGCTCGAGGGCATCATGCGTGGCATCCACGAGCGGTGTGCAGGTTCGGCCGACGAGTTCGGCGCCCCCGGCAACTACGTCGTGGGCGCGAACACCTCCTCGTTCGTTCAGCTCGCCGATGCGGTGCTGGCCCTGGGCGTGATCTGAGGGGGATCGGGCCTGTGCGCGTCAGTGACCGAGGCGACCGGCCGTGCCACCGAGGTGCACGACGAGCCGTTCGGCCATGACCGAGGCATTCGCCTGCAGCATCGCGAGGGGCACGCGGGGAAGGTTCTCCTCCCAGTCCAGCAGGGGCGAGCCCCGCAGCTGCAGCATCCGGGCCGGGCGGCCGAAGAAGAACAGGTGCAGGTGCGCGCCCCCGTCGCCGTACTTCGCCAGCTGAACCCGTCCGACCGACGGAACGTGCTCCACGGCATCCGCGATGGTGACGATGAGCTGACACATCTCGGCCGCGAGGTCGGCGGGGAGGTTGCCGAGGTCGTGGTGCTCGAACGGCATGAGGGTCGCCGTCACCGGCAGACCGCTGTCGGCCCTGAGGTCGAGGTGCCACCTCTGGTTGGTCCAGACCCGGGTGGCCCCGTCGTCGGGAGGGGGCGGGCCCTGGGAGCACCAGCACTCGGCGTACGTCTCGCCCCGCCGGGCGGGCTCCCCGTCGGCCAACGGCTGTACCGGCTTGAGCCGCAGAGAGTCCAGCTCGTAGGGATAGACATCCCACCCGGGCATCTGCGAGACCGCAACAGGGAGGCGGCCATCGTCGTCGGTCGCGGCCATAACGCGGGCGTGGAACTGCTCGGGGCTCTCCGGTTCGACCATCGACCCAGTATGCCGACGCCCGACCGGGCCTGTCCTGTCTGCGGCGCGGTCTCGAACGGCCCGCCCTGCTCGAACGCGGCGTTCGTCGTCGAACTCACTGTCGCAACACGGCTTTCGATAGCGAACGCAGCGTTCGGTCGGGGGAATGGGGTGGGAGCGCGCGGTCGTCACGGCGGTCACGCTACCGAGCCCGGTGGCATCCGGGATCCTCCCGTGGGAGGATCCCGACTCAGTCCAGCACGATCCGCCGCTCTGCACCGCGCCGCATGATGCCGTTGCCGGGGCGTGACGATTTCAGGGAACGGGACGTCGTGCCGTACTCTTGACCGTTGGGTGGCGCGTGTCCCGTCGCCCGTTCTTTCTGCTGTCCGGGCACGACGAACACCAAGCAGCGCAACACAACAGATTGACGGAGGATATGGCCAAGAAGGACGGTGTCATCGAGATCGAGGGCACGATCGTCGAGGCTCTCCCGAACGCGATGTTCCGGGTCGAGCTCTCCAACGGTCACAAGGTTCTCGCTCACATCTCGGGCAAGATGCGTCAGCACTACATCCGGATCCTCCCCGAGGACCGCGTAGTGGTCGAGCTCTCGCCCTATGACCTGACCCGCGGTCGGATCGTCTTCCGTTACCGCTGAGTGCGCGGGCCCGGCATCCGCCGGCGTCAAGCACGAGGCACCCACCCGATTGAAACCAGCTCCTGGTCGTCGGCCCCACACGGGGCAGACGCACGGGGGCGTGATCTGAAGACAGCAGGGCTATGAAGGTTCAGCCGAGCGTCAAGAAGATCTGCGACAAGTGCAAGGTGATCCGCCGTAACGGCCGGGTCATGGTGATCTGCGAGAACCTGCGCCACAAGCAGCGCCAGGGCTGAGCAGAGCGTCAGCGGCACCGAGCACGAGTCGAAGACCTTCGACAGCACGCCTAGAAGTACCCGTAGCACGACAGCAGTCACCCGGCCCCTGCGGCCCGGTTCGGTGGAGACATCGAGTCGGCGCAGGACGTCACCCTCGGCACGGAGGCCGAGGACCGGTGGCCCGCCCCGCACAGGGCCGGGCCCGACACCGGATCGGTGACTGCTCCAGACCTCCGCGAAACAGAATCCAGGAGAAACACCAACATGGCTCGTCTTGTTGGAGTCGACCTTCCGCGCGACAAGCGCGTCGAGGTCGCCTTGACCTACATCTTCGGTGTGGGTCGCACCCGTTCGAAGGAGGCGCTGGTCGCGACCGGCGTCAGCCCTGACACCCGCGTCAAGGATCTCGGTGAAGCCGAGCTCGTTGCGCTTCGTGACTTCCTCGAGGGCAACTACCGCCTCGAGGGTGACCTACGCCGTGAGGTTCAGGCCGACATCCGCCGCAAGGTCGAGATCGGCTCGTACGAAGGCATTCGTCACCGTCGCGGTCTTCCGGTGCGCGGTCAGCGCACCAAGACCAACGCGCGCACCCGTAAGGGCCCGAAGCGCACCGTGGCCGGCAAGAAGAAGGCCAAGTGATCGTGAGCCGAGTCGCCACCGCGATTCTCGGCTGCTGATCGTCACCGAATCTCATTCTGACGTAGGAGAAACATGCCTCCCAAGGCTCGCGCGACGAAGGTTCGTCGCAAAGAGAAGAAGAACATCGCCCACGGGCACGCTCACATCAAGAGCACCTTCAACAACACCATCATCTCGATCACCGACCCGCAGGGTGCGGTGATCGCGTGGGCCTCCGCCGGCCAGGTCGGCTTCAAGGGCTCGCGCAAGTCCACCCCGTTCGCCGCGCAGATGGCCGCTGAGGCCGCCGGCCGCCGCGCCATGGAGCACGGCATGCGCAAGGTCGACGTGTTCGTCAAGGGCCCGGGTTCGGGCCGCGAGACCGCGATCCGCTCGCTCACCGCCACCGGCCTTGAGGTCGGTGCGATCAGCGATGTCACGCCCACGCCGCACAACGGCTGCCGCCCGCCCAAGCGCCGCCGCGTCTGACCGGCTGTAGCGAGAGAAGGAAGATACCCAGATGGCTCGTTACACCGGCCCGATCACCAAGAAGTCCCGCCGCCTGAAGATGGACCTCGTCGGCGGCGACAAGTACTTCGAGCTCCGCCCGTTCCCGCCCGGCCAGCACGGCCGTCGCCGGATCCAGGAGAAGGAGTACCTGACGCAGCTGCAGGAGAAGCAGCGTGCCCGCTTCTCGTACGGCGTCATGGAGAAGCAGTTCGTGCGTTACTACAAGGAAGCAGCGAAGCGCCCCGGCAAGACCGGCGAGACGCTGCTCACCATCCTCGAGTCGCGCCTCGACAACGTGATCTACCGTGCGGGCCTGGCCCGCACGCGTCGTCACTCGCGTCAGCTCGTGAGCCACGGCCACTTCGAGGTCAACGGCAAGCGCGTCGACGTGCCGAGCTACCGCGTCGAGCAGTACGACATCATCACCGTGCGCAAGCAGTCGGCCGAGAGCTTCCCGATCGAGCTCGCGCGCCAGACCTACGGCGAGCGCCCGGTCCCGGCCTGGATGCAGGTCGTCCCGGGCTCACTGCAGATCCTCATTCACCAGCTTCCGGTGCGAGCCCAGATCGACAGCCAGCTCACCGAGCAGCTGATCGTCGAGCTCTACTCGAAGAACTGAGGACGAACCGCGTCGGATGCCGCTGAGCTCGCTCAGCGGCATCCGCCCGGTCTCACCCAGGGCTGGGGTCGCAGACAGAGCCGACCCCCGCCGCCCGGATCACGACCGGGCAGCATCACTTCGCGTCATATAGCGGTCGCGAGGTGGGAAGGAAATGAACAGTGCTCATCGCACAGCGTCCCGTGCTCTCCGAAGAGGTCGTGGCCGACAACCGCAGCCGCTTCGCCATCGAGCCCCTCGAGCCTGGCTTCGGCTACACGCTCGGCAACAGCCTCCGTCGCACCCTGCTCTCGAGCATCCCGGGGGCCGCGGTCACCTCGATCCGTATCGACGGGGTGCTCCACGAGTTCTCGACCGTGCCCGGGGTCAAGGAGGACGTCACCGAGATGATCCTCAACATCAAGGGTCTGGTCGTGTCCTCCGAGCACGACGAACCCGTCGTGATGTACCTGCGCAAGCAGGGCCCCGGTGCCGTGACGGCCGCCGACATCACCCCGCCGGCGGGTGTGGAGGTGCACAACCAGAACCTGCACATCGCCACCCTCAACGACAAGGGCAAGCTCGAGATGGAGCTGACCGTCGAGCGCGGTCGCGGCTACGTCTCGGCCCAGCAGAACAAGTCGGGCGACCAGGAGATCGGCCGCATCCCGATCGACTCCATCTACTCGCCCGTGCTGTCCGTGACCTACAAGGTCGAGGCCACCCGAGTCGAGCAGCGCACCGACTTCGACAAGCTCGTCGTCGACGTCGAGACCAAGAACTCGATGACCCCGCGTGACGCCATGGCCTCGGCCGGTAAGACCCTGGTCGAGCTGTTCGGCCTGGCCCGCGAGCTCAACGTCGAGGCCGAGGGCATCGACATGGGCCCGTCGCCGACCGACGCGGCCCTGGCCGCCGACCTGGCGCTGCCGATCGAGGACCTCGACCTCACGGTCCGGTCGTACAACTGCCTCAAGCGTGAGGGCATCCACACCGTGGGTGAGCTCGTCGGCCGCAGCGAGGCCGACCTGCTCGACATCCGCAACTTCGGCGCGAAGTCGATCGACGAGGTCAAGGCCAAGCTCGTCGGGATGGGCCTCGCGCTCAAGGACAGCCCTCCCGGGTTCGACCCGTCAGCCCTGATCGACAACTACGGCGACGACTACGACGACGACGACGAGTCGTTCACCGAAGACGAGCAGCTCTGACCAACCGCCTCGACCATGCCTTCGTCGGCGCCGTCAGCGCAGTCGCTGCGGCTTCCTGAGACGGCCTGGTCAGACTTCTAGGAGAATCACACAATGCCCACCCCCACCAAGGGTCCCCGCGTCGGTGGCGGCCCCGCGCACGAGCGGCTGATCCTGGCCAACCTCGCGACGTCGCTCTTCGAGCACGACCGCATCACGACGACGGAGGCCAAGGCCAAGCGCCTGCGCCCGCTCGCCGAGCGTCTCATCACCTTCGCGAAGCGTGGCGACCTGCACGCCCGTCGTCGGGTGCTGACGGTCGTTCGCGACAAGGGTGTCGTGCACCGTCTCTTCGCCGAGATCGCCCCTGACATGGCGGCTCGCGAGGGCGGCTACACCCGCGTCACGAAGATCGGCGCCCGCAAGGGTGACCGGGCCCCCATGGTCGTCATCGAGCTCGTGCGCGAGCCGCTGTCGGCCAAGAAGGCCACCGTCAAGGAGGCCGAGGGCGCCACCAAGCGTGCCGTCAAGGAGGCCGACGCCGCCGAGGCGGTCGAGGCCACCGAGGCCACCGAGGCCACCGATGCCACTGAGGCAGCCGAGGTGACCGAGCCCGTCGAGGCGGATGCCGCTTCGTCTGCGCAGGACGCTGACGCCAAGGAGGTGCCCGCGGGCGCCGTCGTGGCGAACGAGGACGGCACCTCGCCCGACGAGGCCTACACCGTCAAGGGCAATGCCGACTCGGGCAAGTTCCACGAGCCCGATGGTCAGTGGTACGACCAGACGGTCGCCGAGTTCTGGTTCAAGAGCGCCGACGACGCCGAGGCCGCCGGCTTCACCAAGGCCGGTTCCTGAGCCACCAGGGCCAGACCTGCTTACCCTCGAGAGGGCAGCTCGCCGCTGTTTCGCCGGAACGCTGAGTTCCGCGACGGGCGCGAGCTGCCCTCTCGAGGTATGTCGGGGCTACCAGCGGTGCGCCACGTCGACGACCAGGCGCTGGCTGCCGTCGGCGTTGGGCAGCACGAAGGCCCGCATCGGCAGCCGGGCCCGCACTCCGAGCCCGTAGTCGGTGTAGCCCTCGAAGCTGCCCACGGACCTCAGCTGACGGAAGGTCTGCCAGCCGGTGAAAGTGGTCGTCTTCGGCGCCAGGTTCGACGGCGCGTTGGCCGTGATCTGCAGCTTGGCGCCCCCGGTGACGGGTACCGGCATCCCGCTGCCGGGCCCGGTGACCTGCGTGACGTAGCGCACGCTGTAGCCGAGCGTCCCGTGACCCTTGGCGACGTCGAAGACGACGCGGTCGTAGCACGAGTGCTGCCCTGACCGGGCACCCGTGACGTTGCCGGTCCAGAGCAGACCGGGGGCGGTGGCCTTGGGCAGCGAGCCCCAGGTGATGCCGCAGAAGGGTGCCGCGGCCTGCGACACCGCCGGGCTGGCGGTGGCGGCGCTCGTCGTGGCGACGGCGCCGATGGGCGCCGCCAACGCGAAGACCCCAAGGGCGAGCGCCCCGGAGCGGGCCCGGCGCCATCTCGGGACGGATGGTCGGGTTGCTGTGCTGTTCATGATGCTTCCCCTATCCCCACGGCCGCACCTCGTCGTCCGGCTCGTACTACCAAGACGGCCGAACGGGTCGGCCGGTTGACCGGCGCCCTCTGACGAGTGAACGGGGACGACCGGGCACAATAGCCGGATGCCGCTGCCCTCGCCCGATGTGAACGCCGGGTCCCTGTCGGCTGTCTCACCTCTGCAGCCGTCACCGGGCGCGTTCGTTCGGCTGCGCCTCGACCTTGCCTACGACGGAACCGACTTCGCGGGCTGGGCCCCGCAGCCCAGACTCCGCACGGTGTACGGAGACCTCAGCGCCGCGTTGACGACCGTGCTGCGTCAGCCTCGCCCCGTGCGCCTGACGGTCGCCGGTCGCACCGATGCCGGGGTGCACGCCAAGGGCCAGGTCGCCCACGTCGACGTGCCGGAGTCGGCGCTCGCGACCCTGCCGGGCCGGTCCGACCGAGCGCCCGAGGCGGCGCTCGCGACCCGGCTCCGCGGCATCCTCAAGCACGACCTGGTCGTGTACGAGGTCACCCGGGCTCCGGTCGGCTTCGACGCCCGCTTCTCGGCGCTCGAGCGTCGGTACCGGTACCGGCTCGCCGACCCCGATGCCGTCCGTGACCCCCTGCGCCGACGTGACACGGTCTGGTGGCGCCGCCGGCTCGACGTCGACTCGATGAACCACGCGGCCCGGTCGCTGGAGGGGCTCGGTGACTTCGCCGCCTTCTGCAAGCGGCGTGAGGGGGCCACGACGATTCGCACGCTGGTCGAGTTCTCGTGGGAGCGCCGGACCGACGGGGTGTTGGAGGCCACGGTGCGAGCTGACGCGTTCTGCCACTCGATGGTGCGCTCGCTCGTCGGGGCGGTCGTGCGGGTGGGGGAGGGGCTGCGTGACCCCGACTGGCCCGCCGGGCTGCAGCGTGAGAGGCAGCGGGGTGGCCCGGGAGGCGGGTTGGGTGGAGGCGCCCTCGTGGTGCCGGCTCTCGGCCTGGTTCTCGATGAGGTGCTCTACCCGGCCGACAGCGAGGTCGCTGAGCGAAGCCGCCTGACGCGGGTTCGCCGACACGTGAGCGAGCTCGCGTAGGCCTTCAGCCATCGCTCGGCCTCGGCGACCCCTTGCGACCGTGGGTCGGGCGAGGGCCTTGCTGTGGTTTGATCATCGCCATGACCCCTCGCCCCGCACGGTTCGTCCGGGCCGCGCTGCTCACCGCCGCTCTGGTTCTCGCCGGCTGCGGCACCGGCGAGCAGCCCAGCAGTGACGGCGGCTCGTCGTCGAGCCAGCCGACGACCACCACGACGACCACGACGACGACCACCGCCGCGGCCGGCCCCACCCCGAGCGCTGGAACCGATGCTGGCACCACGCTGCCCGGCGGTGAGGTCACGAGCCGGAGCGGGTCCTACCGGGTCACCGCGCCCGCCGGCTGGGGCGAGGCGACCGACCAGGCCGGCACGGGCATCAGCGGTCTCGACCTCGTGCTGCTCTCCTCGAAGAAGGTGTCCAAGTTCAGCAACAACCTGGTCATCATCACGACGTCCGGCGACGCCGCCGTGGTCGAGAAGGAGCTCGACAAGGGCCGTAGCCAGATGGCGAGCGCCGACCGCGAGGTCGGTGACGCCGATGACGTGCAGATCGCAGGGGTCACCGCCAAGGGGTTCACCACCAAGTTCGAGCAGAAGGGTGTGCGCATCACCGCTCGCTCGTACGCGATGGCGCGCGACGGGAAGGTCTACCTGCTGACCCTCAGCTCGTCGCAGGACGACGCGGCGAGTGCGCTGCGCGCCTTCGGTGAGATCACCGACTCGTGGAAGTGGTTGTGACCACGATCGGCGGGCTGGGCTCCCGGCCAGGGTTTAACCGCGTGACGCGCCCCCTGCGCATGCGTCAGGCTTGACCTTCGTGGGACACCTCGACATCAACTCCGTCTCGTTCAGCCTCCCCGACGGGCGGCCGCTGCTCAACGACGTCTCGCTGCGCGTCGGCGACGGCGCCAAAGTGGCACTGATCGGCCCCAACGGCACCGGCAAGACCACCCTCACCCGCATCGTGGCAGGCGACCTCGCCGCGCATGAGGGCGCCGTCACCCGATCGGGCGGGCTCGGGGTGATGCGCCAGTTCGTCGGCCGGCTGCGCGACGAGTCGACGGTTCGCGACCTGCTGGTGTCGGTGTCGCCGGCCCGCATCCGAGCGGCCGCCGAGGAGATCGACCGCACCGAGGCGAACATGATGGAGCGCGACTCCGAGGCCGACCAGATGGGCTACGCGCACGCCCTCGTCGAATGGGGCGAGGCTGGCGGCTACGAGCAGGAGACGCTCTGGGACAAGGTGACCATGGCCGCGTTCGGGATCCCCTACGACCAGGCGCAGTGGCGGAAGGTGACGACGCTGTCGGGCGGCGAGCAGAAACGTCTCGTGCTCGAGGCGCTGCTCCGCGGCCCGGAGGAGGTGCTGCTGCTCGACGAGCCCGACAACTACCTCGACGTGCCGACCAAGCGCTGGCTCGAGGAGGCGCTCGTCGCCTCGCCCAAGACGGTGCTGTTCATCAGCCATGACCGCGAGCTGCTCGACCGCGTGGCCACCAGGGTGGCCACCCTCGAGCCGGGCGGCGCCGGAGCCAACCTCTGGGTGCACCCCGGCCGCTTCGCCACCTACGCCCAGGCCCGTGACGACCGCAACAGCCGGCTCGAAGAGCTGCGCCGACGGTGGGACGAGGAGCACGTCAAGATCAAGGCGCTCGTGCAGATGCTCAAGGTGAAGGCGAAGTACAACGACGGCATGGCCTCGCGCTACCAGGCGGCTCAGACCCGCCTCGCGAAGTTCGTCGAGGTGGGCCCTCCCGAGGAGACGCCGACGACCCAGAAGGTCACAATGCGTCTCAGCGGCGGCCGCACGGCCAAACGGGCCGTCATCGCGACCGGCCTGGAGCTGACGGGCCTGATGAAGCCGTTCGACCTCGAGGTCTGGTACGGCGAACGGCTGGCCATCCTGGGCAGCAACGGTTCGGGCAAGTCACACTTCCTGCGCCTGCTCGCCAGTGGGGGCACCGACCCCGACCGCGAGCACCAGCCGGTCGGTGACGTGCGTCCCGACCCGGTCGAGCACTCGGGTCTGGTGCGACTCGGTTCGCGGGTGCGACCCGGCTGGTTCGCCCAGACGCACGAGCACCCGACCCTGACGGGGCGCACGCTTCTCGAGGTGCTGCACCGCGGAGACGAGCACCGCGACGGCAAGCCTCGCGAGGAGGCCGCCAAGGCGCTCGACCGCTACGAGCTGGCCCGGTCGGGGGAGCAGACCTTCGAGTCGCTCTCGGGCGGGCAGCAGGCCCGGTTCCAGATCCTGCTGCTCGAGCTGTCGGGAGCCACCATGCTGCTTCTCGACGAGCCCACCGACAACCTCGACCTTCAGTCGGCCGAGGCCCTCGAGGAGGGGCTCGAGCGGTTCGACGGCACCGTCGTCGCCGTCACCCACGACCGCTGGTTCGCCCGTAGCTTCGACCGCTATGTCGTGTTCGGTGCCGACGGAAAGGTCTACGAGTCGACCGAACCGGTCTGGGACGAGGGCAGGGTCGTTCGCGCGCGGTGACCCCCGTGGGTGAGACTGGGGCGGTGCCCACCATCACCGGTTTCGACCACGTCGCCCTCACCGTCGCCGACCTCTCCGTCAGCGTGCCGTTCTACACGGCGCTCTGGGGGTTGCCGCCGGTTGCGAGCATGAACGACGGCTCGTTCCGGAGGCAGGTCATCGCGCTGCCGGGAGGCACCAACCTCGGGCTGACCGAGCACGACCGGGCGGGCGCGGGCTTCGACCCGACTGCCGCTGGGCTCGACCACATCGGGTTCGCCGTGGCCGACCGCGACGAGCTCGCGACGTGGGTGCGTCACCTCGACGGGCTCGGGATCGAGCACTCCGGCCCGGTGGAGGCCGACTACGGGGTGGCGGTCAGCTTCACCGACCCCGACGGCGTCGCCCTCGAGCTGTTCGTCGGCCGCCGCGCGACGTAGCCACGACCCTCGCCCACCGGGAGACTCCACGGCATCCGACTGCTGGCACCGTTGTGCAGTCAGGGTGCGCGGCAGGGTGGAGGAGTAGCGTCGACGGATGGTCATCGCCGAGCTCGCCGTGCCCGTGGTTGCCGCCCCCATGGCGGGTGGCCCGTCGACGGCCGAGCTCGTGGCGGCGGTGGGGGAGGCCGGTGGGCTCGGCTTCCTGGCCGGTGGCTACCTCACGGCTGAGAGTCTCGCCCGCCAGATCGCCGACGTGTGGGACGCCAGCTCTCGACCCTTCGGGGTCAACCTCTTCGTGCCCGACCACGCGAACACCTACCTGCCCGATCGTCCGCGCGGTCTCTCGGGTCACGACCGGGCCCAGGCTGTGGCGCTCTACCGTGACGCGCTCGCCGGTGAGGCCGCTCAGCGGGGGGTCGAGCTGGCAGAGCCCGGCGTGGGCATGCCCGACGCCTGGGAGCGTCAGCTCGACCTCGTGGTACGTGAGCGCGTGCCGGTGGTGTCGTTCACCTTCGGCCTCCCCGGCGCCGCCGTGTTCTCCGAGCTCTCCCGGGCGGGCATCGAGACCGTGGTGACGGTGACCGACCACGACGAGGCGACCGCCGCCATCTCGGCCGGTGCAGACGCGCTCTGCCTGCAAGGACCGGATGCCGGCGGCCACCGGGGAACGCTCGACCCGGCCAAGCGCCCCGCCGTCGCCAGCCTGGCCGAGCTCGTAGCGGCGGTGCGGCCCTTGACGCAGCTGCCGCTGATCGCGGCCGGAGGCATTGCCACCGCCGAGGGCGCTGCGGCCATGGTCGCAGCGGGGGCGGATGCCGTGCAGCTCGGCACCGCCTTCCTGCTCACGCCGGAGGCGGGCACGAGCCTGGCCTATCGCCGGGCGCTCGCCGACCCTGCGCTCACCACCACCACCGTGACTCGGGCGTTCTCCGGGCGGTGGGCGCGGGCCCTGACGACCGACTTCGTTCTCCGTTACGGCCCGTTGGCGCCGGCGGCCTACCCCGAGGTGCATCACGTGACCGTGCCGCTGCGTCGGGCCGCGGCCGCCACCGACGAGCCCGAGCTGCTCGCACTGTGGGCGGGTACCGGCTGGCGAGAGGCCACCGCCGTTCCGGCCGCCACCGTGGTGGCCCACATCGCGCGGTCGCTGACGGGTCGCTGACCCTGCGACGGTGCGTGGCACAGGGACTGACCCGGGTGCCGTCTGCTGTCGTCGTGGTCGGCGGCATACGGTTGGCTCGTGCCCAGCGCTGAAGGAAACCTGACCTGGCTGCCCCCTGCCGACCACTCCGGGCTGCTGACGCCGTCGGTGGCTCTAGCGCTGGCGGGGCTGCCTGACCCCGACGCCGTGCGCGTGGCGGCGATCGACCCGGGTCTGGCCGACACGGCAGCCTTCTGCTCCGCCTACGACGTGTCGCCGGACGCCTCCGCGAACTGTGTCGTCGTCGAGGCCCGGCGCGGCGAGGTCTCCACGATCGCCGCCGTGCTCGTGCTGGCGACCGATCGCGCCGACATCAACCGGGTGGTGCGCCTTCATCTGGGTGCCCGCAAGATCTCGTTCGCCGACCAGGGCCGGGTCGAACAGCTCACCGGCATGCAGAGCGGCGCCATCACGCCCATCGGACTGCCACCGGACTGGCCGGTGCTGGTCGACGAGGCGGTCGTCGCCGCCGGGCCGGTCGTCGTCGGCGCGGGCCTGCGAGGGGCCAAGCTGCTCGTCGACGGAGCGGTGCTGGCCGCTCTGCCGAACGCGGCCACGCTGGCACTGGCGGTTCGTCCCGAGGGCCGCTGACCCAGCCTGTCTGGCCGGCGAGGTCCGGGGCGGGGCGAGGACAAGGCGGGGAGGACAAGGCGGCAAGGGCGAGGCGGGGAGGTCAAGGCCGCGCAGGGCGAGGCAGGCGACAGCCCCGGCCGGAGGGGGCAGCGATCCGGCCGGGGCTGTCTGAGAGGAGTCCTGGAACGAGCCGGGCCAGCAGGGCGATCTGAGGGTGTGGGGAGCCCCTGATCGCCCTGCTCGCTGCGGCACGCGGGCGGTGCGGTTTGGCTGTGGTCAGCCGGCGACGCTCCACAGCATCCTGGCGCGTTCGGGCGCCGTGGTGCCGCCCCAGATGCCGAAGGGCTCCGGAACGCTGAGGGCGTGCTGCAGGCAACGGGCGACCACCGGGCACGCGGCGCACACCGCCTTGGCCGCCTCGGTCTGGTCGTTGCGAGCCCGACGACCCTGGTCGGGGTCGTCGGTGAAGAACTGCTCGACGTCGCGCCCCCGGCAGAGGCCCTTCTGCTGCCAGGCGTAGTTGTCGAGGATGGGGCGGGGGAGGCGGGTGACGGTGCTCATGGTTCCTCCGGTTGCACTGAGTGGGGACGCCGGTGTGGCGTGATGGCAAACTTACGCAGAAATTACGCAACGCACAAGAGTTCAGACCCGCCTATGATTGAAATGTCGCCAAGATCACGCCCGTTGGCGAGCGGCCGAAGCGGTCGCCACGCGGCTGAACCCGACACTGGATGTGGTTGATGAGTGATGAGGAGCCGGCGCCGCAGCGCAGCCCCCGCCGACGTGCCGCACTTCCAGAGCTCGCCTGGCCGGTCGGCGCGGTGGCCGAGAGGCTGGGGGTGTCCGCCTCCACGCTGCGCTCCTGGGACCGCCGACACGGCATCGGGCCCACCAGCCGCACCGACGGGCGGCATCGGCGCTACTCCGAGAGCGACATCCGCCGGGTGATGCTCATGGCGCGACTGACGGCTCATGGCATCCCGGCCCAAGCGGCCGCCCTCGCGCTCGACGAGATGGACGACGACGCGGTGGCCCAACGGCTCCAGGGTTCAGTGACCGGCTCCGGGCCTCTTCGCAACGATGCAGAGACGGTTCCGCCGTCCGTCGCACCGGCGGACTCGACGGAAGGGCCGACGCGGCCGACGCGGCCGACGCGGGCGCAGCCTGCAACGAGCGCCGCCGGCAGCACGTCGCCCGGGGTGCGCATGATCGACTCGATCGTCTCCACCGCCACGGCCCTCGACGGGCAGGGGTTGTCCACGCTCTACCGGCAGAGTCTGCGTCAGCACTCGGTGGCCGAGGCGTGGAGTGAGATCTTCGTTCCGGCCCTGAGCCGCATCGGCGAGCTCTGGGCCGATGGAGGGGTGGGAATCGAGGTCGAGCACCTGGCGAGTGAGCTGCTGCAGAGCGAGCTCCGTGGGGTCTCGCGCGCTCAGCGGCTCCGGGTGGTCGGGCCCCCCGTCGTGCTCGCCAACGCCGACAACGAGCTGCACCACCTGCCGTTGCTCGCGCTCGAGGCCGGGCTCGCCGGGCAGTCGGTCGCCACCTTGTTCCTCGGCCCCCGGTTGCCGACCGAGTCGCTCATCGACGCCCTCGTCCAGACCAGGCCCCGGGTGCTCTTCCTGTGGGCGTCGCTGGCGCGGCGACACCGAGAGCCGCTCTGGGACGGTCTCCAGACGGTCGACTGGCCCTTGGCGGTGGTCATCGGCGGGCCGGGCTGGCCCGAGCACGTCGACCACCGCAACCCGCACGTCACGCTGAGCCGCGTCGCCGACTTCGCCTCGGCCGTGCGGGTGCTGGTAGCCGCGAACGGCGCCGATGCGACCGATGCAGCCGTGTCCGATCGCTCAGGTCCCGAGGGTTCCTAGCCTGACGACGGGGCGGCCCGTCCGCCCGCCCGCAAGGATCGTCAATTGGTTTGAAAGATTTTGCAGCCACCTCTGGCGTGTTGTCGTGGGTCTTCGCTAGGTTTCGCGTTGTCGTCGGGACCCGAGATCGGGAGCGTCCGCACGGCCCGTCACGAAGGAGTGCCGCATGCGTCGCCGATCCATCTTCTCCGCCACCGGGGTGCCGGCTCTGGTCGCAGCCCTCGCCGGTGCCGTCCTCACTGTTCCGGTCGTCGTCGCGCCCAGCGCCGGGGCGGCAGCGGCGATGGTGGCCGCCGACGCTCCTCGCACGGCGACCATCGCGGGCTCGCTCCAGAACGAGCTGGGCTGTTCCGACGACTGGCAGCCCGACTGCGCGGCGACCGACCTGACACTGGCGCCAGGAACGACCGCCTACACGGCGACCTTCGCGCTGCCCGCGGGCTCCTACGAGTTCAAGGTCGCCATCGACCATTCCTGGGACGAGAGCTACGGCAAGGCAGGCGGCAACTACGCCCTGGTGCTCCCGGCCGCCGCGACGTTGCGGTTCGGCTACGACGACAAGACCCATGCGATCACGGTCGAGCCGACCGACCTCCCCGTCGACCAGCCTGGCCCAGCCACGGCCGCCGACCGCAGGCTCGCCGCTCCCTCGCTGCGCACCGGCGCCACCCGCGAACGCTTCTACTTCCTGATGGCCGACCGGTTCGCCAACGGCGACACCGCCAATGACGAGGGCGGCCTCACCGGCAGCCGACTCGAGACGGGCTTCGACCCCACCGACAGCGGTTTCTACCATGGGGGAGACCTCAAGGGCGTTCAGCAGAAGCTCGACTACATCAAGGGCCTGGGCACGACCGCCATCTGGCTCACGCCTTCGTTCAAGAACCGCCCGGTCCAGGGTGTCGGGTCCGACGCCAGCGCCGGCTATCACGGCTACTGGATCACCGACTTCACCCAGATCGACCCGCACCTGGGCAGCAACGCCGAGATGAGGTCGCTCATCGACGCGGCGCACGCCAAAGGCATGAAGGTCTACTTCGACATCATCACCAACCACACCGCCGATGTCATCGACTACCAGGGCGGTCAGCACGGCTACGTCTCGAAGGAGACCAAGCCCTACCAGGATGCCGCTGGCAACGTGTTCGACGACGCTGCCGTCGCGGGCACGTCGGCATTCCCGGCGCTCGACGCGAACACCTCCTTCCCGTACCGGCCGGTGTTCCCCACCGCGGCCGACAGAGAAGTCAAGGTGCCGGCCTGGCTCAACGACCCGACCATGTACCACAACCGCGGCGACTCGACCTTCGCCGGCGAGAGCTCGACATACGGCGACTTCGTCGGGCTCGACGACCTGTTCACCGAGCGGCCCGAGGTCGTCAAGGGCATGGGCGAGATCTACAAGCAGTGGGTCGACTTCGGCATCGACGGCTTCCGCATCGACACCGTCAAGCACGTCAACCTCCAGTTCTGGCAGACGTTCGGGCCCGAGATCCTGAACCACGCCCAGGCGATCGGCCGCAAGAACTTCTTCATGTTCGGTGAGGTCTACGACGGCAACCCCGCCTACACCAGCACGTTCACGACGGCCGGAAAGCTGCCGGCAACCCTCGACTTCGGCTTCCAGGGGGCCGCGCTCGGGTTCGCCCAGAGCAAGGCCACCACCGGGGTGCGCGACCTGTTCGCCGGCGACGACTACTACACCGACACCGACTCCAACGCCTACGAGCTACCGACCTTCCTCGGCAACCACGACATGGGCCGGGTCGCCATGATGCTGAAGGGCGCCGGCTACGCCGGCGACGAGCTGCTGAGGCGCGACCAGCTCGCCACGTCGCTGATGTTCCTCAGCCGTGGGCAGCCGGTCGTCTACTACGGCGACGAGCAGGGCTTCACCGGTTCCGGCGGCGACAAGGCCGCCCGTCAGGACATGTTCGCCACCCGCACGCCCTCGTACGCCGCTGACCCGATCGTCGGCAGCAGCGCGCCGGCAGGCACCGGCGAGCACTACGACACCAGCGCACCGCTCTACCGCCAGATCAAGGCTCTTTCGGCCCTGCGCACGAAGTACCCGGCGCTCTCCGACGGCGCCCAGGTGCACCGCTACGCCTCCGACAGCGCCGGCATCTACGCCTTCTCACGCATCGACAAGGCCGCCAAGCGTGAGTACGTCGTGGTCGCCAACAACGCCACGACCCCGAAGACGGCGACGTTCTCGACCTACGCCGACGACGACTTCCTCATCCCGATCCTCGGCGGCGGCAAGCCGCTGGTCACCGACGGCACCGGCCGGGTCACGGTGACCGTTCCGCCACTCACCGTTCGCGCCTACCGCGCCTACGCCACGATGAACCGGGGCCCGGCCAGCGCGGTCTACCCCGTGACGCCGAGCGCCGGGTCGGTCGTCGGCGGACGGGCCGAGATCCGCGCGGCCGTTCCGGCCAACGCCTTCAGTGAGGTGACCTTCCTCTATCGCACGGCCGGCACCAGCGCCTGGACGCCGATAGGCACCGACGACAACGCGCCCTACCGCGTGTTCCATGACGTCAGCGGTCTGGCCAAGAACTCGATCGTCGAGTACCGGATGGTCGCCAAGGACGCCTTCGGACGCGTCTCGGCCACGTCCACCTACGGCGTCGTCGGCGAGCCGACCACCGCCGGGGGTGGTGACGGCGGCACGCCGACCGGCCCGGTGGTGCAGCCCGACAACGTCTCCGTGCCGGGCACCCACAACTCCGAGATGGGGTGCTCCGCCGACTGGCAGCCCGACTGCACGCAGGCCCAGCTGGTCCGCGACGTGAAGGACGACATCTGGAAGGGCACCTACCCGATCCCGGCCGGTGACTACGAGTACAAGGCCGCGATCAACAAGAGCTGGGACGAGAGCTACGGCGTCGGCGGCACATCCGGCGGGGCGAACATCGCCTACACCGCCACCGGTTCGCCGGTCACCTTCTACTACGACCACCGCACACACTGGGTGACCAGTGACGTGCAGAACCCCATCCTCACCGCTCCCGGTAGCTTTCAGAGCGAGCTCGGCTGTGCGGGCGACTGGCAGCCCGAGTGCATGCGCTCGTGGCTGCAGGACCCTGACGGCGATGGCACCTACGTGTGGAGCAGCGACCAGATCCCAGCGGGCAGCTACGAGTTCAAGGTCGCCCATGGGCTGTCCTTCGACGAGTCCTACCCTGCCGACAACGTGGCCTTCACCGTCCCGGCGGCAGGGGTGCTCACGACCATCAGCTACCGTCTCTCCACCCATGAGGTGACCGTGAAGACCTCCAAGGCGGGCGCAGCGCCCGACCTCAGCAAGGCCAAGGCCTACATCGTCTCGAAGAACCTCGTGGCCTGGCCGGCCAGCGGCATCCCGGCGGGTGTCGACGTGCGAACGTTGACGTGGCGCCTCCAGTGGTCGGCCAAGGGTGGCCTCGGCCTCGACGCCGAAGCCGTGACGGGAGGCTCGGTCGCCACCCTGACCCGTGACCCGGCCGGCCTGCCGGCATCCCTCGTCGCCGAGCACCCCGAGCTCACGGGCTACGTGGCGCTACGCGTCGACCGCAAGACGGCCCGGTCGATGGGCCAGATCCTGAAGGGGCAGGTGGCCGTCGGGCTCTTCGACGACGCCGGCAGCCTGCTCGACGCCAGCGGGGCCCAGACCGCGATCGCGCTCGACAGCCTGTATGCCGCCAAGGCCGCTCAGGGCTCCTACGGTGTGACCTTCTCCGGTGGCAAGGTCGGCTTCCGGCTGTGGGCACCGACGGCACAGACGGTCGACCTGCTCACCTGGCCCGCCGGCTCTCACGCGAGCAGCTTCGCGACCCGCACCCCGATGAAGCGATCCAGCGACGGTTCCTGGTCGGTGACCCGGCCGGGCGCAACGAAGAACGCCCGTTACCTCTACGACCTGAAGGTGTACGCCCCGACCACCGGCAAGGTCGAACGCAACCGGGTCACCGACCCGAACTCCGTTGCCCTGACTCTGAACTCCACCAAGTCGGTGGCCGTCGACCTCAAGGATGCCGCCTACGTGCCCTCGGTGTGGAAGAGCACCCCGGCTCCGGCCCTCGCTCAGTCGGTCGACTCGACCATCTACGAGCTGCACATCCGCGACTACTCGATGAGTGATGCGAAGGTTCCCGCCAAGGTGCGCGGCAGCTACCTCGCCTTCGCTGAGAACGGCGACGGGCGGGCGCACCTGAAGTCGCTGGCCAAGGCCGGCCTGAACACGGTTCACCTGCTGCCCAGCTTCGACATCGCCTCGATCGAGGAGAACCCGGCCAAGCAGCAGACTCCCGACTGCGATCTCGCCTCGTACGCCCCTGACAGCACCGAGCAGCAGAAGTGCATCAGTGCGGTGGCGAGCAACGACGCCTTCAACTGGGGCTATGACCCCTACCACTGGAGCGTGCCCGACGGTTCGTACGCCTCGAGCGCCAAAGCAGCCGACGGCGGGTCCCGGGTCGCCGAGTTCCGCACCATGGTGGGGTCGCTGCACCAGGACGGTCTGCGGGTCGTGCTCGACCAGGTGTTCAACCACACCGCCGCCTCCGGCCAGGACGACAAGTCGGTGCTCGACCAGGTCGTGCCCGGCTACTACCACCGTCTCAACGCGACCGGCGCGGTCGAGACCTCGACCTGCTGCCAGAACGTCGCCACCGAGCACGCGATGGGCCAGAAGATGATGGTCGACTCGGTGGTGTCGTGGGCCCGGAACTACCGCGTCGACGGCTTCCGCTTCGACCTGATGGGCCACGCCAGCAAGGCCAACATGCTCGCGGTGCGCGCTGCCCTCGACCGGCTGACCCTCAAGAAGGACGGAGTCGACGGAAAGTCGGTGTACCTCTACGGCGAGGGCTGGAACTTCGGCGAGGTTGCGAACAACGCCCTGTTCACCCAGGCCACGCAGGGCCAGCTCGGCGGCACCGGCATCGGCACCTTCAGCGACCGGCTCCGCGACGCTGTGCGCGGCGGTGGGCCGTTCGACGAGGACCCCCGCGTGCAGGGGTACGGCTCCGGGGAGTCGACCGACGACAACGGTGCGATGAACGCGGCCGGTGACCCGGTCAACGCCGATGCCGCGAAACGGCTGGCCCACGACACCGACCTGGTGCAGCTCGGGCTGGCGGGCAACCTCCGCTCGTTCAGCTTCCGCAGCCAGGGCAGCGGTGAGGTCGTCACCGGCACCCAGGTCGACTACAACGGCCAGCCGGCCGGTTACGCCGACCAGCCCGACGAGGTGGTCAGCTACGTCGACGCCCACGACAACGAGACGCTCTTCGACTCGCTCACCTACAAGCTTCCCGTGGCGACCTCGATGAGCGACCGGGTGCGCATGAACACCCTGTCGCTGGCCACGACTGCGCTCTCGCAGACACCGTCGTTCTGGCACGCCGGAGCCGACCTGCTGCGCAGCAAGTCGCTGAACCGTGACTCCTACGACAGCGGCGACTGGTTCAACCGGCTCGACTGGACCGGCGCCGACAACGGCTTCGGCCACGGACTGCCGCCGGAGGAGCAGAACTCCGCCAAGTGGCCGTACATGTTGCCCCTGTTGGCCAACCCGGCCCTCAAGCCGTCGGCCGGTGACGTGCAGATGGCGAGTGCGATGAGCCAGGACCTGCTGCGGTTGCGGTTCAGCTCGCCGCTGTTCCGGCTCGGCACGGCGGCAGCGATCAACGCGAAGGTCTCGTTCCCGGCATCCGGCACGAGCGATGCCCACCCCGGCGTGGTTGTGATGCACATCGACGACACGGTGGGCCCCGACGTCGATCCGTCGCTGCGCGGCGTCGTGGTGGTCTTCAACGCCACCCCGCAGGCCGTCACCCAGAAGGTCGACGGGCTCTCGGGCCCGCTGACCCTCAGCTCGGTTCAGGCGAGCGGCGCAGATGCAGTGGTCAAGACCTCGTCGTACGACGACGCGAGCTCGAGCGTCACGGTGCCGGCGCGCACCGTGGCGGTCTTCGTGGAAGGCAACTAGGGCGTGTCTGCTAAGTCTTGGCTCGGTGGGTGAGGACGATGAGTCCGAGCAGGACTCCACCGAGGTAGGTGACTGCGTACTTGTCGTAGCGGGTGGCCAGTCCGCGCCATTGCTTGAACCGGTTGAAGGAGCGCTCGACGGTGTTGCGGAGTTTGTAGGCCTCGGCGTCGAACGCGGGTGGCCGCCCGCCCTTGGATCCCTTGCTTTTGCGGTAAGCGATCTGGTCGCTGCGTTCGGGGATGGTGTGCTTGATCCGCCTCTTGCGCAGGTAGGTTCGCGTGCTCGGGTGTGAGTAGGCCTTGTCCGCCAAGAGCCGGAAGTCCAGGTCGTGCCCGCTCTGGGTGAGGGCCTGGACCAGTGGGGCGAGCATCGGGTTGTCCCCGGCCTGACCTGCGGTCAGTAACGCCAGGACCGGCGTGCAGCTCGCGTCCGAGAGTGCGTGCACCTTCGTGGTCAACCCGCCGCGAGAGCGACCCAGCGCATGATCAGGCGGTTCCCCGGGCACGACCCCAGATTTCTTGTAACTCGATCCTGCCCCCTGTGTCCTGAGTGGGGTCGGTGGCGACCGAGTCCCGGCGTGCACCTGCAGCGTGCTGATGTGCGCGCACCACGGTCGAGTCGATCGACAGGATCGCCTCGACTTCCTCGGGGCCGAGCCCAGACTGTTCACTCACCACTGCCAGCATCCGCCCGTAGGTCCCGTCTGTGGACCACAGCCGATGTCGTTGCCACACAGACTGATAGGGGCCAAACACATCCGGCAGATCACGCCACGGCGAACCCGTGCGGAACCGCCAGGCGATCCCCTCCAGCGTTTTGCGGTGGTCATTCCACGGGCGCCCGCGACGCCCGGCATCCTGCGGCATCACGGGCTTGAGCAGATCCCACAGCTCGTCACTGATCACACCATCACGAAGCATGAGTGCCACCATTCCCG
>NZ_MAST01000010.1 GCF_001758225.1 Humibacillus sp. DSM 29435 | reverse complement strand
GCGGCACCCTCGACCCCGAAGGCGCCGCGACCCTCAAAGCCGCCATCGACCCCCTCAGTGCGCCCCGCCCCCTCACCGATGAGGCCGGGGTCAAGATCGAGGACGACCCCCGACCACCCCACCAGCGGCGGATGGACGCCCTGCTCGACCTCGTCGCCCGCGGTGTCACCGCGCCCGGTCAGGCACCGAGCACAGACAAGGCCAAGATCGTGGTCACCATCAACTTCGAGGCCCTACGCGACTGGGCCGCGAACGGTTGTCCACCCGACTGGGCCACCCGCGGCGGCGGAAAGGGCTCGGCCGGGAAGAACGGCGTGGCGGGCAAGGGCGGGAGCGGGTCGTGCCTGTCCGGGGACGTGCTCAGCGCGGCCATCGTGCGCCGGATGGCGTGCGACGCGACGATCATCCCCGTCGTGCTCGGCTCCGACTCCCAACCATTGGACGTCGGTCGGGAAGAACGCCTCGTCACCCGGGCCATGCGCACCGCCCTCTGGCTCCGCGACAAGGGCTGCTCGTTCCCGGGCTGCTCCACCCCCGCCCAATGGACCGACGCCCACCACGTGCGGCATTGGATCGATGGCGGCACCACCTGCCTGGGCAACCTCGCCCTGCTGTGCCGGCGACACCACATCTACGTCCACGACAAACACCTCACCGCGACCATCACCACCACCGGCGTCACCTGGCACACCTGGCAACACTGGCGCACCACCTTCGGCACCGGTCCGCCACCTCATCGAGCGTAATTAGACTCACCCCCTGAGCACCGAGCAGACGGTTGCGGCACTGGTTGAGCGGCCGCCTCGTGGTGTGGGGCACCCAGGCCGGCGGCTCGACGGCATCCTCATCGATGGGCACCCTTGTAGAGGGACCCCCTCGTCGATGGGCACCCTTGTAGACGGACCCCCTCGTCGATGGACACGGTGCAGTCCCAACAACGTTGGGTTGCGGGCCATGCGCCCGTGCAACTCTTCAGGCGCGGGTGAGGTGGGCGAAAACCACGACGTTGTCGCGGTACGTGCCGTTCCCGTCGAGCTGGCCACCACACGTGATCAGCCGCAGCTGTGAGCTGGCGAGCTGGCTCTCGTAGACAGCCGCGGTCGGGAAGGCCCTCTTCGAGAACGCCTGCACTCTGTCGACGGTGAACACGGGCGTTGTACCGTCGGCTCGGCTCACGCGTATCTGATCGCCTCGCCGCACTGCGCCGAGACGGTAGAACACGCCCTCGCGCCCTGACGCGGTGTCGACGTGTGCGGCCAGCACCGCCGATCCGAGCTGGCCTGGCGTGGGCCCGGCGGCGTAGACGCCGACCTGATCAGCCTCGACCGGCACCGACAGGGTGCCGTCACGCTGAACCTGCAGAGGCACGAAACTGCTGCTCCTCAGGCCGATCGAGCGAATATCGAGTCGCACCGGTTGCGACGCCGGCAGGAACGTCGCCGGTGATGGGCGGGCCTTCGCCTTCGCGGGTTTGCGAGCAGCCGGCCCGGTAGGGATGGGCGAGGCAGGTGCGGATGTCGTCACCGCAGCCGCCATCGCAGCTGGTGGCTGCGGTGGCGGGCCCGGACGGTCCAGACCGAAGCCCACCAGCACGGCACCGGCCGCGAGCAGCGAGACGCTGGCCAGCACGGCGCCGTGGGCGCCGCGCTGGCCAGCGTTAGCAGGTAGACCGTGTCGGTTCATCGCGTTGCCGTGCCCCGAGCCCAGAGGCCGGAGCACAACCATGGGGCCTAGGCCGCAGCGTTGGACCGACGCTTGAGGGCGAAGGCACCGGCTCCGGCGCCAGCCAGCAGCAGGCCGCCGCCCACCAGCAGCAGGTTCTGGTTCGAGCCTGCAGCCGTTCCACCGCCACCGGTTGCCATGCCGCCGGCCGGGGCGGCCTTGAGGATGCCGCAGAGCGCGGGGTCGGTGGCCTCGGTGGGCAGGCTGGGGTCGAGGTCGCTCTTGGTGGCGCCGTCGTACTTGCCGTTCTTGTTGTAGTCGACGCCGTGCACGACGATGGCGGCCTGGCCGGCCTTGATTCCGGCGGCGAGCTCGGGGCTGACCATGATGCTGCCGCGCTCGTAGCTGATCTTGCCGCCGGCGGCGGTGTCGAACCGGTCGATCGCGAGGGCGCTCTTGGGCGAGGTGTCGCCGGTCTTGGTCAGCGAGACCATGACGCCGCCGTAGGCCGGTCCGCCTTCGCTGGTGTTGATGTGGCCGTCGCCGTTCTTGTCATCGGCGATGGTGGGGCACGCGTGGGTGGCATCGGCCGCGAAGTGGATGTGGGCGGCGTGCGGAGAGCCGGCGAGCAGACCGGACGCGGCGACGGTCACGGTGACCATGTCGCCGTCGACCTGCACGGATGCCGTGCCGCTGACGTTGGAGACGTTGTTGTTGGCCACCGGGTTCAAGTTGCCCGACACGGTGGTGCCAGCGGCGAAGGCGGGCCCGACGGCGAGGGCCAGTGCCCCTGCCGCGGCGAGGGAGGTGCCGGCGATGCGGCGCGTGCTGATGTTCATGTTCGTTGCCCTTCGTTGATGGAGCTCAGACATGGCGCAACGACCCCTGCTCGATGGCAGGCCGCACTGACCACCCGTTGACGCAAACTATTACAAAAGTGCCGTTCGTGCGATTTGTCTAGGCTTCGACACCGAAATGAGACTCCTCTTGTGGTCGATGCGGTTCGCTACCGCGGCGATGCCTGATGGAGCTGTGCTCAGGAATGCCGAAGGACCGGCGGTCTGGCCGCCGGCCGCCCCCATCACGAACCGAAGCGTCGCTGGATGTCGCCATAGGCGATGGCACCGTCGAGGAAGCCGAGCGTTCCCGAGTCGAGCAGCTCCCGGCCAGCGCGCTCCAACGTGCTGAGCGCCGCGCGGGCCAGACTGCCGCCCAGGCTGACCCGCCTGACGCCGAGATTGAAGAGTGTCGGCGCATCGATGACATTGGCGAGCCCGGCCACCACGTTGAGCGGGCCGGGAATGGCTGCGGCGAGCCTGCGGATCGTGTCCTCCTCGACGACGCCCGGCACGAAGATGCAGTCGGCCCCGGCCTCGAGATACCGCATTGCCCGTTCGACCGTCTCCGAGAAGGGGTCGCGACCCGTGCCCGTGAAGTAGGTGTCGGTGCGGGCGTTCAGCACGAACGTGCCGCTGGGGGCCGCGGCCCGGGCAGCTGACAGGCGATCGACCGCCTCATCGACTCCGAAGAGGCCGCCCGGCCCGGCATCCTCGAGGTTGCCGCCCACCGCTCCGAGCTGCACGGCCCGCGCGACGGTGCGGCCTACCTTGTCGGGGGTGCTGCCGTATCCGGCTTCGAGGTCCGCGGTCACCGGCACCTTCACCGCGGCCACGATCTCAGCGACGCGCTCGAGCATCCTGTCGCGGTCCAACACCTCTCCGTCAGCGAGCCCGCAGGACCACGCGATACCTGCACTGGTGGTGGCGATCGCTGAGAAGCCGACCTGCTCGAGGATGCGAGCGGACCCGGCATCCCAGGCGTTGGGCAGCACGAACCCCTCACCTGCGTGCAGCGCCAGCAGGGCTCTCGCCTTGTCTGTCGAAGATCCCGTTGTCATGAGCGCTCCTTCTCGAGGTCGACGCCGGGCTCACCGTCGTCGAGATCGACGCACAAGGTTCTCCCGCGTGCGTAGACCTCGGCCGTGGACGGCAGTCGGCGATGGGGTAGACCGTTGCCCGTCGCGGGCGAGGCCTCAGTCGACTTGCAGGCGTACCGCGACGAAGCGGGCGCCGTCACCGTCGAAGTCGGTGATGCGGACCTTCAGATGCTCACCCACCGTGGCCCGTGACCCACCTGGGCCGCGGATGACGCCTTGCATTCCTTTGGCGGTCACGAGGGCGACGGCGCTGGTGACGCGAGTCACCTGGCACACGATGAGGTCGCCGACCTTGAGCTCTGGCATCTGGCTCACCACTTTCCTCTGCACCGGCAGAGCGGCAGGTCAGCAGTCTCAAGGAGACCCGTGCTCTGTGTGAAGGGGCCCTGGTTGCCGTGGCAGCCGAAGGTCACCGTGGCCACGGTAGCGCTACCGTGCCAGCCGATCGAGGGATGCGGGGCGCGGTTGTCTCACAGGGGCAGCGGGTGGCGCATCACTCCGGTGCCAGGCAGTCGCCCGGCCAGGGTGCGGATGAAGTCGAGTGCGTCCATCTCGACGGGCTCGCCGCCCTCGCCCTGCCTGAACGTGCCGCCTGCGGTGCCGGTCAGGTGCAGGTCGAACGGTTCGCCGTGCAGCTCGCCCCACTCCTGCACGATGTCGGCGACCAAGCGTCCGTCGTGGGCGGGGTCGAGCTCCATCGGCCGGCCGATGACGGCGTGGATGTCGATGCGGTGCGCCCACGTGTCGCGGGTGAAGCCCACTTCGAGCAGGTAGTTCACCGGCTTCCAGCCGACCGGGGGGCCGAACGGAACCGGGGTGTAGCGCATCGGCAGGGGAGTGCCGAACCGGCCCTTGACCGCCTTCGGACCGACTGCCCCGAGCTGAGCGACGACCCCGTCGTTGCTCAGGCCCGAGCGCTCGCGGATCTGGAGCTCGTTGAGTCCGTCGACCCAGTGGTGGGAGTCGATCTGCTTGTTGAGGGGAAGGCCGCGGAGCAGCTGGTGCAAGAAGACCAGCGGCGAGGCCTGGGCGTCGGCAGAGCCGAGAACGTGCAGGACCATGGTGCGCACGTCCCACCCGACGCAGTCGGTATCGACGGTCCATTCCTCCGGGGCCAGCGAGGCGGTCAGCGCCGCGAACCTCTCGAACTCGGCCGAGGCGAGAACCCGGGCCTCCGTGCGGTTGATGCGGGTGACTCCAGCGGTGTCTGTGGTGGCCATCGAAGTCTTCCTTTCGTTTCGGTGAGAGGTGAGATCAGGTTTGGGGGCCGGGCCTGGGGGCCTTTCGGGCGGGCTGTCGAGCGGGTCGTGGGGTGGGATGCCGGGCGGCGGCGAGCAACATGTCGACGGCTCGTTCGGCGTGGTCGGCCCAGCGCTGGCCGCCGGGATCGTTGGCGACCTGCTGGTGCGACATCCCGCTGATCAGGGCGCTGAACAGGTCGATGTCGGCGTCGGTGGTCATACCGGCCCTGGCCGCGAGTGCGGTTGCGCGCCGGTAGAACTCCAGCGAGGGTGCGTAGGCCTCGGGTGATGGTTCGAACCCGGGCAGGGTGCGTTGGAAGAGCATCTGGTGGCGTACGGCACTCGCGCTGGAGAACAGCACCAGGTCTCGGACGAGCTCGATGAGCGCCTCGCGTGGGTCGCCGACCTCGTCTCGTGCCTCGAGGTGACGCAGCAGCTGGTGGTAGCCATCGGCGAACATCGCGTCGTAGAGGGCGAGCTTGGAGTCGAAGTACACGTAGAGGGAGGGCTGTCGCAGCCCGACGGCGGCGGCGAGGTCGCGCAACGAGATCGCCCCGAGGCCGTCGCGTTGGGCCAAGGTCCAGGCGGCGTCCACGATCTCGGTGATCTTTGCTTCGCGGCGTTTCGCTCGAGGGTCTTCGGCAGGCAGGGTCATGGGGGGCTCCAGGCGAGTCGCAGCGGGGGCCGCTGGGTGTCGGTCAGTTGCGTCAAGGGTGGCTTCAGGCCATCCGAGGCCCGCGCGGGCTGGCGAACCACGGGCTGCGCCACTGCAGACGGCGCCGGGCCACGAGGCGGCGAGGGCTGCGGGTGGCGCGTACCTGGCTGCTCAGTCGGCCGCGCTCCGCCTGCTGCAGCCGGTCGGCGATCTGCAGACTCGCGAGCTGCTGAATGAGGTAAGGGTTCATGTCGGTACTCCTTGATCCGATCGGCGATAGTATTTCTATCGCCAATAGGAAAACTATCGCTGATAGTTTCGCTGGTCAAGGGTTCTGGTGGAGAGTTCTTCCCTGGGGGTGTCATCAACGCGCCGGCCATCGGGGCCGCACGGGTCACGAGGTCAGTGCGCGACCGATGCGTAGCCGGTCACCATCCCCCGGTGCATCACGCGATCGCCCACGACGCCGTCGTGGTCGGCGCGATGCATGACGCAGCCGTTGTCCCAGATAACGAGGTCTGCCGGAGCCCAGGCGTGCCGGTAGAGGTTGTCGGGCCGGGTCGAGCGTGCGTAGAGGTCGTTGATCACGGACGTGGACTGTGCGGCATCCAGACCACTGACGCTGCCGCACCGGTCGGGAAGGGTCAGGTAGAGGGCCACGCGCCCGGTCAGCGGGTGCGCCCGGAAGAGCGGATGGTCGGCCTCGTGCTCCTGGGCCTCGCCCGGGTCGACCCCGGTGACGACATGCCGAACGACCCGGCCCTCAAGTCGTCGGCGTAGCGGGCCCGGGAGCAGATCGTAGGCACGGTACTGGTTGGTGAAGAGCGTGTGCCCGCCCTGGGCAGGCACTTTCACAGAGCGTAGGGCCGTGTACGCCGGCGGATGGCGCACGTAGCTCGTGTCGACGTGAAAGCGGCTCCGTGGTGGGCGCGTGCGCCCGATGTTGCTGACGACGTTGAGGTCAGGATGACCGTCGACCGGGGTCTCGCCGACGGTGAAGACCGGATCACCGAACCGCCGCAGGAACGCGTCGAACTGCTCGTCGTCAAGCGGCTGGTCCCGCAGCACAGCGACGCCGTTCTCGGCCAGGAGCAGAGCGAGCTCGCTCGCCTGGTCGTCGTCGAGACGGCTGGCGTCGAGGTCTGCTACCTCGACGCCGACCGGGTAGAGGATCGTCGTACGCATGGCTCTCTCCTTCGCGGGTCGCGGGGTCGGTGGCGACCACCGTTCAGGCTTCAGTCTGGGTTCGCATCCACGACCGATCAATCCGGAGACGCGAACCCTGGTTCCTCAAACGGCCGAACGGTTGCCTGACGCGGTGCTCCTGTCATGCTGGTCACACCGTCAAAGGAGGACCCGGTCATGGTTGCGTCCGCCGCGCAGGGCGAGCCCAAGGTGCCGCCAACCGGCGGCGACGGTTCCCTGCCCACTCCCTCGCAGACCCGGCTGACCCTGGCCCACATCATGAGCTCCCACGACACCAACCTGATGGGCACAGTGCACGGCGGGGTCGTGATGAAGCTCGTCGACGATGCCGCCGGCACGGTGGCGGCTCGCTACTCCCAGGGGCCCGCAGTGACCGCCTCCATGGACGAGATGGTGTTCCTGGCGCCGGTGCGGGTCGGTGATGTGATCACCGTCGAGGCGCAGGTGAACTGGGCCGGTCGCAGTTCGATGGAGGTCGGATGCCGGGTGCAGACGACGCGATGGGACCAGCTGAGTGAACCAGTGCACGTGGCGTCGGCCTACCTGGTGATGGTGGCCGTCAACACCGACGGCGGCCCGCGAACGGTGCCGCAGCTGGACCCGCAGACACCCGACGAACGACGCCGCAACCGGGAAGCCCTGATCCGACGGGAGTCTCGGTTGACCCGGCGACAGGCCATCCACGAGTCCCGCCACACCCGGTGAGCCGGAGGTCGACCGGTCAGAGCTCGCAGACACGTCAAGCGCCGGTCGCCGAGATCCCCTCGGGCTCTGCCAGGGGATTGCCGAACGGGTACAGCTGACGGATCACGGCCCGCAGGTCGGGCCCGGGCTGCACGCCGAGCTCACGTTGCAGCGCGCGCCGGTACCGCCGGTAGTGGCGAAGGGCGTTGCTGGGGTCACCGCGTCGGGCGTGGATCTCGATGGCCAGCCGGTTGGCGCTCTCCGACCACGGTTGCACCTCGACGGCCGACAGTGCGTAGGGCAGCGCCTCGTCGGTGTGCCCGGCCGAGAGCAGGCGGTCGGCTGCCTTCTCCAGGGCTTGCGCGGCCAGCATCTGGAGCCGCTCGTTGGGAGCCTCGAGCCACTCGTCCTCCCACCCCGGCAGCAGGGATCGCCCGACCCAGGCCGGTGGTGCGCCGACCGCCGGGTAGGTCACCTCGTAGATCGTGGCGTTGACCCAGTCGAGGGCCCCGTCGAGATCGAGTCTGACGCCCTCCGCGATGGCCAGCACGTCGCCCGACACGGTGATGAAGCCGTCGGCTGCCACGTGCAGCCGAGAGAGGGTGGCCCGCAGGTTGGCACCGGATCGCCCCGATGCCGCGTCGGGCCACAGCACCGCGCCCACCCGCGAGCGCGCCAGCGGTCCGGTGAGGGCGGTCACGGCGAGCAGCCGCTCGACGCTGTGCGGCAGGGGTCGCACGTGACCCTCGACGCGCGCCTGGAAGGGACCGATCACGCGCAGCTCTCGGGAGGGGCGTGGCGGTCCGGCCGAAGTCACTCGGGCCCGACCCTGGCCGTCAACGGGCCAAGACCGCGATCCCGCACAGGACGCATGGAGCCAGCGTAGGGACTTTCCGAACTTTTGCACCAAATGACCGTGCGGGCGTGTCACGAGCCTCGCGCGGCGCGGCGCGTCTGGCTTTCACCCAACGGCGGTCACGGGCCCGAACTCTGTCGGGAGACAGGGTTTCGCGTAGACCCATCGTGCGCTGAGCGGATGCCGTGGGGCGGCCTTCGTCGGGCCGGCTTCGAGCGCGGCGCGGAGGAGCTAGCCGATTACGCACTGCCCCAACGGCATCCGTCACCTGTGTCAGCGGTCACGTTCGGCGGCAGCGCGCCCGCGGGCCTGGCCTGGCCCCTGTATGGCTGCTGGTGCGGACGTCGCGGAGGCGGCACCGTCACAGATCGGTGCGATCAAGGCCACCGGTAGAGCCTCGTGTGAGACGTTCCGGTGCGCTGGGCCGGCGCCGGGCACCGGTCCAGCGATGCGCCGGCTCGCTCTGCGGTGCGCCGGCTCCGGTTGCCTGCAGGAGCCGCCACGTCGGCGGCTCCCATCAACACGACGGAGGCAGCACCCATGAGCACCAACTGGAACCTGGGTTATACCCAGATGCTTCGCAACACCCAACCTTCCTACTGGGGAAACTGGAGCCTCGACGCGCACGTCGCCGCCGGAGCCGTCGGCATCGTCAACACCTCGACCGGCGCCTTCCAGTACGTCTCGACGCTGCCGCAGGTGCAGGTGGGCACCACCCACGCCCCGTCGAACGAGTGGAAGGTGCAGTCGTCCGACGTCACGCAGACCACAGCTGCGGTCGACCTCAAGGGCTCGGTCGTCGACCCCGACACCGGCACGAAGGTCGACGCCGGCGTCGAGATGACGTGGTCGTTCGGATCGGAGGGGTCGCTCAGCTCGACCTTCCTGCTCTCGAACCAGTCGTACCTGGTCGACCCGCTGACCCAGTTCGCCTCGAACAAGGACTGGCTCGTCGCTCAGGCCACCAGCGCGGGCATGTGCGAGGGGGGCCAGATCACGCAGGGCTTCGGCGTCATCACCCAGGCCCTGATGGCCGTGAGCGGCCTCAACCTGGGCGCCCAGTCGCAGAACTCGTCGTTCTCGATCACCGGTTCGGTCGGTGCGACGAACGCGATGGTGGGCGACGCCGGCGCCGATGCCAAGGGCTCGTACGCCCAGACGAAGGCCAGCGCCTCGTTCGAGGAGCACCTCTGGCCGGCCGACCCCAACGTCGTGGCGACCACGCTGATGCCGGTCGCCTACCAGTTCGCCTCGTTCGTCGGTCAGACGCCGGTGCTCGGCTGGGTGAACAACCTGTCGGGCATCTCCATCCTGCTCGACGACTCGCACGGTGGCACCTACATCGTCGACGCCAAGGCGACGTACTCCGTGAACGGCAAGCAGCAGTCGTGCAGCGCGCAGGTCTCGGGGGGCCGAGCCACCATGATGAACGCCATCCCGGTGGGGGCCACCAGCCTGACCCTCGACCTCGGGTTCAAGGGCATGTTCAGCGACGAGAAGCACCGCTTCAACTGGCCCTCACCCATCGGTCAGTTCCCGAACGGGCAGATCTTCATCGACCTCTTCGGCGTGTGGCCCGGGGCGACCCGCGCGGTCGAGCGCACGACCGGCGCGGTCGGCTGACGGCCCGGACGAGAGAGGAGAGCGCCATGCCCTGGTCGAAGCCAGATCCCGACGACCCCCCACGCAAGAACCAGCCGAACTACGAGCGTCGCCGGGTCTCGATCCCTGGGCCCGCGAGTTTCACGAACGCCGATGCCAGGCGCCTGATCGAGGAGACCAACTTCGCCACCTCGTTCTACGTCAACACCTCTGCCAAGAAGGAAGAGACGCGTCAGGCGTACGCCTACGTCACCTTCGAGGACTGGAGGCTGTGCGTGGTCGGCCACATCCACGTCAAGGAGGGCAAGTTCACGCTTCCCGGCAAGAGCTTCATCCCCGGCTGGGCCGGCTGGAGCCTCAAGACTCCGCCGGGCCAGTGCGCCGTCATCGACGGTCTGGACGACCACGGTGACTTCCCGGAGGACGACCGCTACCCGACGAAGGACTGAGCTGAGTGACATGAGCAACGACGAACAGAAGCAAGCGGATTCGGCGACCAACACTGGGGCGACCGACGGGCACCAGGACGTCGGGGGCCAGAACGAGACGATCCCCGCGCCGCAGCAAGAGCCGTCGGCCATCGACGTCTCCGACATCGAGGAACGGCCGGCGCCGGACGGGGGTGACAGCGATGCGAACGCCTAGCCAGAGCGTGGCCCGAGGGCGGTCGTACTCCACCTATCGGGTCGGCTACTGCCTCAACTACGTGTGGAACGCGATTGCCTCGCCCACGCACTTCGGGCTCTCCGACGCCAACGCGGGATGGGCGGCCACGGTGCACCGCCACACGACCGACACCCCGCCCGCAGGTGTGCCCGTCTACTGGGCCGGCGGCGATCACGGTCACGTCGCGCTCAGCGTCGGGGGCGGCCGGGTGCGTTCGACCGACTACCCCCACAAGGGCAGCGTGGGTGAGGTCGGTATCAAGGACCTCACCCGGATGTGGCACCTGACCTATCGAGGGTGGGGCGCCGACTACTGCGGCCACGCCATCCCGAACGTCGCCATCCCCAGCTAGGCGTCACCGCGTCTGTCCGGCATCGCGTCTGTCCGGCATCGCGTCTCCGGGCACAACGCCATCCAGCACAACGGCATTCACAACAACGGCATCCACAACAAGGGCATCGAAGGAGAAGGAACGACATGACCACGAGCAGTGCCAACCTCAACCAGGCGGAGCCATGAGCACCATCCAGCTCTTCGCCTACGACATCGCCACCCACGACGGCACGAAGGTCAACGCCGCGCTGAGCGCCCAGGGCGCGAAACCGGCCGAGCTGCCCGCCCCTGACCTCTTCCGACACCAGGCCCAGCTGCAGCTCGACCTCATCAAGACCGAGGTGACCAAGCGGGCCACGGCGAGGTCTCTGCCGGTCTTCATGGCTCCGGAGTTCTTCTTCAAGGCCTACGACGGGCTGCCCTACGACCGCGCCACCTTCTTCAACGGCGTCGACGTGCTCAAGACCTTCAGCGCAAGCGTCCCCGACGTGCTCTGGGTCATCGGCACCATCTGGTGGCAGGAGCCCGTGAAGTCGGGTCAGGCGCTGGTGCACAACACCGCCCTGGTGCTCAAGGCCGGCACGATCGTCAGGTCGTGGCAGAAGGAACGCCTGTCGGGCATCGACGGACTGGCCAAGGACGGTACGGAGGTCTGGGACCGCTGGGAGCAGGAGCACGCCCGCGTGCTCGTCGCCACCCAGGACCCGCTCTTCCAGGCGCCCGGGCCGGGTGGCGAACAGATCTCGATGGGCATCGAGATCTGCCTCGACCACCTGACCCTCGACCGGGGCCCGAACCGCGAGGGGGTGCTGCGCACGACGTACGTGAAGCAGAACGGTTTCAGGGGCGCCGGGGTCGATGTGCATCTGCTCACGGCGGCCGGGATGCGCCTCCAGAAGGAGAACATCGTCTCGAGGCGGGGCGGCGCCATCCTGCGCGTCGATGGCGGTCGGGGCGCGAAGCCTCGTTCGCAGAGCGCCGTGGTGGCCCGCGAGGGGTCGACGCCGGAGTCAGCGCTGCGACGGTGGGCACCCACGCTCGCCGGGGGCGATCCGGTGTACGTCGGGAACGACCCTGACGACCGCCTTGCCGTTCACCCTCCGGTGAACCTGGGCTAGGCGAATACCCGCCGGGCTCGTCGGGCGAACCGTGAGGCGCCCCGCCACTGCTGACGGTGGCGGGGCGACCTCGCGTCCTTGATGTCTCAGCGCCACCGCCTTCACGGTCGCGCCGCCGACGGGCCATCCGAGATCGAGCAGCCCAGGCTTGGTGGCGATCGGGGCTCGCACGTCGAGTGGGGAGTTCTCCCCATCGACGGTTCCGGTGGCCGGGCCTAGCCTTCGAGGCAGTGCGGCATCCGTCGACACGTTGAGTCACAAGGCTGAGCCACAACGCTGAGCCACGAGACGCTGAGCCACGAAGGGGGTCGCCATGACGACACTGGCGTTCCCGAGCACTGTGTTCCCGGGGCCACCGCAGCTCGCGCTCGAGATTCCGCCGGACTGGGAGTCGGTTCCGGCGGCCGGCGAGACCGACCACGTCGTGCTGGCCGCCCTGCGGCCGCTGCCCGAAGACCAGTTCAAAGCCAACATCATCGTGACGGTCGACGAGACCTTCGCCGACCACACCGTGCGATTCGACCTCGACGGCGTGGAGGCCACGGCCGCGCATCGCCGCGAGGGCACGGTCGGTCAGGTGTACTCGCGTCCTATCGACGGCCTCACCTTCTTCGGTCTCGACCTCAGCTACATCGACGACATCGCCGGAACGCTGCTCGTCAGCAACCTCTTCGGCTTCCTGCGCAGACAGGTCGACGGGGGCCTGCTGCGCATCACGGTGACCGCCACCATCGGTTCGGCCGACCACACCGCCGACTACGCCACCGTTCACCAGGTCATCGACGGGCTCCGGGTCACCCCCGCCGAGGGCACCGTCCCACTCATCGCCGACGACGCCGACGACGCTGTCGCGGCTGACGGCGAGGGCTGACGACGTGCGACCGCAGCCGACAGGCGCAGGGGGAGGCGCCGAATGACCATGTACAAGAGGGGCGCTGACGCCGAGGCGTTGACCCGCATCGCCGGAAACATCCGGGGGCTGCAGGGCGAGCTGGCGCGCATCGAGCAGAGCTCGCGCTCGGCGATGGGCTCGATCCAGGGCAACTGGGGCGGCCAGAACCTGCTCACCCTCGTAGGTCACTTCAACGACACCGCCATCCCTGCGATGCGGGCCTGCAACGGGGTCTTCGACGCGATGGCGCAGAAGCTCGACACGAACGCGAAAGCACAGGTCGCCACCAGTGGTGGCGGAGCGGGGGGAACAGCCGGGCCGGGGGGAGCCGGCGGAGGCAGTGGTGGCGGCGGTACCAGCACGGGTGGGGGCCCGTCGGTGCCGCCGCCCCACGGCAAGAACGACGTGACCAAGACCAAGGGCAAGAAGTTCAGCCTGGAGGACAAGGACCCCGACGAGACGTCGGGGGGCGAGGGCAACCAGTACACCCGCACGCAGCACGGGTCGACGCAGACGTACGAGAACACCCGCACCGGCGCCGACGGGCGAGAGCACTACGACCGGTACACGCACGCCGGTGACTACCACCAGCCCCAGCTGCAGCACGAGACCGGCTACACCCGCGAGACCGAGCGCGACGTGCACCGGCCGTGGCTACCGACCGACGGCTCCGACGACCCGGGCCGGTTCGCGAACCGGCACGACGACGCATCGCGGCGCATCGGCCATGGCGTCGAGGCCGTGAACTGGACCTACAAGGACGAACACCCCGACAGCAGCTACACCACGCACTACTACGACTCGAACGGCAACCCGACCGACAAGGACCACGCCGCGAGCTCCACCATGGGCGGCACCCTCGGCACCGAGACGAAGCACCACACCGAGGTCGGCATCAAGGACGGCGCCCTCTACGCCGGGGCGGGAGCCGGCGCCGGCGCCTATCTGCTGAAGGGCAAGGTCGACGGCAACCTCGGTGACCACGGACGTTACGAGGCCGGTGGTTTCGTGGGCGCCGAGGCGAAGGCGGACGCCGGGGTGAGCCTCGGCAAGGACGGTTTGCAGGCCAAGGTCAACGCAGAGGCCTTCGCCGGCGCGAAGGGCAACGTCGGGGTCTCCTACGACAACGGCCCCCTGGCCGGTCACGCCGACGCGAACGTGATGGCAGGAGCGGAGGCCAAGGCGGACGCCTCGGTGGGGATCGGCAAGGACGGCGTCAAGGCCCATGCCGGCGCTGACGCCTTCGCGGGTGTCAAGGCCGGCGCCGAGGTGGGCGGCAACGTCGCGGGTGTTGGCGGCACGGTGGGTGGTGAGGTCTACGCCGGCATCGGAGCCCACGCCGACATCGACGCGAACTTCAGCGCCGAGAGCGTCAAGGTCAAGGTCGATGTCGGCGCCGCGATCGGGATCGGGGGCGGGGTGAAGTTCAGTGTGGACGTGCAGCCCAAGGAGATGATGAGCGACGTCGGCCATGGGCTCGGTGACGCCGGCAAGGCGATCGACGGTGGGCTCGAGCACGGCGCCAAGGCGATCGGCAAGGTGTTCGGCTGGCACTGAACGCGACCCTTCGCAGGCTGACGCCCGGTCTGGCCCTGCGATGATTGACTGACCGCGCCGCCCCCGACCCTGCGGGCGCGACCGAAAGGACTGACCGATGAGCACGCTGGCCTACCCGAGCCCGGACTTCCCGGGCCTGCCCTCCGTGGCACTGGACGTGCCCGAGGGCTGGGAGCCCGCATACGCCCCGGGAACGACGATGGCGGCGCGTCTGCCCCGCCCGAACGGGTTCTCGCCGAACGTCGTCGTCAGCATCGAGCAGTGCATGGCCGGCCACACCGTCGAGCGCTCGCTCGAGCAGATCGCCGAGATGGCCCGTTCTCGTGGCGGTGACGTCTCGGAGCCGTTCGCCGCAGAGCTCGGTGACGCCGAGTTCATCGGCTGTGATGCCACCTGGCCCGACCCCGACGTCGACTCGGTGCTGCAGGCCAACCTCTTCCACATCGTGCGCACCGGCGGCCCGGGGATCGCCGGCTACCTCGTGCAGCTGACGGGTGCCGTGGCGGGCCCTGACGCCGAGCCCGACTACGAGCTGATCCGCGACGTGCTGACCACGGTGCGGGTGACCCCGTGGGCCGTGGGCGGTCAGCCGACCAGCGCCGTCTCATGAGCGGGATGCTGCCCAACATCGCGGTCGGGCTCGCCACCGACGTCGGGCGGGTGCGTTCTCTCAACGAGGACAGCGCCCTCGCCCACGGCACCGTCTACGTCGTCGCCGACGGGATGGGCGGCCACGCCGCCGGCGAGGTCGCGAGCAGGATCGCCGTCGAGACCGTCGCAGCCCTGTCGGAGCGAGACGGGCTGCAGGTGCGAGACGTTGTCGCCCAGGTGGGAGAGGCCAACCGCCGCATCCTGGCCTCGGCCGCCCGTCACCCCGAGCAGACCGGCATGGGCACCACCATCGCCGGGCTGGCCCTCGTCTCGGTCGGGGGGTCCCGGCACTGGGCCGTGTTCAACCTCGGCGACTCCCGCGTCTACCGGCTGCTCGACGGCCACCTCTCGCAGGTCACCGTCGACCACTCCGAGGTGTGGGAGCTCGTCGAGCGTGGGCTGATCACGCCCGAGGAGGCCGCCCGGCATCCGGGCCGCAACGTGGTGACCCGCTCGCTCGGGCGCGATCCCATGGGCACGGTCGACACCTGGGTCTTCCCGCCCTACCCCGGCGAGGTGTTCGTGCTGTGTTCCGACGGGCTCTCGAACGAGCTCGACCTCGCTGAGATCGAGCGGGTCGTGTGTCAGGTCGGTGGTGCCGACGCTGCCGCCCGCGAGCTGGTTCGCCTCGCCGTCGAAGCAGGTGGCCGTGACAACGTCACTGCTATCGTCGTCACGTCGCAGGGGCAGGAGCACGACTCCGACGTGGACGAGGACACCACTCCCCGGCAGAACGTGAGCTTAAGAGCAGGGGAGTGACGTGGCTGGGCCCTCGGTAGATGTCGAGCGTGCGCCCGACGGGTGGACCCACATCGGCGGGCCGAGCATGCACCTGCTCATCGCCCTCGACGAGGACGACGATCGCACCCTCGCGGCCAGTGACGCGGCCGACGGCGGCGACCTCGACGACGTCATCGAGGTGCTCACAGCCGGCGGCATGCGTAAGGCCCGACACTTCGTCGGCGTGCACTGGAAGAACGAGACGCGCATCGTGTGCTTCGGCCCGGTCGCAGCCACCGTCACCGACGCCGACGGCACCGAGCGCGAGGTGCGCTCGACCAGCGCCCGGGTCTGGACCGACCTCGAGCTCGACCGCCCACCCGAGAAGGTGTCCATCCGGGTGCTCGACGAGACCGAGCTGAGCCGGCCGGTGCCGCCCGACACGTTCACCGAGGCGGGTCTCTCGCCCTCGCCGTCCGAGCCGAGCGCCGTGCCGGATGCCGCTGACCTCGGCGCCGCCCGGGTGTCGGCCCCCGCTGCAGTGTCGACCGCCGACGTCGGTCACGTGTCACCCGATGCAAACGTCGCCCGCCCGGAAGCGCAGCAGCCCGAAGCGCAGGGGCCCGAAGCGCAGGGGCCCGAAGCGCAGGGGCCCGAAGCGCAGGGGCCCGAAGCGCAGGGGCCCGAAGCGCAGGGGCCCGAAGCGCAGGGGCCCGAAGCGCGATCGGTGGAGACCCCGGCTGCGGTCGAGCCTGACTCTGCGGCAAGGCCGCCGACGATCCCGACCTTCGGCGCCAGGAGCGACAGGAGCGACAGAGGTGGCGGAGCGGGTCCTGCGCGCCCGACCAGCAGCCCCTGGGGCCGCTCCTGGGCCACGTCGGAGCCGGTCGCCGTGACTACCGATGCGGCCGCGGAGCCCGGGGTAGCGGAAGCACTGCCCTCACCCCCTTGGGAGTCGCCGGTCGCCGTGGCACCACCGCCGGCCCCGCCATCGGGGCCGGCCCCCGTCGACGAGCCGCCAACCGAGCCCACCGGCGAGCGGCAGCCGACCCGACCGGCTGATGCGCCAACCGAACCGACCGACACGGGGCCGCGGCGGGCATCGCCGTCCGGCCTGCCCAGCTGGGGCTCACGTCGGCCCGCTCTACCTCGGCGCGCAGCAGCGACGCCACCGGCTACCACCGTTGCCCCCAGCCCGCCGACCGATCGGGAGCCAGGGCCGGTCACGGGCATCGAGCCGGTCGAGCAGCCGGCGACGAGTGGGGAGCCGGTCGAGCAGGAAACCGCACGCGTGGCGGCGCCCGTGGACGCTGCGATGGTGCCGGAGCGGCTGGCACCGGCCGACCGCCCTGTCACCGGCGGCCCGGTCGACGTCGAGTCGACCTGGCGCCCCTCCGCCGACCTGCCACCGGCTCAGCCCACTCGGTCTCAGACCGCGCCCGTGCCCGAGACCACGGCCGTTCCCCCCCCCAAGCCCGCATCCGAGCCCACCCCCGACCCCATGAACGAGAGGGAGGCCCAGCGCGAGGTCGGCGTCTCCGAGGCGAACGACCCGCCGAGCTACGACTACCTGTTCGGGCACACCGTGGCCGCCGACGAGCACCGCAGGTTTCTGGCCGACCTCGAGCCGGGTGACGATGAAGAGACTCCCAACGGCACGAACGACGCAGACAGCTCAGACCGGCTGCCCGCCGAGCAGGCCGCAGATGCTGAAAACCCATTGCCGACAAGGGGATCAGTCCTGTCAAGCCCGCCCAACCCGGCACCGACAGCGCCATCCGCGCCGCTGCCCACCACCACCGGGGGCCTGATCTCGTCGGTTCCGTGGGCCAGCTCACCGCCCGCCTCGAGCACGACGCCCCAGCGGCCTGACGAGGCGGCCGGCCCTGCTGAGGTCGCTGCGGTGCCGACGTTCGGTGGGCGACGCACCCCGCCACCCGCCCCGAGCCTGCTCCCGAACAACCCGCCGCCGGGGCCACCGGTCTCGACGAGCGCCTCGTTCATGGTCTCCGGCCCCCCGCCGGCTGTGGCGCCGCCGCCCGCACCCACAGCCACCCCGCTGCCCGCACCCACAGCCACCCCGCTGCCCGCACCCACAGCCACCCCGCCGCCGGCACCCACCCCGTCGCCCGCTCCGCCCGGCCCAGCCGCCTCGTCGTCGCCCGTTCAAGCCACCGCCCTCGCCGCCGGCCACGGTGGCTCCACGACCGCCGACGACCGCAACGACGACAGCAATGACGCAGACCTTCGTGATCACGAACCCGACGACGGTCTCACCATCGACCGCACCGCCCTGACCGAGGCCCGCAACGCGGCTCAGCAGTCGGGGGAGTCGGGACCCACCGTGCTCGCCGTGCTCTGCTCGGCCGGTCACGCGACACCTCCGCACAGCGAGCATTGCCGAGTGTGCGCAGCTGGCATCCCCACGCAGGACCCCTTCACCATGCCTCGCCCGGCGCTCGGCATGCTGCGCCTGTCGACCGGCGACGTCGTGAGCCTCGACCGCAGTGTGCTGCTCGGACGGGCGCCGAAGCTCTCCGTCGACCTCTCCGGTGCCGACCGTCCGCACGTGGTGAAGGTGCCGAGCCCGCAGCGCGACGTGTCGCGCAACCATGTCGAGATCGTGCTCGAGGGCTGGCACGTGCTGATCCGAGACCTCGGCACGACCAACGGCACCACGGTGGCCCTGCCCGGTGACCAACCGGTGCGGCTGCGCGCCAACGACCAGCAGGTGCTCGAGCCGGGCTCGCTCGTGTCGATGGCCGACGAGATCACCTTCACGTTCGAGGCAGGGGAGAGCCCGTGAAGAAGGGCGCCCCGCCGAAGATTCCGGGCCTCGTCTTCGTGCAGCCGCTCGGGTCGGGCGGCTACGCCGACGTCTTCCTCTACGAGCAGCAGAGCCCGCGCATGCCGGTTGCCGTCAAGGTGCTGAAGGGTGACGGCCTGACCGACTCGCTGCGCCGGCAGTTCGTCGAGGAGGCCGACACCATGGCCCAGCTCGGCGACCACCCGTACATCGTGCAGGTGTTCCGGTCGGGCACCTCCGACGAGGGGCGGCCCTACCTCGTGATGAAGTACTACCCGCCGCCCAATCTGGCGATGCGGGCCCGCGCCGAGCGGTTCTCGGTCGAGGAGGTGCTGCGCACCGGCATCCAGCTCGCCAGTGCGGTCGAGACGGCGCACCGGGCGAACATCACCCATCGTGACATCAAGCCCGCCAACGTGCTCATCAGTGCCTACGGCGCACCCGGCCTGACCGACTTCGGTATTGCCGGGCGCGGCGGCCTCGGCGAGAACGTCGAACCCGACACCACCGATGACGTCGGCGTCTCAGTTCCGTGGGCGGCGCCAGAGGTGCTCTACGGGCAGAGCAACGGTGACGAGCGTTCTGACACCTACTCGCTCGCGGCCACCCTGTGGCACCTGCTCGTCGGAAGGTCACCGTTCGAGGTGCCCGGCGGCGACAACTCGGCCTACGCGCTGATGCCCCGCATCCGTGGCTCGGCCCTGCCGGGCACCGGCCGTCAGGACGTGCCGGCCGGGTTGGAGCGGCTGCTCGCGCAGGCGATGGCCAAGAACCCGGCCCAGCGCCCCGCGTCCGCTCTCGAGTTCGCGCGCGCCCTGCAGACGGTCGAGGCGAACCAGCGGCTGGCCCGCACCCCGATCGTCGTGCTCGACGAGCAGGGTCACACCACGCTCTTCAGCCAGACGAAGAACTCCCCAACGGGGCGAGGTGACACCGACGACGACCGCACTCGCATCAAGGCGCCGCAGACTGTCATCGCCCAGCCGGGTGCGTCGGCTCCGCTCGACGAGACGACCCGACGCCGCATCGAGGAGGCGCCCACCCGCTACTCGCCCGCGCCGATGCCGGGCGGTGGTGCGCCGGGGGGTGTCGGCTCCGCGCCGGCCCGGCCGGCCACCGGGTCAGCAACCGGAACCGCGCAGGCGTCGGCGGCCGCACCGGTGCGGCCCGCGGCCCGCACCGAACCCACCACCAGCCAGACCGCTCGACTCGCAGCAGAGGCAGAGGGCGACACGGTGCGCCGTCCGGCCGCCGGCGTCGGTGGCCCGACCGCCGCCGACCCGGCCGTTGCCGACCCGGCCGCAGCCGCGCCCGGGGCCGCCGGTCTGCTGGCCCGACCTCGCGTGCTGTGGGGCCTGGTCGCGAGCCTGGCGGTGCTGGTCGTCGCCGTGGCCTTCCTGCTGCTGCGACCCGGCTCGCAGGATGACCCGACGACCCCCTCGGGCCCCTCGCCGAGCATCACGCTGCCCCAGCTGACCGACTCCAACGCGGTGCCCGGCGCGGTGTTCGACCCGCCTGACCTGCAGGCCGACTCGGTCAAGGGCGGTGTGCGGTTCAGCTGGAGCTACCCCGACCCGTCGAAGCAGGACACCTTCCAGCTCTTCGCCGGCGCGACGGCATCCGACGCGGGCAAGGCCAAGCCGCTGGCTCTCAAGACCCTGGACCACACGGTCAAGCTCGCCCCCGGCCGGCAGCAGTGCGCCTTGGTGGTCGTCGTGCGCAATGGCGCCTCGTCGCCGGCGTCGAAGGCCGTCTGCGAGCGGGCGCAGTAGCCCGAGCCCGAAAAGGCCGCAAAGTCGTACCACCGAAGCAACCGAAACCGGCATAAGAGCGTCATAGGCGCGGAAGCGGCGCTAAGGTGCGCGACGGCGGCCATCTCAGGCGTCCGTCGGGCGTGCGCTCGTTCTGTCGACAGGTGAGGGGACCTGATCGTGATCCACAGCAAGGTGACCGTGGAGTTCTGCGGTGAGCAGTACGCCGTGTCACCCGACGACGGGCTCACCATCGGTCGCTCCGGCGACGTCGAGGTCGACGACAACCCGTACCTGCACCGCACCTTCCTCGTCGTGTCGTTCGAGCACGGCTTCTGGTGGCTGAGCAACACGGGGTCGACGCTGACGGCCACGGTCGCCGACGAGCAGGGCCTCTTCCAGGCCTGGCTGGGCCCCGGGGCCCGCATCCCGCTCGCGATGCGCAAGCTCATCGTCTGGTTCACGGCCGGTCCGACGACCTACGACTTCGAGATCCACGTGGCCAGCCCGGCGTTCAAGTCGGTCGGCACCGACGGTGACGACAACCCGCGCGACAGCGTTCACGACGGCAACGACGAGGAGGTCGGAGCGGCCACCGTGGGGCGCATCTCGCTCACCCCCGACCAGAAGCTGCTGATCATCGCGCTGTGCGAACCGTTCCTGCGCCGACGCGAGGCCGGAACCAGCCAGATCCCCTCCTCGGCCGCCGCGGCCAAGAGGCTCGATTGGACCTTGACGCGGTTCAACCGCAAACTGGACAACGTTTGTCAGAAGCTCGCGGATGCCGGAACCCGTGGTCTGCACGGTGGAGTAGGAAAGCTGGCGAGCAACCGCAAGGCCAGGCTCGTCGAGCACGCGCTCTCGACGAAGCTCGTCACGGAGCACGACCTGGCGCTGATCGACGGGGGGCCGGGGGGTACCGGCACCGAACAGGGGAATGCATGAGCACCGCCGCTACCAAGCGACGAATCGGAATCATCGGAGTGGTCGTACTCGCCCTCGTGGCGAGCCTGCTCGTGTGGTTCGCGACCCGTTCCGACGGTGAGATCGTGCGCAAGGCCGACCTCAACGACGGTGGCGTCTGGGTGACCAACGCCGAGCAGGCCCGCTACGGCCGCATCAACAAGCCGGCCGGGCAGCTGGATGCCGGTGTGGTCTCGGGCGGCACGAGCGGTTCGGGTCTCGACGTGCTCCAAGCGGGCAGCGCCGTGCTCGGCATCTCCAAGGCCAGCAACCAGCTCGTGCCGATCAACGCCGCGGAGGGCACCCTCGCCCCCGAGCAGGCGATCGTGCTGCCCAAGGCGAGCACCGCCACCGGCAACCAGGTGTTCACGGCGCCCGTCGTCGACCTGCGCGGCGGCACCGTCGCGATGATCGACCCGGCCAAGGGCGAGGTGCGCGCCGAGCGGGTCGACGAGCGGGCCGGCGTCGAGTCGCTCGACGCGCTGCAGACCCAGGCCAAGCCGATCGCCACGGTCGGCCCCAACGCCGCCGTGGCCGTCGGGGTCGACGGGGTTGTCTACGCGCTCTCCGCCGAGAAGGGCGTGCTCGCCATCCTGCGTCCGCAGGGCCAAGGTTTTGCCAAACCCGAGCAGGTCAAGCTCGACCTCGCCTCGAAGTCGGCCCAGGTGACCGCCGTCGGTGGGCACTGGGTGGTGTTCGACTCCGGCACCGGAAAGCTCTTCTCCGACCGTCTCGAGGCGCCCGAGCAGCTCTCCGTCGGTGACAGCGAGCCCGGCACGCCGGCCTACGCCGCCCTTCAGCAGCCCGGCCCCGATGCTGACACGGTGCTCATCGAAGACCGGTCGGGCCTGACCAACGCTCCGATCGTCAAGGACGCGCAGCCCGGTGGTGGGGTCAAGCTCAGCCAGGGCGGGCCCGACCAGAAGCTGCTGCTCACGGCCCCCGTGCGTCTCGGTTCGTGCGTTCACGCGGCCTGGGCCGGAGCGGGTCGGGCGTTCTACGGGCGCAACTGTGGCGCGCCCGGTGACGCCTCCACCATTCAGCTCGCGTCGAAGAACAAGGGAGTGCGGTCTGACGGGGTCAAGCTGCGGGTCAACCGCGGCCTCATCGTGCTCAACGACCTCGACTCCGGCGACGTGTGGGACGTCGACCGCGGCCAGATCAAGATCGACGACTGGAGCTCGCTGATCCCGCCGCCGCAGACCGACAACAAGAACAAGAAGAAGGACGAGAACCTCGTCGACGACGAGGTGAGCCGCACCCCGCCGAAGGCGCTGCCCGACTCGCTGCAGGTGCGCCCGGGCCGCACCTCGACCCTGCACGTGCTCGACAACGACTCCGACTCGCAGGGTTCCATCCTCGCCATCTCGCCCTCCGACGTCGGCAAGGCCAGCCAGGGCGGGATCGCCACGAGCGCCTCCGCCGACGGCCAGACCGTTCAGGTCACCGTGCCCGAAGAGGCGCAGGGCCAGTTCAGCTTCTCCTACACCGTCAACAACGGCACCACGGCCAAGAACGGCCGGGCCACCGCCAAGGTCACCGTGCGCATCGTCGGCGACGAGGTCAACACGCCGCCCAAGGTGCGGGCCGGCGACAAGAACCTCACCTCCGCGAAGTACCCCGTCGTTCATGCCGGCACCGTCAAGGTCGGGGTCATCGCCGACTGGCGCGACGCCGAGAGCGACCCCATCCAGGTCAGCCCGCTCGACGCGCGCACCGGGGTCGACGGCAGCGGCGCCCTCACGGTCAAGGCGCAGGACAAGCGCGGCAACCAGGTCGTCGAGTATCAGGTCGACGACGGTCGCGGCGGCACGAGCAAGGCCGGCATCACCCTCTCGGTGCTCGGCGACGACGACCGCGCCGTCGCGCCACGCACCCAGCCCGACGTCGTGCGCGCCGTGGTCGGCAAGCCGGTGCAGCTGCAGCCGCTCGGCAACGACATCCCGGGCGCCGACCCGAGCGACACCGAGGCCCGCCTACAGCTGGCCCAGTCGGTCAAGGGCCCGGGGCAGCTGACCCTCGACACCAACCTCGACACCAACACCCTCACCGTCACCGGCGCGACGCCGGGCACCTCCACCATCACCTACGCGGCCCAGTCGGGTTCGGGGGTCTCGGTCGGCCGGGTGCGGGTCGACATCGTGCCCAACCCGTCGGCCGACCTGCCCCCGGTAGCTACGCCGGATGCCGCTGTCGTGCGCGGTCAGACACCCGTGATCGCCGACGTTCTGACCAACGACTACAGCCCGCGCAGCGACGTGCTGGTGGTGCAGAAGGTGGTCACCTCGAGCGCCTGGCTGCGGGTCTCGGTCGTGCAGGGCCGCTGGGTGCGCGTGCAGGCGACGGCGCCGCTGGCGAACCAGGCCGAGCGCCGCGGCACGGTCAGCTACACGATCAGCGACGGCACGAAGACGGCCGTCGGCCAGCTCTCGGTCGTGCAGAAGCCTGAGCCCAAGAACGTCATCCGGCCCACCGTGACCGACGACCAGGCCCTGGTGCGCGTCGGCGACGCGGTGACCATCCCCGTGCTCGACAACGACTCGATGAGCGAGGGTATCCCCCTCAAGCTCGACCCCGCGGGGGTTCGGGTCGTCTCCGGTGGTGGCCAGGCCTTCGCCTCGGGCACCGTCGTGCGCTACGTGCCCGGTGCCGACAAGACGACCGCCCAGCGCACGGCCCTGCTGGAGTACACGACCTACCCGGAGGGTCTGCGGGCCCGGGCGGTGACGGGCCGGGTCGCGGTCACGATCAAGCCGTTGCCCGACGCGGTCAAGAACCCGAACCAGCCACCGGCGGCGCGCAGCTTCTCGGCCAGCGTCACCGCCGGTGACACCCTCGCCATCACGGTCCCCACGAGCGGGGTCGACCCCGACGGCGACCTGACCTTCGTCGGCGGCATCGTCGGCGACCAGGGCAATGCCGTCAACCTCACCTACGGGCGGGTGCTCGGTTTCGGCGCCGCCACGATCCGCTACGAGGCCTATCCGCGAAGCGCCGGCACCGAGGTGATCCGCTACCAGCTGCGTGACCGGTTCGGGCTCTCGAGTGAAGGCTTCATCCGGGTCGGCGTCGTGCAGCCCGGCGACCCGCAGCCCCCCGTCGCGGTGGAGGACGACATCGTCGCCGCCCCCGGCCGCACCGTTCGTGCGGAGCTGCTCTCCAATGACCTCATCGCCGACGGCGACGAAGTGCAGTTCGAACGCTTCGACAAGCTCAACGACGCCGACGTGCTCAAGGACTTCAAGCGCCAGAGCGACAACACCTTCAAGGTGGTGGCGCCCGAGGAGGGCCCGGCCAAGGTGCTCACCTACGGCATCACCGACGGGCTCTTCGACGCCTCGCGCTCGACGCTGACGGTGCGGGGTCAGCAGAACTTCAACAACCCGCCCATCGCCGTCGACGACACCGGCGTGGCCAAGCGGGGCGACACCTCGATCGTGGTCGACGCCCTGGCCAACGACCGCGACCTTGACGGCGACCAGGCCTCGCTCAAGCTGACCAAGGTGATCGGTGACGGCGCCGTCATCGAGGGCCGCAAGGTGCGCATCACGCTGCGCCCCGAGGCGCGGGTCGTGCCGTACCTCATCGAGGACGCCGACGGCGCCGTGGCGATGGCCCTGATCTACGTTCCGGCCGGCAGCAACGGACTGCCCTACGTCGTGTCGGGCAAGACGATCAGGATGAACCCCGACTCGACGGTCAAGGTGAACCTGGCCGACTACGTCGTCGACCCGCGGGGTGGCTCGGTCGCCCTCACCTCCCCTGACACCCTCTCGAGCTCACCGAAGCAGAACCTTCAGGCGCAGTCCGACAGCGCCACCGAGCTCGCCCTGAGCTCGACCAACGGCTACGTCGGCCCGGCTGCCGTCATGCTCGAGGTGACCAACTCGACCGGCCCGGCCGACAAGGGCGCCCAGCGCACCTACGTGACCGTCCCGGTGCAGATCGGGCCTGACGTGCCGGTGCTGCGCTGCCCCGACCTCGAGGTCTCGCTCGCGGCCGATGGCCCGGCCCGAACCGTCGACATCCCGCGGGTCTGCCACGCCTGGTTCCCATCGGGCCTCGACGCCGGCTCGGCCCAGTACGAGTCGACCTGGAGCCCGGCCGTCGACCGGGTCGACCTGCGTCAGGCTGGGGCCGGTGGCCGTCAGGTGGTGCTCCAGGCCCAGGCCGGGGCCCAGGCCGGCGCGACCGGAGCGGTCACGATCAACGCCAAGGGCGGGGCCGAGAAGTTCAAGATCCGGGTCAAGGTGACCAGCGCCCCCCCGATCGCCAGCCTCCGGCCGGTGCAGATCGAGGGCCTCATCGCCGGCACCAGCCGCACCGTCAACCTGGCCCAGTATCTCGACAGTCCGCTGACCGACCCGCAGTGCGCGATCGAAACCAGCCGGGTGGTGTCGGGCACGTCGGTGACGGCGAGCCAGAAGGGCTGCCAGCTCACCGTGTCGGCCGGCGAGAAGGCGCGAGGCGACGCTCGGGTAACGGTCCGGGTCTCTGATGCCCCGGGGCGGCCCCCGGTGACGGGTGAAGTATCGATCACGGTGCGCAGCAAGCCCGACCCGACGGAGGCTCCGACAGCGGTCGCCGACCGCATCCTCGGTGGCACGGCTCGCGTCGACTGGCGCCCGCCGGCCTACGACGGTGGGCTCCCGATCCTGCAGTACGGCGTGACCCCGTCGGGTGGCAAGGAGCAGATCTGCGGGGCGTCGCCGTGCACCATCGCCGGGCTGAAGAACGGCCAGGCGTACACCTTCACGGTGCGGTCGCGGAACGCCGTCGGCTGGTCAGACCCGAGCCGGGCCTCGAACGCGGCCACGCCCGACAAGAAGCCCGAGCAGACCTTCGTCGGCGACATCACCCCCGGCGACCGCAAGCTGACCGTCATCTGGGCGCCGCCTCAGAACGGCGGTAGCGCGGTCACGAAGTACCGAGTGCAGTGGATCAACATCGGCGGTGGGGCCGGCGCCACCGGTCAGGCCGAGGTGGCGGCCGGGGTGACCAGCCGGGTCATCACCGGGCTGGTCAACAACGACGCCTACCAGATTCGCGTGCAGGCCCAGAACGGGGCCGGCTGGGGGCCCTACGGCCCCTCGGCCAAGGCCCAGTCGTTCGGCACCCCAACCCCGGTGGCGGCCCCGAACCTCGCGCCGCGCACCCCGACGCCGTCGGCCGCCAACGCGCAGGTCAGCATCAGCTGGCCCTCGACCAACCCCAACGGCCCGGCCATCACGAAGTACGACGTCTACCGCCGTAGCGGCAGCGGAGCCTGGAGCCTGGTCGCTTCGGTCTCCGGAGGTAGCCAACGGGTCGCCTCCGACTCGGTGCCCTACCAGGGGCAGACGGTGCAGTACGCCGTGACCGCCACCAACGGTGGGCCGGCCACGTCGGCGCGGTCGAACTTCAGCAGCTACCGGGCCGACGGCATCCCCGAGACGCCGCGGCTGAGCTCCGTCGTCACCCCGTCGGCGAACTATGCCGCCAACGCCGCCGTTGCGCTGGGCAGCTCGCGCTCGCGCGGGTATGACCACGTCGAGTGGCGCACGTCAGCAGGGCGATCCGGCTCCTGGGCCGGCGGCGCCACCGGCGGCACGGCAACGAGTCTGGGCAACACCCCGCAGACCATGCAGGTACGAGCCTGCAACGTGGCGGGTAACTGCTCACCCTGGTCGAACAGCGTCAGCTTCACCCCGTACGGGCCGACGAACGGGCTGGGTGGCGTCTCCTCGTCACACGGCGACGACAGCATCACCTTCACGTGGAGCCGCCCCGCGGCCAACGGCAACGCGATCTCCGGTTACAAGCTCGGCGGAGACGCGAACGGCACGCTCCCTGCGGGCACCACGAGGTACACCTTCAACGGACTGGGCTACTCGACCACGAAGAGGATCACGGTCACCCCGTTCGCCGACCGTTCCGGCAACGGGCCGTCGTCTTCGGCCAGCGACAAGACGAACGCGAAGCCGCCGCCCCCGAAACCGCAGGTGCTCAGTGTGACTCACGGCGACCGATGCGGCGCGGAGTGCAACACCGGGGCCGACCCGTGCGACTCCACCTGCTTCCACGTGAACTATGTGCTCAAGAACTTCGATGGCTCCATCTCCTGCCTCATCACCAGCGACCAGGGCGATGGAGTGCTCGGCACCGACGACGGCACGAGAGGCAGCCACCGGCCCCAGAGCGACGCCAACGGCAAGCTCAACAAGTCGGGCAAGTTCAACGGCTACTTCGGGGGCTGGATGCAGGTGGAGTGCACAGGATCGAACGGCCGCGCCAGTTCGGGGCACCGACCCTGGTGATCACCTCTTTCTCGCGTTGCCCGCCCCGCAGCGCGAACCCGCTTGCCCCGACAGGAGAACGACCATGAGCTCGGCCCCGACCGCCCAAACCACTGCCCAGGCCTCTGCACAGACCACCCCGCAGATCACGCAGGAGCAGGTGACCTGGTTCGCGCACACCTTCGACCAGCTCGTCGGCAACATCGAGAAGGCCGTGCTCGGCAAAGACCACGTCACCCGCCTCGCCCTGACCTGCCTGCTCTCCGAGGGGCACCTGCTGCTCGAGGACTTCCCGGGCACCGGCAAGACCCAGCTCGCGCGGGCTCTGTCCGCCACCGTGCAGGGCACGCACAGCCGCATCCAGTTCACCCCCGACCTGCTGCCGAGCGACGTGACCGGCGTGACGATCTACGAGCCGACGAAGCAGACCTTCGAGTTCCACCCCGGCCCGATCTTCGCGACCATCGTGCTCGCCGACGAGATCAACCGGGCCTCGCCCAAGACCCAGTCGGCGCTGCTCGAGGTGATGGAGGAGGGCCGGGTCACCATCGACGGAAAAGCGCACTCGGTCGGGGCGCCGTTCATGGTCATCGCCACCCAGAACCCCATCGAACAGGCCGGTACCTACCGCCTGCCCGAGGCCCAGCTCGACCGCTTCCTGATGAAGGCCAGCGTCGGCTACCCCGACCACGAGGCGACCATCGCCGTGCTCGCCGACGCCAAGACCCGTGACCGCGCCAACCAGCTGAGCCCGCTCATCGCCAGCAACGTCATCGTCGACATGGGCAAGCTCGCCGACGAGGTGCACGTCGACCCCGCCATCCTCGGCTACATCAGCCGCATCGCCGAGGAGTCACGCCGCCACCCCAGCCTCAAGCTCGGCCTGTCGGTGCGTGGCTGCCTCGCCTTCGTGCGCTGCGCCAAGACGTGGGCGGCCAGCCAGGGCCGCACCCACGTGATCCCCGACGACATCAAGCTGCTCGCCGAACCGATCCTCTGCCACCGCCTGCTGCTCGCGGCCGAGGCCCAGTTCGCCGGCACCACCGTCGAGCAGGTCATCGACTCGATCCTGGCTGACATCGCCCCGCCCGCCGAGCGCGCGTCAGCGTGAGCCGACCAGCCAGGACCTGACACCCATGACCGATCTCGACCAGCGCGGCCCGACCGGCGGGCCCTCATCCGCCCCAGCGACGGGTGAGCCAGTGGGCACGACCTCCGGTCGCCGGGCCAGGTTGGCCGGCTCGCTCGGCTCGCTGGGGTCATCGTTCGGAACGACGAGTCGCGGCATCCGCCAGATCACCCAGGGCGTCACCCACAACCTCGGGCAGGTGGCCGACCAGGCCCGCCCGGTCTGGCGCCCCGTCGCGCGGGTGCTGGGTTGGGTGAGCCCGCTCGGGTGGACCATCCTGGCGCTCGGGGTGGCCTGCTGGGTCGCCGGTACGCACTGGGGCTGGACCGAGCTGCTCATGGTGGCCGGGGCGGCCCTGGTGCTCTTCGCCATCTGCCTGGTGCTCGCAATGGGCCGAACCCGGGTCACCATCGAGGCGCAGGTCGACCCGCGACGGGTCGTGGTCGGTGACCCGGCCACCGGCCGCATCATCGTCACCAACGAGGCGCGCACGCCGATGCTGCCGATCCTCGTCGAGCTGCCCGTCGGTCTCTCGGCAGCCCGGTTCGTGCTGCCGGCCCTGACGCCCGGTCATGCGCACGAAGAGCTGTTCGTCGTGCCGACCTCGCGCCGTGGCGTCATCCAGGTCGGTCCGGCCACGACGGTGCAGGGTGACCCGCTCGGGCTGATGCGCCGTACCCTCACCTGGACCGAACGCACCGAACTGTTCGTGCACCCGCGCACCGTCGCCCTCGAGAGCCTCGGGGCGGGCCTGCTGCGTGACCTCGAAGGCAGCACCACCGAAGACCTGTCGATGAGCGACCTCGCCTTCCACGCCCTGCGCGAGTACCAGCCCGGCGACGACCGCCGCTACATCCACTGGCGCAGCTCGGCGAAGGCCGGCCGGCTGCTCGTGCGCCAGTTCCTCGACACCCGCCGCTCGCACGTGTCGGTGCTCGTCGACCCCGACCCCGAGCAGTACCGCTCCGGGCACGGCAAGACCGGGCAGGCCGACCGCGAGGTCGTGCGCGACGTGATGGCGGCGAACGCACCCACGGCCATCCAGGCCGACGTCGAGGCCGCCATCTCGGTCGGCAGCTCGATCATGGTGCGGGTCATGCTCGACGAGCAGGACGCCACCATCGTGTGCGGTGACCAGCGCGTCACCAAGGCGGTGCCCCAGGTCGGCCTCGACGCGATGAGCCGGGTCGTGCCCGGCCCCGTCGACTTCTTCGCCATGTCGCTGGATGCCGCCGACCTGGCCCCCGACACGAGCACCGTCTTTCTCGTCACCGGTCCCCATCGCCCGTTCATCGAGCTGCAGCGCGCCGCCGGGCAGTTCTCGCAGGAGGTGGCCAAGGTGGTCGTCGTCATCGACCCGCAGGCCGACCACGGCATCCGCCGCGGTGGTGGCCTGCTCATCCTCACCCTGAGCCGCCTCGAAGACCTGCGGCTGCTGCTTGTGGCGGGGGTGTCGCGATGACGGGTCAGCCGAGCGGCTCCTCGATCAACCGCCCGGCGGCCGGCGGTCGCTCCGCGGTCCCTTCCGTGATCCCGGCGATGGCCGGACCGACGCCCTCGATGCTGACCAAGCCGCCCACCCTCCGCGAGAAGGCGAAGGCACAGGTGGCGCGGCTGCGCCCGAGCCCCGCACACCTGATCGACGCCGGCTTCACCACGGCCCTCGTCGGCCTCGCCCTCATCGGCTTCCGCACCACCTTCTTCGGCCTCGGCTGGTTCTGGGTCGGCTTGGCCGGTCTGGTGATCGGGCTGGTCATCACCCACGTCACGGCGACCTTCCGGCTGCCCGGCATCCTCACCGGTCTGGGGGTGGCCGTCGCCTACCTGCTGCTGGCGGGGCCCATCGCGACCCGCGAAGACCTGCTGCTCGGGTTCGTGCCGTCGGGCTCGACCTTCGCCGGGGCGGCGCACATGGCGGTGCCCGGGTGGAAGGAGCTGCTCACGGCGCTCCCACCGGTCGACTCCGAGGGGCCCTACCTGGCGCTGCCCTTCCTCTTCGGGCTCGTCGGCGCGGCACTCACCTACGGCGTCGCCCGCCGGTGGCCCGGCGCCGTGACCGCCCTCGTCACCCCGGTCGCCCTGCTCGTCACGTCGCTGCTGCTCGGCACCCTGACCGCCGCGGCGCTCGCCTTCCAGGGTGCCCTCTTCGGCCTCGTCGCGATCGGCTGGGCGGCCCTGCGCAGCAACCGCAACCGCCCGGCCCTGCAGAACGGCGCCGCCCGCACCACCCGGGCCGTGACCACGGCCGCGCTGCTCGCGGTGGCCACCGTCGGCGGGTTCTTCGTCGGCCCACACCTGCCCGGCGCGGATGCCGCCGGACGCACCGTGCTGCGCACCGGGCTCACCCCGCCCTACGACGTCACGGCGTTCCCCAGCCCGCTGGCCGGGTTCCGGCAGTACACCGAGCCGAACTCCTCGAAGCTCTTCACGAAGACGCTGCTCACCGTGCAGGGGCTGCCGGCCGGAACGCCGGTGCGCTTCGCCACGCTCGACTCCTACGACGGGTATGTCTGGGGTGCGGGCAACGCGGCCGACCTGGGCACCGGCACGGCGGGAACCAGCTTCCGCAAGGTCGGCACCCACATCGCACCCGCCGACGAGGGCCTGCGCGCCGGCCAGGCGGTCACGGCCACCGTCACCGTGCCGGCGGGTGGCTACGGCGACGTCTGGCTGCCCACGTTCGGCACCGTCACCGGCCTCGAGTTCACCGGCAACCGCGCCAAGGCGCTCGACGACGAGCTGCGGTTCAACATCGACACCAACACCGGCGTGCTCCCCGAGAAGCTGCAGCCCGGCGACTCCTACACGGTCACCGCCTACGTACCGGCTCAGACCACCCCGCCCGCGAACGTCGAGACCGGCTCCGGCCCGCTCGACGGCATCGACACCGAGTCGCTCAACTTCGTCAACGACCGGCTCGACGCCTGGACCGGCAGGGTCGACGGCACCTGGCCGAAGGTGCTGGCCATCGCCAAGGCCATGCAGGACGGCGCCTACACCGACGGTGGCACGCCCGGCGACTACCAGAACAAGTTCCTCGCCGGGCACAGCCTGCGAAGGATGACCCAGTTCGTGAAGTCCACCCAGCTGGCCGGCAACGACGAGCAGTACGCCTCGGCGCTCGCGCTCGCGGCCAACCGCATCGGCATCCCGACCCGGGTCGTCGTCGGTGCCATCCCCAAGGTGGCCGGCACGGTCAAGGGCAGCGACGTGCACGCCTGGGTCGAGGTGCGGCTCGCCGACGGCACCTGGCAGTCAGTGCTGCCCGCCCAGTTCCTGCCCGACCGGAACAAGAAGCCGCAGCAGCTGATCCAGAAGTCGCAGGAGAAGAAGACCGGCGCACAGGTGCCGCCACCGGCGGCCAACAACCCGCCGAGCGTGCTCCAGGGCCCCGACCAGGCCCAGAACGCCACCCAGCTCAAGGCGCCGCCCAAAGACGAGAAGAGCCCGCTCGACCCGAGCACCTGGCCCGAGTGGCTGCGCTGGCTGGTCTTCTTCCTCGTGGTTCCACTGCTCGTGCTGCTCGCGGTCTACGGCCTGATCCGCCTGGTGAAGTGGGTGCGCCGGCGGCGTCGCCGCACCCGTGGCAGCACCGCGCACCGGGTGACCGGTGGCTGGCGCGAGGTGGTCGACACTGCACGTGACCTTCGGATGCCGCTGCCCACCAAGGGAACCCGCCTCGAGGAAGCTCGTTCGCTCGAGCTGCACGTGACCGGTCCACCGCCGACGCCGGTCAGCACGGTCGTCGACGGCGCGCTGATGGGCGCCCCGGTCGCGGTCGCGTCGCCCGCCACGGCGCAGCCGGCCGTGGCTGCTGTGTCTGGCAACCCGAGCTCACCGGTCGCGGGAGACGCCGGAGACGTGAGAGACGCGGTAGTCGCAAAGGGCGGTCTGGGGCTGGTCACCCTCGCCACGTCGGCCAACACCCACGTGTTCGACATCGACCCGCCGACCGCCGAGGAGGTCGACGGCTTCTGGGCCGACGTCGCCACTGCCCGCAAGGCGATCCGCGCCGAGAACACCTTCTGGCAGAAGGTGCGCGGCGACGTGTCGCTCCGCACCTTCCGCAAGGGACGAAGCGCGAGCTCGACGCCGACCGCCCAGCGCTCCGGGCGCAGGGCTGCCGGGGCCGCCGGAGCTGCACGGGGCACCTCCGCGCCAGCCACCTCTCGCCGGCTCGGCAGGCGGGAACGCTCGTGAAGCTGAAGTTCGTACTGCGTTCCGGCGACCGCGAGACCGACCTCGTCGCCACCACCGACTCGGCCACGACCGTCGGTGACCTCGCCGGCTTCGTCGCTGCCTCCGATCCGCACCGCTCGAGCGTGCTCGGGGCCGACCACGCCATGACCCTCGTGCTCGTCGACCACGAGATGCGCAGCCTCGACGCCCGGGCCACCGTCGCCGAGAGCGGCCTGCAGTCGGGGATGCGGGTCAGCGTGACCCGGGCGGGCGAGGGCTTCGTCGACCGCGGCCGCCCGGCCGCCGTCGTCTCCATCCGGTCGGGGCCCGACGCGGGGCGTGAGGTGCAGCTCTCGCGCGGCACGGCGTACGTCGGCCGTGGGCGCGGGTGTGAGGTGCAGCTGACCGACGAGTCGGTGTCGCGCAAGCACGCCAAGCTCGTCGTGCAGGAGGTCGTCGAGGTCGTCGACCTCGGCTCGGCCAACGGCATCACCGCGGCCGGTCAACAGGTGGCCCGGGCCCAGCTCAAGAGCGGCGACATCGTGCGGCTCGGTGAGACCGAGCTGGAGGTTCACCTGCACGGTGACGGCGCCGTCAGCCGCCCCGGCAGCGGCGTGCTGTCGGGGGATGCCGGCACGGTCTCCTTCTCGCGCTCCCCGCGGGTGGCGCCGCTGTTCGAGGGCCAGGAGTTCCAGGTGCCCGAGCTGCCCGAGCGCGGCAAGGGGAACCCGCTGCCGCTCATCGCGATGATCGTGCCGCTGCTCATGGGGGCCGTGCTGTTCGCCGTCACCAAGAGCCCCTACTCGATCATCTTCATGCTGATGATGCCGCTCATGATGGCCGGCACCTACATGGAGTCGCGCCGGCAGCAGAAGAAGGACTTCGTGCAGGCGATGGTCGAGTTCAAGGAGGACATCGGCCTGCTGTCCGACCGCATCCGCGCCACGGCCGACACCGAGGTCGGGGTGCGCCGCGGTGAGCACCCCAGCGGCGGCGACTGCCTCCTCGCCGTGCGTGACCGGTCGGCCCTGCTCTGGACCCGTCGGCGCGACGGCCACGGCTACGGCGAGCTGCGGTTCGGCCTCGGCACCCGACCCTCGCGCTCGACCATCAAGATGCCCGCCGTGGGCCGGTCGAAGGCAGAGGCCTGGCTCGAGGTCTCTGACAACCTCAGCGGCCTCGAGGTGGTGCACGACGTGCCGGTGGTCGCCACCCCGCTCGTCGACGGCGCCGTCGGCATCGCCGGGCCGCGCCGCACCTCGCTCGACGCGGCCCGCTCCCTCGTGCTGCAGGCTGCCGCGCTGCACTCCCCGGCCGAGCTGGCCGTGTGCGCCTTCGCCTCCGGCGGGTCGGCCCGGGACTGGGACTTTCTCAAGTGGCTGCCCCACACCAGCTCACCGCACAGCCCGGTCGACACCGGGCACCTGGCCGGTTCGACGCCGGCCTGCTCGGCGCTCGCCGACGCCCTCGAAGACCTCATCGCCTCGACGGGGCCTGCGAGCTCACCGAACGCAGCGGGAGCCGCCGGCGGCCAGGGTGGCGGCCCGGCATCCGGGGCACGCGAGCGCCCCACCGTGCTCGTGCTCGTCGAGAGCGACGCCCCCATCGACCGCAGCCGTCTCGTCGCGATCGCCGAGCGCGGCCATCGGCACGGCATCATCGTGGTCTGGGTGGCCGAGACGCAGACCCTGCTGCCGGCCGCATGCCACACCTTCCTCGTCGTCGCCGACGACGAGACCTCGCTCGCCGGCTACGTGCACCAGGGCGACGAGGTTCGGCCGGTGGCGGTCGACCGGGTCAGCTACGACGAGGCGATGGCCGCGGCCCGGCTGCTCGCGCCCGTCGTCGACTCCGGTGTGCCCGTCGACGACGACAGCGACCTGCCTCGCACGGTGTCGATGCTCACCCTGGCCGGTACCGACCTCGCCCGGGCCGAGCAGGCCGTGGTCGAGAAGTGGGGCGAGTCGCGCTCGATCCTCACCGGACCGTTCGCGCCGGCGGTGCTGCCCCGCAAGCCCGGCAACCTTCGAGCCGTTATCGGCCAGTCGAGCCAGGGCACCTTCTCGGTCGACATCCGCACCGACGGGCCGCACGCGCTCGTCGGTGGCACGACGGGCGCCGGCAAGTCCGAGCTGCTGCAGTCGTGGATCCTGGGCATGGCGGCGGCCCACTCGCCGCAGCGGGTCACCTTCCTGCTCGTCGACTACAAGGGCGGCTCGGCGTTCCGCGACTGCGTCAAGCTGCCCCACACCGTGGGCCTGGTCACCGACCTCTCGCCGCACCTCGTTCGGCGGGCCCTGGCGTCACTGGCCGCCGAGCTGCACTACCGCGAGCACCTACTCGCCCGGCACAAGGCGAAAGACCTGCTCGAGCTCGAGCGTCGCGGCGAGGTCGACGCCCCACCGTCGCTGATCCTCATCGTCGACGAGTTCGCCGCGCTGGTGCAGGAGGTGCCCGAGTTCGTCGACGGTGTCGTGAACGTGGCGCAACGAGGCCGCTCGCTCGGGCTGCACCTCATCCTGGCCACCCAGCGGCCGGCCGGCGTGATCAAGGACAACCTGCGGGCCAACACCAACCTGCGGTTGGCCCTGCGGATGGCCGACGAGAACGACTCGGAAGACGTGCTCGGCAGCAAGGAGGCGGCCTTCTTCGACCCCGCGCTGCCCGGCCGCGCCGTGTCGAAGACCGGGCCGGGGCGGCTCGTACCGTTCCAGGCCGGCTACGCCGGTGGCTGGACCTCCGACGTGCCGCCGCCACCCGACATGAAGGTCGAGACCCTCACCTTCGGCGCGGGGGTCGTGTGGGAGCCGCCCGCCGACGACGCTCGCGACGACACGGAAGATCTTGGGCCGACCGACATCCAGCGTCTCGTCGCGTCGATAGACCGGGCCTCGAAGCTGGCCGAGCTGCCGAAGCCGCGCAAGCCGTGGCTGCCCGACCTGCGCTCGGTCTACGACCTCGCGTCGCTGCCCACCGGACGACGTGACGACGAGCTCGTCTTCGGCGTGGCTGACGACCCCGACCGTCAGGCCCAGCCCGAGATCTCGTTCCGCCCCGACAAGGAGGGGAACATCGCCATCTACGGCTCGTCCGGTTCGGGCAAGTCGGTGTTCCTGCGCAGCATCGCCGTGGCCGCCGGCTACACCGTGCGCGGCGGGCCGTGCCAGGTGTACGGGCTCGACTTCGGCAACCGGGGGCTGGCCATGCTCGAGGCGCTGCCGCACGTCGGCTCGATCGTGCCGGGCGGTGACCACGAGCGGGTCACCCGTCTGCTGCGGATGATCCGCGCGACCATCGACGAGCGCGCGAGCCGCTACTCGAGCGTGAGTGCGTCGACCGTCACCGACTACCGACGCCTCGCGGGACGGCCCGACGAGCCGCGCATCATCGTGCTCATCGACAACATGACCGCGTTCCGGCAGGCGTACGAGGTCGGGGGCCGGTTTCAGTGGCTCGACGTGCTCGCCGGTCTGGCCGCGGACGGCCGCCCCGTCGGGGTGCACTTCGTCATCGCCTCCGACCAGCGCACCGGCCTGCCGACGAACCTCGCGGCCGCGGTTCAGGGTCGGATCATCCTGCGGATGAGCAACACCGACGACTACAGCGTGTTCGGCGTGCCGGGTGACGTGCTGACCATGGCCTCACCCCCGGGCCGCGGCTTGATGAACGGCTCGGAGGTGCAGGTCGGGGTGCTCGGTGGCTCGAGCGACGTGACGGTGCAGGCCGCCGCCGTCGTGGCCTTCGCCGATGCGACGCGCAAGGCCGGGGTCGGGGTGGCGCCCCCCATCGAGAGCCTGGCCGAAGACATCCCCCTGGCCGACCTGCCGCCCGAACACGGCGGTCGTCCGGTGATCGGCGTCGCCAGCTCGACCCTCGAGCCCTACGGCTTCGACCCCAGGGGCACCTTCGTCATCACCGGGCCGTCGGGGTCGGGGCGCACCACCGCCATGGCCGCCACCGCCGCCGGCCTCTACCGGTTCAGCTCGGCATCGGCGCTCTACCTGATGACGCCGCGGCGCAGCAGCGAGCTGCTCGGCCTCGGCGTGTGGGCCGAGACGGCGGTCGGGGGCGAGGCCACCACGGTGCTCGCGAACCGGTTGGCCGACGACATCGAGCACGGCCGCATCACCGCGCCGGTGGCGGTGTTCGTCGAACGCATCGACGACCTCGCCCCGGCCGGCGCCGAGAACGCCCTCACCACGCTGACCAAGGCCTGCATCGACAACGACCAGTTCGTCGTGGCTGAGGGGGAGGCGGCGTTCTTCAGCAGCAACTTCGGCATCCAGGCCCTGCTCAAGACCTCCCGCTCGGGGCTGGCGCTGCACCCCGACGGCAACGAGGGCCTGTCGGTGTTCAAGGCCAACCTGCCCTCGCTCAACCGGGCCGAGCTGCCCCCGGGCCGCGGGTTCATCGTCGAGAAGGGCAAGTTCGAGCTGCTCCAGGTCGCCCTCCCCTGACCCCAGCCCCGTCCCAATCCGTACGTACCCGTACCCGTACCCGTCCCCGTCCCCGTACCGACCACCGTGCTCCCACCACGCCAACACACCGAGTATTCGCGAACACACCGAGTAACTACCCGGTGGGTTCGCGATTGCTCGGTGTGTTGCGGGGGTCAGCCGGGGGAGGGGCCAGGTCAGGGGCTGGCGATGTCGTTGGGCTGGTCGATGAGCTGGGGACCCAGGGTCAGCCACTCTCGAGCCGACAGGATCCTCGAGCTCTGGGCGAGGCGGAAGGCGGCGGCCTCCGTGCTCTTGCTGAGCGGGGCGCCGCTCCACCCGACGTAGGCCACCAGACCCGGCGAGGGCTCCCAGGCGACGGTGCCGTTGCCGCCGCCCACCGTCGACGCGACCGCCGGAGCCTCGTTCACCTTGCCCATCAGGGTGACGGTGCCGGCGTACAGCGCGTCCTCGAAGCTGCCGCCCCGGGCCAGGCCGGTGTACGTCATGCCGAGCGCCCCTTGGTAGTAGCGCAGCTGGTGAACGAGCGGCATCCGAGACGGGGAGCGACTGATGACCGTGAACCGCAGTGGCGGGGCCACCTGGGGACGGCCGTCGACGACCCGGGTGGTCGCCGCGATCTGGGCAAGCACGGTCAGGGAGAGGTCGCCGCGCACGCGGGCGTACTGCCCGCCCACCGGCCACACGATCTGGCCGGCCGTGGCTACGCCGTCGACCGGCCCGACCGACACCCGGTTGCGGTTCTCGCGTGGGGCCGCGGGCACCGGGTACGTGACGACGGCGCCGTGGTGGCCCAGCGACCCGTCGTCGCGGCGCACCACAACGGTCCAGGCGTCGAAGACCGCGGGGAGATCACGACTGGTCAACGCGGCTCCCGGCGTCATGTAGTCGAGCGCCACGCCGCCGAACGGGGGCAGGGCGGTCTCGAGGGTGACCGAGGGCTCGACACCGGATGCCGTTGGGTCGGGGCTCACCGTCGAGACGGGTGGGGTCGAGCGCGAGGGCAGCGGAGCGGCATCCGTAGAGCTGCTCGCGTCGAACCGGCCGAGGGCCCAGAGGCCCACCAGGGCAAGCAGCACGATGCCGACCACCGACAGCAGCCGGCGAGCCCGGCTCTCCGGCCGCGCCGCGTCGCTGGTCAGGGGTGGCTGGCCCATGCCCCGAGTATCCCCCCTCCGGAGGTGGGGGGTCAGTCGGTGGGGTCGAGCAGGGCGAGCAGGGGTTCGCGGTCGGCTTTGGGCAGGTAGCCGGCGTAGTAGTCGTAGAGGTTGCGCCGCGAGATCCTCGCCGCAGCGGGCCCGTCACCCGCGCGGATGGCCTCGAGAACCTCCTCGTGGTGGCGCAGTGACTCGCGCATGAGGGCCTTGCTGTTGCGGGAGCGGGCGATCTTGTCGGAGATGAGCGACAGCACCACGCCACGCACCACATGGTTGCAGACCTGGATCAGGCTGTTGCGGCTGACCCGGGCGATGGCCTCGTGAAACGCGACGTCGGCCTCGCTGAACTGCTGGTAGCCGACGTCGATCGTCTGGCGCATGGCCTCGATGGTGGCCTCGATGGCGGCCAGCTCGTCGTCGGTGCGCAGCCGGGCGGCGAGCATGTTCGCCGAGCCGTCGAGCACCATCCGGAAGGAGATCAGCTCGGCCAGGTCGACCCCATCGACCCGCGCCAGCCGGGTGAGCTGTTTCGACAGGGCCTGGCTCGAGAAGGGCAGGATCTCTGGCCCGTTCGGGTCACCGGGCCGGGAGCGGATGACACCGTTGCTCTCGAGCACCCGCAGGGCCTCGCGCACCGTCGACCGGCTCGCGCCGAACTGGGCGACGAGCTGTCGTTCGCTCGGCAGCCGTTGCCCGGGGCGCAGAGTGCGGCTGGCCAGGGCGTCCTCGATCTGCTCGATGATGCGCTGGTAGAGGCGCACCGGCCGTACCGGTTCGAACGGGGCGGGGGAGGTCATGCCTCCACCTGGGGCGCGGGCTGCTCCGTGGTGCCGCGGTCGGGCCAGCAGGGCACTGCGGCGCACGGTCGGTGCTGCTCGACCCACCGCGCCGCGCGAAGCACGCCCAGGTCGTCGAAGCGCCGGCCGGAGATCTGCACCCCGATCGGACGCCCGTCGGCGGTGAAACCGCAGTTGACGGTCGCGGCGGGCTGCCCGGACATGTTGTACGGGGCGGTGAAGCCGACGTGTCGCATTCCCCTGCCGTCGTCCGGGTAGGGCATCGGCTGTTCGGCGGCGAAGGCCGAGACCGGCGCCACCGGAGACATGACGATGTCGTGCGGCTCGGTGGCGGCGACGGTGGCGGCCTGCATCCGCATGATCTGCTGGTAGCACTCCAGCACGCGCGCGCCCGAGGCATCGGCCCCGACGAGGCACCACTGTCGCACGTACGGGAGCACCAGGGCCTGCCGCTCCGGGGGGAGTGCGGCGTAGTCGGTGAATGACCGCACCCGCCAGAACAGGTCGAGGCCATCGAGCAGGGCGGGGGTCAGGAACGGCGCGACCGGTTCGACGTGGGCGCCCGCCTTCTCAAGGAGCGCCGCGACCTCGGCCACGGCGGCAGCGACGTCGGGCTCGACGTCGCCCCCGCACCCGGCATCCAGATGCAGGCCGACGCGGATGCCGCTGACGTCGAGGTCGAGCGCCGACCAGTCGATCCGCTGCGGGGGCAGGCTGGTCCAGTCACGGGTGTCGGGTCGGCTCAGCACCTCCATCAACAGGGCGGCGTCGGCGACGGTGCGGGTCAGGGGGCCGGCGCACCGGCCGAGGTACGGCGTATCGAGGGGGACGCGCCCGGCGCTCGGCTTGAGGGTGGCCAGCCCGAGCCAGGTGCCGGGGAGCCGGATCGAGCCGCCGATGTCGCTGCCCACGTGCAACGGCCCGTACCCACCTGCCGCGGCGGCTCCGGCTCCCGAGCTCGAGCCGCCCGTGGTCCAGTCAGGGTTCCACGGGCTACGGGTCGTTCCGTGCAGGCTCGACACACCGGAGGAGAGCATGCCCCAGTCGGGCATGACCGTCGATCCGAGCACGACCCCGCCCGCCTCGAGCACCCGGTCGGTGATGGGGGCGTTGCGCTCGGGGATGACCGGGACCACGCCGGCGTTGCCCGCGGGCATGGGAACACCCGCGCGGGCGATGTTCTCCTTCAACGTGACCGGAACACCGTCGATGGGGCCGAGAGGTTCACCGGCTCCCCATCGTGCCTCACTGGCCGAAGCCGCGGCTCGGGACTGCTCGATGTCTCGCACCCAGAAGGCGTTCAGCACCGGCTCGCGACGGTCGATCACCTGCTGCACCGCGTCGTGAACCTCGACCGGTGACACCGAGCGGTCGGCGAACCTCGCCGTCATCTCGATGGCGCTCATTGTGGCCAAGCCGGTATCCACGGCCACGCCAACTCCCTTCGCCCGAACCGCTCGGCTGGTTCCGGTCGGGAACCTTGACAAGCACCGACCCAGTCGTCAGGGTAGCGTCAATCGTCACGAAGTCCACTGGTCAGACCAGTTCCTGAGGAGGTCACGATGACGCAGCCCGCAGCGCCGGTGCGCCTCGCGGTGATCCCGGGCGACGGCGTCGGCCCGGAGGTCGTCGCGGCGGCGGTTCTGGTGATGCGTGCCGCCGTGGCTGCTGAGGGAGGCGAGCTCAAGACCACCGAGCTCGACTGGGGCGGCGAACGATTCCTGCGCGAAGGTGCAGCGATGCCGGCCGATGCGGCCGCCGTGGTCAAGACTCACGACGCCGTTCTGTTCGGGGCGGTGGGCCGACCCGACGTGCCCGACCACGAGCTGGTGTGGGGGCTGATCATCGGCCTGCGCCAGCAGCTCGACCTCGCGGTCAACGTGCGCCCCGTGCACGCCTTTCCGGGCGTGCCGACCAAGGTGCGCGACACCGACGGGGTCGACCTCGTCATCGTGCGGGAGAACACCGAGGGCGAGTACGTCGGCGCCGGGGGACTGGCGCACGCGGGCACCGGCCACGACCTCGGCATCGAGGTGGCAGTTCACTCACGGCGCGTGATCGAGCGCGCCGCCCACCACGCCTTTGCCCTGGCCGAACAGCGCTCCGGTCGCCTCAGCCTGGTGACCAAGTCGAACGCCATGCGCTTCGGCTATCCGCTGTGGGACCGGGTCGTGACCGAGGTCGCCGAGCAGTATCCAGCGGTCGAGCTCGAGATCGTGCTCGTCGACGCCATGGCCGCCCGCATGATCCAGTCCCCACGGTCGCTGGACGTGCTGTTGGCCGGCAACCTCTTCGGTGACATCCTCTCTGATCTCGCCGCGGTGCTGGCCGGCGGAATGGGCATGGCCCCGAGCGCCAACATCCATCCCGGTGGACAGGTGCCGGGTATCTACGAACCCGTGCACGGGTCGGCTCCCGACATCGCCGGACGCGGGCTGGCCAACCCGGTCGCCTGCATCCTGTCGGGCGCGCTTCTGCTGGACGACCTCGGCCACACCAACGCGGCCCACGGCATCCGGGAGGCGGTCGCCGCAGCGCTGCTCGACCCGGTGAACCACACCCCCGACCTCGGCGGCGACGCCACGACGGCAGATCTCGCGTCCGCCGTTCTCAACCGGATGGAGATCTAACGTGATGCACCAGTTCAGAGCGTCAACCCGCGTGAGGCTCGTGGCCGTCGCCGCGACGGCAGCGGCCAGCCTTGCCCTCGCATCGTGCTCGGCCGGCTCATCGACCTCTGGCGGAGGCAACGGCAACCCCGCCGGCGGCGCCACCGGCGGTGGGCAGACCAGCGACGCCGGGTTGAGCATCGGGCTCGTGGCCGAACCGTCGAACCTCGACTTCACCAAGACCGACGGTGCGGCTATCCCGCAGGTGCTGCTCTACAACGTCTACCAGGGCCTCGTGCAGCTCGACCAGAAGGGCGACATCTCACCCGGCCTGGCCACGAAGTGGACGGTGTCAGACGATCGCAAGACCTACACCTTCGACCTCGCCAAGGACGCGACGTTCACCAACGGCAAACCGTTCACGGCCGACGACGCGAAGTTCTCGATCGACCGCGTGAAGAAGGACTGGACGGTCTCGCTCAAGTCGGCGATGAACGTGGTCGACAGCGCCACGGTCGTCTCGCCCACCCAGCTCAAGGTCGTGCTGAAGGCACCGAGCAACGACTGGCTCTACCGCATGACCACTCGGGTCGGTGCGATGTTCAGCCGCACCGGTGTCGACCAGCTCGCCACCAAGCCGGTGGGCACCGGCCCCTACGCGCTGGGCAAGTGGACCCGCGGCGACTCGATCTCGTTGGTGCGCAACGACGCCTACTGGGGCAAGAAGCCGTACTACAAGACGGTCACCTTCAAGTACTTCAAAGACCCGACCGCCCTCAACAACGCCCTCCTGACGGGCACCATCAACGTCGTCGGCACGGTCCAGACCCCGGAGTCGCTGGGCCAGTTCGAGAACAACCCGAAGTACGACGTCATCGAGGGCACGACCAACGGCGAGGTCGTGCTGTCGTTCAACAACGGCAGCGGGCCGATGAAGAACAAGAAGGTGCGCGAGGCGGTGCGCTACGCCATCGACCACAAGGCGCTCGTCGACACCTGCTGGGCCGGCCGGGGCGCCCTCATCGGCAGCATGGTGCCGCCGACCGACCCCTGGTACGAAGACCTGACGGGGCCCTTCCCGCACGACGTCGCGAAGGCGAAGACCCTCCTGCAGGAGTCGGGCGAGGCGAACCAGACGCTGCGTCTGCGCATCCCGACCCTGCCGTATGCCGTGTCGTGCGGCACCGTCGTCAAGAGCCAGCTCGAGCAGGCCGGCTTCAAGGTCACGCTCGACCAGCTGGAGTTCCCGGCCGCCTGGCTGACCACCGTGTTCACCAACGCCGACTACGACATGTCGATCGTCGCGCACGTCGAGCCACGCGACATGGGCGCGGTGTTCGGCGACCCCGGGTACTACACGCGCTACACCAACCCGGCCTTCAGCCAGCTGTTGAAGCAGGCTGATGAGGGCACCGAGCAGCAGCAGGTCACCGACATGAAGAAGGCCGCCCGGATGCTGTCGGAGGATGCTGCGGCCGACTGGCTGTTCGTGCTGCCCAACCTCATCGTGGCCGACAAGGGAGTCACCGGCATCCCCAAGAACGCGATCTCTGAGTCCTTCGACGTGACTGGGCTGTCCGGCTCCTGACGGGCCCGGGTGCGCACCGATGACTCTCCGACTGCTCCAGCGTCTCGCGATCCTCGTCGCGAGCCTCGTCGTCAGCTCGGTGATCGTCTTCGCCTTCATGGCGGTGCTGCCCGGCGACCCGGCCCGCGTGGCGCTCGGCGTCAACGCCTCCGATGCCGCGGTGGCCGAGATGCGAAGCGAGTTCGGGCTCGACCGGTCACCGGTCGCGCAGTACCTCAGCTGGGTCAGGGGGCTGGTCACCCTCGACCCGGGCAGCTCCTACGTGTCGGGCACCGCGATCGGTCCGCAGCTCGCCGACCGCCTACAGGTCACCCTGTGGCTGGTGGTCACGGCGATGGTGGTGGCGCTCGTCGTGGCGATCCCGGTCGGCACCGTGATGGCCGTGCGGCACCGCCAGGTCTCCGGGCTGGCCCTGTCGGCCGTGTCCCAGCTGGGCGTGGCCATCCCGGCGTTCCTGGCCGGCATCCTGCTGATCACTGTGTTCGCGGTGAAGCTGGGCTGGTTGCCGGCCAACGGGTGGACCCCGCCGGCGGACGACCCGGCGATGTTCCTCAAGCAGCTGGTGCTGCCGGTGGCCTCGCTCGGCCTCGTGCAGGCGGCGGTGCTGACCCGCTACGTGCGCAGCGCCGTGCTCGACGTGCTGCGGGAGGACTACCTGCGCACGGCTCGGGCCAAGGGCCTGCCGCCGATGCGGGCCCTCGTGCGGCACGGGTTGCGCAACGCCGCCGTGCCGGTGGTCACGGTGCTGGGCCTGCAGCTGGCCACCCTGCTGATCGGCGCCGTGGTGGTCGAGCGGGTCTTCGTCATTCCGGGGCTGGGCAGCCTCCTGCTCGACAGCGTGTCGCAGCGTGACCTGATCATGGTGCAGGACGTCGTGATGATCCTCGTGATGGCGGTGCTGGTCGTGAACTTCGTGGTCGACCTGCTCTACGTGCTGATCGACCCCCGGCTGCGGGTGAGCGCCCGATGAGTGAGCTTCCCTCAGAGCACGCCGACACCTCCGCCACGCCCCTGTCACCGAACCGGCCTGGCGCAGAGACCAACCCGACGCAGGATGCCGTTGGGCGTCGTAGCCGACGCCGACTGAACCCGAGCCTGCTGGTGGGGGGTTCGCTCGTGTGCCTGATCGTGGTGATGGCCCTCGTGTCGTTCGTCTGGACCCCCCACGACCCGACCCTGGTCAACTCCGCCACGCGGCTGCAGGAGCCTTCGTCGGACTACTGGTTCGGCACCGACAAGTTCGGGCGTGACGTGTTCAGCCAGATCATGGTCGGTTCGCGCACGACCTTGTTCGTCGGCTTCGTCGCGGTTGGCGTGGCTGCGGTGATCGGGGTGCCCGTGGGCATCCTCGCCGGCATGGTGCCACGCTGGTTCGGTGAGCTGCTCATGCGGGGCAACGACCTGCTGCTGGCCTTCCCCGCGCTGTTGCTGGCGATCATGTTCGCTGCGGTCTACGGGGCCAGCACGCTGGTGGCGATGATCGCCATCGGAATCGCTACGGTTCCCAGCTTCGCCCGGCTCATCCGCAGTGGCACGCTGCAGGTTCTGCGCACGGATTACGTGCTCGCCGCCAGGGCGGCGGGTCGGGGCCCGTTCGCGATCGGCACGAGGCACGTGCTGCCCAACGTCAGCAGCCTGGTCACGGTGCAGGCGTCGGTGTCGTTCGCGATCGCTGTGCTGGCCGAGGCGGCACTGTCGTTTCTGGGCTTCGGCACGCCGCCACCGACGCCGTCGTGGGGCCGGATGCTGCAGGAGAGCCAGGAGCTGTTGTTCCTGGCCCCGCGGCTGGCGGTGTTCCCGGGGGTGGCGATCGCGGTGGCGGTGCTGGGGTTCAACCTGCTCGGTGACGGGTTGCGCGACCGGTTCGACCCGAAGCTGGATGACCGTCGATGAGCGCCGCACCCGTGACGACTCCGGAAGACGACGCGAGCGGGAAGGCGGGCGCAGACGTGCTCGTCGTGAAGGGCCTGGACGTGAGCGTCAGACATCAGAAGCTCGTCGAGGACGTCACCTTCACCGTCCGCTCCGGCGAGCGAGTGGGCCTGATCGGGGAGTCGGGCTCGGGCAAGTCGTTGACCGCTCTGGCCCTGATGGGGCTACTGCCTGAGGGGCTGACGGCGACCGGGTCGGTACAGGTTGACGGCGTCGGCCACGACCTGGTCGGCGCCGACGAGCGGGCGATGTCACGGGTGCGGGGCCGCGACATCGCCATGGTCTTCCAGGAGCCGATGACCGCGCTCAACCCCACCATGAGGGTGGGCGACCAGGTGGCCGAGGCGATGCTGATCCACCGCACCCGACCAAGCCGCCGGGCCGCTCGCGTCGCCGCCGTCGAGCTGCTCGGGCAGGTCGGGCTGCCCGACCCTCCCGGCACGGCGCGGGCCTACCCCCACCAGCTCTCGGGCGGGCAGCGGCAGCGGGTCGTGCTGGCCCTGGCCCTGGCCAACGACCCGGCGCTGCTCGTCTGCGACGAACCCACCACCGCGCTCGACGTCACCGTGCAGGCGTTCGTGCTCGACCTGATCGTGCAGGGGGTGCTCGACCGACGGGCGGCGATGGTGTTCATCACCCACGACCTCGCCGTGGTCGCCACCGTCTGCGAGCGCGTGATGGTGATGTACGGCGGCCGGATCGTCGAGGCCGGCCCGGTGCAGGAGGTCTTCACGCGGCCCCGACACCGTTACACCCAGGGGCTGCTCGGGGCCTCTGACCTGACCGTTGTCGACGACCGTGGCCGCCTGGCGACCATCCCTGGGTCGGTGCCGGCCGCCGGCCACTTCCCGGCCGGGTGCGTCTTTCGCAACCGGTGCCAGCACGCCACCGCCGCCTGCGAGACGCGCCCGAGCTGGACCGCCACCGGCGATGACGCCGGCTTCGCCTGTCACCATCCCGCCGGTCTGCCGGATGCCGCACCCCGTGCGACCCCTGGGGGTGGTCGACCATGACCAGTGCCTCAGCCGTCACCCCGGGCGCCGGCCCGCCGGCGATCAGTGTTCGTGAGGTGACCCGCGACTACCGCCGCCCGCGCGCCTCGTTGCTGCGCGCGAGCGATCCGGTGCGGGCCCTGCGCGGGGTCAGCTTCGAGGTGGCGCAGGGCGAACGCTTCGGCATCGTGGGCGAGTCCGGCTGTGGCAAGTCGACCCTGCTGCGCATCATCTCGGGGCTCGACCACGCCACGAGCGGCACCGTGCACGTCGAGGGCACCGACCTCACCGGTCTGCGCGACCGCCGGCTGCGGTTTCTCCGCAGCCGGCTCCAGCTCGTCTTCCAAGACCCGATGAGCTCACTGGACCCCCGGATGCGGGTGCGAGACATCGTGGCCGAGCCCCTCGTCGCCCAAGGTCTCGGGCCGTCACGGGGCCGCGTGGGCGAGCTGCTCGAGGCCGTCGGGCTACGGGCCGACGCCGCCGACCGGTATCCGCACCAGTTCTCCGGCGGACAACGGCAGCGCATCTCGATCGCCCGCGCCCTGGCACCCCGGCCGAAGATCCTCGTGGCCGACGAACCGGTCAGTGCCCTCGACGTCTCGGTGCGCGCGCAGGTGCTCAACCTCATCGCCGACCTCGTCGACGAGCTCGACCTCACCCTGGTGTTCGTCTCGCACGACCTCTCCGTGGTGCGCCACGTCTGCGACCGGGTCGCGGTCATGCACGAGGGCGAGATCGTCGAGATGGGCCCGGTCGCCGACGTCTACGACAACCCCCAGCACCCCTACACCCGCCAGCTCATCGCGGCGATCCCGACGCTGGGCAAGGCCCTGTCGGGCACGACCGCCGCCGACCTCACGAGGGAGACACCAGCATGACGACACGGCAGGGCCAGACCAACAGCCTCACAGACGTGGCCGGTCTGCGGGTGGGGCACGCGGGCCGTCGTGGTGACGGCTGGCTCACCGGAACCACGGTCGTGCTGTCACCGCCCGGCGGGGCAGTCGCCGGTGTGGACGTGCGAGGTGGCGGCCCGGGAACCCGTGACACCGACCTGCTCGACCCGCGCAACATGGTCGACCGGGTGCACGCGGTCGTACTCTCGGGCGGCAGCGCGTTCGGGCTCGGCTCCGTCGACGGCGTCATGGGGCGCCTGTTCGACAACGGGGTGGGCCTGCCGATGGGCGCCCCCGGTGAGGTGGTGCCCATCGTGCCGGGCGCCGTCGTGTTCGACCTGGGTAGGGGCGGCGACTTCGCCACGCATCCGGGGCCCGAGTTTGGCGAGCGCGCCTACGACGCAGCGGCATCCGGCCCCGTCGTGATGGGCTCGGTCGGAGCGGGAACCGGCACGGTTGCCGGCGGGTTGAAGGGCGGGGTGGGTTCGGCCAGTGCCGTGCTCGATGACGGCACGACGGTGGCGGCACTGGTCGTCGTCAACGCTCTCGGGTCGTGTGTCGACCCCTCGACGGGTGAGCTGTACGCCGTGCGCCTCGGCCTCCCCGGAGAGTTCCCCGCGCTCGCCGCGCCCCATGCAGCAGACCTGCAGGCCGCCCGTCAGCGCGCCGCCGACCTCGCCACCGGCGGCGGGGCGAGATACGGGATGGCGACGACGCTCGGGGTCGTCGCGACCGACCTCACGCTGACCAAGGCGCAGTGCGCCAAGGTCTCGGGCATCGCCCACGACGGTATGGCGCGCGGCATCCGGCCCGTACACACGATGTTCGACGGCGACACGGTCTTCACCCTGGCCACGGGTGAGCGGGAGGCACCCGACCCGGCAGCGTTCCACGCCCTGCTCGAGGCGGCGAGTGACTGCTTCACCCGCTCGATCGGGCACGCGATGCTGAGCGCCGAGACGACCTCGTCGCCGGCGGGCACGTGGCGGTCGTACCGCGATGCGTTCCCGTCGGCCTTCACCGGCGCGACGACGAGAGGGTGACCAGAGCGATGAGTGAGCTCACGATGGACTTTCCCGACGGACTCCCGATCGGTGACGACTGGCAGCCCGTGCCGACGACGGTTGATATTTGCTTTCCCTACGACGGGTCGCTCGTCGCGACTGCCCCGGTAGGAGACGCAGACCTGGCCCGCCTCGCCCTCGACGAGGCTCTGGCGGTGCGCAGAGAGGTGGCCGGGCTGGCGTCGCACGTGCGACGCCGGGCCTTGCAGACGGCCCACGATGCGATCGCCCTGCGACGGGGCGACTTCGAGCGGTTGCTCGTGGCCGAGACCGGCAAGCCGCTGGTCGACTGCCGGATCGAGGTGGACCGCACTCTGTTGACGTTGCAGACCGCGGCCGAGGAGGTTGCACGACTGCACGGCGAGACGGTGCCGCTCGACCTGTTGCCCTCGGGCGAGGGGCTGCTCGGCTTCTGGGTGCGCAAGCCCATCGGAGTGGTCGTGGGCATCGCGGGCTTCAACTACCCGGTGCTGCTCGCCGCGCACAAGATCGCGCCGGCGCTCGCGGCGGGCTGCCCAGTGGTGATCAAGCCGGCCCCGCAGACCCCACTGGCGACGCTGTGGCTCGTGCACCTGGTGCGCGAGGCCCTGCACGAGGCGGGGGCACCCCGAGCCGCGCTGCAGCTGGTGACCGGTGGCCCTGAGGTCGGGGTGGCTCTGACCACCGACCGCCGGGTGGGTGCGGTGTCGTTCACGGGGTCGGCGGCCGTGGGGCACCAGATCGCCCGGGATGCCGCGCCGACGAAGGTGCTGCTCGAGCTGGGCTCCAACGCCGCGCTCGTGGTGGCCGCCGACGCCGACCTCGAGGCCGCGGCGGATGCCGTGGTGCGGGGCGGCTACTACGCGTCAGGGCAGGCCTGCATCAGCGTGCAACGGGTCGTGGTGGTTGAGGCCGTGCGCGAGGACTTTCTGACGCTCTTGGCCGGCCGGATGGGCCGTGTTGCCGTGGGAGACCCGCGCGAGGAGACCACCCGGGTATCGGCTCTCATCGACGAACGGTCGACGGGGCGGGTGCTGGAGTGGGTGGCGCAAGCGGTGGGCGCAGGTGCCAGGCTGGTGGCCGGCGGCAAGCGGGTCGGGGGTGCGATCGAGCCGACCGTGCTGCTCGACGTGCCCGACGGCGTCGCCGCGTGGGACGAGGAGATCTTCGGCCCTGTGGTGGCGGTGCGCTCGGTGCCCGACCTGGAGACGGCGTTCGAGGTGGTGAACCACTCGCGGTACGGGCTGCACGCCAGCGTGTTCACGGCATCCTTGGCAACGGCCTTCGAGGCGGTCGACAGCATCGAGGTGGGCGGGGTGATCGTCAACGAGGTTCCCGGGTTCCGTTCCGACGTCATGCCTTACGGCGGGGTCAAGGACTCAGGCTCGGGGCGAGAGGGCCCCCGGTTCGCGATCGAAGAGTTGACCGTGACCCGGATGGCCGTCATCCGGCCGACGACGAAAGGCTGAACCATGACCGAGCAGATGGACGGGCAGCGTGACGGGCGCTCGAACGAGCCGATGCCGGCCCGCATCGACTACTCGAGGTTGTTCCGGCTCGACGGCCGCCGGGCCGTCGTGGTCGGTGCCGGCAGCGGCATCGGTCGCGAGAGCGCGCTGGCCCTGACGGCACACGGGGCCGAGGTGGTGTGCGCCGACCGTGACATGAGTGCCGCGCAGGAGACGATGGCCATGGGCGGCGGGATCAGCGCTTATGAGCTGGATGTGCTTGACGCGGCGGCAGTTTCGCGGGCCGCAAGCGAACTGGGCGGTGACCGAGGGGTCGACGTGCTTGTCTTCACCGCCGCGACCAACGTGCGCAAGCGGCTGCTCGACTACTCGGGGGAGGAGTTCGACCGGGTGGTCGCGCTCAACCTGCGGGCCTCGTTCGATCTGGTGCGCGCGTTCGGGGCGGGCATGGCCGAGCGCGGGCGGGGCAGCATCATCGGCTTCAGCTCGATCCGCGCCGTCACGGTCGAACCGGGACAGGGCGTGTACGCCGCGACCAAGGCGGGCCTGGTGCAGCTGCTGCGCACGGCGGCCGCCGAGCTCGGGCCCTCCGGCGTGCGCGTCAACGCGATCGCTCCCGGCGTCGTCGACACCCCGCTGACCGCGCAGATCCGGGCGGTACCGGAGTGGTCGGAGGCCTACGCGAGCAAGAGCGCCCTCGGCCGGTGGTCGCACGCCGAAGAGCTCGCCGGGGCGGTGGTGTACCTCGCGTCCGACGCGTCGAGCTTCGTCACCGGCAGCCAGCTGTTCGTCGACGGCGGCTGGACCGCCATCGACGGCCGGTACACCCCGCCCGCCTGACCCACCCGCCCGTCCAACACACCGAGTAATCGACAAACCCTGCAGTTACGCCTGCCCACGTTGACGCCTACTCGGTGTGTTGCGGGTGAGGGGGTAGACGGCCACTTGACTGCGCCCGCCTGACAGGGCGGCCCACCCGGTGCGTGGTGGCTACGGCGGTCGGTCAGTAGCGGAAGATGGCCGCGACCTGGCTCTCGGGATCGACCGTCTCCGAGGTCGCATAGACCCGGCCGCCCTTGTTCAGGGTCGCCACAGCGGCCGCGTCGACCTGGTCGAACTCGGCGTACCGCTCGTCGGCCCCGAGCTCCACGATCGCCGGTTCGTTGCCGGCGACCTGCTCCCAGCACCACGGGTCGGCCTTGACGAACAACGTCTCGACCCGTCCCTCGGCAGCCGCCTCGGCGACATCCTTGAGGTCACTGGACACGCGCCCGGTGCCGTGCAGGCTTCGGAACCGTTCGATCTCCAGGGCCCGATCGTCTCTTAGGCGCCGCTCGACCAGCGGCCAGGCCATCTCGTGAAGCTGCTTGATCGAGAGCTGGTCCGAGCTGTGCACGACGGCTTCGTCGAGGAGGTGGTCGTACCGGTTGACCTCTCGGTAGCTCGCTACCAGTGGTTCGAGCCCGAGCAGCACCATCGGGGCGGTCTCACCGGCCAGCACGTCGCGCAGCCCGGTGGAGACCTGTCGAAGGAAACGCACCACCTCGTCCTTCTTGAGGTGCCGGTCGCCGGCGCCGTGCCCGTAGAACACCGCTGGTCCGCCCCGACCGGCGCCGGCCGCAGGTCGGGCCATCGTGTCGGAACGGGGTTCCTGAGGGGCGACGGCATCCGCCAGGCTGGTGGGAACCTCGCCGAGCTGAACTTGTTCCACGGTGTTCCGGCTACCCTCCAGGAGGCGGATCTCCCGCTGACTGAGCGCCAGCAGCAGGAAACGCTCATCGCCGGCGAAGAGACGAAGCAAGGGCCCCATCACGGTTCGGCTTCCCACCGTGGCCAGCTCCGGCATGGGAGCCGGCACCCGGAACGAGCATTGGCCGTCCGGGCGAAGGAACATGGCCAGCCCGTCGCTCATGTACTGCCAGGCCATGGCGTCGTTCTGCAGCTCGCGGGCCGGGGCGAGCAGTGTCTCGACGTCCGGACGTCGCATCCGCTGCGTCAGCAGGTCTTCGACCCCGGAGACGAGGTTCTTCCACTTGAGCTTGTCGGCCTCGATGCCCTCACCGAAGCGGTGGGTCGGCATGAAGAGCGAGACGTGTGGGCCGTCTGGCCCCGGCTGCGTGAGCGATTCGAGCTCGGTACGAGTCAACAGATCCATGAAGGTCGTCCTCCCTATCGAATTGACCTCCAATCGTAGCCCGTCGAGTCAAGCGCGCAAAACCAGGCGGCGCGCTTCGGTCGGCGGAATAGACTGGTGCGCAACGGCTTTCGCCCAGCCTGTTGGTCGCCTTGGCCGACGAACCCGAGATTGGACGTTGATGGGGAGTGCTCCCCATCGACACCTCGTGCGGGCTCGCCTAAGTTCGTCAGTGTTGCAAGGGACGGCCAACTTCGGCTGGTCCGGAGATCATCCCGAACAGTCGGGGGACGCACGAGAAGGAGAACGACATGGCTTGGCTCGGAATGAACGACGATGAGGTCAACGCGCAAGGCAACGTGCTACAGCACCAGGCCGAGGCGATCCAGAAGCTCATCAGCAAGGTCGACAGTGAGGTCGAGTCGCTGAAGGCGAACTGGCAGGGTGACGACTCGAAGCAGTTCGAGCAGGAGTGGACCGGCACGCACCGTCCCGAGCTGCAGAAGGCGCAGAAGCTGCTCACCGACATGAAGTCGACGATCGACCGCGAGGTCTCGCAGCAGCGGTCCACGTCGTCGCAGTACTGATTGCGGCAGCGATCGATTGAGCATTGCGGCAGCGATCGATTGAGCATTGCGGCAGCGATCGATCTGAGACGGACTGCGAACCTGCACTGAACGTCGCTCACCACCACTGACACTGAACGCTTCTGAAGGGATCTGAACCATGGCTGTTTACAAGAAGGGCATGAACGCCGACGCCGTTTCGTCGTCCGGCGACAAGTTGATCGGCTACAAGGGCGAGCTCGACGGCATCGTCGAGGCGGTCAACGGCGCCGTCAACTCGATCAAGAGCAACTGGGGCGGCACCGACTCCGAGCAGTTCCAGAGCGACTGGCACGGCCACCGGCAGGTTGTATCGGCCGCCGGTGACAAGCTCGACGCGATGGGCAAGAAGTGCAAGACCAACGCGGAGTCGCAGAAGCAGACCTCGAGCAAGTGAGTTCGGTGGCGGCCTGAGGGGGGCTGCCGACCGGCCCGGGCAGGGGTCCACACGAACGAAGGGCGATCGCTTCCTCAGGGGACGGAGCGGTCGCCCTTCTCGCGTGCCGCAGTATGTGCTGTCCATTCGGCTTCTTGACGCAGATTCTGTAGGATTGGTGTGACCACGCAACAGAATCTTCTTCCGAGGGTGCCAGGCATGACTATTTTTCCTTCCGTCCACGTGCTCGACGGCGACGCGAGTGTCACCACCATGCTGGCCGACCGCGGCCTCCCCGTGGTCGCGTCGCCGAACCTGGCCGACGTGGTGGTGCTGGCCCAGCTGGGCGACCTCGACCGTGTGCTGGCCGACCTGCGGCCGCGCGCTGGTGTCATCGCTCTCGGAGCGCAGGGCGCACCGAACGGGCTGCACCTGACGGCCGCCACGGGCGCCCCCAAGGGGACCGTCGAGGCGGCCCCCCCTCGGCTCGGAGCCGGTGCCCTCGACCTGCTGGCCCGCGTCGAACCGGGCGCCCTCATGGCCACCGCCGCCTTGGCCGTCGAGGCCCCGGCCGTCGCCCTACTGCGCGCCGACGGTGTCGCCGTGGCGGCCACCAGCCGCCTCGATGACCGCCACGTCGCCGTGCTGGCCGTTGAGCCCGGTACGGCGAAGAACGCCGACGACTCGTTCGCCGAGCTGCTCGCCAACGCCGTGTCGTTCGTGGCGCCGCCCGCCGACACCCACTTCGCTGACGAGCCGCACCCGCTCGTGGCCGAGCCCGCCTGGCAGAGCCTCAAGACCGCGGTGACCGAGCTGCGACCGCTGCAGGCCGCCAACGGCTCGGTGCCCGACCCTCACACGCACGAGCACGCCACCCGGCTCGTCGGCGAGATCACGAACGGCATCCACGGCCTGGCGCCGCTGCTGCCCCACGACGCCGACTACCTCGAGGCGCTCGTCAAGGACTTCACCCGGTGGGCCGATGGCGGCTTCGAGGTGCCCGACTTTCTCGACGCCCTCACCGCGTTCGCCCCGGCGAGCAATCGGGTCGACGGGCTGCCGCACCTCGTCGTCTTTCCGATGTACACCCAGAACGGCAACCCCGACCGCAACGTCGAAGCCGTTCTGCTGCAGGTGATCTGGCCCGACTTCGTCGCCGAGCTCGAGGCGGGCGACTACTCGAACACGCTCTTCCTGCCGATCCGCTTCCTCGACTTCACGCCCGGTTACGACACGAACTCGGCCGTGCTGTTCCCCGAGACGGTCGCGATGCGCGAGGTGCCCGCCTTCACCTGGGGCGGTATCTTCGCCGACCGCGAGGCGGCCCGGTTCCGTCGCGTCGTCAGCGAAGCGGCATCCGTCACCCGGCTGCCTCTGCCGCCGGATGCCGCTCGCCTCGTTGCCGACCAGCAGCTCGCCGAGCGCACCTTCGTCATGTGGGATCTCATCCACGACCGCACCCACATGCACGGCGACCTGCCCTTCGACCCCTTCATGGTCAAGCAGCGGATGCCGTTCTTCCTCTACGCGCTCGAAGAGCTGCGCTGCGACCTCACCGCGTTCCGTGAGTCGGTGGCGCTCGAGAAGCAGGGGCACCCCTACGCGCGGATGGTGCAGTACGCGGTGCTCTTCGACCGCATCTTCCGCTTCTCGATCACCGGCTCGCGGGTGCGCAACTACGACGGCCTCGGGGGCCAGCTGCTCTTCGCGTGGTTGCACCAGAAGGGCGTGCTGCACTGGACCGATAACCGCCTCACCATCGAGTGGGATGCCGTCACCGAGCCGGTGCTCGAGCTCGGCCGCGCCATCGAAGACCTCTACTGGCGCTCGATCGACCGGCCCAAGGCTGCGCACTGGCTCGCCGCCTACGACCTCGTCGCCTCCGCCGTGACGCCGCACCCGAGCTCGGCCTGGGCGCGCAACGCCGCCGGTGACCGCACCGCGCTGCCGCTCGACGGCCCGCCCAAGGGTCTGACGGATGCCGTGCTGCCCGACGAGTTCCCGCTCTCGATGTTCTTCGAGGCGTTGTCGAAGAAGATGAAGCCGGTCATCGAGTCGACCGCCGGCATCACCGGAGCCACCGGCGATGCACCTGACAGCCGCGACACGCCCACGGCGTGACAGGGCACACTGGTGGGGCCGCACGCACCGTCCCCTCTGCCGACCCTTCAGGAGCCCGCTCATGAGCGTTGTCATCGTCACCGGAGCCACCGGAGCGACCGGTCGGGCCACCTGCGCCGCACTGGTGGCCGGCGGTCACCAGGTGGCCGCGGTCGACCGTGACGCGACCGGGTTGGCCGCGATCCTCGCTGAGATCGAGTCGAGCTCAGGCACTGGCACGCTCACAGCGCTGACAACGCACACCTGCGACCTCACCGACGCGGCGGCCACTCGTGACGTCGTGGGCGTGATCCGCGCGGAACACGGCGGTCTCGACGGCCTCGTGCATCTTGTCGGTGGGTGGCGCGGTGGTGCGTCGTTCACAGAGAACGTCGACGAGGACTGGTTGCTGCTGCGCTCGTTGCTCGTCGACACCCTGCGCAACACGACCCTTGCCGTGCACGACGACCTCGCCGCCTCCGATGCCGGCCGGGTGGTGGTCATCACGGCCGCCTCGGTAGAGAAGCCGACCGCAGGCAACGCCAACTACGCCGCGGCCAAGGCGGCGGGGGAGGCGTGGATCCTCGCCCTGGCCGACTCGTTCCGGTCACTGCAGTCGGGTCACGCTGAGTCACCGACCCCGCAGAAGGCCGCGGCGGTGACGGCGGTCGTCAACTACATCGGCACCGGCCGCACCGCCACCACCCCGGCGCGGCTGGCCACGAGCATCTGCGAGATCATCGACGGTGACGCCGGCGTTCTCAACGGCGCACGGGTCGACCTGCGCCCCGACGCCACGCGCTGACGGTCGGCGGCCGTCGCCCGACGACCGCCCGGCGACACGAGGTCTCACCGAGACCACCGAGCCCCTTCTCAGGAGAGACGTGACGAGCACGACCCAGAGCCTGCCCACGAACCTGCACGACCGCGAGAGCCGCGGTTTCGCCTCCGACAACTACGCCGGTCTGCATCCCGAGGTGCTCGAGGCCCTTGCTGCGGCCAACGGTGGCCACGAGATCTCCTACGGCGAGGACCACTACACCGCGCGTCTCCAGGCGGTCGTCGGTGAGCTCTTCGGTGAGGGCGCCACGGCCTGGCCGGTCTTCAACGGCACGGGGGCCAACGTGCTGGCCCTGCAGGCCATGTTGCCGCGGTGGGGCGCGGTCGTGTGCGCCGACACGGCGCACATCCAGACCGACGAGAACGCCGCCCCTGAGCGCGTCGGCGGCCTCAAGCTGCTCACCGTGCCCACGCCCGACGGCAAGCTGACTCCCGAGCTGATCGACGCGCAGGCCTGGGGCTTCGGCGACGAGCACCGCGCCCAGCCGCTGGCCGTGTCGATCACGCAGACCAGCGAGCTCGGCACCTGCTACACCCCGGAGGAGATCCGGGCCATCACCACGCACGCTCACGGCCTCGGCATGCGGGTTCACCTCGACGGTGCCCGTATCGCGAACGCCGCTGCCTCGCTGGGTGGTTCGCTGGCCTCGTTCACCTCTGACGTGGGCGTCGACATCGTCAGCCTCGGCGCCACCAAGAACGGCGCGCTGGCAGCCGAAGCCGTCGTCGTGCTCGACCACAGCCTGACCGCCGAGCAGCACGGGCTGGTCTACCTCCGCAAGCTCAACATGCAGCTCGCCTCGAAGATGCGGTTCATCTCGGCGCAGCTGCTCGCGCTCTACGACGGCGACCTCTGGCTGCGGTCGGCCGGCCACGCCAACGAGATGGCTCAACGCCTCGCGTCCGGGGTCGGTCCGCTCGACGGGGTGACGATCACCCAGGCCGTTCAGGCCAACGCCGTGTTCGCGGTGCTCGACCGCGACGTGGCGAACGCGCTGCGTGAGCGCTTCCGGTTCTACGACTGGAACCCGGCCACCGGAGAGGTGCGCTGGATGTGCTCGTGGGACACGACGGCATCCGACGTCGACGCCTTCGTGGCTGAGCTGAAGCGGCTGCTCGCTCTGGCCTGACGTCAGCGCCGGCTGCTTCGGGTCAGCGTGGCCGACCGCTGTCGGGGGTTTCGCCTAGAGTTCCGGTGTGAGTGATGCTGCGATTCTCGCCGAAGACCTCGTCAAGACGTTCGGGGGGAAGGTGCGCGCCCTCGAGGGGGTGTCGCTTCGCGTCGAACCCGGAACGGTGCTCGGGCTGCTCGGCCCCAACGGCGCAGGCAAGACGACCGTCGTCAACATCCTGACCACACTGTTGCGACCGGACTCTGGCCGGGCCGAGGTCGCCGGCATCGATGTGCTGAGCCACCCTGCCGCGGTGCGTCGCTCGATCGGGCTGGCCGGGCAGTTCGCCGCTGTCGACGATGTGCTCACCGGCGCCGAGAACCTCACGCTCGTCGGTCGGCTCAACCACCTGTCGACGGCTCAGGCCCGCACCCGCGGCGCCGAGCTGCTCGGCCGCTTCGGCTTGGCCGAGGCCGGAGACCGGGCCGCCAAGACCTACTCCGGCGGCATGCGCCGACGCCTCGACCTCGCCGCCGCGCTCGTGGCCCGACCGCCCGTGCTGTTTCTCGACGAGCCCACCACCGGGCTCGACCCGCGCAGCCGCATCGAGCTGTGGGAGGTCATCGAAGACCTGGTGCGCGAGGGCACCACTCTGCTGCTGACCACGCAGTACCTCGAGGAGGCCGACCGTCTCGCCGACCGCATCACCGTCGTCGACCATGGCCGGGTGATCGCTGAGGGCACGTCGACCGAGCTGAAGGCCCGCATGGGTGGAGCGGTGATCGAGGTGCGCATGGCCGATGCCGAAGAGGCCCACGCCGTGCACCGGGCGCTCGCCGGGGTCGGCGACGGTGACCTCAGCCTCCAGGGTGAGGTCGTGCAGGTGCCGGCCACCGACGGCACGGCCGCGCTCAGCGAGGTGGTGCGCCGTCTCGACGCCGCTCACCTGACGGCCCGCGGGCTTCAGCTGCGCGAGCCGAGCCTCGACGATGTGTTCCTGGCGCTCACCGGTCATGGCGCCGAGGCGGATGCCGCTGCGCCGGGCGACGAAGCCGGTGACGAGCCGGCCGCGCCGGGTACGCACGACACGCTCGTGAACCAGAGCAACGGAGGGCGAGGATGACCACCATGACCCGGGCGCAGGCTCGCGCGGCGCAGTCGGACGACCATGGCTCTGCACTGAAGTGGGCCGTGAGCGACACCCTCGCCATGGCCGGGCGCAACCTGCGCCGGCTGCTTCGCCAGCCCGAACAGATCATGTTCAACCTCGTCTCGCCGATCATGTTCGTGCTGCTCTTCCGCTACGTCTTCGGCGGCGCGATCGGCGGTCTGGCGGAGGTGAGCTACGTGAACTACCTGATCCCCGGTATTGCCGTGCAGACCGTGCTGTTCAGCGCGGGCGTCACCGGCTTCGCCTTGGCCGATGACCTGCAGAAGGGCTTCATCTACCGGCTGCGGTCGCTACCCATGGCCCGCAGTGCCGTCTTCGGCGGTCGGGTGGCGGCCGACACCGTCAACAACACGCTGGGCCTGCTCGTGCTCATCGCCACCGGGTTCGCGGTGGGTTTTCGACCCTCGAACCTGCCCGGCCTGGTGCTCGCCGGGTTGCTGCTGCTGCTGTTCGCGCTCGCTGTCAGCCTCGGGTACGCCTTGATCGGCATGACGGTGCGCAGCGCAGAGGCGGTCAACGCGGCCACCTTTCCGATCATCTTCCCGCTCACCTTCGCCTCCTCGGCGTTCGTACCGGTCATGACCATGCCCGACTGGCTGCAGGGCTTCGCCACGCACCAGCCGGTGAGTGTGGTCATCAACGCCGCCCGGTCGCTCATCCTCGGTGACTCCGCCACCGAGGCCCAGCGGGCCCAGCTGTTCGGCGGCGCCGACACGGCATCCCTGGTGCTGCAGTCACTGGCCTGGACCGTCGGCATCGGGCTGCTGTTCGGGGCGCTCTGCACTCGCAAGTACCGCAACCTCAGCTGAACCGGCGGTCGCGGGCACAATGATTACCCTTGCGGTTACGTAACTGCTCGGGTAAGTTCGAAGCCATGGACGCAGTGTGGCAGGCGTTGGCCGACCAGAGTCGACGCACGGTGCTGGAGATCCTGCGGGATCATCCGGCGACCTCGGGTGAGCTGGCCGATGCGCTACCGATCGCACGGCCGGGGGTCTCTCGGCACTTGAGGGTGCTGCGGGAGGCGGGCCTGGTCGACGTGCGCCAAGACGCGCAGCGCCGGATCTACAGCCTGCGGCCCGAGGCGCTGGTCGAGGTGGACGAGTGGCTGGGCGAGTACCGCGCCCTGTGGCAGAACCGGCTCGATGCCCTGCACACGGAGATCGCACGAGGAAAGAAGGCGCAGAAGTGAGGATGACCGGAACGATGCGGGCGCTCGACGACGAGCGGGGAGCGGTGCGGGTCGAGGAGGTGTACGACACCGACATCGACGATCTGTGGCTCGCGTGTACGACGCCGGAGCGACTGGCGCGCTGGATCGCCGAGGTGTCGGGTGACCTTCGCGTCGGCGGCACTGTGCAGGCTGTCTTCACGAGCACGTGGGCCGGCCCGATACGCATCGAGGTGTGCGAGGCCCCGCAACATCTGCTGGTGACGATGGAACCGGGAACCGACGACGAGACCCGACTCGAGGCGTGGCTCATGGCGGAGGGGTCGCGTACCCGGCTGGTGGTCGAGGAGCGGGGACTGCCCGTCGACCAGCTGCACTTCTACGGGGCCGGTTGGCAGGTTCACCTCGAAGACCTCGGGCGTTCCGTCGCGAGCGATGGGCCGGTGCATGTCGGCGGCTGGTCGGAACAGACGGCGGCCCCGGCCTGGCATGCCCGTTGGACCGAGCTCACCCCGCAGTACCGAGACGCGGCGGCAGGCTGATGTCCGACAGCATCCGGTTGAACGGGACCACGGTCAAGGCACCCGACGCGCTCGCGGTTCGTCCGGAACCTGTGTGAGGCTTCGGGAATGTTCATGTCGACTGAGTCCTCGGTCACCTGGGCGCAGGCCCGCTCGTGGCGGATGGGGCGTCAGCTGCTCGATCCCGTCGGCTCTGAGTCGGTGGCTGGAGCCGTACGTCGGCTCGGCGCGGTTCTCTCGATGGACGAGTCGCTCGCGGAGCTTGCCGTCCGGACTCGCTGTGCGACGTCTCGCCCCGGCCAGCTGGCACAGGACCTGGTCGAGGGAAAGGTCATCAAGGCCTTCGCCTTCCGCGGGTCGATGCACTACCTCTCCCCCGAGGAGGGCGGAATCTATCTGGCCCTCCGTGCGGCTGGCCGCCAGTGGGAGCTGCCGAGCTGGGTGGAGTACTACCGGCTGAGCCCATCCGACTGGCCCGACTTTCGTACAGCCGTGCGTGAGGCGCTGAGCGATGGGCCCTTGACCGTCGTCGAGCTGGGCGAAGTGCTGACGAGGCGCCGGGCCTACCGGCATCTGAAGCCGGTCTTCGACGAGGGTGCTGGCACGTTGATCAAGCCGCTGACGTGGCAGGGGGACCTGAGCCTCGGACCGACCCGCGACGGCCAGCACACGTGCCAGCGCCTCGACACCAACCCACGGTGGGGCGGCATCCCGGATGTAGACGAGGCGGGCCCCCGAGCCATCGTGGCGTACCTGCGCACGTACGGCCCGGCCACGCCCGACCACCTCCACTACTGGCTCGGCAACGGCCTGAGTGCGCGACGCAAGCGGCTCACCACCTGGTTCACTGGGCTCGGCGACCGCCTGGTCGCGGTCGACGTCGAGGGCACCCCGGCCTACGTCGTGCGCGAAGACGTCGAGGCGCTCGCAGGCGCGCTGCCTTCGGACGCGGTGCGCTTCCTGCCCGGTCACGACCAGTGGGTGATGGGCCCTGGCACCAAGGACGTCCACGTCACTCCGTCGTCACTTCGGGACCGGGTCACCCGCAAGGCGAACCCGGTCATCGTGGGCGGGGTGGTGTCTGGAACCTGGGCGCGAAAGGGTGACGAACTCACCGTCGCGGGGCTTCGCGATCGACCGGACTGCCACGAGCTCGTCGAGCGTGAGACCGCACGGCTGGCCGGCATCCTCGACCGTGACCTGCACCTGAAGCTCACGTCTTCGCAAACGGCTGCGAGCCGAGGATGCCCTGGCTGACGTCGAACTCGTCTTCCTCAAGGTCGAGCATCACCACTGCGTAGTGATCGACACACTGGGTCGTCATCGTTCGCAGACGCGTTACGCCGAGCGACACCAGCCACGTCGCCGAAGCCTCGACGGAAGCACGACTCTGACGCACGCATCTTCGCCACGACTGAGGCGCCTGTTCAGCGAAGGGTCGACCCGTAGAGGGCGCTGATCATGGTCTGTTTCGGCCCGCCGCCGAGGCGAAGCCCAGCCAGGTGTGACGGTTGCCCGCCCAACACCATCCGACTTTGGGCGCATCACGGTTCGCTATGCCATCTCGCCCGGTCCCGTTGCTGATCCACAGGGCCGGCGTTCTCGGGTCCAGCACGCCGTTGGGCTTGCGGAGCCGCGAGGCGATCGTCATGAAGCAGTGGTTTCGTTCGAGCGACTGCGGCTGCTGAAGCAGCCACTGGATGCCTTCACCGAGGGTCAGTGGCGTGCGCCCGGCCTCGAGAATGGCCGGCAGGGCCTCGTTCGGGCTCCAGTTGGCCATCTGGTCGCCTCGGTCGATGTGGTTCACAAAGTAGGCGGGGCCATCGGGAAGCGTGACCTGCTCGATCGGGGTGAACAGGTCGAGGTCAGGCAGGTCGACAACGACGAACGCGTGCTTGCCCCCGCGTTCCAACAGCGGCACGAGCTTCGATGCCGGTGCCCGACTGGGGTGGACGACCAGGAGTCCCTCGTCAGTGGAACCGGTGTTGGCGGCGCTGCGTAGATCTCGTGCCGATAGTCCGGCAACCTCGTGCACACCGAGCTCAATGAGACGCTCGGCCTGATGAGCAAGCGGGGGTAGTCCGGTCTGCACCACAGTCGACACGCGGGGCTCCGATCGTCGAGACACAAGGAACCCCCTACAACGCCGTCACGGGAGGGATGGTTCCGAAGGGGGCAACCGCGGAGCCCACCGCGGCACGTGCCAACGTGGGCGTTCCCGTCGGCTCTTCACGGTCATGGGATGCCGCCCTCGCCTCGCAGACCTCGAACTCAGCCCACACCAGGGCGGTGGCCCGTGGCTGACGAGCGGTGCCGCCGGTCCTGTCAGTCGTCCGTCGCTTCAATACCGAGCTGGGCCAGTTCGGCCGTTCGGTCGTGCGTGAGCCGGAAGAGGCCACCAGCAGAACCCCGGTGGTGGTGAACGCCGGCCAAGCTCGGCCCCTGCGGCGGCGGAACGCCCATCGGGTGATGGCGCCTCGGCCGCTGCGGCGCAGGGCGGCCTGTGCCTCAGCCCCTATGCCAGAACTTCAGCCCGAGCGTCAGCGCCTTGAACGCTCGTTGGGCGAAGTCCATACGTGTGTGCACCTTCTCGATGAGTTCCGTGTTGGCACCCAAGTGGCTCAGCTCGTCCGACAGAACGGCGGGAGTGCCATCCGCGTTGAATGTCCGCACCCGCTGCGCTTCCGTGCGGCACTTGAGCCCAGCGACACTGCTCCCCAACACCTCGATCATGACCTCCCGGGAGTCCGCCTCCTCGAGGTGGGACACCGTCTTGGCGCCCTCGACACCAGCGAGTGCGCAGGCGGCAACGGCCGCACCGGCCGGAGACCTTCGCCCCAGCGCCGCAACCGCCGCAGTCTCGCCGGCGGACGCAACTCTCTCCACCGCCAAGTCGTGAGCCGCCCAACCGAGCGTGTAGTCCAAAGAGACGGACCAGTTCACGTCCTCCGGCGGAACATTCACGGACACATTGCCCTTGGGCATCAGCAACGGCAGGGAAGAACCCACAGCGTCCATGAATGAGGCTTGCCGCAACGTCTCGTCCAAACGCGTGACCTGACCGCTACTACCCGACCGCGACTGCAGCTTCCACACCGCATCTGTGTCGTTCCGTAGCCACATGGCGGTCGCAGCCCCGTTCGTGCATGCTGGCATGTGCTTGAGGTACTCCACCTCAGCTTCAACATCAGTTGTGATCGTCAACCCGTACGGGTAGTCCGAAGGGCACTCGTCATCCGGCACTCGGTACACCACCGGGGCGGTGGGACTACCGCCTGCACGGCCATCGCCGCCCGCATCACCACCGCCGCCGGCCGAACTGCCACCTCCACCGCTACCGGCCGTGGTGTCGCCTGTGTCTGGACCGCACGCCGCCAAGGTCATTGTGAGCAGCACGAGAACGACCGGGCGAATGCACTTCATCTGGGGATTGTCCACCCAGTGCGGGGCGTCTGTGTGAAGGTTCCTGAAACCTGTAGTGCCATCAGGAATTGGGTAGATGGATGGCACGATCGCGGCCGCTCACCTTCGTACAGGGCCGTATGCCGTCGAGAGAATCGTCCCTGCTCGACCCGTTGTCGGGGCGAGGCACGCACCGTGGCGGTCCCGAGCGCCACGAACAACACGCCACACGCAGCGGACCGGCCCCCGCCAGGCACCGTTGACGCCACCGGCCTGAGCGGAGTAGGAAGAAAGGAGCCTCACGGCATCTCCGTCGAGACAACCCTCGTTGGAAGGCGCCATGGACCAGCTTCCCATCGTCTATCTACGCGGTTTCGCCGGAGCCACCACCTCGATCAACGAGCAGGTCGACGACCCGTTCTACGGCTTCAACACCGGGGCCACCCACATCCGCACGAACGGCGATGGCGACCCGAGCTTCTACCAGTTCGAGGGGCCCCTGCTGCGGTTGATGGTCGACCACGGCTACCAGCTGCTCGTACACGGTTCACAACGGGCACTTCTGCAACAGGGTGACACCCCGCTCGCGCCGGCCTCGATCTGGATCCACCGCTTCTACGACAGCGCCGCCACCACGTTCGCCGCGCCGCGCCCGGAAGGTCTGCTGCACCGTCTCGCCGACGCCGTGACCCACCACGTCGCCTCCCCGGGGTTCAACCTCGAGGCCGCCGCCGCCGATCTCTATACCCTCGTGCTGCTCGTGCTGAGGCGCACCGGGGCACCCAAGGTCATTCTGGTGGCGCACTCGATGGGCGGTCTGGTGGCCCGCTGCATGATGCAGAAGGTCTGTGAGAGCGACGACGCCGACGGTCAGCCCCGCCGTCGTGCCGCCGACATCGTCGACAAGCTCTTCACCTTCGGCACCCCTCACGGCGGCATCGTCACCCTGTCTCGCGCCGCGAACGCCGTCATGGCCGACCTCGGGCCGGCCGGCAGCGACATCTTCGCCCCCGACAAGATGTACGGGCTGCTCACTCCCGGATCCCAGTTCGGTGACCTGCCGCCGCAGAATGACGACCGACGATGGGACCCGCGGGTCATTCCTGCGGACGTCTTCGACGTCGACAACGTCTTCTGCATCGTGGGCACCGACCCTGCCGACTACGGCCCCTCCCGGCTGATCGTCGGCGCCAAGAGCGATGGGTTGGTGCGCATCGAGAACGCCTACGTGAAGGGTTCGCATCGGGCCTTCATCTACAAGTCGCACTCCGGCGCCTACGGCGAGGTCAACTCCGAGGAGGCCTACCAGAACCTTCAGCGCTTTCTGTTCGGCCGGTGGGCGGTCTCAGCCCTGCTCAGCGGCCTCGCCGACACCCGAACCGACACCGCTGCTGCCGCCGACCAGGCCGGGGTGTCGTGGCAGGCCGACATGCGGCTGACCATCCGCGGGCTGCCGGTCGTCATCAGCCAGCAGCTCGCCGAGCACTGGTGCCCGATCATGTTGGACCAGCTGGGCGGCCGGCCGTCGCCCACCCCCGGCAGCAACGAGGCGGTCGACGCCGACCGACCGCTCGCGCCCGTGCCGCTGGTGTCGACCTTCCTGCTGGAGCGAACGGGTGATGCGCCGGCCGGCGGCAAACCGAACGCTGAGGGGCTGCTCTGTCGCTACGTCGTGACCCTGCGCGTCGCCAAGGTCGTGCAGGCCAACGACGCCTTCGACTTCACCGACCACCTCGAAGGGGTGCCCGACTGGTCCGACTCTCTCGTTGTCGATGTCGGGCCCACCGACACGGGCGGGCTCGGGGCCTATACCGGTTGGAACAGCGCGATACCCGGCGCGCTCGACCTCGCTCCGCGGATGCCCAACCGGCTGATGCTCACTCCCGAACCCGCCTCTCGTGATGGCCGTCCGAACACACTCGTCGGGCAGGTCGACCTCCCCGATGTAGCCCGTAGCCTGTCGGTCTTCGGCCCCACCACCACGATCACGATCCGTGTGGGCGACCGGCGGCCAAGCCCGGCCCCTAGCCCGATCCCCAGCCCGACCCCGGCCCCGAATCCCTCGAGCTGACGGGCCACCTCGACCGATGCCATCACCGGAGGCCGAGCGGGCCGCCCCTTCGCCGTGGGCCAGCGCACGAGCGTTCCGACACCACTTCTGGCAGCCGCCCCGCGCCCACGGCGATGCCATCGCGGGGCGCGAGGTCAGTTTTCTCGAGCTGTTCTACGACTTGGTCTACGTCGTCGTCGTGGCGCAGGCCGCCCACCACCTCGCGGGCGACGTCACCTGGCCTGGGCTGGGCCGGTTCGCGGTCGTGTTCTCCCTCATCTGGATCGCCTGGGTGAACGGGGCGGTCTACCACGACCTCCACGGCCGCGCTGAAGGCCGCACCCGGGCCTACGTCTTCCTCCAGATGGGGGTGCTCGCCCTGCTCGCCGTCTTCACCGGGAGCGCCACCGGAAGCGACGGGCCCGCCTTCGCTGTGGTCTACGGGGTGTACCTGTTGCTGCTCGGCTGGCTCTGGTACTCCGTGCGTCGGCAGGACTCAGCCGAGTACCGCCCCGCGACCACGCCCTACATCGCGGGTGTGCTCGGTTCGGCGGTCATCGTTGGCGCCAGCGCGCTGCTGTCCGACGGTCTGCGGCTGGGGGTGTGGGCCCTGGTGGTCGTCGCCTGGCTGGTCGGCCTCATCGTGCTCGACCGGCGCCGGGGCCTCTCGCGTGACACCAGCACCAACGCGAGCGAGTCGCTGGTCGAACGCTTCGACCTGTTCACCATCATCGTGCTGGGCGAGGTGGTCGCCGGGGTGGTCGGCGGCATCGCGGATGCGGGCCGTGTCCCCATGGCCGTGGTGACCGGCATCCTCGGCCTCGGCATCGGGTTCGCCTACTGGTGGAGCTACTTCGACTTCGTCGGGGCCCGGCGGGTCGCCCCGCGGCGCGGCGCACTGTCGCTCTGGCTCGTCGGGCACCTTCCGGTGACGATGACCATCGCCGCCACTGGCGGGGTCATGGTGCTGATGATCGAGCACGCGTCAGACGGTCACGCCCCGGGCCCGGCGCCCATGGTGCTGTCGGCATCGGTCGCCGTGGGGGTGCTGGCGCTCGTGCTCGTCGCCACCTCGCTCGCCGACTGGCACGAGCTGCCTCAGGTCTACCGGCCGGTGGCCGCGGCGTTGGCTCTCGCGGCCGTGGTCGCACTGGTGCTGGGTTGGCTGGCGCCCCCGCCCTGGCTGCAGATCCTCCTGCTGACGCTGGTGCTCGGCGCCGTCTGGCTCTTCGGCGTTCTCACCTGGTTCTCGCGAACCCATCAGCCCGACACGAGGCCATGACCGGCGCGGCCTCCCCTGTCTGTCGGGTCACACCGGGCCCAAAGGCCCTTCCGCCCAGCCGGATCCGCTGACACGCTGGGTGTTCACGTTCGGGCCGCGACCGCCGCGCCTCGAACCGTCCGAACCAGTCTTGAACCAGCCTGGAACGCAGGTGACGGCCCGACTCCAGCGGCGGCGCGACCACCCCGTTCGAAGGGAGCGCCGATGCCGACCACGAGCCAGCAACCCACCATCCTGTCGCCGCCGCAGTGCCGAGAACGCCTCGAGTCCAAAGAAGTCGGCCGCGTCGGCTGGGTGAGCGCTCACCGGCCCCGGATCCTGCCGGTCAGCTACACGTGCTTCGACGACTTCATCGTCATTCGCACCGTCGAGGGTCGCACCCTGTCGCACCTCACGCGGCGCGCCCCGGTCGTGTTCGAGGTCGACGACCTCGACGAGAGCGGCCGCCGGGGTTGGAGCGTGATCGTCAACGGTTTCAGCGGCTCGATCGTCGCGCCGAACGAGGCTGCCCTCGTGTGGAAGTCCGACCTCGCACAGCCGTGGGCACCGGGCCAGCGCCCCCTGCTCATCGCGATCAGCATCGAGACGATCACCGGCCGCGTCTTCGGGTCATGAGCCGCCGACCAGACGCGTCGACAAGCCGACCGCGGGTGAAGCGGGTCTACGACGCGCCCAGCCCCGACGACGGCACCCGGGTGCTCGTCGACCGGGTCTGGCCGCGCGGTCTGCGCAAGGACGACGCGCACCTCGACGAGTGGCTCAAGACCGTCGCCCCGACCACCGAGCTGCGCAAGTGGTTCGGTCACGTGCCCGAGCGCTACGACGAGTTCGTCACGCGCTACGCCAACGAGCTCGACGGCGGTGAAGCCGCTGCCGCGTTGGAGCATCTGCGCGAGCTGGCCGCCGCTGGCCCGCTCACGCTGCTCACGGCGACGAAGCAGTGGCAGATCAGCCAGGCGGCCGTGCTCGTCGGGCTACTCACCGGGCAGGCCCCGAGCGAAATGAACGACGAGGGCGAGCCGTCCTGAGGCGACGTCGAAGGGCAGGGGTCCGCCCTAGGGTGGCGGCGTGACTCCGACGCCTCTGCCGCCGACGCGAGCCCAGCGTTGGATGGTTCGGCATCAACGAGGCGTCCGTGGCTTCTTGTCCGTGTACGCCGTGGGGCTCGTCCTGAACCAGGTTCTGAACGTGTCGCACGGTGACGCTGGGTGGATCACGTGGACCGTGACCCTTCTCAGCCTGATCACCATGATCGCATTCGCCGCCGTGTTGCTGCCCCACCTGCAGCAGCAGGGGGACCGTTCGGACTCCGCCCACGAGAACGATGGCAGCTGAACCAAATGGAGCGCCTAGGCGGCCAATGCAGAAGGCGGTGACGCGTCGGTGAGATCGTCGAGTTCCTCAGGTGCCGGGTAGCAGCTTGTAGTGGAGGCGGACCACGGTGGCCGACCGCAGGCAGAGTCGGTGGTCGGTGCGCAGAACGCCCTCGGCGTCGACGTAGACCCGGAAGGTCTCGTGAATCGGTGCCCTGGCGGCGTGGGCCTGGCCGCGACTCTCTACGACGACGTACGCGCCATCGTGGCCGAAGGGCCCGGCGGGCGAGCTCAGTTCGAGTGAGCCATCTGGTAGGGCGCGGGGCCGCAGCAGTACCTGCACGTTGCCTGACTCGAGCGGGAACGCCACGTGGATGCTGGGCTGCTCCGAGCCTGGGAGCGTGCGGGTGGAGTAGCAGCCGCTGTAGACGTGGTCGCCCGTTGAGCGCAGGGTGCGGATCCATCCTGCTGCCTGCTGGCGCCCGGCGGCATCCATGATGGTTACGACCCGGCTGTCGATGCCGAGAGCGACCTCGAGCGGCTTCGTGGGAAGCGCCAGCTGCTGGACGCGACGCCCGAAGTATCGCGAGATGAGCTCGCCGCCAGGCTGGAAGATCGGATTCCACTGGGTCCAGATCTCCATCCGCCACTGGGAGGTGTGCTCGTAGAAATGGCGCACCTCGGGCCGGATGTGGTCTGCGTTGAAGAGCGGACCGTTGAGGCGGTCCATGTCGGGCAGCAGGCCGGCGTCCGTGCCGTCGTGGCACAGTGACCCTCCGATCTCGCGTGCTGCCGCGGTCAGCCACCCGTCCTCGATCGTCGGACCGTGATGCATCGGGGCGGCCAGCCATTTCTCAGCTCCCAGCAAGTCGACCGGTCGACCCGTGAGGCGCCAGAAATTGCGAGTACCGCGGTCCAGCCAGCTCATCCGCGACGTCATACGGACAGCGTGCCCCGGATGCCGGCCCGCGCGCCTCAGCCTGGCAGTTCGAGCCGGTGTTACTCGGGCTCAAGGCGCCAACCGTGCGCTCGACTTTTCCGTCGTGTCCGTCAGCGAGGTCGACGAGATCGTTGACGGCGAACAGGTGCGTTGCTGCCTCAGCGCGCGCGAACGTGCGCCAGCCACAGCCCGACGGGGATGCTGATGAGCAGCAGCGCCACGAGCGCCCGCACGGCCAGCAGCGCCACCTGCCGCCCGCGTGCCACCTCGGTTCGACCGGGGCCGCGGCGAGTCGCGACGAGCAGACCACCGAGTGCCACCACGAGCATCGCCCCGCCGAGGTTGACGAGCCACGTCGCGCTCCAGAGGGTTCCGGCGATGACGGCGGCGTTGCCGAGGTTCCAGGCGGCGAACTCCACGAGCAACAGACGACGCCCGGCCCGGGCCTGCCCTGCCAGCATCCCCTGACCAGCGGCCAGGGCGATCTGGGCCACGCCGGCCACGAGCACGAGGTAGGCGGCCGCCCACGAGCCGTGGGAGAGCGCCATCGGGCTCGTGACGGCAGCCACGAGCCCCCCGGCGATGATGCAGAGCGCGCCGACGAAGAAGGCTGGGAGGTAAGGCGCCCACGCCTCCCGGACCGCGCGTGCCGCCCTGGTCGGCGGGGTCGGCGAGAGGGCCCCGGCGGACCCACTGGCTGATCCCGCTGGTGGGTCCCCGACCGACGGGCCGGGCTCGGTCTCGCTGCCCGACCGGGGCACGTCGCCTACCTCCCACTCCTGGTCAGGCCGACTGGCGCACGATGGCCAGGCGCCACGCCTCGGGGCCGCGCTCGAGGTACTCGACCGTGAACTCACCGGGGTTGCGCCGTTCAAGCTGTGCGAGCAGCGGCTTGGGGTCGTGCGGTGCCACCAGCACCAGGCCTCCGTTGGCCCGCACCCCGTCGAGGGCGCCGAAGACCGTGGCGTGCCGAATGGCGTGCGGAACGGCCCGAGCGTCGAGCTCGGGGTAGCCCGCCGCGGCCTCCTCTCCACAGGTGCAGTCATGGGCGACCGGCGCCGTGGCCTCGGCTGAGGCGGCTTGTGCGTGCCCGTCGCCACCACCGATCAGCTCGTGCATCCCCTCGAGCAGCTTGGCCACCGACACATCGGGGGCACCGACCAGCAACGGGAGCACGAGAGTGTTCTCCTTGTCGAGGTGGGTGTCGAAGAGCACCTGTAGGGTCCGGGCCCCGGCGGCCTTGGCCACCGTGCTGGTGGCTCCCTCGATCTCGTCGACCAACGCCATCAGCACGGCGTGCTCGCGCAGCATCGACTCCACGAGCAGACGCCCCTCGACGCGTTCCCGGGCTGCGGCGTACAGCGTCGTCTCCTCCGCAACCGCGTGGGGAATGAGCTCGGTGCGGCACCACTGCACGAGGTCGGTCGCGGCCGTGTCGACCCAGCCGCCCGACGGCGCGTCGTCGGTCTCGCGAACGGCGGCCGCGATTACGCCGCCCGCCTTGAGGGCCAGCGCTCCCGAGAGCTGGGCGTGATGCTGCTCCACCGCTGCGGCAGCGCGGGCGTCTGCTTCGTCGGATGCGATGACGAGCTCGTTCATGATTAACCTTCCAACGGTGAGGTGTGGCCGGTTGGCGACGTGTCTCTATTTTTATACACTAGTACCGTGCAAAAACAAGACGCCTCCAAGACGGGCCTGGACCGGGCCCTCGGGCCGCTCCCCGCCCTTTCGTCGGTTGCGCCCGCAACGACCTCCCGATCCCGAGCGCGCGTGCTCGCTGCGCTGAACGAAACCGCAGAACCACTGAGTCTGGCTGCCCTGAGCGACACGACGTCGTTGCACGTGAACACCCTCCGCGAGCACCTCGACGCCCTCCAGCAGCAGGGCCTGGTCTCTCGAGCCCTCGCCGAGCCCAACGGCCGCGGCCGCCCCGCGTGGCTCTACACCGCAGCGCGCGCTGCCGTACCGAACGGGGTGCGTGAGTACGCGGGCCTGGCTTCGGCACTCGCCGACTCCATCCGCCGGCACAGCCCCGACCCTGCGCAGGAGGGTCGGGAAGCGGGGCAGGGCTGGGGTCGTGACCTCGCCGAACGGCAGGGCCCACCCCCCGGCCCGGGCGCCCTCGCGGCCCGGCGCCACGTGGTGGGGTTGCTCGACGACCTCGGCTTTGCCCCTGAGACGACCGGCAGGGTCACCTCGGTGCGACTGACCCGATGCCCGTTGCTGGATGCCGCCACCGCCAACCCCGAGGTCGTCTGCTCGGTGCACCGCGGCATCGTCGAGGGCGCGCTGTCGCAGTGGGGCTCGCCCGAACCGGTGACCCTGCTGGCCTTCTCCGAACCGGGCGCCTGCCGGTTGCGGCTGGGCGGTCGGCCGGCAGGGTCACCACCGGCATGACGACCCAGGGCCGAGCGCTTCGTCGGCGAGCGCCCTTCCTGATGCTGGCCGCTCTGGCCCTGCTCGCCGGCCTCGACGCCGCGCTGCTGCTGCTCGGGCTGCCGGCTCCCGTCACCACCGAGCGGTTGCCGGAGGTGCACGGCATCCTGCTCGTCATCGGCTTCGTTGGCACGTTGGTGAGCCTCGAACGCGCGGTTGCGTTGAAGCGGGCCGTCGGCTTCGCGGCTCCCGGCCTGCTCGGTGTCGGCGCCCTGGTGGTGCTCTCACCGACTCCACTTCGGGTCGGTCAGGTGCTGTTGCTCCTCGGCGCCGTCGCGCTCGTGGCCGTCTACCTGCCCCTTTGGCGACGCCAGCGCGACGAGGCGGTAGCGGCCCAGGCGTTGGGCGCGATGCTGGCCGTCGGCGCCCTCCTGCTCTGGCAGTCGGGTGTGGCCGTACCGACGGTGCTGCCGTGGCTGGTCGGCTTCGTCGTGCTCACGATCGGCGGCGAGCGGCTCGAGCTGGCCCGGATCGCCATGGGCCCGAATGCCGGTCGCGACCTGCTCATCCTCGGCGGGCTGTTCGCCGTGTCCGTCGGCGCGAGCCTGCTCTGGCCGGCGACCGTTCCCCTGCTGGGGGCGTCGCTGCTCGTACTCGTCGGCTGGCTGGCCTCGCACGACGTCGCCCGCCACACCGTGCGATCGCAGGGCCTGCCCCGGTTCTCGGCGGCCTGCCTGCTGGCGGGCTACCTCTGGCTCGGCGTCGCCGGGGCGACCTGGCTCGTCGGGGGCGCAGCCGGTGACGGCGCCCGCTACGACGCTGTCGTGCATGCCGTCTTTCTCGGCTTCACGATCTCGATGATCATGGCGCACGCGCCCGTCATCCTTCCCGCAGTGCTGCGCCGACCCCTGCCCTACCACCCTGCGTTCATCGGCCCTGCGGTGCTGCTGCACTCGGCGCTGGTCCTGAGGCTGTGGGGCGGAGACGCGCTGGGAGCGTCGTGGGCCTGGCGCTGGGGTGGGGTGCTCAACGGAGTGGCCATTCTCGCCTTCGTCGCGGTGGCGGTCTGGTCGGCCACGCGCCTCCGGCCGGTCGCCCGCCGAGCGCCGGGCTCTACCGGTGACGCCGTCGTCGCTGCCGAGGGAGCCCCCGCTGGGGTTGCCCGCGCTGGGGTTGCCCGCGCTGAGGTTGCCCGCGCTGAGGTTGCCCGCGCTGAGGTTGCCCGCGCTGAGGTTGCCCGTGCTGAGGGTGCTCTCGTGAGAGATACTGATATTGCGGTCGACTCCCGCCCGGCATCCGGGATCGGGCGGTGACCCCCGAGCTGGGCCGTCGACCGGCCACTGGTGAACCCGCTGCCGCCAAGGGCGGCTTCTGGCCGCTGCGCGACCTCCCGACGGTGGTCTGGCTGCTGGCTGCACTGGCGGCGGCGGTGCTGCACGCGAGCCTGCCCGCACCGAGGTGGTTGCTGATCCACCTGCTGCTGCTCGGCGCCGTCAGCCACTCGATCCTGGTGTGGAGCCGATACTTCTCCGACGCCCTGCTGCACCTCCCGGCCCGGCCCGGCGACCGACGACGGCAGTCGAGCAGGCTGGCCCTGCTCAACGGCGGCGCCGTCGTGGTCGTCGTGGGGGTGCTCATCGCCCAGTGGGTGATCACCGCGGTGGGCGCCACCGCCATCGCTGCGGCCGCGCTCTGGCACGGCACGGTACTTCTCGTTCAGCTGCGTCGGGCCCTCAAGGCCCGGTTCGCGATGACGGTGCACTACTACGTCGTGGCGGCTGCGCTGCTGCCCGTGGGGGCCTCGCTCGGCACCGTCGTCACCGCCGGCGACGGCAGCAGCGGCGACGAGCGCCTCGTGCTGGCGCACGTCGCCGTCAACGTGCTCGGCTGGCTCGGTCTCACCGTTCTCGGCACCCTCGTCACGCTGTGGCCGACGATGCTGCGCACCCGGGTCGTGCCCGGCGCCGAGCGGGCGGCCACCACGGCTCTGCCGGTGCTGGCCGCGGCGGTCGTGGTGGTGGTGGCCACGACCCTGGCCGGCTCGTTGCTCGGAGCGGCGGCCGGCCTCGCGCTCTACCTCGGTGGGGTCGGGGTGCTGGCCGTGCCCTTCGTTCAGTGCGCCCGCGCCAAACCCCCGTCATCGTTCGCCACCTGGTCGGTGCTGGCCGGGCTGACCTGGCTCGTGGTCACGCTCGCCCTGCTGACCGGCGCGATCGCCACCGCGCCGACCTGGCAGCAGGCCCACGACCGACTCACCCTCGTGACCCCGGCGCTCGCCGTCGGCTTCGCGGCCCAGGTGCTGTACGGAGCCATGTCCTACCTGATGCCGGTCGTGCTGCGGGGCGGGCCGTCGGCCGTGCGAGCTGCCACCGCGGTGCTCGAACGAGGCGCCCCGCTGCGGCTGACGGTGGTCAACCTCGGCCTGCTCGTGGCCGTGCTGCCCGTGCCTCCTGCGGTGAAGTCTCTCGCCGGACTGCTCGTGGTTGCGGGCTTCGCCGCCTTTCTACCGTTGATGGCACTCGCTGCGAAGGCCTCCCGGCGGGCGAAGGCAGCGGCATCCGGCAAGCCAGGCTCCGGGCCGGGGTCGATCACGCGGCCTTCGCCCGGCCCGACGCCACGCGGCTCGCGGCCGAGCGCCGAAGCGGCGCAGCAGGCCCGCAAGCAGGGCAGCGGGCTCGCGGTGGCCGGCCTCGCGCTGGTGCTCGTGGCCGTGGCGGCCGGAGTCTCCTTCGACCCGTCCGCCGTCGGACGGGCCGGCACCACTGCCGCCTCGGCCGGGGTGGCGCCCACCGGGCAGACCACCACGGTGGCGGTGACGGCCGACAACATGCGCTTCACCCCGGCTCGGGTCGAGGTGCCGGCCGGCAACCGCCTCGTCATCATGCTGCACAACGCCGACCCCGAAACGGTGCACGACCTCGTGCTCGACACCGGAGCCGACAGCGGCCGGCTCGACCCGGGGGCACGGGCGTCGCTCGACGTCGGGGTGGTGGGGCGCGACCTGCAGGGGTGGTGCTCGGTCGTCGGGCACCGGCAGATGGGAATGGTGTTCGAGGTCGTGGCCGTGGGCGCGCCGGCCGGCAACGAGGCCGGCCACGCAGCGGCCGATGCGGCGCCCGCCATGGGATCGCACGCCGGCGCCCAGCCCGACGGCGTCACGCCCGAAACCGCCGGCGCCCCAGCCCGGCTCGACTTCAGCCGGATGCCGGGTGCCGGGTTCGCGGCCCACCCGGCGCGGCTGCCGGCCGCGAGCTCGAAGCGCATCCACCGGCAGACGTTCACCATCAGCGAGGTGGTTCGTGAGGTGGCCCCGGGGGTGGTGCAGACCCTCTGGACCTACAACGGCTCGGTGCCCGGTCCGACGTTGCGCGGCAAGGTGGGTGACGTCTTCGAGATCACCCTCGTCAACCGGGCCACGATGGGGCACTCGATCGACTTCCACGCAGGGGCCCTGGCGCCCGACGGCCCGATGCGCACCATCCCGCCGGGCGGTTCCCTCGTCTACACCTTCACGGCGGCCCGGGCCGGCATCTGGATGTACCACTGCTCGAGCATGCCGATGTCGGCGCACATCGCGAACGGGCTCTTCGGGGCAGTCATCATCGACCCGCCCGCCCTCGCCCCCGTCGCCCACGAGTACCTGCTCGTTCAGTCGGAGCTCTACCTCGGCGCCGACGGCGGCCCGGTCGATGTCGACAAGGTCAACGCGGAGCGCCCCGATGCCGTGGTGTTCAACGGGTACGCGAACCAGTACGACCATCAGCCCCTGACCGCGCGGGTCGGCGAGCGCGTGCGCATCTGGGTGCTCGACGTCGGCCCGAACCGGCCCACCTCCTTCCACGTCGTCGGCGGCCAGTTCGACACCGTCTACGCCGAGGGGGCCTACCGGTTGCGAATGGGGCAGGAGGGTCAAGGCGGCAGCCAGGCGCTGTCGCTCGCTCCCGCTCAAGGCGGGTTCGTCGAGCTCGCCCTCCCCGAGGCCGGGCACTACCCCTTCATCTCGCACCTCATGGTCGACGCCGAGCGCGGCGCGCACGGCGTGCTGGCCGTCAGCCCCTGACCAGGGCGTTCGTCGATCCGTATCTGATCGGGATGAATTGGTAGTCACGGAAATATCCGTGTAAATTGGACAAAGAGTCGCCGTTTCGACTCGCCCCCTTTGCCGCCCGAGAGGCCAGACTGCCGATGAACGCCGTTCCCACTGCCGTCCAGACCCAACCCGCCGCACCGACCCCCACCGGTAGCGAAACCCCTCGCCCCGCCGCAGCCCCGAAACCGGGGCTGCTGTCCGCCGAGTCCGCAGCCGTCGTGGCGGCCACGGCTCCCGCGGTGGCCGCGCACGCGGAGGAGATCACAGCTCTGTTCTACCCGAGCATGTTCGCCTCCCACCCCGAGCTGCTGCGCATCTTCAACCAGGGCAACCAGGCCACCGGCGAGCAGAGCCGGGCGCTCGCGGCATCCGTCGTCGCGTATGCCGTTGCGCTGATCGACCCCGACGCGCCCTCGTTCGAGCACGTCATGCGGCGCATCGCGCACAAGCACGTGTCACTCGGCATCCGGCCCGAGCAGTACACCATCGTGGGGCACCACCTGCTCGGGGCCGTCGCCGAGGTGCTCGGCGATGCGGTCACGCCCGAGGTGGCCGACGCCTGGGGCGAGGTGTACTGGCTCTTCGCGATGCAGCTCGGCGCCGAGGAGGCCCGCCTCTACCAGCAGGCCGGCATCCGGGCCGACGACGCACTGCGCCCCTACGTCGTCGTTCGACGTATCGACGAGGCCCACGACATCATCTCGCTCGTGCTCGAACCCGCCGACGGCCTGCCGCTGCCCACGACCGAACCGGGGCAGTACGTCTCGGTCTTCGTCGACCTGCCCGACGGTGAACGTCAGCCGCGCCAGTACACCGTCTCGTCGACCGCTTCGGGAACCCGCCTGCAGATCACGGTGAACCGGGCACGCGGTGTCGACGGCGCGCCGGACGGCCGGGTCTCGACGCACCTGCACGAGGGGGTGCGGGTGGGTGACCGGCTCGACGTCAGCTCACCCTGCGGCGACTTCGTCGTGTCGGATGCCGCCGGCCCGCTGCTGCTCGCCAGCGCGGGTGCCGGGATCACCACGGTGCTGCCGATCGTCGAGCACATCGCCCGCACCCAACCACAGCGGCCGGTGATCGTCGCGCACGCCGACCGCACGGCGCGCGACCACGCCCTGCGTGACACCGTGCTGCACGTCGGCCGCGCGATCGACAGCTTCACGACCTACGCGTGGTACGAGCACGTCGAGCCTGACGACACGCGGTCGGCCTCGGGCTACATGGACCTCCGCACCATCGACCTGCCGGCTGACCTGCAGGTGTTCACCTGCGGCCCGCTGCCGTTCATGCGGCACGTGCGCACGACGTTGCTCGAGCGGGGGGTGCCGGCAGAGCACATCCGGTACGAGGTGTTCGGCCCCGACCTGTGGGCCTCGCAGGGCGAACCCCCGGCCTGACCCCCGCAACACACCGAGTAATCCTCAACCCACCGGGTAGCTACCCGGTGGGTTGAGGATTACACGGTGTGTTCGCCGGCCGCTGCGAGGACAATGGCTCGATGGCCACTCCCTCAGCGATAGATCGGGCGCGGGCTCGGCTGGCCGCCGACCGGGCGGCGACCGCATCCCGTCTGGCGGCGCTGCAGAGCGGCTTCGCCGGCGTGGTGGCCGCGTCCGAGGGCTCCAACGCCGATGACGAGCACGACCCCGAGGGCTCGACCATCGCCTACGAGCGGTCGCAGCTCGCGGCCCTCGTGGCCCAGGCCGAGGCTCATCTGGTCGACATCGACCGGGCGAGTGAGCGCATCGCGGCCGGCGACTACGGACGGTGCGAGGTCTGCGGCACAGATATCCCCAGCGGCCGGCTGGAGGCTCGCCCGACGGCATCCACCTGTATCGCCTGCGCGGCAGGGGAGCATCGACATGGGGGGGGAGACACCGCTAGGGATCGGCCCTACCCGACCGGCACTTCTCGACCGAGATGACCGGAACGCCCGACGGGTATCAGGCGAGTCGGGCCCGACCTCTGACCTCTGAGCGACGAGATCGTGGGGAGGTGTCGCACGTGTCGGCAAGGGCTGAGGGCAGCGGGGGGTTGGTGACCGGAAGCGCCGCCACCCTGGCCCTCGCTGCGGCCGGATGGCTCGCCCTGGGGTTGACGACGCCCTCACCACAGTCTCCCCGCACCGAGGTCGGACGGCTCACCGACCTGGCGGACCTGACAGCCGGTGGATCAGCATGGTCGAGCCCTTCGGCGTACCCGGACGACCGGACCCAGCCCACGCTGCATCCGGAGGCGCGACCCGCGGTCGTGGTGCAGGGCGCTCGCGTCGTGCTGATCGCGCACGGCGCCGACGACGGCTCGGGGGTGGCCGGCGAGGCGTGCCAGACCGGTCGGCTCCCCGGCGTCGACCGCCTCGGGGTGCACACCGTGACCTGCATGGTGCGCGACCGGGCCGGCAACCTCGCAGTCGCACGCACCACCTACCGGGTGATCAGCAAGGTGGGAGCGCGCAAAGCCCCGGCGTGACACTCACGCGAGGTGGTCGAAGGGTGACCGGGCAGGATGGGGGCATGAGCGACCCCACCGGAGTGGTCTTTCCCCTCGAAGCCAGCAGCCAACGGCGGAGCACCACGGCGACCGGCCGCGCCGTGGTGGCCGATGCCCTGCGCGCGGTCGACCCCGTGGGTGCAGCATCGGCCGAGCGTGAGACGAACTGGAGGCAGGGCTACCTGCCGCACTTTCGCCGGCTCGTCGAGGCGGGCCTGGTCTCGCCGGCGGCCGCTCGCACGATTGCCCGCGACGGCCTCACGTCGCTGCACGAGCGGATGCGGTGGATGGGCCCGGAAGGCACCGAGGGCGACCAGCCGCTGATGTCGGCTTTTGCGCCGGAGGGCGACGCGCTCGGTTCGCACACCTTCACGGGTGAAGGTGTCCCCGACCGCACTCTCTCCATCCCGGATGCCGGTGAGCGCCTCTCGGGTGACCGTCTCCGACGTCGTCTCGACGTCTGGGTCGAGACCGGCATGATCGAGCCGAGCTGTGCCGCGGCGGTGAATCTCGTCATCGACAACCCCGACTGGCTCGACCTCCGCGATCGCACGGTGGTCGTGCTCGGCGCGGCCGCCGAGATGGGCCCCCTTCGGTCGCTGCTGCGGTGGGGGGCTGACGTGGCGGCCGTCGACCTCCCGCGAAAAGAACTGTGGGACAGACTGGTCGGCGACACCCGAAAGCTGGCCGGGTCGATCACCGTGCCGGTCAGGCCAGGGGACGACCCGGTCACCGCCCGCTCGGGAGGTGACCTCGTGCACGACCTCGGGTCGGTGACCCGGTGGGTGTCGCAGGTCGACGGCCCAGTCGTGATCGGCAACTACGTATACGCCGACGGTGAGACCAACGTCCGTGTGTCGATGGCGGTCGACGCGCTCACCCGTCGCGTGGTCGAGCAGAAGGGGCGAGGCGAGGTCGCGCTCGCCTTTCTCGCCACCCCGACCGACGTCTTCGCCGTGCCCGGCACGGCCGTCGACCGCTCGGTGGCGAACTACGCCGCGCGGCGCACATCCAAGGTGCTGCGGGTGCCGTTGCGCACCATCAGCGGGGGCCGGCTGCTTCGCCGCAACTACGTGCCCGGCCAGAACCCCGGCATCAACGACAGCGTGGTGTTGCAGCAGGGGCCGAACTATCTGCTGGCCAAACGACTTCAACGGTGGCGCGCCACGACCTATCGAGAGGAGGGCGGTGTGGTCTCGCTCAACGTGGCGCCGCCCACCCGCACCCGGTCGGTGCTGAAGAACCGGGTGCTCGCGGCCGCCTACGCCGGGGCGCACCGGTTCGGCATCGAGGTGTTCGAGCCGGGAACGGCCAACACCCTGATGGCTGCGCTGCTCGTGCACGACCTGCGCACCGGTTCGCCTGCCCAGCCGCAGCCGTGGCAGGACGAGGCTCACGAGGCTGCTCACGGGGGGCTCTGGACCTCGAGCTACGACCCACGCAGTGCCCTCGGCCTCGCCGCGCTGCTCGGTCTGGCCTCGGCCCGCTAGTTGGATGGACGAACGGACGGACCAGGGTTTCCCCAGCCCACCCGCTCGTCTATTTGCTCCTCTCGTGTGAACGGCTGAACCGCCCGCCCTAGAGGGCGGCGGCCAGCGAGAGCGCGAGCGTGTTCACCACCGGTGTCCCCAGGCCGCTCGCGGCGTCCCAGCCGATGCCGGCGGTGAAGCCACCGAGCCCGAAGTCGCCGTTCTGGCCCCTGGTGATGTCGTGGAAGGCCGACGGGGTGTTTCGTGCGATCTGGTACAGAGCAGGGTTGATCAAACCCAGCCGCCCCTTGTTCAGCTGAGCGATGTCGGCGGCGATGCCGGCCCACTGCGGGCTGCCTGAGCTCGTGCCGCCGAAGATGTAGAACGAGCCCTGGAGCGCGACGATGACCCCACCGTTTATGGCGGCGTTGTAGGACACGTCGGGCACTCCACGGCTGGGCAGGTCTCCGACCCCGTTCTGCCACCACGGCATGCCGTAGGTGTTGCTGAAGCCGCCACCGCCGGTAGTACGGAAGCCGAAGGCCTTCTGCTCGTTCCACACCACCTCGCGCTGGTAGCGACCCGTCACTGGGTTGGCGAAGAGCTGCGTGCCGCCGACCGAGGTGACGTAGGGGTCGCTCGCGGGGGTCGACGCCGCGATGAGGTTGCCGGTGCCGTTGCAGGTGGGCTCCGTCGACCCGGAGTCACCGGCCGAGGCGAAGAGGGTCATCCCCTGGCGGCGGGCCTGGTTCGCGATCGCATGCTGGGCCGCAAGGGTGGTGCCGGGTTGGCGTGTGCCGTCTGGGTTGACGCCGTAGCACGACTCTGCCTCGCCGAAACTCATCGACAGCGTGTCGCCCAGGTTGTGGTCGACGGCGTACTTGATCGCACTCTGGAGGTCGTTGTCGTTGTTGGACTTCGCCAGAACGAGAACGATCTTGGCGCCCGGGGCCATGGCGTGGGCCCACTGCACGTCGAGGTTGATCTCGCTGGCCCAGCCCTGCATGTTGGCGTCGTTCGGGTCGAACGGGGTGAGCCCGTCGGGGGCCACGATCTGCAGCGGTGCGGTTGGCAGTCCCCAGACCGAGTTGAAGGAGGAGAGGTCGGCTCGCAGTGTGGGGCTCTGGTAGGCGTCGACGACGACCACCTTGCGTCCCTTGCCGGTGAAGCCGGCGTTGATCAGCTTGTCAGTGCCGTAGGCCGCACGAATCTGGTCGGGACCGTAGCAGCGCACCGTTGCGGTGACCGACTGGCAGCCGAAGACGACTCCACCCTTGGCCCGGGCGTTGGACGGCGGCGAAGGAGTCTTGACCTTGGGTGGCCCGCCTCTGGCGGCCGGGCTGGCGGCGCCTGAGGACTGATGGGCGGGCGCAGCGTTGGCTGCGCCCGCGGTTCCGGCCGCTGCGGCGGCCACGACGGCCGCGCAGGCGGCAGCGGAGACGATTCCGAACATGAAGGACGAACGAGACATGCGGACCTCCGTTCGAGCAGGGCGAGCGGTGACCGGGCGGTCGTCGACTCACTCCCTGTCTTGACCGATATACCACGGGCCGCGTCTCGCGGTCCTGGTTTTGCGTGGATCACCCTTGTCCGGTCTCGTGTGGGAAAGTGAGCCGGCAAGCGCTCGACCGCAGAGGAGATGGCAACCCATGACGGACCCCGCCCTGGGCGCGCCCCTTACGGGGGTGGTGGTGGCCGACTTCAGCCGGGTGCTGGCCGGGCCGATGGCCACCATGATGCTGGCCGACCTCGGCGCCCGAGTGATCAAGATCGAACGCCCCGGCGTGGGCGACGAGACCCGAGGCTGGGGCCCGCCGTTCTCGGCCGCCGGCTCGACCTACTTCGAGGCCGTCAACCGCAGCAAGGCGTCGATCGCCCTCGACCTCGCGGCACCAGGTGACCTCGCCATCGCCCTCGACATCGCCGCGCGGGCCGACGTCGTCATCGAGAATCTGCGGCCCGGCGTCATGGAGCGGCTCGGGCTGGGCTACGACGTCGTCGCGAAGACGAACCCACGCGTCGTCTACGCCTCGATCAGCGGCTTCGGCAGTGGCGCCGGGGCGGCCCTGCCCGGCTACGACTTCGTCGTGCAGGCCGCGAGCGGCCTGATGAGCCTCACGGGTGAGGTCGACGGCGATCCGATGAAGGTGGGCGTCGCGCTCATCGACGTGCTGACGGGAAAGGATGCCGTGATCGGCATCCTGGCCGCGTTGTCGGCGCGCGAGCGTACCGGCCACGGTGACCGTCTCGAGGTCAGCCTGTTGACGAGCGGCCTCGCCGGGTTGGTCAACCAGGCGCAGGCCTACCTCGAGACCGGGCGGATGCCCGCTCGGCTCGGCAACGACCACCCGAGCATCGCGCCGTACGGTCTGCTGCCCACGGCCGACGGTCCGTTGGCCGTGGCCTGCGGGAACGACGGGCAGTTCGCGCGGCTGGCTGAGGCGGTCGGCCGCGCAGACCTCTCGAGCGACCCGCGGTTCGCCACCAACGCGGGCCGGGTCATCCACCGGGCCGAGCTGGGGGCGGCGCTCGCCGAGGCGATGCGTCGCCACGACCGAGATCACTGGGCGAGCGTGCTCACCCAAGCAAGCGTGCCGGTGAGCCCGATCAACGACCTCGCCGCGGCGGTCGAGCTGGCCGAACGACTCGGGCTCGAGCCCACGGTGGAGGTGGGCGACGGGTCGACCCGGCAGATACGGCATCCGGTCAGCTTCACGGCCTACGCCACGGCGCCGCCCACCCCGCCTCCCGCCAACGACGCCGACCGTGAGGCGGTGCTGGCCTGGCTGGCCGGGCAGGGGCGCGACTGACCCCTGGGCCGCGACCCGGGCTGTGGCAGAGTGGGCGACCTACCCGCTCGACCGAGGAAGGGCCAGGATGCCGCGTCCGCTGATCCCGCCGATCGTGACCGAGCAACCGGCCCTGACCGAGCTGCGGCACGAGGTGCGCGCCTTTCTCGCGGAGCAGATCCGGGCCGGGGCCTTCGTGCCTCACGTCGACACGTGGCTGACCCGGTGGGACCGTGACTTCACCCGTGAGCTCGGTCGGCGCGGCTGGCTCGGCATGGTCGTGCCGCCGGAGTACGGCGGTCAGGGCCGCAGCTACCTCGAACGGTTCGTCGTGACCGAGGAGCTGCTCGTCGTCGGGGCACCGGTCGCGGCCCACTGGATCGCCGAACGTCAGATCGGCCCGTCGCTGATGCGCTACGGCACCGAGGAGCAGAAGCAGGCCTTTCTGCCTGGCATCAGCCGCGGCGAGATCGTCTTCGGCATCGGCATGAGCGAGCCCGACTCCGGCTCCGACCTCGCCAGCGTGCGCACCCGCGCCGAGCGAGTCGACGGGGGCTGGCGGCTCACCGGCACGAAGGTGTGGACCTCCGGTGCGCACGAGGCCGACGGCTTCTTCGCCCTCGCCCGGTCGGCGCCGCTCGACCCCGCCCACCGGCACGACGGCCTCAGCCAGTTCATCGTCGACCTGCACGCTCCCGAGATCGAGATCCGGCCGATCATCTCGATGGGCGGTGACCATCACTTCAACGAGGTGCATCTCGGTGGTGTCGTCATTCCCGACGAGCGGGTGCTGGGTCAGATCGGTGACGGCTGGTCGCAGGTGACCTCCGAGCTGGGCTTCGAGCGCAGCGGCCCCGAGCGGTTTCTCTCGACCTTTCAGCTGCTCGCTGCGGCCGCGTCGGCCATGAACGAGGGGAGCCTGCCCCTCGACGCCGGCCTCGGTCGGCACGTAGCCCGGGTCGCCGCCCTGCACCACATGTCGTTCGCCATCTCGAGCGCGCTCGAAGAGCAGACCGAGTCGGATGCCGGTGGGCCGGGAGCCTCCGCTGCGAGCGGTGCCGTCGACGTCGACACCGCGGCGGCCGCGGTCAAGGTGCTCGGCACCACGGAGGAGGGCGACATCACCGACTACGTCGACACCCTGACGGCCTCGGGCTGGCCGCGCGGTGATGAGCTGTTCAGCCTGCTGGAGGCCGCGATCCTGCAGCGGCCCGGCTTCACCCTGCGCGGGGGCACCAACGAGATCCTGCGCGGCGTCATCGCCCGCGGACTGGGGCTGCGCTGATGGCCGACCCCGTGCTGCCGACCCCGACCCCGACCCCGAACCCCACCTGGGCGCGGGCGACGCCCGCGGACGGCAGACCCCTCACCAGCCACCCCGTCGCCGACCCCGACCTCGTCGACGTGCTCGTCGACCTCTTCGACGACTATCGCAGCAGTCGTCCGGGCCCCAGTGTGAACCTCGCTTTCGACGCCGACCTCTGGGGCCGTCTCGACGCCCTGGGTCTGACCCGCCTGAGTGCGTCGGAGGCCAGTGGTGGCAGCGGCGCCGGGTGGCTCGAGGCGGCTGCCCTGCTGGGGATCGCGGCCGGCGCCGCGGCTGCCGTGCCGGTGGCCGAGCACGACGTGCTCGCCGCGTGGCTGCTCGAGTCGGCGGGGCTGCCCAATGACGGCCGGCTGCGCACCGTCTGCCGCCCTGACCCCTCCGGTGTGGCCATCAACGTCACGTGGGCCAGCGACGCCGCGTCGATCGTGGCGCTCTGGGAAGACCGCGACGAGTGGCGCGTCGCTGACGTGGCGAGCGGCCGCTCCGAGATCACGGCGGGGCGCAACCTCGCTGGAGAGCCCTGTGACACGGTCGTGTTCGACCTCGACGACCTCGAGGGTGGGGTCGTCGTCGACCACAGCATCGGCGAGCAGTTCCACCTCCGGGGCGCCCTCGCCCGCTCGGCGCAGGTCGTCGGTGGCATGGACCGGGTGCTCGAGATCGTCGTTGCCCACGTCACCGAGCGCACCCAGTTCGGCCGGCCGATCGGGCGCTTCCAGGCCGTTCAACACCTGGTGGCCGACATCGCGATGGAGGCCGCGCTCGCGCGCTCGGCCACCGACGCCGCGGTCGCCCGCGCAGCGGCATCCGACTGGTCTGACCCGGGCATGCTCTTCGCCGTCGGTGTGGCGAAGTCGTGCGTCGGACACGCCGCCTCGGTCGTCGTGCGGGGCGCCCACCAGGCGCTCGGCGCGATCGGCACCACCCGCGAGCACGAGCTGCATCTGCTCACCAAGCCCATTCTTTGTCGCCGTAGCGAGTTCGGCTCGGTGCACGAGTGGGACGAGACCCTGGCCGAGCTGGCCAGCTCGGCCGGGCACGACCGGCTCTGGCCGCTCGTGCTCACCGGTCGCGCCGCCCCGCCTTCCGTCTCTCGCAGCGCGACCTGATGGGCCCGAAGACCTCCCTTCGGGCGCACCGACCCGGCCACCGAGCCTTCCCGAGGGAGAACCACACATGACCGAGATCCGCTATGTCGTCACCGACGGGGTCGCCCTGATCACCCTCGACGCCCCCGAGCGGCGCAATGCCCTCTCGGTGGAGATGTCCCGCGAGCTGATCGACGCCGCGCGCACGGCCGAGTCGGATGCCGCGGTCGGAGCCGTCGTCGTCACCGGCGGCGCGCACTTCTGCGCCGGGGCGGTGCGCAGCGTGCTCGCCGAGACCGGCCGCGACCCGGTCGCCGACGAGGCCTACCGCAACCTCGAGACGGTCTACGCGGCCTTCACCACGATCGGTGGCATCGGCGTGCCGACCATCGCGGCCGTGCGCGGGGCCGCCGTCGGGGCCGGGCTCAACCTCGCCCTGGCCACCGATCTGCGCATCGTGAGCCGCACGGCCCGGCTGCTCCCCGGCTTCGCCCAGATCGGCATCCATCCCGGCGGCGGGCACTTCACCCTGCTGAGCCGGGTCGCCGGTCGCGAGGCCGCGGCGGCGATGGGCCTCTTCGGTGAGGAGGTCGACGGCGAACGGGCCGTTGCGCTGGGGTTGGCCTGGGCGGCCTGCGACGACGCGGATGTGCAGGACCGCGCCCTCGCCCTGGCCGGCCGGGTAGCGGCCGACCCGGCCCTCGCGCGGCGAACGGTGGCCAGCTTTCGCCGCGAGACGGCATCCGGCGGAGTGGCGTGGGACGTCGCCGTCGAGGTGGAACGGGCGCCGCAGATGTGGTCGCTCCGACGAAAACATTCCGACTGAACTGGCCGAAGCGGAGCCATCCTGACCGGTAGCGGCCCGCAGATGTAAGGATGAGGAGTTCGCAACTTACCGAAGGAGATCTAGTGCTGGCGTCCTACCGACCTCTCTTCGAGGTTCCGGGGGCGCGTGTCTTCATCGCGGGAGGCATGATCGCCCGCTCGGCCGGGGCGATGTTCGGGGTGGCGACGGTAGCCATGGTGGCGGCCCGACGCGACTCCTATGCCCTTGCCGGTGCCGTGATGGCGGTCGGAATGGTGTCGCTGGCCCTGTTCGCGCCCTTCCTCGGGCGTCTCGTCGACCGCTATGGCCAGCGTCGCATCGCGATCCCGTTCTTCCTGTGGTCAGGGTTCTGGGCGGTCATGACGATCCTCGCGTCGTGGCGCGGCTGGCCCTCGTGGGTGCTGTTCATCACCTTCCCCCTGTGCGGCGCCATCCCCAACCTCGGCACCATGGCCCGGGCGCGGTGGTCACACATCTTCGCCCACGATGCGCGCAGTCTGCACACGGCCATGTCGTTCGAGCAGGTGATGGAGGAGGTCACCTTCGTCATCGGCCCGGTGCTGGCCATCTGGCTCGCCACGAGCCTGTTCCCCGAAGCGGGCTTCGTGTTCGCGGTGCTCTGCTACACCGTCGGCGTGCTCGTGTTCATCTCGGCACGATCGACCGAGCCGCCGGTCGTGCCGCACCACGAGCGCCCGACCGCTCATGCGCACCACGTGCCCGGGCTCGTGCCTCTGGCCTTCATCATGGTGATGACCGGGGCGATCTTCGGCGTCAACGAGGTCGTCACCCTGGCAGTGGCCGAGGACATGGGCCACCCCAACGCGGCCGGGCCGGTGCTTGCGCTCTACGCGGTTGGATCAGCCTTCTCCGGCCTCGTGTTCGGCACGATGTCGCACGGGCGCAACCTGCTGAAGCTGCTGCTGGCCGGAACGCTCGGCATGGCGCTGCTCGAGGCACCGGTGCTGTTCGCCGGCAACCTGCGGATACTGGCCCTGCTGATGCTCTTCGCCGGTATGGCCACGGCGCCCACCCTGATCACGGTGATGAACCTCATCGAGCGCATAGTGCCCAAGGCCCAGCTCAACGAGGGCATGACCATCGTGCTCACCGGGCTGATCATCGGGATCGCAGGCGGCTCAGCCGTCTCTGGAGTTGTTGTCGACCACGTCGGCCCCCGCTACGGCTACCTCGTGGCCATTCTGGCCGGCGCGGTCGCCTTCGTGATGGCGCTGGGCACGCACTCGTTCCTGACCAGGCGCGACCTGGCCCATCTGCGCTGACCGGCGCTGACCGGCGCTGACCTAGGTGCCACCGCGAGCGGCCGGTCGGCTATCAATCCTGGGTCCCCACACGTCCGCCTGCGTGGTCGTCCGGGGGTGGGCTCGGCTCGCGTCGGCCCTTCAGCGCGGCTCCCACCTCATGGCTGAACCCGATGTTGGGCCCACCGATCAGCTCCCACGCCCGAGCGATGCCGATGAGAAAACAGACGATGACGACGATGGCAATGGTGCGCGCTGCCTCTGTGTCGACGGGGTTAGCTACTACCTGAGCACCTGAGACGAGCTGTACGACGAAGGTCGCGGCGAGGCCGAGCAGAAAGGCGAGGTCTCGTGTGTCACGCCAGTGCAGTGCACGAGTGCGAACCAGCAAGGTCATCGAAGCCAGGACGAAGAACAGACCCACGATGGCGACCACGACCGTGGCCCACCCGATCTTGTTGCCGGGGACCAAGGCGAAGAGGGAGACGGCGAGCGCGTTGGTGAAAGCGGTCAGGGCCGCGGAGGCCCGGACCCGATGGAGGTGGCTCTCGCCTGAGCCGGCCAGTCGCTCGTGAGAGACCGAGATAGCGACGAACAGCAAGCCGATCAGCGCCCCCGCCACCCCAGCGCTGGCCAGAAAGAAGTCGCTCAACGTCTCTGAGATCACGGCTCATCCTCGCGCACGTCAATGGGAGGGGCCAGATCGCACACCTCCAGAAGTGCGCGGATACTCGTTGACGAGGTCGGTCCGGACACGGGGCCGTCGAAGGACGCCAGGCGGAAGGAAGTCAAGGCCCCGGTCGTAGGTCGCATGGCTGCGCCTGGCCCGGTGTTCGACCGACCTCAGCAGATCGGTGGCCCGGTGCCGAAGGTGGTGCGCCAGTGTTGCCAGGTGTGCCAGGTGACACTCGTGGCGGTGATGGTCGCGGTGAGGTTCTTCTCGTGGACGTAGATGTGGTGTCGCCGGCACAACAGGGCGAGGTTGCCCAGGCAGGTGGTGCCGCCGTCGACCCAGTGTTTGACGTGGTGCGCGTCGGTCCACTGCGCGGGGGTGGAGCACCCCGGGAATGAGCAGCCGCCGTCGCGGAGCCAGAGCGCGGTGCGCATGGCGCGGGTGACGAGGCGTTCCTCCCGACCCACATCGAGGGGTTGGGAGTCGGAGCCGAGGACGACGGGGATGATCGTCGCGTCGCACGCCAGCCGGCGCACGATGGCCGCGCTGAGCACGTCACCACTCAGACACGACCCCCCCCCACGCCCAGGGTTCGGCTTGCTGGTGGCCCAGTCGGGTGGGCAGCCGGAGGCTACGTATTCGCGTAGGGCCTCGAAGTTGATGGTGACCACGATCTTGGCCTTGTCCGTGCACGGTGCCTGGCCGGGCGCGGTGACACCGCGGGCGACGAGGTCGAGCAGGGCGTCCATCCGGCGCTGGTGCGGCGGTCGGGGGTCGTCCTCGATCTTAACCCCGGCCTCGTCGGTGAGGGGGCGGGGTGCGGACAGGGGGTCGATCGCGGCTTTGAGGGTCGCGGCGCCTTCGGGGTCGAGGGTGCCGCTCATCCCGACCATCCCGGCCGCGTTCGGGCCCGTGAACCACAACCCGCGGCCGTCGCGGCGTCTCTGGTCGTGCTCCTCAGCATCCTTCGGGGGCCGGACCTGGTCAGACAGCTCCCGGGCCAGCTTGGCGAGCTGTTCCCACCGCAGCAGGGGTGCTTGGTCGGTCAGGTGGGTGACGGCCTGGTCGAGGTCGTCGGGGTCAGCGACGGGCTTGAGGCGGGTGTGGAAGTCGATGACCTGCGCGGCCTTACCGACCGTCACCCGCCCGGAGTGAGCCTCGTTGTCTGCCGTACCGGTACCCGTGCCGCTGTCGGTGTCGGTGTCGGTATTGCTGTCGGTGTCGGCACGGTCGGGAGTGGCTCCGGCGCCCTCGCCGGTAACGGCGTCGCACAGGTCAGCCCAGCGAGGCTGGTTGAACGCGGCCCCACACGTCACGACCGCTTTGGCAGCGCTGGCGGTCAGAGTGGGGTCGACCGTGCGCAACCAGTCGACCCGCGACAGGCCACCCGGGGAAGCCACGCCGCGGGCCTCGAGCTGGGTCACCAGGCGCACCAGGTTGACCTCCTTGTGGTGTTCCACGGCGCCGAGCTGGGTCACCGACTCGAGCAGGTCGGCCTCGGTCATCCGGGCCGGTTCCATCTGAGGCCGGTCCAGGCTCGCGGCCGCGAACGCGAACCCCGACGCGTACGCCCCAGACACGTTCGACCAGTTCGCCCAATGGACCGTCAACGGCGCCGGGAACTCCCGTACCGGCCGCTCCTCACCGGGCGAACCCGACGGGGCGGCGTCGGGTGAGATCGGGTCAGTGGCACTGTCTGCGGGCTCAGCGGCATCCGAGCGAGCCGGCCCTGCGGCATCCGATGCAGCCGGCCCTGCGGCATCCGAGCGAGCCGGCTCTGCGGCATCCGGGATGGGGGTCGACCAGAACCCAGCCGCCGCGGTGCCACCGGTGGCACGCTGGCTCGACTCGAGGTCGGCCAGCTGCTGCCGGAGCCTCTCGAGAAGCGAACCCTCGTTGTTCATGACTCAAACCCTAGAGGCCACCACCGACACTCCCCCGCGCGCGGAATCGGCTTGTCCACAACCGAACTCGCCGCTCGGCCGAGGCTGTGCGGTTGGCACCGGGAAACCGGGAGAGGTGCCAACTGCACAGCGGACTGTGCGGTTGGCACCTCTCGGGCGGGCCGGGTGCCGAACGCTCAACGGAACGTGGTCACTCGACGTGGACCGCCGGTGGCGACGTCAGCTATGTCGAGCGAGCTAACGCTTGGAGGGCGCGCGATGGCGACCGGGCGCGAGCTTGACGGGGCTGTCGGGCTCGTCGGAAACCTCACGTCTGGCATCGTCGGGAACCTCGACGTCGGGCGCGGGCACGGCCTGCTTCTCTCCCGGCTTGGGTCCGAGGTCGACGTGCGGCAGGAACCACGACACGATGAACGCCGCCAACAGGATGAAGGTCGCCGTGAAGAAGACCGACTGCATGGCCGAGGAGAACCCCTCGAGGTAGGGGTGCGCCAACCGGGGGTCGATGCGCTGCACGAACGACGAGTCGCTGAGCCCACCGCCCGCACCCGACCCACCGGGCTTGAGGCTGTTGATGAACTGGGCGTTCGCGGCGGGGTCACCCTGAGGGTTTCGTAGGGCCGCTTGGAAGTCCGGCGTGCGAACCGCCGCGGCGTAGGCGGCGGGGATGTTCTCAGCCGCCTTGGTGAACAGGATCGACAAGAAGACCGCTGTGCCGAGCGTGCCACCGATCTGGCGGGTGAACGTCGCCGAGGAGGTGGCGACGCCGATGTCACGCCGGCTCACGGCGTTCTGCACCGCCAGGGTGAGCGGCTGGAAGTTGAAGCCGAGCCCGACGCCGAAGAAGACCATGATGATCATCGTCTTCCAGGTGGGAGTGTCGGCGCCGATGTAGTGGAACCCCCACATCGAGCCGGCTAGCAGGCCGGAGCCGATGATCGGGAAGTGCCGGTAGGTGCCGGTGCGCGAGATGAGCTGGCCGGAGAGGATCGAGCCGAACATGATGCCGAGCGTCAGCGGCAGCAGCAGCAGGCCGGCTTCCGTCGGGCTGGCGCCCTTGACGATCTGGAGGTAGAGCGGCAGGGAGGCCAGCCCACCGAACATGCCCATGCCGATGAACACCGAGACGATCGAGGAGACGGCGATAGTGCGGATCTTGAACAGGCGCAGGGGGATGAGGGCCTCTTCGCCCATGGCGCGCTCGACGAGGAAGAAGGCGATGACTCCCGCGACGCCGACGCCGAAGCAGAGCAGCGACTTGGTGGATCCCCAGCCCCACTCGCGGCCCTGCTCGGCCACGATGAGCAGCGGCACGAGCGCGACGCTCAGAGCGGCGGCCCCCCAGTAGTCGACGCGGTGGTTGCGGCGGGTGTGCTTCAGGTGCAGGGTTCGGGTCACGACGAAGAGCGCCGCGATGGCGATCGGCACGTTGACGAGGAAGACCCAGCGCCAGCCGGTTACTCCGAGGATGGTGTCCTGACCGGCGAAGAAGCCGCCGATGACCGGGCCCAGCACGCTCGAGGTGCCGAACACGGCGAGGAAGTAGCCCTGGTACTTGGCGCGTTCGCGGGGAGCCACGATGTCGCCGATGATCGCCAGCGCGAGGGCGAAGAGGCCACCGGCGCCGAGGCCCTGGATGGCCCGGTAGGCCGCCAACGAGCCGATCGAGGTCGCGAGCGTGCAGAGCATCGACCCGATGGTGAAGATCGAGATGGCGAGCAGGAAGAACTGCTTGCGCCCGTAGATGTCGGACAGCTTGCCGTAGAGCGGGGTGACGATGGTGCTCGTGATGAGGTAGGCCGTCGTCACCCACGCCTGGGCCGAGAGCCCTCCGAGGTCATCGGCGATGGTGCGGATCGAGGAGGCCACGATGGTCTGGTCGAGCGCCGCCAGGAACATGCCCATCATCAACCCGGTGAGGATGGTGATGATCTGCTTGTGGCTGAGGTCTGGCAGCTCGTCCTGGGCCAGGGTCGGTTGGGCCGTGGATTCGGCCATGTCAGTGCTCCTTGTCGGAGGTTCGGTCGGACGCCGGGAAGATCATGGGCGCTGCCGCGCCACGGTCCCGGAGGTTCTGGTCGAGTGAGTCGCCCAGGCGCTGCAGGCGGTCGGTGAAGATGTCGGTCTCGTCGGCCTGCCAGTCGGCAAGCAGCTCTTGGAACCACTCGCCTCGCACCAGCTGCACCTCGTCGAGCGAGCGCCGCCCGGCTTCGGTGAGAGAGACAAGGGTGGCCCGACCATCGGCGGGGTCGGGTTGTTTGTCGAGCAGGCCGTGGGCGAACAGTCCGCTGACCTGACGGCTCACGGTCGAGACGTCACTGTGCAGCATTGTGGCCACGTCGGAGATGCCGACCGGCCCCATGGTGTGAACCATGAACATCACCGGGTAGGCGGTGGACTCCATGCCAGGGTGAACCTTCGGTGCGATCGCGCGCGCGGCCAGAAGAAGCTTCTGGACGCGGATGAGCGCATGAAAGAGATCGTTCGCCTGGTCGGTGCTGACCTGCACACCCCTGCCTTCCCGTAGTACTTGTTTGCAGCAAGCAAGTATTAACCCGGGTAGTTGAATCCGTCAACATGACTCTTTCGAAACGAAAGGAGCGAGGCCGGCGGGGAGGGTGGCCGAGAATCGATCGTGATCGCGACCGTGATCGCGTGCGAGGATTGAGCCAGCCGCCGGGTCGTCGGCTGCAGGGGGCTCCCGTTACGACCACACGATCACGATCTTTACGTCACCAGGAGGGACCATGTCACTCGACATCCCCGAGGACAGCTCCATCAACGAGGTGTTCCGGCAGCTCTCGCACCTCATCTACGCAGGCGCCGACGCCACCTCGATCCACGAGGCACTGGTCGTCGCCTCGAAGCGTCTGGTCGACGGCTGCGATCGTGCATCACTGCTGCTGCGCGAGCGCGACCAGTACCGCACGAGCGCCAGCACCGACGAGATCGCTCGCCGGATCGACCAGATCGAGCTCGAGATCGGTGAGGGCCCGTGCGTCGACGCCATCCTCGATGAGGCCTACCAGCACGACCCCGACCTCACCGACAGCGTCTCGCCCTGGCCGACCTTCACCGCCCGCATCGTCGCCGAGACGCCGGTGCGTTCGGCGATCGGCTACCGGCTCTTCCTCGACGGTGACAAGGTCGGTGCCCTCAACCTCTTCTCCGACACTCCTGGCGCTCTCAACGCATCCTCGGCCGACACGGGCGCGGTGCTCGCCTCCTTCGCGTCGGTGGCGCTGATGGCGCTACGAGCTCGCCAACAGGCCAGCACCCTGCGTGAGGGTCTGCAGAGCAACCGCGAGATCGGCAAGGCGGTGGGACTCTTGATGGCGACCCACCGGGTCACGGCCGACGAGGCCTTCGCCCTGCTGCGAACGACGTCGCAGGAGCTCAACGTCAAGCTCGCCCAGGTGGCGGCGCAGGTCGTGCTCGGGCAGGAGACCCAGCTCGCCGCCCGAGCCTCGGTGCCCAACCCCGCGCAGCGCTAGCGAAGCCGGGCGACCCGGCATCCGTGACGACGAGAAGCCGGCCGGGTCGCCCGCCTCCGCGTGGAGACGGGCGGTAGGGGCGGGCCGGTCAGGCGTCGCTCAGGCGGTGACGCCGGCCGAGCTGAGCTGGCTGCGCAGCTCGTCGAGCACCCGCCGCAGCAGCCGGCTGACCTGCATGGCGCTCAGCCCCATTGACGACGCGATCTCGGCCTGGGTCAGGTCGGCGTCGAAACGCAGCTTGACCAGCTGCTGGTCACGCGCGGGCAGGCGGCGGATCGCGGTGCGCACGAGGATGCCGTCGTCGAGGGCCGGGTCTGTGCTGGTGTCGACCCGAGCATCGACCAGGTCGAGCACGGGGCGGCTGCCCTCGGAGGTCGTGGCGTCGAGGGAGGCCGGCCGCAGGTTGGATGCCGCCACCTGGGCCTCGCGGATGCGTTCGGGCGTCAGGTCGAGCTCGTTCGCGAGCTCGTCGGCATTGGGCTCGTGCCCGATCTCCTGCTCGAGCCGGTCACGAGTCTGCGACACGAGCTGGCGACGTTCCTGCAGCTCTCGGGGCGGTCGCACGAGCCAGCCGTGGTCGCGGAAGTGGCGGCGGATCTCGCCAGTGATGGTGGGGGTCGCGTAGGCGCCGAACTCGGTGTCCTTGGAGAGGTCAAAGCGTTGCAGCGCCTTGAGCAGCGCCAGGAAGGCGACCTGCTCGAGGTCTTCGCGGTCGAGGCCGCGGCCGGCGTAGCGGTGGGCAAGTGACCGCGCGAGCGGCATGTGCTGCACCGTCACGAGCTCGAGTGCGTCGTGACGCTCGCCCTCATCGGTCGAGGTCCGGAAGATCTCGATGAGCTCACGAGTGCGATAGTCGGACCGCTGGGGATGGGCGAGCGCGGACATGAAGCCTCCGGGACGTAAGACAAACGACGTCCGGCAGTGGCTTTACCGACAGTGAAGACGCTATGTCTTCCGCAGAAGTTACGCAAGGCCATCGCACCGACCCCGGAACCGCCGACTAGAGCTCAGTAGCCAGCAGCTGTGTGAGAACCAGAGACTCCAGCACGCGGTGGGCCACGGCTTCATCGCCGATGACGCTGTAGTGGATCTGATCGGTCGACCGGCGACCGGCCGCCCGGCGGGTGAGGGCCTCGGTCGTCAGCTGGATGCTGGTCACGTCGACCGACTCCTGCCCCTCGGGGCGGTCGGTACCGCTGAAGAGCAGCACGCCGAACGGGCGCCCGTCGTCGCCGACGCGCACTCGCACGCCTTCGCGGGCCACGACGGGCCCGGTGACGTCGAAGACCACGTCGTGCCCAGCGCCCACCTCGGCCGTGCGAGCAATGGTGCGCGGCAGGGATCTCAGGATCTCGGCGGTGGTGAGGGCCGCGCCCGCGCTGTCGAGGTCGCCGGGGCTGTTGAGGGCCTGCCGAAGGTCTTGTTCGCGCGTCCAGGCGTCGATGGTGCGCAGCAGCAGCTGCTGCCCGAAGGTGGTGTCCGGCCCGAACGGCCCGCCGATGACCGAGTCGAGCTCGAGGTCGGACCGTCGCAGCGCTTCCATCCGCTCGGGGTGGAAGGCGGCCAGCTCCTGCAGCACCATCTTGCCGGTCTGCGTCGACCGCCTCTCGACGTCGGCCTCGACCGTTCGGGTGAACGTTCCGTAGGGCACCGCCCCGCTGTCGCTCGCGGCGAGCTGGCGCGGAATGCCGGCCAGGGCCTTCTCGGAGGCCACCACGTGGGCGAGCTGCTGCTTGACCGACAACCCCCCGAACTCGGTCGGCAGCTCGAACTCCTGCTCACGGCAGGCCCAGCCGAGGTCGATGATGGCCTGCACGGTCTGCTCGAGGGCATCGAGCATCCCGTGGAGGTCATCTGGTGCGGCCGGGTGCATAGGCATGGGGCCAGACTACTTACCCTTGAGGTATGCCAACCCAGCAGCGAGTCGACCCGGCGGCGCGCCGGCCACGGCTTGCGGTTGAGATCGTGCCCATCGTGGTGGTCGTCGGGTTGGTCGCGACCGTGCTCGCGGCCATGTTCTCCGGGGCGACAGCACCGCCTCCCGAGGGGCTGACGGATGCCGGTCCCATCGTGCGCTGGACCCTCCCGCTCGTGCGCGTTCTGCACGACGTCAGCGCCTCACTGACCCTCGGCGCCCTGCTGTTCGGCGGCATGATCGTGCCCGCGGCCAAGGGCAAATCACGGCTCGACGACCCGCGTGTCGCTCATGCGTTCCGGGTGGCGACGGCCGCCGGTTTCGTCTGGGCGCTCGCCGGAGTGGTCGGGGTCGTCTTCGGCTTCGCGGATGCCGCCGGGCTGGGCCTGTCCGACCCGGCTTTCCTGAGCTCGCTGATGAGCTCGGCCTGGTCGATCGAGACCTTCCGGGTCGGCCTGATCAGCGCCGCGGCCGGCTTCGTCGTGGCCTCGGGGTCGTCGCTGGCGCGGTCACGCTGGGCCGCGGTGGCGCTCGGGGCCCTCGCCCTGTTCGGCATCCTCGTGCTCGGGCTCGCCGGTCACGCGGGCGGCTCGGCCGACCACGAGACGGCGGTCAACGCTCTCGGCGCGCACCTGCTGAGCGCCGGGGTCTGGGTGGGCGGGCTCCTGGCCCTCATCGTGCTGAGGCCGACGTTCGGCACCTCGCTGGGTGTGGTCGTGCGGCGCTACTCCACCCTCGCACTCTGGTGCTGGGTGACCCTGGGTATCTCCGGCGTCATGGCGGCCACGACCCGGCTGGGCACCTGGCAAGACCTCACCACGTCCTATGGCGTCCTGATCCTCGTCAAGGTCGCAGCCTTCCTCCTGCTCGGTCTGGCTGGTTGGTGGCACCGGCACTCGACCATCGCCGCGCTCTCGTCGAAGGCGCAGACCGGCATCCGCAACCGTCCGTTCGTTCGCCTCGCCATCGGTGAGACGCTGCTCATGGGGCTGACGTTCGGGGTGGCCACGGCGCTGGCCCGCAGCGCGCCCCCCGTTCCCGAGATCACCCCGAACCCGTCGATCGCGTTGGCGCTCACCGGGTTTCCGGCGCCGCCCGCGCCGACGGCTCTGACCTGGCTGACCGCCTGGCGGGTCGAGTGGCTGTTCCTCGCCACCGGCCTGCTCGCCATCGGGCTCTACCTCTACGGAGTGGTTCGGCTGCGCCGTCGCGGTGACGCGTGGCCGGTGTCACGCACCATCAACTGGGTGATCGGCTGGCTGCTGTTCCTCTGGGTCACCAACGGGGTGCTCAGCATCTACGGCCGGGTCGCCTTCTCGTGGCACATGACCCTGCACATGACCGAGGCCATGGTCATCCCGATCTTCCTCGTGCTCGGGGCGCCGATCACCCTGGCCCTGCGCGCGATTCCCGCCCGCACCGACGGCACCATCGGTTGGCGCGAGATCGTGCTGCGTGTCGTGCACTCGAAGCTGTTCCTGGTCGTCGGCAACCCGATCTTCGCCGGAGGCTTCTTCTTCTTCAGCCTCATCGCCTTCTACTGGACCGGGCTGTTCGAGATCGCCCTGCGCACGCACACGGGTCACCTGCTGATGACGGCGCACTTCGTGCTGGTCGGCTACATGTTCGCCTGGGTGCTCATCGGCATCGACCCCGGCCCGAAGCGCTGGCGGCCGGCCCTGCGGCTCATCGTGCTGTTCGCGACGATCGGGTTCCACGCCTTCTTCGGGGTCTCGATCATCAGTGGCACGACGGTGCTCGCGCCCGGCTTCTTCGAGACGATCTCGCTGCCCTGGGTGCCCGACCCCCTCGCCGACCAGCGCAACGGGGGCGCGGTCGCCTGGGCTATCGGAGAGCTCCCGGCACTCGTGCTGGCTCTGGTCGTCGCGGCGCAGTGGTACAAGAGCGACAGCAAGGAGGCCGACCGCTCCGACCGACGCGCCGACCGTGACGGTGACGCCGAGCTGACGGCCTACAACGAGCGGCTGGCGAACCTGGCCGCCCACGACACACAGGCCAAGCGCTGACGCACCCGGTCAGCAGCCGGAAGCAACTCGCCGCGGTGCGATTCGCGCTGGGACGCCGGGTGTGAGCGACCGGTCCGACGTCCCCCGGATAACGGCACTCACCGCCTGATGACGAGGGGGAGGAACACCTCGTCGACGATGGACTCGATGACCTCGTCGGGCACGGTCTTGAGGGTCATCAGGAGCTCTTGTCGGTAGAGGTCGAAGGGCACCCCGGCCACTCGAGAGGTGAGTCTGTCGGGGTCAGCCTCGCCGCGCTCGACCGCGCGGTCGAGAACCTGTTGCATGGCGCTGCTGCGGCCCGACAGGAAGGCGCTGCGTAGTTCGGCGATACCCGTACCGGTCTCGGCGAAGTAGCCGCCCAGCTGCAAGATCATCTGCACGCCGATCTGAGATCGCGAGCGGTTTGCCCGGCGCAGCAGCTCGATCACGTCATCTCGCAGCGACCCGGTGTTCGGGACCGAGACCTGTTGCTGCGACCCGGCTCGGGTGGCCGCGGCGTGAACCAGGTCGGCCTTGCGTGGCCAGCGGCGATAGACGACGGCGCGACTCGTTCGGGCGCGCTCGGCGACGGACTCGATGGTGAAGCGGTCGTAGCCCTTCTCGAGGATCTCATCCCACGCGGCGTCGAGCAGCGCAGCCTCGAGCGCCGCACCGCGGCGCCGCTTCGGCGCGGGCTCCTGAGGATCGCTGGTAAGAGACATTGTGTTTCTTCTTCTCTCGCTCTACCTTGAAGATACACGCTGTATCTCAAGGAGTTCTCGATGTCCGAAACGCAGACCGAATCGCCGCAGATCGATCCGGCAGTGTGGCGCACGGTATGGACCGTGCTCGTCGGTGGGTTGGCCGTGCTGTTCGACACGACCATCGTGGCAGTCGCCCTGCGCACGCTCGCGGATGACCTGCACACCTCCGTCGCAACCATTCAATGGGTCACGACCGGCTATCTCGTCGCCCTCGCCATCACCATCCCGATCACCGGCTGGGCCCAGCGGGTCCTGGGCAGCAAACGGCTCTGGATCATCGCCCTCGCACTGTTCCTCTGCGGGTCGGTGCTCTCGAGCCTGGCCTGGAACGCGGGCAGCCTGATCGCTTTCCGCACCGTGCAAGGCGTCGGCGGAGGCGTGCTGCTGCCACTCATGTCGACCCTCGTCGTGCAAGCGGCAGGCGGGAACAACCTCGGCAGGATCATGTCTGTCGTGAGCCTGCCCGCAGTGCTCGGGCCGATTCTCGGCCCGGTGGTCGGCGGGTTGATCCTGCAGCACCTGCACTGGTCGTGGATGTTCTGGGTGAACGTCCCGTTCTGTGTCGTCGGCATCGTCCTGGCGGTGATCGTGCTGCCGACGGACGGGCCGGTGCGCCGGGCGCCCCTCGACGTCGTCGGCTTCCTGCTGATGGCTCCCGGCCTGGTCGGCATCCTGTGGGGAATCTCGAACTCCAGCAAGACCGGTGGATTCGGTCGGGCCGATGTCGTCGCGCCGCTCGTCGCCGGCCTGCTGCTGATGGCTGGGTTCGTGGGCTGGGCGCTGCGGCGTCAGGGCAGCGCCCTGGTTGACGTGCGACTGCTGAAGCACTGGCCGCTGGCCTCGTCGTCACTGCTGCTGTTCCTCTCCGGCATCACCCTCTACGGCGCGATGATTCTTCTTCCGCTGTACTTTCAACAGCTGCGGGGCACGACCGTGCTCATGGCCGGCGTGCTGCTCATCCCGCAAGGTCTGGGCACGCTCGCGAGCCGCGCGCTGGCGGGGAAGCTGGCCGACACCATGGGCGCGCGCCTCCTGGTGCTGGTGGGATTCCTCATCGTGCTGCTGGGCACGCTGCCGTTCGGCTTCGCCGACGCGCGCACCAACGAGTGGTGGCTGATGGGCGCGCTCTTCGTACGCGGAATCGGTCTCGGCGTCGTGACGATCCCGCTGATGGCCCTCGGGTATCGGGGACTGGAACGTTCCGCCGCGCCCGACGCGAGCATCATCACCCGAATCGCCGGCCAGGTGGGTGGCTCGTTCGGCGTGGCCGTGCTCGCGGTGATTCTCGTCGGCGCCGCCCCCGAGGGGTCCTCGACCGCTTCGCTCGCCAGCGCCTTTCAGCAGTCGTTCTGGTGGGCGATCGCGTTCGCCGGCGTCGGCGTGCTGATCTCACTCGCGCTGCCGGGGCGGCTCCCCGATGCCACGGGGGCTTCGACGCAGGTGCCCGTCGCTGCTCGCGCTCGCGCCGAGTAGCCCCCGACGCTCGACGATAAGTGCGGCTGCCCCGCCGCCTCGGCCAGCGGCATCCAGCCGTGGTCCGATTGGTGCGATCGGATGCCGGGGGCTGGCCCACCGGAATCCAGCCGTGGTCCGATTCCAGTGGCAGGAGGCGGCGTGCGGGCCGCTTGATTCCAGCCGTGGTCCGGTTGGTGCGGTGGCTGGGGTCTCGGGGCCGCTTGAATCCAGCCGTGGTCCGATTGGTGCGGTCGGATGCCGGGGGCTGGCCCACCGGAATCCAGCCGTGGTCCGATTCCAGTGGCAGGAGGCGGCGTGCGGGCCGCTTGATTCCAGCCGTGGTCCGGTTGGTGCGGTGGCTGGGGTCTCGGGGCCGGATGATTCCAGCCGTGGTCCGGTTGGTGCGGTGGCTGGGGTCTCGGGGCCGCTTAAATCCAGCCGTGGTCCGATTCCGGGGCCGCGAGGTGCGGGGCTCAGGGCTGGCGGCAGTCGACGGCCACGATCGGCTGGATGCCGCTCTGCCCCCGTGTCACCCCGACCGCGACGGGCACGGTCGCGAACCGGACCGTCACCGCAGCCCCCGCCGACGACAGACAGGCAGGCCAGCTCTGGTAGTGCCGGGCACCGATGGCGTCGAACCAGAGCGGCACCTGACCGGTGGCCCCGAGGTCGGTTCCGTCGACCGTCAGCGACACCCCGTCGGCGCCCACGGTGCCCGTGCCGCTCTGCCAGTCGAGAGCCGCGCCGGCCGGGCCACCGAACCGAGCGAGCAGGGTGATCATGACCATCAACACGAAGGTGCTGGTCACGGCCCCAACCCAGAGCGCACCGCCGACACTGAGGTCGTCAACCCGGTGGGCGAGGCCTCGAGAGCGCGATACCGGCTCCATGATCTGACGATAGTCCCGCAGCCGCGTTGGTGTCAGAGGCCGGTCGTGTGAGAGTGGCCTCATGAAGGTCTCCGTGATCCAGCTCGGCTACGACGACCGCGAGACGGTGCAGGAGCGAACCGCCCGGGTGGTCGCCCTCGTCGAGTCGCAGGCCGGGCACGACCTCGTCGTGCTGCCCGAGCTGTGGCCGGCGGGCGGCTTCGACTACCCCCGCTGGAACGAGCGGGCCGAGCCGGTCGACGGTCCGGTCGCCAAGGCACTCTCGGCGGCGGCCGCCAAGGCGCGAGTGACCCTGCACGGCGGGTCGATCGTCGAACGGGCCGAAGCCACCGAGGCGGGCGGGCGGGGCCTCTGGAACACCAGTGTCGTCTTCGGCCCCGACGGTGGGCTGCTCGCCACCTACCGCAAGATCCACCGGTTCGGCTTCGGCGAGGGCGAGCCTGCCCTGCTGGATGCCGGCAACGACGTCGTCGTGGTCGACGTGCCGGTGGCGCGGGGCGAGGCCGTGAAGGTCGGGCTCTCGACCTGTTACGACCTGCGCTTTCCCGAGCTCTACCGGCGGCTGCTCGACGCCGGCGCCGAGGTCTTGGTCGTGCCGGCGGCGTGGCCGATGCGCCGGGTCGCCCACTGGACGCTGCTGGGCCAGGCGCGAGCCATCGAGAACCAGTGCGTCGTGGTGGCCTGCAACACCGCTGGCACGCATGCCGGCCATGAGATGGGCGGTCACTCACAGGTGGTCGACGCCACGGGGAAGGTTCTGGCGTCGGCCGGTGCTGACGAGCAGGTGATCAGTGCCGACCTCGACATCGCTGCGATCGACCACTGGCGCCGCGCCTTTCCGGTGCTGCCCGACCGCCGACTGCGATGACAGCCACCGACCGACGAGCCGACACGGCAGCCCACAGAACGACCGACAACGTGGCCCCGAGCAGCCTGCGGTCACGCGTGCGGGTCCGGGCGCCGGAGCTGGTCGGCCGGGGCTGGCTGGGCACGGGCGGGCAGGCCCTCTCACTCGAAGGGCTGCGCGGGCGGGTCGTCGTGCTCGACTTCTGGACCTTCTGCTGCGTCAACTGCCTGCACGCTCTCGATGAGCTGCGGGCGGTGGAGGCGCTCTTTCCCGACGTCCTGACCATCATCGGGGTGCACTCGCCGAAGTTCGAGCACGAGGCCGACCCCGATGCCGTCGTGGCCGCCGTCGAGCGCTACGGCGTGACCCACCCGGTGCTCGACGACCCCGAGCTGGTCACGTGGCGGGCCTACACCGCGCGGGCCTGGCCGACGCTCGTCGTGGTCGACCCCGAGGGCTACATCGTCGCCTCGATGTCGGGCGAGGGGCACGGCCCCGGCTTGGCTGCCCTCGTTGACGAGCTCGTGCGTGAACACCGCGAGAAGGGCACGCTGCAGCCGGGTGACGGCCCCTACGTTCCGCCACCGGCAGCCGAGACCGCCCTCAGGTTCCCGGGGAAGGTCGTGGCGCTCGGTGACGGAACCTTCGTCGTGTCTGACACCGCGAACCACCAGGTGGTGCACCTCGGCGCCGATCTTGAGACCGAGCTGGATCGGTGGGGCGGGAACGGGCAGCTGAACGAGCCCCAAGGGGTGCTGCTGGCGCCGCCACCGGTGGTCGAGGCCCTGGGTGTCGATCTGCTCGTCGCCGACTCGGTCAACCATCAGCTCAAGGGAATCCGCTTCGGCGAAGGCTCTATCCACGTACTGGCCGGAACCGGTGAGCAGCTGCGGCAGCGCGGCGGCAGTGGGCCGGCGCTCGGCCAGCCGCTGTCGACCCCGTGGGACCTGGCCTGGTTCGACGACCGGGTCGTCATCGCGATGGCGGGCACGCACCAGCTGTGGCAGTGGGTGCCGGGCGACTCCGTCGACACCGGCACGGTCGGCGTGCTGGCCGGCACGACGAACGAGGGTCTGCGTGACGGCCCGGCGGAGGCCGCCTGGTTCGCGCAGCCGTCGGGGCTTGCCGTCTCGGGCGACGGGCTGCGCCTGTGGGTGGCCGACTCGGAGACGTCAGCCCTTCGCTCCGTCAAGCGTGTCGGTGACGACCTACTGGTCGAGACCCATGTCGGCACAGGCCTGTTCGACTTCGGGCACCGCGACGGCCCTGCCGCCGAGGCCCTGCTCCAGCATCCGCTCGGAGTGACCGCGCTGCCCGACGGGTCGGTCGCGGTCAGCGACACCTACAACGGTGCGATCCGCCGCTACGACCCGACGACCGGGGTGGTTGCGACGATCGCCCAAGGCCTGGCCGAGCCGAGCGACGCCGTCGTCGAGGTCGACGACGAGACCGGCGGGACCCGTCTCGTGGTGGTCGAGTCCGCCGCCCACCGACTCACGCGGGTCGCACTACCCCGTGAGGCCCAGCACGTCGACGGTCTGGCGCAACGCACCCAACGCCCGCCCACGCGCCTGCCCTCGGGCCTGATCGAGCTCGAGGTCGCCTTCACGCCACCCCCGGGGCAGAAGCTCGACGACCGCTGGGGTGACCCGACCATGCTCCAGGTCTCGGCCACCCCCGAACACCTGGTGAGTGACGGTGACGGGCGGGCGAGAGGGCTCCGGCGCACCATCACGCTGGCGAGCGGCATCCCGACAGAAGGGGCGGGGCCCACCGGAACGTTGCACGTGTCGGTTCAGGCCGCGGCGTGTGACGGCGACCCGGTCACCGGCGAGGTGCCGGAGCACGCCGCCTGCCACCTGTTCCAGCAGGACTGGGGCATCCCCGTCGTCATCGACGAGGCGGCCGAGCCCCGGCTCGTACTAGACCTGCGCGGAACCTGACGAGAGGCGCACCATGAACGAACGCCCGCACGACGCCGGCTTCTCTGCGCGCACGCCGTTCAGCCTGCTGCTCGGCCTGCTCTCCGCGGTGCTGCTACCCCTCGCCCTGGTGCTCGCCTGGGTGTCGGCGGTGGGCACCCGAACCGACACGTTCGTCGACACGGTCAGCCCGGTGGTCAAGACGGCCAGTGTGCAGCAGGCTCTGAGCGCCACGGTCACGAACGCGGCGCTGGGCCGGCTGGCGCTACCCGAGCGGCTGCGGGCAGTGGCGGCCGTCCCGGTTCGCGAGGGCGTCACCACCGTGCTCGCGAGTGACCAGTTCGCTCGGGTCTGGTCGGCTGCCGTCACCACCGCGCACGACCAGTTCGCGTCGACGATGGCGCAGCCGGCCGGCTCGACCCCGGAGGGGCTCGTTCTTCGCGTGGCGGTGCCCCTCGACCGCCTGAAGGCCCGACTGGCCGGCCTGGGCATCACTGTGCCGCAGAACTTCGCGCCGACCGTGGGCGTACCCGTGCTGTCGAGCGCCCAGCTCGAACGCCTCCGGCCCGCCTACAGCTTCGCTGACCGGTTCGGCGTCTGGGCGCCGTTCGTGGCCGTCGGGCTCGGCGTGCTCGCGGTCGCGGTGGCCTTGCTGCGGCTTCGCGCGACGGCCTGGCTGCTCGTCGGCTGGGGCATAGGGCTGGCGCTGCTCGCGGCCGCGCTGTCGCTGGCCCGGCCGCTGGCCGTCGATGCCGTCGTGAAGGCCGTCGACAGCTCGTCGGCTCCGACGGAGTCAGTGCGAGCCGTCGCGGATGCCGCCTACGACGCCGTCGCGACGGGGATCGGTCAGTGGGTGTTGGTTGCGGGAATCGGCGTCGCGGTGGCGCTGGTCGCAGTGCTGGTGACGCGAGGCGTGTCACGCCGGGGTCAGCAGTCGACGTACTGACCGTCGCCAGAAACGCGACCAAAGTCGCACGGTGTCATCCTTTCGGCCGATGACCGTAGAGCCGGGTGTGACCAGACTCGAGGCCATGGAGACTTCTCGCCGACTCGAGCACTCGGGCGCCGACCGGATCTTCGTCGTCCTCGTGGCCGCGGTGGTCGGCGCCCTGCTCGCCGTCGGGTTGCCCTTGGTCACTGCCTTCGCCGGCGACCACGACCTTCCCTTCCCGGCCTGGCTGCAGTCGGTGGCCCGGCTCGACGCCACCTGGCTCACCTGGGGCCGCCCGGTGATCGGGCTGGCTGTCGGGGCGCTCGCCGGTCTCTTGGTCATCGACCAGTCGTGGCGCCTCGACGTCACGCGGGAGCGCATCGTCGCGAGGCAGGGCAACGACGTGAGACGCATCCCTCGTGAGCGCGTCGCAGCGGTGTACCGCACCGGTCGTCGAACCGTGGTCATCGAGGCCGGCGATGGCGCCGCCTTGTTCAAGGGGACTGTCGAGGGCGAGCGCACGGCTGTTCCCCACGTGTTCCTGGCCTTGGGCTACCCCTGGGAGGGCGAGGTCTGAACGCAGGCGGATGCTGCTTCGTGAACATTTCCGGCGCGTGACAGTCTGAGCCGCAGAGTGGTCGAGAGGGAGGAACGCCGTGCGAGCCGTTGTCTACGACGAATACGGGCAGCTACCCACGGTGCGTTCCGTGGCCGAACCCCCGTGCCCGGCCGGCAGCGTGATCGTGCGAGTGCGGGCCACCGGGGTCTGTCGCTCCGACTGGCACGCCTGGAGCGGGCACGACCCGGTGAGGTTGCCGCACGTGCCGGGTCACGAGTTCGCCGGCGTGGTCGACCAGGTGGGCGCCGGGGTCACCCGTGCCGCAGTTGGTGACCGGGTGACGGCACCGTTCGCCTGTGGCTGCGGCGTCTGCGAGTGGTGCCGCTCCGGCGACGCCCAGGTCTGCCCCGACGGCTACCAGCCCGGCTTCAGCGGGCCCGGTTCGTTCGCCGAGCTCGTCATGGTGCCAGCCGCCAACACCAACCTGGTGCACTTGCCCGACTCGCTCACGTTCACCGCCGCGGCCGCCCTCGGCTGCCGGTTCGCCACCGCCTTCCGCGCCCTGCACACGCACGGTAACCTGGCGGCCGGCCAGTGGCTGGTGGTCTTCGGCTCCGGCGGTGTGGGGCTCTCGGTGGTGATGATCGGCCGTGCCATCGGTGCACGGGTCATCGCGGTCGACGTCTCGTCGAGCGCTCTCGACCGCGCCAGAGAGCTCGGCGCCGAGCACGCCTTCGACGCCGGCGACCTGGCCGGCGCAGTGGCCGGCATCCGGGAGGTGACCGGCGGCGGAGCGCACGTCGGCATCGACGCGATCGGCTCGCCAAGCGTCGCCTCGGCCTCGATCGAAAGCCTGCGGCCACGGGGCCGTCACGTGCAGGTCGGTCTGCTGCTGGGCGCGGATTCGTCGGCGGCGCTGCCGATGGGTCTCGTCATCGCCCGAGAGCTGGCGGTGTTCGGCTCTCACGGGATGCCGGCCGTCGACTACCCGGCCATGCTCGAGCTGGTGGCGAACGGCCGGCTCGACCCGGCCGCGCTCGTGAATCGGGTAGTGGGCCTGGAACAGGCAGGGGAGGCCCTGGTCGCCATGGGCCGCCCCGGGCCGCCGGGACTCACCGTGGTCGTGCTCGACCCGGCCGGCTGACGACTGAGCTCCGGCGCCGTCACCTGATCACAGGGCGGCCCCGGTCGTCGTCGTAGCAGCTCGTTGCCGGTCGGGGGTGAGGCCGGCGATTCGTGATGATGTGGGGGAAGTGAGCACACCTACTCAGGCGGAGGTCGGTGCAACGCTGCTTGCATGGTGCCGTGACCGAGAACAGCGCCGCCTGCAGCCGCACACCGCCGGGGAGCTCGACGCTGCCACCCCGACCGACCGCGACCGCTGGGCCGCCGCCCTCCGCATGGGTTCGCCGCTCGTGGTCGTGCTCGGCCTGGGTGTCAGCCTGCTGGCCGTGACCGGTCGAGTCGATCAAGCGGCGGATCGGTCAGCACCAGCTGCAGTCAGGACAGCAGCAATCGCAGACTGATTCGCAGACTGATGCCGTGGCCGGGGGGCTGCGGCGTGAGGATCGCGAGACCGCAGGCCGGGGGGTCGGCGGTCGTGGGTGGGGGCCGTTCATCAGGGGGTGAACGGCAGGGGCTGGTGGCGGGGGCCGCCAGTGGGGCTGGGGGTGGGGGAAGTCGAGTGGTCACGGGCTGGGGGGTCCGTGACCACTCGTTGCCTTGAGAGACAGGCCGGCATCCGGGGGGATGCCGGCCTGTGGCGCGCTGGACGCCGCGTCAGAAGGCCGACTCGGGCACGTCCATCAGCGCGTTGTCGACGGCCTCGGCCATGACCCGCTCCGCAGTCAGCTTCGGCAGTACGTTCCGGGCGTAGAACGACGCGGCTGCCACCTTGCCGATGTAGAAGTCGCGATCCTTACCGACCGCGCCACCGTCGAGGGCCCGCTGGGCCACCTCAGCCTGGCGCAGCAGCAGCCAGCCGACTACGAGGTCACCGGCCGCGAGCAGCAGCCGGGTGGTGTTCTGACCGACGCGGTAGACGTTGGAGACGTCGCCGCCGAAGCGCGGGTCGCTCTTCATGGCGTCGTCGACCATGTGACCGACGATGCCCTGCACGTCTTCGAGTGCCCGGCCGAGCAGCTCGCGCTCGGTGTCGAGGGAGCCCCCGAGGTTCTTGGCGAACTCCTGCATCTGCGACGCCACGTACTGCAGGGCCTGGCCCTTGTCGCGCACGATCTTGCGGAAGAAGAAGTCGAGGCCCTGGATCGCCGTGGTGCCCTCGTAGAGGGTGTCGATCTTCGCGTCGCGCACGTACTGCTCGACCGGGTAGTCGGCCAGGAAGCCCGACCCGCCGAAGGTCTGCAGCGACTCGGTGCCGAGCAGCGTCCACGCTCGCTCGCTGCCGAGGCCCTTGACGAGTGGCAGCATCAGGTCGCTGACCCGGTGCGCCATCTCAGCGTCCGAGCCGGGCACGAGCGCTGCGGCCGGGTTGCCACCCTGCGCCTGGTTCACGGTGTCCTGCTGGGATGCCGTGTAGAGCACGAGGGCGCGCAGCCCCTCGGCGTAGGCCTTCTGGAGCATGAGGGAGCGGCGCACGTCGGGGTGGTGGGTGATCGTCACCCGCGGCGCTGCCTTGTCGGCCATCTGCGTCAGGTCGGCGCCCTGCACTCGCTCCTTGGCGTAGGCAAGGGCGTTGAGGTAGCCGGTCGAGAGGGTGGCGATCGCCTTGGTACCGACGAACATCCGCGCGTTCTCGATGACCTTGAACATCTGGGCGATGCCGTCGTGGACGTCACCGAGCAGGGTGCCGACCGCCGGCTCGTGCTCGCCGAAGGTGAGCTCGCAGGTGGTGGAGGCCTTGAGGCCCATCTTGTGCTCGAGGTTCGTGACGTAGACGCCGTTGCGCTCGCCGACGTCGCCGGTCTCGAGGTCGACGTGGAACTTCGGCACGACGAAGAGGCTCAGGCCCTTGGTGCCGGGGCCGGCCCCCTCGGGGCGGGCGAGCACGAAGTGCACGACGTTGTCGACCATGTCGCTCTCGGCGGAGGAGATGAACCGCTTGACGCCGCTGATGTGCCAGCTGCCGTCGGCCTGCTGCACCGCCTTGGTTCGCCCGGCGCCCACGTCGCTGCCGGCATCCGGCTCGGTGAGCACCATGGTGGCGTGCCAGGCGTGGTCGACGATGTGCTGAGCGAGCTTCTTCTGGTCGTCGGTGCCCAGGTAGTAGAGCAGGCTGGCGAACGAGTAGCTGGCCGCGAACATGTGTACGGCCGGGTTGGCGCCGCACACCATCTCGGCGACCGACCAGCGCAGGGAGGCCGGCACGACCATGCCGCCCAGCTCGGCGGGGACGTCGAGGTTGCCCCACTCTCCGTCGACGTAGGCCCGGAACGACCTTTTGAACGCCTCGGGCATCGTCACCGAGTGGGTGGCCGGGTCGAACACGGGCGGATGCCGGTCGCTGTCGAGCAGGCTCTCGGCCAGCTCGTGCTCGGCCAGGCGTGAGACCTCGCGCAGGATGTCCTTCGCGGCGTCGACGTCGACCTCGGCGTAGATGCCCGTGCCGAGGACGTCTTGGCGCCCGAACACCTCGAAGAGGTTGAACTCGAGGTCTCGAACGTTGCTCCGGTAGTGGCCCATGGGGTCCTCCACTCACTTCTGCGCCACTCGACGGGCGGTCGGGGCGTGCTTGCTGCCAAAGTTACTGGCCGGTTACTCCATCATGCTACCGGTCAGTAATGAGGGCAAGGGCCGAAGGTCACAATTGACCGTGACGGAGATCTCGGACGCGCCGCACGGTGGTGATGCGGTGGAATGACCGCATGGAGACCCCCCAAGGCCTGGCCGACGACCCCTACGACTGGAGCGAGACCAAGTCGGGCGGCATCCGCATCCTGCGCGGTGGCCGGGTCGTCTGCGTCATCGGTGGCACGGCAGCCGGGAGGCTGGCGGCGCGTCTGGCCGCTGCCGACGGCGCCGATGACCCGAGAGCCCAGCTCGCCCTGGCGAAGGCCTCAGGCCACTACAAGCACGGCACCGAACGCTGAGCGGAAAGACGAAGGACCCGGTCGAGGTGACCGGGCCCTTCGCAACTGGAGCAGGTGGCACGAATCGCACGTACGTCTTCCTCCTGGAGGGAGGCTGTTCTGCTACTGAACTACACCCGCATTGCACTCATAGGTTAACGGGTCGGACTGCGCTGGTGAAATCGAACCTGCCGCCTTCGAGCACTCGGCGCCGTACACCGGCAGTGCTGCGGCCCGGTGGTGCGGTGGACCAGGACGTCTACCGAGGGCCCAGCATCAGTCTGGTCGGGACGCCCTGCCGGCCAGCCACCTGTCGACCGTAGTGACGATGAACCGGTCGTCCACGGGTGTTCGGGCGATGAATCGCCGGTAGAGGATGGGGCCGCACAGCAGCGCGAAGTCGTCCTCATCCACCGCCCGTCCGGTGGGTCGCAGAAGGACATTGAGCGCTTGGTGCCGGTCTGTGGCGACCGCGGCGAGGGCCTGTTCGCTGACCATGTCACGATCAGCTTGGGCGGACAGGGTGGTGAGCGCGGCCGCCGTGGCGGGTACGGCCATTCCTGCTCGCAAGCTGGTAAGGAAGTCGATCACCGTCGTGCGTAGATTCCCGCTCTCAGTGGGGTACCCGACCTCGGGCCCGGTCAGGACGAGCTCGGCCAAGAGCTGCTCACGAGTAGGCCAGTGACGGTACAGGGTCTGACGGGTGACTCCGGCCTTCTCGGCGAGAAGGGTGTAGGTCAGCCCGACCGCCCCGGTGGTGGGCAGAAGCTCGCGCGCCACCGCGAGCACCCGCGTCTTGGTGCTGCGTACTCCAGCGTGTTCGACCATCGACTGATTCTCTTTCCCTCGCTCGTTCGATCATACGTTGTGTATGATCGCGGCACCGACTGGCCGTCACGACCCCCTGGAGTGCAGATGTCTGCTGCTGTCATCTATAGCCACTACGGCTCGCCGGAGGTGCTAGTTCTCTCTGAGGTCGTCCCGCCAGAACCTGGCCCGGGCCAGGTCTTGGTTCGCGTGCGGGCGGCCACCGTGAACCCGCTGGACATCAAGCTTCGCCGAGGCGACATGTCGTTGGTGCGACCCCAGCGCTTCCCGGTGACTCCCGGCTTGGACGCCGCGGGAATCGTCGCCGCCGTGGGCGCCGACGTTCAGGGTCTCGAGGTCGGAGACGAGGTGTTCGGGGCCACTATTACCGGCAGCTATGCCGACTTCGCGCTGATGGAGGCGCCGACCCCCAAACCGGCTGGGCTGGAGTGGGGCCTGGCCGCCTCCCTGGCCACGGTCGGAGAGGCGGCCTACCGGGCGCTGGCACACCTGGGTCTCGAAGCCGGTCAGACCCTGCTGGTGCACGGCGCCGCCGGCAGTGTCGGCGCCATTGCCACCCAGCTCGCCGTCGCCCGCGACATCATCGTCATCGGGTCGGTCGGCCCTGACGACCTGAAGGAGGTCGAGAGCTTCGGTGCGACCGCGGTCGAATACGGCCCAGGCCTCGTCAACCGGGTCCGTTTCGCAGCGCCCCAGGGCGTTGATGCGGCGCTCGATACCGCCGGCCACGGAGTGCTGCCCGACTCGATCGAGCTCACCGGGAGCGCGGACACGGTGATCACGATCGCCGACCCGGCCGCCGGACAGTTCGGTGTGCGTTTCACCGGCGACGATCACAGCGACCGGGCCTTCGCGGCTCTGCCCGAGCTGGCCGAGCTGGCCGTAGAGGGAAAGCTGACCGTGCGCGTCTGGGGACGCTACCCCCTGACTGACGCCGCGCGGGCCCACGCCGAGATCGAAGCGGGAACGGCCCACGGAAAGATCATATTGCTCCCCTGACGTCGAACCACCGTCTGGTATCCACCGCCTAGCCTGTGCCGCCCCCCAACGAGCCAAAGGAACAACCGTGATCGAAGCGGATGCCGCTCTGCCGCGAACCGCTGGACCGTCCACCAGCCGCGTCGAAGCCTTCAGCGACGGCGTCTTCGCCATCGCCATCACGTTGCTCGTTCTCGACGTCCGGGTACCAGAGGGTCACGAGGGTCACCTGGGGCTCGAGCTGCTGGCCATCTGGCCCTCCTACGTGGCCTACGCCATCAGCTTCCTGACCATCGGCGTCATGTGGCTGCACCACCATCACCTGATGATGTTCGTGGCCACGGTCGACCGGGGCCTGCTCTACCGCAACCTGGGGCTGCTGGCCGTGGTCGGCTTTCTGCCGTTCCCCACCGAACTGCTGGCCCGTTTCGCCACCGGTGCTGACAGCGACGACCGCCGCGCCGCGGTCGCCGCCTACGGCGTCACGATGATCATGCTGAGCCTGACCTTCGCCCTGCTGTGGGCTGGGGTTGCGAGACACGGCGAGCTGCGGACCGCAGACGCCGACATCGCCGCCATCCGGTCATCGCGCAACGCGGCGATCGCGGCCATCTTCTGGTATCTCGCGGCCACCGGGCTGGCGGTGCTCGCGCCGGTCGTCTCGTTGGCCATCTTCGCCCTGCTGGCCGTAGTCTTCGCCGCGGTGCGACCCGGGTCTCGACCGGCTCGGATGCGACGCGGAACGCCGATCAAGGGGGAGTGACACACCGCACGAACGCCCCGAACCATGAGGGTTCGGGGCGTTCGGGTGCGGGGTCAGCCGCTACGACACACTCAGTTGTCGAAAGCGTCCTTGACCTTCTCGCCGGCGTTCTTGAGGTCGGCCTTGCCCTGGTCGGTCTTGCCCTCGGCTTCGAGGCTCTGGTCGTCGGTGGCCTTGCCAGCGGCTTCCTTGCCCTTGCCGGTCATGTCCTCCATGGCGTTCTTGGCCTTGTCCATGAGTCCCATATGCGTTCCCTTCTTCGTGTCCGATGACTGCGAACGTCATGCGACCGAGACGGTCACTGCAGTCTGCTTCATCCTCTCAGTACCCGTTGTGGCGCTTCTCCTCACGGTCGACGCGCGGGCGACCGAAAAGGGTTGGCGGCCGGCCCGAACGCGGGCGTACGGTCAGCGCGTTCGCAAGACCGCACGACACATCCCGGAAGGAGGCAGGCAGATGCGAGGTTCGCGCTTGCTCCCCGCCCTGCTTCCACTTCTGACAAGGGATTCTGCGTGCCTTCACAATCGCTCAACCTGGGCATCCTCGCCCACGTCGATGCCGGTAAGACCACTCTGACCGAGCGGCTCCTGCACCTTGCCGGAGTCATCGACGAACCGGGGTCGGTCGACTCCGGAACCACCTCGACCGACACCCTGGCCCTCGAGCGGCGTCGCGGCATCACGATCAAGGCTGCGGTCGTGTCGTTCCCGCTCGGTGACCTCACGGTCAACGTCGTCGACACCCCCGGTCACCCCGACTTCATCGCCGAGGTCGAGCGGGTTCTCTCGGTGCTCGACGGTGCCGTGCTCGTGCTCTCGGCGGTCGAAGGCGTGCAGCCTCAGACGCGAATCCTGATGCGGGCCCTGCAGCGGTTGCGCGTGCCGACGTTGATGTTCGTCAACAAGGTCGACCGCGTCGGTGCGAACCTCGACCTGGTGCTCACCGCGATCAGGGCCCGCCTGACGCCGGATGTGGTGATGATGGGCAGCGTGTCTGCTCTCGGCACCCGCCGGGCCCAGTTCTGCCCGCACGACCGTCTAGACGCTGCCTTCCGTGACCGAGAGACCGCCGCGCTCGCCGAGCATGACGACACCTGGTTGGCGGCGTACGTCGAGGGTCGCACCCCCTCGGGGCGTGAGCTGGCAGCGGCGATGGCGGGCCAGACCCGCACCACCTCGCTGCATCCGGTGTATGCCGGCTCGGCTTCGACCGGAACCGGCGTTCCCGAGCTCATGACGGGAATCGCGGCCCTGCTGCCGGCATCCCGGGCCGATGCGGACGCTCCCCCCTCGGGGCGGGTGTTCAAGATCGAACGCAGCCTGGCGGGCGAGAAGGTCGCTTACGTGCGGATGTTCAACGGGTCAGCGCGGCCCCGGCAGCGACTGGCCCTGTCCGGTGGCCGGATGGGCAAGGTGTCGGCGGTGGAGGTCTTCGGAACCGGCCGCTGGCGACGAACCGATATCGCCGCGGCGGGGCAGATCGCGCGACTGCACGGCCTCAGGGCGGTGCGGGTGGGCGACGCGTTCGGTGAGCCGGGCGGCCTCCAGGATCATCATTTCGCCCCGCCGACTCTCGAGGCTTCGGTCACCGTGGTGCGCCCCGAGCAGGGCCCGGCCTTGCGCACGGCACTTGACGAGCTGGCCGACCAGGACCCGCTCATCGACGTGCGCACCGGTGACGACGGCCTCCCCACGGTGTCGCTGTACGGGCAGGTTCAGCAGGAGGTGCTCGGCTCCACGCTCGCGGAGGAGTACGGCATCGAGGTCGAGTTCGCCGACGCCGGGGTGCTGCACGTCGAACGCGCTCGCCAGACAGGTGAGGCGGTCGAACGGCTCAACACCGACTCGAACCCCTACCACGCCAGCATTGGGCTGCGGCTCACCCCGGGTGCGGCGGGCTCGGGCCTGCGGTTCGCGAACGAGACCCCCGCGCGCGACATGCCCCTCTACCTGTTCAAAAGCTCGACCGCGTTCACAGCCTCGATCGAGAAGCACGTTCGTCGAACCCTCGAACACGGTTGCTACGGCTGGCGGGTGACCGATGCCCTGGTGACCCTCACGGAGTGCGCCTACAGCGTCGCCGACGGTCCACCGTCACGGCGCGGCCCGACCAGCACGTCCTACGACTACCGCCAGCTCACCCCGATCGTGATGCGTCAGGCGCTGCAACAGGCGGGCACGCGGGTCTGCGAACCGGTGCTGCGGGTGCTGGTCGAGGTGCCGGCCCCCGATGCGGTCGCCGTGGTGCGACTGGTCACTCGCTGGGGCGCCGAGCTCTTGGCGCAGACGGCCACGGGCGACCTGGCCCTGCTCGAGGTGCGCTTGGTGGCGAGCCGGCTGCACGACCTGCAACGGCAGCTGCCCGACCTCACCGGCGGGGAGGGAACCCTCGAGCCGCGCTTCGAGGGCTACCAGCCCGTTCACGGTGAGCCGCCGCTCCGAGCAGGTTGGGTGGCCGCGAGCCGATCCGGCTGATGCTGCCGGCATTGATCGCGGTCGGCGCCGGGTTGAGTGCTACGGAGTGGCCGCCGTACCGTCGGGTTCGGCCATGCCGTCGCGTCGCGCCATCGCGATCACCACGCCGATGAACACGGCTGCCAGCACGGCGGTGATGGTGCCGTCGCCGAGTCCTAGACCAGTGCGACTGACGGGCTTGCCGACCCAGTCGGCGACCGAGGCACCGAGCGGCCGGGTCACGATGTAGGCCATCCAAAAGGCGACGACGGGGTTCAGCCCGAGCCGCCAGCCCACCAGGGGCACGGCCATCACGGCCAGGAACAACCACACCGAGCCGAGGTAGCCGAGGTTCAACGTGATGGCGGTGAGGTCGCCGGCCGCGGTTCCGAAGGCGAAGGTGGTCATGACCGCTACCCAGTAGAACCACTCGCGGCGCCGGGTGCTGATGCTGTGGATCGACAGGGTGCCCTCGGCCCGCTTCCAGCACGAGAACACCACCAGCAGCGCGAGCGCGAAGAACGGCGTCGTGACGGCATACGGGATGCCTGCTCCGACGTGGATCACGTCGGCGGCCATCGTGCCGACCACGGCGACCATGGCCACTGCCGACCAGTACAGCCACACGACGTAGCGCGCGGACCGAAGCTGGGCCGCCATCGCCACGACGAACACGACACTGCCACCGAGCAGCCCGACGGCACCGAAGCGTGCGAACAGGAAGTCGGAGCACGCTTCGCCCATGCCGGTCGACAACAGCTTGGCGACCCAGAACAGCACCGTCACCTGGGCGACCTTGACGGTCAGGGGCCGACGAAAGATCGCGAGGCGAACTGGCAGCGAGATGGGCGTGGTCACGCGACCGAAAAGTACTGGCGCATTCTGAACGCACCCTGACCAGCGGTGCTGGTTGTCGGAGCGAGCGACGGGAATCGAACCCGCGTATCCAGCTTGGGAAGCCTGCCCAGCGGTCCAACTGTGGCCAGCGTGTGCTTGGGTGGTGCACCGCCAGTCTCCGGGGCGACCCGAAATTGCCTCGGCGTTGTTGCACGTGGAGTGCACGCTTCAGTCGAGGAACCTCTAATCCGTAGAACCGTGCCAAGGGTTCAAGCGGTTCTCATTCCGTTGCAAGCGAGCACGCATTGCAGAGCCGGGCCGCACCGCGTCGTCCCATGCTGGCGACGTTGAACAGTGCCCGTGTGAGCACGATCATCAGCAAAGCTCAGAGCCATGCCAGCGGTTCGTCCCGAACTCCATGCATCACCGATGTGCGGTCTCCCTGTCCAGTGCCGAAGGCCGCCCGGCCATGCCAACTGGCGTCTAGCGCCGGGTGCCTTGATCTACTCCGCTGTTTGCGCTTCCTCCTGGTCGACGGTCCTTGGGCCTGGAAGATCCGAGCACTCGGCGTGGGTTGATCGGTTGGGCGCGGCGTAGGGAACTGTGCACATGGGATGGTCCGCTGGCCTGGGCGGTTGCCAGTGTCCGCCGCAGTTGTGCGCTCACTGGTCTGTCACATCTATTCCACGTGGACTGGGTCCTCGTGACATCTTGCTCTTCTAGCTGGGTCAAGTCCTGATCGGTGGTGTACGGCGGGTAATCCTTTGAGGTTGTTCGGTTAGCCCGGAGATTTCATCGACGGGTGCTGCGGGGGGCTGTCGCGTGGGCTGAAAA
>NZ_MAST01000009.1 GCF_001758225.1 Humibacillus sp. DSM 29435 | reverse complement strand
GCAGGTGGTGTCGTGAATCCGACACTTTTGGCGCGTCGCGCCGCGCGTCGCGCAGATGGTGCTGTCGTCAGGCGGGTTCGGCGCCCTGGCGGGGGAGCCGGAGGTCGAACCGGCATCCTCCAGGCACGTTCGACACCCCGAGGGAGCCCTCGTGGGCCTCGATGACGCCCTTGGCGATCGCGAGACCCAGCCCGGCACCGGCGTCGGCCGTGCCCCGCTCTGGCGCGCCGCGCCAACCGATGTCGAACAGGCGCGCCAGGTCTCCAGCATCGATGCCTCCGCACTCGTCGATCACGGCCAGATGGATCTGCCCGTCGTCGGCGCGCCGGGCCGACAGCACGACGGAGCCGCCCGGGGCGGTGTGGCGAATCGCGTTGCCCAGCAGGTTCGTCAGTGCCCGGGCGAGCTCTTCTCCGTTGCCTCGCACGGCGAGCCGGTCATCGTCACAGGCGGTGTCGAGTCGTAGTGTCACCTGGCGCTGAGTGGCGTGGGCGCCCAGCTCGGCCACGATGTCCTGGGCGAGCTCGGCGAGGCCGACCATGGCGCGTTGGGGAGTGACGGCCGTCGTGCCGGCCTGGAGGCGCGACAGCTCGAACAGGTCGCTCACCAGACCGTTCATCCGGTCGACCGTCTGGCGCATCTGCCTGAGGGCAGCCGGCGGGTCGTCGATGACGCCGTCTTCGAGTCCCTCCGCGAGCGCGCGCAGACCGGCCATCGGCGTGCGCAGGTCGTGTGACATGAAGGCCACCAGCTCGCGGCGGCTGTCCTCGAGGCCCCGGGCCCGTTGCTGGGCCAACTCCAGTCGGGTGCGAGTCAGGTCGAGCTCGGCCGCGAGCGTGCTGATCTCGGAGGACGCGACCGACGCGCCCTTGGCCTCGACGGATGCCGTAGAGCTCGGTCGGCGCGGAAGCGCCAAGTCACGCACAGCCGTGGCGAGCTCGCGCGAGTCGGTGGCCACGCGGCGTCCGAGCACGAACGACAGGCTCGCGCCGATGACGGTGGCGCACGCCAGCGCCACCGACACCGCGGTGGAGTCGTGGCTCGAGATGAACATCAGTCGCACGTTGAGCAGCACCGACACCGACACCGCCACGAGCGGTACCAGCGCGGCGATCACGATCGACCACAGCAACGAGCGGGCGCGAACTGCCTGCAGAGCGAGGCCGCCGAGCAGGGCCGTGACGGCGCACGCGACGGCGGTCAGAACCACGATCTGACCCATGTCACCCATCGACGGTCACCCCCCCGTCGAACCGGTAGCCGGCGCCGCGGACCGTGAGCACCAGGGCGGGGTCGGACGGGTCGACCTCGATCTTCTCGCGCAGCCGTCGCACGTGCACCGTCACGGTGGAGGTGTCACCGAACTCCCAACCCCAGACCCGGCGCATCAGGGCCTCCTTGCTGAAGGCCTCCCCAGGGTGGGTCATCAGGTAGGCCAGCAGGTCGAACTCTCGGTGGGTGAGAGTGACCGGGCGTTCACCGACGATCACCGAACGGCTGCGCAGGTCGACCTCGAGAGGCCCACACCGCAACCGGGTCGGCAGCAGCGACGTGGCCCCCAGTCGCTCGACGCGGCGAAGCAGGGCCTGGATGCGCCCGAGCAGCTCGCGTGGGCTGAACGGCTTGACCATGTAGTCGTCGGCGCCGAGATCCAGCCCGACGAGCCGGTCGTCCTCATCGCCGCGCGCGCTCAGGATGATCACGGCCGCGGTGTCGTCGTCGGCACGACGTCGTCGCAACACATCGAGCCCCGACATACCGGGAAGCATGACGTCGAGCACGACGACGTCGGGCCGTCGCTGCACCCACTGCTGCAGCGCGCTTTCGCCGTCGCTCGTGACCACCGCGTCGTAGCCGGCCTTGCGCAGATATGCCTCGACGACACCCGACACGGTCGGGTCGTCCTCGACGAGCAGCACCGTGGCCACCATGCCTGCGAGCCTAGGCCCTGGAGGCCCGACGCCGCGGGCCCAGCAGCCCGGGGCGCCTTCTCGTAAGAGTTTCGCAATCGTCGAGCCAAGACGCTGGAACCCCCTGCTGCCTAGGGTCAGACCATGACCGCTGTCGATGTCGTGCTGCCGTGCCTCGACGAGGTGCAGGCTCTGCCCTGGGTGCTAGGCCGGATGCCGGGCTGGGCCCGCCCGATCGTCGTCGACAACGGCTCCACCGACGGCTCGGCCGAGCTCGCACGCAGGCTGGGTGCCACCGTCGTATCGGCCCCCGAGCAGGGTTACGGAGCGGCCTGTCATGCCGGCCTGCTCGCCTCCTCGGCCCCGCTCGTGGCCTTCATGGACTGCGACGCGAGCCTCGACCCACGGCAGCTCTCGAGACTGGTCGCGGCGTTGGGTGACCAGTCCGGTGAACCGAACAGAGCCTCTTTGCAAGACCGGAGTGGTGATGCCGCGCTTGCGCACCTCGTGGTCTCACGCCGGATGCCGCTGACGCGCGGTGCGTGGCCGTGGCATCTCCGCTTCGCGAACCGGGTCGTCGCCCAACGGTTGAGCCAGCGAACGGGGTTGCGGCTCAGAGACGTCGGGCCGATGCGCTTGGCCCCGACCGCCGATCTGCTCGCCCTCGCCATCGAGGACCGCCGATCGGGCTACCCGCTCGAGACCGTGGTGCGCGCGGCGGAGGCGGGCTGGCGGGTCACCCAGGTGGAGGTCGACTACCACCCTCGCACCGGGCGGTCGAAGGTGACGGGCACACCGCTCGGCGCCGCGCGGGCGGTTCGCGACATGAGCAGGGTGCTGGCCCGGTGACTCCTGACCCCATGAGCCCCGACTTCACGAGCCCTGACCCCATGAGCCCTGACCCCATGAGGGCTGTGTCGATGCGCGCCCGAGCCGACGCGACCCACACGGTCGTGGTGCTGGCGAAGTCACCGGTGCCCGGCAGGGTCAAGACTCGACTGACGCCCACCTTCACAGCGGCGGAGGCGGCGGCGCTGGCCACGGCGGCCATCCGCGACACCCTCGATGCGGTCGCCGAGGCGGTCGCGGTCAACGCTGTGCAGCAGACCGTGATCGCGTGGGACGGGCCGGTCACGCCGTGGCTTCCGCGCGAGGCGAGAGTGCTTGCGCAACGGGGGGAGGGGCTCGACGACCGTCTGCAGAACGTCTTCGACGACCTGCTCACCGATGCGCCCGACCGACCGACCCTGCTCGTCGGCATGGACACGCCACAGCTGCGATCTGTCGACCTCGATATCGACTGGGGTGATGCCGATGCCGTTCTCGGGATGTCGCACGACGGGGGATACTGGTGCATCGGCCTGCGCCGCTCCCAGCCCGGCGCCATCCGTGGCGTACCGATGTCGACCGACCACACCGGCGCTGACCAGCTGCAACGACTGCGGTCGCTGGGGTTGCGGGTGCGGTTGCTGCCCCGGCTTCTCGACGTCGACGAGCCTGCCGACGCCCGTGAGGTCGCCCGGATCGCACCCGACAGCCGATTCGGTCGACTGCACCGCCGGCTCACCGAGACGCCCTGCCACCCGTCGACCCTGTTCGACGCCGCCATGGGTGGCGTCGAGGTCAGGGTGCATCGCGGTCCCCTGCACCGGGTCCAGGACGGCTGGTCACCAGGCGCCGGGTGCAGCCCTCTCGACGTCTCGGCGTGGTCGAGCATGTCGGGCGCAGACGAGCTGTTCGTGTCCCGCTGCGAAGGGCCGGTCCTCGACATCGGCTGCGGCCCGGGGCGGTTCGTGGAGGCGCTCGCGAGCCGCGGCATCCCCGTGCTGGGTGTCGACATCTCCCGAAGCGCCGTCGACCAGACCTCACGTCGGGGGGCCTGCGCGCTCTTCCGCGACATCAACGACCGACTCCCGGGCGAAGGGCGCTGGGGCACGGTGCTGCTCGTCGACGGCAACATCGGTATCGGCGGCGACCCCCTCCGCCTGCTGCGACGGTGCCGCGAGCTGGTGCGCGGCGGGGCCATGGCCCTCGTCGAGATCAGTCCCGACGACGACGCCGACGAGCTGACGACCCTGACCCTGCACGATCTGCACGGGCGGCGGTCGGCGCCGCTGCCCTGGTCGGTGATCGGCGCCCGACGCCTCGTCGAGCTCGCGGCCCTGGTGGGCTTCGTTCCGGTGGAGGACTGGAGGGTCGACGGCCGCGCCTTCGTCGCCCTGCGGCAGGCGGGCTAGTCGGATGTGGGCGCGGGCGCGGGTCGTCATCGGTGCGATCATGTGTGCCGGCACGTACGCCATCGTGCTGGCGCTGGGTCAGACCGCTGCCCTTCAGGCGTGGTTCGGTCAGCTGCTGCTGGGGCTGTGGGTTGTCTGCCTCGCCACGACCTGGTGGATGTGCCGGAGTGAGTTCCGTTGGCGCACACCGGTGCTGGTCGTTGTGGCGGTTGCGACGCTCGTGCAGCTGCCCGGCATCCTGGTGGTCCCGCGCACGAGCAGCGACGCCTACCGCTACGTGTGGGACGGCCGGGTGCAGCTGTCGGGCACCTCGCCCTACCGCTACGCCCCGTTCGACGACCGGCTCGCGAAGCTGCGCGACCCGGTGCTGTTCCCGGGTCTCGGGCCAGGCGATCGCTCGGGGTTCACCACGGGGCCCCTGCCGACCGACCGGGCCGCACTGCTAACTCTCGCGCGCGACGACCCACGCACCCGCATCAACCGGCCGAGGGTGCCCACCATCTACCCGCCAGTCGCCCAGGCCTGGTTCACCGGCGTCGCGGCGGTGACCCCGTGGTCGCTCGGTACGCGTGGACTCCAGGTGGGCAGCGCCGCGATCGCCGTGCTCATCGCGGGGGCGCTCGCCTTGTGGCGTCGCCGCCGCGGAGATGACCCCCTCGGGGCGTTGTGGTGGGCGTGCTGTCCGACCGTGCTGATCGAGGCCGGCAACGGCGCCCACGTCGACATCGTGGCGGCCGCGCTCGTGGTGGCCGGTCTCTGGGTGTTCACGACGGCGTCGGGGCGCCGAGCCGCGTTCGTCGGTGGCGGGCTGCTGCTGGGGCTCGCGGCATCCGTGAAGCTGACACCGCTCGTCATGCTGCCCGCGCTGGCCCCCCTGCGCGGAACCGGAGTGATCGACCGCCTGAGGCGCGCCCTGCCTGCGCCGGTGGTCGCCGTGGTGACGTTGGCGGTCAGCTACCTCCCGCACGTGGTCGTTGCCGGCTCGCTGGTGCTGGGCTACCTGCCCGGCTACCTGGCCGAGGAGGGCAACGCCGGCCGGGCCGCGGTGCTCGGACTCGTGTTGCCCACAGCGTGGCTGACGCCCGCCATCGTCGTGGTCATGGCGGTGACAGCCGGTTGGGCACTCTGGTGGGTCTCCCGGACCGCCGCCACGCGAGAGGATGCCGTGCTGCCCGCGCTCGTGCTGTTCGGCGTGCTGCTGCTCGCGACGACTCCGAACTACCCCTGGTACGCCTTGCCGCTCGTGGCGTTGGCGGTGATGGCCGGCCGGCTCGAATGGCTCGCCGTGGCCGTAGCGGCCTACTTGGCCTACGGCGCCACGACCTCGCCCCCGGTGGCCGGGTTCGCCTACGGCAGCGCCGGCCTCGTCGTGGTCGCGGTGAGTGTGGCCCGGGCACGACGTTCGCGCCGGCCTTCTCGGCGCTTCGCGCCGCGCGACGCGCAATCGGTGCGCCCTTGATGCGGAGAATCGTCGAAGGCTGAGCAAAGACGTGCTCGGCACTTTGAACGAAACGGCCCAATTCGTCGGTGGTGTGCAGTGTGAACCCCGGCACCTTGGGGTTTGTCAGCGGTTCCCAACAGAAGGCGCCCCGACGGCCCAGGGCGCGAGACGGAGATGGATCTGCCGCAGGCCCCGCTGGGTGATCATGCTGCGTCATGGCGGAGCGGGTGGAGAGAGGCGTACCGGCGGGTGCCCAGAACAATCGCCTCTGGACCAGCCGTCGCCAGCGGTGGACGGGCCGCGAACGTCCTCAACTGTCGGACTAGCGGACGTTGCTTTGGTCTTGTCTCGCGGCTCGATGAGGGGTTTCGGAGGGTCGTCTTCTTGGCGCTGCCGAGCCCCGTGTGTGTGGTGCCATGGCGGTGCCGCGTTCCCTATCGTGAGCTCATGCCCTATCTTCGCGACCGTCCCGCGCGGCTTGCTGTTGAGTTGGTCCGCCATGGTGCCCGGTTCGTGATTGTCGGTGGTACCGCGCACCGCCTCCTCACGGGGCAGGGCACGCCTCGTGACCTGGACGTGGTCGTCGACACCCCGGACCTGCCGCGTTTCGTGGCCGCACTTGCCATGGTGGGCGTGCACTCGAGCGTGGCCGTCCTTAGCCGGGCGGCGCCCTCGCATGTCGACACCTCGTGGGGACCGCTCGACGTCTTCGTCGGCACGCGACCGTCCTGTCGTGACGTGTTGTTCAAGGAGTCCAGGCTCGTGGTCGTTCTGCCGGCGTCGGCGGCCGCGTGAGCGCGCAACGCCGTCCGTCGCCCAGTGGGCTGACCGCCGTCGAGATTGACCTGCTACGCGCGGTCCAGGAGTGCACGGCCGCCGTGGATGGCCCTTACGCGCCGAGCACGGACGTGCTCGAACTGGTGGACGCACGGACCGGTGTCGGCCCCCGGTACGCGCAGCAGATTCTGGCTGATCTCACCGCGGGCTGGGTGCGACACCTGCCACTGCTCGACGGCGGGGGCAACTTTGGTTCGATTTGCGGTGATGGGCCCGCGGATGCCCAGTACACCGAGGTGCGCCTCACGTCCGTGGGTGAGCTGGCACTCGCCTCAGAGGCAGGAGCGATCGGGCCGCTGCCCTTCGATCTCATTGAAGGGTCCTTGTACCGGGGCGGAGGCCTCCCGCCGTTCGACCCCGCGCTGACCATCCGGGCACTTCTCGCCGGCGCTGACAGCCCCGGCCCGCCCAAAACACCAGTCGGCACGATAACCACCGATCCCACCGGACCGTTCCGACGTAGCAGACGACGGGCGCAGCGCTACCAGCTCGGGTCAGTGTTCCGCAGGGGACCCAACCCTTACGAACTAGTCCTGACAGAGCCGCCGTACTTGGTCGGCACGGACACGATCGTCGCGAGCCTTCAGGACCGCTTGGAACAGGCCCGCCTCAACGCTGAAGCCCCCGACCTTGGTCTGCCGCTCGACCAGCCCACCGTCGAGACGCTCAAAACCGTGCCCGTCCGGTCAGTTCTTAATATGACCTCAGGTCGCACGGGTCCGTGGATCCTGCTGCAACTGCGCAAGGACGTCGACCTCATCGACGCCCTCGACTGGGTGCGGTCCGTCTGGCCGGTCACAGTGCACGTCGACTGCTTCCCCGATGAGGAGATCTACGACAGATTCGCGTTATGGGACGGCGCTGACCAGAGCGGTCTCCGAGCCCTGAACGAGTTGCTCCACCCGCCCGACGCCGGCGAAGACTAGCCAGCAACTCCGTAACCGCGGTAAAGCAACCAGTCAACCCTCGACCGGATCTCATGGGTTGTAGCCGGGTGGAGGACGGCACGTCCGCTTCTGCTGCTCTCAGGACGGGCGACTCAGGCGCTCTGTAGCGGCTGGATCTGCTCGAGTACGCCGCCGAGGTTGTCCTTCTCGATCTCAAGGTCGTAACGGGTCTGCAGGTTGAGCCAGAACCGGTCGGTGGTGGCGAAGTATCGGGCTAGGCGCAGGGCGGTGTCGGCGGTGATGCGGCGCTTGCCGTGCACGATCTCGTTTATCCGCCGTGGGGGTACGCCGATGGAGACGGCCAGGTGGTGCTGGGTGACCCCGAGTGGGTCGAGGAACTCCTCGAGCAGGACTTCCCCGGGGTGAATGGGAGCGATGCTGGTCATGGGGAGACTCCTCCTCTTAGTGGTAGTCGACGATCTCGACGTCCTCGGGCCCGGCGTGGGTCCAGACGAAACAGATGCGCCACTGCTGGTTGATCCGGATGCTGTGCTGCCCGGCGCGGTCCGCCTTGAGGGCTTCGAGGCGGTTGCCGGGGGGAACCGCGAGGTCGTCCAGCGTTTCGGCCGCGTCGAGCATTACGAGCTTGCGCAACGCGGTGCGTTCGATCCGCGGGCCGAGCTTCTTGGTGCGTTGTCGTGACCAGAGTCGTTCGGTTGTTGCGCCGCGGAACGACCTGATCACCCGCCGAGCATAACGCGTCGCGTTATGTCCGTCCAGCCACCGACCGGCATGTCAGCGTCCCCTCTCAAGTTTCACGCTCATGCCGCTCTGAGTACGTTTGCGGGCGGCTCTGCCCCCAGAACGCGACAGTCATCTCCCCGTTGAGGCGGGTCGGCATCTTCGTGAGTGCACGCCCAGCCGAGCCTTCGTACCTGGCCGGGACTGCCACCTTGTCGCCGGAAGCAAAGACCCTGACTCGATCAGGAGCGCGGCGGGGGCCGGGGTGCCGTGGATGCCGCCGGGCGCCGGGTGCTTGTCGCAGTCGCGTCGGGGACACTGGGGAAACACCGACCGTAGTTTCGAGAAGGAGTCACCCGTGACCGAGGGAACCGTCCGCTGGTTCGATGCCGACCGGGGGTTCGGCTTCATTGCCCTCGGGCAGGAGGCAGAGGACCTGTACGTTCATGCGTCCGAGATCGTCAGCGACGCGGCGATGAAGCTGCTCCGGGAGGGGCAGGTCGTCGAGTTCGAGATCGGCGAGGGGGACCGCGGCCCGCAGGCACGCCGCGTCCGGGTCACGGCCGACCAGGCCGGCGATACCCCGCTGGGCGTGCTCGGCACCGTCTCCTGGTACGAGCCGGCCAAGGGGTACGGCTTCATCACGCCCGACGGCGGTGGGGCCGAGATCTTCGTGCACAGTTCGGCCATCGTGGGGGGCGGCGTGGTCTCGCAGGGGCAGCAGGTGGCGTTCCTCGTCGTCGACGGGGAGAGGGGACCGCAGGCTGAGCATCTGCTCCCCTTGGGAGCCCGGGCCGTAGAGCAGGGCGTGGCATCCGACGGGGCGGACGGCACCGTGTCCTGGTACGACGCAGACAAGGGCTTCGGGTTCATCACCCCCGAGTCGGGCGGCCCCGACGTCTTCGTTCACTTCCGGGCGCTGGCCGACGGGCTGACCGAGCTGGGCGAGGGAGACCGGTTGACGTACGACACCGTCGTGAGCGAGAAGGGCCCGCAGGCTCGCGACGTGCGCCTCGCGCGCGGCTCGGCACCGCGGCGCGCCCCCGCGATGTCGACGACCCGCGATCGGTCAGGACACCAGGAGGCATCCGAGGTCCCGGCGCGTGGCGGCGAGGGAGTGGTCGCGCGCTACGACGCAGAGCGGGGGTTCGGCTTCATCTCCCCGGACGCGGGAGGCGCGGACCTGTTCGTTCACGTGTCGGTCATCAGAGGCACCGAGCCGCTGTACCAGGGCGATCGGGTCCGCTACCAGGTGCGACAGAGCGATCGAGGGCCACAGGCCGACCGCGTCGAACGGGTGTGAGCGTCCTGCGGTCACCGGCGCTGGCCGTAGGCCGTCCGCCGGCAACCTCTGAGAGTCATGTGCCAGAAACATCTCCCGTCGGATCGACCCGGCGACTTCGGTCGATCAGTTCCTGGGTCGCGGTGGTGATCGCGGGATCAGGTTCGTAAAACTGCTGAAGCCAGTTCAGACTCGCCTGGGCGGCACGGGCGTTGTGGCTGTATCCGGGGGCCATGTCGTGCAGAGGCAGCTGCCTGTCGCGGGATGCGCGTTCCACGCGCCGAGTGGCTTCGAAGGGGTCTGGTTGAAATGAGACCGTGGTGGGGTTGAGGCGCTCGAGGGCGATTATCTGGTCAACGGCGTAGACCTGGATGAACCTCATCGCGGTCAGCCGCTCCCCTCGCAGCTCGCGGTGGAGACCGACGAAGAGGTTGGTCATGGCCTCGTTGAGGTGGATGTCCATGGTCTTCAAAACTGGTACCGGTGGGGCTGTGGTCTCGTGCTGCGCGAAGAGGGGCCGGCTCCACACGACCCGGGCGCCGTGCAACGGGATGCTCTTCAGCTCCGGGGTAGTGAAGATCGCGTACTCGAGGAAGAGCCCGTCCTGAAAGAGCGCCTTGCGACCGTTGGGATCATTGACGAAGTCGTAGCTGACACGCCCACCGAAGCCGCTGAGCCAGTGGATGGAGGCGAGGTAGCGCTGCTTGGTGGCCTGGTCGGCGACGATGACGAAGAAGTCGATGTCTGAGTGGTCATCGAAACGCTCGGTCTGTTCCCCGGCCGACCCCAGTCCCAGGACGGCGAGCACCGCCGGGTCGGCACGAAGGTAGGCCGCCAGGTCGTCGAGTCGCTTGAGGGTGTGGTGCATGTCAGTCCTGCCCGCTGATGGCTCGGGTAGTGGACCACAGCTGCAGGGCCGGGCCGGTGGCGGGAAAGTTCGCACCGGCGGTGAGGTCGTCGGATCCGAGCAGCCCGATAGCCGCGATCGGGCAGGGGATGGGCGCGTGCGAGCGTCGGGCCGCTTGGACGATGACGACCTGCTCGGCGGTGGCTCGTTCGAAGATGACGACGTCGTCGCTGGTGTGCAGCCACCGGAACCCGCCCTCGTACAGCGCGGGAAGGGTCCTGCGAAGGTGGATGAGCTCTTGGTGACGGCGCCGCAGGTCGTGGTCCCACGTGACCGGGTCCCAGCGGAAGGGTTGGCGGCCCTCTTCGAGATTGGCTCCCGTGGTGCCGATCTCGTCACCGGCGAAGATCATGGGGATGCCGGGCATGGTCATGAGTAGCCCGAGGGCAACCAGGTAGCGGTCGCGGCCGATGATGCTCAGTAGTCGTGGGGTGTCGTGCGAGTCGAGCAGCAGCAGGCTGTGGATGCGCGATCGCCAGGGAATCAGACCGTTGAAGTCATCGATCACGTGAGCCATCTCCGAGCCGGTGTAAGGGCGGTGGCCACCGGGGGCTCCCCAGTGGCGGTCGATGTCTGTTTCCGCGAGCCAGGACCAGAGGGGGCGGGTGAACGCGGCGTAGGCCATGGTGCCGTGCCAGGCGTTGCCGGCCAGGGCGGAGCTGGCGTCGAACTGGTGCTCGGCCACCACGTAGGCCTCGGGCCGGGCGGCTTGAGCTGTGGCGACGGTTTGGGCCGCCGTTGTCAGGGTGCGGTTGGAGGGGCCGGAGTAGCCAGCAGACTGGGCGACGTCGATGCGCCACCCGTCGAGGCCGAACGAGGTCAGGTAGCGGTCCACGACCGAACCTGCGCCCTCGAAGAGCCTGCGGCGCAGAATGTCGCTGCGATGGTCGAGCTTGGGCATGGAGCGGACCCCACCGAAGCACTCGTACCGGACGGGGTGGTGGGAGAACAGGTAGAAGCCGGCCTCCGGCGAGGTGGCATCCGCGGTGGCGTTGCGAAACCAGGCGTGGTTCTCACCGGTGTGGTTCAGTGTCAGGTCCCCGATGACCATCATGTGCTTGGCGTGCGCGGCGTTGGTCAGACGCTTGAGTGCCTCATCACCGCCCAAGAGGGGGTCGACGACGTCGAAGCTCGAGGCGTCGTAGCGGTGGTTGCTGCCGGCCGGGAAGAACGGGGTGAGGTAGATCGTGGTGACGCCAAGGTCGTGAAGGTAGCCAAGGTGCTGCTCGACTCCGGGCAGGTCACCGCCGTAGAGCTGGCGCACCCCGTTCGGGGTGCCGTGTGCGACCGGTTCGTCCCACTCGGTGAGGATGGCCCAGCCGGGCAGTGGCTCGCCCGCTGGGGTGGCTGCCTCTCCTTTCGCGAACCGGTCCAGGAAGATCTCGTAGAAGACGGCCCGGCGGGTCCATTCCGGTGGGGCGGGGTCGGTGCTGACCCGGAAGTCGTGCGCGTCGGTGACCTCGCGAGCGTGCAGGCCCGTCGCGTTGAGCGTCAGGGCGCCGGTGGAGGTGTCGATCAGGAAGCGATACCCCAGCTGGGTATTGACCATGGGAACGGCTACCGACCACCAGTGACTGCCTGGTTCCTGCGCGCAGGCCTCGAAGTGCTGGTCCCCGTCGGGGGTGCTGCGCAGCGCTACGCGCGTCGCTCCGAGTTCGGCGGCGACGTGAACCCGCAAGGTGATCGCATCCCCCACGCGCGGGTAGGGGTCCGAGACGTAGCGGCGCGAGCCGTCATGGTGCGCGGTGACGAGCGGGAAGGAGCGAGGCTGAGGAGTCGACATTGAGGTACGCGGCATGACGCCGTCCTTTCTTGAGAGAAAGTCGACGTTTCAGCCCGCACGGTCATCAAGCCCCGCCGAGGTCGCGACAGCGACCTATCGTAGCGATCGGTGCCAGCAGGTCCAGAGATTCGGGTGTGCAGGCGGGCCCCTGGCCGTAGTTTCGCGCTGTCACGGAATCGCGTGGGCGCTCCAGGCTGAGACCCTATGCGCGCTTTCAGGAGGTGAGCACGAGCCCTCAGCGGACTCTGCCAGCTGAGTCTCAGACGATTCTCGACACCGGCCGCGTGCCGCTCAGGAAGTGGGTGCGGTGGGGTTGGGGGATGCCGCTGAGCCGTCGGGAGGCGCGTGGCCCCGTCAGCGCACGATGGTGACGACCTCGGCGGCGACCAGCCAGGTGGCCAGGGCGAAGACGATGATGAACGAGGCGTTCCACATCGTCCGTGGCACTCGGGTGAGCCAGGCGAGCACCGCCGGGTCGCTGTCACGCCCGCGGTCTCGCACGACAGCGAGCAGGTGGCGCCCCCCACCGACCAGCAACACGACGCCGACGCCGAAGAGCGCCTGAGGCTGCAGCGCGTCGTTGCGCCACCACCAGAGGGCGACCGTGGCCCCGATCGAGACCACCATGACCAACGCGGTCAAGAACGACCGCACCCGGATCAGGGCCAGCGCCAGCACGACAAGGGCAGCCGTGACGACCGGCGCCGACCACCCGCGTCCGGCGAGCCAGATGACGCTCGCACCGACGAGGGCGGGCATGGGGTAGCCGGCCCACGTCGTGGCCACCCGACCCGGGCCGCGCACCGGGCCGCGGGTCACCGCATGGCCCGACATGTCGCCGCGCAGCACGAAGCCGGTGAAGGTGCGGCCTACCGCGATGCCGACGGCCGCGTGGCCCAGCTCGTGCGCGAGTGTCACGGCGAGTCTCACGACCCGCCAGAGCGGGGGCAGTCCGACCGCGACGAGGGCCACGAGGAGCACGACCGTCAGCTGGGCCGGGCTGACGGCCTCGACGCCCACGGCAGGAGTCGATCGTGTCGCGATCTCCTCCCACCAGCTCACAGACAGCAGAACCTAATGCACGCGTCCGTCAGACCCGGGCAGGGCCCACCAGGGATGACCGGCCGTCAGTGCTCGCCCGAGAGGTGCCCGGCCAGCCGGTCGTGACGCTGTTGGCTGGAGTCGTTGAGACCGGTGATCGTCACCGTCTTTCCCTTGGCCGCGTACTTGGTCGTGATCGCGTCGAGCGCCGCGACGGTCGAGGCGTCCCAGACGTGTGACTGGGACAGGTCGATGATGACGTTGACGGGGTCACCGACGTAGTCGAACTGTGTGACGAGGTCGTTGCTGGAGGCGAAGAACAGCTCGCCCACCACCGCGTAGACCCGGGTGTCGGGGTCGGGGTGGGCGAGGTCGACGACGCTGGTGAAGTGGGCCACGCGCCGGGCGAACAGCACCATCGCCACGATCACGCCGACGATGACACCGATGGCGAGGTTGTGGGTGACCACCACGACCGCGACGGTGGCGAGCATGACCAGGGTCTCGCTGCGCGGCATCCGGCGCAGGGTGGAGGGAGTGATGCTGTGCCAGTCGAAGGTGCCGACCGAGACCATGACCATGACCGCCACGAGGGCGGCCATGGGGATGACGGCGACGACATCACCGAGACCGACGACGAGGATGAGCAGGAACATTCCGGCGAGGAAGGTCGAGATGCGGGTGCGGGCCCGGGAGGCCTTCACGTTGATCATCGTCTGGCCGATCATGGCGCAGCCGCCCATGCCACCGAAGAAGCCCGTGATGATGTTTGCGGCGCCCTGGCCCCAGGCCTCACGGGTCTTGTTGGAGTGGGTGTCGGTGATGTCGTCGACGAGCTTGGCGGTCATCAGCGACTCCATCAACCCGACGAGCGCCATGGCCAGCGCGTACGGCGCGATGATCGAGAGGGTCTCGAGAGTGAGCGGCACGTGGGGGAGCAGGAGGCTGGGGAGGCTCTCGGGGAGCTGTCCCTCGTCGCCCACGGTCGGCACCGCCACCGCGGCGAGAACGGTGAACAGCGTCAGGGCGAGAATGGCGACGAGCGGAGCCGGCACTGCCGTGGTGACCCGCGGCAGGAACACCATGACCGCGATCCCGACCGCGACCAGCGGGTAGACCACCCACGGAACGCCGACCAGGTGCGGTACCTGCGCCAGGAAGATGAGAATGGCGAGGGCGTTGACGAACCCGACCATGACCGAGCGCGGGATGAAGCGCATCAGCCGGGCCACCCCGAGCAGTCCGAGGACGATCTGGATCACCCCGGCCAGGATGACGGTGGCGATGAAGTAGTCCATCCCGTGCTCGCGCACCACCGGTGCGATGACGAGGGCGACCGCTCCGGTCGCGGCGGAGATCATGGCGGGGCGCCCGCCCAGGAAGGCGATCGAGACCGCCATCGTGAACGAGGCGAAGAGCCCCACACGGGGGTCGACGCCGGCGATGATCGAGAACGAGATGGCCTCGGGAATCAAGGCCAACGCGACGACGAGGCCGGCCAGTACCTCGATGCGCAGCCGACGGGGTGAGCGCAGCGTGGCTCGCACCGACGTCACATCGGCCTCGTGCGGGAACGGTAGGTCAGACCCGGCCTCGCGACGACCAGCGCGACGACCCGAGCGGCGGGCGCCGTCGGTGGGCGGTTCGGCGCCGGGCGTGGGCCGTACGTGGGTCATGGGTGATCTCCTGCTGGTGGGGGGAGGCGCCGCGCTGGCGCGGCGGAGCTGGACGTGGCGACACGGCATCCGGGAAGGAGCGCGGGACGGGTTCGGGACTGCGCTGTCGGCAGTGCGGTGACCAGGCGGTGGTCAGTCGATCTCGTCGCCGAGCTGGCGGGCGAAGGCCTCGGCGCTGGCGGCGCGCTCGCGAAGCCCGGCGAGGCTGTGCTCGACGAGCGCGTGGTAGGTGCGCAGCCGCTGGGTGAGGTCGGCGCGCGCTGCTCGAGACAGGCGCGGGCTCGCAAGCTGGTCGCGGACGTCGATGAGGTCGCGCATCTCATCGAGGGTGAAGTCGAGCGGCTTCATCCGCTTGATGAGCAGCAGACGCTCGATGGCTTCCTGCGTGTAGAGGCGGAAGCCTCCAGAGCTGCGCTGCGGCTCCGGCAGCAGCCCGACCTCCTCGTAGTGACGAATCGTGCGCAGACTGAGGCCGGTGCGGTCGGCGACGTCACCGATCTGTAGGAGATCGATGGGAGTTCGGGCCTCGGTCACAGGACTCCTCGAGCTGGTTGGACGAGCCGCGACTCTACCCTCACGTAAGGGTAGGGTCCAATCGGGCAGGCCAGCCTGGGGCCACGCCGGGCAGGTCACGCTAGGTAGGTCAGGTTGAGTGGGTCTAGCTCCGCTAGACGCGGAGGACCTCGATGCCTGCCTCGGACCTCATTGCTGCGGCGTCGCTGGGGCGCAGGCCCTCGTCGGTGACCAGGACGTCGATGGCGTCGAGGTCGGCGTACCTGAAGACGGACTCGCGCCCGAACTTCGTGTGGTCGGCGAGCAGCACGGTGAGCCGGGCCGACTCGATCATCGCGGCCTTCACGGCGGCTTCGGCCGAGTCGGGGGTGCTGAGCCCGTGGGTGAGTGAGAACGCGTTGGTGCCGACGAAGGCGACGTCAGCCCGGATCTCTCTGAGCTCGCGCAAGGCCCACGTATCCACTGAGGCCATCGTCGTGCGGCGAACCCGCCCACCGAGCAGGTGGACCGTGAGCTGCGGGTGGGCCAGGAGAGCCAGGGCGATGGGGAGGGCGTTGGTGACCGCGACGAGGGTCGAGCCGGCCGGGATGGTGGCGACGAGTGCGGCGGTTGTGGTTCCGGAGTCGATGAGCACGGCGCCGGCCGGTGGGAGGAGGTGGGTGGCGGCGGCCGCGATCCGCTGCTTCTCTGCGGTCATGGACGTCCGCGCCGAGATGCGGGGCTCGTAGGTGAGGGTCTCGACGGGCACAGCGCCGCCGTGGACGCGCCGCAACAGACCGTGCGACTCGAGGGTGAGCAGATCTTTGCGGATGGTCTCGTGCGTGACGCCGAGCTCGTCGGCCAGGCGGACGGCCTTGATCTGCCCGCGGGTTCGCAGGGCGGCGAGGATGGCGGCGTGTCGGCCGGGAACCGGCCGCCGCTCTCGTTCACCGGACGCGGGGTCGGCGGGACTCACGGGCGGATCAGCACCTTGATGTGCTCGCCGCTCGTCGAGGCGTCGAACGCCTGCGCTGCCTGCTCGAGGGGGTACTCACCGGTGATGTAGTCGTCAGAGCACACGGCTCCGGCCTGGATCATCTCGATCGCGGTGGCGTAGTCCTGCGGCACGTAGGTCGCGCTGCCCTGGATGCGGATCTGCTGGTCTTGGATGATGCGCACCGGCAGCTCGAAGTCGGTGGCCGGTACGCCGACGATGACGACGGTGCCGCCCTTCAGGGCCATCTCGATGGCGGCCAACGTGGTGGCCTTGACGGCAACGCAGTCGAACACCACGTCGGCGCTTTCACCCAGGGCGGCCCGAACCCGGGCGGCCACCTCTGGCGCGGCCGCGTCGACCACGGCGTCGGCGCCGAGTCGCAGCGCCGCCTCGCGCTTGGCCGGGAGGCGGTCGGTGACGACGACCCTGGCTGCCCCCGACCAGCGGGCGACCGCGAGCATGAGCAGCCCGATGGTGCCGGCCCCGAGGATCGCGACGGTTCGCCCGTTCAGGGGTCCGCTGAGGCGTGCGGCGTGCACGGGGGTCGAGAGGGGCTCGATGAGTGCCGCGTCGAGGTCGCTGAGGTTGTCGGGGATGCCGTGCAGCCGGTCGGCGCGGATGACGAACGCGTCGGCCATCCCGCCCTGCGGGTAGCCGCATCCGAAGAACTGCAGGTTCTCGCACAGGTTCTCGTGGCCGTTGCGGCAGGGCTTGCACTCCCAGCAGGGCAGGGTGGGTTCGACGACGACCCGCGCACCGATCTCGACCCCGTGGACGCCGTCGCCGAGCGCCTCGACGACCCCGGTGGCCTCGTGCCCGGGTAGGTAGGGGATCGGGATGAACGGGTGACGACCGTGGTACGCGTGGGTGTCGGAGCCACACACCCCGATGTAGGTGGTGCGGACCCGGACCTCACCCGGCGCAGGCTCTGGCGTGGGTTCCTCCCGCAGCTCCATGGCTTCGACGGCAGTGACGACGACACGACGGTTGGTGCTCATGCTCTGTTCCCTCCGGCGGGATGGGGGCGGATGGTGTCGATCTCCACCGTGGTGAAGCGGTCGGCGGGGTCGGACAGGGCTGACGGGTGGGGCAGGTCGGAAACGGGGCCGGCGACCGTGGTCGACGACAGGCAGGCTGCCCGTCCCCAGCGGATCGCGCGCTGCATCCGGTCGGCTGGAGCCGAGGCCCCGGCCAGCCAACCGGCCAGGAGCGCGTCACCGGCCCCGGCCGTGTTGACCGGGGTGAGCGCCGGGCCGTGGCCGTGGATGACCACGGTGCCGTCGGTGAAGAGCGCACCGTCCTTGCCGAGGCTGACCAGGAGCGCTGCGCCGGTGGCCGCAGCGACGTCGAGAGCGACCGAGGCCAGGTCATGGACGGTCTGGGCGGCGGTCGCCGCCACAGCGACCTCTGCCAGCTCGAGCCGGTTCGGGGCGAGCAGGTCGGCCCCGGCCGAGATCGCGGCGGCGAGGGCGGGCCCGGAGGCGTCGATGGCGCAGCGGGCGCCGCGAGCGTGCGCGAGCGTCACGAACTCGCCGACCACGGCCGGGTCGACTCCGGGCGGAAGGGATCCGCAGACCGCCAACCACAGCTCTTGGTCACCGCCGGCACCGGGGGCGCCCTGGTCACCGCCGGCACCGGGGGCGCCCTGGTCACCGCCGGCACCGGGGGCGCCCTGGTCACTGTCGGCACCGGGGGCGCCCTGGTCACCGCCGGCACCGGGGGCGCCCTGGTCACCGCCGGCACCGGGGGCGCCCTGGTCACTGTCGGCAGTGGCCGCGTCGCGCAGTGCGGCATCCACCTCTCGCTTCAGGGCGGCCAGGTCGGCATCCGTCAGGTGCCCGCCCGGACCGTTCACCTTCGCCGTGTGACCGCCGTCGACAGCGAGCGTGGTGTTGATGCGGGTGTCTGACCGCTGCGTGGTGCTGCGGAACGGGACGCCGTCGGTGCCCAGCAGCTCGGCGAGGTGGTGCCCGGTGGTGCCACCGAGCGGGAGGACGGCGACGGTGCGCCGGCCGTTGGCGTGCAGGGCGCGCGAGACGTTCACGCCCTTTCCGCTGGCCTCGATCGTCGCCGTCGTGGCCCGGTGCACCTCGACCTGCCCGACCGCGGTCTCGGCGAGGAGGTAGGTCAGGTCGAGGCTGGGGTTGAGGGTCAGGGTGACGATCATGACCGGCTGCCGCTCACGGTGGCGTGGCTGGCGTGGCTGGCGTCGGCAGGCTGGGGCGTGGCCGCCGGCCCGTCCGGTCGGGCGTGGTTCGGCAGGTCGGCGTACGAGGAGTAGACGCCGCCGGCGAGACCGGCGAGCAACGCTGCGCCACGTGCACCTGCCTCGTTGGTGACTGCCGTTCGCAGCGGGCCGAACGCCGCAGCCTTGGCGGCCATCAGCATGGCGCTGTTGGTCCATCCACCCGCCACGACGAGCTCGCGTCGTGGGCCGGACGCGCGGTCGAGGGTGTCGCTCAGCCGCCTCGCCTGGGCGGTGACCAGCACGGTGGCGGCCCGCCACACCTGACCCGGGTCGGCGCCCGGCGCGATCACCACGTCGGCGTCGTCGGCGACCTGCAGAGACGCCGGGTCGTCGGTTGCAGACAGGGCGGCAGCATCGAGAGTGGCCAGGCCGGCGCGGTCGACGCCGAGATGCGAGAGAACTCGGCCGAGGATGAGACCGCCCTGGGTCGCCCCCAGCAGGCTCCAGCGGTTGTCGATGACGTGCCACCCCACCGTGACGCCCGCCCTCGTCAGCACCGCGATCGCGTCGGGGCCCAGCCCCGCCTCGACGGTACGCACGAAGGCCTCGGCAGTGCCGCACGAGTCGAGCTCGTCACCGGCGCCGGTGCTGCCCACGCCGACCACGGCTGCTTGGTGGTCATGGCCCGCGATGGTCAGCGTGGCGCCGTTGACCGCGGCGAGGTTGCCGTGGCAGACGGCGGTGCCCACCGCAGTGCCTGCCCTGACGAGCTCGCCGAGAAGGCGCTCCGGCGCTCCGGACCACGCCATCGACTCAGCCCACGGGCGGGCGGTGGCGAGGTCGAGCCAGCCCGTGCGCGAAGCGAGGGACAGCTCGGTGACCGGTCGTGCCCCCAGGCTGCGGGCCACCCACTCGGCGATGTTGTAGCGCCGCACCGCACCCCGCGCCCCGGGGACGTGGTCGACGAGCCAGCGATGCTTGGTCAGGCTCCACTGCGTCCACAACGGCAGCCCGGTTCGTATCGAGAACTGCTCACCACCCAGCTGCTTCACCAGGTCGCGCAGCTGCTCGGCGTCGCGATGGTCATGCCAGGCGATGACCGGCGCCACCGGCGCATCATCGGCTCCGACGAGAACCCCCGACTCCGCCATGGAGGTCACCCCCAGCCCGACGACCCGGTCACCGGGCACTGCCGCAACGGCATCCGCGAGAGCCCGCCGAGCCCCGTCGCGGATCGCCGCCGCCGACGTCTCGGCGCCGAGCTCGGTGGTGGTCCACCTCGTCGGTGCCCGCCCGACCGCAACCTCCTGGCCATCGGCGGTCATGAGCAGGGCCTTGGACGAGGTCGTGCCCACATCGAGCCCTGCCAACAGCTCCCGGCCCACCGCCACCCCTACCGCCCAGATTTGTTGGAGAATATTGGATCTGAATGGAGATTATTGGATTCAGCGGAGCGAGGTCAACCGGCGGCCCCCGCTACGGCCGGAGGAAGGCGTCGCGTGGCGTCGCGTGCCGCTCAGGAAGGTACGTTTCGTATCGAGTGGCGCACGTAGATCACGCCATTGCCGAACCTTCGATGGTCCAGCAGCTCGAGGTCGAGTCGTACGCTGCTGGGCAGCGCCGGCTTGCCGCCGCCCACGAGCACTGGGCTCAGGAGCAGCACGCACTCGTCGACCAACCCGTGCCGAAACGCCTGCGCGGCGAGGGTCGCGCCGCCGATGCTCAGGTCGGAGCTGGACGCCTCCTTGAGCCGTCGCACCGTCTCGGGCTCGAACTGCCGCTCGATCCTCGTGCGCGCCGTCGACACCCGTTCGAGCGTCGAGGAGTAGACGACCTTGTCGGCGTCGCGCCAGACCTCGGCGTAGTCGCGAACGACCGCCGGCTCGTTCGTCAACCAGTCGTCGTTCTCCCAGACGCGCATCGTGTCGTACATGCGGCGGCCGTAGAGCGAGGTGCCGATGCGTCGCTCGTGCTCGTTCCAGAACGCGTGCACCTCTTCGTCGGGCACGGACCAGTCGAAGGCGCCGCTCTTGTCCTCGACGTAGCCGTCGAGCGAGGTGTTGGCCGCGTAGATCAGCTTGCCCATGGATGCCTCCGGTCGGACGGGGTGGCTACAGCCTGCAGCGCCAGGTCAGCACCGGCAAGAGCAATCACGGTAAGGGCCGTGGAGGCGCACCTGCATGTCGTGCTGAGCGCTTCGACTCCCGTCGGATCCGGGTATGTCGCTGACCCACTGCCAGCCAGGCCGGGCCGATGTTCCGATGCTTCAGGTGGCCCTCGTGCCTGCTGTCAGCGCCGGGGCCGAGCAGTGAGGTGTACCCGCTCACCCTGCTTGCCGAAGAGGCAGAGGCATTCGACCGGGCGGTCGTCGGCACAGGCGAACCAGTGCGGCACCCTGGTGTCGAACTCGGCCGCCTCGCCGCTGCCCATCACGACGTCGTGCTCGCCCAGCACGAGCCGCAGCCGACCGCTCAGCACATAGAGCCACTCGAACCCCTCGTGGGCCCGAGGGTTCGGCTCGGCTCGGCTCTGCCCAGGACGAATGACGAGCTTGAAGGCCTGGAGCGGACCCGGCATCTGGGTGAGGGGAACGTAGGTGCGACCGTGACGTTCCACCGGCTTGAGGTGCATCCGCGGATCGCCCGTCGGGGGCGCGCCCACGAGGTCGTCGAGAGGAACCCGGTGGGCCTGGGCCAGAGGAAGCAACAGCTGCAGGGTCGCTCGCCGCTGCCCCGACTCGAGACGCGAGAGCGTGCTGACCGAGATGCCGGTCGCCTCGGCGAGGTCGGCCAGGGTCACCCCGCGTTTCTGACGCAGCGCCCGCAGGCGCGGACCTACCGCAGCAAGGGTTTCAGCAGTACTGACAGGGGTGCTGACAGGGGTGCCGACGGGGACGCCGACGGCGGTCTCGGAGGCTCGCCCGGCCTGGTTCTCGTGCATCCCGCCATCCTCGGGTGTGTTCGCTGTTTCGGCAACACTTCTTGCCAGAAGCGCTTCAGCGGGGTGACGATGCACGGCAGCGACCAACGCCACCACGAGCCGCCCGAGAACGAGGCGCCCCAGAACGAAGGAACACGAGATGACCTCCCACCACCCCGACCCCACCCTCCACCAAGACCCCCGCCCAGCGGCATCCACTTCGAGCTACGACGTGGTCGTCATCGGCGGCGGGGCCGGCGGCCTGAGCACCGCGCTGACCCTCGGCCGCGCCCTGCGAAGCGTGCTCGTCGTTGACAGCGGCCAGCCGCGCAACGCCCCCGCCGCCGAGGCGCACAACTACCTGACCCGCGACGGGGTGGCGCCGCTCGAGCTGCTGCGCCTCGGCCGGGCCGATGTGGAGAAGTACGGCAACGCGGTCGTGAGTGACGAGGTGTCGTCGGCGCGCGCCGAGGGCGACGGTTTCGTCGTGACGCTCGCTGCCGGGGGCGACGTGTCGGCTCGGCGACTCGTCGTCGCGACCGGCCTGCGTGACGAGCTGCCCGAGATCGACGGTTTGGCCGAGCACTGGGGCACCGGAGTGCTGCACTGCCCCTACTGCCACGGCTACGAGGTGCGCGGCCGACGTGTCGCCGTCATCGGTGTCGGCCCCGCGTCGGCGCTTCAGGCGCTGATGTGGAGCCAGTGGACCGACCACCTAACCTACGTCGAGCACGACGCGCCGCTCGACAACGCGCAACGCGAACAGCTCGAGGCCCTGGGTGTCACCGTAGTGACCGCCCGCGCCGTGGCGGTGGCGGGCGACGGCACCCGGCTCAACGGCATCCACGCCGATGACGGGTCGACCGTGGCCGTCAGTGCGGTCGTGGTCGGCGCCCCGGTCTCCGCGCGTCTCGACGGCCTCGAAGGCCTCGGTCTGGTGGCGCGGTCGTGGGACATGATGGGCGTCAGCATGGGCACCCACCTGCCGACCGACGCCATGGGCGCGACCGAGGTCGCCGGGGTGTGGGCCGTCGGCAACGTCACCGATCCCGTAGCGCAGGTCATCACGGCGGCCGCCTCGGGGGCGAGGGTCGCGGCGATGGTCAACATGAGCCTCATCACGGCCGACGCGGATGCCGCTGTCGCCGCCCTCCGCGAGCTCAGGGCAACGCGTTCGGATGCCGCCGTCTGAGCACCTCGTAGAGCAGCCGGTGCAGCTGCACGTCGACGCCGAGGGCGGTGCCGAGCCGCACGACATCACCGGTCCATGCGTCGAGCTCGGACGGACGGCCTCCCAGTAGGTCGCGCTGCAGCGACGATGTGGCCTCGGCCGGCATGGCGTCGACGAAGGCCATCGTGTCGTCGACGACCGAGTCGGGTAGGGCGACTCCCGACGCCCGGGCCACACCGTCGATCTCACCCATCGCCCACTCGAGCAGCAGGCGCGTGTTCTCGCCCGAGCGCAGCTCACCGATGGGCAGGTCGAGCGCGGCACCGAGCTCACCGAACGGCACCACGAACAGCATCTTTGACCACAGCTCGACCCAGATGTTCTGCGGCACAGGCGATTCCACGGAGGCGTCGCCCAGCGCCGCCCGCAGTGTCGCGACCCGCTCGCTCGGGTCATCGTTCCACTCCGCGAAGGCGAGGGTCGCCGCCCCGGCCCGGTGGGCGATGCGCCCCGGCCCTTCGACCCAGGCGATGATCTTCGCGACCCCCGGCAGCACAGCCTCGCGGCCCACGACCCCCGCGACCCGGTCGGGAGCCTCCACCCCGTTCTGCGTCGTGACGACGGCCGTGTGCTCGCCCACCAACGAGGGCAGCATCGGCAGCACGTCGGCGAGCTGCCACGTCTTGACCGCCACCAGCACCACATCGACCGGGCCGATGCCCGAGGCGTCGTCGGTCGCAGTCACGTGGTCGAGCACCACGTCACCGAGATGGCTCTCGACCCGGAGCCCGTCGCGACGTAGCGCGGCGAGGTGCTCACCCCGGGCCACGAACGTCACGTCGTGTCCGGATGCCGCCAGGCGGCCGCCGAAGTAGCCGCCGATCGCGCCGGTACCGATTATCGTCAGCCGCATGGTTTGCCCTTCTCGCCGGAACCACTTCGGTGACCATGGTGCCCGTCGCGTGCAGCGGTCACCAGCCCCAGCTGCCGGGACTGCCCTTGAACGGGCCGACGACCCGGTCGGTGATCCAGCCGCCGTAGAAGCCGCCCTCCTGAGCCCGCACCGCCTCGCCGTCGACCTGGCACGAGCCCATCTGGCCCGGCATCAGGGCCACGTGGCCGCGAAGAAGCTCGTAGCCAGGCACCGGGTCGGGGTAGTGCCAGCCGGCGCGCTTGGCCGTCGCGGCTCCGGCCACCACATCGAAGTAGTCTGCTCGGCCCTTCCACTCGCAGACCGTCGAGCCCTCCGTCGGCCGAAGCACCCCCGGGGCGAAGTCAGCCTCGGGCAGGTAGTACGTCGGCGGGTGGCTCGTCTCGAGCACGCGCAGGGCGCCACGCGTGCTCACCACGAGCACTCCGCCGAGGCGCACCTCGACGAGCTCGCTCGTTGGCTCGACGGCGGGCGGGCGCGGGTAGTCCCACACCGACTCCTTGCCGGGGGGTGCGGGCTCGGGCTTCGGGCGTGGGCTCATGCCTTCCATCAGAACAGAATCGCGAGAACCCCGTCGGGTTCACGCCGATTGTGGCCGAGACCGTTCAGATGAGGCCCCGTTCGCGGCAGCGCAACGCCAGCTCGAAACGACTCTCGGCGCCCACCTGCTCGCTGAGGGTGGCGACGAGGCGGCGCACCGACCGCACCGACAACCCGGTCCGACGGCTGACGGCGAGGTCCTTGTTGCCCTTGGCCATCAGGCGCAGCACGGCGATCTCGAGCTCGCCCAGCACCACCTCCGTCGCCGGGCTCTGCGAGGGACGGTCAGCCGCACGATCTGACCCGCCCGCGGCATCGCCGGAGGCCCCTCCGGATGCCGCTCTGGATGCACTGCCGGATGGCCCGCCGCCGGTCCGGCCCCGAGACCGAACGTCGAGGTCAGCGACATCGACCGCCGACTCCCAGACCATCTCGAAGAGGGCGCTCGTCAGGTGCACCAGACCCTCCGTGTGCACGATGACCGCCCCGGGCGAGCTGTCATCGGCTCGCACCGCCACCACCGCCACCGCGCGGTCGATCAGCATGAACCGCACTGGCAGCATCCCCGCGACCCGAACCTGGGCGCCGAGCCCCGACAGCCACGTGAGGTGGTCCCGCAGCCGGGGCGACTGCCGCCGATGGCTCTCGAGGTAGAGGCCTCGCGCAGCGATCCCGCGTTCGAGCAGGGTCAGGTCACCGATCCGAGCCTGCTCGAGCGCTCGCTCGCTGGGTGGGGTCGTCACCACGGTGTCGACGCTCGACCGTGCACCGCGCAACAGCTCACTCACCCGGGTAACCGTGGCATCACGGCCACTGAGCACCTCGTAGCCCTCGGCGCTACGGGCCGAGCGCTGCTCCTCGAAGCGTTCCATCAGCGAGCTGGTCAGCATCCGCAGATGGTGCGCGTACTGCGTGCGCTCCAACAGATCCTGCTCGGCCGCGCTCGCGACCCGACCCAGCCCCACAAGGGGCGACGAGGGCACCAGCCGGCTCTCGTCCTGCTGAGAGGGGCGCAGCAGGTTGCGCTCGACCAGGGACGCCAGGACGGCCGCAGCGCGGTCAGTTCCGCGTGTCTCTGCGGTGTCACCCGCGTCGCCGGTGTCATCCGCGTCGTTGGCGACCAGGACGTCGCCGACGCTCTCGAGCGACCAGGTGTCGGTGAAGAGAACGTGCTCATAGACGGCCAGCTCGTGGGGCGAGATCTCGGTGGCGCGCAGAGGTCGCGCGCCGACACCCCAGTGCGGGCTGACTGGGCCTGTGCTCCCCGGCATCCGATTGTCCTTCCGAAACCGCGTGGTCGCAGCGCCAGAACGGGCGCCGGGCACGCGTTCGATCGTCCTCCCCCGACAGAAGGCTGGTGTGGCCACTCTAGGCAACGACAGCCCGCGGTCGCTGGAGCACCCTCTCGCCGAGCAAGCGAGTCCCGCCGCGCTGGGGGGTGGGTCGTGGCGACACAGGGCCGGAGAGGCACTTGCTGCCACGGCAGGTTCTGCCTCTGTTGTCGCCGTTGGCCCTCTGCGATGGTGTGCTCACCGGCGCTCACCGGGCAGCCGGACCAGGCTCAACGCACAGGGGAGAAATCGAATGCGCAAACTCACGACGGTCGTCTCGCTGGCACTGCTGGGGCTGCTGGTGTCGCCAATGGCCGGGGCCGAGGCGACACCGAACGGCAAGCACAAGGTCTGCATCGAGTGTTGGTGACGAGCGACGGCAGCTGAGGCACCACCGAGGGGCCACGCACGGTTGCGTGGCCCCTCGGCACGTTCTGCGGCCGAATGACCGGCGTCGTGGGGGGGTGGACGTCAGTCGGCAGGGCTCTCGGAATCTGCTTCGGGCGAGTCGAGCTCATCCACAAAGGCTTCGGCTGCGGCCCAGAACCCATCGTGCACAACGGTCGTCGGCGTGGGTCCGAGCGCCTGAGCCGAAGGACGTGTTGCGGCAACGCTGCCGGCGCTCACGACCGAGACCGTATGGGTGAACCGCCTGGCCCAAGCGAGGTCGGGGGTGGCGACGAGGATGCCGGCCCCGGCGGCGGCGTGCTCACGGAGGATCTGCCCCAGCGTGACCGCCGAGACGGGGTCGAGCCCCGCCGCCGGCTCGTCGAGAACGATGAGGGGCGGTGCGTGCATCAGCGCCGCCACCACCTGCGCGGCACGTCGTGCGCCGCCACTGCTGCCGCGGCCGAGTGGCGTCGACAAGGCCGCCGCGAGACGGGCGGCGAGCCCGGCCGCACGGTCGAGGGCTTCCCTGTCGTCGCGGCCATGACGGGCGAGAACCGTGGCGCGCAGCTTCCAGTAGCCGGTCGACGACAGTGCGCCGACGAGGTCCTCGTCCGGGCTGAACCCGATGGCGGTCTCGGGTTCGTCCCCCTCTGCCAGAGGCTGGCGGCCGTACACGCGCACGGTGCCGCTCGTCGGTCTGAGCCGTCCTGTCACCAGGTTGACCAGGGTGGTCTTGCCGCTGCCCTGCCGCCCGACGAGACCGTGCACGACTCCTGGGCCGACGCGGAACGAGGCCGGCCCGACCGTGCGGGTTCCGATCTGGTGAACGCAGGCATCCAGCTCCACGATGACCGGTCGGTTCACGCTGGCGCGCCCCGGGTCGAACGACAGATGATCACCGAGAACAGGTGGGCCATGGCCGTCGGTACTCCCAACTCGTCAGTGCGGCAATCAGGTTCCATGAAACGGCGAGATGGTGAAAGCCCGCGGTCGGCGGGTTTCGGCTCCTCCGGTCGAGGCCCACGATGTCGTCGGAAGCCGCACTCCGACTGTCCTGCCTCGCGGGAGGCCGGGTCAACGACGTCGGCACGTCACAAGCGGCCCGGGCAGCAAGTGCCGAGGCGGAAGGGCTGTGCTCAACCGGTCATGATCGACCGGAGCCCTGTGACGAGGCGCTCGATGTCGTCGTCGTTCGTGTAGGGCGCCAGGCCCACCCGCACGCCACCGGTGGATCCCAACCCCAGATGGTGGCTGCACTCCCAGGCGTAGAAGTGCCCCGCGGGCGCATTGACTCCGAGCTGCGCGAGGCCGCCGCGGATCTCCTGCGGGTCATGCCCTGCGGCGGTGAAGAGCAGCGTCGGGGTTCGCCGCTTCGCGTTGCTGTGCACGGTCACCCCTGGCAGGGAGCGCAGCTCGGCGTCGAGCCGCTCCAGCAGGGCGTCCTCGTGCTGCTCGAGAGCCGCGAAAGAGGCCACCAGACGGGCCCGGCGACCTTCCGGCGTGGCGGTATTCACCTCGGATGCCGCGAGGCCGGCCAGGAAGTCGACGGCGGCCGTCGTGCCGGCGAGCAGCTCGTACGGAAGGGTGCCGAGCTCGAACCGCTCCGGAACCGCATCCGAGGAGGGCAGCAGCTTGTCGGGGTGCAGCTCTTCGAGCAGGGCTGGCGCTGCGGCGAGCACGCCCAGGTGTGGGCCGAGGAACTTGTAGGGCGAACACACCCAGAAGTCGGCTCCGCTCGCCTCGAGGTCGGTGAGCACGTGGGCGCTGGCGTGTACGCCGTCCACCCAGAACAGTGCCCCCGCCTCGTGCACGATCTCCGCCAGGGCCGCCAGCTCGGGTCGAGTGCCGATGAGGTTCGAGGCTCCGGTGATGGCGACCAGGCGGGTGTGGTCGGTGACCACCTCGTCAAGGGCCGAAGGGTCGAGCTCGCCTGTGGCAGGGTCGAACTCGACCCAGCGCACCGTCGCTCCCGCCCTTTCTGCCGCGATCACCCACGGTCGGATGTTGGCGTCGTGGTCGAGGCGGCTGACGACGACCTCGTCTTCGGTCGACCATCCTCGAGACAGGGTGCGAGCGAGGTGGAAGGTCAGCTCGGTGGCTGACCGGCCGAACACCACTCCAGCCGGGTCGGCTGCCAACAGGTCACCCATCGCGGCCCGGGCCTGCTTGACGACGGAGTCGGCCCGGCGCTCCGACTCGGTCACCGTGCCACGGTTGGAGATCGAGGAGGTCAGCGTGCCCGCCATGGCGGCGGCAACGGCATCCGGGGTCTGGGAGCCGCCGGGCCCGTCGAAGTGGGCGACCCCGGCCCGCAGGGAGGGGAAGTGCGATCGAACGGTCTCGACGTCGTAGTCCATGACGCCATTGTCTCAACCTGGTTGCGGAGGCGTTGGAAGACCCTGAATTGATTGACACCGTTGGAAGCGGGGCAATAGCGTCACAAACACCTTGAAGTCGGCGTCATGATCACATGGAGGCTCGTATCAGACACGGTCGGGTCACACCTCACGCCGCGAGCAGGGTCGTTCGTCGGTCTCTTCTGGCTGCTGGAGTCGCGCTGCTGACCGGTGGCGTGGTGGCCGGGTGCGCCTCGTCCGACAACCGCATCGGCGTCTCGTTGATCCTCAAGACCCAGACGAACCCGTACTTCGTGGCGATGAAGGACGACGCGCAGGCGGAGGCGGACAAGTTGGGCGTCCGACTCTCGGTCGCCGCCGGCACCGTCGACGGTGACACCCAGAACCAGATCACCGCGATCTACACCGCGATCGCCCGCGGCGACAAGGGCATCTTGATCACGACGAACGGCGACGCCGTCAACGCCGCTCTGCGCCAAGCGAAGTCGGAAGGGCTCTTCGTCGCGGCCCTCGACACCGCGCTCAACCCGCAGAACACGGCCGACACCACCTTCGCCACCGACAACGAGCAGGCGGGGAAGCTGATCGGCCAGTACGCCGCGGCGAGCCTCAAGGGCAAGAAGGCCGTCATCGCCATGCTCGACCTGTTCAACGACCAGGTCGTGTCGGTCGACATCAACCGTGACCACGGCTTTCTCAAGGGGATGGGCATCGACCCCGGCAACCCCAACCTCAACGGCCAGGAGGCCAAGACCGGCAAGTACAAGGGCGGCTCGGGTGGCGACTACCAGATCGTCTGTCACCTGCCCACCCAGGGAGCCATCGACGGTGGCCGCACGGCGATGGAGCGGTGCCTGTCGATCAACCCCGACATCAACGTGGTCTACACCATCAACGAACCGGCCGGCCGGGGTGCCTACGCGGCGCTGACGGCGGCCGGCAAGGCGAAGCAGGCACCCGTCTTCACCATCGACGGAAGCTGCCAGGGCATCGGTGACGTCAAGAGTGGTGTCTTCGCCGCCGATGCCACCCAGTACCCCGGAAAGATGGCGGCGCTCGGCGTGCAGGCCACGCTCAAACGGGCCCTGGGCCAGGGCGCGCCGGCCGCCACCGCCGGCAAAGACTTCCTCGACACCGGCACCGCCCTCGTGGTGAAGAATCCCGTGTCGGGTCTGAAGAGCCAGACCCCCGATGAGGCCCTGGCCACGTGCTGGGGCTCCAAGTGAAGAAGGAAGGGAGCCTCCGATGAGCCCCACCGCCACGGAGAGCCCGTCATCTGCTGACCAGCTGGCCAGCCGGAAGCACACGCCGATCGAACGCGTGCAGCACATCCTGCACCGCAACCCGGCCCTCAGCCCGTTGCTCGTGCTGGTGCTGGCCGTGATCGTCTTCGGCATCGTCGCCGACAACTTCCTGCGACCCGAGGCGCTGTCGCTGATGGTGCAGCAGATGGCGGTCGTGGGCGCACTGGCCGTGGGTCAGACCCTGATCATCCTGACAGCCGGCGTCGACCTGTCGATCGGGATGGCCATGGTGCTCGCCTCCCTGGTGATGGCGAAGCTGAATGCCGACCAGGGGGTGCCCGGGTTCATCGCCCTGCTGATCGGCATCGTCGTCGCGATCCTCACGGGCCTGCTGAACGGCATCCTCGTCACGCGGATCAACCTGCCGCCCTTCATCGTCACGTTGGGCACCTTCTCGATCTTCACCGCGATCTCGTTGCTGTACGCCCAGGGTCAGACGGTCACGCTCGACCCCGACGCTTTCCTGCTGGTCACCGGCAAGACGATCTCGATCGGCAGCGTCAGTGTCACGTGGGGTGTGCTGCTGATGCTGTTGCTCTACCTGGTCGTCGGGTTCGCCCTGAGCTACACCGCCTGGGGCCGGCACCTCTACGCCACCGGTGACGACGCGGAAGCCTCCGACCTCGCCGGCATCGACACGAAGCGGGTGCGGCTCAGCGCCTACGTGGTGGCCGGGATCGCGGTCGGGATCGCCGCCTGGATCGTGTGCGGTCGAGTCGGCGGCGCCGACCCGAACGCGGGCCTGAACTACAACCTGCTCAGCATCACCGCCGTCGTCATCGGCGGGACGAGCCTCTTCGGAGGTCGCGGCCTCGTCGTCGGCACGCTGATCGGAGCCCTCATCGTGCAGGTGTTCCAGAGCGGCCTCGCCCTCGCCGGGGTCGACCCGAACTACCAGGTGCTGGCGACCGGCATCCTCGTCATTCTCGCCGTGTCGGTCGACCAGTGGATCAGAAGGGTCAAAGCATGAGCACCGCGGCAGCATCCGAGCCGACGAGCAGCGATGCCTCGGCCACCCAGCCCGATCGATCCGGCCGTGCGACAACGACGTCGGCCACTGAGACCCCCGTGCTGGAGGCGACCGGTCTCGTCAAGATGTTCGGCCGGGTGGTCGGTCTTCGCGGCGTCGACGTCCGGCTGTTCCCGGGCGAGGTGCTGGCCGTCATCGGCGACAACGGGGCCGGCAAGTCGACCCTGATCAAGTGCCTGTCGGGCGCCATGATCCCCGACGAGGGCACGCTCAAGGTCGATGGCCAGGACGTCCGCTTCCGCGCCACCCAGGACGCCCGGGTGGCCGGCATCGAGACCGTCTACCAGACGTTGGCGGTCGCGCCCGCGCTCGACATCGCCAGCAACCTCTACCTCGCGCGTGAGATCCGTCGCCCCGGCTTCGCCGGATCGGTGCTGCGGATGCTCGACACCAAGGCCATGCGCAAGCACGCGAGCGAGCACATCGCCGACCTCGGCATCACCACGCTGCAGAACATCGACCAGGCCGTCGAGACCCTCTCGGGTGGGCAGCGGCAGATCGTGGCCGTCGCGCGAACCGGCGCCTTCGGCAGCAAGGTGGTCATCCTCGACGAGCCCACGGCGGCGCTCGGTGTTCGCGAGACCGCACAGGTGCTGCGTCTGGTGCGTGACCTGCGCGACCGCGGTCTCGGCGTCATCCTGATCAGCCACAACATGCCCAACGTCTTCGAGACCGCTGACCGCATCCACATCCAGCGGCTGGGCGGCAGCGCCGGAGTGATCAGCCCCAAGACCCACACCATGCAGGATGCCGTCGCGATCATGACCGGTGCGGCCACCGTCGATGAGCAGGACCAGACCCTGCGCTGAGTTTCCGCCGACTCGGTCGGGGCGTGGTGCTGCTGCCGGGCCGCGCCCCGTGAGGTATCAACGGGGCTGCGACATCCACTGGGTTCTGACCCCGCGTTCGGCGGGACCGGGCCACGGAGGAGCCGCTCATGAGCGCACACCCGACACTGACGGGCCGTTCGGCGCGGCCCGTCAACCGCACGGCGACCCCTGCCCCGCTGCGGCTGCCCGGTCAGGCGGCCGCTCATCCCGGCCCGGTCGACCTGTCGACGACGTACCTGATGCACCACGGTTTCCGTCGAGACCTGGCGGCCTTCGCGTCTGCCGCGCACGCCACGCCGGTCGGCGACCGCGAAGCCTGGCGGGCCCTCTCCGAGAGGTGGGCGCTGCTCGCCGCCGTGCTGAACCGCCACCACCGCGGTGAGGATGCCGGCCTGTGGCCCGCCCTGCTCGCACGCAGTGACGCCGACGCCCTTACCGTGCTGCACGACATGGCGGCCGAGCACACCGAGATCGACGCGATGGTGGGGCGCTGTGCGGCGGGGTTCGAGCGGCTCCTTCGGGCGCCGGAGGTCGACAGCCGGATCTCGCTGGCCGACAACCTCGAGGAGGCGAAGGCAAGCGTGGGGCGCCACCTCGACCGCGAGGAGGTCGAGGTGTTGGCCATCGTGCAGGAGGTGCTGATGGCGGCGGAGTGGACCGCCATCGAGGAGGAGCACGTGACGGGATCGCTCTCCCCGCGTGAGGTGCGGTCACTGGTGCCGTGGATGCTGCACGACGTGCCGGAGGCAACACGCCAGGAGGTGCTCGCCCACTCGGGCGCCGGCCGGCGCACGATTTGGAGGCTCACCCACGGGGCGTTCGAGCGTCGCGAGCGCAGCACCTTCCGCTACCTCGACTGAGCCCATACCGCTGATGCTTCCGATGAAGCCAACGCCCGGGGCCCGTCACGGGGTGGCCAGAGGATGAGGCTGGAACTCAGGTCACGGTGCCGGGTGCGCACGCGCTCACGGTTGGCGCACCGCCGATACGTGCGCCACCCGGGCCAGTCCGGTTCCTCCGCGCCGTGACGAATGCGGGCCGTGCCCTGGGTTGCGCCGCAGTCGTGGTTCCGACGGCACTGCGACTACTACCCGGGCGTGGTCCACGCGATCCGATGCTGCGCCCACCTCGATCAGCCGAGTAGCGTGGACGACACCAGCAAGGCAGGGGACGTTATGTTCGACCGGTTCGACGACGATGCACGCGAAGCCGTCGTGTACGCGCAGGAAGAGCTGCGGTTGCGGGGCGATCACGAACTTGGGGCAGAGCACCTGCTGCTGGGCGTACTGCGCACCAGTGGAGAGCCGGCTCAAGCCGTTCTGCGGGTCTCGCTCGAGCAGGTCCGTGACCGGCTGCTCGGCACCGGGCCACCCGGCAAGGGGTCGTCCTCGGGGCACATCCCCTTTGCGGCGAACGCCAAGAGGGCCATGGAGCTAGCGCTGCGAACCTCTCTGGAGCTCGGCCAGGGGCGAGTCACCACGGCGCACCTGCTCGCGGGAATTGTGAAGGTCGATGACCCTGTCGTCTCGGGAGCCCTGGTCGGCCTGGGCGTCGACCCTGCTCAGGCCTATCTCCTGGCGCGAACCTGGGCCGCCGGCGACGAGCCCGAGGTAGTAAGCGAACCGGTGGACGCAGCCGAGGATGGACGACGCCGCGATGCTGCCGGCGCTCCGGCTGTTGGCATGCTGGGTGGCATGACCTCCGCTCACGCTGACACCGCCAAGTCCCTGTTGCTCGACGGCTTCGGTCGCGTGCTCGACGGTGTGCCCGCGGTGGTCGACGGGCTCACGAACGACGAGCTGCTCTGGCGCCCCGACCGCGATGGCAACAGCGTCGCGTGGCTGCTCTGGCACCTGGCCCGTCAGGCCGACCTGCAGATCGCCGGCCTGGCCGAGACCGAGCCGGTGTGGAACGAACAGGGTTGGGCCGAGCGCTTCGCGCTGCCCTATGACCGCAAGTCGATCGGCTACGGCATGTCGTCGGCGGAGGTCGGCGCCTTCACGATCGCCGATCCGTCGCTGTTCGCGGGCTACCAGTCGGAGGTGCACGACCGCACCGTCACGTTCCTCGACTCCCTCACCGGCGACGACTACGACACCGTCATCGACGACCGATGGGACCCGCCGGTCACCATCTCGATCCGCATCGTGTCGGTGCTCGACGATGCCATCAAGCACCTCGGTCAGGCGGAGTACGTCAAGGGACTTCTCGAGCGTCGCCGAGCGTCGTGACCCTCGATCCACGATTGGGTTAGGCATACCTTGGCGTGAGATGATATGAGGGATGACAACCTTTGCGGCACCCACCGCGACCCTCCCCGCCACGACCCCCCTTACCGCCTCCACCGCACCTGAACCGCACCAGCTGCGCCGGCCGGCCTTCTGGGCGACGGTCGCTGTCGTGCTCGCCCTGGTGGGCCTCAACGTGGCCGACCATGTGCTGGGCTGGAACACGTTGTGGCTCGGGCCGGCGGGCGCCATCGGGCTGCTGGCCTTCGCCCGCGCCACCGGGCTCACCTGGGAGCAGCTTGGGCTGGCTCGCCACACGCACGCCGCCGGTGTGCGCTGGGGCCTCGGTGTGATCGGCCTCGTCGGCGCGATCTACCTCGCTGGGGTGCTCATCCCCGACACCCGCACCGCCTTCCTCGACGTGCGGTATCACCTGCCCCCCACCGGCGCCCTGCTGACGGCGTTCGTGATCATCCCGGTGGGCACCATCCTTCTCGAAGAAGTCGCCTTCCGGTCGGTGCTCTGGGGGTTCCTCGCCCGCCATGTGCGAATGTGGAAGGTCGTCGCCGGCTCCTCGCTGCTCTTCGGCCTGTGGCACGTGCTGCCCGCCATCGGTTCCGCCGGCAACGCGGCGGTCGGAGCCGCCGTGTCGGGTCTGGGTTCCTTCGCCCACATCGCCATCGTCGCCGGCACCGTCGTGTTCACCGCGGCCGGCGGTGTTGTGGCCGGTGAGCTGCGCCGCCGCAGCGGGAGCCTCTGGGCCAGCGTCGGGATGCACTGGGCCACCAACGCCCTCGGAGTGCTCTTCGGTGTGCTCGCTTGGCGCTTGGCCGCTTGAGCCGAACGTGAACGCGAGCGTCTCGGTGCGGCGCGCCCGTCCGGGTGACTACGCCGCGCTCGGTGACATCACCGTGGCGGCCTACGTGGGCGACGGGCTGCTGAGGGCTGCGACCGACAGCCCCTACCTCGAGGTGCTGCGTGATGTCGCCGACCGGGCGGCCAGCGCCGAAGTGCTCGTGTGTGTCGACCACAGTGGCACGGTGCTGGGGGGCGTCACCTTCGTGGACGGGCCCGGCCCCTACGCCGACGTGGCCCGACTCCACGAGGCCGAGTTCAGAACGTTGGCGGTCGCCGACGCAGGCCGAGGCCAGGGCGCCGGCGAGGCCCTCGTACGAGCCTGCATCGCTCGCGCCCGGGCGATCGAGGGGTGCGGGCTCCTCGTCATCTCGACGCAGCCGACCATGGAGGCGGCGCGAAGACTCTACGAGCGCCTTGGTTTCGTGCGCATGCCAGAACGCGACTGGATGCCGGTGTCGCACATCACGCTTCTCACCTACGGTCTCGAGCTCGAACCGCTCGAATGACTCAGGGGTGGGCAGGGACGCTCATGAGCCCCTGAGAACATCAGCGGGCTCGCCAGCGGCTGAAGCCGGTCGTGCGGATCACCATGAGGGCGTCGCCGTCTGAGAGCGTGCGACTGCTGGTGGCCTGGCCCCGTCGGTCGACGCACGCGAGACTGCCCGACGGTGGAGTGCCGTTGGCTCGGCAGGCGGGGACAGCGACGAACGTCGTTGTGAGCCCGGGAGCGCGGTCGACATTGATCTGCGACCAGGTCTTGCCGCCCAGCACGGAGGTGTCGTACCGCAGCTGCAGAACAGCGGGGTTGGTCGGCGTGGCTTGCAGGCCCGACGCGCCCGCATAGACCCGCTCGCCGATGGTTCCGGCTGGACCGGCCCCGTCCAGGAGCAGCTCGATGCTCGCGCCGTTACCGTCGGCCGAGGGGATGCTGATGCTGCCGGTCTGGGGGTCCTGCGCGTCGGCCACCGGTTGGCACCCGAAGGCGTCGGTGTTGCATGCGCCGAAGCCGTAGGTGTCGGAGGCGCCCACGACGGCGGTGTGTGCAACGCCCTCGGGCATGCTCAGGGTGCCTCGGTCGACGCGGATGGCGCCGCCGCCGACCCGGGTGTAGGTCCCCACGACCACGCTGGTGCCGGTGCCGGCCGACTTGCGGATCAGCCCGCCGTTGGCGATGGCCGACAGCGTGGTGATGCCGTGCAGCGTGCGGCCCTCGTACCAGCCGCCGTCGTTGGTGATGAGCAGCGTTCCGACCCCGGTGGCGTTGAGCTTGGGGAGCAGCTCGAGCGAGGTGCCGCGGTCGGCAGAGACGTAACCCTGACCGAGCAGCTTGAGCGTGCCGTAGACGCGCAGCTGGTACTCATCGGAGAGGTTGACGCCGAGCGGGGTCACGTCGACGCGGCCGCGGTTGCCCACCACGAGCAGGCCGCGCGAGCCGCTGACGGCGCCACTGCAGGTGGCGCCCAACCCACACCGACGCGTAGACATGGTGCTCGCCCCTGTGGTGCTGCTCGACCACGTCATCGCGCCCAGCAGCTCGATCCGCCCGGGGCCGCCGAGGGTCCCCTTGAGCAGAGTCGTCGTGCCGCTGCGCAGGTAGGAGGGCCGAGTCACCTGGCTGCCCTCGACCAGCAGGATCGAGCCAGTGTCCAGCTTCAGCGTCGTACCGGCGGCCACGTCGAAGGCCTGCAGCTCGGCCGACTCACCAGCACGCATGGTGACGGTCGATCTCGCGTTGATGCAGACGTAGCCCGTGGCCCCGTCGGTGAAGTTGGGGGCGCGGCCGAGCGACCAGTTGCCGCCGGTGTCCCAGAGACCGTCGCCCGCGCCTCCGGTCCACGTGTTCTTCTGCATTCCGCTCAGGGAGCAGAAGCCCGGCGCAGCAGCCTCGGCGGTGGGGCTTGATACGACCCCCGTCAGGAACGCCGTGACGATGGCTGCGAGCAGGAGCACCGTGGTGGCGATGTTCCGTCGAGCAGGCAGAGGCGTGGACATGAAAGCTCCTTGCGGCGAACGGCCCCTGACCGCTGAGCCGAACCTAGCCGAGGGTCGTCTCCGGCGACGCCGATTGAAGGATCTGCACGGCGGCCTTGCCTCCCCGTTCGGACGACATACGCCCGCGATCTGGCTTCGCCGACTAGTCTGTGGCCGTGCTGATCCGGTTGCTCGGGCCCGTGGACGCCGTTCACGGGAACCAGGCCGTGCCGCTGGGGGGGCCGAGGCAGCGGGCCGTCTTCGCGATCCTCACGCTGGCCGGATCGCGCACGGTTTCGACCGACGCTCTCGTCGACGGGGTCTGGGGCGACAACCCCCCGGGGCAGCCACTCGCTTCTCTACAGGTCTATGTTCACGGCCTCCGGGGAGCCTTGGCCAAGGTGGGCCTGGGCAGAGACGTGCTGGCCAGCCGGCCGCCCGGCTACCTGCTGGACCTGGGCGGCCATCGGGTCGACGTCGACGACTTCGAGCTGGCGTGGCAGCGCTCGCGAGAGCTGAGCCAGGTGCCCGATCCGGTGGCCGCGGTCGCTGCTCTCGAGGAGGGCCTCGGTCGGTGGCGTGGCCCCGGACTTGCCGACCTGCGCGGCCTGCCGTTCGCTCAGACGCCGGGTGTGCGACTCGACGAGATGCGGGCCCTCGCCGAGGAGGACCTGCTCGACCTGCTCCTGGCGTCGGGCCGCCACCCCCACGTCGTCGGTCGGGCCGAGGCACTCGTGGCCGAGCACCCGACCCGTGAGCGACGTTGGGGCCAGCTGATGCTCGCGCTCTACCGGTGCAACCGTCAGGCTGACGCGCTGGCCGCCTACGCCCGGGCCCGCGACATGCTCGCCGACGAGCTGGGCATTGATCCTGGGAAGGCTCTGCAACAGATCGAGATCGGGATCCTGCGACACGATCCGCGTCTGGCCGCCCCCCTCCCTGGAGCGGCCCACACCGTGGGGCAGACCGGTGTGGTCGCGGCCGGGCCTACGGCGTCGGGCTCGACGAATGTAGACGGCACCCCGGCGCGACGCCAGCCAGATCCGGCCGTACACCCCCGACGCGAACTGCGTCTGCCCCATCCGACCACGACGACGTGGGGCCGTGCCGGCCTCGTTGCTGACCTCGTGACCCGGGTCTGCTCGCCGAACACACGATTGTTGACCCTCGTCGGCCCGGGCGGCACGGGGAAGACCAGGCTGGCCACGCTGGTGGCGCGCGAGGCACCGGGTTTCGAGGGCGGCCGCTACTTCCTGGCGGCTCAGGAAGGGCACGACGCCGCCGGCTTCCTGGCCAGCCTCGTGCTGGCCATGGGCGGAGCCGAGCCGCACGACCCCACGACGACGTCCGCCGCCGAGGCGGTCGCCGATCAGCTGACTCCTCACGTGCCCAGCCTCGTGGTGCTCGACAACCTTGAGGTCGTTCCCGATGCCGCCTATGCGGTCGAGACGCTGCTCAAGTCGACCGATCAGCTTACGGTGCTGGCCACGAGTCGACTGCCGCTGCATCTGAACTTCGAGGTAGAGGTCGTCGTACCTCCCCTCGAGGTGCCCGACAGTCGGATGCCGCCGGCCTCGGTGGCGAGCCACCCGACGGTGGCGTTCTTCGTCGACCGCGCCCAGCTGGTCAACCAGCGCTTCCAGGTCGACGACGGCAACCGCGACGACGTGGTGGCACTCTGTCGCCTGCTCGGGGGGGTTCCCCTGGCGTTGGAGCTGGCGGCGGCACGCATGCGGGTGCTCACCCCGGGCGCGGCCCTGCGACGGCTGTCATCGGGGCTCGACCTGCTCTCGTCCGACCGTTCCGACGCCACCGCCGCGCAGTCGCGGACCCTCACCGGCACCATCAACTGGAGTCTTTCGCACCTGAGCGAGTCGGCGCGCACGCTGCTCGACGACCTCTGCGTCTTCGAGGACGGCTTCGGCCTGGAGGGCGTCGAGACGGTGTCGGGTCGCCTGCCCGCGCTCAGTGCCGACGGGGGGCCGGGTGCGCTCAGTGACCCGGTCGACGACCTCGGCAGCCTGCTCGACTGCGGGCTCGTGCACGTCAAGGACACCCGGGTCGAGCTGCGCTATCGCATCCTGGCGCCGGTGCGGATGCACGTGCTGGCCAACGGTGGCGACCTCGTGCGCCGCCGAGACGAGGTGCGCTCGCTGCACCTCGCCTGGATGCTGAAGCGCATCGGCCAATGGGCCGCCCAGCTCGACGGACCTGAGGGGGACGTAGCGCTGGCCCGCTTCGACGACGAGCACGCCGACATCGTCTCGCTCGTCGACTGGGCTGTGCAGCGGGGGCACACCGATGCCGCCGCGACGCTCGCCGGTCACGCGGCCGCGTACTGGTTGGCCGCCGGACGGGTGCGTGAAGGGCTGGAGCGAGTGTCGGGTTTCGGTCACGCGCAGCTGACGTCGTCAGCCCGCCGCCGACTGAGGATCGGTGAGGCCCGGCTCACCTATCAGGCGGGTGACTTCGCGCGCACGGAGCAGATCTGCCGCTCCCTGCTGGAGAGTGAGCCGCAGCCCTTTCCGGAGGAACCCGCGGCGCGGTGCTACCTCGCGGCTGCGGTCATCGCGGCCGAGGGGCCGGGCCCGGAGGCGGTGGCGGAGGCCCACACGGCCCTCCGGCTGGCTCGGGATCAGGAGCAATGGGACGTGCAGGCGGTGGCGCTGTCGGTGCTGGCGATCGCCTCGGCAATGTCTGGAGACCTCGAGGCTGAGCGAGGCTGCTACGAGGAGCGACTGGTCGTCGCGCGCACCCGCGGCGACCGTGCCCGCACCGCCGACACGTTGAACACCCTGGCCGAGATCGCTATCGACGAGCCGCGCGACCTGGCCTCGGCGCGCGACCACGTGACCGAGGCCCTGCGGCTTGCGGGTGAGCACCGGCCGATGGAGCGTCGGGATGGGCTGGTCACGGCGGCGCGAGTGTCGGTTCTCGCTGGTGAGCTCGATCGGGCGGTCGTCGAGCTCGTCGAAGCGCTGGACCTGTCGTCTCGCACCGGACAGCCGCATGGCGCCGCGCAGGCCGCGCGGGTGGCTGCCTGCGTGCTCGTGGCCCGCGGCCACCGACGCGACGCCATCCGGCTCTTCGCGATGGCCGACGTCCTCTCGCCGGCCGAGGGCGATGACGGTGAGCCCTTTGAAAGCGATCTGCGCGAGGCGCTGCGCACCGCCCGAGCCGGTCTGGGCCTCGACGAGGTCGAGCGACTGGCCCGGCTGGCAACGCTGACGGTCGACACGACGACGGTGGTCGCGGCCGCTCGGGCCGCCGTGGCACCGCCGGCTGCGGCTCGCGGATGAGCCACCCGCAGCGGGCGCCGGGTTGCCCCGGCGCCCGCTGCCCCCTCCCCCAGCCATCAAGACCCGATGTACACCTGTCCGGCATGCCCGAGGTGGTGTCGCCGGGCTGGCTGGTACCACGTTCGGGGGAGCCGCTTAAGAACGGCTTAACGTCGTCGCCACGACGGGGCGGTGCCCGACTCTCGGCCACACGGTCAATGGGTGCCACATCGAGGATTCAGCCCCTGATCGTCGACCCGTGAACGCTCGAGCGGTGGCGCCCGGTGGGGGCGTGGGGCAGGGTGGAGAACGTGAGCGTGACCATCGACGACGTTCGAGAGGTGGCCCAAGGGCTGCCCCGCTCGAGCGAGGTGCTGGCGTCTGACCGGCTGAGGTTCCGCGTCGGACGGGTGGTCTGGCTCGCGGTGTCGCCCGATGAGACGCGGATGGGCTTCGCCTTCCCGCGGGAGGAACGTGAGGTGCTCGTGGCCAGCGAGCCCGGGGTGTTCCTGCTGCCGCGAGCCTCTGACCTGCGCTTTCACTGGGTTGAGGTTCGACTCGGCGCCCTCGACCCGCGACGAATGCGCGAGATCGTTCTCGACGCCTGGCGGTTCGTGGTGCCGAGTGCCGTCGCTGGGGTGACCGAGCACACGGGCTGACCGCGTTGCGAATGCGTCGCCACCGGCTGTGAATGCTGTCTCGACATCCTCGTCGGAGCGCCTGGATCATGCTGGTCTTGCGCAACATCGGCGACATCTTCCGTAGTGACGACCTCGGCGGAGTGGCCCTGGCCGGGTGGATGCCGCTCATGCTGGTCACTCCCTGGCGCCCGACGGCATCCGGCATCGCTGACGAACCCGCCGACGTCGTGCCGACCGCTCGGCGGGTCGTGGGCCTACGATCGATCGCGTGAGGGCTGACGGTTCGGCCGCCAGCCGCACAACCACATCGGGCACCGGCCTCACGGTGCGGAACAACGCGGGGAGCATCATGGAGCAGAACGTCTTCCGGTCTCAGCTGAACCGGCGCTCGCTGTTCGCCCTCGGTGGGGCGGTCGCCGTCACCGGCGCCCTCGCGGCGTGTGGCGGCAACACCGGGCGCGAGACCGCCACCGGCGGCGGTACCTCCGGTGGCGGTGGTGGCAGCAAGGTCACGCTCAACCAGTGGTACCACCAGTACGGCGAGACGGGCACCCAGCAGGCGGTGGAGCGCTACGCCGCGGCGTACCCGAAGGCCACGGTCAAGGTCAGCTGGAAGCCGGGTGACTACGACCAGTCGACCGCGGCGTCTTTGCTCACCGACGCCGGGCCCGACGTCTTCGAGTACGGCAACGGGCCGACCATCGACATGATCAAGGGCGGCCAGGTGCTCGACCTCACCGATGCCTTCGGCGACGCGAAGAGCGACTTCAACGCCTCGGTGCTGAAGCGGGTCACCTACCAAGACAAGATCTGGGCCATCCCGCAGGTCATCGACATGCAGCTGCTCGTCTACCGCAAGTCGATGCTCGAGAAGGCCGGCGTCAAGCCGCCCGAGACCATCGACGACCTCATCGCCGCGGCCAAGAAGCTCACCACGAGCGACGTCAAGGGCCTGTTCGTCGGCAACGACGGCGGCGGCGGGCTGCTCGGCGGCCCGATGCTGTGGTCGGCCGGCCTCGACTACCTCACCGACGACAACCAGTTCGGCTTCGACGACCCCCGCGCGGTCACGGCCCTGGGCAAGCTGCGCGAGCTGTGGCAGAGCAAGTCGATCCTGCTCGGGGCGCCGAAGGACTGGTTCGACGCCTCGGCCCTGACCTCCGGCCTGACCGCGATGCAGTTCACCGGACTGTGGACCTTCCCCGACATCAAGAAGGGCCTCGGCGACGACTTCGGCGTGATGGCCTGGCCCAAGCTCGACGCCGACGGCAAAGACTCCGTGCCGGTCGGGGCCTACGGGGCGTGTGTCAGCGCCAAGAGCCAGCACGTCGACGAGGCCAAGGCGTTCGCGAAGTGGCTCTGGGTCGACCAGACCGCCGACCAGCTCGACTTCGCCACCGCCTACGGCTTCCACATCCCTTCGCGCACCAGCCTCATCCCCAAGGCCGCCACCCTGGCGACCGGTCAGGCTGCGGATGCCGCGAAGCTCGCCACCGACGTCGGTCACGCCCAGTCGCCGCTGCTCTGGACCCCGAAGTGCAACACCGCCTTCGGCGACATGATGAGCCGCATCGTCAAGGACGGCGCCGACCCTAAGGCCGAGATCGCCAAGGTCAAGACCGTCGTCGACGCCGAGCTGAAGCGAGTTCTCGCCTGACGACCCAGGTGGCCTCCCCGTCGGGCGGGCCGGGCGCTCGGCGCGGGCCCGACGGAGCGGCATCCCGACGGCCCGCGAGCCCGAAGCGCACACTCGGTGAGCGCCTGCGGGGGCGGCAGAACGTCAACCTGTGGTTCTGGGTGTTTGTCGGCCCGTTCGTCATCGGGTTGATCATCTTCGTCTACGTGCCGATCGTCTGGAGTCTCTACCTCTCGTTCTTCGAGTCGTACAACACGGTCACGCCGACGAAGTTCGTCGGGTTCGGCAACTACGCCGACATGCTCGCCGACCCGGCCTTTCGCCAGAGCCTGGTCACCTTCGTCGTGTTCGCTGCCGTGATCGTGCCGGTGACGTTCGTGCTGTCGCTGACGGTGGCGCTGCTCGTCGCGCGCACGACCGTGATGCAGGCCTTCTTCCGGTCGGTGTTCTTCCTGCCGACGGCCTGCTCCTACGTGGTCGCCTCGCTGATCTGGAAGATGTCGATCTTCTCCGGCATCCGCTCGGGGCTGGCCAACGCCGTGCTCGGCTGGTTCGGCATCGACTCGATCCCCTGGCTGAGCCTCACCGAGCCGCCCTGGTACTGGCTGGTCATCGTCACCGCCCGACTCTGGCTGCAGATCGGGTTCTACATGATCCTGTTTCTGGCCGGCATCCAACGGATCAGCCCGAACCTCTACGAGGCAGCCGCGATCGACGGCGCCGAGGGCTGGAAAGTGTTCCGGCACATCACCTTCCCGCAGCTGCGCGCCACCTCGACCGCAGTGCTGCTGCTGTTGATGATCAACGCCTTCCAGGCCTTCGACGAGTTCTACAACATCCTCTCGACGTTCGGCACCTACCCGCCCTACGCCCGGCCGCCGCTCGTCTACCTCTACTACACGGCGCTCGGCTCGGGGCAGGACTTCGGCCACGGCAGCGCCGGCGCGGTCATTCTCACTCTCATCATCGCCATCGTCGCCCTTACCCAGGGGCGGCTGCTGCGGCTCGGCCGGAGAGACGACTGATGGCCATCGTTCGCGGCCGCCGGGCCAGCCGGGTCGCCGGCTGGGCCCGCTACTCCGCCCTCGGCCTCGGCGCCCTGCTCTTCCTCATCCCCTTCTACCTGCTCGTGCGCAGCGCCTTCATGAACGAGTCCGACCTCGGCTCGCCGACCTTCCACTGGCTGCCGCCGGAATGGAACACCGAGAACCTCACCGGCCTGTTCAGCAACCCGGCGATCCCGATGGCCCGCAGCATGGTCAACTCGGCCCTCATCGCGGTGAGCCAGACGAGCGGGGTGCTGCTCATCTCAGGGCTCGCCGGCTACGGCCTGGCCCGCATCCCCTACCGCTGGTCGAACGCGGTCTTCTACACGATCACCGCCACGCTGCTCATCCCGGCTGCGGTGACGTTCGTGCCGAGCTTCGTGCTCGTCTCTACCCTTGGCTGGATCTCGACCCTGCAGGGGCTCATCGTGCCGGGGCTCTTCCAGGCGCTGGCCACCTTCTTGTTCCGGCAGTTCTTCCTCGGCTTCCCGAAAGAGATCGAGGAGGCCGCGTTCATGGACGGTCTCGGCTACTGGGGCACCTTCTGGAGGGTCGTGGTGCCCAACTCCTACGGCTTCGTGGCGGCCATCGGCACCATCACCTTCATCGGCACGTGGAACGCCTTCCTCTGGCCGCTCGTCATCGGCCGCGACCAGGACTCGTGGACCGTGCAGATCGCCCTCTCGACGTTCCTCACCGCCCAGTCGGTCGAGGTCAGCCAGCTGTTCATGGCCGCGCTGGTGGCGATCGCGCCACTGCTGCTGATGTTCCTGTTCCTGCAGCGGTGGATCGTCGAAGGAGTCGAGCGCACCGGCATCGGTGGCGACTGACGCCGTTTGATCTGCAGTCTGATCGGTGGGATGCCGCTGAGCCGGGTCGGCGGTCTCCACCGATCGGTGGAGTGAGATGAAACCGCTCGGTCGATGTGCCAACCTCGTCTCAGGGCCGACACTGGTGACATGCCCATCATCAGCGTGACCAACCTGCGGAAGGCGTACGGCGAGAACGTCGTGCTGCGGGACGTCAGCCTCGAGGTCGAGGCGGGCGAGATCGTCGGCGTGGTCGGGCCCAACGGCGCGGGCAAGACCACGACCGTCGAGTGCATCGGCGGCCTGCGGCGGGCCGATGCCGGTCGCATCGAGGTCGACGGGCTCGACCCCTCGACGAACCCGCCGCGACTGCGCGAGATCGTCGGCATGCAGCTGCAGGAGTGTCGGCTGCCCGCCAAGATCACCGTGACCGAGGCGCTCGAGCTCTACCGCTCGTTCTACCCGGCCCCCCGAGACGCGGGCGAGCTGCTTGAGCGTTTCGGCCTCGCCGAGCACCGTCGCCAGCGCTTCGGCTCGCTCTCGGGTGGTCAGCAACAACGCCTCTCGGTGGCCCTGGCCCTCGTGGGCAACCCCCGCATCGCGATCCTCGACGAGCTGACGACCGGGCTCGACCCCCAGGCTCGCCGCGACATCTGGGCCTTCCTCGGCGAGCTGCAGAGTGACGGCGTGACCATCGTGCTGGTCACCCACTTCATGGAAGAGGCCCAGCGCCTCTGCAACCGGGTCGCGGTGATCAACGACGGACGGGTCGCAGCCTTCGACACCCCAGACGCGCTCGCGACGGCAACCGACGGCGCCCAGCACCTCGCGTTCACCCCGTCGCTCACGGTCTCGGATGCCGACGTCAACCGGATGCGCGCCCTGCCTGGTGTCGTCTCGCTGACCGTCACCGCCGACCGCGTCGTCGCGACCGGCCACGACATCGCCACGCCAGTGCTGATGTTTCTTGCCGAACGTGGCATCACCCCGCTGAGACTGCGCGTCGAGAGCCCGACCCTCGACGACGCCTACCTGTCCCTGACCACCGCTGACCAGGACGGCCCAGGATGACCAGCCCCCCGACCACGACGGATGCCGGCACCGCGCGTTCGGCGTCGGGCGCCACCCGAGCGCTGCTGCGCAACGAGGCTCGGCTGCTGCGCCGAGAGCCCGCCACCGTGATCTGGGCGGTGGTGCTGCCGCTGGTCGCCGCGACGGTGCTGGCCAACGTGCCTGCCACCCGAAGCCCGAACGCGGATCTCGGCGGCTGGAGCTTCAGCCAGGTCTACCTGCCGACCTTGATCATCCTCACCGCCAGCCTGCTCTCGGTGCAGGCACTGCCGGCGCTGTTGGCGAAGTACCGGGAGGACGGCATCCTCAAACGCCTGCGCACGACGCCCGCGTCGCCCACGAACCTGCTCGTGGCCCTCTTCGTGCTGATGGGCGGGGTGTCCGCGGCGGTTGCGCTGCTGATGACGCTCATCCCGGTGGTCTCCGGCGTGCCGTTTCGTGGCAACGGGCTCGCGTTCGGGCTCGTCGTCGTGCTGACCCTCGTCTCGTTCACGGCGCTCGGGCTGCTCTTCGCGGCGGTGAGCCCGAACAGCCGCTTCGCCACCGGCATCGGCACCGTCGCCTTCTTCGTGCTGGCCTTCTTCGCCGGGTTGTGGATTCCGCGTTCGCTGTTTCCCGCCACGTTGGCCACGGTCGCCGACTGGACCCCGAGTGGCGCGGCCTCCCGGGCGATGCTCGACAGCATGCAGGGCGACTGGCCGGCCGTGCAGTCGGTGTTCGTGCTCGTGCTCTACGCCGCCGTCTGTGCTGTCGTGGCCACGCGAATGTTCCGCTGGGAGTGAGAGGTTCGTCGATGGCTGCCGCTCCGTCGGGTGAAAGGCGCACAATCGGGTCCATGAGCCAGAGCTCTGTGCAGCTGCGGGTACGCGAGGCCACGACCGTGCGCCTCATTCCCTACGGGCTCCTGGCCGCCTCGTTCCTGCTCAGCGTCGGCGCCGATGACGACTTCGTGTCGCCGAGCCGCCTCCCGGCAATCACCGGCCTCTCGCTCGTGGCCGTGGCCCTCCGGGTCGCCCGGGAACGGATCTACAACACGGCGCGGCCGGTGCAGCTCACCTGGTTCTTCGCGCACGCGGTGGTGATGGCCGCGCTGGTGCTGCTCAGCCCGCTCTACGGCTTCTATGTCTTCTCCGGCTACCTCGACGCCTTCGCGCTGCTCGCCGGACGAGCGCTCTACACCGCTGCCTGCGCGTTCGGTTCGCTGTCGGCACTGGCCCAGGTCGGTGGGGTCGACGGTGCCCGTTCATCGCCGGCGGTCTGGCTGGTGCTCGCCGTCATCAACGCCGCGCTCACCACCGCCATGGTCTCGTTCGCCCAGGCCCGCGAGGTCGAGATGAGTCGACGCGAGCAGGTCGTGGCCGAGCTCGAACAGGCCCACCGCGACAACGCCGCCCTTCAGGCCCAGGTGCTCGACCAGGCACGTGATGCCGGTCGTCTCGACGAGCGGGCGCGCCTCTCGCGCGAGATCCACGACACCGTGGCGCAGGGCCTGGTGGGTGTCATCACCCAGCTGGAGGCCATCGACTGCTCCGACGACGAAGCGGCCTGGCGAGGTCGCGTGGGGCGGGCGACCGAGGCCGCTCGAGAGAGCCTCTCGGAGGCTCGTCGGGCGGTGGCCGCGCTGGCCCCGCCCGCGCTCGACGACACCGACCTGGTCACCGCTCTCGAGCGGCTGGCCCGGTCGTGGAGCGACACCTACCGCATCGACGGCCGGGTTCAGGTCGACGGTCGCGTGGTTGCCAGCGAGAACGACGCCACCCTGCTGCGAGTTGCCCAGGAGGCGCTCTCCAACGTCGGGCGCCACAGTGGAGCGGGGCGGGCGACGGTCACGCTCACCTACCTGCCCGACTCGGTGCGCCTCGACGTGCGCGACGACGGGGCCGGGTTCGACTCGCGCGACGGGGTCACCGGCCCCGGAGTCACCACCGAATCCGGGGGTCACGGTCTGGTGGGCATGCTGGCGCGCATCGAGCAGGTCGGGGGGAGCTTCGACATCGAGTCGCGGGTGGGAGGCGGCTGCACCATCAGTGCGGCCGTGCCGGCATGACCCGGCCACCCACCTCACCGCACGCAGCCGAACCGGTCAGGGTCGTCATCGTCGACGACCACCCGGTCGTGCGCGACGGCCTGCGGGGGATGCTCGAGCGCGAGCCGTCGATCGAGGTCGTCGGTGAGGCGGCCGGCGGGCACGAGGCGCTGCCGGTGATCGCCGCCGCCGCGCCTGATGTCGTGCTGATGGACCTCCGGATGCCGGCCGGCGACGGCATCGGCGCCATCCGCGCCCTACGCGCCCTGCCCGCGAGGCGCGGTGACCGGCCCCGGATCCTCGTGCTCACCACCTACGACACCGACCGCGACATCCGGGCCGCGATGGATGCCGGCGCGAACGGCTACCTCCTCAAGGACATCCCCCGGGCCGAGCTGGTGCGGGCCGTGCACGACCTCGCCGAGGGTCGGCCGGTGCTCACGGCATCCGCGCTCGAAGCGCTGACGGGTCGACGCGAACAGACCTCGTTGACCGCCCGCGAGCTCGAAGTGCTGCAGGTCATCGCGTCGGGTGGCACCAACCGGTCGGCGGCCGAGCGGCTGCTCGTCAGCGAGGCGACGGTCAAGACCCACCTGCTGCACGTGTACGAGAAGCTCGGGGTGAGCGACCGGGCTGCTGCCGTGCGGGTGGCCTACGAGCGCCGTCTGCTCTGACCGCCCGCGGCCCTGACCCACTCGGGCTGCCCCACTCGGGCTGCCCGGTCGAGGTATTGAGGCGCGGCTGACCGCGGCGTCATACCTCGAACCAGGGGACGCCGTTGGGTCAGGGGACCATCCACGACAGCACGGGGGTCGACTGGAGGTAGACGAGCACGCACATGAAGAACAGGAACCCGAGGCTCCAGAAGATGACCTTGCGGAACAGATCGCCCTCCTTGCCGGCCATGCCTGTCGCCGCCGCCGCGATCGCCAGGTTCTGCGGCGAGATCATCTTGCCGAGCACCCCACCGGAGGAGTTGCCGGCGGCTAGCAGCACCTCGCTGAGCCCCGCCTTCTGGGCCGCCGCCACCTGCAACGTGCCGAAGAGGGCGTTGGCCGAGGTGTCCGAACCGGTGACTGCGACGCCCAGCCAACCGAGCACGGGCGAGAGGAAGGCGAAGAACGCGCCGGTACCGGCGATCCACTGGCCGATCGAGATGGTCTGGCCCGACAGGTTCATGACGTACGCCAGGCCAAGTACCGCAGCGACGGTGAGGATGGCCCACTTCAGCTGGTTCAGGGTGTCGCCGAACGCCTTCAGGCCCCGGGCGGGGGAGATCTTCAAGGCCACCATGGTCAGCAGCCCCGAGAAGAGCAGCAGGGTTCCGGCCGCCGAGAGGAAACCGAAGGCGAAGCTCACCGATGATGGTGGTTGGCCCGACGGGGAGACGATGTCGAGGCCCGGCCAGTCGAACTTCAGCGAACCGGCCGAGAGGATGGTCTTCACCGCGCCGATCTGCGCGACCGAGAACACGACGATGATGATGATGTACGGCAGGTAGGCCTTGACCACCTCGGCGGGCGGGTCGACCACCGGCCCAGCGGAAGCCGGCCGGTTGGAGCCCGGGTCGCGAGAGTCGGTGCTGACCGATGCACCCTTGCTCGACCCGGAAGAGGTGGCGCCGCCGCGGCGCGAACCGCCGGTCTCGGCCGCGTGAGCGCTCGCTGTCGCGTCGGAGATGCGGCTGCTCAGCTCTTCCTCGCTGAGCGCCTCCACCGTCAGCTCCTCCGCCGGCTGCCACACCCGCAGCAGGGCCACGATGGCTGCGGCCGACGCCAGGGAGGCGATGATGTCGGTCAGCTCGACCGACAGGTAGTTCGACGAGATGAACTGCGCGATCGCGAAGACGACGCCGCCGACCACGGCCGGCAGCCAGGTCTGGCGCAGGCCGCGGCGCCCGTCAACCATGAACACGAGCACAAGCGGAACGAACAGGGCCAGGATCGGGGTCTGGCGTCCGACCATCGAAGCGAGCTCATGCACCGGTAGCCCGGTGATCTTGGCCAGGGTGGTGATCGGCACGGCGATGGCGCCGAAGGCGACCGGGGCCGTGTTGGCGACGAGAGCGACAGCGGCCGCCTTCATCGGGCGGAAGCCGAGGGCGATGAGCATGACCGAGCTGATGGCGACCGGGGTGCCGAAGCCGGCCAGGGCCTCCATGAGGGCGCCGAAGCAGAAGGCGATGATGATGGCCTGGATGCGCTGGTCGCTCGAGACCGTGCCGAACGAGCGGCGCAGCACGTCGAAGTGGCCGGTGGCCACCGTCAACGTGTAGATCCAGATGGCCGTGACCACGATCCACATGATGGGGAAGATGCCGAACGTGGCACCCTCGGCCGCGGCGCTGAGGGCCTGGCCCACCGGCATCCCGTAGGCGATGATCGCGACGGCCAGCGAGACGGCCAGGGCGATGAGGGCGGCCCACTGCGCCTTCATCTTGAGCACCCCGAGCAGCAGGAAGATGGTGAGCAGGGGCAGGAGCGCGACGAGGGCGGACAGGGCGAGTGACCCACCCACCGGGTCGAAGATCTGGTTGTACATGGGGCGTCCTGACTATGCGGAGAGGGACGGTTGCGGACTGCGAGAGTCGAGACGACCGGGTGCCGCCGCGGAGATGGGGTCCAGGCCTCTGATCGAGGCGTCGATCAGCTGCACGGGGTGGAAGAGCGGAACCCCGGCGTCGAGGTAGCGACGGATCTGCAGCAGGCAGCCGGCGTTGGAGGTGACCACCGCGTCGGGAAGGGTCGAGACGATGTTCTCGACCTTGCGGCGGCCCAGCTGCTCGGCCGGCTCAGGCTGGACCATGTTGTAGATGCCGGCCGAGCCACAGCAGATCTCGGCCTCGGGGATGTCCATGACCGTCATCTCGGGGATGCCGCGCAACAGGGCCCGGGGCTCCTCGTGGATGCCTTGGGCGTGTCGCAGGTGACACGCGTCGTGGTAGGCGACCCGCGCGGCGATCGGATGCCGGGTGGCGACCGGCCCGATCTGGGCCAGCAGCTCGGAGATGTCGCGCACCTTGGCTGCGAACTCCTGCGCCCGTTGCGCGTACTGAGGGTCGTCGCGCAGCAGCACGGCGTACTCCTTCATCGACGACCCGCAGCCGGCCACGTTGACGACGATGGTCTCGACCCCGGCCTCGGTGAAGGTGTCGATGAGGCGCCGAGCGCGGTCTTTCGCCTCTTCCTCCCGACCGGCGTGCGACGAGAGGGCGCCGCAGCACTGCTGGTTCTTGGGGGCGATGACCTCGCAGCCCTCAGCGGCCAGCACGCGGGTGGCGGCCGCGTTGACGTCGCCGAAGAACACCCGTTGCACGCAGCCCGACAGCATTCCCACCCGGTGTCGCCGCGGGCCCACGGCGGGGGTGTACGCGGGCTGGCGCGCCACGACCTGACGCAGCGAGAGCGGTGGAAGGAGTGCCTCGAGCGCGCGCAGCCGAGGTGGTAGCCGGTCGAGCACCTTCGCCCGGGCCAGCAACCGGCGCACCCCCAACCCCTGGTAGAGGGTGCCGAAGAAGGCGGCCGGCCGCAGGCGTGACGGATACGGGAAGAGCGTGAAGATGAGCGATCGGAAGAGCCGGTCGGATCGGCTCCTGGCCCAGTTGCGCTCGATCTGGGGGCGTACCGCCTCGATGAGCTGGTCGTACTTGACGCCTGACGGACAGGCCGTCACGCAGGCCATGCACCCGAGGCAGGCGTCGAAGTTGTCGACGAACTTCTCGTCCATCGGCACCTCGCCCGCGTTGCCCATCTTCATCAGGTAGATGCGGCCCCGGGGGGAGTTCGCCTCCCTGCCCTCGAGCAGGTAGGTGGGGCAGGTCGGCAGACAGAACCCGCAGTGCACGCAGTCGTCGATGAGCTCGCCGCTGGGTGGGTGCTGCTCGTCGAAGGCCGAGAACAGGCTGTGGCCCCCGTCGTTCATGCCTGCGGTGACGGCCCCGCTGTCGTGGCCGCCCTGGGTGGCCGGCGTCATGCCCGGCGTCGTGCCCGGCGTCACGTCGGGGGTCGTGCCTGGCGGTGAGGTGGTCGGTGCGGTGGTCGGTGCGGTGGTGCTGGCGCTGTTGCTCGGATGGTTCATGAGAGCTCCTGGCGGTGGTCGGTGACGCGTGTGGTGAAGGGGATGCCGGTGCGAAGGGTGGTCGGCTGGGCCGCGGCGTTGCAGGCGTTCAGGCCCAGGGGGCCAGGCGGCCCGGTGCGAGACGGTGGTCGGGGTCGAACTGCGTCTTGATGCGGGCCAGTAGCGGCGCGTGCCCCGGCGGCGGCCCGAGCGGGTCGACGAGGTCGTCGAGCCCGTCTGGCCGCGACCTGGTCAGCACGCTCGCACCCTGCTCGAGGGCGAGGTCTCGTGACGCCGTCATGAGCCGGGCGTGGTCGTGCAGGTCGGGGCCCACGAGCCGCACCGTGTGGATGCCGAGCCCCAGGCTCGTAGCGAGCTCGAGGCCCATCCCGGTCTCGTCGGCGAAACGAGCGACCTGGGTCGCGAGCTCGCCGAAGTCGCTCGGTAGCCCGCACACCCGCAGCACGGTCTCGTGGTCGGCGCCGGAGCGGTCGCCGCTCTGGGTGCCGGCTTCGCCCAGCACCGCGGCGGCCTGCTCGTCCCACGCCTGCCGGGCCGGCTCGTCTTCACGAGCATGCGTCTCGGCCCGGATGCCGTGGGCGGCCAGCAGCTGCGACATCCGCTCAGCGGCGTGGTCGGCGTGCGAGGCGGTGCCGTCGATGCGAACCAGGAGGCGACCGGACCGACCCAGAGTGCCCGGGTCGCTGAACCACTCCAGCGCGGCCGGCTCCAACGGGCTGGCGGCGATCGCCAGGGCCGCGGCGGTGGCCTGCTCCGGGTCGGCGGAGCCGAGCAGGGTGCGGCTGGCCCGGGGCACCGGGTGCAACCGCACCACGACCTCGGCCACCAGGGCGAGGGTTCCGAGCGACCCGTGCACGAGCTTGGCGAGGTCGTAGCCGGCGACGTTCTTGATGACGTGGCCACCGGAGCGGGCCACCTGACCATCAGCCAGCACGAGGGTGACCCCGATGACGAGGTCGCGCAGACCGCCGTAGCGCAGGCGTGACGGACCGGAGTCGCCGGCGGCGAGCAGCCCGCCGATGGTGGCGCCGCGGCGCGCGGCGGGCGGGTCGAGGGCCAGCCACTGGTCTGAGCCGGCGAGGTGTTGCTGCAGGCTCGCCAGGGTGGTGCCGGCCCGCATCGATGCCGTCATGTCAGCGGGGTTGTGCGTGAGCACGCCAGCCAGCTCGGTGGTGTCGAGAACGAGGCCGGGGTTCACGACCGGGCCGCCCCAGTCGAGCTGGGTGGCGCCGCCCTGCAGCAGCACGCTGCCGGAGCTCTCGCGAAGCAGGGAGGCCGCTTCGGTCACGGTCTGGGGCCGCTCCACGCCAGGGGAGTGGTCGACCCTCGGCGAGACGGGGGCGGGTTGGTTCGTCATGGCCGTCACATCCGCTCGATCACGCCGGCCGCTTCGAGCGGGTGGACACGGTAGGGCCCAGGGCGCTCGCCGCACAGGCGCGGGGTGGGAAAGATCTTGCCCGGGTTGCAGATTCCGTGTGGGTCGAACGCCGTGCGCAGGCGCTTCATCACCTCGAGGTCGTCCTCCGAGAACATCTTGGGCATCGAGCAGGCCTTGTCGGTGCCGACGCCGTGCTCGCCGGTGATGGAGCCGCCCATCTGCACGCAGAGCTCGGCGATGGCGGTCGACAGGTGCTCGCCACGCTCGGACTCGCCTGGAACGGCGGCGTTGTAGAGAACGAGGGGGTGCAGGTTGCCGTCGCCGGCGTGGAAGACGTTGGCGACTCGCAGCCCGGCATCCTCAGCCATCGACTGCATGCGGGCCAGCACCTCGCCGAGGCGGGTGCGGGGAATGACGCCGTCCTGCACGAAGTAGTCGGGGCTGATCCGGCCCATGGCTGCGAAGGCGGCCTTGCGGCCCTTCCAGATCAGCGCGCGTTCGGAGGGCTCGGTGGCGAAGCGCAGGTGGGTGGTGCCCGCGTCGCGACAGATCTGTTCCACCCTCTCGAAGTCCTCGTCGCACTCGCTGGCGGGGCCGTCTAGCTCGACGACGAGGGCGGCGCTGGTGTCGAGGGAGTAGCCGGCGTGCACGGCCGCCTCGCAGGCCTCGATGGCCAGGGCATCGAGCATCTCGACCGCGGCGGGGATGATGCCGGCCGCGATGATGCCGCTCACCGCTGCGCCCGCGTGTTCGGGAGCCGCGAAGTCGGCCACCAGGGTGCGCACCGCCTCGGGGCGGCGCAGCAGGCGCACCGTGACCGACGTGGCGATGGCCAGCGTGCCCTCGGAGCCGATGACCGCCCCCCGGAGGTCGGGACCGACGCCTTCGAGGCCGGCGCCGCCGACCTCCACCACCGAACCGTCGGGCAGCACGAGGGTCATGGCGTAGACGTGGTTGGTCGTGAAGCCGTACTTCAGGCAGTGGGCGCCGCCCGAGTTCTCGGCGATGTTGCCGCCGATGGTGCACACGGTCTGGCTCGAGGGATCCGGCGCGAAGTAGAGGTCATGACCTGCGACGGCCTTGGAGATGTCGGCGTTGGTCACTCCGGGCTCGACCGTCATCCGCTGGTTCGGCACGTCGATGTCGACGACCCGGCGCATCCGCGCGAGGCTGACGACGACTCCGTCGGCGACGGGAAGCGCTCCCCCCGAGAGGCCCGTGCCGGCGCCCCGGGCGACGAAGGGCACTTTCACCCGGGCACACTCGGTGACGACGAAGGCCACCTCGTCGGTGCTCTCGGGGAGGGCGACGATGCCGGGCACGACCCGGTAGCCGGTGATTCCGTCGCATTCGTAGGTGCGCAGCTGAGTCACGTCGGTGATGACCTGCTCGGGATTCAGCCGGCCTCGCAGGCGGGCGGCCAGGCCGCTGAGCGGGTCGCTGCTCGAGCGTTGCGTTGACCGGACGGGTGCGACATCAGGAGCGGACATAGTGGGGAGCATCATTGCTCTTTCCGTAATGCGAGAATCACTTATCGGTCAATGGAATAATCGACCCGATAAATGTCGCTGTCAACAGCTCCGGCATATTTCGCAATACGGAAGGTACCCGTCAAGAGCGATTCTCAGTCTGTATTGGGGCGTACCCGCAGTGGGGCAATGGCGGACAGTGTCGCCCCCCCGAGAAGCATGCGAGAGAACTCTTGGGCGATCCGCCTGACGATCGGGCCGACGCGGTTCGCCTCGTCGTCGTCTAGTCGGCTGAGGGGGCCGGACACGGCCAGGGCCACCCGCGCCGTCAGGCCCGGAACGGGCGCGGCAACACACCGAACGCCGATCTGGTACTCGCCCCGGTCTTGCGCCCATCCGTCGTGACGGACGGCCCGCAGGGCGACCATCAGCTGCCGCGTGTCGGTAGTGGTGTCGGGCGTCCAGGGCGGCAGGCCGGTGCGCGCCAACAGCTCGCGCACCTTCTCATCGGTGCCCAGGCTGAGCAGGGCCCGGCCCACGCCGGTGCAGTGCGCGGGCGACTGCTCCCCGGCCTCGATGACCACGGCCAGCGGCCGGTCTGATGGTTCCTGCGCCACGTAGGTGACCTGGTCACGCTCCAGCACGGCGACTCCGCCCGACTCGCCCGTCAGCTCGACGAGCTCGGCGAGGAACGGCATGGCCCGCACGGCCAACCCGTCGCCCGCCAGCTGACCGAGTCGGATGAGCCGGGGACCGAGGGCGTACTGACGGGAGGCGTCCTGGCACACGTGGCCGTTCGCGACGAGCGCGCGCAACAGCCGGTGGATGGTCGGCTGGGGCAGACCCGTGGCCTCGGCCAGGTCGTTCAGTCTCAGCGAGCCACCGGCTTCAGCCATCAGCTCGAGCAGCCGCACCGCGCGGTCGATCGACTGCACGCCACTCCGGTGCGTGGTCTCAGCAGGTGCTGCCATGGTCGGCCTCGGCTCTCTCCTGGTGGCTGCTCGGATCTGGTCGATGGTCAACCCGAGGGTGCTCCGCCTTCCAGCGTAACTTCCGTAAAGCGAAAATGTGTTTCCACTTGACGTGGCTGCCGTCATTCTCGGGACAATCCGGTGGTGGCGGGCACGATCAGGCAACCTTGCGGGGGGCCCAGCCGGTCTGAGCAGTTGTGACACTCACTGTGGGCCCGAGCCAGCGGCCGGGCAGCGCCGAGCGGGCGCCGACGCAAGCCGAGAGAGGGCGGGCCGTGGCCGAACGAGACGACTTCGACACCTTCGTCGCCTCGCGGTCGACGGCCCTGCTGCGCATCGCGTTCCTGCTCACCCACGACCGGGGCCTGGCCGAAGATCTCGTGCAGACCGCGCTGGCCAAGGCGTGGTTCGCCTGGGGCCGCATCGAGGGCAACCCCGAGACCTACGTTCGTCGCATCCTGGTCAACACCTACTCAAGCTGGTGGCGACGCAAGTGGAACGGCGAGCAGGCGACCGACCAGCTGCCCGAGTCGCCACCGGGCCGGCCGTCCGCAGCGGCGGCGCGGCACGCGGCTGCGGGGCAGATCGACGACCGCACCGACCTGTGGCAGGCGCTCGCCCACCTGCCCAAGAGACAACGCGCCGTCGTGGTGCTGCGCTTCTACGAAGACCTGTCCGAGATCGAGACGGCCGAGGTCATGCAGTGCTCGGTCGGCACCGTCAAAAGCCAGGCGAGCCGGGCGCTGGCCAAGCTGCGCCTCGACCCGGCCCTGCATCACGACGAACGCACCACCCGAGCCGGGGAGGCACGATGAACACCACCGAGCTACGTGACGAGCTGAGCGCCCGGGTCGCGAGCATCGACGCCCCACCGTCGATGTCGTCGGCGGTGGCCGGGAAGATCCGGGCCACGAAGCGCCGGCGTGCGGCCGCTGCGGCTGGAGTCGCCTGTGCCGTGGCCGTGCTCACCGGGGTGACCGTCGTCAACGCGGGCCGGTCCACGGCCCCGGTGCTGCCGGCCGGGCGCGCTACCTCGAGCGTCATGGTCGCCGCCGACGGGATGCCATACCGCCCGGTCCCGCCCTCGCCCGGCGACGTGGTGCGCGACGGACTGCGCTACCGGGCCCAGGTCGGCGACGACCGTCTGGCGGTTGCCACTATCGGCGCGGTCGGGCAGAGCAAGGTGACGTTGAACTGGACCCCGACGACGACCCGCGTATCGCTCGCCGCCGACTGCTGGGTGCCCGGCACCGATGCCACCTCTGACTCCCGACCCATGGTGTGGGTGGTCGTTGACGGCAGACGCACGTTCGGGGTGAGCTGCAACGCATCGTCTGCCCCCGCCGGCGACCTCGGGCCCAGTCTCGACCCCGACGTGACGGGCACGGGTTGGGATCAGCTGGTGGTGGGCAGGGTGGCCACGATCATGCTCGAGGTTGTCGACAGCAAGGGACAGCCGTTGGTCAACCCTGACGCCCAGGTGGCCGCAGCGATCTACGCCAAGGGCCCCCAGCGCGATGTCACCGACCCGTCGACGGGCAAGGTCGCGCTGCAGGTCCCCCAGGTGCGTGAGTATCAGGGCTACCGCTACCGCCTCGACAGCCTCGCCGTCGGCCGCGTCTCCGCCGGCCCCCTTCGTCGTGACACCCCCGCGGGAAAGCCCTTCATCGTGTTCTTCGGCACGACCGAGACTCCCGTCGGCACGGCCGGCAGCACCCACGTCGACGGGCTCACAGACGGGAGCGTCAACGCAGGAGACGGGGGCCAGACCACCGCCAACCAGCCGGCGCGACCGGCCGGCACCATCACCCTGCGCCATGAGGGAGCCACCCCCAAGCGGGGCGTCCAGCTGCTCGCGATCTACACCTTGGCCGGCTGACGCAGCTCCCGAGGCCCGCACTGCCCGCTGGCGCGACGTCGACCACACGTCGACTAACGGGCTGAGGGCTGTTCCGACCGCAGGATGCCCATGCGCACGATGTCCTCGTAAGCGCCTCGGACCCAGGCGTGCTGGCGCTGCCGCCCCTCGATCACGAAGCCCGCCTTCTCGTACGCGCGGATCGCGGCGACGTTCGATGCGATTGCCTGCAGGTGGATCCGGCGCAGGTTGTGACGCACAAACCCGAACTCGACGAGCTGGATGACTGCGGCGGTGCCGATGCCCTGACCTCGGGAGTCTCGCTTCAGGTTGATCCCCGCCTCGGCGTGACGAGCGAGCAGGTCGAAGTCGAACAGCGTCGCGCTGCCCACAGCGGTGCCATCGACGTCGATCACGAAGGAGACAGCGGCGTCGGGGCCGTCATCAACGGCGCCGCGTGCGAGCCGGGCGTCGAAGCGGTCCCTCGTCAACGGTCGCGGCGCCTGCGGTTCCCGCTCTTCCCAGGTGTCGAGGTCGGCGGCGATGTCGAACAGCAGGTCAAGGTCGGCGTCGGTGCGTGGTCGCAGCGAAACGACGGGCGTCTGAGGCACGTCGAGAACACTACGTCGGCGCCGGGGAACACACCTCTGAGTTTCGCCGCCGCGCCGGCAGGGCAATCCCTGCCGGGGCAGAGACCCCCCACACACCTCGCCCAGTGGCGATCGACGGCAGTTGCGCACGTTGGGGGATGTTGGCAGGTTCACCCGGTCTACGGGACACTCCGAGCTGTAGCTATCGAGATCGCTGGAGTCACGTTCACGGGCGCGTTCGCTGTCGGTGCTTCCAGGCGCACCTCGAGCGGTCCGCGGGCGGCACGCAGCGACTGGGTGGGAAACCAGATGCGGTCTTGTTGAACCACGATCAGGAGTCCATCGTGGTCTCCGACCGGAGCGAAGCTCTCCCCTTGTGAGAAGAACGGCGGTAGCGCCAGCTCGCGGGAGAGCCAGCGCACGGTTGCCGACACGTCAGGTACTCCGATCCCGATTTCACTGATCGATAGGATCCGCGGGCTCTCGCCGTTGCCGGGTGTCTGGTCAGCGTCGGCGCCGCGGGCGATGAACTCCAGGACGATGTTTTCGGGTCCGAGGAAGTACAAGGAGCGCGAGTCCCACTCCGGCGACCCGATGATGACCTCCGAGCCATCGTCGACGAGCAGCACGACACGCTCGGAGAGCCACGCATGCGCCAGTTCGAACTCGGAGGGCACGATCCCGAAGGCCACATGGTGCACACCATCGAATCGTTCTCCCGGGATCAACGTCATCCGTGACGATCCGGCCTGGACCACCGCGCGATCGGTGGTCTCGTATATCGCCATCCCCAAGATCCGGCGGTAGAACTCCACGGACGCAGGCAGGTCCTGGACCGTGAGCGTGATGTCGAGGATTTTCATGCCTGAACCTTTCCGTGACAGTCGGGGCAACGGATCTTGACAGTCCACCAGCACGGGCTAGCTGGTCAACCCCAACTCGGCGTCGAACCATGCCCGCCCACCGTCGCACCTGGTCGTCAAAAACTCTGAAACACACCTCCAGACGTGAGACGGCCGCCGAGTGCGGATGTCCCTCAGCGGGGACGAACTACCAGTTGCGAGCCCTCGTCATCGGGTGCGGTCAGGTGTCAACGCTCACGGCTGCAGGGTGGGATACCAAGAAGCAGTCGTCGCTCAGGGGCTCAGGGAGAGGTCGACAGCGGCCTCGATGTGCAGGCGGGTGGTGGGGAACACCGGCACCGGGCTGTCAGCGGCCGCGACCAGCAGCTCGATCTCGGTGCAGCCGAGAATGACGCCCTCGGCGCCCGCTTCGACAAGGCGGCTGATGACCTCGCGATAGAACTGGCGGGAGGGCTCCCGCAGCTGCCCCAGGCACAGCTCGTCGTAGATGATGCGGTGCACCTCGGCCCGGTCGTCGGCCGGTGGGACGAGCACGGTCAGGCCATGGCCGGCGAGGCGGTCGCGGTAGAAGTCCTGCTCCATGGTGAAGGCCGTACCGAGCAGACCCACCGTCGTGAGGCCCGCCGCAGTGACCGCCCGAGCGGTGGTGTCGCCCAGATGCAGCAGCGGGATGCCGATGGCGTCCTGGATCTGCTCGGCGACCCGGTGCATCGTGTTGGTACAGACGACGAGCAGCTCGGCGCCGCCGGCCTCCAGGCTCTGGGCGACCTCCGCCAACAGGTCCCCGGCCTGCTCCCACTCCTCGGCCACCTGCAGCTGCTCGATCTCGGCGAAGTCGACCGAAGCGAGTAGCACTCGGGCCGAGTGCAGCCCGCCGAGCCGGTCGCGCAACAGCTCGTTGGCCAGCCGGTAGTACTGCGCGCTCGACTCCCAGCTCATCCCGCCGAGCATCCCGATGACCCTCTGCTGCGGCTGCACTTTCACGTTCCCATCCTGTCAGGGCGTTGGGTCAGCCGACGTCCTGCACGTCGGAGCGGCGGGCGATGGTGGCGGCAGCTCGGCGGGTGGCCAGCACCGGCACGTGGGGCACGATGTCGTCGAGAAAGGCGAACCGGCGCCGCAGCGAGCGATGGTAGGCATCGCAGCTGGGGTTCGCGCTCAGATCGCTCCACCAGTCGGCGATGTCTCCCCATCCCGGGGCCGCGAGAGACCCGCCGTACTGCTGCAGGGCCAGGCCCGCGCACAGGCTCGCGAAGGTCATCCGTTGCTCCAGGGGCCACTGCGACAACGTCCCGACGAGCATCGCGGCCCCGAACACGTCGCCGGCCCCCGTCGGGTCGACCTCACGCACCCGCAACGAGGGCACCTGGGCCTCCTCACCGGTGTTGCCGTCGATGCCGAGGGCTCCCTGCGAGCCGTTCGTCACGATCGCGACGGGTACCCGGTCGGCGAGGTCGTAGAGGGACTCGAGGGCGGTGTCGGTGCCGGTGTAGGCCATCGCCTCCACGGCATTGGGCATGAACACGTCGCACCGGTCGAGCCGGGCGAGCACGTCGGCCGACCACGCCCCCTTGGGGTCCCACCCGACGTCGGCGAACACCAACGCTCCACCGGCCCGTGCCCGGTCGACCCAGGTCGAGCCGGTGTTCGAGAAGGCCTCGGGCTCGGCGAGGTCGGCGAGCACCGCTCGAGCGGCGGGCGGCGTGCCGATGAGGGTCTCGGCGTCGAGCGGTGAGGGGTGACCGTGCGAGACCATGCTGCGGTCGTGGTTGACCGACATCGACACCGTCACCGGGCTGTGCCATTCGGCGAACTGACGGCTGCGACTCAGGTCGACCCCCTCCTGCTGCTCCAGCGTGCGCCAGCAGAAGTCACCGTAGTCGTCGTCGCTGAACGCCGCGGCCAAGGAGGTGCGCAACCCCAGCCGCCGCGATGCGGTCGCGAAGTTGGCGATACCTCCCGGGCAGGAGGCGAGCCCTTCAGCCCAGACCTCCGTTCCCGGTGTCGGCGCGCTCGGCATGCCGGCGAAGATCATGTCGAGAAAGACGGTTCCCCAGACGAAGACGTCGAAATCGGGGCCGTGATCGGAGCGGAGGGCGGCGAGGGGGTCGAACATCTGGTTCAGCATGATGGGCCCATCGTCTCGCACCCGTCGCCCGCCGTCGCCCTGTTTCGCCCGCGAGCCTGCATCCAGCCGTAAAGGATTGGTACGTTCGGGTGGTGGTGAGGTTATGAAGCTGGCGATCCTCGGTGGAGGCGGCTTTCGGGTGCCCCTCGTCTTCGGCGCACTCCTCGGCGACCTCGGCGCTCGCCGGGTCGAGACGGTGGTGCTGCACGACACCGACGAGATGCGGCTGGGTGCGATCGAGCGGGTGCTGGCCCAGCAGGCTGACCAGGCGAGGGCGCAGCGGCATCCGGGCTCGGCATGGGCGGCGCCCCGGGTGGTCACGACGACGAGCCTCGACGCAGCGCTCGACGGCGCCGACTTCGTCTTCTCGGCCATGCGGGTCGGCGGGCTCGCGGGCCGTACCGCCGACGAGCGGGTGGCGCTCGACCTCGGCCTGCTCGGTCAGGAGACGACCGGCGCCGGGGGCGTGACCTACGGCCTGCGCACGGTACCGGTGGCTCTGCGGGTGGCCGAGCGGGTGCGGGCCGTGGCGCCCGACGCCTGGGTCATCAACTTCACCAACCCGGCCGGCATGGTGACGCAGGCGATGCAGTCGGTGCTGGGCGAGCGGGTGGTGGGCATCTGCGACTCACCGCTCGGGCTGGCGAATCGCGCCGCCGGAGCGCTCGGCCGCCGGCTGGACGACCTGGAGATCGACTACGCCGGCCTGAACCACCTCGGCTGGCTGCAGGGGCTCCGCTCGGGAACGACCGACCTGCTGCCCGACCTGCTCGCGGATGCCGCTGCGCTCGGTTCGATCGAGGAGGGTCGGCTCTTCGGGGTCGACTGGCTGCAGACGCTCCAGACGGTGCCCAACGAGTACCTCTACTACTACTACTTCACGCGAGACGCGATCGGCCAGATCACGACGGAGGCGCAGACCCGGGGCGAGTATCTGGTCGACCAGCAGGCGAGCTTCTATGCCGCAGTGGTCAGCTCGCCGGCCCAGGCCCTCTCGCACTGGGACGCCGTGCGTCGCGAGCGCAACGCCACCTACATGCAGGAGACCCGTCGCGAACAGGCGCACGACCATGAACGTTCCACGGCCGACGTCGAGGGGGGCGGCTACGAGGGGGTGGCGCTCGCCCTGATGGCAGCCATCGCCCGCGACGAGCCGGCCCGTCTCATTCTCAACGTGCGCAACGGCACGACGCTGCCCGGTCTGCCACCCGACGCGGTCGTCGAGGTGCCCTGCCGGGTGACGTCGTCGGGCCCGCAAACCTTGCCGGTGTCTCCCTTGCCGGGACACGCCCTCGGTCTGGCGCAGCAGGTCAAGGCCGTCGACGAGCTGGTGATCGCCGCCGCCGCCGAGCGCTCTCCCACCCTGGCCGTCGAGGCCCTGGCGATGCACCCGCTGGTCGACTCGGTGACGACGGCCCGTGAGATCCTCGACCGGTGTCGGGCCCGGGTGCCCTCGCTCGACAGGGTGTTCACGAGGTCGTGAGTCACCCCTCCGCCAGGGCTGCCCGCCTGTTGCCGCTGGGCGGAGAAGGTGCCAGGGCCACTTGTTGCCACGCTGACCTCTACCGCGCAGACATCACGGCGACCTAGCGTCGAGCCGTGTCGGGATCGAGTTCCGACTCAGACACGGGGGGTCACATGTTCGACCAACGCCACCTCAGGGCCTTCATCGCCGTCGCCGAGACGGGTTCGGTCAGCCGGGCCGCGGTGAACCTCGGCTACTCGCAACCGGCCGTCACCCAGCAGATCCGACAGATGGAACACGAGCTGGGCGTGTTTCTCTTCGATCGAGACTCCCTGCCCCTGCGGCTCACTCCGGCCGGTCGGGAACGGCTGCTCGTGGCCGAGGCCATTGTCATGCTCGGGCAGCGTCTCTTGGCGGGCGCCACCACGACACAACAGTATTCGGTTCACGAATAGCTGCTGGCTCCCCGATCATGCCGGTACGTACGTTCCTTCTCGGGATCAGGGAATTGGCTCTGACCACGACAAGTAGAAAGCAGGGAATGACATGAGCATGGTCACTGAAGCTCAGCTCGACACCACGAGTGCCCTCCTGGGTCTCCGGCTCCGCGCACAGTCCGCCGTCGAGAAGCGCCTGGACAGCGAGTATCGCGCGATCTGGATCGTCGTCTTCATCCTCGGCATCTTCCTCATCGGGGCGGCGGCGCTGGCCATCTACTGCATCAGTCGGGGCCGTAACGGCGGCATCATCGACTTCAACGTCTCGCGTTGGTACAAGGGCTGGATCCCCGTCGGTATCCGCGTCGAGATCAAGTGCGTCTGACCTCGTCACTGCTCGTCTACCGTCACGCCAGCTGAACTGACGACTTTCCGGAAAGGGACACCACCATGACCGAGATCCGCATCGACCGGGTGTCCCACCACTACGGGAGCCACGCCGCCTTGACCGACGTCAGGGCGTGCGTGGCCCCGGGTCGCATCACCTGCCTGCTCGGCCCGAACGGGGCCGGCAAGTCGACCCTGGTCCACGCCGTCGTGGGCCTCATCACCCCCACCCAGGGAACCATCGTGGTCGGCGGTGAGGTTGCGGGATCTCGCAACGCCTGCCAGTCGATCGGGTTCGTCTACGACGACCTGCCGCTACCGGTGAACCTCACCGGCCGGGAGGCCCTCGACCTGCTCCAGTCGTCACACCGCCGCTGGGACGACGAGATGGTCGACCGACTGACGCGACTTCTTGGCCTCGACGTCGCGCTCGACCGTCTGGTGGCCGAGTACTCGCACGGCATGAAGCGCAAGCTCCAGGTCATCGGGTCGCTCGGCCATCGGCCCACCGTGTGGGTGCTCGACGAGCCGTTCCGTGGCCTAGACCCGGTCGCCACGTCGGTGCTTTCACACCTCATCACCGAGTTTGCCCGCGCCGGAACGGTGCTCATTGCCACCCACGACCTGTTGCGCGCCCAACAGATGGCTGACGACGTGCTTGTCGTCGACGGCGGAAGGGTGGTGGGGGCCGGTTCGCTGCACGACGTGCTCAACGGCGAGAGCGACCTCGCGGTTCGCTACCTCGCCCTCACCGGCCTCGACATCATGGTCGAACGCACCCGCGCCGACATCGCGGCGCTCGACCTCGCCGGCGAGCTGGTCTCGTGAACCGCTCATCGCCGCCACCGAAGCTCGGCACAACGACAAGGAGATCCACACCATGACGTCCGCGACCAACCACCAGGAGACGACGATGAAGGCGACCGGAACGGGTCGGAGGCTCACCTCAGCGGCGTCGTTCGCCGCCGCTGCCATTCTCGTCGCCATGGTGGTCCAGCTCATCATGGCCCTCGTGCTGAGCGCGACGATCTCGATCTGGGGGCTGCTCTCGGTCACGCTCAACGAGAGCGCCGCCGCCTCCTCTATCGGGTTGGGCTTCAACCTCGGGCAGACCTTCCTGCTCTGGCTGCTGCTCACCGTCATCGGGCTGCTCCCCTGGGGCCGGGCGTCCCGGTCTGACTCGGAGATCCCGGCCGACTCGTCACCCTCCGCGGGAAGATGACTGACCGCCCCGCCCTCCGCGCCCTCCTCGGGCTCTCACGAGCAGTGGTGCGCACCTGGGTCAACCGTGCCTCCGCCCTCTGTGGTGGGCGGGCCCGGTTCCGAGTCATCGTCGCTGTGCTGGCGATCGCGCTGCTCGCGGTCGAGGGTGCCATCATCGTCAAAGCCGGCGGTGCCGCCCCGGTCGGCGCCCAGCCCACCGAGGCGCTGGCTCCCTCGTTGGGCGTGCTGCTGTTCGTCATCGGCATGGTGATGGCGGCCCTGCTCGGCCTGACGATGCCCGACGGCGACGAGCTCTCCGTGTTCATCGCCCCGGCCGGCCTGTCGCGCGGAGTTCGTCGCCTCGGTGCCGAGCTGCCGATGTTCGGGCTGTTCGCAGTCGCCGGTGCCGTGCTCAGCATTCCCATGTCGACGAACGTGCTGCAGGGGCAGCTGAGTGCGTCGGTGCTCGCCACCCGTCTCGTCGGCGCCTTCATGCTCACCGTCACCGGTCTGCTCGTCGGCCGAGCCGCATCGGTCGCGGTCGTGGCAGCACTGGCCCACCTCAGGGCATCGCGGATGCTGTCGACGGGGCTGGCGAGTGCCGTCACCATCGTCATCGGCGGTCTGGTCATGAAGGTCACGCAGCCGACCGTCACCGACGTGACGAGACCGCCGGTGTGGCGCCGGGTGGTCGGTGCTGCGCTCGTTCCCGGGTGGCTGACGCCGGTGGTGGTGCTCGGGCTGCTGGCCGTATGCGGTGCGGCCCTCGTAGCGCTCGTCGGGTTGCCCGCGGGCCAGACCCGGTCGGTCGTCGAACGCCCGGCCGCGTGGCTGCGGCGCCCCGGTCGCCGCGGCCCTCTGGGCGTCGGGTCGGCCACCGCCCTGGCCACCCTGCGCGAGCCCAGTGTGGTGATGTGGCTCGGCTTCGCCGCCGCCGCGCCGCTCCTGCTCCGCGGTGCCTCGTGGGTCTCGGCGCTGCCCGTCGACATCTTCGCCGTGTACGCCGTTGGCCTGCCGGCGCTCACCGCGGCCTACCCGTACGGGGTCACTCGCGGGCTCCGGCAGTGGCGGGCCGTCTCGGCGCCGACCACCCGGCGAGACGTCGCGGCCGCGCTCGTCGCGACGACGGCCCTCGTGGTGGGGGCCGTCGCACTGCAGGTCGTGTGCGGCCTGCTCGTCGGGCTTCCGCCCCAGATCGTGCAATGGCCGCTCGTGGCGATCGTCTTCGCGGCGGCCCTCTGCTGGGGCCACCTCACCCCGGTGGTGCGCGGGGAGTCGTCGACCTGGGTCACCGTCGACCTGCTGGCGGTCGTCACCTCGGCCCTCGTCGTGGTCGGTGGGGTGGCGCTCGCTGACCGCCTGCAGGCGGAGGCTCTCGTGTTCGAGCCCCTGTCGCTCATCCTGCTCGTCGTGGCGGCGGTGGTCGTGCTCGTGCTCGGACGGCGTCGAGGGTCGGTCGTGGTGTGATCCGGTCGGCCACCGGGGCGGCAACAGCATCAGGAGCCGGGCTGGCATCCCGGCCCCCCCGGCCCCCCCGGCCGGCCCGGTCGGCGGGATCGGCGCGGGGAGCTCTTCGGCTGGGACGACTCCTGGTGGAGGCGCTGTGGGTGACCTCGTGGTGGGGCGTACTGCTGCTCGCCGCCGCCGGCCTCGTGGCGTTCGTCTTCAGCCAGGCGCGTCCCCTCGTGCCGTTGGCCCTGGCCGTGTGGGTGTCGTATGCCGTTCACGAAGTGGGGCATGCGGCGCTCGCGATCGCTCTGGGCGCCAAGGCGAAGCAGGTGCGGCTGGTGCGGCGCGGCGCCGGCCTCGGCGTCGTGGCGCCGCCGCTCTCACCCGGCCGCACCCGGACCGTCGCGGTCGGCGGTCCACTGGCCGGCATCCTCGGTGGGGTGCTCGTCGTGCTGGTGGCGGGGTCGGTCATGCACCTCACCGCGCCGCAGCTCGTGGCCCCTCTCGTCGTGGTCGCGCTCAACCATGCCGTCAACCTCCTGCCGACCGCTCCCGACGGTCGCCACCTTTTCGCCCGTGCTCGGATCGTGGACCCCGCTCTGCAATGAATAAGCAGAGGTTATACATTCGATTACATGACGATCACCGAGACGCAGACGCCCACGCGTCCAGCCGCGCGCCCCTCGCGCCCTGACCGCTCGAACGGGCAGTGGAAGGTCGACGGCGAGGCCCCCCTCAACGGCAACGAGGAGTGGAAGCAGGAGGAGGGCGGCCTCAGTGTGCGTCAGCGCATCGAGCAGGTCTACTCCAAGACGGGCTTCGACTCGATCCCTCCGCACGACCTCAGCGGCCGGTTCCGCTGGTGGGGCCTCTACACCCAGCGCCGCCCCGGCATCGACGGGGGGCGCACCGCCCTGCTCGACGACACCCAGCTGAGCGACAAGTACTTCATGATGCGGGTGCGCACCGACGGCAACGCCGTCGACGCCCACGGCCTGCGGGTGCTCGGCAGCATCGCCACCGACTTCGGCCGCGACACGGCCGACATCACCGACCGCCAGAACATCCAGTTCCACTGGATCGGCATCGAGGACGTGCCCGAGATCTGGAGACGCCTCGAGTCGATCGGTCTGCAGACGACGGAAGCCTGCGGCGACGTGCCGCGCGGGTTTCTCGGCAGCCCGGTCGCGGGGGTGGCCGCCGACGAGATCATCGACCCCACCCCCGTCATCCGGGCCATCACCGAGCGCTACATCGGCGACCCCGAGCTGGCCAACCTGCCGCGCAAGTTCAAGACCGCGATCACCGGCCACCCGAGCCTCGACGTCGTGCACGAGATCAACGACATCTCGCTCGTCGGTGTCGTGCACCCCGAGCTCGGCGCCGGCTATGACCTCTGGGTCGGCGGCGGGCTGTCGGTCTCGCCGCGGCTGGCCGAGCGGCTGGGGGCCTTCGTCACCGAAGACCAGGCCGCCGACGTCTGGTACGGCGTCACGTGCATGTTCCGCGACTACGGCTACCGCCGGCTGCGCAACAAGGCGCGCCTGAAGTTTCTCATCGCCGACTGGGGCCCGGTGAAGTTCCGCGAGGTGCTCGAGCGCGAGTACCTCGGCTACCACCTCGCCGACGGGCCGCCGCCGGCCCCTGCCACCGGGCCCGGTGACCACGTCGGCGTGCACCGGCAGAAGGACGGTCGACACTACGTGGGCGCCTCTCCGGTGGTCGGGCGCATCAGCGGCACGTTGCTGACCGGGCTCGGCGACCTCATCGAGCGGGTCGGGGCCGGGCGCGTGCGGTTCACCGCCCACCAGAAGCTCGTCGTGCTCGACGTGCCGACCGCATCGGTCGACGCCCTCGTCGAGGGCCTCGAAGAGCTGGGTCTCACCGCGCGGCCCAGCCCCTTCCGTCGAACCGCGATGGCCTGCACCGGCATCGAGTTCTGCAAGCTGGCGATCGTCGACACCAAGGCCACGGCGGCGGCGGCGATCACCGAGCTCGAGACCCGTCTTGCCGACGTCGTGCTCGACCGCCCGATCCAGCTCAACGTCAACGGTTGCCCCAACTCATGCTCGCGCATCCAGACCGCCGACATCGGGCTCAAGGGCCAGCTCATCACGGTCGACGGTGAGCAGCAGCCGGGCTTCCAGGTGCACCTGGGCGGCGGGCTCGCCTCGGTCGACCGCGACGAAGCCGGCCTCGGGCGAACCGTCCGCGGCCTCAAGGTCACGGCCGACGAGCTGCCCGACTACGTCGAGCGGATGGTGCGCACGTACCTCGACGCCCGCGAGGCCGACGAGAGCTTCTCGGCCTGGGCGGCCCGCGCTGAAGAAGACGCCCTCCGGTGACCGCCGTGTCGCTGGGGCTGCCCACCCGTCGCACCGACCAGGCCCCCCTGTCCCACCGACCCGACCGACCCCACCGCACCATTGACGAGCTGCAGGCCCTGGTCGTTCGGGGGGTTCGCGAGCTGGGCACGAACCCCACCGCCGAGGAGGCCGTCGGCTGGGCGGCCGAGGTCTTTCCCGGCACCCTCGCTGTGGCCTGCTCGATGCAGGATGCCGTGCTGCCGCACCTGGTCTCGCGCTTCGCCGCGGGCGTCGACGTGCTCTTCCTCGAGACGGGCTACCACTTCTCCGACACGCTGGTCACCCGCGACATCGTGGCGGAGGACCTGCCGGTGAACGTCGTCAACGTGCGCGCCGAGCTCTCGGTGGCTGAGCAGGACGAGCGGTTCGGCCCGCGGCTGCACGAACGCGACCCGGCCCTCTGCTGCCAGCTGCGCAAGGTCGAGCCCCTCGCTCGTGCCCTCGCCGGCTACGAGGCGTGGGTCACGGGGGTGCGCCGTGAGGAGTCCCCGACCCGGGCCAGCACTTCGGTGGTGAGCTGGGACGAGAAGAACCGCCTCGTGAAGATCAACCCGCTGGCCGCGTGGACGCACGACGAGGTGCTGGCCTACGCGGCCGAGCACGACGTGGTGACCAACTCGCTGCTCACCGACGGGTACCCCTCGATCGGCTGCGAGCCGTGCACCCGGCGCGTGGCCCCGGGCGAAGACCCCCGCGCCGGCCGTTGGGCCGGGTTCGCCAAGACCGAGTGCGGGTTGCACACGTGAGCGCGCCGGGCGGTGCACGCGGATGCCGCTGAAGTCGGCTCTCCCGCTCGTCGTCGACCTCTCGGGCCGGCTGGTCGTGGCGGTGGGCGGCGGACCGGTGTCGGCCCGACGGGTACGGGCCTTCGTCGAGGAGGGCGCTGTGGTGAGGGTCGTCGCGCCCTGGGTCTGCGAAGACCTGCTCGACCTCGTCGGGGAGGGACGGGTGCAGTGGTGGGCCCGCGACTACGAGGGCGCTGACGACCTCGACGGCGCCTGGCTCGTGCACACCGCCACCGGCGACCGGGTCACCGACACCCAGGTCGCGGCCGATGCCGAGGCCCTGCGCCTCTGGTGCGTCGACGCCACCGATGCGGCGGCCTCGCGGGTCAGCGTCGCGGCGCGCACCGACGTCACCACCCCGGCCGGGCGGGTCACGGTCTCGGCGTACGCCGCCGGCGACCCCGCGCTGGCCACCACGGTTCGCGATGGCATCGCGCTGGGCATCACCTCGGGAGTGCTCGACCTGCGCCGGGGCCGGCGACGCCCGGAGACCGGATGGGTCGCGCTGGTGGGTGGCGGCCCCGGGGCCGACGGTCTGCTCACCGCACGCGGTCACGAGCTGCTCGCGTCGGCCGACGTGGTCGTCGTCGACCGGCTGGCGCCCCGCGGGGTGGTCGACCGGCTGCCGGCATCCGTGCGCGTCATCGACGTCGGCAAGACCCCCGGCCACCACGCGGTGCCGCAGTCGCGCATCAACGACATCCTCGTCGAGGAGGCGGCACGCGGCCTCGGCGTGGTGCGGCTCAAGGGCGGCGACCCCTTCGTGCTCGGACGCGGCGGCGAGGAACGCGATGCCTGTCAGGCCCACGGCATCCGGGTCGAGGTGGTGCCGGGGGTCACGAGCGCGGTCGCGGTTCCGGCCGCGGCCGGCATCCCGGTGACGCACCGCGGCGTGGCTCGTGGCTTCACGGTCGTGACCGGCCACGACGACATCCCCGTGCTGCCGACCGGCTCCGACCACACTCTCGTGCTGCTGATGGGCGTGAACCTGCTCGAGCAGACCGCCCACCGGCTCGTCGAGCACGGTCGAGATGCCGGCTGCCCGGTCGCGATCGTCGAGCGTGGCTTCGCCCCGACCCAGCGCACCACGGTCGGCACGCTCGAGACCATCGCCGGTCTGGCGGCCGAGCGCGGCGTGGTGTCGCCGGCGGTGATCGTCGTCGGTGACGTCGTGCGCCTCGGCCCCGACTGGCCACCCGCCTCCCCGCAACACACCGAGTAGTCCGCAACTCACCCGGTAACTACTCGGTGAGTTCGGGATTACTCGGTGTGTTGTCGGACCGGGCGGGGCCGCGCCCGCTGGCCTGCGACACCGCTGTGGCGTCACGGTCGGTCAGCACCGGTTCAGTCTGCGGCATCCCTGCGCTGCTGGTCGTCGAACCACAGCTCGGCAGAGACGTCCTTGGCCGACCCGCCCGCAGCGACCGCGGCCCGGGCAGCGCCGACGTTGCGGGAGGTTGCCGTCATCATCGCCGCCACCCGACCGCGGCTGTAGGTCATCGACTGCTGGGCGGGGACGCCGATGCTGGCACCGACCTCGATGGCGTCCTGATCGGCCCCGAGGTAGAGGAACTGCCAACCAAACTCGGTGCTCTGTCGCTCGATCATGGCCTTGACGTGGGCGTGCGTGAGCTCGCGAGACGCGTTCTCGAGCCCGTCGGTCATGATGCCGACGATCACCACTCCGGGCCGCTGCTCCTCCGGCAGGGAGGCGAGGCGCGCCCCCGCCTCGCCGACGAGACGACCGATCGAGTCGAGCAGGGCAGTGGTGCCGCGGGGAGCCAACCGCAGCGGGGGAACCACGCCGACGGGGAGGTCGCGGTAGACCTCCTCGTACTCGTTGTCGAACTGCGCCAAGGTCACCCGGCACTCGCCCGGCAACCGGCGCTGCTCAGCCATGAACGCGTTGAAGCCGCCCTCGGTGTCGCTCTTGATGGAGTCCATCGAACCGCTGCGGTCGAGCAGGAAGTAGAGGTGGGTCAGGTTCGGGTTCGTCATGGCTTCTCCTTCGGCGTGCTTCGGGGGGCTGCGGGTCTTCGGGATGCCGGGTCGTCAGGTGGGGCGACGGGCCCGGAAACGCAAGGGGGGTGGCGCCTCGCCGGGGCCGCGGTGGCGCCCCTCCTCGAGGTCGTAGCGCGCTCGTTCGACTCCCGCAGCCGTCACCCGGCCGGCCTCGGACCCGTAGGCCGAAAGCAGGGCGGTGCGCGCCAGACGGGGCCCGACGGCATTCTCGGAGAGCCCGGCCAGGGCCCCGGCGGTGCGGATGCTGCCGCCCTGGTCGAGCACGACCGCGGCCATGGCCTCGTCGATGGCCTTCGTGACGAACGACTGCGCCACCCGTAACAAGGGCAGTGCCTCAACCGGGCTGGCCGGCTCGACGCCCGACAGTGCCGCCCGAGCCGCATCGACGGCCGCCCCGATGGGGGCGGTGTGGCGCTGGTCGTGGTCAGGGCTTGGCATGCTCCGAACGATAACGCAGTAACTGCGGCACCGCAAGACTTGCGCAGACGTCGAAGTACGAAAGTGGCCACTCGACCGATTTCTCAGGTCGAGTGGCCACTTTCGTACGCCGCGTGGCCGAGCCGGTCAGGCAGAGAAGGGGAAGAGCGCCAACGGCTCAGTCGTCGGCTGCTTCGAACCGCCAGTCGGCTCGATGGTGATGCCGGCGCCGGCGGCCGTGGCCGCGTCGCCGCCCAGCACGACCACCTGGTTGCCCGCACCAGGAACGATGCCCGCGGAGGTGAAGGCGCTGTCCTTGCTCTGCAACCAGAGCTGGTAGGTCTTGCCGGCCCCCGGCGAGGGCAGGTCGGTGCCGACCAGCACCGCCTTGCCGAGTGAGGCGGAGCGAACGATGGTGGCGCTGCCGCCGTTGGCGAAGCTGTGAACCGTCTTGGTCGCGTCTGGCGCCTCGAGCACCTGCTGCGAGGCGGACTGGGGGGCCTTCTCGCCCGTGAGGCTGCGCACGATCGTGAAGGTTCCGATGGCGAGCACGGCCGCGGCACCCGCCGCGATGAGACCGCGCCATGGGCTGCGCGTGCCCTGCCGGGCACGGCTTCGGCGGCTGCCCTCCGAGATCGACGAGACGGTGCCGCCGGTCTCAGCGGCGTGGTCATCGGTGGGCCCAGCAAGGGGAGCCGCGGGAACGACGGGTGATGAAGCGGCATCCGTCGGTCGGTCGGTAGGGGCGGGGCTGTCGACGATGTCGCAGTCGCGAGCGCCGAGCGTGTCGGTCGCGGTGCCGGTGCGGCCGGCCGGCTCGGTGAGCGGCGGCAGCTGTCGCACCGACGTGATGCCGCTCAGCACGCTGGCCCGCAGGCTGGCCGGCGGAGCCATCTCCAGGCCCGACGACAGCTCGACTGCGGCGACGCTCAGGCTCTCGACCTCGTCGCGACAGGTGGAACAGTCGGTCAGGTGTCGCTCGAACCGGGCCCGCTCGACGTCGTCGAGAGCGTCAACGGCGTAGGCGCCGGAGAGCTCGTGGATCTCATCGGTCATGTCGTCACCCCCAAAGTCTCTCTGAGTCGTATGAGGCCATCGCGGATGCGCGTCTTGGCCGTTCCGAGGGGCACACCGAGCATGGTGGCCACCTCGGTGTGGGTATAGCCGCCCAGGTACGCCAGCTCCAGAGCGCCACGTTGAGCCTCGGTGAGGGTACTGAGGGCCTCGTGAACGCGTTCGGCATCAAGTCGTTGGACGACCGATTCGGAGGTCGAGTCGTGGCTGACGTCGATGTTGGCGTGTCCGTAGGTTTCGTCCCTGCCGCGTGAGGCCTCTGCCGAGCGAACCCGGTCGACGGACTTGCGGTGGGCGATGGTGAGCATCCAGGCGAGTGCGCTGCCCTTGTCGGCATCGAACCTCGTGCAGTGGCGCCAGATGTCGATGAAGACCTCCTGCGCGACCTCCTCCGACTGGGCGGGGTCACGCACCACCCGGCGAACCAGACCGAACACGCGAGCGGAGGTGAGGTCGTACAGCTCGGCAAACGCCGACTCGTCGCCCCCGGCCGACTGCTGAAGCAGCCTGGCAAGAGCGACGGGGCCGGAGGCATCCTCCGGTGATGACCTGGTGTCATCACCGGAGGGCACTGCCGAGAAGCGGGACATACGCTCCATTGTGTCTGGTCGGACACCGAACTGGCGATCTGGTGCTCAGGGCATCAGGACGGAGTCGATGATGTAGACCGTGGCGTTGGCGGTGGGCACGTTGCCGCAGACGACCTTGGCGTCGGCCTTGCCGACGGTGAAGTTCTCGCCTGAGCCCTTGACGGTGATCTCGGTGCCGGCGAGGGTCTTGTGGGTGCCGGCGAGCATGTCGGGGGAGAGCTTGCCCGCGATGACGTGGTTGGTGAGGATCTTGGTCAGGGTCGGCTTGTCGGCGAGGACCTTCTTGAGGGTGTCGGCGGGGATCTTGGCGAAGGCGTCGTTGGTGGGCGCGAAGACGGTGATCTCGGGGGCCGAGTTGAGGGTGTCGACGAGGCCGGCGGCCTTGACGGCGGTGACCAGGGTCGACAGGAGCGGGTTGGCGCTGGCGGCGGTGGCGACCGGTTCGTTGGCCATGCCGTTGAACGAGCCCTTGCCGTCCTTGGGGACCAGGGCGCAGCCGGCGCCGAAGACGGCGTTCATGGCGTCGGCGCTGGTCTCTGACGGGGCCGGGGTGTCGGTCATGGGGGCGGAGGTCGAGCTGTTGCCGCCGGCGGCGGGTGCGGGGGAGGCGGTGTCGGTGCTCGAGCTGCCGCAGGCCGCGAGGCTCAGGGGCAGGGCGATGGCGAGGGCCACGAGGCTGGTGCGGGTCTTGGTCATCATGATCGGTAGTTCTCCTTGAGAGTGGTTTTGCTGGTTTGTGGGCGGGTGGGTCGTGGTGATCCATCCCGCGTGCTGACTGGTGAAGCACTGTCATCTGTAGTTCGTCCTGCCCGCAGCGGCGGATTGCCAGTGTTTGCAGGTTTTTCGGTCTTTCTTGCGGCGGGGTGGGTGACGTGCGTCACCCACCCCGGCCAGGGCGTCACGTCACGGTGACGACGAGCTCCTGGATGCCGCTGGACCCGCTGGGGAAGGGGGCGGCGCGCTTGCTGCCCTGAACCTCGCCCTGGCGGTCGACGGCACGCACCGAGAGGCGATGCAGGCCGGGCTTGGCGTCCCAGGGCAGGTACCACTGGCGCCAGTAGTCGACGCCCACGTCGGGCCCGAGCTTCGTGTCCTGCCAGTCGTCGTCGTCGATGCGCACCTGCACCTTGGCGACGCCGCGGTGCTGGGCCCAGGCCACGCCGCCGATGGCAGTCTTGCCGGCCGGGATGGTCGACAGCGGTGCGGGCGTGTCGATGCGCGCACTGGTCTTGATCGGAGCGTCGGTGGCCCACTGCCGCTTCGTCCAGTACGACTGGTCGGCGGCATACGTGGTGAGGGTGAGCTTGGTGAGCCACTTGGTGGCCCCGACGAAGCCGTAGAGGCCCGGGGTGATGAGGCGGGCCGGGAAGCCGTGGGTGTCGGTGAGCGACTTGCCGTTCATGCCGATGGCGATCATGGCGTCGCGCCCGTCGGTGATGGCCGACAGGGGGGTGCTGATGGTGAACCCGTCGACGGCGGTGCTGAGCACTTGATCGGGCCGGCCCCTCAGTCCAGCCCGATCAAGCACATCCGTGAGTCGGACACCGAGCCAGCGCGCGGCTCCGACATAGCCACCCCCGACCTCGTTCGAGACGCACGTCATGGTGATGTCGCGCTCGATGAGGGGCATCGCCGACAGCTCGGCGAAGGTGAGGGTGAAGGGTTTTTCGACCATGCCGTCGATTTCGAGGGTCCAGCGGTCGAGATCCACCTGGGGCACCGCGAGGTTGGTGTCGACGCGGTAGAACTTGGCGGTGGGGGTCTGTAGGGGCGAGATGCCCTTGACTGTCGTCTCCAGGCCGGTGGGCAGCGCCTTCGCGGGGCTCTTGGGCTTGGGGAGGGCGATGTTGGCGACGGTGCGGGCGCCGATCTTCAGCTGGCCACCGATGCCGACGAGCACCGCACCGACGGCGATACCGCCGGCGCCGAGCAGAAAGCCGCGCCGGCTCGTGCCGGGGTCTTGGCTGGTCGCGCCGTCGGCCTGGCGCAACAGGTAGAGCAGCGTGGCCACCCCGACGGCGAGCGTGACGAGCGCGGGCACGAGGTCGAGGGCCGTGGCGGTGGGCCGGGCCAGCGCGGCTGCGCCGGCGAGTACGACGAGCAGGGCCACGAGGCCGACCCCGACGGCGCGACGTCGCTGCGACAGGATGCCGGCCACACCGGCGAGCAGGAGGGTCACGATGAACACGGACCCCTGCAGGATCAGCTTGTCGTTGGTTCCGAAGTGGGCGATGGCCCACTCCTTGACCGGAGTAGGGGTCAGGTCGATGACGGTGGAGCCGATGGCGAGCACCGGCGAGGCAGAGGGATTGAGGAAGGCCGCCACCAGGTGCCCGGAGGCGATCCCGGCCAGGGCGGCAAGGATGCCAGAGAGGGCGAAACGGATGCGGGTCATGGGCAGTGGTTCGCCGCGGACGCGCCGACGGATTGCGTCTGAGCGGCCCTGAGACCAGCTAGACCCGGGCGAGCAGCTTCTTCAGCACAGAGGCGTAGGCGCCACGCGCGACCCGCGCCACCACCGGGTCGGCGAGCCGGGGCACGTGGTTGACGGTGATGTCTTGGTGCCACACGACAGTCGACCCACCGGCCCGAGGGGTCACCGTCAGCGTGATCTCACCTCGGACGAGCTTGCCCTCCTTGCGGATCCGGGCCTGCCCGGCAGAGGTCTCGGTCGGCTGGATGACCTCCTCGAACACCATCGGGTCGTCGAAGCCGGCCGGGCCCACCGCTGTGCGGGCGTTGAAGCTGCTTCCGGGAGCCAGCCCGGCGGCATCCAGCGTGTCGCCGGTCACGGTGGTGAGGGGGATGACCACCGAGTGGGCGCGCAGGTCGAGGATGCGCGCCCAGGCGTCAGGCGCCGAGAGGGGTGAGTCGATGCGGATCTCGAAGTGCGCCATGCCACCAGTCTGCCCTCTGCCGGCCCCCGTCGCGCCGATGCTCAGGTGCCGGCGCCGGCCATCACCCGGTCGGTCTCGAGCAGCGTCTTCAGGCTGCTGAGCACCCACGGCCATCCGCCACCACCGGCGCCGGCGTCTCCACCGCCGCGAACGTCCTTGGCGGTGTTGGGCGCTCCGGTGAGCACGTGGGTCAGGGTGAAGCATGACGCGCCCTCCGGGTACTCCTTGATCTCGTAGGTCAGCGTGGTCTCGGGCTCGTCCTGCCACGCCGGCGACCAGGTCATCACCAGCTTGTGCGGCGGGTCGACCTCGATCACGGTGCCGGTGGCCGCCACGTCTCCCATGCCCATCTTCTTCATCTCGGCGGTGGTGAGGTCGCGAACCGCCCCGCCGGGGGTCAGGTCGATCTCGGTCACGCCGCCGTAGCCGAAGCGCTCGCTGAACTCTGCGGTGGTGACGGCGTCCCAGATCTTCTGAGCCGGCGCGTCGATGTAGATCGCGTAGACCTGCACCTCGGGGGCCTCGTCGTTCGAGGCGGCCATCGAGGCTGGCGCAGTGGCGGGGATCGACTTCTCGACGGTCGACGTCGGGTCGGATGAGGTGCTCATGAGTTGTCCTCCAGCTGTCGTTTGAGCTCGGTGAGCGCCGTGACCCGGCGCTCGGTGTACTTGTCGATCCACCGGTCGTGGAGCAACCGGATCGGGACGGGGTTGAGGTGGTGCAGCTTGACCCGGCCCTGCTTGCGGGTGACCACGAGCCCGGCTGCCTCGAGCAGTCGCAGGTGCTTGCTCACCCCGAAGCGCGTCATCTCACTTCGGGCCGCCACCACCGCCTCGAGCTCGCTGAGGCTGCGTCCGTCGCGCTCGAACAGGGCGTCGAGGAGCAGCCGCCGCGTCGGGTCGGCCAGCGCCTTGAACACCAGGTCGTCGTCCACCTCCTGAGAATAGGTGACCAAATGGTCACCTGTCAAAGATGCTCACCAACAACCGTTGGCCGGCCGAGCGCTCGGGTCTGAGCGCGTGTGCGTTGACCGGGGCGTGGGCCCGGAACAGCGCACACGGCACCGGTGCCGACACGTGGCCGGTAGGTAGGCGGGTCAGGCCTCCGAGTGGAAGCGACGCGGTTTCCCGGGCCCGAGGTCGGTCGCGCTGCTGACCGGCACGACGGCCACCGGTTGGTCGAGCAGCGTCGCCACGGCGTCACGGGCACCAGCCGGGTCGCCGCCCACCGAGCGCACGACCACTGCCCCGTCGGCATCCTGCTCGACCGTCCACGCCCGGATGCTGTGTCGCTGCAGCTGTTGCGTCAGCTCGACCGACTGCACAGACCCTCCACGGCCGGTCACGAAGCACACCGCCTCGCGACCCTCGAGTCCGACGAGTCGCCGCTCTCGACCGGTGCCGACGAGGGCGGCGCGGTCGCCGGTGCGGTAGCGCAGCAGCGGTAGGTACGGGTTCTCCAGCGCCGAGACGACGACCTCGCCCGGCACGCCGTCGGCGACAGGGCGGGCGCGGTGGTCGACCACCTCGACGAAGATGCGGCGGGGCACGAGCAGGTGCCCCTGCCCGGCCGTTGCCTCGCCCGCTACTGGGCCGGTCTCGCGCAGGCCATAGAGGTCGATGACCGGAGCGCCGAGCGACGCCTCGAGGTGGGACCGGGCGGGGACCGAGAGCTCGACCGCGCCGGAGACAGCGGCGAGCGGTCGCGTCGGCAGGTCGAGGGCGGCGTACGAGAGCAGCGTGAGGGCCGAGCCCGACACGACCTGCGGGTCTGCAGCACAAAGAAACTCGCGGCGGTCGTGCTGGCTCGACCACGCGCTCGCGTGCAGGCTCACCCGCGCCATGCCCTGCTCAGAACGGGTGGTCAGCACCGAGGCGTAGGTGAACGCCTGAGCCTGGTCGACGACGCTGAGCAGGCCGAGCCGGTCGGGGTCGGTGGGCCACGCCACGCCACGCGCCGACAGGAGGTGGTCGATGAGCGGAAGGTCCTTGGCGATGTCGACCGGATGCCAGGGGATGACGAGCGCAGAGCCGGTGCTGCCCGAGCTGGTGCCCTGCACGACCCGGTCGAGGGTGACATCGGTCGGCACGAAGTCAGCGATCGACCGGGCGAGGTCGGCCCGCCCGATCACCGGAACGTCGGCCCACTCCCGCACGCCGAGTCGTCGCAGGAACGGCACGACCCGTCGGAGCCGTTCGAGCTCGACCAGCAGCCAGTGCGGCGGGATGCCGTTCGTGGCCCCGCTGTCGGCAGGTCGGCTCAGGCCCTCCGCCCAGGTCGCCAGCGCGAGGTGGTCGGCGCTCGTGAGCAGGTCTCCACAGGCGTGGGTCCAGACCGGGGCATGCGGGTGGTGCCGGAGGGTCTCGAGGCGGGCGAGGCCCGGGGGCGAGAGGGTCGGCCACCGTTCGGCGTCGTCGCGAACGGCATCCCCCATCGCGGCGTAGCCCGGCAGCGCGAGCGCAGGCGAGAGTAAGACCTCGGCGTCAGACATGGGTGTACTGCGCCGCCGCTTCCCTGGCCCGCTGTTCGGCCAGCCGCCGGGCCAGTTCGGCGGCCTGAAGCTGCTCGACCGCGGCGAGACGCAGCGCACCCTCACGCACCGAGCTGCTGAGGGAGACCCAGGCGTCCTCGGCAACGTCGTGGCTCTCACCCCGAGGGCGGATCATTAAGGCGCGCAACAGGGCTCGCACCACCTCCTCGTGTCGCTCCGGGTCGTCACCGAACCACGACCGAAGCGGAACGGCAGCAACGTGGGTGGCGAAGGTGGCCAGCGACCGAACGACCTGCTCACCGGGCTGCGGGCCGACGATGCGCGAGAGCTCTGGGTCGGTGACGAGCCAGCAGCCGACCTGCGTGGCCAGCCTCGACGGTAGGTCGGTCGAGTCGACCCTCGTCCAGTCGCGGCACGGGCTCGACCCCAGCAGGTCAAGGGTGTCGTTGACGACGGCGCGGGTGACCACGTCGTGGGCCAGGAAGTCGTCGGGAACGCGCAGCAGCCGGGCCGTGAGGCTCTGGAGCCACGGGCCCTCGACGCTGCCGGGCAGGGGATGGTCGAGCGGAGCCGTGCGGGGGGTCTTGTCTCCCGTTGTCGATCTCGGCATCTCGTCATCGCCTCCTGGCCGTGCCGCGGGCGCCGGTGCGCTGCCAGTGGCGCCGGGCAAACTCCTTGGCGAACCCCACGATGTCATCCGGTGCCTGAACCGCGATCACCGCGTAGTCGCCGGCGATCGCCCGGGCCTGCTCGATCTGGGCCGGGGTGACCTGCAGCACCAGGGTGCCGCCACCGCCCGCGCGGTCGAGGGCCTGATGGGCGGCCCCGGCCAGCTCGGCGGGCTGCCCCTGCCCGAACAGCGAGCTCACCCCGTCGTCGGAGAGCACCGCGATGTGGCACCGCCTGGCCCGATCGGAGTCGTGCGCCGACGGGCCAGGGGTGACGTGGTGGGCGGCTGCGAGCTGCGCGAGGGGAAAGCTGGTGCCCCCGCCGTGGTAGGTGAGCAGGGCGGCCATCGCGGCCGCCCGATCGCGCGAGAAGTCACCGCTGGCCGTGACCTGACCGGGGCTCGCCCAGCTCGTGACCCGCACTCGCGCCCCGACCCGCAGCGCCGACAGCACCAGCACCGCGCCGCCGAGCACCGCGGGGGAGACGAGACCGCGGGGGTTGGGCATGGAGCCCGACGAGTCGACGTAGAGGTCGAGGTCGACGGGCCGCTCGTCCGGGTCGTCGCCCTCGCTGCGTTCGACCACCCGGCGCTGGGTGGTCAGGCCAGGCAGCACGGTTGCCGACCGGGTCGCCGTTGCGAGCCAGTCGATGTCGGAGATGTCGTCGCCGAGCTGCCACGTCTCGAGGCCCTGCAGCTCGGGTTCGCTCGTCGGGGGGTCGATCTCAATAGGGAAGGGCACGAGGTGACGTCGGGCGCGCGCGGCGTACCAGTCGACCGCGGCGTCGCGGCCCAGGCGCAGCGCCCCGTAGAGGGCGGCCAGGTCAGATGGGCCGAAGCCCTGCCCTGAGCCCTTGCCGGTGCCGTGGGGCGAGCCCGTCGGATGCCGTGCCGGGGGCTCTTCGTCGACGATCGCCGGGGCCTGTGGGTTGACGCGTGGGTCGAGCGCAGGATGCACGACGGGGTCAGCGAGCGAGTCGTCCTCGGCGACGTCGGGAACCGCGCGCCCGTCGTTGGTGACGTGGCACGGCGCGACGAGCTGCCCGGGAGCCACGGTGTCGCTCTCGGGCAGCCACCGCCGCATGAGGGCGGCGAACCCGGCTGCCCCGCCGACGGGGTCGCGGGCGAAGACCCGCGCGTGCCGGGCGAGAAGGCGGGCGTCGAGCTCGAGCTGCTCATCTCGTGGCTTCGTGACCAGGGTGCCGCGGGTCAGTGACCACAGCAGCTCGTAGGCGCGCAGGTAGAGGTCGAAGAAGGATGCCGGGTCGTGGCCGGCCGCTCTCATGGGCGCGGGGTACGGCGTCGACCCGGCTGGGGTAGCGGCTCCTTCGGACTGTCGGCGACTGGCGACGTAGGGGGCGGTGAGGTCGAGCCCGTGCCGCCTGTGCAGGCGGTCGTTGATGAGCAGATCGGTCCACAGGTTCGACACCAGGCGGGCGTGCTCAGGACGGTCGACCAGGCCCCGGCGACAGCGTTCGACGATACGGGCCTGCCCGGTCACGTCGGCGGGGGCGAGCACGTGGTGGCCGATCTCATGAGCGAGCACCGGGAGGGGGATGTCGGCGATACCGAGCGAGACGACCACACGCAGGTCGATGGTGGCGTGCACCTCGCTCAAGTCGAACCAGGCGAAGCTCGCCGACCCGGGCGGCGAGGTGTCGGTCAGAAACGCCGGGGGCGCCAGTCGCAACGACGGGCCCCAGCAGGCAAGGGCGGCCGGCCAGGCCTGCGACCACTGTGCGACCAGCGCCGGGTAGTCGGTCACGGCGCCTGCAGCTCGGGTGTTGGTGCGCCGCCGTCGTCGGGCACCAGGCTGAGACGGTGGCTGTGGGCGTGGCTGACCAGCGCCAGCCCTGCGGCGCGCGCCGCACCCGTCACGTCGCCGCCGTGCCCGGCCCACCCTGGCGGTAGCTCGATGGGCTGGGGTGGCGAGCCCGACTGAGGTGGCCCGGCCGACTGGGTGCCGTAGGGGTCGAGCGTGCCGGACCCCTCCGGGGCGGCCAGCACCGCGGTGCCGAAAGCATCGGTCAGCACCGTGAACCGTTCGCTCCCCGAACGCACCGACCACCGGTGCCCGTCACCCCCGAGAACCACCGGGGGCAGGCGCCACGGCCCCCCGAAGCCGCGAAACGCCCCGATCGAGCGGCGTGAACCGGCGACTCCCGGCCACTCACCGGGGCGGCTCGCGTTCGCCGCGAGGGCCGAGCGCACGGTGGCCGGGCCCCCCGGCGTGCCGAGCACGGCCGCAGCAACCTCTGGCGGCAGGGTGAGCGCGGCCGCCCGTGCCGCCCCGCGCAGCCGCACGAACCCGGCTCGCCACGCCGCGACGGCCCCGACCTCTCGCAACCGGAGGTCGCTCAAGGGCTCGCCCTCCGGCCAGGCCCCGACGGCGCTCTCGACGCCGCGGGCCCACCCGGTGACGTCCACCTGGCCATCGAGGCGCGCGGCGGCCTCGACGAGATCGCCGATCGCGGCGGGCGTGCACCCTCGATCGGCGGGCACGAGGGGAGCGACCCACCGCACGACCCACTGCGCGAGCGAGCCATCGGCGAAGCGGCGGGCGGTGACGAGCCGGATGACGGTGCTGGCCCACCCGAGTGCCCACTCGTCAGTGAGCGCAACCGAGTTGGCCACCGCACGTTGCCGGTCGAGGAAGGGTTCGAAGCCAGCACCGGCGAAGCGCAGGGCGACGGCCAGCTCGTGGTCGTCGACACCGCCGGCCCGAGCGATCTCGAGGGGTCGAGCGAGGGCCTGCGCGTTCCGGGCGACCGCGTCGGCCCAACGCGGCGCTGGGCTCGCGTCGGGGTTTGACGGCTGCTTCGACGGCGGCCCTGACGGCGGCCCCGTCGGCGGCCCGGTTGCCGAGTCGGTCACGGGCTCAACGGCATCCGATGGCTGCTCGGTCATCGTGACCATCGCAGCCAGGCCAGATAGTTCGTGTAGCGCTGGTGGAGGTACTTCACCGCCAGCACGTCGTCGTAGAGGTGGCCGTAGAGCTTTCGCTGCCCCGCGATCGAGGCGAGCAGCCGTTCGAGACCAGAGAGTCGTTCGCGCACCTGACTCTCTCCCAGGCCGTCGAGGCCACGGTCGAACAGGTCGAGGGCGGCGCCCACCGGGTCGTCGGTGTCGAGCCCGTCGGCGTCGAACTGTCGGCACGTCGTGTCGAACATCGAGCGCAGCCATGACACGCGGTCGGTGCGCAGCTCGGCCGACTCCTCCAGGTCGAAGACGCGGGCCTCGGTGTCCATCGGCAGCTTCTGGAAGAGCACGAACGGCAGCACCGCCCGAACGTGGTCGACGCGCACCTGCGGCTCGCCGCGGAAGTGGGCCATCGCCTTGCTGTAGAGCACGAGCGACTGCAGCGAACGCACCGACAGGCCGGCCGTGGTCTGCGTGCCGACGTCACTGCGTGCGTCGCGACCGGTGTCGTCCTGCTGCACGAGGTGCGGGTCGACGCCGGCGAGGCGAGCGGTGTCTTTCGTGCGGTACTCGAACTGCCGCCCGGCCCGCTCGAGGTACTCGAACTGCCCGGCGAAGTGCTCCATTCGGCGCAACACCGGCCGGGGGATCGGCACCGCGAGCACCTCGCGGTGCAGCCGGTCGTGCTCGGCCTCGGTGAACACGATGCTGTCGGGCACGACCTCCTCGGGCCGCACCCGGCGCTCGGCCCGGGCGACGAGCGCCGAGAGGAAGCGGTGGTTGAACGGCAGGGCCGCGACCACGACGTCGATGCGGTCGCGCAGCGCGTCGATGACCTGGTAGGTGCCGCCCCCGGCGTCGTCGTTGGCCGTGAGGTACCAGGCGCTCCGACCGGTCTCGTAGACCTGGTCGAAGCTCTCGACGTAGCCGTCAGCCAGCACCGTCAACAGCGCCGACTGCGTTCGGGTCGGGATGCGGTTGTACTCGTCGATGATCTTGACCCGCATGCCCAGCCACGACCGCCAGGCCACGTCGACGTCTGACAGCTTCTCGGCCTCGACGAGGTCGCGGGGCAACGGGGTGCCGAACAGGTCAGACACGGTCAGCTGGGGGTGCCCGTGCTGCATGGCCCGTCGCATCTCGTGCGGGGTGTATCCCGCGAGCACCCCCATCAGCAGCGAGCTCGCCGTCTTGCCGCGTCCTGGCCCGCCGACGAGCAGGCACCGCCCGCGCACCATGAACGTGAGCAGCGGCATCAGCACGAAGCTCGAGTAGGACTGACCGCTCGGCAGTACAAGCTCACCACCGCTGTCGCCCAAGCGAACTCGCTGGCTTGGGCCGTCGTCGAACTCGACGTCGTAGTGCGGGCTGATGATGGCGTGGTTGGTGACCCAGAAGTACGCCTGTCGCAGCTTCTCGTCGAGGGCCGGCCCAGCGGCATCCGACGTCGTCGTGGCGGAACCGTAAAGGTCGCTCAGGTCGAGCTCGTCGCGGGGCGCGCTCGCGGGAGTGGGGCGGGTCGGTGCGTTCGACACGTGCCCGAGTGCGCCTGGGCCGCTCTGCTCCCCTGAGGTGGTCACGGTGAGATTGTGTCAAACACCAGGCCGGATGCCGGTTCTCAGCGGTCAAGCGGCGGATCAGTCTGCGTTCAGTGCTGCCCTGACGACACCATCTGCAGACTGATCCGCCGCTTGATCCCCGCCGGCCGTGGTGGCGACGCCAACTGCCCGCCCCACGGGCCAGAACCGTCGAAAGGACGGGTTCAGCCGAGGGGGGCCGCGAGGTGCCAGCCGGCCGCGACGACGTCATCGACGGCGGCGACCCCGGCCGCGAGCCGTTCGGCGGGTGTGCCCCGCACCTCGAGCCAGGGCACCCCGCGGTCAGCCTGCACCTGCCCGAGAACCTCACGAAAGCGCTGCTGCATCTCGGTTCGCAGGTGCTGGCCGTCTCGCATCCCGTCTTGCACGAAGGGGATCTCGTCGCCGGTGAGCAGGTAGAGCGCCGGGGCCGGCCGGGCGGCGGCGGCCGCGACCACGGACGGTGAGGGCCGCCCGATGTACCGTTCGTGCCAGAGAGTGGTGGTGAGCACGTCGGTGTCACACACGAGCAGCGGCCGTCGCACTCGGCCAGCTGCGCGGTCTTCCGCCGCCGCCTGCTGCAGCGCGACAAGATCGAACTCGACTGAGTGCCAAGCAGATCGGGGGCCCCCGGGGCGGTGTTCGGTCCATTGCCGGCCGTACTCGGGCACCACCTCGGTTCCGTAGTGCTGACCGAGGGCACGCGTCAGGGTCGTCGAGCCGGTTGATTCCGCACCGAGCACGACAACTCTCTTGGTGAACCAGCGGCGCACCGGGGTGGGCAGGGCCCACCAGCTGCCCGCCGGGTCGTCGCGGATCGCTGTTCCCGAGATCGGGGTCGAGGCCCGGCCGGGGTCGACCTGCACCCAGACGGCTCCGAGCCGACGCGCCATCTCGGCCCCGTAGGCGTCACTGGTGAACACGGCATCCACCGGCCCGTCGAGATGCGACGTGATGACGGCCATGTGCAGGTCCCACAGCGCGGGAGAGTCGAAGTCGACCTCGGCGTCGTCGAAGGCGGCGACGACTCGGGCGTCGGGGTGCTCGCCCTGCACCCACCCCACGCGCACCGCCGCAGGAATCGACTCGACACCGTGCACCATCACCTCGACGGTCACGCGGTCACAGCTCGACGTGGCCGCGCGCACGAGGGCTTGGTGGCCGGCGTGGAGGGGGTAGAACTTGCCGATGACCAGGCCGTGCCGGAACCGTCGGGGGCCGGTCACGAGACCACCGCCCGCTCGCGCACGACCACCGCGGTCGGGGCTTCGTCGCGCGCGCGCCACCACTGAGCCAGGCCCACCAGGCAGAGCCCGAGGAACCCGAGGTAGAGCACCGCCGTGAGGGTGAGCCCCTTGTGCAGATAGAGCGGCACGTGCACCAGGTCGGCGACGATCCAGAACACCCAGCTGCCGACCCACTTGCGCCCGAGCATGACCTGGGCGACGAGGCTGACAGAGGTGGTCAGTGCGTCCCAGGTGGCGACATCCGAGTCGGTGTGGCTCGTCAGCAGGGCCCGGATGGCCAGGGTGAGAGCGCCGACCACCGCGACCGCGACCGGCCATGCCCAGCGCGGCGTTCGACGCACCACGAGTGGGCCACGGCCGGCTCCGCCGTGCAGCCACCACCACCAGCCGAGCAGGCCCAACCCGATGTAGACGACCTGCAGCACGGCATCCGCATACAGACCGGCGCCGACGAACAGCACGATGAAGAAGATGTTGTTCGCCACGCCGACCGGAAAGTTCCAGACGCTGCGTCGCACCGTGAGCCACACGCACAGGGCGCCGGTGGCGAAGCCCAGCACCTCGGTCCATTCCATACGGCCACGCTAGTGCGACCGGGCCGGGCTCGCCGTCAGCGCCGACAGCGGCGGCAGCGCCGACCTCGGCGACAACGGAGACAACCCTGACACCTGTCACGGGTAGTTCATGACGCCTGCCCGATCTGCAAGCGGTCTGCGGTCGACAGACTGGGCCCATGAACCCGAACCCCGCTGCCGCCACGGTCGCCGCCATCGAGCTCACCGACCTGGTCAAGACCTTCAAGGGTGCCCACGGCGAGCGGGTGCGCGCCGTCAGCGGTATCGACCTACGCATCGACTCGGGCGAGGTGGTCGCCTTCCTCGGGCCGAACGGCGCCGGCAAGACCACGACCCTCGACATGGTGCTCGGCCTGACCAACCCCGACAGCGGAACCGTCAGGGTCTTCGGCGAGCGACCCCGGCGGGCGATCGACACCGGAGCAGTGTCGGCGGTTCTGCAGACCGGCGGCCTGCTGCGCGACCTCACCGTGCGCGAGATCGTGCGGATGATCGCCTCGACCTACCCCACGCACAGCGACGTCGACGAGGTCATCGACCGGGCCGGGCTGCGAAAGCTGGTCGACCGCAAGGTGTCGAAGTGCTCCGGCGGCGAGCAGCAGCGCCTGCGGTTCGCTCTGGCCCTGCTGCCCAACCCGCGACTGCTCATCCTCGACGAGCCCACCGCGGGCATGGACGTCAGCGCTCGCCGCGACTTCTGGGACACGATGCACGCCGACGCCTCGGCCGGCCGCACCGTCATCTTCGCCACGCACTACCTCGAAGAAGCCGACATGTTCGCCGACCGCATCGTGCTCATCGCGGGCGGCCGCATCGTGGCCGACGGCACGACCGCCGAGGTGCGCGGCCGCGCAAGCGGACGCACGGTGTCGGCGACCCTGCCTCGCCAGTCCGCCGCCGGCGCCATCACGACCTTGCGGGAGGCGCCCGGGGTGCAGTCGGTCGACGAGCGCGGCGAACGCGTGGTCGTCACCGCCACCGACTCCGACGCCGTGGCCCGGATGCTGCTGAACGACCTGGGCGGCACCGACGTCGAGATCGTCACCGCGAGCCTCGAGCAGGCCTTCATGGCCCTCACCGGTGACGATGCGTCAGCACACGGCTCCCCGAACAGCCCGGCCTCCGCCTCCGCCCCGGGGGACAATGACCTCAGCAGCAAGGAGCTCGCGCGATGAACCCCACGTACACCCTTCTCGAGTTGCGGCGCATCACCCGCAACTACACGAACATGTTCTTCACGGCCGTGCTGCCTGCCTTCTTCTATGTCATCTTCGGCGCGGCGACCAGCTACAAGAACGAGAGCATCGGCAACGGCAACGTCGCGATGTACATCATGATCGGTATGGCGTCGTACGGCGCGGTCATCGCCACGACGAACATCGGTGGCAACGCGGCGCTCGAGCGACAGCAGGGCTGGGGGCGGCAGCTGGGGCTCACCCCGCTGACCGACGCCGGGTACATCGGCATGAAAGCGGTCATCGCCATGACCGTGGCGGCCATCCCGATCGTGCTCATCTACGCGCTCGGGGTGTTCACGGGGGCCAAGGGCTCCCCTCTCGCGTGGGGGCTCAGCGCCGTGATCTGTCTGCTCGCCTCCTCCATCTTCGCGCTCTACGGCCTGTTGGTGGGCACGGCGCTGCCGTCGGAGGCGGCCGTCGGCGCGGCCTCCGGCTCCATCGTCATCTTCGCCTTTCTCGGCAACCTCTTCATCCCGCTCTCGGGGTGGATCCTCACCGTCGCCAAGTTCACCCCCCTCTACGGGTACACGGCCCTCGCCCGCTACCCGCTGACCGAGGGTGGCCTGGTCGACGGTTCCGTGGACCCGCTGTGGGTGCCGGTGGCCAACGTGCTCGCGTGGTTCGCCATCTTCGGGTTCGGTGCCATCTACTTCGTGAGGCGAGGGCGGGAGCGCCAGTGACCGAGCAGCGCTCAGCGCATGGGCCCGGCGCCGACAGCCCGGCAGCCCCCGCCGCCCGGCCTCTCTCCCGGACGGCCGGATCGGGTGGTGAGCCACGGTTCAAAGGCGCACCGCCGGAGGGCCCCTCCCCCCGACCGCCGCGCGTGCCGGTCGCCAACGAAGCCGAGCCGGAGGCTGGTCGGAACCCGTGGGAGCGCTTCGGCTGGTTGATGCGCGCCGTCTGGCTGGTCTTTCTCATCTACCCCCTGATCTCGGTGTTCCAGTCTGATCGCGGAGTGCTTGTCGAGATCGTCGGCGTCCTGTTGGTCGCGGCGTTCGTCGTGGTGTACCTCGGCGGCATGGGGGCGCTCGACAGGCGGGAGGAGTGCGGCGAGGACCGTGGTCGTCTGTCACTGCTGTTGCTCGTCGCACTCTGTGTGCTCGCGCTGCTCACGGCGACGATCATCGGCCTCAACGCGCTCGGCTTCGTGCCCTTCATCCTCTCCTTCACCATGTTCGTGCTCCCGATCCGCTGGGCGTTCATCAGCGCCGTCTTCGGTGTCGCCTTCACCATGCTGCTGCCGTGGGCCCTCGGCGAGTTCGACGAATGGTGGTCGTTCGGGCTGATCGTCTTCTCGGTCGTCGTCGCCACCGGCCTGGTTCGGGTGGCCATCGAGCAAGGCGAGCGCTACGAGCAGGTGCGTGACCGGCTGGCCGTCGTCGACGAGCGAGAGCGGGTGGCGCGCGACGTGCACGACGTGCTGGGGCACTCCCTCACCGTGGTGACTCTCAAGGCCGAGCTCGCCGAGCGGCTCGTCGACCGCGACCCCCAGCGAGCCAAGGCCGAGCTCGCCGAGATCCAGCAGCTGACCCGGCAGGCGCTCGCCGAGATCCGTGAGACGGTCGGCGGGTTGCGGGTCGCCCGCCTCGACCACGAGCTCGCGTCGGCCCGAGCAGCACTGGCGGCGGCGGGTATCGTCTCGAACCTGCCCGCCCAGGGTGAGCACGACATCACCGTTGTCGACCCCCGCCACCGGTCCGTGCTGGCGTGGGTTCTCCGCGAGGCGATCACCAACGTCGTGCGTCACAGCGACGCCGACGCCTGCACGGTCGAGCTGCAGACCCACGGTCTGACAGTGGCCGACGACGGCCGCGGTCTCGGGGGCCGCCCCGAGGGCAACGGCATCCGTGGTCTTCGTGAAAGGGTCGAGATGGCCGGTGGGCGGTTGGCGTATTCGAACGGCCCCGACGGACACGGAACCACCTTGGAGGTGACGATGTGAGCACGGCGATCAGGGTGCTGCTGGCCGACGACCAGGCCCTCGTGCGAGGGGCGCTCGCGGCTCTGCTCGCGCTCGAGAGCGATCTCGAGGTGGTGGCCGAGGTCGGCCGAGGCGATGAGGTCGTGGCCCGCGCCCGCGAGGTGGCCGCTGACGTCTGCCTGCTCGACATCGAGATGCCCGGCCTCGACGGCATCGCGGCCGCCGCCGCCGTGCGTGACTCCCTACCGGGGGTGCGCTCCCTCATCGTGACGACGTTCGGCCGGCCCGGTTACCTTCGTCGCGCCCTGGAGGCCGGGGCGTCCGGCTTCGTGGTCAAGGACACCCCGGCACGCGAGCTGGCCGAGGCGGTGCGCAAGGTGCACGCGGGCCTGCGCGTCGTCGACCCGTCGCTCGCCACCGAGTCGCTCGCCGACGGGGCCAACCCGCTCACCGAGCGCGAGCGCGACGTGCTGCGCGTCGCGATCGCGGGAGGCACCGTGGCCGAGATCGCCGGCCAGGTGCACCTGTCGCCGGGCACCGTGCGCAACCACCTCAGCAGTGCGATCGGCAAGACCTCGACCTCGACCCGCGCTCAGGCCGCCCGGGTCGCGCAAGACCGCGGCTGGCTCTGACGGGCAGCGGGCCGACTGGCCCCGGCCGCGTTACCAGTTGGGGGTCGCGCCGGCCACGTGGGCCGGCAGCGCCACCGCCTTGGGGTGGATGACGTAGGCGATGCCGCCGGTCGAGCCCTGCCAGACCTTCTCGAAGTTCCGCCGCGTGTAGACGTGACGCACAGCGGCATCCGTTTCGGAGTTCGGGTCGTTGATCACCGGGTCACCGGCGGCCGTGAAGCCGACCAGCACGAGCAGGTGACCGCTGGTGCCATAGCCGGCCTCGGGCATCTCGGAGGGGTCCCACGAGGCAGAGAGCACGAGCGGGATGCCGGCCGCGACGAACCGTTCGGCCTCCGCCAGCGAGCGCAGCCGGGTCACCTGCGCGTCGAGCCCGAACCGGTGGGCGTAGGCGGCGTTGAACGGCCAGTTGCCCGAGCCCTCGTAGGCGTGGTCCCACGTGTTGATGGCGGCGTAGGGAACCTGCGGGTCACCGTTCGGGGCCGAGACGGCGGCCAGCTCGGGCTGCGGCACCCGGCGCCCGCGACCCCAGAAGTACTGCACCATCGAGGTCGACGTGGGCGAGCACCACACCTCGCCGCCGCCGCCGAACTGTGGATACTCCCCGGCGTGGATGTTCTGCGAGAAGCGCGGCACCGCCAGCTCACGGGCCCGGCCGAGGGTGAAGGGGCTCGTCACGCCGGAGTAGTCGGGGAGCAGCTCGTTGGTCATGGTGCTGACCGAGTCGAGCCGCGGGCTCCGTGAGGTGCCGACCGGCTTGAGCAGGGTGACCCGGGTCTGGTAGGCCACCGGCTCGTGCCCGGTGCGTGCCGAGAAGGTGTCGGTGTAGACGGTCGCATCGGCGTCACCCTGACCGTCGACCGACGTGCGGTGGATGTCGCCGGCCGCATAATCGTCGCCCGAGGCCCACCGGCCCATGACGTACCACTTGGTCCAGGTGCCGCCGGCGAGGCGCCCGCGGAAGGTGGTCTCGACGAACGTGCCGGTTGGCGTCTTGGCGTTCCACGAGGTGATCGACTCGTCGACCCCGTAGCCCGGCTTGACGACCGGTGAGGTCCAGCTGCCTGTGACGTAGGTCTTGGCGGTTCCGTCGCCGAACGGGTCGGTGTAGCGCACCCGCTTACCCCGGTTCGAGTCGATGACGAGCGCACCGCCCGGGCCGGTCCACACGTTGTCCCACGTGCCGTGGCTGAAGTCGGCGACGTCGTCCCACGCGCGCACGCTGATCCGGGTGGGGGTCGGGGCGGCCGAGCCGGATGCCGTTGCGGGCGTGGGGCCCTGGCTGGCGACCGCGGTCGGCGCGGCGAGCAGGGCAGTCGTGACGAGACCGGTGACCGCAACGGCGAGTCGAAACTTCGGGGTGGTTCGCATTGGAGCCTCCTGGGTCGGGTGCCCCCTGAGTCTGGCGCTGCGTCACCTCGGCCGCGACCCGAAAGCTCTGCCGTTGCGACTACCCGTTGCTACGGATCGTCGGTGACGAGATCGCGAACGTCGCGCCGCTCGAGAGGCTCCTCGAGACGATGACCGAGGTCCGCGAACGGGGCTGCCGGGCCTTGCTGGCGTTCCAGTCAGCCAGGCTGGGCCTGAGCGTGCGGGTGGGGGTTACTGCGCAGCAACCGACCCGGAAGGAACCGGTTGGGGCGCAACGGTGCAGCACTTGGCCAGGGCAATCTGCGTTGCCAGCCCGCCGTGCGTGCTCAGTCGGTGGGACCGGTCGCAGTCATGCCAGGGAGTGCTCTCCTCGGGCAGGAACTGACCGGCGAAGCCGCGTTTCACCGCCCCCCGTAGCCACGCGCTGCCCGCACGGGAGAAGAATCCCTGTGGCAGGGAACAGAACGTGTAAAGCACGCTGCCGCCCGGGTTGATCACCCGCAGGTATTCCGCTACCGCGGCGATCGGGTCGGGAACGGTCTCGATGACCCACCCGCTGAGCACGATGTCGAAGCTGTTATCGGGGAACGGGAGGTCGAGGACGCTGCCGATGATGTGGTCGCCGGGCACGTCGTCGGCCTTGGCCAGCATCCGGGGTGACAGATCCAACAAGGTGAGCTGTGCAGTCGGCTCGATCGCCAGGACCTGGCGGGCCAAGGCTCCAGTGCCGCACCCGGCATCAAGAACCGTGGCCCCTGGGTGCAAAGCGTGCCGTAGGTCATCGAGCAGGCCCTGCTCCGCCCGGGCACCGGCCAAGCGGAGCCACAGGTCGCGGAAATGGTCGTACCGGTAGGCCGCGCGGTCGTAAAGAGCGCCCACATCACCCATCGGGGCGTGGAACAGCAGTTCCGCGTCATCCAGTGGGCTTGGCACGGTCACCACGTAGCCGGCGAGGCGGGTGAGCAGGGGTGCGGGCAGTTCATGACAGGCCTCAGCTCTGGTAGGACAAGGTCGTCATCATGCCGGCCTCCGCGTGGTAGATGTTGTGGCAGTGGGTGGCCCACTGGCCGGGGTTGTCGGCCTGGAGGTCGACCTCCACCGTTTGCATCGGTCGGACGATCAGCGTGTCCTTCCGGGCCCCTCCGGCCGTCAGCGCGAACGTGTGACCGTGCACGTGCATGGGGTGGAACATCATGGTGTGGTTTCGGAAGCGAAGCCGCACCCGTTGTCCCTGTCGGACCTCCAACGGATCGGTATCAGGAAAGCTCTTGCCGTTCAGGGTCCACCGGTAGCCGGCCATGGACCCTCCGAGGACAAGGTCGTGGGTGGTGTCCACGCCGCGGTCCGGTAGCGCAGACGAGGCTGCGGCCAGGAGGTCGGTGCCGAGCATGACCCGTCCGGTCAGCTCGGACGGTGTGGCCGTTGCCGCGGGGGCGGCGGCTGCGGGGCTGGTGCGGACGACGGCCATCCCCTGACCGCTCTTGCCCTCGGCGGCGGCGACCAGGGGGAAGGCGCCGTCGGCAAGGGTGACGAGCACGTCGAACCGCTCGCCCATACCGATGAGCAGGGCGTCCGTGACGGCGGGCTCGACCGGGTAGCCGTCGGTGTGGGTGACGGTCATCCGGTGACCGCCGAGAGCGAGGCGGAAGGCGGTGTCAGATCCGGCGTTGACGACGCGCATCCGGACCCGTTGGCCGGGTTTGCCGGCCAGGGTGACCGGGCTGGTCGGGATCCGGCCGTTGACCAGGTAGTGCGGGTAGGCGATGTCGCCCGCCCCGCCCAGCAGCGGCGACTGCATGCTCTCACCTATGCCGCTGCCACCCATGCCACCCATGCCACCCATCCCGCCACCCATGCCACCGCTGCCGTTGGTGGTCTGGAGGTTCTTCAGGACCTCGTCCGGGGTGGTGCCGGTGCCGTCGATCCAGTCGTCGAGGACGACGATCCACTCCTGGTCGTATTGGCCGGGCTCGTGGGGGTCATCGATGATCAGGACCCCATGTAGGCCGCGGTCGAGCTGCACCCCGGAGTGCGGGTGGTAGAAGTAGGTGCCGGGCTCGGGCGCGGTGAAGTCGTAGGTGAACCCGGTCCCGGGGTCGATGGGTTTCTGAGTGATCCCGGGTACCCCGTCCATGTCGTTGCGAAGGGCGATGCCGTGCCAGTGCACGCTCGTCGGTGCGGTGAGGGTGTTCGTGACGGCCACCCTCAGCCGGTCACCGGCACTGGCCCGCAGCAGTGGGCCGGGCACGGTCTCGCCGTAGGCCCACGTCGCCATGCTCAGCCCGCCGAGGTCGATGCTCGCGGCCCGGGGATTGAGCTGCGCCGTGACGACCCGTTGGCCGGTGGGCCGACGGGTTGCTTCCGTGCTCAGCACGGCCGCGGACCCCGCACCGACCGCGGTCCTGGAACGGCCGCAGCCAACCAGGCCACCGACGGTCAGGGCGCCGGTTACACCGACGGATCCGATGAGCAGGGTGCGGCGGGTGATGTTCGTCAAGACGGTGTCCTTCTCGGATCAGTCACAGTCAGCTGCGGTCAGCGTCGCTGGGTGGAGTGCAGGACCGCGCGGCGTGCGTGGTACTCCTGCTCATCGATCTCCCCGCGGGCGAAACGTTCGTCAAGGACGTTCTCGGCGCTGCGTCCGGGTGTCGTGCCTGAGTCCGGACCGGCAGGGCGGCGGTTGCGGAAGAGAGCGACCACACCGCCGACGACCAGTGCCCAGAAGGCCAGCATGAGAACGGTCATGACCACCCATCCGCCTCCGCCCAATCCGCCCCAGTCCATTCCGTTGTTCCACCACATGGAAACCAGCTCCCTCTATCGGCTTGTTCTTTCAGCCTGCTCGGCCCGTACCGGGGTATCGGTGGTGGTTGTGTGAAGGTTCCCTGAAGATGCCTCCGAGAAGTCCCTCGATGACCTTGAGGAGGAGCGGCGGCGGTCGTTGCTGCGACGATGACGGCATGGCAGGTATCCGCAGCGATCACCCAGTCACGCCGAGCGCTGTCCGGGCGATGGTCGTGGAGGACGAGGTCGCCCTGGCCGGGGTGTTGGGTAGCTACCTCGAGCGGGAGGGGTTCGAGGTCCACCTGCGCCACGACGGTCAGGCGGCCATAGCCTCAGCCCGCGACGTGGACCCAGACATCGTGGTCCTCGACCTCGGCCTTCCGGGCCTGGACGGGATCGAGGTGTGTCGCCAGCTGCGGACGTTCTCCGACGCCTACGTCGTGATGTTGACCGCCCGCGACGACGAGGTCGACAAGCTGATCGGCCTGTCCGTGGGCGCCGACGACTACATGACCAAACCGTTTAGTCCTCGTGAGCTGGTAGCCAGGGTGCACGCCCTGCTGCGACGCCCGCGACATCCGCAGCCCCTCGGGACCACCCCGGACGACGGGCCGGTGCTGAGGGGCTTTGGCCCCCTCTCGGTCGACCCCCTCGGGCGTGACGTATGGCTGCACGGCGAACCGGTCTCGTTGACCCGGACCGAGTTCGACCTGCTCGCCGCCCTGAGTGAGCACCCCAAGATGGCTTTCAGCCGACGCCAGCTCATCGACCAGGTCTGGGGACCGAGCTGGATCGGCGACGAGCACCTCGTCGATGTCCACATCGGTCACCTCCGGCGCAAGCTCAACGACGAGGCTGCCACCTCCAAGTTCGTCCGCACCGTACGTGGAATCGGCTATCGGATGGGGACCGGCCAGTGACCCGAGAGACCAGAGACAGCGACCGGGACCAGGACTGGAATCGCAACCAGGCGCATCGTGTTCGACGAACATCCTCCCGGCTGGCCACTCGCCTCTTGGCGGCCCAGTCCTTGGTTCTGCTGGCGGGGGCGCTGACGACGTGGCTCGTCGCCTCAGCCGTCGCGCCCGCCATCTTCCGGGAGCACCTGCGGCAGGCCAAGGTCGCGCACACCGCCGCTGAGGCCGGGCACGTCGAGGAGGCGTTTGCCTCCGCGCTGATCATCGCGGTCGCCGTCGCCCTACTCGTCTCGGTGGTCATCGCCCTGACCGTCACGTGGTACTTCACTCACCGAGTGCAACGTTCGGTTCTCGCCGTCGCCGTCGCCGCCTCCGCGATCGCCGAGGGAAGGCACGGCGCCCGGGTCCCGAGCCCAGCCCTCGGCGCCGAGTTCGACCAGCTCGCCGACACGGTCAACCGGCTCGCGCAACGGCTCGAGGGGATGGAAACCAACCGACGCCGGATGCTCGCCGACCTGGCCCACGAGATGCGCACCCCGCTGGCCACTATCGATGCCCACCTGGAAGCCATCGAGGACGGGGTGCGCGAGCTCGACGACCCGACCCTGGCCGTTCTTCGCGGCAGCACGCACCGGCTGGGCCGACTCGCTCAGGACGTGACCGCCGTGTCGCGGGCCGAGGAGGGCCAGCTCGAGATGTCGCTGCGCCCCACCAACCCGGCGGCGCTTGTCGGGGTTGCCGCCCTCGCCGCCCAGGATGCGTTCGACACTAAGGGCGTTCGTCTGACCACTGCAGTTCTCGACACCCCGCTCGTTGCCGCAGATCCTGAGCGGATGGCCCAGGTCTTGGGGAACCTTCTCGACAACGCGCTGCGCCACACCCCGGCAGGGGGGACCGTCTCCCTGACCACGTCGAACTCCGGCCTCCGGTGGGTCGAGATCACCGTCGCCGACAACGGCGAAGGCATCAACCCCGAGGCCCTCACCCACGTCTTCGACCGGTTCTATCGGGCCGACCCCGCCCGCACCTACGACCGCGGCGGCAGCGGGATCGGCCTGACCATCACCCGAGCCATCGTCGCAGCCCACGACGGCACAATCACCGCTCGCAGCGCGGGAAAGGAGATGGGAGCCACCTTCGTCGTCGGCCTTCCTGGACTGAGCACCCCGAGCTGAGGTGCATTGCACCGAGCACCAGACCCGCCTAGGCACGCAGTCTCAGCTCGCGGGCACGGTGTCGGCACCCTGCCACGTCACCATGGATGCGGTATGGCGCGGAGGGCCCAACGTCCTGCCGCCGCGGGCCGATATGCCGCAGGGTCGCGTGCAACGAGGTTGGATCTGCGTAGCCCTCGCTCTACCCGAGACGAGAGGTGCGCACTCTCGGGGCGTGCACCGTGACGCCCCTCTCATCGGCGCCGTCTCGACCGTCTCCACCCACGGAAGTCGCGCGGAAAGCCCTCACGGCAATAGGGGCCCGCCGACGACCGACCAGACGAGGCCACCGGTGAACCCGAGTCCGACGCTCAGGAGGGCGGCAGCGACAGCCGTGTCCGACGACCAGTGGCCGGGCGTCCTCGGTGCGGCCGCGTGGTGTTCGTCGGTCTGCGCTCCGGCCACCGCAGGTGAGAAGACGGGAATGATCCAGCGTAGGTAGTAGAAGAGGCTGATCAGGCTGTTGACGAAGACGGCCACGGTGAGCCACGCCATGCCGCCGTCCCAGGCGGCGGTCGCGGTGGTGAGCTTGCCGACGAAGACCACCGTCGGGGGGGTTCCGACCAGACCCAGCAGGGCCACGAGCAGGGATGCCGCCAGCCCCGGCCGGGCGCGCGAGAGCCCTCGGTAGTCGGCGAGGTCACGCGCCTGCGGTAGCGCGGTGGTGACGGCAAAGGCGGCCACGTTGGTGACGGTGTAGCCGAGCAGGTAGAGCAGCAACGACGGGAGGGCGAGGTCGCTGCGGGTTGCGACCGCGACCGGCACGAGCAGGAAGCCGACCTGGCTGACGGTCGACCAGCCCAGCAGCCGGCGCGGGTCCTGTTGCCAGTAGGCGGCGAGGTTGGCCAGGGTCATGCTCACCACGGCCAGCGCCCCGACGAGTAGCGGCCAGTTCACGGTGTCGGGCAGCACGGTCACGAAGCGGTAGAGCGCAACCATGGCGCCGATCTTGGGCACGGTGGTCAGGAAGGTCGCCACGGTGCCGTTCGCGCCCTGCGCCGCGTCAGGCACCCAGAAGTGGGCCGGCACCCCGCCGGCCTCGAACATGAGCCCGGCCACCACGGCAAGCAACCCGGCGGCCACCGCGGCAGGGGGCGCCGCGGCGAGCCGCTGGGCCAGGTCGGCGTGCAGGGTGGCGCCGGTGACGCCATAAAGCAGAGTCACCCCGAGCAGCAGCACGATGCCGAAGAGCGCGCCCATGAGGTAGGTCTTCATCGCTGCCTCGGCCCCCCGAGGGGTCCGCACCATCCCGATGAGGCCGTAGAGGGGGATGCTGGCGAGGAAGAAGGCGACCGCGAGCACAAGCAGGTCACGTGCGCCGGCGAGCACGATCGTGCCGGTGGTGGCGAAGAGCAGCAGGGCGTAGGTCTCGCTCTCGCGGGGGGTTCCGGTGATCTCGTCGCCGGCGATGCCGAGCACGAGGAGGGTCCCCAGTGCGGCGGCGATGCGGGCGACGCCGGTGGCGGTGTCGACGGCGTAGGTGCCCTGGAAGGCGGCAGCGGGTGCGGCGGTGAGCCCGATCGCCGACACAACGATGCTCGCCACCAACGTCGTCGCGGCGATGACTCGGGTGAGCCATTGGTGGTCGCGGGGCAGGAACGATCCGCCGATGAGCGCGGCCAGCCCGCCGACGAAGAGCAGGATCTCGGGCAGGAGCAGCAGGGGCCGCATGGAGGTCTCCACGGCTCACCGCCCGAGCAGGGTGACGACGGCCGTGGCGGCCGGCTCGATGACGGCGAGCAGCGGAGCCGGGTAGACGCCGATGAGTAGCGACAGGCCGAGCAGGATGCCGCCGGCCCACACCTCACGGGGGTGGAGGTCGGCGAACCCGAATGACCTGCCACGAAGTTCGCCGGTGAAGATGCGCTGCAGGGACAGGAGAAAGAGCGCGGCCGTGATGAGGATGCCGAGCAGCGCGATCGCGGTCACCGGCGCCACCGCGATGCTTCCGGTGAAGATCTGGAACTCGGCGATGAACCCCGACAGCGCGGGCAGGCCGAGCGAGGCGAACGCCCCGACCGCGAAGAGGCCGGCCAACTTCGGGGCGGTACGAGCGAGACCGCCGAACTCGGCCATCTCGTAGGTCCCGGCTCGCTGGTGCAGGGTGCCGACGAGCAGGAAGAGCGCGGCGGTGATCAGGCCGTGGCTCACCATCTCGGTCACCGCCCCGGTCACCGCGATCCCGCGGGCCTGGGCGGCGTCGCCCGCGACGAGACCGGCGGCGCCGACCGCCATGACGACGTAGCCCATGTGGTTGACCGAGGTGTAGGCGACCATCCGCTTGATATTGCTCTGGGCGAGGGCGACGAGGGCGCCGTAGAGCACCGAGACGATCCCGACCACGAGGATGACCCAGGCCCAGGCACGCCACGCCTCGGGCAGCATCGGCATCGCGATGCGCACGAACCCGTAGGTGCCCATCTTCAGCAGCACCGCGGCGAGCACGGCAGAGCCGACCGAGGAGGCGTCGGTATGGGCCGGCGGAAGCCAGGTATGGAAGGGCACGGTCGGGGTCTTGACCGCGAGGCCGAGCAGGATCGCTGCGAGCACCAGCCCTGCGGCCAGGCCGTGGCCGGCGAGCGGCTTCGCGGCGATGAGCTCAAGCATGTCGAAGGTGTGCGGGTCGGCGTAGACGTAGAGGCCGATGAACCCGACGAGCAGGGCCAGCGAGCCGAGAAAGGTGTAGAGGAAGAACTGCAGAGCCGACCGGGCCGCGTTCGCGTGGCCCCAGCCGGCGGTGAGGAAGTACATCGCCACGATCGACAGGTCGAAGAAGACGAAGAAGAGGATGAGGTCGGCCGAGACGAACAGGCCGATGCTGACGGATTGGAGGAAGAGCAGCAGGGCGGCATGCAGGCGCGGGCGACGCGCCTCCTTGAGCGAGTAGACGGCGCAGGCGAGGAACACCACGGCCGTCATGGCCACCAGCGGCAGCGATAGCCCGTCGACCCCGACGTGGTAGCTGCTGCGCACCCCGGGGATCCACTCCACCTGTTGGTCGAGCGCCAGCCGACCAGGCGCCGGCGTCGTGAAACCGGCCCAGGCCACGCCGACGAGCACCACCTCGACGGCGGCGACGCCGAGCCACAGCCACCGGGCGACGGCATCACCGAGCCGGGGGACCGCGGCCAGCACGACCGCGGCCACCAGGGGCAGAAAGACCAGCAGGCTGAGCACGTTCACCTCACCATCAGAGGAAGCAGGAGCAGCAGGAGCAGGGCGGCAAGAAACGCCACCGCCTGCAGGTAGTAGTGGTGCAGCTGACCGGTCTGCGGGCGGCGTGCGAGCTGCCCCAACCCTCGGATCCGCCCGGTCAGTCCGTGCACGGCGTCGTCCAGGGCCTGGTCGAAGCGCGCTGCGAGCCCGGCCAAGCCACGGGTGTCGGATGGGGTGCCGGCTGCCGTGCCGAGCCCGCCGTGCCCAGGCTGCGCCCCCGATCCCGACGCCTGCTTCCCCCCGGTCACGGCTCCAGCCAGCGCCCACACGCCGCGGTCGAGACGGCGGTCGACCTGGTCGAGACTGCGAGCCAGAGCGAGGGTCGGCTCGACGACGAAGCGGTGCGCCGCCCGTTCCAGCCCGAGCCAGCCCGCCGCCCACGCGGGCGAGGGGGTTCCCCACCACCAGACCGCGAGCCCGACCACGACCGCGATCAACCCGGAGACCGCCAGCTCAAGGGGAGATGCGCCCACGTCGGTGCCTCCGCCGACGGTACGGGCCACGGCGTCGGCCAACGGTGGCAGGGCGAGCAGACCGAGTAGCATGGCGCCGGCCGCCAACGGCAGCAGCGGAATCCGCTGCCAGGTGGTTACCTCGCGGGTTCCTTGCTCCTCTTCGTCGAGGTGGCGTTGCGCCTCACCCTCCTCGACCGCCGAGGGGCGGCGCCAGATGACGACGACGATCTTGGCCGCGTAGGCCGCCGACAGCGCCGCCGCCGCGAGCCCAGCGGCATACAGCCAGGGGGACTGCTCGAGCGCGGCGGCGAGCACGGCGTCCTTGGTGGCCCAGAGCGAAAGCGGCGGGAGGCCGGCCAGTGAGGCAGCCCCGATGGTGGCGCACCAACCGACGAGTGGCCACCGGCGAGCAACGCCGAGCAGACCATCGAGGTGCTTGGTGCCGAGCGCGGTCAGCCAGGCCCCGGCGGCGAGGAACAGCAACGCTTTGGTGGCGGCGTGGGCCACGAGCTGCGCCGTGCCGCCGGCGACCGACCCGACCCCGGCGGCGAGCACCACGAAGCCGAGCTGTGAGCCGGTGGAGGCGGCGAGCAGCTGCTTGAGGTCGGTCTGTGCGAGCGCCACGGCCCCGAGGCCGAGCGCGGTGAGCACTCCGGCCCAGGCCGTGACGGTGGGTGCCCAGCTCGTGGCCGTGAGCAGAGGCTCGGCGCGCAGCAGCAGGTAACCTCCCATGGCCACCATGGCGGCCGAGTGCAGCAGCGCGCTGACCGGGCTGGGCCCCTCCATGGCGCGTGAGAGCCAGAATGAGAAGGGCAGCTGGGCCGCCTTGCCGAGCGCCGCGACGAGCATGCCGGCCGCGATCACGTCGCTCCAGCCCGCCCCCGTCCCGGTACCCGAGCCGGCTGCCGCCCCGAGGTCACCGAGTGAAAGCCCGACCCTGGCCGCCACGGCCGCGCCGGCCGCGAGGTAGAGCCCGAGGTCACCGAGCCGGGTGGTGAGGAACGCTGTCAGGCCTGCCGAGACGCGGTCGGTCTCCCACCACCAGAAACCGATCAGGGCGTACGAGGTGGCGCCCATCACCTCCCAACCGGTCAGCAGGGTGGGCAGCGTGAGCGCCGTCGCGGTCAGCGAGGCGGAGGCTGAGAACAGCAGCATCAGGCCGTTGAAGCGGGCCCGGTTCTCGCGCACGTCGGCGGCCGCGAAGACGAGCACCAGCAGGGTGACCACGGCGACGGTCGGCACGAGCAGGGCCGACAGTCCGTCGACGCCGAGAGCGAAGTCAGACCCCGCGACGAACGGGAAGGCGACGGTGGGGCGGCCGACAGCCACGACGGCGGAGGCGGCCACCACCACGGTCGACACGGCAATGGCGACGGGCGCAGCCACGCGGCGCACCGCCGGCACGACGATGACCAACCCACCCGCGGCGGCGGGGAGCGCGACGAGCAGCCAGAGCGTGAACGCGGCGTACCCGGTCGTGCTCGTGATCGTGTTCGCGACGACGTTCGTCGGCAGCAGCGTGGTCAGGGTGGCGGCCGCGGTGGTGTGTGTCATTCGGAGAGGTCTCCCGCCATGTCGGTCATGTCGGCCTCGTGGTCGCGGTGCAGCAGTGTGGCGACCGCGAAGCCCATGGCCATCTCGACCGTCATGGCGGCGATGATGACCATGAGCAGCACCTGCCCGCTCGGGTCGGGGGAGAGGAACCACCAGAAGCTGGCGGCGGCGAGGATCAGCCCGTTGATCATCAGCTCGAGGCCCATCATCACCATGACGACCACCTGTTGGGAGATGGCTCCGTAGAGCCCGATGCTGAACAGGGCGGCGGCGACCAGCAGCACGGTCTGCAGCGTCATCGGCCGACCCCTCCGCGCTGGGGGTCGTCGGGGGCGCCGCGCAGGTCGTCGCCCAGCCGGTCGTAACGGCTGCGCTTCGAGGCGATGACGACCCCGGCCACAATCGTAGCGACCATGACCGGGCTGACGACGGTCATGACGAGCATCTTCGAGCTCATCAGCGCCTCGCCGAGTGCCCGGGTCGTATCGGCAGAGGGGGTACCGCGCCTCGTCGGCCACGGCACGAGCAGCGCCCCGGCGGCCAGCGTGACGAACAGTGCAGTGGACGCGGCCAGGGCCTTGCGCTTGTCGTGAACCATGCTCATCGGCATCAGGGCGGGGTTCATGCCCATGAACATCACCATGTACACCGCCATGACGGCCATCTCCATGACCATCATGAGGATGACGATGACCCCGACGTAGTCCTGGTGCAGCAGCAGCACCTGTACGCCGACGGCCACGAACGACAGGGCGAGAGCGTAGGTGGCGCGGGCCATCGAGTCGACCACGAACACGGCCGCACCCATGACGACCGCGACCACGGCCATCACCCAGAAGAGAATGTCGACGAACACGACTCAACCCCTCCACGCGGCGACGACCGACACGATGAGCACCTGCGCGAGGGCGGCGGGTAGCAACCACAGCCAGCCGACCTCCATGAACAGGTCTGGGCGCAGCAGCGGCAGGCGGCGGCGCACCAGCACCAACGCGGTCAGCACCACGATGGTCTTGACGAGCACCCACAGCCACCCGGGCAACAGCGGCCCGGCTCCACCGCCGAGAAACATCGGCACCGCGAACGCCGCCCCGGCGGCGATCAGCGCGTACCGGCCAGTGAGGAAGAGCAACCGGTCGAGGCCCGACAGCTCGGCTTCGACCCCGCCGGCGACGTCGGCCCCGACGGCCGCCGAGAACGGGCCCCACACCGAGAAGCCGAGCACGCCGATGAGGTAGACGAGGAAGGCGACCGGCATCCAGACGACGAACCAGAGCCCGTGCTGGGCGGTGGCGACGTCGCCCACGCGCAGGCTGTGTGCCGCGATCGGCGGGGCGACGAGGGCGAACATCAGCGGCAGCTCGTAGCCGAGGGCCTGGGCGAGAAACCGGTATCCGCCGACGAGGCCGTGGGCGGAGTTCGGGCCCCAGCCGGTGAGCCAGACCAGCGCCCAGACGCACACGTCCATGGCGTTGAACCAGACCACGCCGACCGGGGGGTCGAAGACGGTCCACGACCCGAGCGGCACGACGATGACCATCAGGGTCGCGATCACGAGCAGTCCGCTGCTGCCGGTACGCCACAGCGGCGTGTCGGCCTCAACCGTCGTGCGGCGTCGTTGTCGCATCAGGCGAGCCACCTCCCGCAGCGGGCGGCCGAGACCGGCCGGGCTAGCTTCGGAGCGGCTCGTTGCGACGCCGTCGACGATCGCCGCCAACCACGCGAGGCCCAGCACGATCGCGCCAGCCAGTACGACCCAACCGACGGGAACGAGGGTGAGAGGGGAGGTCGCCGCGTCAGGCGTCACGCGCCTCCTCGTCCTGATGCGGGGCCAGGTCCGACGTGGTGGCGACGTCGATGGCCAGACTGGCCACGACGAGCCGAGCCGCCGCGAGATCGAGGCCGACCACGAGGCGTTCGGCCACGGCGAGCAGCACGGGCACGGGTGCCGGGGTTGCCGAGGATGCGGCATCGCGCGTGAGCTCAGCGCTGGCTTGCTTGGACAGACTCATTAGCCGCTCGTAGACGTCGCCGTGCAGCTGTGGTGGAGCGTCAGGCTGATCGTCGGCGCGGAGGTTTCCGATGTCACGCAGCGACCATCGTAACAACCGGGCTCGCCGCAGCCGACGCTGGAGCACATCGAGCAGGGCGCTGCTGGCTGCGGCATCCTGCTGGTCGATGAGTGCGTCGCGAACGCGTACGGCGGCGGAGTAACCGTCGACCCAGCCCGAGAGTGCGAGCACTCTCGCGAGCTGGTCACAGCACCAGGCGGCACGTTCGTTCGGGTGGGGTAGGACTGGCGTGCAGTCGGATTCGTCAAGCACGCTGGCATCGGCCGCGACCACCACGTCGCCCTGCAGGGTGCAGCGCAGCACCACCCCGGCAGGCCAGTGCGGCAACACCGGGCCGAGCGGCAGGTGGAGCGCGTCCATCTCCAACCCGTCTCGGTCGTTACCGCCCTCGGCCAGCGGGATGCCGCTGGGCGACATGTCCATGTCCATGTCGCTGTCACCGTGCATGTCCATGTCGCCGGCCAGGTCGCTGTCGTCGCTCATCTGGTCAGAACCGAAGCCCTCGCGATCACGCGCGTCACCGACCTGCCGTTCCGGGTCGAGCAGCTCGGCCGCCACCTGGTCAAGGGCCTTTCGCACGCTTGCCGGGTTGGTGTCTCCGGCGATGACGGTCCGCGACCGCGGGCCGGGTAGCTGCTCCCAGACCGACTCGATCCGCTCCGACAGCTCTGGTCCGGGTGTCCCTACGGTGACGAGCGCGTCGGCGTCGGCCGGAGACGTCGCCAGCCGCCAGCCCCGGCGGTCGATCTCTCGTTCGATCGCCACCCGGGTGAGCCACGCTCCCGGTGACTCGATCACCAGCACGTGGGTGGCGTCGACGGCGAGAATGGCCAGCCGCCGCCTCAGGCCCATCGCAGGGCCCCCTCGCGCCAGGCCCAGACGACAGCGAGCAGCAACGCGCCGAGAAAAAGGAACATCTCGATGACCGCAGACGCGCCGACGTCGGCCACCACAACCGCCCACGGGTACATGAAGAGCATCTCGACGTCGAAGGCGAGGAAGACGAGCGTCGCGAGGTACCAACGGGCGTGGTAGCGCGACAGGGCATGCTCCTGAGGGCACCAACCCGACTGGAACGGCAGGACTTTCAGCGGCTCGGGTGACACAGCAGTCATCCGGTGCAGCCCCCACAGACCAGTGAGGCTCACCGCTGCGACGACGATCACCACGAGCGGCGCGACGTACACGGTGCGACTCCAAACCGGGTCATGGCAGAGAATGGGAGGCAACTCTGGTGGGCCGACTCTGCCCTAGTCAGCACCTCCCTTGGATTGCGTCGGCGCGGGGCCGAGCCCGACGGAGCGCCCCTACCGTGCTCCTCGACGAGATGTGATCGCGGCTCAGCCGTGAGCGAGGTGGTAGCCGCCGGCCTCGTCGAGCGCAGTGACAACGTCGGACTCGGACAAGGGGGCGTCACTGACGACGGTGACGGTGGAGGCCCCTTCGGAGGCGAGGTCAACGGCGACGGTATGTACCCCCAGCAGCGCTGAGAGCTCGCTCGTGACGGCGTTGGTGCAGTGGTCGCAGGTCATGCCGACCACGGAGAAGCTCTGCGTGTTCTGCTCACTCATCATGCCCTCCATCGGTTCGGACGGGTTGTTTAACCCGACAGCGCATCGAGGCTGGCTGCTCACCGCGCTTCGGCCAGCATACCCCCTGGGGGTGTGTGGCCATCCATACCCGCCCTCGTTCGGTCGCTCCGCGCCGTCGGCGACCCGCCCGCGACGCTGACCGGGCAGCCCTCCGCAGTGCTGCCGCTGTCGCTACTGCCGCTGGGTCAGCAGCGTTTGCAGCTGGACGATCTCTGACTGTTGGGAGGTGTGGATGGCTCCGGCGAGGGCGTGGACCTCTGGGCGCCGGGCCAGGTCGAGCGCGGCCTGCGCCATGGCCACCCCGCCCCGGTGGTGGGCGATCATCAGTGTCAAGAACTGTCGTTCTGCCTCCGGGCCGCTCGCCCGACGGAGTGCCTGAATCTGGGCAGGGGTGGCCAGTCCCATACTCTGCGCATTCGCCATCGCGTGATGGTCCCCTCGCATCCAGGCCATGCTTGTCGTGGACGAGGTCTGGGCCAGTCCCCAGACCGAGAGCCAGCCGTACATCTGACCGGACTGCTGCGCCTGACTGGTGGCGATGTCGTACGCGACCGATCTGACGGCCGGGTCGGCCGTTCGGTCTCGAACGATCAACGACAGCTCCACCGCCTGGTTGTGGTGGGTCTGCATGTCGCGCGAGAACCCGGCGTCGGCGCTGTCGTCGGCCGGGGCCTGGACGGAGGCGCCCACCCGGTAGCCGGCGAAGGCCGCCACCGCGATCACCGCGAGCAGTGTCACGGCTGCCACGGATGCTGCGGCCAGCCACCGACGACGTGGCGAGCCAAACCGAACGTCGCTGCCCGGCTGCCGCACTGGTCCAGACGCTGTCGGTACCGGGCTCGATGGGATGGAGGAGGTCATGGTCAGCCTCCCGTGGGAGCCGGGTTGCCGGTGCCGCCGCTGCAGGCGGCCCCAGGTTCGGGAGTCTGTGGCCCTTGTCGGTAGGCCTTGACGAACGCGCTGAGACGCGTGTCGTCCGCGCCAGTCAGCACGAGCTGCTTGCCCCACGCGGAGACCACCACCGGCGCCTTGAGCCCGGTGAAGGGAGAGAGCAGGGCATACGTCGACGGCAAGCTCTGCCGCAGCGCGGTGACCTGCGCCGCGGGCAGGTCAGGCCGGTAGGTCACCCAGACCGCTCCGTGCTCGAGGGCGTGCACGGCGTTCTCGTTGGACACCGGGGCGGTGTAGGCGCCGCAGTTGAGCCAGACCGGGGAGTGTTCGCCACCGGCCGGTGGGCTCTGGGCGTACGTGACCGGGGTGTCTACGTGGCCCTGCTTCACGGTGAAGGTTGAGACGGCGGAGAGGTCGGGCTCGTTGCCCGGCTCTCGCGTGACCACCACCGTGACGGCGATGGCGATCGCTGCCACCACGGCCGTGATCGATCCCCACAGGGCGACCGTTCGGCGACGGTCTCGGGACCGTTCCCGTGCCTGCATCTCGGCGACCAGGGCACGCCGCTCCGTTCCGGCCTTGCTGTTCTTGCGCGCTGGGTTATTACCTGCCATGACCTGCTGCTCCTCATGTTTTTGCTCAGTGCCGACGGCGTCACGACGCCGTCGGCACCGGTCGAGATCTGTCGGTGGCGGGCCGGGGCCGTCTGGTCGGCGCCAGGCGGCCCCAGCCCGCCTTGGTGTCAGCCGGTGATGGTGGGAAGGAGCTGCTGCATAACGGTGATCTCCCTCTTCTGGGCGTCGATGATCTCCTGTGCGAGCTTCTTCGCGTCAGCGTTCTTCCCGCCGCTCAGCTCGACGTTTGACATCTCGACCGCGCCCTGATGGTGGGCGATCATCAGCTGTAGCCACATCCGGTCGAACGCGGTGCCGGAGGCTGCCGACAGCTGCTGCATCTGCTCGTCGGTCATCATCCCGCCCATGCCGGCGCCGCCCATCTGCGACATGTCGTGTCCGCCGCTGGTCGGGGCGGGTTGCCCCCAGGCGGTGAGCCACCCGGTCATGGTCTGAATCTCCGGGCCTTGAGCGGCCTGGATATCCGCGGCCAGCGCCTTCACCTTCGGGCTGGTGGCCTGCTTCTGCGCCATCTGCGACATCGTGACGGCCTGCTGGTGGTGCGGGACCATGCCGGCGGCGAAGGCGACGTCAGCCGCGTTCTGTTCTCCGGATGCCGTGTCCGTGCTGGCGCCCGCGCTGGGCGTGGTGACAGTCGTGCCTGCCGCAGCGGGGCGGTTCTGGTCGGCGGTGCCGGCCGGGGTGCTCGTGCTGCCGCACGCGGTCAGGGCGATGGCCGTAAGCGTGCCGGCCGCCGTGATTGCGGCGTGGCGAATCGTGCGGTTCATGGGGTGGTCCGTTCTGTTCGTTGTCAGAGCTGGAGGGGTGCACCTGCGTGAGAGGCGCGCACTCACCCGCCGTGGGGTCAGGCGCGCGGCCTGCTCACGTTCGACAGATGCACAGCTCGGACAACGAGGGTGTTCGACAGCTCGGCGGGCCGCGGATCAGTCCTGTGAACGCGCGAGGAAGGTCGCCACCGAGGGTGCGCACCATGCGGAAGGGTCGGCGCTGTCTGCGCAGCACCACCCACACCAGCAGTGACAACACAGCAAGACACATCGCCAGACCGTCGTGGCCGCCCGCCTGGTCTGGTCCGGGTGCTACCCCCGCAGCGCACCCCAGGCAACCCAGCGCGCCGTGGCTCACTGACGCCGTAATGACCGTTCCGAACTCACGGTTCAGCGTGCCGGCGTTCGGCTCCACGTCTACTACCGGGTGGGCAGACATCGTGGGACCGCGGTCATGACCGAGTGCCTGCGCCATCCCGAGATGACCGGCACCGAGGGAGTGCATCGCGACGATGCCGCACGACAGCAGTACGACCAGCAGGGCCAGCAGCCCGCTGCGCAGCCCGAGCCGGGCGTGCAGCAACCCGGTCCTGTCTCTGCTGGCCATGGTGCTCAGTCTAGGTCGGTGACGCGAAGGTCGGGATGTGCGCTGTGCGGATGAGGGTCTGGCTGTTGGTGATCGCGTGGGGCGGCTCGCGGCTTCCGGCTTGCGCCTCGTGTAGGGGCTACTGGCCGGTCGTCACCGGCACCCGACGACGACGGGCCCATCCGGTTGGGGTGGCCTCGTCAGCAGCGACGCCACCATCCGCACGTACCTCGCGGGAGGTCGTGGACGGTGGCGTCAGGACGCGACAAGGAGATGCTCAGCCAGCTGTTCGTACCGCTTCCTCCGGCGCGTTGGATTCTTCGGCTGCACGGTTGGCGTTGCGCATCCTCATCAGCTTGACCACTCCCACGATGCTGAAGATGCTCCAGCAGAACTCGGTGATGAACACTCCGGTGTTGAACGGCTCGATGACCGAGTAGGTCAGGCAGGCGGCGCCGATCAGGTTGAAGAGCTGGTAGATGTAGGACGTGCTGGGGTTGAGCTTTCCGGTCTGCAGGCCGGCGTAAGCGGCCAGCAACAGGACGGATCCGACGACCGAGACGGCTTGGTAGAGGGGCATGGTGATCTCGTTTCCGCTAGGAGCTGGTTGGTGTGGGGGTGTCGGATGACGGGGTCCCCGATTCGGACCGAGGTTCGGTGTCGGGGCGGGTGTCTTCCACCGATGCCGGGTCGGCCTCGGGTCGCGACTCGGTGAGAGGCCGCGGGTTGCGGATCCGGAGGCGGCGCACGAGTGTGCCGCTCTCAGCCTTCGCGGCCTGCTCGAGGGCGGCATCCGCCACCCGCTCGGGAGAGGCGAGGCCCAGCTCTCGGAACACCGGTTCCGCCTGGGCCGCCCGCTGCTCGAAGGAGTGCAGGGCGGCTGCCGTCGTCTCGTCGAGGCGACCCTTCGACTCGAAGTACTTCAGGCGCGGGTAGCGCCCGGCGAGGGCGACCCCCCAGTTCAGGGCCGGGTTCCACCACGAGTTGATCTCGCGGCTGCGCCCCGTCGCGTGGTGGGCCAGCACGTCGTCGAGCGCGCCGTTCAGCAGCCTCAGGTCGAAATCGGCACCCGGTACCCCGTCATCGGAGGTCGCGGCGTGCGAGTCGACACCCGTCCGGGTCGGTCCGGTGCGGGTGTCGCGATAGCGGGCCAGCGTCATCATGTCGCTCGCCAGCACCGGTTCGTTGACGGGCAGCCGAGGAGCGTCGGGATCTCCCATGAGCTGGCCCCAGGACATGCGGATGAAGGTGTGCTGGTCCTCCAGGCCCGGATGAGTGCAGCGAAGCCCGACGGCATACGCCTCCAGAGGTTCCTGCACCAGCTGGAACCCGGTGTAGCGGGCCCAGCGGACCACGAGGAACTCCTCGGGGGTCGCCCCGGGCAGCTGGAAGCCAACCTCCCGGATGTAGTCGAGCACGATCTCGACCTGTTCGTCAGACAGTTCGAGGTCCTCGTGCAGCGGGAACATCCCGTCGAACGTGTTGCGCACGGGGCGTGGCCACTGCGCGACGAGGTCGTCAAGCTCAGCCTGGGTGCGCGGTCGCTGGGCGACTCGGGCGTCGAGCTCAGCCTGCGCGCCGGGGCGAATCCTGTTGGGCGTCATGGTGTCTGCTTCCTTCCTGCCTGGCCGGTCAGATCAGCTGGTTGCGGTCGTAGAAGTCCGCGTCTTCGAAGTAGCCACCGCGACCCTGCCCGATGATGTCGTAGCGGTTGACCACCTCGATCCGCTCCAGCCACTTCAGGCTGCGGAACCCGGTCGAGGTCTCCATGCGCAACCGCACGGGGGCACCGTTCTTGGCCGGGATCGCGCCTTCGTCATTGAGCTCGAAGGCGATGAGGGTCTGCGGCATCCGCGCCTCGATCATCGGGTTGGACTCGTAGTACGTGCCACCCTCGTACAGGGCGTCGTCGCGGCCCATGTTCTGAAAGCTCGTGTACACGACGTCGGTCGCGCCGGGCAGAGGCCCGGCGAGGTCGAGCAGGTCGGAGACCGTGATCCCGCGCCATCGCCCGATCGAGGAGAAGCCCTGCACACAGTGGTGGAGGGTGGTTTGGGAGTGGCCGTCGGCGAGCTCGCGCAGATCGCGGATGGTCAGCGACATCGGGCGCTCGACGTAACCGCCGATCTCGAGCACGTAGTCGTCGTCGTAGCCGTTGGCCATCAGGGCTAGGTACTCCTTGGCCTCCGGCGGCCGCCCGCTTCCCCGGAAGTTGTGGGTGGTGTTCTGCAGCCCCACATCCTCTCCGGAGACGTTGGAGCGGCTGTAGTGCATCCGGGCCGGCAGGCGGTAGAGCAGGTTCGACCAGGGCCGCACGACCACGTTGTGCAGCCTCTCGACGGCGCGGCCGTCGGCCAGCGTCCAGCGCGTGGCCACGACGTGCAGAGCCACCACGACGATGAGGCTGACGGTGAAGATGATCCCGCCCGCCACCGGAAGGTCGGTGCTGCCGAACACCATCTTCGACGTCTCGTGGGCGTACCCGTGGATCAGCACCATCAGCACGTGCACCACGAAGAACGCGACGTACCCGAGCAGGCACAGGAAGTGGACGGTGCGGATCACCTGACGGCCACCGACGGCGCGGGTGAGGCGGGAGAAGTAGTTGGCGATGGCCGGCGACTGGAACGCGCCGGTGATGATCACCAACGGGGTGAGAACCAGGATGACGAAGCCGTAGGACAGCTGCTGCACCGCGTTGAACGGCATCCCTTCCACGGCCTCGGGAACCGTGAACGCCAGGTAGGCGAGCATGTCGTGACCGGCCTGGGTGAAGGTGTCCAGAGAGGTGGGAACGTAACGGCGCCACTGACCCGTGAAGATCAGCAGCACGAAGTAGATCACCCACGAGGAGACGAACCCCGTGACGGTGATGAAGTGCCAGTACCGGCCCAGGCCCAGCAGCCCGCGGCCCGGCAGGGAGAGGCGGGGGGAGTAGTCGTCGTACTCACCGCCCACCGTGTAGTACTTGTGCTTGGGAGCCCGCTGGATCGTGAACTGGGCCCACGCCGTGCCCGCTACGGTGTGCTGCGAGCGGTACAGCTTGGGGTAGGTGCCCAGGATCTCGATACCCGAGCGAACCAGGAACGAGATGAAGACGAGGTTGAGGAAGTGCTCCACGCGGAGCCACCAGGGAAAGCCGAGATCCACGACGAGGCTCCTTCTCAGTCCATGAAGTTCTGGTCGTCGGGAGCGGCCACGATGATCCCGTACCGCAGGGCCGAGTACAGAACGAGATAGCCGATGGACGCCAAGAGCGTCACGTTCCACGTCGCGGCGAGAACGATGCTGGCGCCGTTCCACACGTACGGGGCATCGCCCGCGAGTCCGCCGAGATAGACCAGCAAGGAAGCCACGGCGAGTGCTGCGCCCCAGGCCCAGATGCGGGCCGAGGTCAGCAGCCCCACCGCGACGAACACGACGGCCACACCGCAGACGGCCCACAGGACCGGGGCGGCGAAGGCGAAGGGTTCGCGGTCGCTCAGGGCGACAGCCGCCGACGCCGCGCCGATGACGGCGACGACGAACAGCAGGAGCAACCGCGTGGCCCGCGGGAGGTTGAAACGCACGTAACGCAGCAGCGGCGCGCGTTTCCTCCCCGGCCTGACGTGCTCGGAGACTCGCATCGTCGCGTTCTGCGTGCCGCGGAAGTCGACACCCGCGCGCAGGGCGGGTGACTTCTCGTCTTCCATAACCGTGTGCTCCCTTCGACAACTCGGCAAACTGCTCATCGGTGCCGCCCGGCACGCCACCAGACAGCCGCAAATCATGCGGTTGGTAGCGATCCCAATCCAGCCGTGCGGCAGGGGAACTCGTCGTTCCAGCACGCATGCCACTGCCTTCGCGCAAGTGAACGCGCCGTGACACGTCGATCGTCAGCTCGTGCGCCGATCGGTGTCATGACCAAGCATCCGCCTGCCAGGACGGTCCGGACAGAGTCGAAGGTCCCTCGAGCGGTGACGGGCCGGGACCCGTCATTGGTGGCCGACGCGTTCAGGGCGGGTTGCGCAGAGGCCCAGAGCCGGGCCGTGCGCCCCTTCTGCTTCAAGGCAGCGAGCAGCTCGGCGTACCCGCTCGGCGCCATCGACCCGTTCACCGCGCATCTTGTCGCGGAACCGCTACCGGATCGTCTCCGCTGGAGCAACGGCGCAGCAGATCGGTCGGCTTATGGTCCAACACCTCGCACAACGCGTCCAGGTGCGCAGACTCAGTCCCTGCGGCGAGCTGGCGCGGGACGTTCGACTCTGCCCGAACCGTCCTGCGCGCCGGATGCTGGGCCTATGACACCGGTCCACACCCCCACGTTCTCGGCAGCCAACGCCGCCGCCGTCACGAACGGTCTCGCGAACCGGATCCTGATCCCGCTGCTGTGCAGCACGGCGGGTACACGGCTGGGGCGCCGGTTGGCTGTGCTCGAGTACGTGGGACGCCGCACCGGCGACCACCACCAGCTCGTCACGATGTACGCCAGCGAGGGACCGACCGTGCAGATCACGGTGGGCATGGCCCAGCACAAGACCTGGTGGCGCAACTTCGAGAACCCAAGGCCCCTCCAGCTGCGGCTGGCTGGCGTTGACCACGACGCGGTCGCGCACGTCGTTCACGAGGGCGAGCACGTGATGGTCGTCGCTGAGCTGGCACCGCCCGCGGATCCTCCGATACGCACCCACCCGGCCGGCTCGTGAGTCTCTGGGCGCCACCGGCCGCACCGCGGCACCATGCGCCAGTGAACCCCATGGCGATCACGGCCCGCATTTCGGTCACGAATCGCCACGTCCGTTGATGAGGGTGGACACCGTCACCCGCCAGCCAACCGCCGGGACCTACCTGAACCTGGGACTGTTGGCCTTCGCGGTCGTGGGGTGGGAGTTGGTGCTGCTGCTCCTCGAGTCTTTCCTCCCGGCTTTGACACTGGTGGGGTCGCTCAGCGCTGCGGTCGTGCACTGGGCGCTGACCGGGGCCGGATGGCTGGTCGGCTCGGCCATCGTCCTACGCGCGGCGCGCCGCCGAGAGGGGTTCATCGCCGATCCCCCTTCCCCGGCGCGCCGGCTCGAGCGCGTCGTCGCTGTCTTTGCGCTCGTAGTGTTGTGTGTCGGGCTCCGGTGGGTGGGCCAGGGCAGTCCTTTTCCGCCGGTCGCCGAGTACGGACGCATGATCGAGCAGTATGCCGACCTGGCCTGGGTGGCGTTGGTGGTGCAGTGGTTGTACTACGCGGCGGAGGTCGTGGTGATGACGCTGATCATCGCGTTTGGCCAGCGCGCCGGCGAGCTTCGGTTCGGCTGCCCCGCGCTGCCGTGGGGAGGGTTCCTGCTCGCTCTCACCTGGGGGCTCGTGCACGTGCTGCTGCAGGGAGTGGCTGCCGGGTTATACGGGATGCTGATCTCGGTCGCGTTCGGGATGATCTTCGTCCTGACCGGGCGCAGCGTGCGACGATCGTCCGCCCCGCTCGTCGTGGCATTCATCCTCTGAGTCCCGCGGCCTATCGGACGCCCTGATCCGGCTGGTTGTGGTGGCCGTCCAGCACGACCGGTGCGCTGTGCGGGTGCCTGCGGCAGCGTGCTCCCAGCTGCGACGTCGGGCGGGTGGTGCCACGGCGCAGCATCGTCACAGGCACCGCAAACAGTCGCTCTTGGTCGTCCCTTACGTCAGCCCCGGGCGGGGTCCAGGATGCGCCGGCGCCCAGGCTCCAGGACTGCGCCAGACAGGCTGAAACCGCGGATGAGCACGTACAGTAGGGCACGCCAAGGACAGCTGCAGGATCAGTCGACCGTAGGCGACACTCAACTGCTTCCGGGTCTGGTGAGTAGATGATGCCAACCGGCGCGAGAGGGGTCGCTCCAGGCGACCCGCCTCGGGGTTCCACTTGCGGCTCACCCCCGCCACTGACGCCCGCTCCAGCGAGGCCCGTTCCGGACCCTCGGCCCTCACGTGATCGGGGGCCGCTCCGTCGTTGAGCGGGTGGTCAGCGCGTAGCGGTGAGGCGTCTGGCCATGACGGCCGCGATCACTTCGGCGATACCGATGATGACCAGCAGGATGCCGCCGAAGCGGGTCAGTAGCTCGAGGGAGTCGCGCGGGAAGAGCGCGACGACGAGGCCGGCGACGAGCGAGATGGTGCCGCTGATGATGAAGAAGATGCGTGCCCCGACCGAGCGGTCGGCCATGACGGACTGGGCGAGGGCGGCGATGCCTTCGAAGATCCAGCCGATCGCGAGGAAGATGGCGATGACGAGCAGTGAGGTGCCGGGTCGCAGCAGGCGGCTGCGAACGTGCGCGAGGCGCGTCGACAACGACGAGATGGGCGAGCTGGGCTGCCAAGGCCTGTTGGCGCTCAGAAGGTCGCGTCCTGAGCGCAGCCACACGACTCCCGGTGGACGAAGGTAGACCGCAGCTGAACTGTTCGGCTCGGCAGATCGGGTTCGGCCAGGCGGGACAGAACCAGCTCACCTGCCTGGGTACCGATCGCCTTGGTGGGTTGGGCGATCGCGGTCAGCCCCGGATGGAACAGGTCGGCCCATTCGAAGTCGTCGAAGCAGACGAGGGCGATGTCGTCCGGGACCCGCACTCCTCTGGCTTTGGCGGCGCGCAGGACGCCGATGGTCATGCTGTTGTTGGCGACAACGAGGGCTGTGGGCGGCGTAGCGAGAGCGAGCAGCTTCGTAAAGGCTGCGGCCGCTCCAGCCTCGGAGGAGTCTCCCGCGGTGAGCAGTTCTCGCCGGAATCTCAGCCTGTTGCGTCGCAGCCCTAACCGGTAGCCTTCCTCGCGTTCATCGGTCGTCGCCAAGCCATGGCGCCCACTGATCATGGCAATACGGCGGTGACCGAGACCGGCAAGGTGGTCGACCAGTTGTGCGGTGGGCTCGAGGCTGTCGGCGCTGACCTGGTCGACGTCGGCAGCCACCGCACGGTCGATGACCACGACTGGGACATCGTGCTTCTTGGTGAACTCGAGGATCTGAGAAGCTTCCCCGACCGGCGCCAAGATTATCGCGTCCACGTGCTTTCGCAGCAGTTCGGAGACGGCGCGCAACTCGGCCCCGGGCTCATCATGGGTATCAGCCAAGAGCAACGAGTATCCCGCTGCCGCAAGGGTCTTCTCGATGCTTTGCACAACGGTGCCGAAGTAGATGTTTGAGATGGCCGACATGGCCAGACCCACCGTTCGGAGGCCAGTGTTGCGGGCTGCACGCACGTCAGGGAGAACGTAACCGATCTCGGTGGCAGCCTGCAGCACGAGTGCGGCGGTGGGCTCTGCGACGGGACGCGTGCGGTTGATGACGTGGGACACGGTGGTGATGGAGACGCCGGCGCGCTTGGCGACTTCAGACATCGTTGCGGCACTTCGAGGTCCGGGACCTGGCATGCGCTGACTGTAGCAAGGGTTGCGTAAATGTTTGCGCAAGCCCTTGCGCAAATGTTTGCGAAGGGTCTACGGTTCTGAAAATTCCCGATTTGCTGGATGAGGAGGTCTGATGTCCGAGGTGATCACGATGCGCCGTGGGCATCAGCCGCCGACGTTTCTGGGAATTGACCTTGGTACGAGCTCGGCCAAGGCCGTAGTGACCGACGCTTCAGGAGCGGTACTGGCCCGAGCCAGGTCGAGCTATCCCGTTGACACCCCGTTCTCGACCTGGTCAGAGTCCGACCCTGATCTGTGGTGGATGGCGATCACGTCAGCAGTCCGAGAAGCCACCGCCGGTGTGGGCCACACGGTCTGCGGAATTGGCCTTTCCGGTCAGATGCACGGACTGGTCACCACCGACTCCGCGATGCGGCCGGTGCGCCCAGCCGTCACGTGGTCGGATTCCCGGGCGGTTGATCAGCTCGCCCTTTACCGTGCCCTTCCCCACCGTGTCAGAGCCCGGTTGGCCAACCCGTTGGCGCCAGGGATGGCCGGCCCGATATTGGTGTGGTTGATGCGTAACGAGCCGTCCAGCTACCAGCAGACGCGGTGGGCGCTGCAGCCGAAGGACTGGGTACGTAGCCGCCTGACCGGCCGGGTGGAGTCTGAACCCAGCGACGCGTCGGCGACCCTGCTCTATGACGTCCTGGGCGACGGTTGGGACGAGGAGCTGGTGGGCATCCTGGGCCTGGACCCCAAGATTCTGCCGCCGCTTCTGCCCCACTCGGGTTCCCATGCGGGAGCGCTGCTACCAGCAGTCGCCGAGGAGTTGGGACTGCCACCGGGTACCCCCGTCGCGGCGGGAGCCGCCGACTCGGCCGCGGCGGTGTTCGGCACTGGCCTGCGTCACCTCCAGGCCCAGATCACCATCGGGACCGGCGCGCAGATCATCGTGCCGCTCCACGCCGCGCTACCGAGGGCGCCCGGTTCAACGGTTACTCATCTCTACCGCGACGCGACGCCGCGCGGATGGTACGAGATGGCCGCAGTGCAGAGCGGCGGCCTAGCCCTTTCCTGGGTGACCCAGGTTCTGGGTGCGTCGTGGGCTGAGCTGTACGACTCAGCGAAGACCCCCGTGCTGTACGACGACCCCATCTTTCTGCCGCATCTGACCGGTGAGCGTACGCCGTACCTCGATCCCACGATGCGAGGCGCCTGGACCGGGCTGGATGCGCACCACCACCGGATCGCCTTGCTTCGGTCTGCGCTCGAGGGAGTCGCCTTCACTCTCGCCGAGGCTATGGACAGCCTCACAGGACTCGACCTGGAGACCGGCCACCTTCGTATCGCGGGAGGCGGCAGCACCCATGCCGCCTGGCAACAGATGCTGGCCGACATCCTCGGACGCCCCCTGGCTACGGTCCACGTACCCGACGCGTCCGGCCGCGGAGCGGCCCTGCTTGGGGCATGCGCTGCCGGGTACCTCGACGAGACCGCGATTTCCTCGCTCTCGGCGCCGGAGGTGCTACCGGTGACCCGCCCCAACGTGCAGTGGTCTGGTGTGTACGCCGATCGGCGCCAGACGTTCCAGCGAGTTCTCCACGCCGTGCGACGTGCACGCGCCGTGGACGCCTCTAAAGCCAGCGCGCAGAGGAGCTACGCATGACCCGCCGACCGACCCAGAGCTGCCCCACCAGAGCAGGAGCGACGAGATGACTGCCAGTTCGCCAGACCGAATCGACGAAGACCAGCACGACACCGGAGGGCACTCACGCGTCGTAGCCGAGCTGGTCGGTGTGTCAAAACGGTTCGAGTCCAACTACGCAGTCCGCCAGCTCTCGCTCTCGATGCGAAGTGGAGAGGTTCTGGCCCTGGTCGGGGAGAACGGCGCGGGCAAGAGCACCTGCGTAAAGATGCTGGGTGGTGTCTACCACCCCAGCGAAGGAGCGATCCGGATCAACGGGGAGGAAGTCGAGCTGCGGACCCCCTTGGACGCCCAGCGCCTGGGCATTGCCGTCGTCCACCAACACCCAGGCCTGTTCCCAGACCTACCGATCTATGAGAACGTCTACGCCGGGCAGCCACTCACGTCCAGGTTCGGTCTTCTTGACCACGCGCAAATGCGAGATGAAGCACGCAAGTGGCTCGAGATGCTGGGGTTGAAGGTGGACCCGGGCCTGACTACCGGGTTGCTGAGTACCTCCGAGCAGCAGCTGGTTGAGATCGCCAAAGCCCTTGCCTTTGACGCCCGCATCCTTATCCTCGACGAACCCACCGCCTCGTTGACCATCGGGGAGACCGACCGGCTGTTCAAGGTGATCGAGAACCTGAAGGCCCACGGCGTCGCGATGCTCTTCGTCGGCCACCGGCTCGAGGAGATCATGGCCGTGTCCGACCGGATCACCGTCATGCGCGACGGGCAGTGGGTCGCTGATCTGCTGACCCCGGACACCACCCAGCAGCACATCGTCGAGCTCATGGTCGGCCGCGAGCTGACCGATGTCTACCCCGCGAAGGTCGCCACCATCGGCGACGTTGTGCTGCAGCTGGACGACCTCAGCGTGGCCGGAAACTTCTCGGACGTCAGCATCGAAGTGCGTGCCGGGGAGATCGTCGGACTGGCTGGATTGGTCGGTGCCGGCCGCACGGAAGTCGCCCGCGCGGTGTTCGGGATCGACAAGCCCAGCCACGGCCAGATCCAGCTCAACGGCAAAACTCTGCGGATTCCGTCACCAGCAGCCGCTCTGTCGCACGGCATTGCCTACGTCTCCGAGGACCGCCGCGGGCAGAGCATCATTGAGGACTTCTCGATCCTCGACAACGCCACCCTCCCGATGGTCGCGGAGGCGTCACGGCTGGGCCTGATCCAACGGCGCGCCGAGTTCGCCCTGGTCGACGGACCGCTACAACGAATGCGACTGAAGTTCGCGAACTATGCCCAGCCCATCGGTAACCTCTCCGGAGGCAACCAACAGAAGGTCGTGCTGGCCAAATGGCTGGCCACCAACCCCAAACTGTTGATTCTGGACGAACCTACGCAAGGCGTCGACATCCAGGCCAAGGCCGAGGTGCACCACATCGTCGCCGACCTGGCCGAGCAAGGCCTGGCGATCCTGATGATCTCCTCAGATATGCCTGAGCTGCTGGGTACCTGCGACCGGATCTACGTTATGTACCAAGGCCGGATCACGGCGCAGTTCGACGCTGAGACGGCCAACCAGATCGACATCGGGCTGGCCGCCACGGGTGTGCTCGAGTCGAGCACCAAGCTTGGAGCCATTTCCGACTCGGACCTCGAGGAGCTGGAGGTCGAGGAGGAGAAGAAGAAGACCGAGCTGGTCAGCATCACGCAGAAGAAGCGACCCTGGTGGCGCAAGATCGTCGCTCGACGAGAGTTCGGTCTCTTCGCCGCCATCCTGCTCGTCCTGCTTCCCCTGGGCATCATCAACCCGAACCTGCTCAGCCCGTCGAACATCGGTGACCTCGGGGTCACCACCGCGCTCTACGGGGTCGCTTGCCTCGGCCAGATGGTCGTGATGCTGACGCGCAACATTGATCTCTCCCTGGGTTCGATCATCGGCCTGGCCGCCTATGTGTCCGCATCGACGATGAGCAACATGCCCAACGCCCCGGCCATCCTTGGAATCGTTGTGGCGATCGGCGTCGGCCTGCTCTGCGGCGCCTTCAACGGGGTGATCGTGGCCTACGGACGCGTGCCTTCGATCGTCGTCACGCTCGGCACCCTGGCCATCTTCCGGGGGGTAGACGCGATCCTCTCAGACGGACAGCAGATCTCCTCGGGCATGGTGCCCTCGCAGTGGCTGTCCTGGACTGCAGGCAAGCTCCTCGGAATCTCCCTGCTGGTCTGGATCGGCCTGATCCTGTTTCTGCTCTTCGCGGGCTTCCTGCGATGGACCAGGTTCGGACGCGATATCTACGCCACCGGGTCCAACCCCGACGGGGCCGACCTGATCGGTATCAAGACCCAAGCCCGCACGTTCGCGGCTTTTCTCATCTCCGGCACCCTCGCTGGGTTCGCTGGCGCCATGTGGGCCTCTCACTTCGCCACCGTGGACGGACAGCTGGCTTACGGGCTCGAGCTCACTCTGGTCGCGTCCGTCGTTGTCGGCGGCGTCTCGCTGCGGGGTGGTGCAGGGTCCGTGAGCGGCGTTCTGCTGGGGACGATCGGTTTGATCATCATCCAGAACGCCATCACCGTCGCTCGCATCAACCCCTCCTACCTACAAGCCTTCTTCGGCGGCGCAATTCTGCTCACAGTCCTGATCGACACCATCCTGTCGCGGCGTAGCGCACAACAGATGCGAGGAGCACGAGCATGAAGGCCAAACTGATCGCCCAGCTCAAATCCTGGGAGTTCATCCTGTTGATCCTCGTGGTGGTCACTCTCGTCCTCGCCGCGGCCGTCGTTCCTGGGTTCACCCAGCCGTTCAGCATCTCGACCGCCCTGGCAACCTTCGCACCCGCTGCGCTGATGGCTCTGCCGATGGCACTGCTCGTGATCGTGCGCGACATCGATATCTCCGTGGCCAGCATCGCTGGACTCTCCTCGGTAGCAGGCGGGCTGGCCATTCAAGCTGGCCAGTCGCTGCCCGTCGTCATCATCGTTGCTCTGCTCGCTGGGGTCCTCTGTGGCGCCATCAACGGGTTCTTCGTCGCGCTCCTCGGATTGCCGGCGCTGCTGGTCACCCTCGGGACCTTGGCCCTGTTCCGGGGGCTTTGCTACGTCCTCCTCGGGGGAACGCCGATCTCGCCGGTTCCCGACTTTTTCGCCGCGCTCGGCAACAACAACATCCCTGGTCTGATCGTCCCTTGGGCGATCGTGCCCTTCCTCGTCCTGTCTGTCGTCTTCGCCGTCGTACTTCACCGCGGCACCGTCGGCAGACGGATCTACGCCATCGGAGGTAACCCTGACACCGCCCACTACAGCGGTATCCACGTCACGCGCATCCGTTTCGTCCTGTTCACGATCTCCGGAGTCGTGGCCGCTCTTGCTGGTCTGATCAACATCGGGATCACGAGCCAGATCGCTCCCGACGGGGCTCTGGGCGTCGAGCTCGACGTCATCACCGTGGCCTTCCTCGGTGGCGTCAGCGTGCTCGGCGGCAAGGGACGTATTACCGGAGTCTTCCTGGCGAGCGTCCTCATCATGACGCTGCGCAAGTCGCTGCAGCTGGAGAACGTCAGCGGCTACACCCAAGGCATTGCCGTCGGGGGCGTGCTCATCCTGAGCCTTCTGGTGACAAACCTCTTCCAGCAGCTCATCGGCTCGGTCCGTAACCGCCGCAAGTCAGCCCTCGGATCTGGCCCGTCGCCTGCGTGACACGCAGCCGCCCCGGGCATCGCAGACCTACGAAAATCCGCACACCCCGAACCGGCAACCAGGATATCCGTCCTGCCATCCCACCCGTAAGGAAGCATCATGAACCGCATATTCAAGTCAGCCACTCTCGGAGGAGCCACCATCTTGGCCTTCTCCCTGACCGCTTGCGCCTCGGCCACCACCCCAGATGCCAGCGGTACCGGACAGGCGGGTGGCAAGTGCGTCACCGGACCCGTCAAGGTCGGGATCATCCCCAAGCTCGGCACCGACCCCTACATGGTCACCGTCAAGAAGGCCGCTGAGGCTGCTGCTGCGAAGGACGGCTCTACCGTCATCTACACCTCACCCAGCGACGCGACCGGTGCAGCCCAGATCCCGTTCGTCAATCAGCTCATCTCGCAGAACGTCAACGCGATCATGATCTCCGGTAGCGATCTGAACAGCACCTCTGCCGCCCTCGCGAAGGCCAAGGCGGCCGGGATCAAAGTCGTGTCCTGGGACTCGGACATCGCACCGGAGTCGCGTGGGTTCTTCCTGAACCAGGCCGACACCAGCAAGATCGGTGACCAGATGCTGATGTCTATGGCCAAGATGATGAACAACGAAGGGGAGTTCGCGATCCTTTCGTCAACGCAGACCGCGGTGAACCAGAACGCCTGGATCGCCAGCATCAAGGCCAAGCTCGCCAAGGACCCGGCCTACGCGAAGATGAAGCTCGTGACCGTGGCCTACGGCGAGGAGAAGGCCGACGTCAACGCGCAGAAGGCCAAGGAGCTCGTTCAGGCCTACCCGAAGCTGAAGGGGATCATCGTCCCGGCTGGTATCGGTCTGCCGGCCGCCGCTGAGGCGCTCACTCAGAGCGGTGACCTCGGACGCGTCAAGATCTCTGGCCTGGCCCCGGTAACGCTCATCAGCCAGTACATCAAGACCGGCAACGTGCAGGCTGTCTGGTGGAACGTCGGCAACCTCGGCACCCTTGCGTTCAACACCGCGAAGATGTACGCGCAGTGCAAGATCGAGCCCAAGGAAGGCACCAGCTACACCGTCGACGGACTCGGCAAGTTCACGGTTGGTGCTGACGGGGTGGTGCTCCTCGGTGAGCCCACGATCGTCACACCGGAGAACCTGACCAGCTTCCCCTTCTGACGGTCGCCGGGTTCGACGACGAGCCCGAGCAGGGGTGAGACGCGAGCCGGCGTGGCGAGGGTCCGGAACCAGGCGGTTCCGGACCCTCGGCCCTCACGTGATCGGGGGCCGCTCCGTCGTTGAGCGGGTGGTCAGCGCGTAGCGGTGAGGCGTCTGGCCATGACGGCCGCGATCACTTCGGCGATACCGATGATGACCAGCAGGATGCCGCCGAAGCGGGTCAGTAGCTCGAGGGAGTCGCGCGGGAAGAGCGCGACGACGAGGCCGGCGACGAGCGAGATGGTGCCGCTGATGATGAAGAAGATGCGTGCCCCGACCGAGCGGTCGGCCATGACGGACTGGGCGAGGGCGGCGATGCCTTCGAAGATCCAGCCGATCGCGAGGAAGATGGCGATGACGAGCAGTGAGGTGCCGGGTCGCAGCAGGCAGATGATGCCGGCGATGACGGTGAGCACGCCCATCACGATGACCAGCGGCTTGAGCCATGGTGGTTCGGCCGGCGCGACACTGCTCAGCGCGATGCGCAGGGCGCCGAGAACGATGAGCTGGATGCCGAAGAGCACCGCAACCACGAGCAGGGTCGCGCCCGGCCAGGCGAGCACGAGAATGCCGATGATGATCGACACCGCCCCCATGCCGATCCCGGCCGGGCCCATGGCGGGCATCGCCACCGGCGTCGCAGAGCGGGGCGGAACGCTGGGGCTTGGGGTCGTCACGACAGCCTCCGAGAGGTCAGAGACGGCACGGGATGCGCCATCACCACAGTTTCGCGCCCGGCGACCACAAAGCGAAGCACCCTCGCTCACCCGTTTCGGATGAATGCACCCCCGGCCGGGGCGGATGCCGCATGGCGGGGGGCCGCGCCGCCCCCTAGAGTCGGCTCGTGAACATCATCTTCGTCGAGCCCGGCTTTCCGGCGAACCAGCGTCGGTTCGTGCACGCGCTCGCCTCCGTGGGGGCGAACGTCTACGGCATCGGCGAGTCGGAGGAGGGGCATCTCGGCGACGACCTGCGCGACGCGATGAGCGGCTACTACCGCGTCGGCTCCGTCACGAACGTCGACCAGATGGTCGAGGCGGTACGCCACATCCAGGACCACGTGTGGGTCGACGGCCTCGAGGCGACGGTCGAGGCACACACCATGCCGGCTGCGCACGTGCGCGAGGCGACCGGCATCCCCGGAACGAGCGTGCGCACCACGTGGCTCTGCCGCGACAAGCCCTCGATGAAGGAGGCGCTGCGGCAGGTGGGAGTGCCGACGGCCGCGAGCGCCGCCGTCGACTCCGCCGCGGAGGCGCACGCCTTCGCCGACCAGGTCGGGTACCCGTTGATCCTCAAGCCGCGCAGTGGCGCCGGCGCGCAGGGCACGAGCCGCGTCGACAACGACGAAGACCTCATGCGAGCCCTGCAGTCGTTCGCGGCCGAGGGCGCCACCTCGATCGCGATCGAGGAGTTCGTCGAAGGGCACGAGGGCTTCTACGACACCATCACCCTCGACGGGGCCGTGGTGCACGACTGGGCCACGCACTACTACCCCAACGTGCTCGAGGCGATGCGCCACCGCTGGATCTCGCCGCAGTTCATCACGACCAACCGCATCGACGACCCGAGCAACGACTTCTACCGGGAGGTGCGCGAGCTCGGCCACCGCGTCATCGAGGCCCTCGGCATCGAGACGTCGGCCACGCACATGGAGTGGTTCTACGGCCCTAAGGGCCTGAAGTTCAGCGAGATCGGATGCCGGCCGCCGGGCGTCGGCGCGTGGGACCTGTACTCGGCCGCCAACGAGGTCGACGTCTACCGCGAGTGGGCGCACGTCATCACCCACCGCGCTCCCGAGCAGGCGATGAAGCGGTCGTATGCAGCCGGCATCGTCGCGCTGCGGCCCGACCACGACGGTCAGATCGCGGGGTACAGCGGCGTCGACGAGATGCAGGCCCGCTACGGCGAGTGGATCATCGACGGGCACTTCCCGCCGGAGGGCCACGGCACGCAGGCCGTCGAGGCCGGTTACATGGCCAACGCCTACGTGCGGCTGCGCCACCCCGACTACGACGCCGCCCACGCCATGCTCGACGACATCGGACGCACGATCCACGTGCACGCCGGCTGACCGCCGACGCCACCGATCGAACGACACGATGACGACCATTCTGCTGGGCCCCCAACGGTTCACGATCACTGTCGACAAGACGTTGCGCTCGCTGGGCCTCGAGGGCTCTGTCGCCATGATCAACTCCGGCTGGGAGGAACGCGAGGGCGACGACGACGAGCTGGGTGGCTACCTCCAGGGCCGTGGTGACAACCTGCGCCTCTACCATCGGCTGGTCGACTCCCTCTCCAAGGACCGCGACTTCGCCCGGGCTGCGCTGCGCTTTCGTGACCGTCACGACGAGCTGAGGGCCTTCTACGGCATCCGGCTGCAGGGCGCCGTCGAAACGGTGGCGGCGGTCGCACACCGCACGTCCGTCGAGTCGATCGGGCCGGTGGCCCACAGCGCGGCCATCGAGGCGGTGCGCGATGTCGACCGCTGGTACGGCGAACAGCTTGAACAGCTGCACGACGAGATCGCGACGGATGCGGCCGAGCACAGCGAGGTGATCGGCTGGCACCGCTCAGAGGTGGCCGGGGCCCTGGACGCGTGCGCGGCGGTGGTGATCGCGGGCGGCGACGTGCGGTCGCTGATGCGCACACTGCGGCTGTTCGACGTGCGCATCCCGGCCGACAAGCCCGTCATCGCGTGGTCGGCCGGCGCCATGGCCCTCACCGAGCAGGTCGTGCTCTTCCACGACTTCGCCACCCACGGCGTCTCCGCCTCGGAGGTGTACGACCGCGGGCTGGGCCGGGTGCGAGGTATCGTCGCGCTGCCACACGCCCGGCGTCGGTTGCGACTTTCTGACACCGACCGGATGTCGTTGCTGGCGCGACGCTTTCCCGACCAGCGCCTGCTGTTGCTCGACGACGGCGCGGTCGTTCGCCTCGACGACGACGGGCCCGACCTGCCCTCCGGCTCGCGCACCATCGGCGCCGACGGCGCCGTGTCGGTTGTCGAGGATGCCGCATGAGCCCCAGGGACCGGCTCGCCGTCAACCGGCTCAAGGCCAAGCTGCCGCTCGACGGGCCGACCATCGACCGCTTCATCGGCAGGCACGGTTCACCCATCATCGAGGGCGAGCGGGCCACCTTCTTGTTCCGGGGAGAGGTCGACGAGGTGTGGCTGCGCCACCGGGTCGTCGGGCTTCCCGACCCGATGGCACTTGAGCGCATCGGCGACTCCGACCTCTGGGCCGTGACGACCGTGCTGCCCGAGGGGTCCCGGGTCGAGTACCAGCTCGAGATCCGCAAGGGCGAGAGCTACGAGCGCTTCAACGACCCGCTCAACACCCGGCTCGCCCACAGTCCGATGGGGTCGTCGTCGGTGTGCGCGGCGTTCGGCTACCGCGTTCCCGACTGGGTCTCGCCCGACCCCGAGGCCCGGCCCGGTGAGCTCGTCGACGAGGTGATCCAGAGCAAGGCCTTGGGCCGCGACCAGCCGGTGCAGATCTACCTGCCGGCCCGCTACAACCGCGCGCAGCGCTACCCGCTGCTCGTGGTGCACGACGGCCCCGACTACCTGGCCTACACGTCGATGAAGACGGTGCTCGACAACCTGATCCATCGGCTCGATGTCGACCCCCTCGTCGTCGTGTTCGTGCCGCCGGGTGACCGCCTCAAGGAGTACCCCAACCACGCCCCCCACGCCCGGTTCATCACGCAAGAGCTGGTGCCGCTGCTCAACGAGCGGCTCCCGCTGATCGACACCCCAGAGGCGCGCTCGCTGATGGGCAGCTCGTTCGGGGGAGTGGCCTCGCTGTCGACCGCCGCGCGCTACCCCGGCTTCTTCGGCTCGCTCATGCTGCAGTCAGCGTCGCTCGTGTCGACCGACATCGGCTTCGACCACGGGGGCGGCCCGGTCTTCGACCCGGTGGTCAAGTTCGTCAACGGCTATCGCGAGAAGCCGGAACAGGTCGTCGACCGCATCTACATGACCTGCGGCGTCTACGAACCGCTCATCGCGCCTAACCGGTCGATGGTGCCGGTGCTGCGTCACACGGGCACGAAGGTGCACTACACGGAGTCGCGTGACGGTCACAACTGGGAGAACTGGCGCGACGGTCTCGGCGGGGGCCTCTCGTGGCTCTTCCCGGGGCCCCAGAAGTTCGTCTACGAATGAGAGTGCACGTACGGGGCGCTGGGCATCGAGCCCCGTCGCCGGTTCGAACGCCGTCACGGCCGAGGCAGCAAGAAGGAGCGACATGAAGGTGACCGACCGGTGGTTCTCCCACCGCCTCGAACACGACATCACCGTGGCCCGATGGGGCACCTACGGCACGCCGGTGCTGTTGTTTCCCACGGCCGGTGGCGACGCCGAAGAGGTCGAGCGGCACAAGATGATCGCGCACCTGGCGCCGCTCATCGACGCCGGACGCGCGAAGGTCTACTCCTGCGACAGTGTCGCGGGCAAGGCCATGGCCGAGAGGGTCGGCACGCCGGAGTACCGCATGGCGCTCTTCAACGCCTTCCACGAGGCCGTCGCCGAAGAGGTCATCCCGGCGATCCACTCCGACCTGGGCAGCCAGCTTCCGGTGGTCGTCGCCGGGGCCTCGATCGGTGCGTTCAACTCACTCGCGATCGCCTGCCGCTACCCGCACCTCGTGGGGGCGGCCGTGTGCATGAGTGGCACCTTCGGTATCGAGAAGCTGATCGGCGGTCGCTTCACCGAAGATCTCTACTACTCCTCGCCCCTGCACTTCCTGCCCGGTCTCGAGGGGCCGGGCCTCGACCTGCTGCGTCGACGGTTCATCGTGTTCGCCTCGGGCAGTGGCGAGTGGGAGGACGTCGGCGAGTCATGGACCGCCGCCAACCTGCTGGGCACCAAGGGAATTCCGAACCGGGTCGACGACTGGGGGCCGAACTACAAGCACGACTGGCCCACCTGGTGGGAGATGCTGCCCACCTACCTCGACGACCTGCTCCCTTAAGCCTCAGCCGCCCAACCCCACCCTTGCCCGCGAACGACTCGTTCGAGGTCGAACGCGCCGGTGTGCCGCGTCGTTCGCTCACGAAGGCGGCGTTCGGCCAGCGCCAACCACGGCCCAGACGATGAGCGACTGACCGACGATGTAGGTCAGCATCACCAGGAACCCGTGCGCCGGCAGGTCTACCGAGGTGAACTGACCGAGGGCGATGAGGGCGTCACTCACGAGAAAGATCGCACCACCGGTTCCGGCCACCCGCGACACCCCCGTCGAGAGCACGGCCATCGTCACGAGGGCGAGGCCGTAGACCAGGACGGCACCGATGAGGCCCCCCGCCCCCACGACACACGCCAGAACGAGGGCGACGAACACGGCGGCGTAGGGCAGCAGCCACGCGGGTCGACGCACGATGCTGCGATGACGAGAGGGCCAGAAGGCGACGATGTAGGCCAGCTGGGCGAGCAGAAAGCACCCGACCATCATCAGGAAGGTCGCGTCACCGCCGACCAGGTCTGGCCCGGCATCCCCTAGGAAGGAGAAGCCCAGCGCTACCAGCGTGACTCGCGTCAGCCGGGGACGAGGCGAGTCGGTCGCGAGCAGCAGCACGAGTGCCAGCAGCGGCATCAGCAGGTCTTGGCTGAGGTTGTTCAGCATTCCACTCGAGTTGGCCAGCTGGGTGGCCAGCTGCACGAGCGTCACCACGGCGAGCGCAGCGGCGCCAACGCGGGCGGATGCCGGCCAGCCGCGCGTGCCGAGGCGGTGCCGTTGGCGGGTGGGCGGCGCCGTCGACATGCGCCTAGCCTCGCACCATGGATGCCGCCCCGCTGCCGATCCGAGAGGCGCGGCTCGGTGAGCTCGGGCACCTGTGCGACATCGAGGTGCTCGCTGATGACGCCTTCGCGTCCATCGGGCTGCACTTTGTGCTGGATTCGCCTCTGCCTGATACTGATTCACTGGTAGAACCATTGCGACGTGGCCGGCTGCTCGTAGCTGCCGGCTCAGATGACCGCGCGGTCGGCTTCGTCAGGATCGACCTGCTCGACGGCGTCCCACACGTCGAACAGGTCGCGGTGCACCCCGACCATGCCGGTCGGGGGATCGGCGCCGCCCTCATGCGGGCCGCCGAGGCCTGGGCCCTTGCCCATGGAGCAGACCGCCTGACGCTGACCACGTTTCGGGACGTGCCCTGGAACGGGCCGTACTACGAGCGCCTCGGCTGGTTGGTGCTGCCCGACGACGAGGCCGGACCCGAGCTCGCCGCGGCGCGACGCCACGAAGGGCAGCTGGGTCTCGACCAGGCCCCGCGTCAGTGCATGGTCCGGTTCGTCGACGGGCGGTGACCGGCATCGACGGGCGGTGACCGGTATCAGAGGCGCGCACCGAGGCCTCTGACGAGATGACGCTCGCGCGAGCGTCTCCCCGACACCGAGGCGTCGCCATGAGCGTGACCGAGCTGTTTCCTCTCATCAAGCTGCCGGCCGCCTGGCCCGTGCCGGTTGTGGCGACGATCGCCATGGTCTGCCTTGCGGCCCTGGACCTGCTCGGCGCGCTGTTCGCCAAGGAGTGGGCCGACAACGGCAGCCTCCGCGCCCTGGTGCTCGGGGCCGCGACTTTCCTCCTGCTCTTCTGGGTCTACGCCTCGTCGCTGCGCTACGCCGAGCTGGCGCTGGTGACCATGGGGTGGGTGGTGCTGCTGCAGGTCGGGCTGCTCATGATCGACCGGTGGTTCTACGGCGTCGAGCTGCCGACCGGCAAGTGGGTGGCGGTCGCCGTCGTGCTGGTCGCCCAGGGCTACCTCGTGCTCGCTCCGTCGGCCGAGCAGGCCATCGGCGCCTGATGCCCCCCCCCCCAGCTGGCCAACGGCCGGGGGCCGGGGGCCACGTCGAGGGAGGTCAGATCGTGGCGCGGTAGTGGCATGAGCGAGATCGACCTGTCACGAGCGGGCAGCTTCGGCGCCCTGGCCGAGCGCTACGACCGGTGGCGGCCGGGGTATCCGGCGGCTGCCGTCGACTGGCTGCTACCACCGGGGGCGCACGAGGTGGCCGATCTCGGGGCCGGAACGGGAAAGCTCACCGGCGACCTCCTCGCTCGCGGCCTGGTGGTCGACGCCATCGAGCCTGACCCCGCGATGCTCGAGGTGCTGCGTGAGCGGCATCCGCTCGCTCGCGCCCACCAGGCTCGGTCCATCGCCCTCCCGCTGGCCGCCGCCAGCGTCGACGCCGTGCTGGTGGCGCAGGCGTGGCACTGGATGCCGCCCAGCGAGACGACCGTCGAGGTGCGCCGGGTGCTGAGGCCGGGCGGCTGGCTCGGGCTGGTGTGGAACGTGCCCGTCCCCCGTGAGCAGTGGGAGATTCGCCTGCACGACCTCGACCAGGCGACCTGGGTGCGTGAGAACGCCACGACCGGGGCGGCCCGGCTGCCCTTTCCGCAGCACGAGGTCGAGAGCGCCGAGTTCGCGTGGACGTGGGCGGTCACCGCCGACGCCTGGCTCGAGAACATCGCGACCCACTCGGCCGTGTCGACCCTCGACGAGGCCGACCGTCTCGAGCTGCTGGCCGAGAAGCGGGCCATCATCGCCGGTCATCTGGAGGAGGTCGGGCAGCCGGAGGCGCAGGTGCACCATCAGGCCGTCTGTATGCGGTGGCGCCCCGCCCCCGACTCGGCCCCATCGCCTGCTGCCTGACCCTGATCTCACGGGGGTCGGCAAGCGCGTGCTTCGGCCGGCGCACCGATAGCCTTCGGCGCGTGAACTCTCGTATTGCGCAGACACGGGTGCCGCACGTGCGCGGGCTGCTGCTCGCCGCCGGTGCAGGCCGACGAATGGGCGCGCCAAAGGCCCTGGTGCGCACCGGCCCTGACCAACCGACGCTCGTCGAGCTCGCCGTCTGTGAGCTGCTCGACGGTGGCTGCGACGGGGTCACCGTCGTCATCGGCGCGGCGGCTCTCGAGGTGCATGCCCTCATTTCGACGATCGGGCGCGACGTCGAGGTCGTCGAGTGCACCGACTGGGCGGTCGGCATGGGCGCCTCGCTGCGCGCCGGCCTCACGTCGCTGGCTTCCACGACCCGGGAGGGCAGCTCTCCCGTCGAGGCCGTGCTCGTCACCCTCGTCGACCTGCCCGACGTGGGTTCGGATGTCGTGCACCGGGTGCTCACGGCCTTCGCCGGCCAGGCCACCAGCTCTGACCCGGATGCCGCAGCGCCGGCTGCCGTGCACTGGCGCGGCCAGCTGGGCCGAGCGGCCTACGAGGGCGTGCCAGGGCATCCCGCCCTGATCGGCCGCGACCACTGGTTGCCCGTGGCCACGTCAGCGGTGGGTGACCGGGGCGCTCGCGACTACTACCGCGAGCACCCGCACCGACTGGTCGAGTGCGGCGACCTCGCCACCGGTACCGACGTCGACACCCCCGGCGAGCTGGCGTCCCGCGGCTGACGGCACGGGGCGGCATCCGACGGCATCCGCCTCACGTGATCGAGTCACCCGAAGCGGAGCGGCGCCGATCAAGGCGCAGCTGCGTCAGTCGACGCAGAGGCAGAACGGGTGACCGGCCGGGTCGAGAAACACGCGGAACGTCGTTCCGGGCTGGTGCTCGGGCTTCGTCGCTCCCAGCGCCAGCACCTCCGGCTCGGCCGCGTCGAGGCTCTCGACCATGACGTCGAGGTGCACCTGCTGCGGCACGTTCTGCCCAGGCCACTGGGGCGCGGTGTAGGCCTGCACCTGCTGGAAGCAGATGCACTGCTGCCCGCTCTCGTCGCGAATCTCGCCCCACCCGTCGGAGGCCTTGACCGTCCAGCCGAGCAGTGTGCCGTAGAAGGTGGCGAGCGCCTCCGCGTCGGGGCAGTCGAGAACGAAGCTGGGGTAGCGAGCAATGGCCATGCCGTGAAGGCTAAGTCTCCTTGCGGACGATCCGCGACCGGATGCCGCCTGCTTTTCTCACGATCTCAGGCCGGCCGTCGTCGGTGGCCGTCACTACCCTCGGGGGATGGGCCACCGCATCTTCACGACGCCCGTCGCGTCGGTCTATCCGCACTACGTCGCCAAGCTCGAGCGCAAGGGCCGCACCAAGGCCGAGCTCGACGAGGTGATCGAGTGGCTGACCGGCTACGACGCGAACACCCTCGACCGGCACCTGGCCGACGAGACCACCTTCGACGACTTTTTCGCCGCGGCTCACCTGCACCCCAACGTCTCGGCGATCACGGGCACCGTGTGCGGCATCCGGGTCGAGGAGGTCGACGACCCGCTCATGCAGAAGATCCGCTACCTCGACAAGCTTGTCGACGAGCTGGCCAAGGGCAAGGCGATGCAGAAGGTGCTCCGCAGCTGAAGGGCGTCGCCGCGTGGGCCGGCCCGGCGCCATCGCCACTGTCATGTCACATCCGGGCCGCGGCCGGTGTCTTGATGGCGACGCATTCCGGCGTCGCCACGAGGAGGAAACGATGACCACGAGGATCGCACCGACGAAGATCACCGGCCTGTACGGCGTGGTGGTGAAGAAGGTGAGCGCCAGGATGTTCGGCCGGGTGCCAGAGTCGATGGGCGTGATGTGGCACCACGTGCCGGCGCTCAAGGCCGGGATGCGCTTCGGCCAACAGACGCAGAAGTGGCACGCCTGCGACGAGAACCTGAAGTCGTTCGCGCACATGGCCGTGGCTTCACTCGTCGGCTGCTCGTGGTGCCTCGACTTCGGCTACTTCATGGCCGGCAACCGTGAGCTCGACGTGGAGCGGGCTCGAGAGATCCCGCGGTGGCGCGTGTCCGAGGTGTTCACGCCGCTCGAGCGGGAGGTGCTGGAGTACGCCGAGGCGATGAGCCAGACCCCGCCCACCGTGACCGACGAGCAGGTCGAGAGCCTGTCGCGGCAGCTCGGCGCTGCCGGGATCGTCGAGCTGACCACGGTGATCGGCTACGCCAACCTGACCACCCGCTCGAACGTCGCCCTCGGGATCGAGTCGGAGGGCTTCGCCTCCGCCTGTGGTCTGAAGACGCTGGCCGAGCGCGAAACCGCGGGCTCAGCAGGATGAGCCAATTGATCAGCCATGGAGTCGACCAGGGAATCAGCCACGCAGTCAGCCACGCAGTTAGCCATGCGGCCAGCCCCGGCGAGGGATGACGGCATGGGCAACGGCACGAGGGGCGGCACGGGTACTGACCCGTTCCTGCTCCACCGCAGCCTGCTTTTCACCGTGGCCTACGAGATGCTCGGCTCGGCCGCCGACGCCGAGGACGTGGTGCAGGAGACCTGGCTGCGGTGGGCCGACCTCGACGACGAGCGTCGCGCCGAGGTGCTGGACGCCCGCGCCTACCTCGTGCGGATCGTCACCCGGCAGGCGCTCAACCGCCTTCGCACCGTGGCCCGGCGGCGCGAGGACTACGTGGGTGAGTGGCTGCCCGAGCCGCTGCTGACCAGCCCCGACGTCGCCGACGATGTCGAGCTCGCCGAGAGTGTCTCGATCGCGATGCTCACCGTGCTCGAGACCCTCACCCCGACCGAGCGGGCGGTGTTCGTGCTGCGCGAGGTGTTCGACCTGCCGTACGACGAGATCGCGCAGGCCGTGGGCAAGACGCCGGCGACCGTGCGCCAGGTGGCCCACCGCGCGCGTGAGCACGTCGCGGCGAGGCGCCCCCGCGTGCGGGTCGACCGGTCGGAGCAGGAGCGCGTGCTCCGGCGGTTCCTGGCTGCGGTGACGACCGGTGACGTGCAGTCGCTGATGGACGTGCTCGCTCCCGAGGTCGTGCTCGTGGCCGACGGCGGCGGGCTGGCCCGTGCTGGCCGGCATCCGCTGCACGGCGCCAAGCGGGTGGCCACGTTCCTCTCGGCGTTCCCCAAGGTCGGCGAGGGGGCGACCATCGACACCCTCTGCCTCAACGGCGCGCTGGCGGCCCGGATCGAGCTGCCTGCGTTCGGTACGACGGTGGTGAGCGTGGCTGTCGAGAACGGCCGCATCACGCACGTCTACGCGATGCGCAACCCCACCAAGCTGGCGCGACTGGTTGAGGAGGCGCAGCTGAGCCGCTGATCACGCCAACAGTGCGCGGTGGCGCCGCACGCCGATCGACGGGCCCTGCCGCGGATGCCGTTGACTTCCGTGCGTGCGATGGGCCCGTCTGCGCGTGGCTAGTCGTCCATGGCCTCGATGCCGAGCCCGGCAAGCTCGGCCACGTGCTCGCGTAGGCGCTGAACCATGGCTGGCGGGGGAGGCTCCCAACCGATGACCTCCTCGAGCACCCGCAGCGGCTCGGTGGTGCGGTACGGGCGGGTCGGGTTGCCGGGGAAGCGCTTGTCGGTGACGTTGGGGTCGTCCTCGATCATGCCGACCGGCTCGACCCGGTAGACCCGAGGGGGCCCGTCGTCTTCGGCGCGCTCGGCGGCTGGAGCGCAAGGACCGCATCAAGGTCGAACTCGACGAGGTGATCGAGTGGTTGACCAGCCTCGACGAGGTGATCGAGTGGTTGACCAGCCTCGACGCGCGACCATCCTCGGCCGGCACCTGTCCGACGAGACGACCTTCGACGCAGCGGCACCCATCAGCGCAGAACACTCAATGGCGGGTAGTGCAATGCTCTTCGATCAGGCGACTGTGTGCAGTTCAAAGCGCAGGCCGAGGGCGCCCGTGACCTTCAGGATGGTCGACCAGGTCGGGTTGCCATCGGCTGAGAGTGCCTTGTATAGGCCGTCGCGGCTCATCTCCACGCGGCGGGCGAGTTCGCTCATGTTCTGCGAGCGGGCGATTACGCCCAGAGCCCTGGGGATAGCGGTCGGATCCTCGGCGGACTCTTGGAGGGCAATCTCCAGATAGGTCGCGACGTCGTCGAGGTTCTCGAGGTAGTCGGCGGCCTCGAAGGTTGTGTACTTGCTGTTCCTAGCCATGACCCTGGCCCTCCTCGTTCCGATACTCATCGGCCAACCGGTGCGCCCGCTCGATGTCTCGTTGTTGTGTCGCCTTGTCGCCACCGCAAAGCAGCAAGATCACTCGTTGGCCATCGTGTAGGTAGTAGACGCGGTAGCCGGGACCGAACATCAGTCGTAGTTCCCAGAGGCCTTGGCCAATCGGTTTAGCATCGCCCGGACTACCGTCAGCAAGCCGGTCGATGCGTGCGACGATTTGAAGCCGACCGACGCGGTCCTTGAGGTTCCGCAGCCACTTCTCGAAGTCCTCGGTCTTGACGACCTCGGTCATGTGTCGACTATAGCCGACACTCGGTGCAGGGAGCCAGCCTTCGAAGGGCGCTGCTACCGCGATGATGAGCCAGATCGGCTTGTGACTGCGCACGGCCATCGAGGCGATGAGGTGCGAGGTGATGGCCCAGTCGTCGAGCTCGGCGGCGAGCTGCTCCTCGCGGGTGGTGGTGGCCTCACCGGTGGTGCCGGCGGCGCGCCGAGGGGTGGCGTGGCCGTTGGCGACGACGTGGATGACCCCGTCGACCGGCTCGTCGTGGAAGACCTCGTCGAGGGCGCCGAGCCTTGTGGCGGCGTGGTCGCCCGGGACGACGAGGAAGCGGAAGCCGTGCAGGTTGGCGCTGCGGCGGGGGCGCCGCTCCATCGTGGCCGAGCCGAGCTCGTCGGCGGCGCGGCGGGTGAGGCGGTCGACGAGCTGGCTCTTGCCGACGCCGGTCATGCCGCTGCTGACCACCGGCCAGGCAGCGCAACTGCTTGGTTGCTCACGCCAGCACGTTGTCGACCTGTGTGAGTCTGGCGACCTGCCCTATCTGACCGTGGGTACCCACCGTCGGCTTCGTCGCGAGGACGTGGAGCAGGCGCGGCAGCGCACGACGCGCTCGAACCGCTCTGACCGCCGTAGCCGGTGGCTGAACATCGCGGTGGCGGGCGCGCTGGTGCGCAACCCCGACACCGTTCTGCGCCGGGTGCACGCAAACCTTGCGCTCCTGCGGGCGAGCCACCCGCGGGCCGTGGCGCGATGTGGCTGCGCGATTGGGAGAAGCTGCTCGACGGCTCGATCGAGGATGTGCTCGACGTCCTCACCTCGCAAACACCACGCTCACGGGAACTAAGGGCGAACTCCCCGTTTGCGGGCGTGCTGCGCAGCGAAGACCGCGACAAGACGCTGCACGCGTTTCACACTCACAAGAAGCCTCGGGCCTCGTGACGCGCGAGCAGTTGGCGCACATCCTGCGCGCAGCCGCGAGCGTCGCCCACGACAACCACGTCATCGTGGTGGGCAGTCAAGCCATTCTCGGCACCTACGACGAGGACGGCTTGCCAGAGCCGGCGCACGCCTCGATCGAAGCCGACGTTTTCTTCACCAATGACCCTCACCTGACCAAGACGGACACGGTCGATGGCGCCCTGGGTGAGGACTCTCCGTTCCACGAGATGTATCGCTACTACGCCCAAGGGGTCGATGTCACCACTGCGACCGTGCGACGGGTGTGCTAGAGAGGGTCGCCGCAGCTCGCGCAGGCGACTTCGCCATCTTCATACATCATTCCGCAGCAGTACGTCGGCCCACCGCTGACCTCAAAGCAGGCTTCGTGGTAATCGACGCCATTGAAGTCGACATGGCTGTCGTCGGCCGTGATCGGTTCTTCGCATCCAATGCAGACGGGTGTAGTCATAGTTGCCTTCCTCCAACCGACTCTGCGGCATCCCAATCCCAGCAAGACGGGGATGTGAACGGCGAGCAGTAGTCGTCGTCGTGGCGCTCGGAGTAGTCGTTCATGTTGGCTGTCGGGTTGCCGCATTTCGGGCACGTCGGGTGTTTGCCCTGACATGTGCGATTGTTGTGCCCACCGAGTCCACATTCCGTGCACGCCATGCCAGCAGCCTAGACCGACCTCGGTGGTGGGGGGCGCAGTTCTAACCATGGCCGTGACGATGTGTCGAGCTTCCAGTATCTGGGCGACCGTGACACGTACCGCGTGCTGTCTCGGTGGTTCTTGACTGTTCGAAACCGATCGGGATTGAACGGTCTCCGGGCTAGTCGTCCATGGCCTCGATTCCGAGCTCGGCCAGTTCGGCCACGCGCTCGCGGATGCGCTGCACCATGGCGGACGGGGGAGGCTCCCAGCCAACGATCTCCTCGACGACACGCAGCGGCTCGGTGGTGCGGTACGAGCGGGTCGGGTTGCCGGGGAAGCGCTTGTCGGTGACGTTGGGGTCGTCCTCGATCGTGCCGACCGGCTCGACGCGGTAGACCCGCGGGGGCCCGTCACCCTGGGCGAGCTCGGCGGCGAGCGGGGCGCCTGTGCTGCTGGCGGTGAGGTAGATGTTCTTCGACTGGCGGCCAGAGCCGTAGTTGGTGCGCCAGCCGGGGGTGAGCAGGTCGCCGGGTCGCAGGTCGGCCCGGGTGCCGTGGAAGAAGGGGCCGAGGTCGTCGACGACGCGGGGCGTGGGCGGTGGGTCGCGCAGCAGGTTGTCGAGCCGGGTCATGAGCGCCGCGACCCGAGAGCGGCCCTGAGGCGCTCGCGGGTAGCGGGCGAGCACCTCGAGCACGACCGGGGTGGCGCGCTTGGCGGCGGCCGTGACGACGTACTCCGCGACCACCGGGTCATCACCGCGCGCGAGCTCGGCCGCGCGGGCGGCGTGCGCAGCCGCGCCGAGGATGTGGCGCACCTGCGTCGCAGTGGCGAGGGGGTGCAGGTAGGCCGCCGCGGCTGCATCGCCGGCGGCCGTCGCCGCGTGGCGGGCGGGCTCGGTCGACGCCTCCTTGGCGGCCCGGTGGGCGTCGGCGGCAGCGGTGCGTTGGAGGCGCGAGCGGGGTGCGCCGTCGACGAAGACACGTGCCGCGTCGAGCGCCACGGCCGGGCGCGGGTCGTCGGGGTGGGCCCGCTCGAAGAGCATCAGGGCGGGCGCCGCGCACGCCAGGGCGTACGCGGCGACGGCGCGCAGCTCGTCCAGGGTCAGCTCGAAGTCACCGGTGCGGGTCGCCATCCTCCGAAGTGTGGCACCCGCGCACCCCGCCGTGCCCAATCGCACGAGGCCATCCCACGTCGCGGTGACGGTCACGGATACGGCATCCTCGATTCATGATCGACCCCGAAGACTGGCTGCTGACCAAGGCCGAGCGCGGCAACCCACAGACCCGGCTCGACGAGCCCCACGGTGACCGCGCCTGGTCGGAGGGCAACCACGTGCGTCCGCTGATCCACGGCGCGACGTACTTCCGCGCGCTGTACGAGGCGGTGGAGGCAACCGAGTCGGGTGACCTCGTGCTCTTCACCGACTGGCAGGGCGACGGCAACGAGCGGTTGACCGATGATCCCGGCAGCGAGGTGGTCGAGGTGCTGGGCCGCGCCGACGAGCGCGGCGTCGTCGTGTGCGGGCTGGTGTGGCGCTCCCATCTCGACCAGGCCGGCTTCTTCGCCTCGCAGAACCGTCACCTCGGGGAGCAGCTGGAGAAGCGTGGCGGCGAGGTCGTGCTCGACATGCGGGTGCGCGCCGGTGGATCGCATCACCAGAAGTTCGTCGTCGTGCGGCACCGTGACGACCCCGCTCGCGACGTGGCCTTCGTCGGCGGCATCGACCTTGCCTACAACCGGCGAGACGATGCCGACCACGGCGGTGACGAGCAGCCTCAGGTGATGGCTGACGAGTACGGCGCGAACCCGCCCTGGCACGACGTGCAGACCGAGATCCGCGGGCCGGCGGTCTACGACGTGGAGACGGTGTTCCGAGAGAGGTGGGAGGACCCGGCGCCCTCGACGAGGTCGCCGTGGAGCCGCGTGAGCGATCGGCTGCGCGGCCTGGACAACTCGCCCGAGAAGCTGCCCGAGCAGTGGCCGGCGCCGCCACCGGCCGGTCACCACATCGTGCAGCTGCTGCGCACCTACCCCGACCTGCGGGGCGGCATGGACTACCCGTTCGCCAACGGCGGCGAGCGCAGCGTGGGGCTCGGGTACGCCAAGGCCGTGGCCCGCACCGAGCGCCTCGTCTACGTCGAGGACCAGTACTTCTGGGGGCACGACGTGGCGAAGGTCTTCGAAGGGCCGCTGCGGGCGCAGCCGGGGCTGCACCTGCTCGTGGTTATGCCCCTCTTCACTGACGTTCAGGGTGCCAACCGGATGGCGCAGCTGCTGGGTCGTGAGCGCTCCCTCGCCCGGTTAACGGAGATCGCCCCCGGCCGGGTGGCGGCCTACGGCCTGGAGAACCATGCGGGCGTGCCCGTCTACGTCCACGCCAAGGTCTGCATCCTCGACGACACGTGGGCCAGCGTCGGCTCCGACAACTTCAGTCGCCGCTCGTGGACCCATGACTCCGAGCTCTCGGCCGCCGTGCTCGACGAGGCCTATGCCCGCGACCTGCGACTGACCCTCGCCGCCGAGCACCTCGACCGGCTCGACGAGGTGGCAGAGCACGGCCTCGAGGCAGCCATGGCTGACTGCCTCGATCCGGTGGGGATGTTCGAGGAGTATGCCGCCCACGCCGCCGTGCTCGACGGCTGGCACGCCGGCGGCCGGCAGGGGGCTCGGCCGCCGGGCCGTCTGCGGCGGCTGCCGATTCCCCAGCTCACGCCTCTGCAGCGAACGTGGGCGGCGCCACTGCTCGAGATCGTCCACGACCCCGACGGGCGGCCGCGGGCCTTGCGCAAGGAAGACCGCTACTGAACTCCGGTTACGCCAGGCGAGTGTCGCTCAGGCGTGACCGCTGAGCCGGCCCAAGCGCTCGGCGAGGGCGTCGACCATGGCACCCGCGCGCTTGTCAGAGATCGGAGCCTTGCGGTCGCCTCCCTGGCTCGACACCGGGAGCACGTCGATCGAGAGCTTCGCGCCGCCGGCGAGGCTGCGCAGGGCGTCGACCTTGGCCGCGAACGGCGAGCCACTGCCGGGCGAGTAGTAGCGCACGACCTTGTCGACGTCATCGGGGTAGAGGTCGGTCTTCGTCACCGCGATGACGAGCCAGATGGGCTTGTGGCGGCGCACGGCCATAGAGGCGATGAGGTGCGAGGTGATGGCCCAGTCGTCGAGCTCGGCGGCGAGCTGCTCCTCCCGGGTGGCGGTGGCCCCGCCTGTGGTGCCGGCCGCGCGCCGCGGGGTGGCGTAGCCGTTGGCGACGACGTGAATCACGCCGTCGACCGGTTCGTCGTGGAAGACCTCGTCGAGGGCGCCGAGCCTTGTGGCGGCGTTGTCGCCGGGCACCACGAGAAAGCGGAAGCCGTGCAGCTTGGCGCTGCGGCGGGTGCGCCGCTCCATCGTGGCCGAGCCGACCTCGCCTGCGAGCTCGTCGGCGGCTCGGCGGGTGAGGCGGTCGACGAGCTGGCTCTTGCCGACGCCGGTCATGCCGGTGACGGCGACCATGGGGTAGCGGTCGCGCAGCAGCCGGGTGAGGCGCTCGGGCGCCGAGGCGAGAGCGGTCAGCATGCCGGTGATGACGGTCGCACCCAGGGCGGTGCGACTCGACGTCGGCAGGATCGTCTTGATCCGCGATGAGGTCTGGGACACGGTGCCTCCTCGGCGGGCGGGGTCAGGAGCCAGTTGGCCCCCGAGCCTACGTTCCGTACCCGTGGCGGCGCTTCGGTGCACCGGTGGGCAGACGAACAACACCCCGTCCTGGCGAGAGGACAGGGTGTTGCGGGTCCAACCCTAGCGAGGATGCCGTCCGCTTCCGACCGCGCTGGGGTGCCAGTTATCGACGACGTACCGAACCGTGACGACCCACGGCCCTTCTTATGGTTGGCGAGTGGACGACCGTTCCCGGCGGCGGCGGCGGCGGTCGGGACGCGGGGCATGCTGATCGGGGCCCAGTGAAGTTCCCTTAACGGGAAGCGACGTGAACCACCGGAGCAACGCTTCTATTCGATGATCAGTCGACCTGGCACGCACGCCCCGTGGTTGGCTAGCGGTCAAGCACACTTTTTTGGAGATGCAAATTGCTGACTTTCAACGACCTGCTGGCTCTCGAGGGGATCGACAGCAATGGAGTGCGCCTAGTCCGACACCAGGACAGCAGGCTGGGGCGCGGCCGGCTGTACGAGGCGTGGCGGAACGACCGCGACGCGTTCGAAAGCTACGCGAGCGTGCAGAGCAAAGACAGGTTTCCGCTCGATTGCTTCCTCGCAGAGTTCGTCGTCACCGAGGCGCAGAAGACAGTCTTTGTCGGGATCTACCGAGTAGACGGAGTCGACCGATGCCCGTCCGGTAGCACCGACGCGTTGCTCAAACACGATATCTCCGGGCACTTCTGCTACGACCTCAAACTGATGAACCACTTGGCCGCCTACAGGGACAGGGTGGTCATCGACTGGGGTGCTGGGACGCGGAGCTGGGTCCAGAGGGCAGCGAACCAGCCCAAGACGGTGGTCGAGGTCGCCAAGCAGTATGAGCCTCGGTTTCCGGGCTTCCGTGAATTTGTCCGCCCGGTCGACGACGTCCCTACGCTGCCCAACGGCTGGCAGCAAGTCCTCCGCAGCGTCAAAGGCGTTTACCTCTTGGTCGACCTCGACTCTGGGCGGCAGTACGTCGGGTCAGCCAAGGGCGCAGACAGCCTGTTCGGCCGCTGGATGCAGTACGCGACCGACGGCCACGGCGGGAACATCGGCCTTCGTAGAGCCGCATCGGGTGGGCGGCGGCGCTACCAGGTCTCGGTGCTTGAGGTGGTCGACGAGAACACCCCGGATGCCACCATCGAGCAGATCGAGTCCTACTGGAAGAACAAGCTGCTGTCTCGCACCTTCGGCCTCAACGTGAACTGACCGGCTCTGGCAAGACCATGCTCTGGGTGAACCCGTTTTCATTCTCGCGAACGAAGCGACCTTCTCGCGGCGGAAGGACACGCCTCGCAAGGGAGGCGACTGGCAGGCATTCGACATTTGATACCTGAATCGTCGGCCCCTGCGTCTGGGTGTTGCTCCTCAAGGCCGCTCTGTCACGTGGAGCGTTTGAGGTCGCTCCCATCCTTTCGGACCCTCAGGAGGACACATTGGCGAATGTCCTCCTGAGCCGTGATCATCCCGGGGAGTTCCCGGTTCTCGGAGGTTGCTTGAATGCTCGATTTAGAGCACAGGCACGGCCCTCTTGACGCTCCTGCTTCGCTGTCGAGGTCGCCGAGCAGGATTGGCAGTCCTTCCGGATCGGGGGCAGTCGTGCGAACACCTGCGACCTAGACTGCGGACCGTGTCGTTTCGCCGGACCTGAGACCTAGGACCGTGAGTTCATCTCCCAACTTCCGCGAAGGAGCAGCGAATGGCTGTCACCCAAACTGAGATAGACACCCTCGTCGAGTACTGCAACGTGCACCTGGGAGACCCGCAACTGTGGACAACGCCAGAGGGCTACCCGAAGAGTTTGGCGCTATGCATCATCGACGCCATCTACTCGACTGGGTCGCACTACACCTCGGTCATCAACGTGATCCAGAAGTACAAGACCGTTCACGGGACGCAAGACGGTGCTCGCGCCCTCTCGTCGTCGATCGCTCATGCGGGTGGGACGCGAGAGTGGGCAACGACCGTGGTGGGCAACCTCAAACCGGCTCACACGAGGCTGGGTGCGCCACTGAAGGCTGACATCATCCAGCAAGCAGCACAGCTGATTACCAGTCTGGACATCGATACCGTTGATGACCTGGTTGCACGAGTTGCCGACAAGCCGCTTGACAATCCAGTCCATGCTGGGTGGAAGCGCTTGCCGAGTCAGAGCTCGGGGATCACGTACAACTACCTTCTGATCCTCGCGGGCCTACCGTCCGTCAAGCCCGACCGTATGGTCCTGCGTTTCCTCGCCGCTGCTCTCGGGGATACTGTCGAACTGAGTAGCCAGAAAGCCGTCGAGCTCATCACGGAAACGGCTGACCACCTGAACATCAGTCCCCGAAGCCTGGACCACATTGCGTGGAGAGCAGCCTCCGGACGGGAACTCACCGACTGAACGGAGCGTCTAGCAGACGCCCACTCACTCGCTCGTCAGCGAGTCGAACGCCAAGTGCGTATGACCGCCTTTCACCGCGGAGGGCGCCCCGGCGAGCCGACCCTTGACTGCAACGACTCAACCGATGATGACCCGCTGCTCCGGATGTCCCCTGTCCCCGCCGCCTGGCGGCATTGGCGTCACTCGGCCACCCTCACAGATGGGCGAAGCGGAGTGCCCGGGGCGTGCGAAGTGGCACCAGTCCCGTAACGTTCGCCTGCCTGCCTGCACCATTCGCGGCGGTCTGACGCGCATGCACGTTTGCCTTGACGCCGGCCCAGAAGTCTCAGTGAAGCCGTTTCGCGAATCCGTTCGGCCGGAACCGCGCCGACGGGACCACATGCAACTTCAGGAACCGCAGAGCCGATGGCGAAGCTTGTCGCCGCCGCCGGTCCAAAGCGCCGGCACATAGCCGACTTGGCCTTTGAAGATGACGAACTCCCAGATTCCGCTGCGTTGCAGACGATCGTTCTGCACGATCGCACCACCTGCCTCACAGATGCCTGCAACTTCGCGCCGTTGGGGATGGTCACCGGCTCCCCCGTCGTACGCATAACGCGCTCGGCAGGGTCAAGCGTCGCCAGCGCGTGCAAGTAGAGGCCGCACCCGCCAGGGGCTTGGGAGCAGTAAGTGAACGTGCCAGTGGTCAGCAGACGCGTGTCGATCACAACGCGATAGGTTGCGATTCGATTCTCAATGGTCTTGTTGCTCCATGCGTCACCGCCCTCTGCGCGAGCGAACTCGACTTTGGTCGTGTAGGTGTGGCTCAGGTCCACCTCATAGACGTGGCGGTCACCGTCATAGCTTGTGGTCAAAGCGGGGCCAGCGACGTTAAAGGCGCGCACCGACCATGATCCTCGCGCGTCGACCTCGAACGCTGCCTTCTGAGCCACGGTCGTGATGACGACGGTGGCTTTACTGGAGTCGTCCGTGAGAGTGATCTCGTCTCCCACCTTGACGGTGACGAACCGGCTGACCAGGGCCAAGGGATCCGCCGCGAGGGCGAGTTTGCCTTTGATCGGGTCGTAAGAGACGGTCACCACTCCGGTTACTACTGCCTTGACCTTGGCCGAGAACGCGACGCCGAATACGAGGGCTACGACGACGATGACAAGCGCGACCCCGATGCCCAGCGCCTTGGAGGCCGTCACTCTCGTATCTCGAGTCTGAGGCAGAAGTATGGTCGCCGTCTGCCCCGCGTGAGTGTCAACTTGGCAGCGGTCACTCCACGGCGAGACCCTGTGCTGTCGAAAACGCGCAAGGCCCGACACGCTCCACTGATGCCGCGCGAACCCGAGCTGCTGCGCATGGGCACGGCGGCGAAGGCCATGGAGTCTGAGCAGGTACCTGTCCACTTGACTCCACGAACATGTTCGCCGGCCGACGAACTCGCGACAACGTCGAGCGACCCTGAGCCTGGGTGAATATGAACTGGGCAGAGGCGCCCGACTGCGCCAGCACCATGGTCGTCTGGAGGTGAGAGACGCACTCTGAGGGAAGCGACAACGACCACCAATCTGCTCAGTTCGTGACGTCGGACCTAGCCAGTTCTATCGCGGCTGCCAGGTCCGAGTAGATCGCCTCGTGTCGCGCCTTCAGATCATCAAGTGACGCCACCTGATTGAGTTCGCCGATGGCGATGCGGACGCTCTCAAACTTGTCGCTCAGGGACGTGTCAGCGCTCAGCAGTGCGAGCGTCGCAATCGCCGCTCGGACCCGCCCGTTGCCACTCCAAGCCAGTTGGCGCAGCTCCTGGCGGTCTTGCGTGCTCCGGTCCTCGACGCGTGTCTTAACGCGATCGTCGGTCGTTCGTTCGTACTCGTACAGGGCGTCCACGAGAGCGTGTTAACGCCGGACGAAAGTTGACCCCTTGTTGCTGCTTGAATTTTGACCCCCTGGTTTGTGGTTCTACTTGGTTTTGGTGGTCTGGTTCTGGCGGTGTCTTCTAGTTCGGTAGGAGTCGCCGGTCAGGGTGATGACGTGTGCGTGGTGCAGGAGCCGGTCGACGGTGGCAGCTGCGACGACGGCATCGCCGAGGGTTTCGCCCCACCGGGCGAATGGCAGGTTGGATGTCAGGATCACTGACCCGGTTTCGTACCGGGCGGCGATCAGTTGGAAGAACAAGCTCGCGGCGGATGCGTCCAAGGGGAGGTAGCCAACTTCATCGACCTATGCGGATGTCCGCATAGATTGACGAGCTCGGCTACCTCGGCCTGCCCGCCGAAGCCGCCTCCGCCCTGTTCCAAGTCGTGTCCCAGCGGTACCTCAAGACATCCATCATCCTGACCAGCAACAAAGGCGTTGGCTCCTGGGGCTAGGTCCTGGGCGACACCACCGTCGCCGCGGCCCTGCTCGACCGGCTCCTGCACCGCTCCGTCGTCCTCAACCTTGACGGCGACTCCTACCGCCTCCGCGAACACCACGCCCGCTGCGAAGCCCTCCGAACCGCGACCACCGGCACCCGCCAACCGCTACGCTGACACCGCCACCAGGTGGGGACTTTCGATGAGCAACCCTGGGGACTTTCGGCAAGCGGCATCAATGTGCTCAAAGGCGAACAGGAGGGGTTATGCGAGCAGTGTGGTTTGCAGTGCTCGTCATCGGCCTGGTGTTCGCGGTCGTCGGCGCTGTAGCGCTCTTCAAGCTGAGGGAGCCCGGCGAGCACTCTCTGCACATCGGTGACACCCTGACCCTCAAGTCGTCGAGCGCGGGGTGGTCCTTGACCATCGTTGGTCTCCTCATGGTCGTCGGCTCCGCCTATCAGGTAAGTCGAACCATCGTGACTGTCACGGACGTTGCCCTAACAACCGGTGGACGCTCGGGATCAGAGTTCCAAGTGCGTTGCCCGATTGCCATGCCGCTCGAGGGGTCGATCAGCGTCGATGGGGACGGAGGAGTGGTCCAGTACCGGTTGAATAGCCAAGACGGCTTAGATCTACCTGTGACGGAGGGCAAAGTCCGGTCTCTTACCTTCAAAGGGAGCGGCACGAAGACGATCCGCGATCAGGTTGAGTTCTCAATACCGGAGGGCGAGGTTTACCGGAAAGTGTGGTTGCAGGTGGTCAGCCCTGACACCACGACCTCCGACCCTGTCGAGTTCCGTGGTGTCTGTGATCCGACCCTGCCGCCTGGGCCCACACTGCCTCCGCCTAACGTCGGTCCTCCCAGCGGATAACTCGGCCGTCTGCGACGGGCACAGCAGCATTGCGCCGCTCGATCGGCCAGGACTGATCTGAGCATAAGGGGGCCCATCGGAGGGACGACGCTTGACACCGATACGACAAGCCGATCGAGCCAATGCGTAACGGCGGAGAAGCCCGCGGGAGCACCCGCCAGGCGGCGGGGTGACTTACTGTGCCCTTCCTTTTGCTGCTCGGCGCCGTTCGCCTCCGCCAGCGGGTCGCGGCGCGGTGGCGGATGGTCGTCCTGCATGGGCCGCCCCCCGTCAGGAGTGCTTCGTGTCGAGCTGGCTCTGGCGCCACCAAGCGTGTCGGCGGCCAGTCGGACGATGTTGCGGTCCGCAGCTGGCGGAGATAACGATGACGGTGACCGGTCATTTCGCGGCGAATCGTGACCAACGAGATCCTGGGCCGTGGCAGGTCTCTGCGCGGCTGCCCGACCATGCGTGGGTGTGGCTCCGTGCTCAGCGCCAGCGCCTCCTAGCCAACGCCCAGTTCTCGGCGAACCGAGTTTCGAGGCCGATCTATTTCCCCATTGAACCAGTCGGCTCTGCTCTTCGCCTTGGTTGCCAGCTCGTCGCCAGGCTCGATATCCGTGAACCCAAAAGCCAGCGACATCTCCAACCGCAGTTCCAGCATCTGGTCGTGAATCTGAACCATCGAGGACCGAATCTGGTCAGTTGTACCGCGTTGCATGGCAATCGCGTAGTCGGCGTTCTCTCCCAACTGAGTTAGCTGTTTAACAACCGTGTTCGTCATTTCGACGACGCGGCTGGTGATGAGTTGCTCTCGTGCCCCTTCGTTCATCGTCAAGATGCTCAGTGCGATGCACCGATCGAGTCGATCAAGAAACGAAAGGATGGCGCTGTAGTCATCTCTGGTCGCGACCCGGCGCTCACCGACCTCGGCTCGACTCTCCTGGCGTCGCTTCTCTAGCGCCTCTGCCTCAAGGCGCTGACGCGATGCATCCATCTCGGCACGCCATCGGCGGGAGGAAAACACCTCGCCGACGAGGACGCCCCCAAGCCACTACCGGCTGCTATCAGCGCGAGAACGATGTCACTGGAAATGTCCGCAGCATAGAGGTGGAGTCCCTCACCACGCGGCTGAGATTTCTACGTAGGCGTCATCTGCGATGGTGCGGCCTCCTTCAATGCAGGAACGCAGGTGGCAGCCTCCTGGTTGTCGCTCGATGCGTGAACGGCTGCGTCTATCTGGGCGGAAAGGGCGCACTGCGGAGTGAGGCCTTGAGAGCCGGCGGGGGTGCTGGGGCCGCGGCGGGGACGCCTTGACGGGGGTTCGCTACCGCCGGGTGGCTTCATGGGTAATGCTCGGGGCATGGATCACGCGTTCTCCAGCGCCGACGACGTCGCGGCCGCCCTCGGGCGCACCGGCTACCTCGCCGACGAGGCCCTGGCCACCATCACCTTTCTCGCGACCCGGCTCGGGCGCCCGATCCTGCTCGAAGGAGAGCCCGGCACCGGCAAGACCGCCCTCGCTGAGGCGCTGGCGGAGACGCTCGACCTCAAGCTCATCCGGTTGCAGTGCTACGAGGGCATCGACGCCACCCAGGCCCTCTACGACTGGGATTTCCCGCGCCAGATCCTGCACCTGCGCACCGTTGAAGCCATCGCAAGAGATGAGCACCAGGACACGAAGGCCCTCGAGGCCGAGCTGTTCGACGAGCGCTTTCTGCTCGCACGCCCCGTGCTCGAGGCCGTGCGGTCAGCGCCGTGCGTGCTGCTGATCGACGAGATTGACCGGGCCGACGACGAGTTCGAGGCCTTTCTGCTCGAAGTGCTGAGCACCTGGCAGGTGACGATCCCCGAGCTCGGCACCATCAGCGCCGCCACGCCGCCGATCGTCGTGCTCACCTCCAACCGCACTCGCGAGCTTCACGACGCCCTCAAGCGCCGCTGCCTCTACCACTGGATCGATCACCCGGGCCTGGCCCGCGAGCTCGAGATCGTGCGCACCCGGCTGCCCGAGATCAGTGCCACCCTCGCCGAGCAGGTCGTCGGCGCGGTGCAGCGGATGCGCGCCTCCGGCGAGCTGATCAAGCCCCCAGGAGTCGCCGAGACCCTCGACTGGGCCCGGGCGCTCGACACTCTTGGCGCCTCCCGGCTCGACCCCGAGGTTGCCGCGGCCACGCTCGGGGCCGCGGTGAAGTACCGCGAAGACGCCGAGCGGGTGCGCGCCATGATCGACCGCATGCTCACGGCCTGAGGCGATCGAACCCGTGATCGACTTGCCGAACGACAGCGCCGTCGCGCAGGTGCGCACCCCGCCGGATGCCGTGTTCCTCGGCTTCGCCCGGGCGCTGCGTGCCGGTGGCCTGCCGGTCACCGCCGACCGCGAACGGGTCTTTCTCGAGGCCGTTGTCACCACGGGCGCCGAGCAGCGAGCCAACGTCTACTGGTCGGGACGGGCCACCCTGACCTCCTCGCCCGCCGACATCGAGCGCTACGACTCGGTGTTCACGGCCTGGTTCTCGGGCGAACCTCTGACCGCCGGGGGCAGGCCTTCCGACCCGCTCTCGGTGACGCGGCAGGCCCCGCTCGGCGATGACGCCGGTGACGGCGGCCCGAGCGAGGACGAGATCGTCAGGGCGGCGTCGACCAGCCAGGAGGTGCTGCGCCACCGCGACGTCGGATCGCTGAGCAGCGCCGAGCGCCGCGAGCTGGCCCAGCTGTTCGCGCGACTACGGCCACGACCGCCCCTCCGTCGCGCACGACGCCACAACGCAGCACGATCGGGGCGTATCGACGGGCCGGCCACCCTGCGCGACCAGCTGCGACGGATGGGCGAACCGGGCCCTATCCGTCACCGCCGCAGGGCGACCCGGCCGCGCCGGGTCGTGCTGCTCATCGACGTGTCCGGCTCGATGAGCCCCTACTCCGACAGCCTCCTGCGGCTCGCGCACACGTTCGTGCAGTCAGCGGCATCCGGCACGAGCACGGAGGTGTTCACCATGGGCACCCGGCTCACCCACGTCACGCGCGCCCTGCGCGAGCGCGACGCCGACCGCGCCCTCGTCGCTGCCGGCCAGGTGGTGCCCGACTGGTCGGGCGGCACCCGGCTGGGCGAGGCCATCGCCGCGTTTCTCGACCTGTGGGGCCGGCGCGGAATGGCGAGGGGCGCCGTGGTCGTTGTCTTCTCAGACGGCTGGGAGCGTGAGGGCCCGGAGCAGCTCGGCGAGCAGATGCGCCGGCTCTCCGCGCTCAGCCGCCGCGTGGTGTGGGCCAACCCGCACCGCGGCAAGGTCGGCTACCAGCCGGTGCAACAGGGAATCGTCGCGGCGCTGCCGCACATCGACGACTTCGTCGCGGGCCACTCGTTCGCGGCGTTCGAAGAACTGATCGAGGTGGTGGCCCGTGCGTGAGGTGATGACCGAGCTGATGCAGTGGTGGTCGGCCGGCGAGACGGTCGGCGTCGGCACCGTGGTCGGCACCTGGCGCTCCGCGCCCCGCCAGCCTGGCGCCTCGATGCTGGTCGGGCCGGACGGCTCCGCGGTCGGGTCGGTGTCGGGCGGGTGCGTCGAGGGCGCCGTCTACGAGCTCGGCCAGGAGGTCATCGACTCCGGCCGACCGGTGCTGCAGCGCTACGGCGTCAGCGACGACGACGCGTACGCCGTGGGGCTGACCTGCGGCGGCATCCTCGACGTGTTCGTCGAGAAGGTGTCGCAGCAGACCTTCCCCGAGCTCGGCGACGTGGCCGCCGACATCGAGGCCGGCCGACCCGTGGCCGTGGTCACCGTCATCGAACACCCCGAGCCGTCGTGGGTGGGCCGTCGCATTGTGGTGCACGCCGAGGAACAAGAGCCCGAGAGCGACGACGGCCTGCCGGCCGAGCCGTCGACAGTTGGCTGGGTCACCCCACTCGGGAGCGGTTCGCTCGGTACGCTGCGGGCCGATGACGCTGTTCGCGACGACGCCCGGGGCCTGCTTGCGGCCGGCCGATCCGCGATCCTCACCTACGGGCCTGACGGCGAGCGCCGCGGCGAAGGGCTGCGCGTCTTCGTCGCCGCCCACGCCCCGAAGCCCCGGATGCTGGTGTTCGGCGCCATCGACTTCGCCGCCGCCGTCGCGAAGGTCGGCAGCTTTCTCGGCTACTACGTCACCGTCTGCGACGCCCGGCCCGTGTTCGCCACCGCGACCCGCTTCCCCGGCGCCGACGAGGTGGTGGTCAAGTGGCCCCACGACTATCTGCAGCACGAGGTCGAGCAGGGGCGCATCGACTCGCGCACCATCCTCTGCGTGCTCACCCACGACCCGAAGTTCGACGTGCCGCTGCTCGAGGTGGCGCTGCGCATCCCCCACGTGGCCTACGTCGGCGCCATGGGGTCACGGCGCACCCACGAGGACCGGATGGCGCGGCTGCGCGAGGCCGGGTTGACCGAGGCCGAGCTGGGCCGGATGAGCTCGCCCATCGGCCTCGACCTCGGCGCTCGCACGCCGGAGGAGACGGCCGTCTCGATCGCCGCCGAGATCATCGCCCTGCGCTGGGGCGGGGAGGGGCAGCGGTTGGCCGCCGTCGACGGGCCCATCCACCACCACCACCCGGCACACGACACCGAGCCTCCGCCTGCCGGTTCGAGATAATCGAAGACCTCATCAGGTCGCCTGACACCTCGAACCAGGCGGCTGAGGGGGAGGGGTCAGTGCGAGCTGGAGGTCTTCCAGAGGTTGATGCCGCCCTCGACGGCGTGCCGGTCGATCTTCGCGAGCTCGGCATCGGTGAACTCGAGGTTGCCCAGGGCGCCGAGGCTGTCTTCGAGCTGTTCCGGCGACGACGCGCCTACCAGCACCGAGGTGACCCGCGGGTCACGCAGCACCCACGCGAGCGCGAGCTGAGCGAGCGACTGTCCACGGGCCTTGGCGATGCGGTTGAGCGCGCGCACGTGCTTCATCGTCTGCTCGTTCAGCAGCTTCGGCGACAGCGACTTGCCCTGCGACGCCCGCGAACCGGCCGGCACCCCCTTGAGGTACTTGTCGGTGAGCATGCCCTGCGCCAGCGGCGAGAAGGCGATGGCGCCGACCCCCTCGACGCCGAGCACGTCGAGCAGGTCCTCCTCGACCCAGCGGTTCAGCATGGAGTAGCTGGGCTGGTGGATGAGCAGCGGGGTGCCCATCTGGCGCAGGATCCCGATGGCCTCCTGGGTGCGCGCGCCGGAGTACGACGAGATGCCGACGTAGAGCGCCTTGCCCTGGCGCACCGCGGTGTCGAGCGCGCCCATGGTCTCTTCCAGCGGCGTGGTCTCGTCGAAGCGGTGGCTGTAGAAGATGTCGACGTAGTCGAGGCCCATCCGCTGCAGCGACTGGTCGAGCGAGCTGAGCAGGTACTTGCGCGACCCGCCGCCCTGCCCGTAGGGGCCCGGCCACATGTCGTAGCCGGCCTTGCTCGAGATGATGAGCTCGTCGCGGTAGCGCTTGAAGTCCTGCGCGTAGATCGTGCCGAAGTTGCGCTCGGCGCTGCCGTAGGGTGGCCCGTAGTTGTTGGCCAGGTCGAAGTGCGTGACGCCGAGGTCGAAGGCGCGGCGCAGCGTGGCGCGCTGCTTGTCGAGGGCGACGTCGTCACCGAAGTTGTGCCACAGGCCCAGCGAGACGGCCGGCAGGTCGAGCCCGCTGTTGCCGGTGCGGCGATAGGTCATGGTGTCGTAGCGCGATCGGAGGGCCTGGTAGTCGTCGGCGTGCATCGTCATGGCAACAGTCTTGCCTGTCGGGTGCCGGTTTCGTCACCAGGGCCGTGTCGGGCGGCAGGCCTCCACGGCCTGAGCCTGCTCGAGCTGGTCACTACGTCACTGATGCGCCCCACGGGTCAGTGACGTAGCGATGTGCATCAGGGCGGCTGCCTGACGCACGCACTCGACGCCTTTGTGACGATTGGGCGGGCCACTCTTGTCGAGGTTTGCCGTTCCCCTTGTCAGGACCCGACCGGCGGGTAAGACTCAGCCCAGGGACGACATCTGCAGAGCGGCAGGAGACTTTTCGCATGACCAGAATCACTGTGAACGTCGACGGGACGAAGTATTCCGACGAGGTCGAGCCACGGACCTTGTTGGTCCAGTACCTACGAGAGAGCCTCGGCAAGACCGGCACGGTCATCGGGTGCGACACGAGCAACTGCGGCGCCTGCACGGTGCACCTCGACGGCACGAGCGTGAAGTCGTGCAACATGCTGGCGGTGCAGGCCGACGGGCACGAGGTCACCACGATCGAGGGCCTGGCCAAGAACGGCGAGCTGCACCCGCTGCAGACTGCCTTTCACGAGTGCCACGCCCTGCAGTGCGGCTACTGCACGCCCGGCATGATCATGCAGTCGTGCGACCTGCTGAAGAACAACCCCGACCCCAGCGAGCAGGAGATCCGCGAGGGCCTCGAGGGAAACCTCTGCCGGTGCACCGGCTACCAGAACATCGTCAAGGCCGTGCAGCAGGCAGCCCGTCAGGGCAAAGAATCAGGCCAACAGAGCGGCCAGGGTGATGCCGACGGCAACCCGGTCGACCTGAACGAGGCAGAGCAGACCGTAGGGGCGACGTCATGACCATTACCGAAGACCGCCCCGACACCGCCGCCCCCGACGCCGAGATCGGCAAGGCCCGCCGCCGCAAGGAGGACCAGCGCCTCATCACCGGCCGCACCCGCTGGACCGACAACCTCACCGTGCCCGGCATGCTGCACCTGGCCATGGTGCGCAGCCCGTTCGCGCACGCGAACATCACGTCGATCAACACCGACGAGGCCAAGGCGGCATCCGGCGTCATCGACGTGATCACGGGCGAAGACATCAAAGACGTGCAGGGCGTCAACGCGAACGCCTGGCCCATCACCACCGACCAGGTCACCCCGACGCACCTGCCGGTCGCCGTCAGCCGCGTCGCGTGCGCCGGCGAGATCGTGGCCGTCGTCGTGGCCCGCACCCCCGCCGAGGCCCGGGATGCCGCTGAGCTGGTCGACGTCGACTACGAGGAGCTCCCAGCGGTGCTCGACCTCAAAGAGGCCGCTGCCGACACGGTGATCGCCCACCCCGACCTCGGCACCAACAAGTGCGCCTTCTGGAAGCTCGACTCGGCCGAACAGGGCTCGGGCGGCGACGTCGAGGCGGCCATCGCCAAGGCCCGCACCGACGGCATCGTCATCGAGCGTGAGTACCGCCAGCAGCGGCTCATCCCGGCGTTCATGGAACCGCGTTCGGTGCTCGTTGACCCGACCGGTGAGCAGATGATCGTCTGGTCATCGACCCAGGTGCCGCACATCCTGCGCTTTCTCATCGCCGCGACGATGGGCATCCCTGAGTCGAAGATCCGGGTCATCGCCCCCGACGTCGGGGGCGGTTTCGGCGGCAAGCTGCAGACCACTCCAGAGGAGTTCGCCACCATCGCGATCTCGCGCCGGCTGGGCAAGCCGTGCAAGTACACCGAGACCCGCTCCGAGTCGCTTCTCTCGGGCCACCACGGCCGCGACCAGTGGCAGAAGCTGACCCTCTCGGCCGAGAAGGATGGCACCGTCACCGGCCTCAAGGTCGACCTGCTCGCCGACATGGGCGCCTACGTCGCCATTGTCGGTGGCGGCGTGCCGGTGCTCGGCGCCTGGATGTTCAACTCGATCTACAAGTTCCCGGCCTACCAGTTCAACTGCCAGACGGTGCTGACCAACAAGACCTGGGTCGACGCCTACCGCGGCGCCGGGCGGCCCGAGGCCACCTTCGCCATCGAGCGGATCATGGACGAGCTGGCGGCCGAGCTGGGCCGCGACCCGATCGAGGTGCGCGAGCAGAACTGGATCACGCACGAGGAGTTCCCCTTCACCACGGTGGCGGGGATGACCTACGACTCCGGCAACTACGAGGCGGCCACGGCCAAGGCCAAAGAGCTCTTCGGCTACGACGAGCTGCGCGCCGAGCAGCAGCAGCGCCGCGACAGCCACGACCCCGTGCAGCTCGGCATCGGCGTCTCGACCTTCACCGAGATGTGTGGCCTCGCGCCCTCACGCATCCTCGGCCAGCTCAACTACGGCGCCGGCGGGTGGGAGCACGCCAGCATCCGCATGCTCGCGACCGGCAAGGTCGAGGTGCTCACGGGCAGCTCGGCTCACGGCCAGGGGCACGAGACGGCGTGGAGCCAGATCGTCGCCGACCGGCTCGGCGTCGCTTTCGAAGACGTCGAGGTGCTGCACGGCGACACCCAGATCGCCCACCGCGGCATGGACACCTACGGTTCACGATCACTCGTCGTCGGCGGTGAGGCAGTCGTGCGGGCCGCCGACAAGGTGATCGCCAAGGCCAAGGTCTTCGCGGCCCACCTGCTCGAGGCCAGCGAAGACGACCTCGAGTTCAAGGCTGGTCGCTTCGAGGTCAAGGGCACCGACAAGGGCCTGGCCATCGGCGAGGTCGCCCTGGCCGCCTTCGCGGGGCACAACCTGCCCGACGGCGCCGAGCCCAGCATCGACGCCGACGCCACCTACGACCCGGTCAACTTCTCCTTCCCCCACGGCACCCACCTGTGCGCCATGGAAGTCGACACCGAGACCGGCGCCACGACGATGCGCAAGTACGTCTGCGTCGACGACATCGGCACGATCATCAACCCCCTCATCGTCGAGGGGCAGATCCACGGCGGGCTCGTGCAGGGCATCGCGCAGGCGCTGTGGGAGGGCGCCGAGTACGACGAGAACGGCACCCTCGTGACGGGCTCGTTCGTCGACTACACCCTGCCGACGGCCGCCGACACGATCAACTACGTCAGCGACCACACCGTTTCGCCGTCGACGACGAACACGTTGGGAACCAAGGGAGTCGGCGAGGCGGGCACGATCGCCTCGACGCCCGCGGTCGTCAACGCGATCGTCGACGCCATTCGATCGTTCGGCGTCAACGACGTGCTGATGCCGTGCACTCCGGAGCGGGTCTGGAAGGCCATCCTGACCGGGTCGGCCAAGCCTGCCGAAGGCGAGCGAGAGGCGGCGCCGCACTTCGACGACGGAGCGCCGAATCAGGACAACCCCGATACGTCCGCTTCGACCCAGGGTGGTGCCCAGTGATTCCGGCGACGTTCGACTACCTCGCCCCGACCTCGGTCGCCGACGCCATCGCGGCGCTGGAGGAGCACGGCGACGAGGCCAAGGTGCTGGCCGGCGGCCAGTCGCTGCTGCCCATCCTGCGGATGCGGCTCAACGCGCCCGGCGTCGTCATCGACCTCGGCAAGATCAGCGAACTGCAAGGGGTCACGGAGGACGGTGACGACCTCGTGATCGGCGCCATGACGACGTACTTCGACGTGCTCGCCTCGGATGCCGTGTCGACCCACGCGGCGCTGCTGAACAAGGCGATCGCGACCGTGGCCGACCCGCAGATCCGCCACCGCGGCACGATCGGCGGCGCGCTCGTTCACGCCGACCCGGCCGGCGACGTCGGTGCTCCGGCGCTGGCCCTCGGGGCGAGCTTCGTCATCGCCGGACCCGGCGGCGCGACCCGCACGGTGGCGGCCGACGACTTCTTCGAAGACCTGTTCCAGACCGCGGTCGGCGAGGGCGAGCTGCTCACGCAGATCCGCGTGCCGAAGCACACCGGCTGGGGCGCCCACTACGAGAAGTTCGTTCGGGTCAGCCACCAGTGGTCGATCGTCGGCATCGCGGCGACCGTGCGCAGCGAGGGTGGCGCCATCGCCGAGGCGCGGGTCGGTCTGACCAACATGGGCTCGACCCCGTTGCGGGCCAAGGCCGTCGAGGAGGCCCTGGTCGGCCAGCCGGCCACCGACGAGGCCGTAAGAGCTGCGGTCGCGCAGGTCGCCGACGGCACCAACCCGCCGTCCGACCTCAACGGTGACTCCGACTACCGCAAGCACCTCGCCACCGTGTTGACCAGGCGTGCGGTGCTGGCGGCGGCGGGCGCGTGAGCTGCTGATGGACCTCACCCACTCGTTCACCGTCCCGACCTCGGTCGACGACGCCTGGGCCCTGTTCATGGACCTCGAGAAGGTCGGCAGCTGCTTCCCGGGTGCCACCGTGACCGAGGTGCGCGACGGCGGCTTCTCGGGCACGGTCAAGGTCAAGCTCGGCCCGATCGCGATGGTGTACTCCGGCACCGGGTCGTTCGTCGAGCGTGACGACGCCGCCCACACCGCCGTCATCTCGGCCAAGGGCAAGGACAAACGCGGCAACGGCACGGCCGGGGCCACCGTGACGCTCTCGCTCTCACCCGACGGCGAGGGCTCGCGGGCCGACGTCGTGACCGACCTCGCCGTGACCGGCAAGCCCGCCCAGTTCGGGCGCGGCGTCATGCAGGACGTCTCCGACAAGCTGCTGCAGGCGTTCGTGGCCTGTGTCGAGAAGCAGCTCGGCGGCGACGGGGAAGCGCCCGAGGGGCCGGCGACGGGCAGCTCCTCCGCCGCTTCGCCGGGTGAACCGGCGCCGGCGGCCGGCGGCACGGCTCCCGAGACCGGCTTCATCGAGACGGCATCCGACGCCCTGGCCGCCGACACGACAAAGACCCCGCCCTCGGCGTCCAGCGCGGCGGTCACGCCGCCCCGGCCCGCAAGCGCCCCAGCCCGGCCGCAGGCGGTGACGCCGGCCCATGACGACGACGCGCTCGACCTCGGTTCGGCGGTTCTGCCCGTGTTGGTGCGCCGGTACTCCGGCTTCGCGGCCGCCGCTCTCGCCGGCGTGCTGCTCGGTTGGCTCCTGGGTCGGCGCCACTGACCCGTTCACGCCGTACGAAAGTGGCCACTCGACCAAAACCGGTCGAGTGGCCACTTTCGTACAGCCGCACGGCCACGGGTTCTCCGGGCGGCCGCCCTGGCCGGGTGGCCGCGAGCCAGGCTGGACGGCTGGCGTAGGGTCAAATCAGTCGTCGTCAGCGGCATCCCGTGGGGAAGGACCAGCATGGCTCGCATCGTCATCATCGGAGGCCACGGCAAGGTGGCCCTGCTGGCCGTCCCCCTGCTCGTTGAGGCCGGCCACGAGGTCACTGCGGTGATCCGCAAGCCGGAGCAGTCTGAAGACCTGGTCGCTGTGGGCGCCCAGCCGCTCGTGCTCGACATCGAGACGGGCTCCGTCGAAGAGCTGAACGACGCCCTGCGCGGCCACGATGTCGTGGTGTGGTCAGCCGGCGCCGGCGGTGGCAGCCCCGAGCGCACCTACGCCGTCGACCGCGACGCAGCGATCCGCTCGGTCGATGCGGCACTCGCGGCTGAGGTGACGCGGTATGTCATGGTGTCGTACTTCGGGGCCGGCCCCGATCACGGGGTGCCCGAGGACAACGGCTTCTTCGCCTACGCCGAGGCGAAGTCGGCGGCCGACGCCTACCTTGCGGCTTCGGGGCTCGACCACGTGATCCTGCGCCCGAGCGGGCTCACCGACGGCGCCGCAAGCGGCACCATCGAGTGGGGCGAAGGCATCGAGGCAGCGACGGTCTCGCGGGGCAATGTTGCCCAGGTCATTGCCGTCGTGGTCGACGCGGCGCCGACTGCCTCGGAGTCATCAGCCCCGACCGGCCGGGTGATCGAGTTCAACGACGGGGACCGGCCGGTCAGCGAGCTCGCCGCCGGTTGAGGCGGCGCTGCTCGTTCGTCAGCCGCGGTCGATCGGTGTGGCGATCAACAGGCTGATGTGATCGTAGTTCTGCTCCCACGAGTTGAACGGACCACCGCAGGTGGCCAGGAACAGCCGCTCCGGGCCGCTGAAGTTGTAGAGGCCCTGGCTCGAGACGATGTTGGCGTAGTCGCCCTTGGCGACGTCGCGCCACACCCGTTGCACCTGGTAGGAGCACACCGACCCGTTGCCGGCGACGATGTCGATGCGCTGACCGTTGGCGATCTTGGAGGCGAAGCTCTCCTTGAAGATCGCGGATCCGTCGTGGTAGGTGTGCCCGTTGACCAGCACGGTGCCGGTGCCCGAACCGGGACGTGGGCCGGCTGAGTACCAGCCGGCCTTCGTGCGATCGCTGGGGTTGCCCAAGGCCTTGCGACCTTGAGCATCGGTCGGGCCCGAAGAGTCGAGCCCGATGGTCTGGAACTTGGCGTTCACTCCCAGGGCAGGAATCACCAGTCGAGCCGGTACGGCGGCGACACAGCGCGTTGAGGTGGCGGCCGCTCCAGCGGCGCCCCTCGCTGCCGGGGCGCGGGTGCCCTTGGTCGCTGCGGGCTGTCCGGCTGTGGCAGAGGTGGATGGAGCCGAAGGCGTGGACCCTGTCGCCGGCGACGTGCGTGCGGTGGCAGGCTGCCCCGGCTTCGTCGTCTCAGCGGAGGCCGACGGGCTGAGCGACGTGGCGGCCATCGGGGCGGGGCTGGCGCTCACCGGGTCGGGCGCGATAGGGCGCAGGATGATCAGCCAGGTGGCGACCACCGTCATAAGTGCGACGACGGCCGTCAGCACGAGCGTGCGACGTTGCGGCATAGGAGCTCCGATGCGAGCGAGCCGGCTGACGGTGGGCGGCCGCATGGCGACCGCCCACCGTCAGCAGCTCGTCACTTGCCGGTGGTGGCGCGGCGTCGCCGCTGGGCGACGTCCGTGATGGTGATGGCGCCGGCGAGCAGCAGCAGGCCAGACCCGATGGCGAGGTTGGCCGGGTTCGACGAGCCTGCCCCACCGGTTCCGGGAGGACCGTAGCCGGGAGCCGTCTGTGGCGGCGTGGTCGGCGGCGTGGTGACCGGCGGCGTGGTCACCGGAGGTGTCGTCGGCGGTGTGGTGACGGGCGGCGTGGTCGGCGGTGTGGTGACCGGCGGCGTGGTCGGCGGCGTCGTCACGGGCGGCGTAGTCGTCGTGGTGGTCACCGGCGGTGTAGTCGTCGTGGTGGTCACGGGCGGCGTGGTCGGCGGTGTGGTGACCGGCGGCGTGGTCGTCGTGGTGGTCACCGGCGGCGTGGTCGTCGTGGTGGTCACGGGCGGCGAGGTGTACCCCGAGTTGGTCTTGGTTCCCGTGGGAAGCGGGCTCGCGTTGGGTGCGGGGCACGCGCTCAGTCCCGGCGAGTCACCGTTGATCTGCACGACGTAGATGCGGTTTCCCCCCGCAGCGAGGTACTGGTTTCCGACGGAGACCTCGCCGTCGCCGTTGAGGTCGGCCGACTTCCACGGGACGTCGCGCGGGTTGTTGTTCTTCACCAGGTATTCGGCGTCCGTACCCGACTGTGCGTAGTGGCACTCCCACACGCGGTCGCCCGGCTTCATGACCTGAGCCGACGCAGGGAATCCCGACGCCACGGTGATGAGGCCCACCGCGGACAGGCCGACGGCAGCGGCAACCACTCCAGCCCGTTTGGGCAGGCGGATGGTCTTGGTTTCGTTCACAGGTATTCCCCCATTGGTTGAGCTTGATGTGACCCCAGGCGCCCCCGCGCCGGGTCAGTTGTCCCATGAGCAGACTAGGTTGACGAACCGAGAAAGGTATGGAAATAGTAAAATTCGCAGGAAAATCTCAGGGAGCCTCGCCGAGGTTCCCGTCGCTCTGACCAGCAACACAGAGCCGCGAAACCCCAAGGCGCTCAACGTGTTTGAGCCGTTTTTGGTCGGTATGGCCGTCGAGCCCACACAGCGGTGCTGCTCGGTCTGACCGGTGAGCGGCCCGCGACGTTGGACCGACGTGGGACCCCCGAGCGGTCAAGCGGCGGGTTGCCACGATCTGTTCGAAGCGACGCCCAAAGCTGGGGCCACACGAGATCGTGTTCGATGCGCGCGGCGGGCTCCCCGACAGACGTCATCGAGCGTTGACGGGCCCGGTTGCCTACGGGCCCGGCTGGCTACGGGCCCGGCTGGCTACGGGCCCGGCCGGCGCATCAGAGCCCGACGGGCGGATGCCGCTGGGCCCGTTCGCGCCCACGCAGCACGAGGCGCGGCAGCAGCACACCGAAGAGCGCGGCCGCGGCGACCCCGCCGGCGACCGCGAGGCCGCTGTGACCGAACCGGCCCGGTACGGCGACCAGGGCCCAACCCACCGGCACCAGCCCGATGAGCAGCACGGTTTCACCGCGACTCCACAGCGGAGACATCGACGACAGCAGCACGATTCCGACCCAGGCGAACAGCACCCACCGTCCGGTGGCGACGGCGGCCAGAGTGACGGCGAGGTACCCGATGGCGACGAGGGCGCCGGCGCCGAGTGCGGCGACGGCGACCGGCACCCAGCTCTCGGCAAGGGCGTCGCCGTTGCCCGGTGCGATGGCCTGGCGCGGGTGCCCCGCCTCTTTGCGGTCGGCATAGGCCTTGTCAGCGATCGAGCGGGGCGACCCGAGGCGCGCCACGGCGGCCTCGACCTCGGCATCGGTCGGGTCGGCACCGAGCCTGGCGACGCTGGTGGTGGTCTCGGCGCGGATGCCCTCCATCACCTCTGACCGTTCGGCGGGCGGCAGCCCGCGCAGCAGCGTGTCGACCTCGTCGAGGTGGGCGGTGACCAGGGGGTGAGGTGAGGGCGTGAGGTCCATGCGTGCCGTTCTGGAAGGGTGCGACGACTTCGCCGAACCGCGGGTCGCGCGGGCGCGAACCGTGATCACGGGTGGCTCCCAGTATCGTCCCGACCCCCGGTGGCCGGACCGCCAGGTCGTTCCGAGTGGCGGTGCGCCAGACTGGCGCCGTGTCCTTCGAGCGCCAGGTCTCCGTCGCTGAGCACCGAGCCGCCATCCAGCGGCTGGTCGGCGGCCCGGTAGCACGCCGGGTCGCGCTCGACCGGCACGCCCTCGGGCGGCGCCTCGCAGCCGACCTCGTGGCCGCCGACGACCTGCCTCGCTTCGACAACTCAGCCATGGACGGCTACGCCGTACACCCCAGCAGCGCTGAGCAGCGTGAGTTCGTGGTCGTCGGAGACGTGCCGGCCGGACTGGCCCCGTTCTTCGAGCTCGGTCGCGGTGAGGCGGCCCGGGTGATGACCGGGGCCCGGCTACCCATCGGCACCTCAGCGGTCGTGCCGGTCGAGCACACCGACGCGACGCCGACCGGCCCTGCCCCGAAGCGGGTCGTGATCTCGGTGGGCGTGCACGCCGGACGCCACCTGCGCCGTCGCGGCGAGGACGTCGCAGCCGGCACGACCATCGCCACCAGCGGGTCGGTCGTCACGCCGGCACTCATCGCCTTGGGCCGCTCAGCAGGGTGCGCTCAGGCGCTCGTGTGCGCGGCTGTTCGGGTGGCCGTGGTGGCAACGGGGGCCGAGCTGGTCGACCCGAGCAGGGAGCCCGGCCTCGGCAGCATCCACGAGTCGAACAGCGACATGGTCGCCGCGCTGGCCCTGTCGGCCGGTTGTGTTGCGGCTCCGGTTCTGACGTGCGACGACGAACCGGAGCGGCTGCGGGCGGTACTCGACGATCTCGTCACCTCCGGCGCGGTCGACCTCGTCATCACCACCGGCGGGGTGAGTGCCGGCGCTTACGAGGTGGTGCGCCAGGTGTGCGAGCCGCTCGCGTCGTTCGAGTTCCGTCACCTGGCCATGCAACCGGGAGGGCCGCAGGGGCTCGGCCGGTGGCGGAGCCTGCCCGTGGTGTGCCTGCCCGGCACCCCGGGAGGTGCCTTCGTCGCGTTCCAGATGTTGGTGCGGCCGGCGCTCGACGCTCGACACGGCGCACCCCCGGCCGTGGCCCGCACCGCCACCTTCCACGGGGGGCCACGGTCGATGCGAGCCGGCAGAATGCAGTTCCTCACCAGCGTGCTTCATGATGACGGCACAGTCACCCTGCCCCACGGCCGGCACCTGGCGGCGCTCGCCGCCGCCAACGCCCTCGTCGAGGTGCCCGCGGAGGTCGAGACGCTGGTCGAGGGCGATGTCGTGCGTGTGCACCCCCTCTGACCGGGGCGAACAGGCGGCCCTAGTCTGATGCCGTGAGCGCGACCCTCGTGGCCAGGAACCTCTCCGGAGGCCACGCCCACCGAACCCTCTTCGAGGGACTCGATCTCACGGTGTCACCCGGTGACGTGGTGGGAGTCGTGGGCAGCAACGGCGCAGGCAAGACGACCCTGCTGCGACTGCTCGCGGGCGCCGCGGAGCCGCTGGAAGGGTCGGTGGTGACCGCGCCGAACGATGCATTCATCGGGTGGCTGCCCCAGGAGCACGAGCGGGTGCCCGGTGAGACCGTGGGTGACTACATCGCCCGGCGCACCGGGGCCTCAGCCGCTACGGCCGCCATGGAGGCGACCGCTGCCGCCCTGGGTGGTGACCAGCCGGGCGCCGACGAGGCCTACGCCGTCGCCCTCGACCACTGGCTCGCCAGCGGAGCCACTGATCTCGACGACCGGATACCAGCGGTGCTGGGCGAGCTCGGCCTCAGCGTCGGGCGCCACGCTGCGATGACCTCCCTGTCGGGCGGCCAGGCTGCCCGCGCGGCCCTGGCCGCTCTTCTGCTCAGTCGCTTCGACCTCGTGCTGCTCGACGAGCCGACCAACGACCTCGACCTGGCCGGCCTCGAGCGACTCGAGTCGTTCGTCGGGGGCCTGCGAGCCGGGGTCGTGCTGGTCTCTCATGATCGTGAGTTTCTGTCGCGGTGCGTGACGCGAGTCGTCGAGCTCGACCTGGCCCAGAACGCGGTGTCGGTGCACGACGGCAGCTACGAGTCGTACCTGTCCGAGCGCGAGGTCGCCCGGCGTCACGTTCGAGAGGCCTACGAGCAGTACGCCGGAACGCGAGCCGACCTCGAGAGCCGCGCTCGCACCCAACGCGAGTGGAGCAGCAAAGGCGTGCGCAACGCGATGCGCAAGAGCCCCGACAACGACAAGATCCGGCGGGCGGCCAGCATCGACTCGGCGGAGAAGCAGGCGCGCAAGGTGCGTCAGATGGAGTCACGGATCGCCCGCTTGGAGGAGGTCGACGAGCCCCGCAAGGAGTGGGTGCTGCAGTTCAGCATCGGTTCGGCGCCGAGGTCGAGCTCGGTCGTCGCCACTCTGCGCGAAGCCGTGGTGCGGCTCGGTGACTTCACTCTCGGGCCGGTGTCGCTGCAGGTCGAGGCGGGTGACCGCATCGGCATCACCGGGCCCAACGGGGCCGGCAAGACCACGTTGCTGCGGATGCTGCTCGGCCGGCTCGGGCCCGACTCGGGCTCGGCGAGCCAGGGCGTGAGCGTCGCGGTCGGCGAGATCGACCAGGCACGAACCGGTCTGCGCGAGTCGCTGTCGCTCGGTGACGCGTTCGCGGATGCCGTGCCCGACCTCGCGCCCGCTGAGCGGCGCACGCTGCTGGCCAAGTTCGGTCTGCGTGCCGACCAGGTCGCGAGTCTCGTCGGGCGGCTGTCGCCCGGTGAGAGAACCCGAGCGGCCATGGCCCTGCTGCAGGCGCGGGGGGTCAACCTGCTCGTGCTCGACGAGCCGACCAACCACCTCGACCTTCCCGCGATCGAGCAGCTCGAGCAGGCGCTGGCGGCCTACGACGGGGCGCTGCTGCTCGTCTCACACGACCGCCGGCTGCTCGAGAACGTGGGGGTCGACCGGCGCTGGCACGTCGAGCGCGGCGAGGTCACGCAGCGCTGATGTGACTCCCAGCGTTCACGTTGCTGGTGGGTGGGTTTGTGAGGTTGCGGGTGGGTCAGCCGGGGGAGTTCGCGGCGTCGGCCACCCACGGTCCGAGCGGCGGGTTCCACTCACGCACCACCCGTCGCAGTACGAAGCCGGCCACCCAGTAGGGGTCGTGGTCGAAGGTGGCTGCGACGTCGGCCACCGAGCTGCCACTGACCACGATCAGGGCCCCGTTGGACGGCATCCCCTCAAGGGGTTGACCGGGTTCGCCATGGGTCGCCTCGTCGCGGCCGGGCTGGTACATGCCGGCCACCAGCAGCCCCGGCACTGACGACAGCCACTCCCGGTGCTCAGGCCGAATCTCCAGCATCTCGCTCGTGTCGTCGGGGTAGTCGTAGTGGATCGCGAACACAGCCATGGGTTTCTCCGGTCGGGTCGGGTCGGGGTCGAGCTGAGCGGTTCAGGCTGGGCAGGCACCTCAGGTGGTGACCCGGTGGTGGGCGGCATACACGTTCATCTGTTGATTGCGCACGAAGCCGACGAGGGTGAGTCCGGCATCCTCGGCGCTGTCGACCGCAAGGGATGAGGGGGCCGAAACCGCCGCCAGACAAGGGATTCCGGCCATGATGGCCTTCTGCGCGAGCTCGAACGAGGCGCGGCTTGAGACCATCAGCACGCAGCCGCGGGCGGGCAGCCGATCGTTCATCAGGGCCCAGCCGACCACCTTGTCGACCGCGTTGTGACGGCCCACATCCTCACGCACGACGAGCCGCTCGCCGTCGGCCGTGAACAGCCCGGCCGCGTGCAGGCCACCAGTCTGTTCGAAGGTGCGCTGCTCGGCCCGCAGGGCTGCGGGCATCACGGCGATGACCTTCGCGGCAAACTCACTGTCGTCCGTGCTCACGTCGTACGGGGTCTGAGCCCGGAGCTGTTCGATGCTGGCCTTGCCACAGACGCCGCACGATGAGGAGGTGAAGAACGACCGGGTGGCGCTGGCATCCGGAGCGGCCACGCCCGGCGCCAGGGTCACGTCGATGACGTTGTAGGTGTTCTCGTCGAACCCCGTGTCGCCTGCGGTCACCGCGCCGGCGCAGTAGCGCGCCATCTGCACGTCGTCGAGGGAGTGGATCAGCCCCTCGCTGAGTAGGAAGCCGTGAACCATCTCGATGTCATGACCCGGCGTTCGCATCGTGACCGTGAGGGGCACCCCGCCGACCCTCAGCTCAAGAGGCTCCTCGACCGACAGCGTGTCGGCCACCGTACTGACGCGCGGCGTCGCGAGATCGATCCTCGTGATCTTTCGTCTGACGGTGACGCGGCCCATGATCCCAGCGTGCCAGACTCGGCGCGTGCACCACGACCACCCCCGTTCGGCAGACGAGGCCGCTGTCGTCGTCATCGTGCTGACCGGTGGTGCCTCCAGACGGATGGGGCGTCACAAGCCGGCCCTCGAGGTGGCCGGGCGCGCCATGGTCGAGCGTGTCGTCGACGCGGCGCGACCGCGCCGCACGTTCGTGGTGGGCAGCGACCTCGGCGTGCCTGGCGACACCGTGACCATCGCCGACGATCACCCCGGGGGCGGGCCGGTGGCTGGGCTCGCTTCGGGGTTGCGCCACCTCGACGAGCTCACGTCGGAGGCTCACGGGGCTGCGCCGACCCCGCGGGGGCCCTCGCCGGATGCCGGGGGGCCGGGTTCGCGGGCCGATCTTGTGATCGTGCTGGCGGGCGACCTGCCCTTCGTCACGAGCGCGCATCTCGACCGGCTGGTGGCCGCACTGACCAGCGACAGCGCGTCGGTGGCGGTGACGGTCGACCGCGACGGGCAGCGCAACTGGCTGTGCGCGGTGTGGCGGCGCGGGGCACTGGCCGACCGCATCGCCGCCCTGGGTGACCCGACCGGTCAGAGCATGAGGCGGCTGGCCGACGGGACGAGCGTCGTGGAGGTCGACCACCGGGGTGAGGCCACCGACGTCGACACCCCCGACGAGCTGGCCCGGGCCAGACGACGCGCAGGCGAAGACACCGCTGGGGGCGCCTGAGGGTCACTGCCCCAAGGGCGCGAGCTGGGGCTCAGCGTCCGGCGACGGCGGCGGTGCTGGTGACGCACGGGGTCGACGGCTGGCTGAGCGTCACGTCGGAGACCAGGGTCGTCACCATCGTCAGGACACTCGCGAGCGACGGTTCACCGAGGTCGACCGAACGGCCGTGAGCGTCGATGACGGAGATGCGGATCTGCGAGGTGTCACTGCCTGCCGGCGTACCACCCGTGGTGTCAGTGCCGTTGGTGCCGTTGGTGCCGCCGATACCGTCAGTGCCGGCCGTGCTCCCCGACCCGTCGGCAGCCGGGTCGGGAACGGGGGTATCGGCGGCGTCGCCGAGGTGCAGGGTGCCCAGAGCCGCGATCAGGTCGCGCTGTCGTTGTCGGTCAAGGGTGCAGGTGCGGTCGTGCACCGATCGCGTCTCGACGTTCACCCGGCCGTCGGCGCGCAGGGTGATCGTGTCGTTGAACTCGGCGATGCCACCGGTGCGACTGATGGTCAGCGGGAACACCGGGCTGGGCGGGGCCGGCTGTGACCCGTCGCCGGGCGACTCGACGCTCTGGGGCCCGCCACCGTCGGCTCTGCCCGGGGCCGCGCTGGAGGCGAGACTGGGTGTTGATGCCGTGACGGCCGGGGTGCCGCCGAGGTTCGCCACAGAGCCGCACCCACTGATGGTGAGTGCGGCGATGGCCAGCCCTGATCCCAGGCCAAGACGCCCCATGCAGCCCAGTGTGCTTCAAAGCCGGGAGTAATGCACCTTCGTACGGGTCGGGTTGCGCAACGCTCTCATGAACTTTTCAGGTGGCGAGACCGGCCGAAGTCGTGAAAGGTCGAAGTTGAGTGGTTGGTGCTGTCGCGAAGAACGTGACGCGCAGACGGCATCTCGCAACAAAAGCGGCCACCACCAGTGCCCACAACAGGAAGGACATCGGCCTAGTGACACGAGACCAGGATCTTCACCCCTCATCCAGTGAGTCGCACCCCGTCACGACGGGAGGAGCACGACCCCGCCGCCTGCGACGGACGGTCGGCTCGGCTGCCGTCATGGCCACGCTCGCCGCCACGCTCGCCACCTCGTTCGTCAACGGGCCGGTCGCGACCGCGGCACCGACGAGCACGACGGGGCAGCCGGGGGCGGCCGACCGGGCGGCATCCGTCTCCTCGGACGCCGGCAGCCGCGAGCGTGCCTTCGCGGCGGCCTCCGCCGAGTTCGGGGTGCCCCAGGCGGTGCTGGAGGCGGTGTCGTACGCGCAGACCCGCTGGGACTTCCACCCCGGCCACAGCACCACCGGGGGCTACGGGCCGATGCACCTCGTCGACGCTGCCCTCGCCAGCCCGTCCGAAGCTCGAGGCCTGGGTGGCCCCGCCATGACGGCCGGCCAACCGATGCCGGCCGTCGACACCCTCGGCCGTGCGGCGGTGCTGCTGGGCGTGTCCAAGGATGCGCTGCGCACCGACGAGACGGCCAACATCCGCGGCGGTGCGGCCCTGCTCGCCGCCGACCAGCGCCGGCTCGGTCACCCGACCGGTGTCAAGACCGACCCCGGCGTCTGGTTCGCGGCTGTGGCCGCGGCATCCGGCACGATCGAGGCGGATGCCGCGGAGTCGTTCGCCGACGACGCCTTCTCGGTGCTGGCGACGGGGGCCGCGCGTCAGACCGTCGATGGCAAGAGCGTCTCGTTGCTGCCGACGCGGGCTGCGCCGCAGCGCTCGCAGATCACCGGGCTGAGGCTGGCCAAGAAGGCGAAGAACGGCCCGCTCGACTGCCCGAAGAGCCTCGACTGCGACTGGATCCCGGCCCCGTACGAGCAGACCGGCCCCGACCCCGGCGACTACGGCAACCACGACATCGCCAGGCGTCCTCGTGCGCCCAAGCTGACCAACATCGTCATCCACAACACCGAGGCGAGCTACGACACGACCCTCGGCCTGGTCACCGACCCGACCTACCTGGCGTGGAACTACACGCTCCGGTCGTCCGACGGTCACGTCGCCCAGCACCTCGCCCCCCAGGACATCGGCTGGCACGCCGGCAACTGGTACATCAACATGCACTCGATCGGGGTCGAGCACGAGGGCTACGCGGCCACCGGCGCCCTGTGGTTCAGCGAGCCGATGTACCGCTCGTCGGCGCGACTGGTGAAGTACCTCGCCAAGAAGTACGACATCCCGCTCGACCGGCAGCACATCTTCGGGCACGACCAGGTGCCCGGGGTGGCTCCGGCGAACGTGGCCGGCATGCACTGGGACCCGGGCCCCTACTGGAACTGGGAGCACTACTTCGACCTGTTGGGTGCGTCGCAGCGACACACGTCGAAGGCCGACAAGCGGGCCACCGACCTGGTGCGCATCCTGCCGCGCTATGACCGCAACAAGCCACTCGTGACCGGCTGCGAGACCGTCAGCTCGCCGTGTGCCTCGCTGGGAACGAACTTCGTCTACCTGCGCACCGATGCGAGTGCCACGGCGCCGCTCGTCAACGACGTCGGCATCAAGCCCGACGGGTCACCGGCCACCACCGGGGTCAGTGACATCGGGGCGCGCGCGCAGTCGGGCCTCGAGTTCGCCGTGGCCGAACGCCGCGGTGACTGGACCGCGATCTGGTTCAACGGCGTGAAGGCCTGGTTCTTCAACCCGCGCAGCGACCCGACTGCGCTGCCGGTGAAGGGCAGGTACGTCGTGCCGAAGGCCGGTCTCGAGTCGGTGCCGGTCTACGGTCGGGCCTACCCCGAGGCATCGGCCTACCCGGCCACCATCCCCGCGGAGGCGCTGGCCCCGTTGCAGTACACGTTCGCGCCGGGGCAGCGCTACGCCGTGGCCGACCTCACGGTGCCCACCGACTACTACCGCGCCAAGACGTTCTCGACCGCGACCCCGGGCGACCACGTCGACATCGTGGGCACCGACCGCTACTACCAGATCAGCCTCGGCCACCGTTTCGCGTTCGTGCGCGCTGCGGACGTCGACGTCGTGCGGGGTCGCTGACCCCCACGTCAGAACCGTCGAAAGGGCAGCTCGCGCATCGGTTCGGCGCGAGCTGCCCTTTCGAGGTCGAGCTACTTCGCGTCGTAGGCCTTGAGGAAGCTGATGATGAACGGCGCGGCCGCGGTTGTGCCGCTCTTGCCCTCCTCGTTGAAGGCGGCGATCGCGAGGTCGCCGCGGCCCGCCACCATCCAGGCGTGCGTCTTGGGCGGGTTCGTCGTGCCGAACTCGGCGGTGCCCGTCTTGGCGTACTGCACGCCCACCTGCGCCAGCACCTTGCCCGAGCCCTCCGTGACCACGGCGCGCATCTCCTGTTGCAGCACCGCCGCCTCGGCGGGCTTGAGCGGGGTGGCCGGAGCCGGGAGGGCGGCGGCCGACTCGACCAGCTTGGGTCGCACGGTCTCGCCCTTCATCACCGAGGCGACGACGAGCGCCATGGTCAACGGTGACGCCTCGACCCGGCCCTGCCCGATGAAGGATGCCGCGTGCTCGACGACATCGGTCGTGGCGGGGACCGATCCGAGAAAGCCGGTGAAGGGCAGGTCGAGCTTCTCACCCATGCCCAGCGACTGAGCGGCGGTCGTGAGCTCGGCCTGGCTGACCTTCTGGTACTGGCTGATGAAGGCGGTGTTGCACGAGAAGGCGAGGGCTGCCGTCAGTGGGATGTCGCCGAGCTTGTTGCTCGGGAAGTCGGTGTAGTTGGCGAACCGGCGCCCGTTCACGGTGATCGTGTTCGTGCACGGAAGCTTGGTGGTGGCGGTCGCCCCCTTGCGCACGAGCGCGAGCGAGCTGGCGATCTTGAACGTCGACCCCGGGGGGTTCTTCCCGGCCAGGGCCAGGGGGGAACCACCGGCTCCGGGACCGACTGCGGCAGCCAGCACCTCACCGGTCGAGACCTTGACCACGACCAGCGCGGTCGGCTGCTTCGTCTGCTGAGCGAGCGCCGCCTCGGCAGCGGTCTGCGCCTTCTGGTCGAGAGAGATCGTCAGGGGTTCGCCGTCCTTGGAGGCCTCGGCGAACAGCTCACGCTTGGCGAGGCTGCTGCCGTCTGCACCCTTCTTGACGGCCTGCACCGCGAGGCCCGGTGTGCCCCGTAGCTGCTTGTCGTACCGGTACTGCAGCCCGTTCTGGCCGACCTCGTCACCGGCCCGGAGCGCGCCGTTGGAGCTCGTGATCTGCTCGGCGGTCGCCTCTGAGACGGTGCCGAGAATCGGGCTGGCCCAGGTTCGGGTCGGGCCCAGCATCTGCAGCGAGGCCACGCGCAGCGCCCCGGTGACGGCATCGATGCGGGCGCGGTTCTCGGTCAGTGCCGGGTCGCCCTGGCGCAGGGTCAGCGCCGGGACGAACGCCTTGGCCCCCGCCGCGTTCACCTTGGCGGCGTAGGCGGCCGGGTCGATGTCGAGCACGGTGGCCAGCGCCTTGGCGGCTGCCGTGGCCGCGGCCCCCGAGACCTTGGTCTTGTCGATGCCGACGACCGACACCTCACGTTCGGTGACGATGGCCTTCCCGGTCGGGTCGACGATGTCGGCGCGCTGCGGCGAGGTGCGGGTGAGGTCGAGCGTCTCGTCGGCCGCGAGGTCGGGTGCGAGGATCCGCGGCGACCACGCCACCTGCCACGTGCCGTCGACCAGCGTCAGGGCGGCCTGGGTCTGGTAGGTCCAGTCGGTGGGCGAGGCCGACACGTCCCAGCGCGAGGTCAGGGTGGCGGTGGCCCGGTCGGAGCCGTCCTCGAGCTTGACCGAGGCCAGGGCGACCGAGGGTCTCACGGTGCCCATCCCCTTGAAGGCGGCTCCGACGAAGGCGTTGGCCTTGGCGGCGGTGCTTCCCTGCCAGGCGACCCCCGACACGTCACCCTTGGACAGGGCGCTGGCGAGGGCGCGAGCGGCATCCCCCGGGTCGGGTTTGCTGTCGAAGAGTGAGCAGCCCGACGCCACGGCCACCACGAGCGTGCTCGCGAGGGTGAGGCAGGTGGTGGTCTTGGCGCGTCGAGTCGGCGTCATGGCTACACGGTACGTCGTGCGACCCGGCGGTCCGTGCGGCCGCGGTGAGCCTAGCCGCCCTCGACCGCACCCTTGCGGATGTCGCCAGCGCCCGGTGTGCGCCGGGCTGGCGTCGGGCCGCGTCGGGGGGCGCGGATTCAGCCGTGGTCCGGTTCGTGCGGCAGGGATGCCGGCCGGCGGGGTGCAGATTGAGCCGTGGTCCGGTTCGTGCGGCGGGGATGCCGGCCGGGGCCGTGCGGATTGAGCCGTGGTCCGGTTCGTGCGGCGGGATGCCGGCCGGCGGGGTGCAGATTGAGCCGTGGTCCGATTCGTGCGGCGGGGATGCCCGCCGGGCCGTGCGGATTGAGCCGTGGTCCGGTTCGTGCGGCAGGGACGCCGGCCGGGCCGTGCGGATTCAGCCGTGGTCCGATTCGTGCGGCAGGGATGCCGGCCGGGGCCGTGCGGATTGAGCCGTGGTCCGATCCGGGTGGTTCGGCGGTCAGGATGCCGCTGAGAAAATGAAGGTTCAGCCGCGGGCCGGGCGCCAGAGCTGCACCGAGGCGACCGGCACGAAACCGCCGGCGAGCGAGGCTCGAAGCGCTCGGGCGTTGCCCGGCGCACACGCGGCGACGACCACCTCTCCCAGGGGAACGAGGGTCAGGGCGTCGCGCACCAGATCGGCGCCGGCGTGGTCGTGGTCAGGGTCGGTCTCGAGACCGATCTCGGGCAGCCCGCCCAACCCGAGGGAGAGGGTTACGAGCGTGTGGTCCCCGGCGGGGGCGTAGCCGAAGGTCTTCACCTCGCTGCGCACCGAGGTCGCGTGTTCGGCGCGGGGGTGGTTGCGCAGGTCGCTGCGCGGCACCAGCGCGGCCTCCCCGTCGGGCCCGGGCCCCAGGCCCGAGGCGACGAGCACGATGTCGAGGGCGTCGATCCAGCCGCTGCCGGCGAGACCGGCCACCAGGCGCGGGTTGCTCGCGCCACCAAAGCCGTTGGCGCCCAAGGCTTCGAGATCGTCGTCGGCCACGTCGTCGCCGATGGCCAGGAAGGCGTGCCCGGTGAGAGCCAGCACTCCTTCCACACCGTCGCGCCAGGGTGGCACCCGCTCGACCCCGCCGTCGACGTCGGGGAAGTCGCCGGACGCAGCGCGGGTCAGGATCTCAGCCAGAGGATGCACTGGCCCATCAAACCCCATGCAGACCGCGAGACCGGCCGCCCCGCGTTTCGACCCACCGTGGCTCGGCCCCATCGACAGGCTGCCCCGGTCGCGACGGTGAAGTAGGTTGGGCGCATGTCCCGACCGCACGCGGCCGCCCTGATCGAGGACGCCTTCAACGAGCAGGTGGAGCTCGTGCTGCGGGGCCGTGGGTGGGGCAACCGGGTGATCACCCACATCGGCTACGGCACGGCGAGCTTCGTTCGCGTGCACGCGCGGGTCGTGCTCGGTCGCCGTGGAGCAGCGGGCCCTCCGTCGCGGCAGGACGCCACAGGGGCTCTGGCTCCGTCGCACTCCGAGCGGGGGTGGCGGGTCTTCGTCACCGCGCCGGCAAGCGGCGTGCCGGTCACCGTGACCATCGGCGACCGCGAGGTCTACGGGCGGAGCGACCGGGGTGGCTACGTCGACCTCGTGGCCCACGATCACGGTCTCGAGCCGGGTTGGCAGCAGGTGGTGGTGCACGCGCAGGGCACCGACCCCGTGCCGGCCGATGTGTTCATCGTCGCCGACGGCGTCACGTTCGGCATCGTCAGCGACATCGACGACACGGTCATCACGACCTCGCTGCCGAGGCCGCTGATCGCGGCCTGGAACACGTTCGTGCGTCGCGGCAACTCCCGCCGGCCGGTTGCCGGCATGGCCCCGATGTACCGGCGGCTGCTGTCGGCCCACCCCGGGGCGCCCACGGTCTACGTCTCGACCGGCGCCTGGAACACCACCCCGACCCTGATCAGCTTCCTCGTCGACGCCGGGTACCCGCTGGGCCCGCTCGAGCTCACCGACTGGGGCGCGACCAACACGGGCTGGTTCCGCAGTGGTGCGGCCCACAAGCGGCAGTGCCTCGACCGGCTCGCTCGCGACTTTCCCGGCATCCGGTGGCTGCTCGTGGGTGACGACGGCCAACACGACCCGCAGATCTATGCCGACTTCGCCGAGGCGCGACCCGACCGGGTGGATGCCGTGTGCATCCGTCAGCTCACCCCGACGGAGCAGGTGCTCTCGCACCCCATGGGCCGTCTCGAGGCCCCGGTTCGCCCGTCTGCCTACCGCGCGGTGCCCACCTTCACGGCGCCCGACGGGCACGCCCTGCTGCGTCTTCTCGAGATCTCGGGCCGGGTCGGTGACCCGGTGGCCGCGCACGAGCAGCCGTCTCGCCCAGGTGTCGGTCGAGAGTCTGGCGTCGTTCCACCCTCGGCCGAGTGAGAACTGGGAGGCTGTCGTCATGCCCGAGCTGCCCGAAGTGCAGGCGTTGGTCGACTTTCTGTCTGCGCGAACCGAGGGGCTCGCCGTGGTCGCGGTCGAGCTGGCCTCGTTCAACGTGCTCAAGACCTTCAACCCGCCGCCACAGTCGCTGGAGGGATCGCCGATCGACGGCGTGAGCCGACACGGCAAGTTCCTCGACATCGACGTCGATGGCACCCATCTGGTCTTCCACCTGGCCCGCGCCGGCTGGCTGCGTTGGTCTGACCAGCTGCCCTCGACCGTCGTTCGGCCGGGCAAGTCGCCGATCGCCGTACGGGTCAGGCTTTCCGATGGTTCGGGCTTCGACCTCACCGAGGCCGGCACGAAGAAGTCACTGGCGGCCTACATCGTGCTCGACCCCGCCGACGTGCCCGGGGTGGCCCGCCTCGGTCCCGACCCGTTGGCCGACGCGTTCACCCGCGAGGTGTTCGGCTCGCTGCTCGAGGGGCGCCGCACTCAGATCAAGGGCCTGCTGCGCGACCAGGAGGTCATCGCCGGGGTCGGCAACGCCTACTCCGACGAGATCCTGCACGTCGCCAAGATCTCACCGTTCGCTATCGCCGGCTCGCTGGCACCCGACGTCGTCGACCGCCTGTACGCCGCGCTGCGCGACACGCTCTCGACCGCCGTGGCCACGGCCTCGGGCAAACCGGCGAAGGAGCTGAAGGACGCCAAGCGGGCGGGCATGCGGGTGCACGCTCGTACCGGGCAGGCCTGCCCGGAGTGCGGAGACGTCGTGCGCGAGGTGTCGTTCGCCGACACCTCGCTGCAGTACTGCGCGACCTGCCAGACGGGTGGCAAACCGCTCGCCGACCGCCGCATGTCGCGACTGCTGAAGTAGCCACCACCTAGGCCTGACGAGACGCGCGACCGACCTTACGACGGGGTCAAATGGTCGTGGCGCGGCGGGCGGTGGCGTACGAAAGTGGCCACTCGACTGGGGTGGACCACTACGCGTCGGTGGTGGGCGCGGAACCGAAGAGGTTCAGGCCGAGCGCGCCGGAGAGGTAGTGAGCGACTCGTTGGCCGCGCACGCTGTTGCCGGCGGCATCCAACCGTGGCGAGAAGGTGCCCAGCCCGCCCTTGCCCGGAGAGACCGTGACGATTCCACCGGACACCCCGCTCTTGCCCGGCATGCCGATCTCGTAGAGCCAGTCACCGCTGCGCTCGTAGAGCCCTGATGCCGCGAGCACGGCCAAGGTGTCGCGGCACGCCCTCGGGCTCACCACCTGCTCACCGGTGAGAGGGTTCACGCCACCGTCCGCCAACGTCGCCCCCATCACTGCGAGATCAGTGGCGCTGACCAGCAGCGAGCACTGCCGGGTGTAGACGTCGGTGGTCTCCGCAGGGTCGCCGTTCAAGCGGCCGTAGCTGTCGAGCATCCACGCCATCGCCTGGTTGCGCTGGTTGTTGGCGCTCTCGGAGGAGTAGACCCCGTCGTCGATCTCGAGTGGCCGCCCGGCGAAGCGGGAGAGCCCGTCGCGGATGAACTGCCAGCGCGCGTCGACGCTCTGGCCGGGCACGAGGCTCGTGGCCACCAACGCCCCTGCGTTCACCATGGGGTTGCTCGGGCTGCCGGCGTTCAGCTCGATGGCGAGCATCGAGTTGAAGGGCAACCCGGTGTTGTTGACGCCCACGCGCTGACGCACCGTCTCGTGGCCCAGCGCCTCGTCGACGAGCGCGAACACGAAAGCCTTGGAGATCGACTGGATCGAGAACAGGGCCGCGGCGTCACCCACGGTGTGCACCGCCCCGCCGGCTGCGACCACCGCGATCCCGAACAGGTCGGGATCGACCCCGGCGAGTGCAGGGATGTAGTTGGCGATGACGCCGGAGTCGTCGGTGCGGTAGCGCTCGAAGCCCCGCTCCAGCGCTGCCATCACAATCTCTGGCGAGGGCAGGCGACCGGTCGATACCGCAGCACCGGCCTGCTCGTCGGGTACCGTGTCGCGCCGGTCGTGCAGCGGGGGCGGAGAGCTCACGTAACACCTCTGACTCTGAGTGCTTCGAACGAGGGGTCCGAGCCATAGCCACGGTATCGGCGGAAAGGACCTACCGCGTCGGATGCCGTTGCGCTGGGGAGCTACTCAGGAAGGTCAGCGGACACGACTGAGAAAACGCAGCGTGTCGAGCTGGTTCGACCCGCGGCACAACCCGCTTCGCCCTAGCTCTCATTCGGCGGCCGGGTCTAAGCCAGGCCCCCCAGCGCGCCCGCACCTGCCCGGTACCCGACCTGTGTGGCCGCTCAGAACCTCGCCCAGAAAGCACGCGCCGGGTCGTGGGCCAGCTGCGCCAGCCATGGCCGCAGCGTCGGTGTGACGGCTTCGAGTCAGGTCCAGCGGAAGAGTCGCGCCGACAGCACAGACGTCAACAACGTGGTCACGAGCAGACCTGTCACCGATCGGACGGGTACCGGTTCATCGAGCCACGCGGCCTGCAGACCCTGGATACCGGCCCCGAAGGGGAGGATCTCACCGACGCGGGCCACGGCGTCCGGGAGCACGTCGGTGGGTCCGAACAGCCCCCCCGCCGCGCCTATCCCGAAGAATACGACCATCCCGACGGCCACGGAGGAGCCCGGCGTCGGTGACACGGCTGCCACCAGCAGGCCGAGGGCGAACAGCGCAGCCGTGGCCAGTATCAGCACACCGATGGCTGTGGGAAGGTCGCGCGGCACTGCCAGCCCGAATGCGAGCCGCCCGATGACCAGAGCGAGAGCGACGCCGAGCATCGTCTGGGCGAGGCTGACCACCACCTGGGCGAGCAGGACCATGCTGGGGTGGACCGGGGTGACCGACAGCCGTTTCAGAACCCCGGTCCTGCGGTAGGTAGCGAGGAAGCTGGGCATGTTGATCACACCGATGGAGGACAGTACGACCATCAGCGCGATGGGGGCGCCGTAGAGGTCGAGGACGGTTAGCCCACCGGTGCCTGGCACCTGAGTCCCGGCGCCCGAGAGCCCGAACATCACCAGCAGCAGCAGCGGCACGGCCAGTGGGACGACAAGACCTGACGGGTCGCGGTAGACCATCCGCACCTCGGCCAGGACGAGCCCGCTCCAAGCCGCGGCCGGAGGCCCAGGGTCATTGACGGCCGGGGGCGCGCTCACGATGCCTCCGGGCCCAACCCTGTGCCCGCGACGGTCAGCTGGAGGAACGCGTCCTCCAGGGTAGGGACGCCTGTCGTACGGACCAGTCCTGCGGGGGTGTCATCGGCCACGACCCGACCGGCAGCCAGGACCACGACCCGGTCGCACAGCCGCTCGACCTCGTCCATTGCGTGGCTGATCAGCAGCACGGTGACGCCCTCCTGACGCAGGTCCTCCACCAGCGTCCACACCTCGCGCCGCGCTTCCGGGTCCAGGCCGGTGGTGAGCTCGTCGAGGACGATGACTCGCGGTCGCCCGACCAGGGCCAAGGCGATCGACAGGCGTTGCTGCTGGCCCCCGGAAAGGTGGTCGAAGACGGTCCGGCGCTGGTCGTGCAGCCCGAGTCGCTCGAGGAGGGCGTCGGGGTCGCGACCGTTGCGGTAGAACGAGCGGAACAACCGCGCCAGCTCGCCGACGCGCAGCGAGCTGTGCAGCTGGCTCTCCTGCAGCTGGACACCCAGTACCTGTCTGAGCGCTGCGCGGTCGCGTTGGGGGTCCAGCCCGAGGATTCGGACGGTGCCACGGTCTGCTCGATGGAGCCCGGCGGCGATCTCGACCATCGTGGTCTTGCCGGCGCCGTTGCGCCCGATCAGCCCCACCACTTCACCGACCTCGATGGTGAGGCTGACGCCCTTGAGGGCGCTCGTGCGGCCGTAGCGCTTGTACAGGTCTCGGATCTCCAGCGTGGCGCTCATGCGGTACTCCTCCCTGTCCGGCGGGGGCTCCCGCCACGGTTCTCACGCTAAGCAGTGGGCTCGTGCCCCGCGCGTGCCAGTGGTCACGGTTCCGAAGCATGACTTCCGGCACGGGTGCGGTGGGGCGGGCTCGGCCTACGCTGAGGTGTGCGCCGCCTCGACCCGGATGTTGTTGCGGGGACGTTGCTGACGGTGCTGTGCTTGGCCGTAGCCGTTCCCGTGCTGGTCCTGCAGCTGGGAGGGTATGATCCAACCGTCGGCCCCGGGTGGCTGTGGTGGGCCTGTTTCGCCGGCTACGTCTTCTCGCTCACGGTCTGCACCTGGCTGGTCGAGGTGCTGCCCCGGCCCCGGCTGCTCGTGGCGCTCGCCGTCCAGGCGCTGCTCGGCCCAACAGTGGTGCTCCTGGCGCCGCAGGCCGGCTGGACACCGATCCTGCTCGTGTTCACCGCCGCCACCAGCGCCTACCTGGTCAGCCGACCGGTCAGTGTCGCCCTCGTGGCGGCGAACACGCTGGTCGTCGCGACCGGCGCGGCCCGGGCGCAAGGACCCGGGCCAGGGGTCGTCATTGCCGGGGCGCTGTACCTGCTGCTGCAGGCGCTCAGCTTAATGGCCGTCATCAGCCAACAGGCAGACGTTGCCTCCCGGCAAGCCCTCGCGGAGGCGCACGTCGAGCTCCGGGCGACGTCGGTGCTGCTCGCAGGCTCGAGCCGGGAGGCTGAACGGCTGCGTATCGCCCGCGACCTGCACGACGTCGTGGGTCACCAGCTGACAGCCCTGGCCCTGGAGCTGGAGATCGCTACTCACCGCCCGGGGCCTGAGCACGTCATCCGGGCGCGCGGCATCGCCAAGGACCTACTCGTCGACGTACGGGGCGCAGTGAGCCGGCTCCGAGAGGAGGGCTCGTCGCTGTCGGAAGCGCTGGCCGAGGTGGTTCGCGACCTGCCGCACCCGGTGGTGCACCTCGCTGTCGCCCCGGCGGCCGACCAGGTCGTGGACGGGCCGACCCGGACTGCGCTGGTCCGGTGCCTCCAGGAGGTCGTCACCAACGTTATCCGGCACTCCGGCGCCGAGAACCTGTGGGTGACGGTGGACCAGCGCGAGGGGCGCCTGCACCTGGTCGCCCGCGACGACGGTCGGGGCGCAGCCGGGATGGAGCTGGGCAACGGGCTGACCGGGATGCGCGAGAGGTTCGAACAGCTCGGCGGCCAGGTAATCTTCATCCCCCAGAAGGGGTTCGAGGTTCGAGTGGAGGTGTCGGCCGCGTGATCCGGGTGTGCGTGGTCGATGACCAGACGCTGGTCCGGAAGGGCTTGCGCGGGCTGCTTGAGCTGGACGAGGACCTGTCCGTCGTGGCCGAGGCCTGCGACGGTGACCAGGCACTGGATGCGATCGAGACGCATCATCCCGACGTGGTGCTGCTCGACCTGCGGATGCCGGGCCGGGACGGCATCGCGACATTACAAGAGCTACGCGCCCGCGGCCGAACCGAACCTGTTCTGGTGCTGACCACGTTCGACGACGACGAGCTCGTGCTGCAGGCGCTACGGGCCGGAGCCCGGGGCTATCTGCTCAAGGACGTCACACTCGAAGAGCTCGTCGGGGCAGTGCGCACCCTCGCCGGTGGCGGAACGATGGTCCAGCCTGGCATCACCGACCGGTTGCTCCGAGCCGTGCGCGCCGGGGGGACTGGCGTACCGGTCGAGCACTCCGAGACAGCCGCGCCCCTGGAGCCCCTGACGGTGCGCGAGCTGGAGGTGCTCCGGCTGATGGCTTCGGGCTGGTCCAACCGCGAGATCGCCGCTGCCCTGCACCTGGCCGAGGGCACCGTCAAGAACCACGTCTCCAACGTGCTGCTCAAGCTGAGGACCAGGGATCGGACCCGAGCCGTGGTCCGTGCTCTGCAACTGGGCCTGCTGCATGCCGAGGACCGCTAGGACGCCAACCGCTTGCCCGGGTGACCGTTCGATGGCTCCACCCTCGATCCGCTCTGCTCAAGGGCCTGCACAAGCTTGGCCTCCTTGCGCCAGGCGTTGGCCAGTTGGGCTCTGAGCTCGACCCGGGCGGGGCGACGTCGGGGGTCGGAGGGTGGACCGTGTGCGTGCTCGGCCGACAGCATCGCTGGCGAGGCGGGTTGATTACTGACCCTTCCGAAGCCCATGTGGATCATGGTGTTGACAGAAGGATCGGGTTCACGCATGCTCTTCCTCAACGTGAGGGGAGTATCCCCGCCGAGCTGCATCGTCATTACGGTCGCCCCCAGTGGCTGACCCGGTGCAGCGGGACCAGAGCATCGGGCCCGGGAGAGACCTCCGTGGATGAGAACCCACGGAAGGCTGTCCATGGACGTTCCCCTCTGGGCCTGGCTGGCGGTGATCGCCGTGTTCTTGGCGATGCTGGCGATCGACCTCGTGGCGCACCTAGCCGTGCATGTGGTCTCGGTACGTGAGGCCGCGATCTGGTCAGGGGTGTGCGTCAGCCTAGGGCTCGGTTTCGGCCTGGTCGTGTGGTGGGCCTTTGGGGCCCTGTCCGGCGGGGAGTACTTTGCCGGGTACCTGATCGAGAAGAGCCTGGCCGTTGACAATGTGTTCGTCTTCGCGCTGATCTTCACCTACTTCGCGGTACCGCGCGAACTGCAGCACCGCGTGCTGTTCTACGGGGTGCTGGGCGCGCTGGTCTTCAGAGCCATCTTTGGTCTGCGGGCGATGTACTTCCTTTTTGCCGACCTGATCGACCGGTTCGTCTATCTCAAGGCCGGCCTCGCGATAATCCTGGTCTTCGTCGGCGTCAAGATGCTGCTCCTGGACCTGTGGAAGGTCCCGATCTGGCTCTCGCTGAGCGTCATCGCCACCACCCTCACGGTGGCCGTGCTCGCGAGCCTGCGCGCCACCCGCACCCCGGACGAAAGCGCGGTCACCCCTGATTCGCCCACCCCTGGAAGGACACCGTCATGACCACCGACCCCGCCAAGACACTCCGGGCCGCTACCGCCGCCCCCACGGCGCACCCCCCGCTCATGCGTTGGCATGAGGTAGCCGAGCTCACAGCCCTGCGCGGCTACCCGTGCATCTCGGTATTGCTGCCGACCGCTCCGGCCGAACGGATGACCGAGGAAGACGCAGCGATCCTGGCGGGGCTGGTCGGTCAGGTCGGTGAGCGGCTCGGTGAAGCTGACGGCCTGCTGGGAGCCAAGCACCTGATGGCCGAGCTACGCGCCATCACTACCGGCTTGAGTCAGGAGCCAACCACCGCGGCCCTGGCCGTCTACGTCAACCTGGCCTACTCCCGGGTCTTGCACCTGCCCGCCCCCGTAGAGCCACGAGCGGTGGTCGAAGCAACCTTCGCCACCCGCGACCTCGTCCGTGCGCTTCACCGCTCCCCGCCACACCTGATCGTCACCCTCCGGCCGGACTGCGCCCACATCTTCGACGCCCAGGGCGGGAGCCTGCGAGCCCGGGACGTCATCTCGGCAACGGGATGTGACCACACCAGCTGGACCGCGGACCCCCGCACCCTCGAGTCGTATGCGACTCAGACCTTCCTCGGTGAGGTCGACGTCGCACTCCGACGCCACCGGCAGGCCCACCCCCGACCGCTCGTGCTGGGTGGCGCCTGGGGACTGACGGCCGCCTTGCGCCAACGCTCCTCAAACCTGCACCGGCTCGCCGGCATCCTGGCCCCGGCGGAATGTGTCAGCGAGCACGCGATGCTGGCCGCTTCCTCACGCCTGCTCGAGGCCTACCTCGCCACCAGGGAGGCCGAGTCGTTAGCTCTGGTCGAGGAGACCGCGGCGCAGCGACCTGACCAGCTGGCCACCGGCATACACGCCGTCTGGGACACCGCCCGGACCGCTCGGCCGCGCATGCTCGCCGTGGAAGACGGGTACACCGTGCCCGGCCACCCGACCGAGCGCACCGGTCCTGAAGGAGACATCCTTCAGGACCTTCGAGACGGTGGCTCTGACGAGGCCACCGACCCCGAGCCGGTGCACGACCTGGTCGACGACCTCATCGAGATCGTCATCCAACGCGGCGGTGAGGTCGCCCTCGTACGCGACGGCCACCTGACCCACCGCCACCACGTCGCCCTCGTCACCCACCCCCGACCCTGACCCAGCCAGCCTCGCCCACAACCCAATTCACGAAACAGGAGCAGAACATGAACCTCAAGGACCGGATCGCCCAAGCCACCGGCAAGGCCACCGAGATAGTGCGACAGCACCGTGGCGCCATTGACTCCACCATCGACAAGGCCGGCACCCTGGCCAGCTCCAAGACCGGCGGCAAGTACGAGGAGAAGATCCGCCAGGGCAGCCAGGGGCTACGCACCGGCCTCGACAAGCTCGCCCCGCCCCGGCCCAGCCCGACCCGCAACCGGGCGCGGCCGGCACCGAAACCCGAGACGCCACTGCCCACTCCAGCCCGGACGCCCCCGCCGTCTCCCCGGTCCAGGACGGTCTCCCACCTCCGCCGCACCAGCCCGGGACGGGCTCGGCCAGCCCGGACGCACCGACCCCGGAAAGGTGAATGCCCATGCCCGCCGCGACCCCGCCCCGAGCTGACCCACCCACCGACCTGAGCTCCTCGACCGTCCTGGGCCTCCAGCAGATGAGCTGCTACCCCAGCGTCTCGCTGCTGCTGACCACCACCCCCGGGCCACGCCTGACCAGCACGGGTGTTGTCATGTTGGACTGGCTCGTCGCCGAAGCGAAGGGGGCGTCGGTCCCACGAGGCACACGAGCCCGCCTCCGAGCTCATCCACCGCCTGGACACCTTCCTAGACCTCTCGCGCAGGACCCCCGTCAGTCAGGCGCTCGCCCTGTTCGCCAGCGAGGACCGGGGCACCAGTGTTCCCACTCCATCGGGACGAGTCCTCGAGACGACGCCGCACCAAGAGCGATACCACCTTCCTAAAGGCAGTCGACCGGCGTTGGGTGCCCACCTGCGCGCGCACCCGTACCCGTACCCGTACCCGTACCCGTACCCGTGGGTGATCATCGGCGCTGAGCAGGCCTTGGCGCAGTTTCGCCGGCTGACCCCGAACACGACCCGGCTCGCCGGGGTCGTCACCGGCCACCACCTCAACGCGTCCCCGAGCGACGGGGCCGACCTGACCGCCCGAGCATCACCAGCTACCTGCGTTCTCGACAGGACGAGGCCCTGGCCCTGCTCGACCGGCGCAGGCGGTCAGGACCGGGCCTCCTACGGGATCGACGCTGCGTGGCTCGCCGCCCGCTGGGAACGGCCCCGAGATGCTCATCGTCGAAGAAGGCTTCGTCCCTCCCGCCCGGGTCAGCAACGACGGAGACGCCCTAACACCCGCCACCGACCCCAGTCACCCCGGCGTCCTTGACGACGCCGTCGACGGAATCATCGAAACCGTTGTGCTCCGCAGCGGGTGGGTCGCCCTCGCTGATGACGGCGCGATCCCGAACCACGCCCGGGTGGCCTTGACCACCCACCCATGAAGTAGAACGCGTCTCCTAAGGGCTTGAGGTGCAAGATCGTGGAGGCGGCCCGGACGCCGCCGAGGAAGGTGCGCCCGAACCACACCTGCACGGAGCCGACTCACCAATTGAGAGGCCGACAATGTCGCGACGGGCATGGCCGCGTACTGTACGCCCGCGCGCACCACCGGGAGTCCAACGACAGAAGCTACGTCGCCGCGCTCTCTTCGACCCTGGGGCTGACCCAGACCGAGCTGACGTCGTCGTGTTCGAGGTGGGTTCCGAGAGGGGAGAGTGCTCCTTGGCCCTTCGTCGAGGCGTCGTGGGGCACCAGGATCTCGGCACCGGGAAGCACCTCCACGGCCAGCAGCCGGCCGAGGCAGGCCGGGTCGGCGTCGGAGATGCGCACGACGGTGAACGCGCCGGGCGCGGCCTCGCTCAGGTTGACGGTGCCCGCCGGCCGGGTGACGGTGCCGTCGGCGGCGGGGATGGGGTCGCCGTGCGGGTCGGCGGCCGGATGGCCGAGAAGCCGGTCGATGCGGTCGATCATGGTGTCGGACACGGCGTGCTCGAGGCGCTCGGCCTCGTCGTGCACCTCGTCCCAGTCGTAGCCGAGCGTCTCGACGAGGAAGCTCTCGACGAGCCGGTGGCGGCGCACCATGGCGAGGGCCAGCTCGGTGCCCCGCGGTGTCAGCACGACCGGCTTGTAGGGCTGGTGTTCGACCAGCTGCTGGGTGGCAAGGCGCTTGACCGTCTCGGAGACGTTGGCCGCGGTCGTTCCGAACCGCAGCGCGAGCTCTTTGGTGCCGATCGCCGGTCCGCCCCACTCGGTGGCCGACCAGATGACCTTGAGGTAGTCCTGGGCGACCGGCGTGATCTCCTCCACACTCATGATGCGCAGGCCTCCTCTCATGCGATGAGCCCCCGATCATGCCATCGGTCGGCCCGGTCTGCGTCAGGCCTGACCCGTCACGGTGAGGGCGATGAGCACGAGGTTGAGCGCGACGATGAGCACGACGACCAACCAGGCGGCGGCCTTCATCGCCGGGCGGTTGACGTGCGAGCCCATCACGGCCCGCGAAGAGGTGAGGCGCACGAGAGGGACCAGGGCGAAGGGGATGCCGATGCTGAGGGCGACCTGGCTCAGCACGAGTGCCCAGGTCGGGTTCACCCCGAGGGCAAGGATGACCAGGGCGGGTATCAGGGTGATGACTCGTCGGGTCAGCAGTGGCACCTTGAACCGCAGGAGCCCGCCCATGATGGAGGCCCCGGCGTAGCAGCCCACTGAGGTCGAGGCCAGGCCCGAGGCCAGCAGCCCGATGCCGAAGATCACGCCGATGGCCGACCCGAGCTGGTTCTCGATCGCAGCGTGGGCGCCCTCGATGCTGTCGGTGCCGGCCACCCCGGGCAGGCTGGCTGCGGCCAGCAGCAGCATCGCGACGTTGACCGAGCCGGCGATGAGCAACGAGAGGCCGACGTCCCATTTCGTGGCACGCAGCAGCCGCTGCATCCCGATCCGACTGCGCGCCTCGTCATCGTGACGGTCGCGCGAGAGTGACGAGTGCAGGTAGATCGCGTGGGGCATCACCGTGGCCCCGAGCATGCTTGCCGCCAGGAGCACCGTGGGGGTTCCCTCGAAGCGAGGCACGAGCCCGCTGGCGGCCTCACCCCACGAGACGGAGCTGACGAACAGGCCGGCCAGAAAGCCGACCGCTATGACGGCGAGCAGGCCCATGACGACGAACTCGAAGGGGCGCTGACCCCGGCGTGACTGCACCGCCAGCAGCATCGTCGAGATGACGCCGACGATCACGCCTCCGAACAGCAGCGGCACCCCGAAGAGGATCTTGAGCGCGATGGCTCCGCCGATCACCTCAGCGAGGTCGGTGGCGATCGCCACCAGCTCGGCCTGGCCCCAGAAGAGCAGCCGGCTGGTGCGCGGCATCCGCTGGCCCAGCACCTCCGGCAGGCTCTGGCCACTGACAAGGCCCAGCTTGGCCGAGAGGTACTGCACGAGCACGGCCATGGCGTTGGCGGCAACCAGCACCCAGACCAGCAGGTAGCCGTACTCGGCGCCGGCGGTGAGGTTGGCAGCGACGTTGCCAGGGTCGACGTAGGCGATCGCGGCGACGAAGGCCGGGCCGAGCAGCACCGCGGGCCGTCGCCGACGCACTGTCGGGCGGTCGGCGACGAGTGGGACCGGAGCTGCCATGAAGTTAAGGTACCTTAACTTTCCGCCCGGTGGGTGGGTCGACGGCGACTGCATGGCCGGGTTTCCCATCCTCGTCTGCCTCGCTGATGCAACGGTTCACGGTGGCTGGTTGTCTGTAGAGGTATGACGCGTCTTCGGTCTGTCGTGCTGTCCACCCTGGTGGCCCTGGCGGTGCTGCCGGCTGCCGCCTGTGGCCAGGAGGGAGCGACGCCGGCGGGCCCTGCCGCGTCGACCGGCCCGCTCGGAAGCCCGGCTGGGGCCTCGTCGACCCCGGCCTCCTCGCCCTCCGGTCCAGCCGGACCGCCCAGCACCTCGCTGGGCGCTTCCCCAACTCTGGGAACACCGGGCCCGGGCTCAGGCGGGGTGTCGAACGGGGTGCTCCGTACGGTCAAGGCCGGGGAGGTGACGTTGAGCGCCTACATGGGAGTTGGCTTCTCGCAGTATCCGGCGGGAGACGGCATCCGCAGGAAGCCGGGGCTGCTCGTCGAGTACACGATCGTCAACCACGGTCAGCAGAGTCTGGCGGCCTACGACCTCGTGCCTGCCGACCTCGGCTCGGCGGCACTGACCGAGGTCAACCCCGAACACGCCTGGGTGTACCTGCACGACCGGTCGCTCCGGGTCAGCAAGCAGGCGTTCGACACCGCTCCCGGGGTCGACTTCGCCGCGGCCCCTGTGACCGGCATCCGGCCGCTTCCAGCAGGAGGAACCCTCACGGGACGGGCCTGGGCGCCGTTGCCCCCGAAGCTCGACGTGCCCGGGAAGAACTTCGCGTCGCCGGGGGGCCGGGGCCTCGCCCTCGACCTGTTCACCTGGCAGTTCTGCGTTCAGGTGGGCGACTTCGCCGAACGAGGAGGTCCGGTCACCGATCGGCTGGCGGGCCCGCTCGCAGCCCCCGCCCGTGCCCCCGGCCCGGGCGAGCTGCTGTGCACGGTGCCCGGGCCGCTGCCGCCCGGGTGAGCTCGACATGGCGCGGATGCCGGCACGACAGTTGAGCCGCGCCGCCGGCCTGATGCAGCGGCCGGTCGGTTCAGGCCACCGCACCGACGAAAGCGACCGCCGCCCAGAAGGCCAAGATGAGCGGGAGGGTGGCCATCGCCCAGATCGCCCAGGTGCGGGCCGAGGCCGCAGCGGCATACGCCTCGGGCCAGCGGCCCTGCGCCCACAGCGTGTTCACCGAGCTGGCCTTGACGATCGACACCACTCCGAAGGGCAGGAAGCAGAACAGCGTGACGAGAATGGCCCACACGAGGTGGTTGTTCGGTGGCGGCGTCCAGGCCGACGGTGCCGGGGCGGGCCACTGCCCGTAGCCCTGCCCGTAGCCCTGCCCGTAGGGCGGGTACGGGGCGCTCGCCGCGGGTACTCCGTAGTCGGGCCGCGGGTAGTTCGGCGCCTGGGGCATCGGCGTGGTGGCCGGGTCGGGAGCGTCCCAGGCCGAGTGCGAGTCGCGGCTGGGGTCGGGCGCCGGCGTCCAGCTCGGGTCGTCGGGGCGGTTCGGTTCCATCGGGTCCTCAGTCTGTTCGGGTTGCGCTCGATGTTGTCACGATCAGACCCGCAGCGCGGCGAACGGTTCCATCGGCAGCAGCCGAACCACGAACCAGAGGGTCAGCACCCCGGCCACGACCACCGGTGACCACCGCCAGTCCTGCCACCGAGAAAGAGGCTTCCGCCTCGCCTTCGACCAGACCCAGGCGAGGTACGACCAGAGCAGCAGGGGCACGGCGAGCAGGGCGACCGCGTTGAAGTGGGCCGCTCCGACGAGGTCGCCGCGGAGCAGGCAGTAGAGCATGCGTGCGGTGCCGCAGCCCGGGCAGGTGACGCCGAAGAGCGCCTTCGTCGGACACGAAGGGGTGACGCCGGCCGGGGTGGTCGGATCGGCCATGGCGACGAAGACGCACGCCCCGGCGCCCACGACCGCTACGACAGCCGGGGCGGTCAGGGACGGGGTGCGCGCGATGGCGCGACGAAGCGACGCCGCGCCGAGGGCCTCGGCACCGGCTCGCTCGACCATCACTCGAGGCAGGGCGTCAGAGGATGCGGGTGTCGTCGCCGCCCGCGAGAGGCTTGCCGGCCGCGTGCCATGCCTTCATGCCCCCCTCGAGGTTCGCCACGTCGAAGCCCTGTTGGGTCAACCAGGCGACGGCCTGGCCGGAGCGGCCGCCACTACGGCAGACCACCGCGACCGGCCCCGAGTCGGTGTCCGGCAGATCGCCCAGACGTTCGGGCAGATCACCGAGGGGGATGTGGATGGCGCCCGGGGCGTGACCGGCCACCCACTCGTTGGTCTCGCGAACGTCGATGACGACTGCGTCGTCAGCCACATCTCGGACCGTCGTCGTGGGGATCTCGCTCATGTGGCCATCTTCGCACGGCACCGTTGAAGAACGGCAGGGCCGAATCACTTCAGGTTCGGCACTATTCTCAGCCTGGTGAAGATCCTCTCGATCCAGTCCCACGTAGCCTACGGGCACGCGGGCAACTCGGCCGCCGTGTTCCCGTTGCAGCGTCTGGGGCACGAGGTCTACCCCGTGCTCACCGTCACCTTCTCGAACCACACCGGCTACGGGTCGACGCGGGGGCCGCTAATCGCACCCGCCGACGTGGCCGAGGTGATCAACGGGGTGGACGAACGGGGCGCGTTCCCGAGCATCGACGCGGTGCTGTCGGGCTACCTCGGCGCCGAACCGGTGGCCGACGTCGTGCTCGACGCGGTGGCGCGCGTCAAGGCGGCCAACCCGGCCGCGATCTACTGCTGTGACCCGGTGATGGGCGATGTCGGACGAGGTTTCTTCGTGCGCGAGGGAATCCCGGAGTTCCTGCGCGACGCGGTCGTGCCGCACGCCGACATCGTCACGCCCAACCAGTTCGAGCTCGAGTACCTCGTGGGACGCACGTTGCGCACGCGCGACGACCTGCTCGCCGCCGCCGACGAGCTGCGCGCCAAGGGCCCCGGGGTCGTGCTCGTGACGAGCGTGCTGGTCGACGACACACCCGACGGCGTCATCTCCATGGCGTGTGTGACTGACGATGGGGCGTGGATCGTGTCGACCCCGCTGTTGCCCATGACGGTGCGGGGCGGCGGAGACGTGACTGCAGCGGTGTTCCTCGCCCACCACCTCACCGACGGTCCGAAGGTGGCCCTGGCACGCACTGCCGCCACCATGTACGCGGTGCTCGAGAAGACGTACGCGAGTGGCTCGGAGGAGATGCTCCTCATCGAGGCGCAGGACTCCATCGCCCACCCACCGGAAACCTCCGAGGTTTTCTCGATTCGTTGACGTCTGCACGACCAAGCGCGTTATAGTCGGGTCGCGCCGTTCCGCATGACCACCCCTGACCGTGCGGAACGGCGCTTCTTCTTTGCCCTGGGTCGGTGGTGCTGGTTCGGCTACGACATAAGCTCAACAACCCGCCCCAACTTGCCGCAACCGGCCCCAACCGGGCACCTGCCCGCCGCTCTGCGGCGGCGGACGGCATCCGGTCGAAGGTCGGCGATCCTGAAGCGCTCGGAGCCGGCTCACCCGATGGCGCCGCCGAAGGTGAACGTGGCGTCGGCCGGATAGGTGAACGCCCCGGACGTCGGGATGCCGTCGGTAGAGGCTGGACGCGTGAGGTTCGTGGTGACGAACGAGCTCAGGGCCATCGAGCGCTGCCCGGCGGGCACCTGGAAGATGGCGGTCACACGGGCCGGGTTGCCCTTGTCGGCCTGCTCGACGTAGAGCTGCCGGGGCGCGTGTTCGACACCGTCGACCCGCAACCGGGTGCCGAAAGAGAAGTAGGTGGGCGTGAACTGCGTGAGCTTGCCGTCGCGAACCCAGGCCGTCTGCTCGTCGGCCTCGATCGACACCACGGCCCAGGTCTGGCCCTCGCCGGCCCAACCCTGCACGGTTCGCGGCGAGCCGTTGGGTGGGGCGGGCAGGTACGAGCTGCGGTTCACCACGACGTCGCAGTGAAACCGTTGTTCCCATCCCCCTGCTGCGCTGCCGGTCTTCGTGTCTCCTGCCGATACCGTTGATGCGTCGACCGTTCCAGGCTCCACGGCGGGGCAGGAGGCCGCGATCGTGTCGCCGATTCCGTCGTAGAGAGACGCGGCCGGGTTTCCGAGGCGCCGGCCGTTCGTAGCGTCGAAGCGCTGGACCAGACCGTCATAGCCGACTCCGATCGTCACCGGCCCGGAGCCCTTGGCCAAGCCGACCGACACTCCACCGGCCAGCTGGTCGACGGGGAGGGTGACGCTCTTGCCGTCGTGGCTCACGACGACGGAGACGTCGGCGTCGTCGGCAGCGGCATCCGGCAGGTCGGTGCCGGCCACGAGCACGAACGAGCCTTTGGTGGGCGGAGCGAGCTGCTGGCTCGCGGGCCCGATGTCATCGGGAGTGAGCGCGACCGAGAGCGAAACCGGGCCGGAGGGTGTGCGAACGGTGATCGGGGTGCCGTCGGCGAAGGTCTCGGCCATCGGCTGCGGGTCGTCGGGGGCCGCCTGGTCGAGGGCCGGAGGGTCGAGGTTGAGATCCAAGGGCACTGGCACACCGTCGGCGTCGACGAAGTTCGAGGAGCGGCCGACGTCGGCCCCCGGGCGAAAGGTCGGGGCCGCGCTGTTGGCGTCACCGCCGGCCAGCACGAGCCGCACTCCTGCAGGGGTGTTCGACCCGACCACGGCGTGCGACTGCCAGGTGGTCTCGCCGTCGCCGGCGAGCCTGACCGGGCCGCAGATGACGCTGCTGCCGAGGGCCTGCCCGCCGGCGCCCTCGACGTAGCAGCGAGCGCCGGCAGGCAGGTTCGCCGACGGGCCCAGCCCGGCCAACGTGGCCCTCCACCGCGCGCTGATGTAGTCGAGAGAGCCGGCGAGGTCGGTGACGTCCTGACCGCCCAGCTGCTTCGGGGATTCCGAGGTGCACGCCACGAAGGCGAAACAGGTCACCACGGAGGCGGCAGCGATGGTGGCGTTCCGTACTTGTCGCATGGCGGCTCCCGTGCAGTGGACGCGTGGGCGGAGTGAATGGGCAGGTGTCTGCGGTTCGGAGCGGTGGCCGTCTTGGATTGGTGACCCACGGCTGGGCGACACGCCGATGCCGCTGTATGCGCTTCTCTCGGGAATCGACTAGATCGGCGTATACCGTGCGATCGTGGACCCGATCACCAACCCCTACGCCCCCGGCGCCGGCCAGCGCCCGCCCGAGCTGGCGGGGCGCGACGAGCAGCTGCGCGCCTTCGACGTCGTGCTCGAGCGCATCGCGCGCGGCCGCTCCGAACGCTCGATCGTGCTGACCGGGCTGCGAGGGGTGGGCAAGACGGTGCTGCTCAACGCCCTGCGCTCGTCGGCCGTGCGCGCGTCGTGGGGAACCGGCAAGTTCGAAGCGCGCCCCGACCAGCGCCTGCGTCGGCCGCTGGCCGCCGCCGCCCACCAGGCGGTGCGCGAGCTGGGGCACCCGCGAGGCGAAGACGTCGACCAGGTGCTCGGCATCATCAAATCGTTCTCGCAGCGTGACGCCCCGACCAACGCGAAGCTGCGCGAGAGATGGCAGCCGGGCATCGACGTTCCCGCGGTGACCGGCCGCGCCGACTCGGGCGACATCGAGATCGACCTGGTCGAGCTCTTCACCGACATCGGTGGGCTGGCGGCCGACGTGGGCAAGGGCATCGCGTTCTTCATCGACGAGATGCAAGACCTGCACCCCGACGACGTGTCGGCCATGTGTGCGGCCTGCCACGAGATCTCCCAGTCGGGCCTGCCCGTGATCGTCGTCGGCGCCGGCCTACCGCATCTGCCGGCGGTGCTCTCAGCCTCGAAGTCATACTCCGAGAGGCTGTTTCGCTACTCACGCATCGACCGACTACCTCGCGAGGCAGCCGATCGCGCCCTCGTGGGCCCTGCCTCAGAGGAGGGCTGTTCGTTCACTCCCGACGCGCTCGACGAGATGTATGCCGTCACGGCCGGCTACCCCTACTTCATCCAGGCCTACGGCAAGGTCGTCTGGGACGTCGCACCGACCTCACCGGTCACGCGCGACGACATCCGGGTCGCGGCGCCGGAGGCTGAGTCCGAGCTGGCGGTCGGCTTCTTCGGCTCGCGCTTCGAGCGCGCCACACCGGCCGAGCGGGAGTACCTGCGCGCCATGGCGGATGCCGCTCTGCTGAACTCGATCTCAGGGGGTGCTGATGCTTCGGGCTCTGTTGCTGACCCGAACGGCCGGGTTGAGCAAGCGGCCTCTGACTCTGGTGGTGAGCGCGACGCGGTGCCTACCTCGGCTGTGGCGGACGTGCTGGGTCGCAAGCCGCAGTCGCTCTCACCCGCCCGGGATGCCCTGATCAAAAAGGGCCTGATCTACTCAGGAGTACGAGGGCAGATCGCCTTCACCGTTCCGCACTTCGGTCGGTACCTACGCACCCAGGCCTGACGTGTCAGCTGTCATGTCCGGCAGGAGGGATTTTGAGACGTGGAGCCGGTTTTGCAACGGAGATTGAGACTCGTGAGACTTACTTGTCAGTATTCCTGAGACTTTGAGACCAACTGCAACGGACTTTGAGACTTTCGGCCAGGTGCTGAGCACGAGCCGGCCCAAAGAAGGAAGTTGAGGTTGAAGGTTTGGGCTCCGGGCTACCCCCAGGCAGGTGCCCGACGACGCGCCAGCTGGAGGTCACATCACACCCAGAGAGTGGGTTTCGCCACCTACCGCTGGTTTCACTCTCATGCCGATGTGCGGACGTTGGATTGGGTCCTCGCGTGACGTGCATTGACGTCCGAGAGATTTGGCCCTGACCCTCCGGCAGGCGGTGCGGTGCAACGACGGCCAGGTGCCGTGAAAGCCGCTCGAAAGTGCTTCAGTTCGGCGGGCCAGTAACCACTGAGCGGACCTAGCGAATGGTGTCGCATTGCGCCGGCTCCATTGCCCTCGTGGGTCGGCCCTGCACGGCACTCCTGAAGCGTTGCCTGACATTCCGATCAGGTGGCATCAGGTTGGCGTGTTGCCCTGACGGGAGGCTGATGACTTGCGGCGCACATGTTTCGCCGCGCGCAGTTGCCGGGCCGAGAATCGGGGAGAACCGCAAAGATGTCAGCTGGACTTGCACCACCGGCCCAAACGCTACCTGTGGTCCCCGCAACTGTTCGGCGCCCGGTGGCGCGCGAGGTCTTTCTCGCTGTCGGTGTAGTTGTCGGTTTGACCGCGGCGACCCTGCTGGTTTCGTGGTTCAAACTACCGGTGGACCTTGAGGTGTACCGCCGGGGTGGCCAGGGCGTGCTCAGTGGTTTCGATCAGATTTATGTGAGCTCGGCCCGGGCTCTGCCGTTCACTTACCCTCCGCTGTCGGCTTTGCTCTTTGTGCCGCTGGCGGCGGTCCCGCCTCTGGTGGCAACCATCGTCTTCACCGCGTTGTCCTTTGCCTCGCTCTACTTTCTGGTTGTCGTGGTGCGCCGCGACGTGTTTGCCCGCCACGACATGCCTCGCTTGCAGCGTGTGCCTACGGCCGCGTTGGTGCTGGCCGCAGCTGCGGCCGAACCCGTCGCGGCCACAGTCGGGTTCGGACAGGTCAATCTGGTGTTGGCGGCCTTGGTCGTGGCCGACTTGTTGGTGGTTAGCGGGCGCTGGTCTGGGGTTCTCCTCGGTCTGGCTATTGGCATCAAGGTGACCCCGGCCATCTTCCTGCTCCTGCCTCTGCTCTGGGGCGACTGGGCTACGGTGCGGCGATCTGTCGTGACCGTCATGCTCGGTGTTGGGCTCCCGATCCTCGTGGTGCCGCAGTCGGCCCTGACTTTCTGGATGGGCGCGTTGTGGGATGCCGATCGTGTGGGTGGAGTGGCCTACGCGGGTAATCAATCCATTGAGGGGGGCCTCTGGCGCGCGAGCGGTCCCGGGGGTGTTCCCCTGGTGCGCGTTCTGCTCTGCTTGATCGTGGTGGCTCTCGCAAGTCAGGCGGTGCGCTGCCTGGTGCGCACCGATGCCGTCGGTGCCCTTCTCGCCGCAGCGGTGGCAGGCCCACTCGTGTCACCGATCTCGTGGAGCCATCACTGGGTGTGGGTAGTGCTGCTGGTGCCGTGGCTGATCTCGTTCTCTCGGGGAACGCTCGGTCAGTCGCGCACGCTGCTCCATCGGCTGTCGTTTGGTCTGGGGGTGGCCTGGGGCGGCGCGGTGATCGGGTGGGTCGTGCGTTTCCCACCCGCAGGCGACGGTCGGGAATACCTCAGCCCCGTGCTGGTCAAGGTTTTGGCCGACACCTACCTTCTACTGGGACTGGCCAGCCTGGTGGTGTTCGTCCTCCCTGGTCACGCGCGCCCGCACCAGGGGGACAGCACAGCGCAGAATCGAGGTCTTTCCTGGGAGCCTGCCACCTCTTCAATAGTCGATCATTCCTCGTGCGGCTCAAGCGTCGACCGAACCGGCACGTCTCCCGCGAAATACTGACCTCATGTGGATCCTGGTCGCCGAAGACGAGCCCGACCTCGCGACTGCTCTTAAGGTCGGTCTCGGGGCCGAGGGCTACTCCGTCGACGTGGCACCGGATGGGCTGACCGCCGTGCAACTAGGCCTCCACGGCGACTACGACGCGATCGTGCTCGACCTCATGCTTCCCCACCTCAATGGGTACTCCGTTATCGAAAAACTCAGAGCCGCTGGTGTCACGGTGCCCATAATTGTGCTCACGGCCAAGACCGGCGACTACGACCACGCCGATGCTCTAGATACTGGGGCCGACGACTTCTTGTCGAAGCCGTTCACGTTCACCGTGTTGCTCGCACGGCTTCGTGCGCTGATCCGCAGGGCCTCATCTTCGAAGGGACAGCTCAGCGTCGGGGACCTCCATCTTCACCTGCTCAGCCGAACCTGCCTTCGAGGTGAGACTCAGATCGCCCTGACCCGGATGGAATTTGCGTTGCTCGAGTTACTCGCCCGCCACCCCGACGAACCCGTCGCGAAGGACCGCATCCTCGCGGAGCTGTGGCCCGACGTGCCGGCCACACCTAACCTCGTCGAGGCCCGGATACTTGCCCTGCGACGCAAGGTTGACACTCCGTTCGCCCGCACGTCGATCGAGACGGTGCGAGGGTCGGGCTACCGGTTGATGGACGACTCGCGGCGACGTCATGACTAGACGGCGGTCATGGGCTGCCACCGGGGGTCATACTCGGCGCCGCATCACCACGGTTGCCCTGATAGCTACGGGCCTGCTCGCAGGCACGGCGGCCGTTCTCGCTTACCGGGGCATCGAGTCGGTACAGGACCGTGCCGTGCAGGCCTCGGCTGTGCTGGAACTCCAGGGCATAGCGAGCCTGCTGACTGATGGTCTCCTGCCGCTTGAGTTTCAGGCGCCGCTGCCGTACCAGGTCTCCACCAGAAACCGGCAGCTGGTGGCCTCGAGCGAGGAGCTTCGGGTCTACGGCGCCGGTCAGGCGATCCCGGGAGGAGAATGGGACCCCGAGGGCATGATCACCTCTCAAAAGTCGACTCGCCTGCGTCAAGTGTCGATTCAGCTCCCAGAGTCGGCGACACCAGCCCAGCACGCCGGCGAGGTAGCGCTCGGTGTCGCCACCTTTGCCGAGCTCGGGACAGCTCAAGCTGCTGCGGTGGGGCTGCCCGCGCGAACGACCGTACGAGTGGAGGTGTTTACCGCACCGTTCGCCGACACCGGACTCCTGACCCTCACCCGGCACGTGCTCGCGACGCTCGTACCAGGCGCCCTACTCACGATCGGCCTCGTCGTTTGGTTCGCGGTCGGGTTAGCCCTGCGGCCCGTCGAGCACTTGCGACGACGTGTCGAGGAGGTGCGAGCCGACGTCCTAGGACGCTCCGTGCAGGAACCGGCTACCCGGGACGAGGTGCAGTCTCTAGCCCGCACGCTCAACGGGCTCCTTGGCCGCATCGACGCCTCCGACGCCCGCCAAAAGGTTTTCGTAGCCGATGCCGCGCACGAGCTACGTAGTCCGATCGCCACCATGATCGCAGTAGCGGAGGTCGCTGAGCGCTACCCGAGCGGGGCCGACTTCGCCTTGACAACACACACGCTATTGCGACAGGCGCGACGGCTCGAGCGACTCGCTGAAGACCTGCTCCTGCTCGCACGTCTCGAAGGTGACGTTGACCTCAATCGACGCACGACCGTTGACCTGGCCGAGGTCATGGCCGCAATCATCGATCCACTCCGCACCCCGGGCCTCCACCTCACTGTTCACGTTGAGCAGGCCTTATTGCTCGGTGATCGTCCCGACCTCGAACGGCTGCTCCTCAACCTTGTCAATAACGCGGCCCGTCACGCCGAGCACGAGCTCGAGATTCGAGTTGAGGTCTGTGGACGAGGAACAAGCACACCCACCGTGCAAGTGACGATTTGGAATGACGGAGCCAGCATTCCCGAGACGGACCGCGAGACGGTCTTCCAACGCTTCGTGCGCCTGGACCACGCCCGAACCGTCGAAGGCGGGGGTGCAGGTCTCGGGCTATCCATTGCCCGACGCATCGCCGAACGACATGGGGGCACACTTGCGATCAGCGAACGATCGCCCGGCACCGAAATGGTCCTCAAAACCCCCACCGCTGACCGGGCCACGCGCCTTCCCAAGACGCGTATCGACCAGGGCAACGCCATTCAGCCGCCCAACTGAATCTTGGGTCGCCCAGGTTAAGTGAGCGCCAGAGTGCCCAAGGCCGTCCGAGGTCTGGTCCCGTCCCGCCCCAGGCGATGGGTTTACCGATCATGCCGCGTTGAGGACGCCCCCGGCTGACGGCCACGATCGAGGTCGAGCAGTG
>NZ_MAST01000008.1 GCF_001758225.1 Humibacillus sp. DSM 29435 | reverse complement strand
CCCGCCAGCTCGAAGCCGGGCACGCCGTGCTGCGACAGCACTACCTATGGGAAGGACGGATCGAGGATCCGCTATGCGCCCAAATCGTCGACGAGGTCGTGTTGCCTCTTCTCCAGTTCACGCCAGCATGATGCGTGACGCTTCCGAACGAGGCTCTATCAGTGTGACACTGGCCATCGAACGGGCCACCGCAATTACCAAAGCGCCCGTGACGGTGGGCAGCGGTGGTGACCTATTCTCGGGTGGTGCCGTTTGGGTTGGCTCTGCGACATCTTTGGGGGCGCGCGCGGCCCATTCGACCCTGACCGAATCATGCAACAAGGCAGTGTCGTTCGCGACCAACCTGTAGGAGAGCTAAACGATGGCAGTTGCCAGATCCGGGTGCTATCGGCTTTGACCACGTTCTTACGAGCGGTTCGAGGTCGAAGCGGTATCCGGAAACTGCTCCGCGAACTCGACGCCGCCTGCGGCAGCCGCTACACCGCCAGATCGGACATGCAGATTGACTTGGGCTGACCGAGTCGACAGTGACGGGCCACGGTTGTCGTGATTCGCTCAGGTACCTTCGCCACGTGAGTTCAGCCCTGATCCACCGATTGGTGGGCGGGTGTAGCGAGTCGGGACGTGCGAATGCCCCTGCGGGGCGGGAGGATTGGACTTGTCTAGGGTCTGATCCGTGCCGTCCAGAGGGGCATCCGACAAGTGCAAGCATCGCACAAGGTTTCCGCGGTTTTCGATGACCCGAACCTGGTCGGCTCGGCCGGGCTGGTCCCGGTGCTGCGGCTGGCCGAACGCGCCGGCCTGCACGAGCTGCTCGAGCAGCATCTGAGCGTGGCATCGCCGAACGCGGCCGCGAAGACGACCGGGGTGATCGCGGGAATGCTCGCCGGCGCGGACAGCATCGATGACCTCGACGTGCTGCGCCACGGCGGCATGAGCCAAAGTCTTCGCCGGGGTCCGGGCGCCCTCGAGGTACGGCACGTTCCTGCGCGCGTTCACCTTCGGGCACGTCCGCCAGCTCGACGCGGTCGCCGCCCGCACCCTGGCCGGGCTCGCGACTCTTACGCCGCGGCTGTTGGCCGGGACCGAGGCGATGGCGTTCATCGATGTGGACGACACCATCCGGCAGGTCCACGGCTACGCCAAGCAGGGCGCCGCCTACGGCTACTCCGGCGTGAAGGGCGTGAATGCTCAGATCGCGGCCCTGTCCTCCCCGACCTGCGCTCCGGTGATCTCCGCGACCCGGCTGCGGAAGGGCAACAGCATCTCCGGGCACGGCGCGGCCCGCCGGATCGGGGACGCGGTCAGTGCTGCCCGCACGGCGGGGGTGGTCGGACAGGTGCTGGTCCGGGCCGACTCGGGCTACTACCGCCAGGACGTCATCGCCGCAGCCCTGGCCGCCAAAGCCCAGTTCTCGGTCACCGCACGGATGGACCCCGCTGTGAAGAGAGCGATCACGGCGATCCCCGAGCAGGCGTGGGCCACGATCAAGTACCCGCGGGCGATCTGGGACGAGGCGGAACGCCGGTGGATCTCGCAGGCGCAGGTCGCCGAAACGGTCTTCACCGCGTTCACCTCCCACCCCAAGAAACGCCAGGTGACCTGCCGGCTCGTCGTGCGCCGCGTCGCGCGCCTGAACCCCGCCTCGGCGGCCGGGCAGGACGAGCTGTTCCCCACCTGGCGCCACCACGCGTTCGTCACCAACAGCACCTTGACCACGGTGAATGCGGACGAGACCCACCGCGAGCACGCCATCATCGAGCAGGTCATCGCCGAGCTGAAGGACGGCCCCCTCGCGCATGCCCCCTCCGGGAAGTTCCAGGCCAACGGCGCCTGGCTCGCCCTGGCCGCCGTCGCGTTCAACCTGCTCCGCGCCGCCGGCGCCACCGCCTCCGCCCGGCATGCGAAAGCCCGATGGGCGACCCTGCGCACCCAGCTCATCTCAGTCCCCGCGCGGATCACGTCCTCGGCCCGGCGCCTGGTGCTGCACCTGCCGACCGACTGGCGCTGGGCGCCCGCGTGGCAAGACCTCTGGGCCACCGCCACCACACCCTGACTACCACGGCCCGAACGGCCCCGAGGAAAGACCCGACGTGGAAGAGCCGGACAGACCGGCCGATCCGCCACACCCACAAACCAACCGCGCAAGAATCACCCGACGAAAACGCCGACGGCAATTTCCGGAATCAGCATCGGTGGATCAGGGCTCAGTCAGCTCGGGAATGGCTCCGGCCCTAGGCGTCCAAAGGCCACGAATGCAGCCATGGCAAGGTAGATCAGGTTCAAAAGCACGAGCCTGAACTGGCCTAGTCGTCCATGAGTGATCATCGCCCCGACCATCAGCAGGATCCAGCAGAGGGCCGTCACTGAGACCATGACAGGCGCGATATTGAGCGCGCCGGGCAGGATCAGGCCCACCGCTGCCAGCAGCTCGAGGACGCCGAGCGTTTTGACGAAGCCCCTACTGGCCTGCCCGGTCCACTCGCCCCCGTGCTGCGCGGCTAGCCTCTTCTTGGGTAGGAACGTCTTCGTCAAGCCAGCGAGCAGGGCGACCCCCGGCCAGCAGCCCGGTAGTGATCCATAAGGCAGTGTTCATGGTGCTCCTTGCGTGAGCGGTTGATGCGCTACATGTTCCGGTTTTCGTCTGTCGGGTGGTGAGACCTCACTACTACGACGCCCGGGCCCTACGGTTGGTAACAGCGCTCGCCCAGGACGGACGACCGGTTTCTGCTCCCTGAGGTCTGATCGAGATACCTGACAGGGTTACCTCGGCTCTCTGGATCCGTCACTTGGGTGCGGGAGTACCTGATGAAAGGCTGCGATGTGGTGAAAGCGGACGAGCCCCTGGCGGAAGCCTTCGAGGAAGAACGTAGGCGACTGATGGCAGTGGCTTACCGGATGCTGGGGTCGAAGGCGGACGCCGAGGACGTGGTGCAAGAGGCGTGGCTGCGCTTAGCCCGCCAGGATGCTGGCATCGTCGAGAACCTCTCCGGCTGGTCGACGACCGTGGTGAGTCGGATCTGCATTGACGTGCTGCGATCGCGAAAAACCAAACCTGAAGTCTTATACGACGAAATACCGGAACTGCTCATCACTGAGGAGGGGGACGGATCACTCGAGGACGGCGCGGTGCTCGCCGAATCAGTCTCTTTGGCGCTTTTGGTGGTGCTCGAGGCGCTCGGTCCGGCCGAGCGGGTGGCGTTTGTGCTGCACGACATGTTTGCGATCCCATTTGAGGAGATCGGCCAGATCATCGGCAGGTCAGGGGACGCGGCCAAGGTGGCCGCGAGCCGGGCTCGCCGAAAGGTCCACGGCACGCATCGCGCCACGGTTTCTCGGCGCCAAGAGCGCGCGGTGGTCGACGCCTTTCTCGACGCCGCACGGCACGGGGATTTCGGTGGGCTCCTGCAGGTGTTAGACCCTGACGTCGTGTGGCGAAGCCACACCGCACGAGGTGTCGTCGTGAAGCTGGGGTCGACAGCCGTGGCCAGTCGCGCGCAACGCGGTGCGCGCGCTAAAGGGTCAGCTCGATCAGTGCGGGTCAACGGCCAGCCCGGAATTGTTGTGTGGTCGTTGGATGGACGGCCGCTGAGTGTGATGGCGTGCACCGTGGTCGGTGGTCGGATCCTTGACATCGTGTCCGTTACTGACCCGCAACGCCTCGCGACTCTAGAGTTGGGAGAGCCCCCCGACCTCGCGCCGGGAACCGGCGCAGTGGGTGGAGTTGACGGTCCTGACAAAGGATGACGAAAGCCTTCACCCGACTGGGCTGGTGCGCAGCTCTAGACCTCTCAGCGCTGTTGGGCCAGCTCTCGACCGACCGCAGCAAGGACATGCCGGGTCCTGCTCGATGACACAATCACCGAGCTGACCCCGCTGGTGGGTGTCGCGCCACCCGTCCGCGCTGCCCGAGCGGGAGCCGCGACGCCAGGCGCGGGCCCTGTCACCAGCGGAAGCGGCAGCCGTGCTGGCCGTGTCGCGCTCGGAACGGTTCGTGGACATGGCCCCGCCGAGGTCCACGCGACCCTGCTCGGTGCAGGGCGACTACCTGTGCTTTGTGGCCACCACGCACCGCCTCCTGCCTTGCGGCGGGAGGTCCGCGAACGGCGACACGCCAAGCCACCCACCCGGCCCGGGTCAAACCCTAGCTCGTCGCGTACGGCCCGAACCAGCGCGGGTCCTGGGAATATCACCAAACCCTTCTACCGCCCACTACGAACTGGGCCTGGCACAATTCGTGCTGAGCTACCACAACGGGGGAGCGGGTTCGTCGCTTGGGTACTGGGATGTTCCTTCCGGAGTGGTCACCGAGAGCGTCTCAAACTCGTCGTCGGATAGGTCCAGGTCGAGAGCCGCGAAGCAGTCGTTGATTGACTCGGGCCGTGTGCTTCCTGGGATGGTGATGACGTTCGGCGACGTGCGCAGGTGCCAGGCTAAGGCCACCTGATACACGCTGCGCCCGTGCGCGTCCGCGACGTCCTCGAAAGCGGCGTACTGCGTCCCGACCTTGTGGGCTCGGTCGGCTCCACCAAAGGGGCTCCAGGGTAAGAAAGCGACGCCAGCCTCGTTGGTGCGCTGGATGACGTCAGGGTGAGCCCGAAAGCGTGGGGAGTACTCGTTCTGGACCGCGATGATGCCCCCGACATCGACCGCTCCGCCCACGTCGAGGGCGACAGCCAGTTGTCGGGCGTCGATGTTAGACAGACCCACACGTTGGACTAGCCCATCGGACTGAAGGGCCAGCATGTTCTCAACTTGACGCGCGAACGATGGCGCCCGGGCCGGCCAGTGCAGGTAGTACAGGTCGATGCGCTCACACTCGAGCGCGGTCAGGCTTGCTTCACAGGCGGCGCGCAGGTGATCTCGGTTTGCATTTCGAACCGCCCCGCCCGGGCCCCAGTCGATCCCTGCCTTGGACGACACCACCACGTCCGGTGCCGTCCCGGTCCAGGTGGCAAGGGCCTCGGCCAGCAGGGCTTCACCGTGGCCCACTCGTTCCCAGCTCGGCGCGTAGATGTTGGCGGTGTCGAAGAGGCGCACACCGACGTCCAAGGCGGCGTGAACCGTGGCGATAGCACGGTCGCGATGGTCCAGCATCGGCTCCCACGACATCGGCATCGCGCCTAGCCCAACGGGTGGCACCGACCACGGACCCAACCTTCTGCGTGCTGTTCTCACGTGCTGCAACTCCCTTTCGCCTCGGCCGGCCCCTCGTATGGGTTCGGCTCCATGACACTGACTAATCTGACTGGCTACAGCGCGCGCCGGACGCCTTGACCTCGCAGGGTGGGAGTCGTGTTCATCCCGTGGGTGTCCACCGGCGGCACCGAATCGAGTTGCTGGGCGTAGACATCGATCTTGTGGGCGATCATCTTCAACGCGCCGTCCAGTGCGCGGCGCTGGGCCAGGACCTCGCGGCGGTGGGCCTTGAGCAGGTCGATGCGTCCCGCCAGTCCGTCGTTTCCTTGGCGCACCAGCTCTGCGAAACGCTTGAGCTCGCGAATTGGCAGTGCCGTTACCCGCAGACACCGCAGAACCTCGACCCATGCGACATCGTCCGCGTCGTATCGGCGCTGATTCCCAGCGTTGCGTGCCACGACGTTGAGCAAACCTTCCTGCTCGTAGTAGCGCAACGTTTCTGGGCTGATACCGCACCGGGTCGCCATCTCCTTCGGTGTCAACCACTCCACGTTCGTCTCGGCCATGAAAGTAGTAGACAACCTGGAGTGCACTTCGGGTCAAGCGGCACTCGGATGTCTCACTGTGGCGGCGGGTTGGTGGGTTTGCGTGACGAGCGGTCCCGTCTCCCCGGGCGGTCAGAACTTGTCAAGGTACTGGAGGTCAGTGGGGGTCAAAGAATGGCCCCGGTTTTGTCAGACATGCTGCGAGCCAGGCCTTGATGTTCGAGTGCCTGTGCGCGGCGTAGTTGTCCATCGCTAGGTGCAGCTCGGTCCCAGTGCCCTCGTCGGGGTAGGCGCGCGCGAGCGACCTGCCCTAGAAACGCGAGGAACTCCTGGTTGCGGTGGCGCGGTTTGCAGGCCCGGGTGACCTTGCACTTCGCGATCTCTATTGCCGCGAACAGGGTGCTGGTGCCGTGCCGGATGTAGTCATGGCAGCGGCGTTCCGATGCGGTCACAACCAGCGCTCAACTGCGGTCAGTACTCACGCACGTAGTACACTTGGACGACGATACGAAGCCGGCTGGCGTGACGGTGAGGACCAAGCGGGTTGTCTCAGTCCCGAACGCACGATGAGCTCGGCCCCACTGCGCGTCGGTGAGAGGTGGACGAGCTCGGGCCCGACCAGCACCCAACCCGGGTTGGCCACCTCAGGGCTACCTGTCGACGCCGACTCGGTCACGGAACCGGCGTGCGGCCACCAGGAGCGTGTCATCGCCGGTCCGGGCGTGCTCGCGCAGGCAGGCTTCGGTCAGTTTGATGACATGTTCGTCGCCATGTTGGACAGCCCGATGCGACAGCTCGTCGACCTCGCTTGATGGCAGTTCCTGAGCGTCGTGGGACTCAGCTTCGTGGCGTGGAGCGGCGTACGCCGCGATGATCGATCCGACGACCTGCCAGCTGACGGCGACACTCGCGACGGCGAGGCCCGCGTCTAGTTCGGGAAGGACCAGACGCACCGCGGCGGGTGCGGTGACCGCGTGACAGAAGGCAATGGGTGCATCATCGCGAGCAGCGAGGACGCGCGCGCTGGCCCCGATCAGCTCATCCAGGGCCAGGTCCGGGTCAGCCGGTGCTCCCCACGCGTTCAAGGCATGCGGCAACCTCGGCAGATGGTCCAGGGCCAAGAGCCGACCGGTGATGCCTTCACCCCGGCCTGGGAGGCTCGGATCCAGACGCGGCAGGTGGGCGGTCGCGACAACAGCCGCGTCCGACCCGTGCAGGTCCGGAGCTCCTGGAACCGTTTGATAGCGGGCGGCCCAGAACGCCAGGCCTTGAGCCAGTTCGTCAGTGAGCAACTCCTCTGGCTCCCTACCTGCAGAACGCAGAGAACGTACAGCGTGGGCGACCCGGATGACGCCGTGGGTGGCACTGGCCGCCATGCCGGGAAGCAGCCGGGGCCACCAGGTGCCAAGCATGTCCTGCCAGGGCTGCTCACCGATCTCGCGGCGCATCAGCCCCGTCCAGTCACCGATCAGGCGTTCGTTGCCCAGGTGCTCGCGCCACTGGCTACGCGCAATGCCGTGGCCGACCGTCGGTGCCGCGTCCAGGCGGGTGCGGTAACGATCAACCCAGGCAGGGACGGCCGAGGCTGCGTCCATCTGCGTCAAGGCTTCAGCGGCCATGGGGCCGTGGTTAGCCAGGAAACCACCGAACTCCGGCCCGGTGTCGCGAAGTCGGTCTAGCGCCTCAAGGAGGTTGTCGTTGGTCATCACACGAGTCTCTGACCTCAAGCCTCGTTGAAGTCAATGAGGCACTTCGGACCAGGCACCCAACGTGGTGTGACGGGGAAGCAACCTGTTTAGCAGGCGTCCGCTGTCGATCCGGCGAGAAAGGTGGTTGGTCGGTGGCCCCAGCGGGTGCTTGCGCCATCAGGAGGGTCAGCGCGGTGAGCCCGGGGTCAAGTCCTGATCGGTGGTGTACGACGATGATCCATCGAGGCTGTTCGGTTAGCTAGCGCACTACTTGGCTGATCTGGAGACCGACCTCGCCGCCGAGGTCGGTTGGGACGAACAGGCTCTTGCCTCGTTCGCTCACGTCAGCGACGTTGACCTGGCCCCGGTGGGCGTTCCCGCTGCTGCAGGTCTGGCCCCGAGCCTGCACCTGAACCTCGGCGATGGCTACCTGCGGCGGGCCGCACCTCTGAAGCACGAGATCAACTCAGCGCCGGGCTCGCCGCGCTCAATGCGTTGCCCGACGACGGCTACGGCGCGATGATTCGCCGCGGCCTGACCGGCCTAGAAGAGCCCGTCGCCGCCCAGCCCTGAGGCAACTCGATGAACGAGCATGTGTGCGTGCCGTCTGCGGATCGGCTATCGAACCGTTTGCGCAGGTGCTTCGTGCTACGTCGTTGTCGGTGCCAGGAGAGTCAGGCTCGGGTGCCGAGGCCTGAACACGGCATGCGGGTCCTCCACCGGGCGTAGCTCCACGCGGCCGACAGACCATGAAAGGCGCCATCGCGCTCAAGGGCAGTGGTCAGGCGTGGCGTCTGTTCCAGCGACGCTGAGCAGCAAAGTGGGCCTCACGCAGCAGTGCCCGCAGTTCCTCGGCGGTCTGGGGTCCTGGCTGCACGATGCAGACCCATCCCAACGGGCCCTATACGGGGTGAGGAAGAACTCCATCGCGCCTGCTGGGGTCTTGGCTCTCGGGCTGCCCTCGACGTCCCGCGTCGATGTTGAGCCGGAAGACCCCTGACGCGAGCCTTGATGATGGCTCCCCGGGGTAGTCCTTGGTCACCACAGTCGCGAACGGTTGACCGTTCGGGACCTTCCCGTCCGGGGCGTAGTAGAAGAACAGGTCACCCCACGCCACCTCGGGCGACCCGTCACCAGGGGTGGGTTGCACGGTGAGGACGCCCCCGAAGGACTCGACGTACCTGCTGATCTCATCGATAGTCATGGTTCAACCGAATCATTCGAGTGCTTGTGGAGGGTTCAGTGCGCACCGTCGACGTCGCCCGCAGCGCAGGCTGCTCGATCCAACAGGTCCGCAAGCTCGAGGCCGCCGGCGTGCTTCCTTTGGCCCAGCATCCAGACCAGGTCCAAGGCGCTGCTTCGAGGCACCGCCGCCCTCGCAGCACTCACCATCGACGGCCGCGAGACCACAGACCCATGATGAAAGGCGCGCAACGACCTCGCTCCGTATGACCATGGATCACCGGGATATGGTTTACGTGTCCCATGATGAACGACGAGGGTGGCTGTGTGTACGTGATCTGTGCTCCGAGCAATCTGGGGTTGCGGCCTCCGGCACCCACGGCCGTGCCAGGGACGTGCCGCGCACCCGAAGCTTTGCGTGATGCCGGCCTATGGCGTCGCCTGCAGGTGAGCCCGGAGCGGGACCTGGGGGTGGTGTTGCCCGGTCGTTACCTCGACGACGCTCAGCCGGGCCGGCTTCGAAACCAGGATCTGATCGTCGCGTACACGCGGCTGCTGGCAGATCGCCTCGACCAAGTTCCCCGCGACGCCCAGACCCTCGTGCTCGGCGGCGACTGCAGCATCCTGCTCGCGGCTGGGGTGCACCTACGCCGCCGCGGCCGTTTCGGGCTGATTCACCTTGATGGCCACACCGACTACCGCAACCCCGCCAACTCCGAGCAATGTTCCAGTTTGGCCGGGGAAGACCTCGCCGCCGCCACCGGTAAACATTGGCCCAGCGTGGCGAACCTCGACAACCTCGGCCCCTACTTCAACCCCAGCGACACGGTGCACCTGGGATGCCGAGATGACGACGAGAACCTTTCCGAGGTGCGCGAAGACATCGCCGACCTCGTGCCAGCCTCGCAATGGCGGCACGATCCTGCCAACGCGGCCCGCCGCGCCCTGGCCGTGGTCAGTAGGCCCGAGCTCGATGGGTACTGGATCCACCTCGATGTCGATGTGGTGGACCCGGCCTACCTTCCCGCGGTCGACAGCCCCGATGCTGGCGGCGTCACCCCCGACGAGCTGAGCGATCTTCTCCGCACCGTTCTGCCCCAGGCGTGTGGTCTGCAAATCACGGTCTACGACCCCGATCTTGACCCCGACGGCGCCTGCGCTCGACTGCTGGTGGAGACGATCGCCTCCGCGTTAGCGTCCTTGCCCACGATCCAGGACTAAGACCGGAAGCGAAGCTTTCATTCACGGTCTGTGGAACGGGGGTCTGTCCGCCCAACGGTGTTTCTGGCCCAACGCGCCGACAGGGTCGGCGAGGAAGGCTGGTCACCGATGACCACGACACACTCGAGCATGAGCTCGATGCCAAAGGACGCGAAGAAGACCGCCAAGCCAGGTGAGGCTGAACGGGCCGCGGTGCGGGAGCTGGTCAAGGCCGCCCGCGCCCGCGGGGATGACCTGACCGGCCCGGACGGGCTGCTGAAGATGATCACGGCCACCGTCTTGCAGGCCGCGCTGGACGAGGAGATGACCGAGCACCTCGGCCACGAGAAACACCGACCTACAGCCGACCCGGGCGGGAACGTGCGTAACGGCACCCGACCCAAGACGGTGCTGACCGACGCCGCCGGGGAGGTCGCCATCGAGGTCCCCCGGGACCGGGCCGGCACGTTCGAGCCGGTCATCGTGGCGAAGCGGCAGCGGCGCCTGATCGACGTCGACGCGATCGCGATCTCGTTGTACGCCAAGGGGTTGACCACCGGTGAGATCTCCGCGCACTTCGCCGAGATCTACGGCGCGTCCATCTCCAAGGACACCGTCAGTCGGATCACCGACAAGGTTGTCGAGGAGATGCAGGGGTGGGCGTCACGGCCCCTGCAGGGGGTGTATGCGGCGATCTTCATCGACGCGATTTACGTAAAGGTCAGGGACGGTCAGGTCGGTAACCAGCCGTTCTACGCCGCGATCGGGGTCGACCTGGGTGGCCGGCGGGACGTGCTCGGGTTGTGGGCCGGTAAAGGCGGGGGGGAGTCGGCGAAGTTTTGGATGAGCGTGCTCGCGGACCTGAAGAACCGCGGTGTGGCCGACGTGTTCTTCGTCGTCTGCGACGGCCTCAAGGGCCTGCCGGACAGCGTCAACGCGGTCTTCCCGGCCGCGATCGTGCAGGCGTGCGTGATCCACCTCATCCGGGCCACGCTGCGCTACGCCTCCCGCACGTACTGGGACCAGCTGACCAAAGACCTGCGGGCGATCTACACCGCGCCCTCGGTCGAGGCGGCGTGGGCTGGGTTCGAGGAGCTCGAGGAGAAGTGGGGCAAGCCCTACCCCGCGATCCCGAAGCTGTGGCGGGCCGCGTGGGAGGAGTTCACCCCGTTCCTCGCGTACGGAGGCTGTCGCGAAATGGGGTTCGGCGCCGACACTGGAGCGGCCGCGTGAGGTCCGGGTCCTAACCCGGTCTCTTGTGGTCGTGTGCAGGGGTTTACCCGTTCGCGCTTAGGCGGTTGCGCGGTGGATCTTCAGGAGGTTGAAAGCGGTCGCGGCGAGTTGGATCTCGCTGAGGGCGTTGTCCAGGCCTCGGCGGGAGAAGCGGTCGATGATCTTCTTCAGGTTCCCGATACCAGGTTCGACGGTCGATCCTCGCCGCTTGTACTGCTCGACACCCTCGGTGGTGCGCAACCGATGCTCCATCGCCTGGCGCGGTGTGGCCCCCGGTGGTGGCGCTCCCGTCGCAGGCCTCGTCTTCGCAGCGCGGAACTGGTCCCGGTTCTTGCCCAGAGCGATCAGCCGCGGCGGGCCGGGCGCCGAGGAGGTTGGTGTCGCTGGCGTACCCGGCGTCGGCAAGGACCGTGCCGATCACGTGCTCCTCGTTGCCGGTGTGCGCATGCAGCAACGCAGCGGCTTCCTGTGCGGCGTTGAGCATCGGCACGAACGAGCCTTGGTCGGTGGTGGCCTGTCCAACTTGGACAGCGACGATGATCTGATCGGCGGTCACCGCGACCTGGGTGTTGTAGCCCTGTACGAAACCCTTGCGTGTGGGCATGATCCGAGACTGCGGATCGGTCGTGTTCGCAACGACTTTCGGCAGGCCTGCCGCCGCTGCCCGGCTCGACTTGGTTGCTTTGGCGTGAACCGGCTCAGCGGCCTGCTCCGCAGCTTGGACCACCCGGCGGGCGCGCGCCACCCGGCTGCTGGCCTCCATCGGTACCGGAGGCCGCCCCGGCAGGGCCCGACCCTGCGCGACGGCGGCCGCACGCCGATCAAGCTTGCCCTGATGCTCGGCGACCTCGCGCGCCAAGTGCGCTTGGGCCTCACCGAGGCGGTGCGGCCCCTCAGGGATACGACCGCGCACCGGTTCGCCGGCCTCTGAGCGCCGGCGACGCTCCACGGCCGCCTCGTCCCGCCTTTGGTCCGCGCGGGCTCGCCGCCCGGCTTGGGCTGCGACCTCAGCGGCCGCCGCACGGATCCGCCGAGCCCGGCCGGAGCGATCACCCAGCGGCCCGGGAACCCGGTCCGAGGATCCCTCGCCTCCGCAGGCGGCGGCTGCGTCCTCGGCCGCGTCGGTCTGCTCGGCGTCCGCGATCATCTCGCCCACCTGACGCTCCAGCCACTCCTGGCCGCGGTTGGCGTCCAGCGAAGCGTTAGCCGCGATCTTGGTGCCGTCGATCGCGACTGTCCCGAACCGGGCCAGCCCAGCATGGGCGGCGACCAGCAACACTTGAGTGAACAACGCCGCGAACGCGTCTTGGCAGTCCACACGGAACCGCGCGATCGTGCTGTGGTCAAGAACGTCTTGGACGCACAGCACCCGGAACGCCACATCCATGGCGCACAACCGCTCGACCTGACGCGAGGACCGCACCCCACGGCAGTAGGCGTACATCAGCAGACCAAGCAGCATGGTCGGGTCATACCCGCGGGCGCCTACCCCACCGAGACGACGGCACCGGTCAAAGTCGCTGGTATCCACCGCGTCCAACGTGTCGAGCAGGAACCACACCAAGTGGTCCGCGGGGAGCCACTCGCGCATGTCCGGGGCGAGAAGAAACGCCTGATCACGCCGCACTGGGCGGTAGGAGTTGGCCACACACCGTACTCCCAAACCGGAGTCCCAGAGCCCCGCCGCGACACCCCATTTTGCGACAGCCTCTACGACGTCGAGATCCGCCGGATCCTGTTCTTTACGAACGCGATCGAGTCTCTGAACGCCCGCTACCGGCGGGCGGTCGGGGCGCGGGGTCACTTCCCCACGGAGCAGGCCGCGTTGAAGTGTCTGTACCTGGTGACGCGGGGGCTGGACCCCAAGGGCACGGGGCAGGCACGATGGACCATGCGGTGGAAGCCCGCCCTCAACGCTTTCGCCGTCACCTTCGCTGACCGCATGCCGGCCGACGAAAACCTCTGAGATCACATGCCAGAAACACAGTGAGACTGGTTGGCAAGTCCTGAGGCGGTCTGACTCGCAGAAACACCGGCGCCCTCACGGGTTGCCTTTGAACGGATTGGTCGACCGCCTCAGGACCTGCGAGCCAGCGATTACTAGACGCGTTGCCTGACTTGATAGAAGCCTGGGCGAACAGGCCCTCATCACTGTGCTGTCGACAACCCGTCGGCTGCTGGCCCGCCACACGTATCCGATCCATACCGAAGGTGGCACCACCAGCCATGCCAGAAGAACTCCACGGCGCTACCGGCGTCGGCGCCGTCATTGTCGGCGTCGATACCCACAAGGATCTCCACGTTGCCGTCGCGGTCGATGGCCTCGGCCGCCGGCTGGGTGAACATGCCAGCAGCACTGACCCGGCTGGGCTCAAAGACCTGTTGCGGTGGGCCCACGAACTGGGCCCGGGCTGCCGTTGGGGCATCGAAGGCACCAGCAGCTACGGCGCAGGCCTGAGCAGAGTGCTGCAAGCAGCCGGCGCGAGCGTCCACGAGGTGTGCCGCCCGAACCGTCGGGTCCGGCGTACCCGAGGCAAGTCCGACCCCATCGACGCTGAAGCCGCGGCTCGTGCCGGGACCTCGACCTTGTTCGCGTCGCTGGAGATCGCCACCGGAAAAGTGACCGCAGCCTGCAAACCGCGCCACCGCCACCAGGAGTTCCTCGCGTTTCTCAAGCAGGTCGCCCGGGCCTACCCCGACCGCGGCGATGGGCAGGCGTTGCACCTGGTGCTGGACAACTACGCCACCCACAAGAAGGTCGAGGTGCGGGGCTGGCTCGCGGCGAACCCGCGGATCCACGTCCACAACACCGCGACTTCCGGGTCGTGGCTCAACCTGGCCGAGGTGTGGTTCGGGATCATCGAACGCCAGGCCATCCACCGCGGCTCTTTCGGGTCCGTCAGAGATCTCAACGCGAAGATCCGAGCCTTCATCGATGGCTGGAACGACCGCTGCCACCCGTTCGTGTGGACAAGATCGCCGAACAAGTCCTCAAGAAAGCCAACCGTCAGCCAACTTCAAACACGAGCCACTAGCCCGGCCCTAGACCTCCTGGCGCGTGGGACTTAACTTGGACGTGGCCCGCAGCGCTCACGGCTAGCGGGGACGATGACCATTCCAGGCGAAGTGCAGGGCGACGATGCCCGCGGTTAGATTCCGGTGCCCGACGTCGGCCCACCCCGCAGTTGCGAGCACATGATCCAGCGCCTGCTGATCTGGCCAGTCGGCCACTGACTCAGCGAGGTACTGGTAGGCCAATGGGTTGGACGACACGAGTCGGCCAACAAGCGGGATCGCTCGTGGAAGGTAGTGCCGGTAGAGACCCCGGAGCAGGCCCCAGGTCGGGGTTGAGAACTCTGCGACGACGATCCGGCCGCCGTCTCTGACGACGCGTCGCATCTCCTGAAGGGCTGCGAGGGGGTTCTCGATGTTGCGCAGACCGTAGGAGATAGTCACGGTGTCGAACGAGGCGTCGTCGAAGGGAAGGTCCAATGCGTCCCCTTCGACGAATTGCAGTCCGGGACACTGGCGTCGTCCCACCTCGACCATGCCTCTTGACCGGTCACAGGCCACCACCCGGGCACCCGCTGCGACCAGCGGCGTCGAAGATGTTCCCGTCCCGGCAGCAAGATCAAGGATGCGTTCGCCGCGACGTGGGGCGATGGCCACCGTCGTAGCCTTTCGCCATCGACGGACTTGCCCACCGGTCATTACCATGTTCACCAGGTCATAGCGGCGGGCGACATGATCGAACATGTCCTGGATCTGAGCGGGCCTCTTATCCAGCCCAGCGCGGGACTCTCCCCTGGGGGAAACGTGTGCATCCTTCACGATCGTGCTCCGACTCTCGAACAGCGTTTCATCAGTGCGAACGGACACTGTGAGGACACGGTGGCCAGCGCGGTCAACCCTCGCCCGCGGGTCCAGGTCAGCCGCGCGAGGTCGTCGGTTGGTGGCCGCCTTGGTGGCTACTGGGCGGTGTGGTGGACGGGTGTCTCAGGTGTATGACACTTGCTGTTCGGAGTCGATTCATTCGACATAGACCGAATGTTGCTGGCCGGCAACGACTCTCGAGTGGAGGTGTTGGCATGGACCCGTCGTATCGACCCGGTGATGCTGGGGTGCTGGGGTGCTGCGTTGGTGTCCGTTACGCCGAATCGGTCCGAGGAGGGTTGGCCCACCCGGGGTGAACTGCAGCGTGAGTGCGTGCCGGCTCCACGAAACACAGAGGGGCATCAAGGAGTCGGACCGCTGAGACGATGATCCCTGCAGCATAACGAGCCGACGAACGGTACAGCGCAGCACCTTGGACCCTTGGCGAAGATGCTGGCAGAACGGCATCTGTCGGTGTGGGACGGCAGGGCAGGGCTGGGCGTCGAAGAACTTTGGGCCGGGTAGACCGACCCCACCACCGACCTACCCCAGGGCCACGCGGCAGCGGGCAGTGTGGCTCCGGCTGCGGAGCGACCGGGCCGTAGGGGCGCGGGACGTTTCGTGTGTGGGTCAAAGACGTAGTGCCCTTGTGAGGCGCGCCATGGGCTGGGGTGAACCCAGACGACTGGTTCTGGGCTCGCCTCGCGGTGCCGCTCTGAGGAAGGGGGTATGGCGATGACGCATGATGTTCAGCTGTCAGCAGGCTCCGTGCTGACTTGGTTCGGCTTCGTGATCTGGGTGACGCCAGAGTCGCCAACCTCAGACATGGTTCGGACCGCCGTCGCGAGGTGTCGAGTTCGTTGCAAGAAGGGGCGCCGTCGAGGTGGTGCCGCATGTGCGTGTCCGGCCGGCCCCGGCGTGACGGGGGTCTCGTCACACCGGGGCCGTGGGGTCGCTGACCGCGATACCGGGGGGCGAGACGGTTCGACGGGTCAGCGGGTCCAAGGGTGCAACACGAGTAGTTCCTCACAGCACCTAGCCGGAGAATCGACGGTCACGTCGTGGCATCAGAAGACTGGGCCATTGCCATTGTGGCATGCCGTCCAATCTGGTTGTGCCGAAGGGGATTCCATAGGTGCGAGGTGAACGACTTCGTTAGGGCGGCGGCGGTGCTCCGGTTCTGGAACCGCTTCAGCCCCAGTGGTTGCCGTCATCGGTCGCGGCAGACCCGCCGTGGTGGCCGACCGAGTCCCAGACAATACCGCTGGCGGTGGTGGGGGCGGATTGGGTTCCGACCGAGTCCCAAATTATGCCGCTGGCGGTGACTCCGAGGGTGAGTGTCAGGGCGGAAACTGCCCTGGCCAGTTTGTTGCGAACCATGATGTTGACCCCTTCAGTGCTCAGGTGGGGAACCAGCCGGGGCGGGTGGTTCGTGACGGGTGGTGGTTCTTCTCGGCCCCGGGGTGGTTGCCCGTTCCGGGTGCCGTTAGGTCAGGTCTATGACGGCTATGTGCTCGGAGTCGACTCATTCGACTCGGACCGAATCTTGCCGGTCCGCAGCGTCTGTCGCTCACTGGACCCGTCTCACCTCACCGGAACGTTAGGTGGTGGACCGGTTGAGCATCAGGCCGGCCCGGGCTGGGGTGGTTTAACCCAGCTCGGGCCGGCCGCAGTGTGGCGGGGGGAACGCTCCAGAGGGGATACTCATTTGTGTGACACGAAGCAGCAATGGGGTTGTGGTGGTGGGGCCATCGTCCTGGAACACGATTGTCCAGCTAGCTCACCTGCCCGCTCAACGCCCGCAAACATTGTTCGCGTCGGGATCGTGGACAACGCTGGGTGGTACGTCCGCGGGGAAGACGTTGCACCTCGCCGAACTAGGTGTTCGGCCGCTGCTGTTGAGCACGGTCGTAGGTGATGATGACGTGGCGGACCTCATCCGCACTGCCCTCACAAATCGTGGGCTCGATGTGGTGCTTGAGCGTGCCAGCGGGCGTTCCGAGCAACACCTGAATCTGATGGCCGGCGCCGCCCGGGTGTCTATCTACCTGTCCCTCCCGGCGGTGCCGCCCGGAGCGGTCCCGGTAGAAACGCAAGAGGCGATCGGGCGTGCCGACCACGTAGTCCTCGACCTGTCCGAGCGCGCCCGAGACGCGATCCCGTACGCCGTGTCGAGTCAGGCAACGGTGTGGACAGACCTACACGACTACGACGGTCAATCGGCCTATCACCGGCCCTTTCGGGATGCAGCCGACATCGTGTTCATGAGCAGCGACGCCTTACCAGACCCTCGATCATTGATGCTCGAGATGCGCGCTGAGGGCAAGCAGCTCGTGGTGTGCACGCGGGCTTCCGAGGGTGCCATCGCCTTAGACGCCGCGGGGTGGCATCAAGTCGACGCGCTACCCGCGACGGTGGTTGATACCAACGGGGCGGGCGACGCGTTTCTGGCTGGCTTCTTGTCCGCTACCAGAGGTGGCGAAGGGGTCGGGTCTGCGCTGCGGTCAGCAGCAGCCCAGGCTGTCCGAGCCCTCGGTTCGCGTCACCTCAGTCCGCTCCTCGACGAACGTTAAGACCACCATTTCGCAGATGGGCGGCATCGGCCAATGGCTACGCCCGGCCATTGCGTGCTGGGTCTTAACGCCTTGACCATTTGGGGTCGGCTTTTGTGCGTCACCCCGCCAGCGACAGGGCGTCGTCTCGGCCCTTCCCGAGAATCGACGCGCCATCGCCCTCCTGTGTTCCTGGTGCGCTCTTCGAATTGGGGAGGTACTTGAGCTTCGCCGAAAGGACATCGACCTCACCAGGGGTACGGTGCAGATCGAGCGCTCGGTAGCGAGAGTCAGGGGTGCGCCCATTGTCGGCACCCCGAAGTCAGCTGCCGGCCGTCGGTCGGTGACCGTGCCACCGCATGTCATCCCCGCCCTGACCGAGCACCTCGCCCGACATGTGGGTCGAGAGAAAGAGGCGCTTCTTTTACCAGCTCGAGACGGTCTTAGCCACCTGCAACCAACCGTGTTTCAGGACGCCTTCCACAAGGCCCGGGTCTTAGCGGGGAGGGAAGACCTCAGAGTCCACGACCTTCGACACACTGGGGCGACGTGGGCGGCGATGACTGGAGCGACACTTGCGGAATTGCAACAGCGACTGGGCCATTCGTCGGTGGCGGCCGCCCTCCGCTACCAGCACGCCGCGGCAGGCCGCGATGTCGAGATCGCAGCGGCCCTATCGGTTCTGGCCTCCGGAGTGCAGCATCCAAGCGGGCTTCGAATTGATCGTGACGAATGAGCACACCAACCAGGCTCCGGGTAACCTGGCCCTCGGTGAACAACCACCCAGACGATCAGGTCAGTCAGCGGGTTGGGAGTCGAACCATCATGTTGTCAACATCGTTCGGGTCGACTCGAAGAATGCGGGGTCCGCTGCGCCCGCCTGACCCTCCACGCCGAAACCGCCGCAGCATCCTGCCCGAGCCTGACCGGCAAGACCATCACCCCCCACGTCCTGAGACATGTCTGCGCCGCAAGGGTTGATCGATCCGCCGACTCAGAACTCGTGCTGTCGACTCTGCACCGCCTGATGCATGACAAGGACGATCAGGTTCGGAAACAGGTGGGCACCCTGGCCGGTCACCTGCGTGGAGACGACCTGCGCCCTTACGCCGAGTTCCTGGCTGAATTGATCGCGTCACCAAGCTACGTGCACGCGACCCCGCAACTGCTCATCACGCTGCAGGAAGCGCCGGACAAGGTAGACGACCTCGTGGACCTCGCCGCACACCGCTTTCTCAACGTTTATGGCAGCGACGTCGCAGACATTCGGACCGGTGCCGCAGATGACCACTATATCTCCGAACTCGTTTTCCGGGGACTCGCACAGACTCGGGGCCGGGAGCGCGTCGCTGCGCTTCTCGACATCTTTGACCGCCTGCTCGAACTCGGTGTCTATGGCGTCGATCGAGCGATTGATGGTGCCGTGCGAGGCTAGCCGGGCACACGCGGGCAGGTCCCTCGTCGCACCACCGTGCGTGTTGCCCGCTGTTATCGAAACGGTAGGTCTCCGTGAAGTCGTTCTTCGACGTGGGCAGACGACTCGAGGACCGGAATCCAGGTGCCACCAAGCTGCGACGTGTCCAGACGCGGATTCGAACCGCTGCCGAGGCTGTGTTCCGGCCGGCATGGTTTTGTGTGCCTCGATCGCGATCCCCCGAAGAACCGTTTCGAGGACACCCGTCAGGGGGGATCCGTCGCTCCCCGGTGATTGACCTGACCGAGCTGTCCCAGACTGTGTCTATTCGCCGCGTGCGGGGCTACTCGTCGGGCTCGCTCAGAGATGACTCGTAGTCCTGCCCGCCGTAGAAGACACCCAAGATCGTGACCTGCTTGATGGCCTCATCGACGCTGAAGGCAATCACGACACGCTTGCGGTACGACACGGTCCGCAGTCCGGGTCGCAGATCTTCGCGCGACTGGCCTCGGTGCGGAAAGACTGCCAGCCCTTCGCAATGCTCCACGATCGCGTCGACGTACCCTGCCGAGATGGCCGGGGTCGCTGACCGGCTGATGTACCCGTAGAGGTCCTCGAGTTGGTCGGCGGCCTCGCGGGCGAACCGGACGCGATAGGTCACTGTTCGCGCACGGCGCCCAGGCGAGCACGGACCGCGTCAACGGTGAGGACGCTGTCCGGGTCGGCGTGCAGCCGGTCGTAGGCCGGCACCACCTGATCGCGCAGCCACGACTCGACGGCACGGTCGCGGGCAGCCAGGGCGCGCAGGCCGTCACGGATGACCTCGCTCTCGGAGGCGTACTCCCCGGAAGTGACCTTGGCACGCACCATGTTGGCCATCTCGTGAGGCAGGGTCACGCTCATCTGCCGCGTTGTCCTCATCGCACACCTCCATCTAGTAGGACTCCATCCTATCGAACTCGAGCGTGACATCCCAACGATGAGCGAAAACCAGACGTAGACCCTTCGCCGCGAGTCGCTCAGCGCCCGCCAGCCGTTGACTGGTGCACGCGACCCACTCCGGTCCTACGCTGAGTACATGCTCGACCTGGACGCCATCGACGTTGAGGAGATCGCCACCGCGCTGGCAGATCAGACCGACTACGAGCATCGGTGGTTGATCGACCCGAGAACCGGCGAGGTTGCTTTCTGGACCAGCGACACGGGCATCGACGGTGAGAACCCGGTCGAGCTCGACGAGCTGGACCTGATCCCGATCGACCCCCTCCCGACCCACGTCTGGTACCAGGACATGGTCGACTTCGCCGAAGGCATCAGCAAGCGCGGCGCCGGCGAGCGCCTCAGCCGCTCGCTGGAGGGAAAGGGTGCGTTTCGGCGCTTCAAGAAAGCAACGGCGACCAGCGCCTTCTTGCCCTTGGCCCGGCCGCCGGCCAGGCATGCCTCCTCGCCACCGATGTAGGTCTCATCGACCTCCACCTGCCCGGACAGCAGTTCTCGGCCGGGACGGATCAGCACCGAACGCAGTCGGTGCAGCATCGCCCACGCGGTCTGGTATGAGCCGATCTGCAAGGTCCGCTTCACTGCCAACGCCGAGACACCATCCTTAGCCGTGGCGAACTCCCAGCAGACCTGAAACCACACCGTCAACGGCGTGCGACGTCGGTCGAACAGCGTGCCCGCCGTCACCGCCGTCTGGGCCTTGCATCTGGCGCACTTGAAGCTGCCGTCCGAGACCCGCCAACCCCCGACGTTTTCACATCGTGGGCAGAGGAACCCGTCCGGCCAGCGCAGCCACTCCAGATAGTCCAAGCAGTCCGCGTCCGTGGCAAACCATAACTGGAACTCGCCCAACGAACGCGGGTACAGGGCGCCACCCTGCGAGCCGCGGTACTGCATCACACCAGAATAGTCGGCTCAGATGGATAGCCCTATGCGTCCTTTGCCTTCGAGAGACTCGAGACAGGACGCGTCGTACGCCGCGAGATCGGAGGGTTGCCCTGGTGCTGCTCCGGCTTCACGAACCGCAGTATCAGCCCAACCTGTTCCAGCTCAACACGGGCTGTGCTCGCGGACCTTCCACGTCCAGGGCGAAGGAGGCTGTAGGCGAGCGGCGCTTCGATGCGAAGTGAAAGTCTCGATGCTGGCCTTGACGGTGGGCCGACCCCCTGATGGTCGCCACACCGGCTGCGGTTCACACGTCTAAACCAGCCCGTCAACCGCCGACCCAGCGAGATGATGGCGACGTGGCGCCGAGCCCGAACAGCAGTGTCCGAAGGGGGCCAGTCTCGGGCTTTGCGAAGGCTTGCGACTTGGAGAGGCTGGAAACGGAGGCGGCCATGAGGATCACGCCCGCCATTACGCCGCGCCAGGCCGCGCCTCTGGTCCGACGTTTCTTCATTGTGGGGCCGGTAGCCGGCGCGCAGTCCGGCGCGGGGGACTGCCGCGGTATCGGGGCTGCCTTGGGCGGCGCAGAGCGAGGCGCAGGGGTGTGCGGGGCCTGCCGCTGGTCCCAGAGAGTGTCGACCGTCGGCCGGGTCGAGGGTGGCAGCTTCACGAAGCGAAGCGAGTCTCCGGGAGTCTGCTGCTGCGGACTGTCGCATTGGAGTGCAGGTTCGCCTCGGACAGTCCTGGTTCGCGGCAGTTCAGCTCGTGATGTCCTTGCCCGCCAACCGCGCCCACGCGAGGAGCCAAAAGACCACGGCGTACCCAGCATCTACCGAGAGCCCGCGCAGGATGTTGTCCCAGAACGGCGGGTCGCGTAGCAGGTCCGCGAAGGCGAGCCACTGGTCGACGATCAGCCATGGGTGCAGCCAGTCCAGTTGCGGGACGCCATCGAGGATCCAGGAAAGAATGGTGAAGATCGTCAGGGCGATGGTCGCGGCGATCGGCTGCTCCGTGAGCGTGGAGATGAACAGCCCCACCGCCCCGAGTGCCGCGATGCCGGCGCTGCAGTAAAGAACAACGAGCACGAGGCGTCCGGAGGCAGCGCCGAACGGGAGCTGCGAACCGGAAAGGGTCGTGAGCGGTCCGGTGCCAAACAGGGCGATCCCGATGGCCGCGCCGACCACCGCCACGACCGTTACCCCCCAGAGGGCTCCGAAGCACAGCGACGCGTACTTGACCACCAGCAGCCTGGTCCTTCTCACCGGAACGGTGAGAAGGTAGCGCAGCGTCCCAAGGTTCGCCTCACCCGCGACCGCGTCTCCGGCGAGCATGGCGATGGCGAGCGGGAGAAACAGCCCCATCTCAACGGTCAGTGCGGCCAGCGACACGAAGAGCCCGTTGGAGGTTACCGAGTCGAGGAAGTCCGGGCCGCCGCCAGCCGTGCGGTTAGAGACCTTGACAGCGATCGCCAGGACGATGGGCAGCGCCGCGAGGACCAGTAGTCCCATCTGATTGCGTCGTCGACCCGCGATGAGGCCGATCTCACTGCGCAGCAACCGGGTCGAGACGACACGTCCGCGCTTTCGGGTTGGTCGGGAGAGCCGTTCAGCCACTGACATCGAAGCCCTCCCCGGTCAGGTCGACGAACAGGTCCTCGAGGCTCGGCGTCATCACGGCGAACCCCCGCACGCGCACGTCGGCGTGCACGAGCGCGGCGACGATCACCTCGGGTTCGGTGGCGCCCGGAGTCCCGTGGACCTCGCCGGCACCAACCTCGACACCACTGACACCCAGCCCGCGCAGAACCTCGGCGGCCTCGGTGGGCTGCGGCGTCGTCACGCGTACGGTCCTCTCCCCCCGGCTGCGCAGCTCCTGCGTCGGCCCCTGGGCGACGAGCCGTCCGTCGCTCATCACTCCCAGATGGGTGCAGATCTGTTCGACCTCGGAGAGCAGGTGGCTCGAGATGAACACCGTTGCTCCGTCGTGCGCGAGCGACTCCACGAGGTGGCGCACCTCACGCGTTCCTTGGGGGTCGAGCCCGTTGGTGGGCTCGTCAAGGACCAGCAGGTCCCGGTGGGCGAGGACCGTGCCCGCGATCGCGAGACGCTGGCGCATGCCCAGCGAGTACGCCCGGTAGTGCTTGGTGGCCGCCGCCAGAAGCCCGACCCGGTCGAGGGCCGCGTCGATCCGGCGGCTCGCGGTCCGTGGGTCGCTCCAGAGGTCGGCAGCGTCGAGCCGGGCCAGGTTGCGCCGGCCGGAGAGGTAGGGGTGGAAGGCCGGACCTTCAACAAGGGCGCCCACGCGGGGAAGGACCGTGGCTGACTCGGAGGGGACCCGGCAGCCGAGTAACGAACGAGTGCCTGAGGTCGGCTCAACCAGGCCGAGCAGCATGCGGATCGTTGTCGTCTTGCCGGAGCCGTTGGGTCCGAGGAACCCGTAGACCGACCCGCGCGGCACCTCGAGCTGGAGCCCGTCGACGGCAGCCCGCCCCCCGAAACGCTTGGTCAGGCCTACCGTCTCGATGGCGAGGTCGACGGCTGAGGGTGGGCGGTCCTCCGTCGAGATCTCCGGAGCACGGGTGGCGGGCAGGGTCACGGGGCCGACAGGGCTGCGTAGAGGGCGTTCGGCGAGACCGCACCGACGGCCACTCGCCCGTCGTCAGTCAGCACTGCCGAAAACAGGGTGCCGTCGATGACGCGCCCACGACCCCACGAGCCGGATACCGAGGGTAGCGAAGTCAGGAGCTGCTTAAGTTGCCCCAGCCGCGTCGCCAGGTCGGCGGGAAGAGTGGCGACCAGCACCGAGTCCCAGCCGGTGCCGACGAGCCTGTGGGTGAGCGTGGCCGGCTTGGCGCCGCCCCCGACGGACTGGGGCGTGATGGCGGAGTTGGTGACCTTGGTCCCCGAGGGAGGAGTGAACTGGAACTGGCGAGCATCCGGAGTCGAGAAGTCCACGGACGTGAAGCCAACTTCGAAAGCGGGGTTGGCGGCCTTGGTGGAGTAGACCTGCACACGCAAGGGGATGTGGGTCTCACTGTCGATGGCGATGCGGACCTGCGCGACGCGTGTCGTCTGGGATTTGGGTTGGAGGACCAGTTCGTACGCCTGGCGACCGGCGACCGAGGCGGCACCGTCGGTGGTCACGCTCGTGCTCGGGTCGATGGCCGCGAGCGCCTCCGAAGCGCCGTCGGCAGGTGTTTTCGGCAGGTCGGTTGGCGAGACCGGCGGGGTGGGACTGGCTGCGGCGCTCGCCGGGAGGGTGTAGTGAGTCGCGGACTTGTCCCGGCTCGACCAGACCCACAGGTCAGACTCATTGCGGATGATGTCCGACTCGTTCGCTCCGCTGAGGAGGGCGAGCCGAGACTGCTGCTCTCCGGCCAGCCAGACCCGCCAGGTGTGAGTGCCCGCGATGATCGAGGTCAGTGACGAGACGCCGGTGCCGGTCGCCACGGCACCAGTCCCGTTCCCTGACAGGCTCGGGATCTGCGGGATGCCGAGATTTGCGGTCTGGACGACGGTCCCGGAGAGGCCGCTTCTGCTCGCCTGCTGCACGTCGGCGAGCAGTTGGGCTGCGCTGCGGGGTGGAAGCCCGGTGTCGGCGCTGGCGATACGCGATACGAAGACACCTCCCGCAGCGATCACAGCGACAGCGGCGGCGGGCGCGACCCAACGCAGGCGGGGGTGGTCAACCAGCAAGCTCATGGCTCAATGATCCGTCAGACCACCTGAAGGCATCCTGAAGTCCTCGACCCCGGGTCTCATCGACCTCGCCGTGCCCGTTGCTCGTGGCAGAGTTGGTCACTGTGAGACTGCTCCTCGTTGAGGACGAGCCCGGGATGGCCAGGGCCCTGGTGCGCGGTTTGGGCGCGGAAGGGTACGTCGTTGACCACGTCGTAGACGGCCCTGCCGGGCTGGAAGCGGCGAGGTTCGGCACCTATGACGTGGTCGTCCTCGACGTCATGCTCCCCGGTGCGTCCGGGTACACCGTCGTCCGGACCCTTCGCGAGGAGCAGAACTGGGTGCCCGTACTGCTGCTCTCGGCCAAGGACGGCGAGTACGACGTGGCGGACGGGCTCGACTACGGAGCGGACGACTACCTGACCAAGCCGTTCTCGTTCGTCGTGCTGCTGGCTCGGCTGCGGTCGCTGGTACGCCGCAAACCCGGGCCCCGGCCTGCAGTGCTCGAGGCCGGCGGGTTGCGACTGGACCCGGCCACCCACCGGGTCCACAGCGATGGAGTCGAGGTCGACCTGGCTCCGCGGGAGTTCCTGGTCCTCGAGCACCTGCTGCGGTCGGCGCCTGCGGTCGTCGCCAAGAACACGCTTCTCGACGCGGTCTGGGACGACGCAGAAGACCCCAACATCGTCGAGGTCTACGTAGGAACCCTGCGCCGCAAGCTCGGCCGGGAGCGCATCCAGACCGTGCGTGGGGTCGGCTATCGGATCGCACCATGAGGTCGTTCGCCAGCAGGATCGAGCGGATCGGGCTACGCGGCCGGCTGATGACCGTCGGCGTCCTCGGCGTCGCGGGTGCCCTCCTCATCGGCGGGGGAATCCTCTACCTGGTGCTGACCACCTCTCTGATGGGCTCCGTCCAGGCCGAGGCTCGCTCGAGCGCGCTCCAGCTCGCTCTGCTCCTGGACTCTGGCCAGGTCCCCGACCCGTTGCCGACCTCGGGCGCCCAGGTCATGCAGGTGATCGACAACCGAGACCGCGTCGTCACTGCCTCGCTCGCCGGCGACCGGCTGACCCCGCTGCTGACTCCCGAGGAGCTGCGGGAGGCGCTCAACGGCGAGACGGTGCTGGTCCCGGGCAACCGGTCCGGGATCGCCGGGAACCTCCAGGTCGCTGCCGTCGCAGCCGGACCGTCAAACGCTCGTGTGGCCGTGGTGGCCGCTCTACCGACCGCAGACCTCGACTCGGCCAGCGCCCGGCTGCGGAATCTTCTCCTGGTGATCTTCCCGTTGCTGCTGCTCGTGCTTGCCCTGATCGCTTGGCGGGTCATCGCCGCCGCGCTACGACCGGTCGAACAGATGCGTCGGCGCGCGGCCCGCATCGACGGATCTTCCGACCACGACGAACGCCTGCCCGTCCCGCCCACCCGTGACGAGGTGGCGGCTCTGGCGATGACGCTCAACGAGATGCTGGCCCGGGTCGCGGCGGCCCGGCGCATGCAGCGCTCGTTCGTCGCCGACGCCGCGCACGAGCTGAGGAGTCCGCTGGCGAGCATCCGTACCCAGCTCGAGGTGGCCCAGCGTCTCGGTGAGGGCGGCCAGCTTCCTGCCGAGCTGACCGGCGACGTGACCCGCCTCACCGCTCTTGTAGAAGACCTCCTGCTGTTGGCCCGCACCGACGCACCCTCCCGAAGGGTTTCCGTGACCTCGGTGGACATCGGTGCACTCGTTGACGAGGTAGTCGGGAAGTACACCGGGGCACGGGTTCCAGTCCGTCGCGGCGGCAACACCGAGGCGGTCATCGACGCGTCGCGAGATGACCTGTTCAGGGCGATGACCAACCTGGTGGACAACGCGGTACGTCACGCTGCAAGCCAGGTGATCGTTGCCATAGGTGCCAGCCGGACCGGCGGTTCGACCGATGTCACCGTCACCGTCACCGACGACGGCCACGGCATCCCAGCGCCCGACCGGCAGCGGGTCTTCGACCGGTTCACCCGGCTGGACGACGCCCGCGACCGAGACCGCGGCGGCAGCGGGCTCGGCCTAGCGATCACCCGAGAGCTCTTGGCGCGCAACGGCTGCAGCATCACGCTCGAAGACGCCGACCCCGGTGTCCGTGCCCTCATCGCCTTGCCGATCTCACCAGCTCGGAAAGGACTCGGCCCCAGTACGACCAGACCTGACGGGTGGGCGCCACGGCACTGTTGACGTCGGCACCCCAACCGGCGAGGTGACCGCTGCCGGGCAGGTGTCACGACCCCCTGCCAGAAGCCAATCGCCCTTAACATGTCGTGAACGCGCTGGCTGCAGATCCAGCGGTGCTGCAACGTTGCTGTCATCAGCCCAATCGGCCCGGGCGGGCCATCGCTGGCGAGTCGCCAGAGCAACTTGCTCGGGGCCTGGGCCGGTGGGTCCAAAACCAGGTCGGCGACCGCGGTCGGAAACACCGGCTCCTGAGCAGCACCTTCAACTCGGCCCTCCAGGTTGCCTCGTCGTGAACCCAATGGGCCAAGATGCTTCCCAACGACCTTGGTTTGGCCGTCGCACGCAAACCATTGTTTTGGACTACACCGACAGCACCACTGGCCCTCCGTGATGCATTGTCGAGGTAAGCGAGCCTGGCCGGGGCCGTGGAACAAGCGACAACACGCGCGAGACCCCTGCGTCGCCTGAGACTCACGAATGCGCTGCGTCTTTCCAGCCGCGTTAGGGCATTGAGAACACTGCGCTGGTCGTGTCCGTCGGCGATCTACAATTCCCGTGTGCGGCGTCCTCGATCATGCCGGAGCGAGGATGTTGGACAACGTCCCGATGTTTACGGGGTGGGGTGCCGTCGGGGGTCGGGGAAGCCGAGGCTGGTGTAACCGGGTGCGCGTTTACTCAGTGACGATGCCAGAACAGTGGTGTGGATGTCGTGGTAGTCGTGGACCTCGGCGGTGTTTTTACCTGGGTAGGGCCTCATCACGCGTCCGACGTACTGAACGAGCCTGCCCTTGAATGCGATCGGCGCAGTGAGGAACAGGGTGTCCAGCGCTGGGCAGTCGAAGCCCTCGCCAATGTAGGCGCCGGTCGCAACGACCAGCAGCGGCGGCCCGCCCGCGGTCGGTTCGAGTCGGGCGTGAGCGGCGGCTCTGGCTTTGGTTCCCATACCGCCGCGAAGGATGACGGGGTCGTGTCCGCGACCGGTCAGGATTTCGGCGATTTGCTGCAGTTGGTCGGTGCGTTGAGTCAGGATCAGGCAGTGTCGCCCACGGGTCAGTGCGGCGGTGACGTCGTCAACGATCTGGTTGGTTCGATCCGGGTCGGTGGCGAGGTCGCGGTGCACGGCTGCGATTCCGCCTGGCGCGGAGGGGTCGAGGTCACCGACATAGCGGAAGTCTGTCGCATGGAGGTTCAGCACTGGGTGGGGCGTCATGAGGTTGGGCGAGCCGGTAGGTAGCGTCCCCGCAGCTGCGAGGGCGATGGTGTGCCGGACCGGTCCGATCTGCAAGGCGATGAGGTCATCGAGCTGGTCGCGCCGGTAGGGGGTTGCGGTGAGGCCGAGCCAGCGGCGGGCCGGGATTTGTCGGACGGCGCGCTCGAACGCCGCCGCCGGGACGTGATGGCATTCATCGACCACGACCAGACCGTACCCGGTGGTCAGCTCGGCCAGGTCGTCGCGTCGGGAGAGGGTCTGCAGTGTGGCGATGTCCAGGATCCCGGTAGTTTTCGTCCGGCCGCCGCCGCGTTGCCCGGCTTTGACCCCGAGTAGGTCATGCACGCGTTCACGCCACTGGTCTGCCAGCGCCTTGCGATCCACCAGGACGAGCGTGGACACCCCATGGTGGGCGATGACCGAGCAAGCGATGACGGTCTTGCCGGCGCCGGGCGGAGCGACCAGCACGGCCAGGTCATGACGCAGCAGGCCCTCGCGCGCGGCCTGTTGCGGTGGCTCCAAAAGCCCGCTGAACGCGAACGCGTGGCTCTGCCCATGGCTGCGTTCGTCGTTGAGCTGGAGGTGGCTTCCGGCCTGCTCGACGAGTGTGCCAAGTCGCTCGAGCAGTCCCCGAGGCAGGATGAGATCACCCTCGAGGGTCTCGTCGTAGCTGCGCAGGAACCTGGGGACATCCCAGGTCGAGGCCCGGCGGCGCTGCCGTTCGTAGAACAGCGGGTTGGGCATCGACGCGGCGTGTTTGAGCGTGGCCAGCAGCGGGGGCGGCAGGTCAGCGCCCGTCACGGTGATCCTCGCCCCGAGTTGAGCGTGGACTACTGGCGGTGGGGAAGCGGAGATCTTGCTGGCCGTGGCCACCCGGAGCCGGTCGACGTCGACGCCGACCGTGACAGCCCGGGCCCCGCCCAGCTGCTGAGCAAGGCGGGTTACGTTGCGGGGGGTGAGCCGGTCGAGGCTGGACAGGTAGGTCCACTGGTCCTCGTGGGGTTCCATCGTGGCAAGTTCGAGGAAGACGGTGGTGCCGCGGCGGCGGGCCTGACCCGCAAGTGGGGCCGCGATCAGGTTGCCGAGCCCTCCGGTCTGGAGCACGTCCTGGGAAGGGAACAGCCGGTCGTAACTGCTCAGATCCATCCGGCCTCGCTGGGCGATGGCCTCACGCAAAAGGCCGGCGCCGACCTGTCGAGCCGTCACGGCCGGGACCGCAGAGGTGAAGAACAACCAAGCGTGCGCCCCCACCCCCGAGCGGGACACCTCCAGGGCGGCCGATGCGCCCACTGCGCGGGCAGCTTTGAGGTAGGCCAACGCGTCGAGCATCGCAGCAGGTCCGTCGAAGTCCGCCGCCAACCACTGACACCGGTCGCCGTCCAGCATCGGGTAAAGCCCGATCTCCATCTCGCCGGACAGGTGCGCGGTGAGCACCTCTGCGGTCAGCGGCAGGTACTGCCGCTGGGCCGGGGGGATTCCTTTACGCCACCCGCCTCGAACGGCCGGCATCCAGCCAGAACGGCCGGTGCGCGCGTTGTCCCACCGCACCGCATACACGTCGGTACGGGCGCCGAACAGCGCCGCGTAGAACGCCACTTTGGCTGGCGGTGGCGAGCCAAGATGCACAGCACCGGGCGCGGCCTCAAAGATGGCCGTCTGCGTCGGCCCAGGTGGGCGAGCTTGCGCCGGCGTCAAGTCCAGGAGGCGAAGGAGCCGGGCGTTCTCATTCCGCAACCGGGTCATTTCACGATGCAGGCCAGTCAACTCCTGGTCCGGGTTCGTTGACGAGATGGCCGTGCTCTCGTCTTCGCGCCCGGACTCTGTCGACACACCTCCATTCTGGCTGCACGGGCCCGATGCCCGGCATCGGGACTGTCCGCTCACTGTGTTTTTGGCCCAACACGCCGACAATGGTCGGCGAGGAAGGCTGGTCACCGATGACCAAGACCCTGAACGGCATGAGCTCGATGCCGAAGGCAGCGAAGAAGGGCGCCAAGCCAGGTGGTGCTGAGCGGGCCGCGGTGGGGGAGCTGGTCAAGGCGGCCGGTGCCCGCGGGGATTGCCTGACGGGCCCGGAGGGGCTGCTGAAGACGATCACGGCCACGGCGGCGCAGGCGGGCGTTGGAGGAGGAGATGGCCGAGCACCTGGGGCACGAGAAGCACCACATGCCCAAGGGTGGTCCGGGCGGTGACGTGCGCAACGGGATCCGGACCATGACGGTGTTGACCGACGCCGGCCCTCGAGAGGCGAGGTCATGGCGGTGGGGTCGGCCGTGTCGGCGGCGAGGTGCGGGTGGTGTCCTTCCGTATAGCGGATGTTGTGCTCGTATTTATGAAAGAGCCGTCTCCGGTCTTGTTGCCGTTGCTGCGCTCCCGGGCGCAGGTGGACATGATCGCGTGGATAATGCTGCATCCGGACCAGGAGTCCTCGCTGGTGGAGATCGGCCGGGCGGTGGGGGTGCCGGGGCCGACGGTGACTCGGGAGGTGAACCGGCTGGCCGAGGCGGGGTTGGTCCGCCAGGTGCGGCGGGGGAATCAGCGTCTGGTTCGGGCGGAGACGGAGAACGTGGTGTTCGGGCCGCTAGCGGCGTTGATGGCTGTGACGTTCGGGCCGGTGTCGGTGCTGCGGGGGCTGATGGCCGACGTGGCAGGGGTACGGGAGGCGTGGATCTACGGGTCGTGGGCGGCCAGGTATGCCCAGCAGCCGGACCCGGTGCCTGGTGACATCGACGTGCTGGTGGTCGGGACGGCGGACCCGGACGTCCTCGATGAGGTGGCCGCGGCCGCGGGGAAGCGGCTGGGCCGTGAGGTGAACGTCCGCCGGGTCCGACCAGCCGCGTGGCACAAGGCTGAGGCTGACCCATTCAAGTCGACGGTGACGTCCCGGCCGATGGTCCCCCTGGCCGGAGGTGACCTGGCATGACGCGGTGGGAGACCGGCCGGGCCGAGATCGAGGCCATGCTCGCCGCCGGCGACCTCGAGCGAGTGGCACCCGCTGGCGAGAACGCGACCCGCTTGCTCGCCGATGCCGACCGGCACCTGCGCTCGGCCGAGCTCGTCGCGGACGCTGATCCGGCCGGCGGGTACGACCTGCTGTATGCCGCGGCCCGCAAGGCGATGGCCGCCGCCCTCGCGGTCCAGGGGCTGCGGGCCACCAGCGCCGGCTGGCATCTCGCGGTCCAAGAGGCCGTCGCCGCTGCGCTCGGCCGCAGCGGAACCGTGGTCCGCCCGTTCGGTCGGCCACGGCGGACCCGCAACGACGCCGACTACCCCCGCCTGGACACCCCGAGCTGACGGTCGAGGACACCACTGAGGACCTTCCCAAGGCCCACGACATCGTCACCGCGATGCACCAACTGATCCCCCACCTCCAACCCTGGTGAATTTAGGCGCCTTCGCCATGGCCGTGACAGGTGTGGACCCCGGTGCGCTTTCGTATCGCACGCTGATGGCACGAGGGCCTTGGCGGACCCCCAGGGCGACAGCATCGGTGCAGGTAAGACCGCATTAGGCAGCACGAACACTGTGTGGCTTGTAAACAGGCGGCTAGGGGTTCGAGTCCTCTCGCCAACTCAGCGCATTCCGCAGGTAAGACACGGTTTCACTCCCTGTGGGAGGCCCGACACGGCCATTGTCAGCGCCTCGTGCCATAACGCGCCACAACGGGACGCAACTACGAGCAATGAGCCGGCGTGACCGACGCATCAGCACCGAAACCCCTACCCGAACAAGGCGGGTGGTGATCGGAGATCACGAGGCGAGGAATGCAGCAAGATTAATCATATTGTAGTATATTAACGTTGTGATTGAGCCGTCGTCGTCACGTCCACCCACCACCTGGAGCGGCTCTTCCTCGTGGCAGCACCGGTTCAGCCCGGTAACTTCTGTCGTTGTGAACCCTGAGTGCGCCACCGTTTTCGAGAACGGGTGGTCCTCGTTCAGCCCGTCTGGCGTCTACCCCGTCACGGCGACGTCTCCACGTTCTCACTCGGATCTCTGGCAGATGACCTCTTACCGGCCGGGTCGCCGAGGTCCGAGCACTGGATTTCAGGGTGAAGGGCTGCTTGCCCTGGCCGACGATGGGGCTACCCACGTGTTCTATGCTCCGGACCCACGCGCTGATTGTCCGAGCATCCGCCTCGAGCTACACAAGGAAACAGCGACCATCACTGCCAGCGGGCGCGTCCGTCACGACGTCGACTCCGGCCCCGGGGGTATGGGTGCTGCCTTGGCTCGGTGGTCCGTTCGGATGGCGGCAACACTCGAAGTGGCGCTCCCGGCTGAGTATCCGACCGTTTGGTGTCCGTGGTACCAGTACTTCACGCATCTGACCGAAGCGGACATGTACGAGAACGTGGAGGCGATCGACAAGCACGACCTACCAGTCGATGTCATCGGCGTCGATGACGCGTTCCAACGTGAGGTCGGTGACTGGCTTGAGTTGTCGGACAGGTTCACGTCTCTGCCGAAGCTCGTCCGACGCATTCACGCCAGCCATCGAAGGGCCGGCGTGTGGATCGCTCCGTTGTGGGTTGGAGCCCGTTCAAACCTGTTCGCCAAGCACCCCGACTGGCTGGTCACTGACGACATCGGCAATCCGGTGTGGGCTGGAAACAACTGGGATCAGGACCTCTACGCACTGGACGTCACCCATCCTGGCGCGATGAACTATCTACGCCAGGTCTTTCAGACGTGGCGGGAGTACGGGTTCGACTACTTCAAGATCGACTTCCTGTTCGCCGGTGCGCTGGAGGGCCGCCGGCGAGAAAGTATTACTGCCCTTGACCACTACGCCATTGCGATGCGGGCAATCCGCGACGCTGTCGGATCCGGCGCGACCATCCTTGGCTGCGGAGCGCCGCTCCTACCAAGCATCGGAACCGTCGACGGGATGCGCGTATCTTGCGACACCGCCCCCCGCTTCGCGCCCGAGAGCGGTGACATCAGCCAGCCGTCTCAAGCGGGCGCGGTCCTGTCGGGGGAGGGTCGGGCTTTCATGCACGGTCGCTTCTGGCACAACGACCCTGACTGCATCATCGTTCGGCCCGAGGTAGAGCACCGCGACCGGTGGGCTGCACACGTCGACAGGTACTCGGGGGTGCGCGCCGCAAGCGACCGCGTGAACGCGCTTGATGACTGGGGGCTCGAGACGACCCGACATCTGCTGCAGCGCTCTACGCTCAAGCCCTTGGTGGCCGTATGAGTGGGACCAGACAGGGTTCGCGGGCCGGGCAGCATCCCTCGGATGTGTTTCGGTCTGAGGCGCCTGGGCTTCTATCAGGCCCCCTGGCCGTGTATCTACAGGATTGTCGAGAAGCGCCTGGATACCTGGACTTCGCCAGGGTGGGGCCGCCGTTGGGCAGTGTCATGGCCGCCAGGGTAAAGGCGCTGGAGACGCTTGCGGGCGGACGGGTCGGCGCGGTGTCGTCGTTGGAGGATCTGCTAGAGCTGGCCAGGAACCAGGCCGCCAATGTCGTGGGATTCGCCGAGCACGAATGTGCCATCGCACCCTCGACATCTGCAGCGCTGATGAGCGTTGCGTTTGCCCTGCCGTCGCAAGGAGACGTCATCGTGCCGGTAGGGGAGTTCCCGGCAAACGTCGTTCCCTGGCTGCGGGCCTCCGCGCGCGGCGGGCCCACCATCACCCGGGCATCTCGGGCGCCGGATGGAAGCATTGGTGCTGACCAGATCGCCCGAGCGCTGACCACGAACACGATCGCGGTCACAGTGTCCGCGGTCGACTATGCCACCGGGTGGCGAGCACCTCTGTCTGAGATTCGTGATGTCATCGGCCCTCACCGCCTCCTCGTCGTCGACGCGATTCAGGGCCTTGGGATCTGTGATCTCCAGCTGCATGCGGCAGACGTCGTTGTTGCCGGTGGCCAAAAATGGTTACGAGCTGGTCAGGGCGCGGCCGTATTCGCGGTGAGGGACCACGTCGTTGACCGGCTTCAATCTGCACTAGGCGGCTGGCCGTCCATGCCGGAGCTTGCACCCGACGCGACGGTGGTCAGCGCGAGCCTTGGGCGCGGACCGGAACGATTGCTTCCGAGCAACGTCGACCTCGAAGCGGCCGCAGGTTTGCACGCCGCACTGTCGGCCCTCGACGCCGTTGGCCCCGCCGGTGTTCACCTTCGACAGCAGCAGGTGGTCCAAAGCGTGCTCGAGACGCTGGCCACCTTCGACGCAGACGTCATCGGAGCGAAGTGGGGTCTCGAGCAGCGTGGGCCGGTTGTGTCTTTCACTTTGCCAGGCATCGACTCCGAACGGGTCCGGCGCGAGCTCGCTGAACAGGGTGTCACCGTCAGTGTCCGCCACGATCGCGTCCGCATCTCGGCGCACCTGAGTTTTGGCGACGAGTCACGTGCGTTGATCGTTGAAGCACTCTCGCGGGTGATGAGCCGGGGTGAGGCGTTTCCATGAACACCGGAATGGCCACGCCACCGAAGTCCTCTCCGGGCCCAGCTAGGCACGTCAGGATCGGTCGTTCAGGGCCGAACTGCAGAGAGGAGGCTCACGATCACCTCAACCAGGGCGCCAAGGAGAGAGCATGACCCGTTTTGACATGGTCGCCGAAAGTGCCGCCACCGACTACCGCGCCCGCGTCTACGAGTTCGGATGGCAGTCCTGGACACCCTCCAGCGCGTACGTCCTCGGAACGCCGAGTCACCGCCCGCAAAGCGCGGCACGCGCCATCAGCGGCTATCGCCCCGATGTGCCTAAACCCGATGACAGCTACCAGGGTGACGGCCTCCTCGCCGTTCAAGGGGAACCGAACGGGCCGGTGACGGTGGTTGGGGCGCTCGACGGCCGCTCCGTCGTTCCCACCATCCGCGCCAAGGCCGAACCGGGTCACGGGCCTCGACGCGTCGTCAGCATCAGTTCCGACGGGCCTGTCGAAGTCGTTGTCGACAAAGGTCCCGGTGGTATCGCGGGCGCCTTGGCCCGGTATGCCGACCGATACCTCGATCGGGTCGGACGCCCCCGACTGCGGCCGACGCCGCCAATCTGGGCCAGCTGGTACCAGTACTTCACCCATTTCACGGAGACGGACCTCATCGAGAACCTTGAGGCCATGGATCGGCTCGGTCTGGACATTGGCGTCGTAAGACTCGACGACGCGTTCCAGGCCGGTATCGGCGACTGGCTCGAGCTGGCCGGCGGCTTCACCTCCCTGCCGGGTGCGCTCGACGCGGTCACGCAGCGCGGCCGAACACCCGGACTCTGGATCGCGCCCCTTCTCGTGGGCGAGGACAGCCGGCTGTACGCGGAGCACCCTGAGTGGGTCGTGCGAACGGCGGACGGGGCTCCCACGGTGGCCCTGTACAACTGGGACCAGGACTGCTTCGCGCTCGACATCACCCATCCAGGGGCCGCGGCCTATATCCGTGACGTGCTTCAGACTTGGGTCTCTTACGGCATGGGATATCTGATGGTCGACTTCATGTTCGCCGGTGCCCTTCCCGGCGCCCGTCACGACAAAGACGTGGATGCCATCACCGCCTATCGACACGCCCTGACCCTCATCCGTGACGCCATCGGGCCTGACGTCATCCTGCAGGGCTGTGGTGCGCCGATGTTCCCCTCCATCGGACTCGTCGACACGATGCGCGTCGGCCCTGACGTCGGCCTCACGTGGGCTCCTGCCGGCGCCGACTACTCTCGCCCCGGCTTGGCCAGCGCACTCGTCTCCAGCCAAGGGCGGGCGTTCACTCAAGGCCGGTTCTGGCTCAATGACGCCGACTGCTTCATGCTCCGGCCCGGAATCGAACGGCGAGAGGAGTGGTCTGAGCACGTGAGCCGCTACAGCGCAGCACGTATCAGTTCGGATCGGCTGGCAGTGCTGGACGACTGGGGTTTGAACCGCACCCGGGAACTGCTCGTACCAGCCCGCACCGATCCGTTCGTCGGTCTGTCGGATGACTTCACGGCAAAGCCTTGACAAGGGCAATGATACTACAGTCATACTATACTACTTAATTACTCGTACTCGGAGGACCCATGACCCGCTTCTCCCCGCGAGCCGCCTTGCGGCTTGGTGTTGCACTCACCGCCGTCCTGACCGCGTCGGCCTGCGCGAGTGCGGCTGGTGGCCCCGCCGGACCCGGTGGGTCAACCGACGGCGCCTCGGCGCTGCCAGCCAGCTTCTGTAGCAAGCAAAAGCCCGACCCCACCGGAACGGCGCCACTGACGCCTGACCCCTCCATCAAGGCAGACCTGACTTTCTGGGGCTGGTACAACCTCGTTCCCAAGAACGTCATGGATGACTTCCACAAGATCTACCCCAACATCAACGTCAAGTTCGTCGACTTCTCCACGTCTGACACGCACACCAAACTGGCCACCGCGTTGGCCGGCGGTGCGGGAGCCCCGGATATGTCCATGGTCCAGGACCGGGACGCGCCGCGGTTCTGGAACCTCCCGTTGATCGACCTGACGGACTGTCTCACGCCCTACAAGACCGACTTCCCTGAGTTCAAGTGGGACAAGATCGCTCGTCCGAACGGCCAGCTGCAGGCCGCCCCTTGGGAGGCTGACGCAGCGGTCATGGTGTATCGGCGAGACCTGTTCAAGAAGTACGGGATCGACCCGAGCAGCATAAAGACATGGGACGACTACATCACCGCAGGGAAGGCGCTGAACACCGCCTCCGGCGGCAAGACAAAAATGGTGATGTCATTGCCGGTCTCGAATGACAACGGCATTGCCGGCCACATCATGAGCGACTTCAACATGATGCTGAACCAGCAGGGGGGTTTGTACTTCTCGAAGGACGGCAAGGTGGCCGTTAACGCGCCGGAGGGCGTCACAGCACTCGAAATGCTCGCCAAGTTCCGCACGGCAGGTATCAGCCTCAACGATGTCTCGTCGGGACAAGCGGAGAAGGCCGCGTTCGAGGGCGATCAGGTAGCGACCATCCTGCAGCAGGCTTCGGTCTCCTTCGCGCTCAAATCCACTCTGAAGGACATGAGCGGTAAGTGGGGCGCCATGGAACTGCCCGCATTCACCGCAGGCGGGAACCGGGGCGCGATCCGCGGGGGCACGTCCATCGCGATCACAGGGCAGTCGAAGAACCCCGAAGCGGCGTGGAAGTTCCTGCAGTTCTGGCTGCTTCGCGTGGACTCACGGTGGAAGAACTACCAGGTTGGTGGGCTGGTCGAGAACCTGTTTCTGCCCGCCGCGAAGGATGCACGCTTTCAGGCTGGTGACCCGTACTTCGGCAACGACCCGTTCCTGAAAATCGTCGCGAAGTCCGCTCAGGACGCGCCGATCTTTTACGAAAACCTGAAAACGAACCAGCTTGAGTCTGCCTTCAAGCAGCGTCTCCGTCCGTTCCTCGCGGGCACCGGTGACGCGAAGTCCATGCTTGACTCTGTTGCCGCCGATACCGACAAGGCACAGTGAGGTGACAGCCCCGACGCCCAGCTCCGCCTTGGGTCTGCGCGGGCGTAGGCCCAAGGCGGAGCGGCGTCCGAAGGCCTCGTCGGGGCGCAAACAGTGGGCCGCCTTCGCCTTCATCGCCCCCTTCTTCCTCGTGTTCGGCATCTTCCAGCTGGTGGCCGTGATCGCTTCTGCTGGGTTGTCCCTGACCAACTGGAAGGGCGGGAACGGTGGCCAGTATGTTGCTCTAGGCAACTACACGGCGCTGCTGTCGGACCCGGCGTTCCTGAAGGCGTTGTGGCACACCGTCATCCTTTGGGTGCTGACCGTGCCAGCCCTTTCACTGGGTGCGCTCGCTCTAGCGTACGTGTTGAACTCAAAGCTGGTTCGGGCCAAATCGCTGCTACGCACCTTCTTCTTCCTTCCCGTCCTGCCTTCCCTCGTCGTGGTCGGTGTCCTCTTCCTCCTCCTGATGGACCCGGTGTTCGGGCTACCCAACATCGTGCTCCAGTCGCTCGGGCTACCAGCGATAGACCTGAAGAACAACCCAGACGTGGCCATGCCGGTGCTGGCCGCGGTCATCCTGTGGCGCTGGGTCGGCTACAACATGACCATTCACCTGGCGGCCCTCCAGTCGCTCCCGACCGATGTCATCGAGTCAGCCCGGGTCGACGGCGCGACGGCCTGGCAGACGTTCTGGCGCATCATCGTCCCGATGTCGAAACCCACCCTGGTGTTCACCACCATCATGTCGACGATCGGCACCTTCAACCTGTTCGACGAACCGTACGTCCTGTTCGGATCGGATGCAGGACCGGACCAAGCCGGACTGACCTTGGGCACGTACATGTTCAAACAGGGTTTCGAGTACTTCAACCTCGGCTACGCCTCCGCCATCTCGTACACGGTTGCCGCAGTCGTCTTGGTCCTGTCCCTGCTGCAGCTGAGGGTTACCCGCAATGACTGAGACACCCATCCAGCGCTCGTCGCGGCCAGCGGCGGCTGGTGACGTTCTGGGGTCTACGACCCAACCGACTGCAGCGGTGGCCCAGGGCCGTGTCCGAGGTGCCGGTGCCGGTGCCGGTGCGCTGCGTTCGAGCGCTGCTCTCGCGGATTGCGAGGCCGAGCAAGGGTCTCGGGGACCGGGGCGAAGGGCCCGGTGGTTCGGAGTGCTGTCCACCAATGCCCTCCTGTGGATCGTAGGGCTCGCGATGGTCTTTCCCATCTACTGGCTCGTCTCGACCTCATTCTTACCCAAGGAACAGATCTTGGGAGCCAAGCAGCGTGTCATCCCCAATGCGTTCACCCTCGAGAACTATCGACTGCTGCTGCAGAACCAGGAGTTCTGGCCAGCCGTGCGCAACAGTCTCGTTGTGTCGGGTGTGGTCACCATCGCCGGCGCCTACTTCGCCACCCTCGCTGGCTACGCGTTCGCAAAGATGCACTTCCCAGGCCGCGACCTCCTCTTCCGAATCCTGCTGGCCACCATGATGATTCCACTCATGGTCTCCCTGACGACCAACTACATCATCATATCGAGGCTCGGGCTGTTGAACTCGCTGTGGGCGGTCATCCTGCCCCAGCTCGCACCGGCGTTCGGCATATTCTGGATGCGCCAGTTCGTCATCAGCACGGTGCCAGACGAGATTCTCGAAGCTGCCCGCATCGACGGTGCTGGAGAGCTCATGACATTTCGCAAGGTTGTCTTGCCCATCCTGCGACCCGGAGTCGCGGGCCTGATGATCTGGCTCTTCCTGTCCAGCTGGACACAGCTGTTGCTTCCGTTGACCTACCTCCAGGACCAGAAGACGTATCCCGTGTTCATCAACTCGCTTCGAACCTTTCCTGCGATCCCTGTCACGCATCTACTCATCGCAGCCTCCGTCCTTTCGATGATTCCCGTTGTCGCCCTGTTCGTCTTTGCACAGAAGGCTTTCGTCTCCGGTTTGTCGGCTGGGGCCGTGAAGGGATGAGCGATACGTTGCGTTCACGCACCTGGCTCGGTGACGGTGGTAAGAACGGGTTCATCGCCCGGCACCACCTGCGCGCGATGGGGGTGAGCAGCCCCATGCTCGAAGGCCGCCCGGTGATCGGCATCGGTAACACGTTCAGCGAGCTCACGCCGTGCAACGCGCACCTGCGCTCACTGGCTGAAGCCGTGAAACGGGGCGTCCTCGCGGCCGGCGGTTTACCGCTGGAGTTCCCCATCATGAGTTTGGGAGAGCCGTTCTTGCGGCCGTCCTCGATGTTGTATCGCAACCTCATGGCAATGGAGGTAGAGGAGGACCTGCGCGCCAACCCCCTTGATGCCGCTGTACTGCTGACCGGTTGCGACAAGACGACCCCCGCGGCCCTGATGGGTGCAGCGAGCGTCGACCTGCCCACGATACTGCTGACCGGGGGCCCCATGCTGAATGGGAAGTTCCGCGGCAAGGACGTCGGCTCCGGTACGGATATCTGGAGGATGACCGAGGCGCTGCGTGTGGGAGCAGCGTCCCGAGCCGACTTCACCGAGTTCGAAACCTGCCTGAACCGCTCTGCGGGGCACTGCATGACGATGGGTACGGCATCGACAATGGCGTGCCTGACCGAAGCGCTCGGTATGCAGTTGCCCGGTGCCGCCGCATATCCCGCGGTCGACTCACGGCGCACGGCGCTCGCGGAACTCACTGGAATGCGTGCCGTCGAACTGGCGCGGGAGCCGATCCGGCCGTCTGACATCATGACGCGTGCCGCCTTGGAGAACGCAGTCAAGGTCAACGCCGCCCTCGGCGGCTCGACGAACGCCGTCCTACACCTGCTTGCTCTCGCCGGACGGCTCGAGGTCTCCCTCACCCTGGCCGACTTCGACACCATCGGGCGCGACGTACCGCTGCTGACTGACCTGCTGCCGAGCGGGCGGTTCCTCATGGAGGAGTTCGCGTACGCAGGCGGCGTCCCAGCCCTACTGCGTCAAATGGCGCCCCTGCTCGACCTCAACGCCCTGACGGTAACGGGAAAGACGCTCTCGGAAAGCGTCGCACCTGAAGCGCCTTACGACGTGACCGTCATCCGGGACCTCTCTGACCCCGTCCAGCCGGCCGGTTCCGGCACGGCGGTGCTGCGTGGCAACCTCGCGCCCGACGGGGCCGTCCTCAAGATCTCTGCCGCGTCACCGCACCTGATGACGCATACCGGGCCCGCCCTCGTCTTCGACGCACTGCAGGACTACCTCGACGTGGTCGACGACCCGGAGCTACCGGTAGACGCCGACACCGTTCTCGTGGTTCGCAACCTCGGCCCGCGCGGCTACCCGGGGATGCCTGAGGTGGGCAACCTCCCTCTGCCGCAGCGCATCCTGGCCGCCGGCATCACCGACATGGTCCGCATCACCGACGCGCGGATGAGCGGCACCGCCTACGGCACCTGCATCCTGCACGTGGCGCCCGAGGCGGCTGCCGGGGGACCGCTGGCTTTGATCCGCACCGGCGACCTGATCGAACTGGACGTGCCTTCCCGACGGATCAACGCACTGGTACCCGATGAAGAGCTGGCCCAGCGATTGGTCGACTGGTCTGCACCGCCACCTCGAAGCGCGCGGGGCTGGACACGGTTGTACGTTGACCATGTGACGCAGGCCGACTCCGGTGCCGACCTCGACTTTCTCGTGGGCGGCAGCGGCGACGCCCCCGAACGCCCGAGCTTCTGAAATGGCTGATGATTGGGCTGGGCCGCCTGAACCTTTGTGCCAGCAGGCTGTGGCTTCTACGCCGTTGGCGGACCGCGCTCAGAGGTGGTCGACGACTTGCGCACTTTGAGGGGGGGAGACATCTCCAATGTGCCGTCTGGGGTGTGCCCCGTCCTGGAGGTTGCATTCCGGGACGACGAGACACTCGATATCGACGGGTTCTCACGCATCGTGGACCATGTGCTGTCCACGGGCGTGGCCAGTGTCATGTTCCCCGGGTTCGCATCTGAAATGCTGAAACTGTCTGACACGGAGGTAGACGCGCTCACCGCGGAGCTACTCCGGCAGACCGCCGGATCCTCAACTGCCGCTGTCGTGTCCGTCCCGCACCACTCGACCCACTTGGCGGTTCGGCGCGCTACCCGAGCCGTCACGGCCGGCGCGGATTTGATCAACATCCTCCCCCCCCATCAGCTCGGACCGTCGGCCGGCCAAGTCCTCGCACACGTAAGCGCCATCCTCACGGCGGTGGCTCCCACCCCGGTCGTCCTGCAGTACGCACCGGCGCAGACGGGCACGTGCCTGACGGTGGAGGCTATCGGGGCGCTTGCCGACGCGCACGAGAACCTCGCATACGTCAAGGTGGAGTCGGCCCCGCCCGGCCGCTTCATCGAGGCGCTCACGTTGCTTCCCCGGCCGTTGCCGAGCATGGTCGGGTACGCCGGGCTACAGCTGCCGGACGCGCTGCGACGTGGTGCGGTCGGTGTTCAGCCGGGTTGCTCGTTCACCGAGCTATACCAGCACTTCTGGAGTCTATGGACCTCCGGTGACACCGTTGGGGCCACCTCACTGCACCAACGGATGCTGCCCTATCTGTCGTACTGGATGCAGCATGTCGAACTCATCGTCGCCGCGGAGAAGCGCGTGTCGATGCGGCGCGGGCTGACCGAGACCGACGTTTGCCGGGCGCCGGGATGGGTTCTCGACAAGACAGAGCAAGACACCGTGGATGCGTTCCTCGACGAGTTCGCAGCCGACCTCCCACAGGTGAGTCGGTGACGGGCGTGCGAGTGTCCACCGACGTCGTCACCCTGGGCGAGACCATGCTGCTGCTCCTGGCCGTGGACGGATTGTCGAGCAGCCAGACGCCGACCTTCGTGGCGTCCATCGCCGGCGCCGAGGCTAACGTCGCCTGCGGCCTGTCCAGACTCGGACACCACGTCACCATGTTCGGGCGCGTCGGCGCTGACCCGTCCGGACGCCGTGTCCGGGCCCGTCTACAGGGCGAGGGTGTCGACATCGAGCACCTGGTGACGGATCCGGAACGAGGAACGGGGTTGCTGCTGCGTGACGCCCCCGCAGGTCGCCCCGTCACGGTGGAATATCACCGCAGCAACAGCGCCGGAGCCGCCCTGCACCCTGATGACCTCCGCATGGAGGTACTGCGTGACGCCCGAGTCCTGCACGTCACCGGTCTCAGTGCAGTCCTGAGCGACTCGGCGTTTGCTGCGGTCGAGCTCGCCATGGACACTGCCCGCCAGAGCGGCGTCCACGTCAGCTTCGACCCCAACGTGCGGTTGCGACTGGCGGACGCGGTGACATGGCGCGACCTGATGGCGCGCCTCATTCCCAAGGCAGACACCGTTCTCATCGGCGACACCGAGATGCTCACCCTCGAGCTGCCCGACCCCCAGGCGTGCCTCGCCGCGGGTCCCACGACCGTCGTCGTCAAACGAGGAGCGGACGGCGCTTACGCGACCGACGGAACCCGCTCTTGGCACCAGCCGGCACGCCCTGTTCCCGTGGTCGACCCGGTGGGGGCGGGTGACGCGTTCGCAGCCGGCTGGCTCAGCGCCCATGTCGACGAGCTCCCGATCTCCGAAAGACTCAAGCGAGCCTGCACTGTGGCCTCACTCGTCGTGGCGACCCGTGGTGACATCGAAGGCCTGCCCACCCGCCAGGAACTGACTGACCTCGGCACCTCCGGCGCCGACGTTCTCCGATAGGAGACCCCGTGACCAAATCACAGCCAGAGCGACATGCCCCCACCCTCGCGGGGGCGCGGCACCGACCAACCAGTCTGAGCACCCTCACCGCTATCGCCACCTACCGGTACATCGCCATCGTTCGTGCCCCAGACGCCGACACGGCGTTCGTGCAAACGAGCGCTCTGTTGTCCTTGGGCGCGGGCGTGGTCGAGATCTCCTTGACCACCCCGGACGCCCTCGACGCCATCCGCCGAGTTGTGCGTGCCCACCCGATGGCATTAGTCGGGGCAGGTACCGTCCTGGATGCCGTCTCCGCTATCTCCGCCATCCGCGCGGGTGCGCGACTGCTCGTGACGCCGGCGTTGCACCCCGAGGTCATCGCGGCCGCCGGACGGTACGGAGTCGTTGTCGTGCCCGGGTGCGCCACGCCGACAGAAATGCTGCATGCCCACGAGCTCGGAGCCCACGCAGTCAAGCTGTTCCCCGCACGACTGTGGACACCCGCAGCATTGGCCGATGTTCGTGAAGCACTGCCTCAACTGCACATCGTGCCGACCGGAGGAGTGAGCATCGACTCCGTCCCGGCCTGGCTGCGAGCAGGGGCGTTCGCCGTCGGTATCGGATCTGCGCTCGCCAGTACGACACCGGGGAGAATGCGTGAGAACCTGCAGTTGTTGCGCGACGCCGCGGCGTTCGCGAATGCAGAGTCAAGTGCCTGCGAGAAAGTTACGGAGGAGTACCCCGGATGAGTGGAGGCCTTCTTGCGGGCGAGGTCGTCCTGGTGACCGGCGCCGCCCGCGGCATCGGCCTCGCCTGCGCCGAGCGGGCAGCTGAAGAAGGAGCACTGGTCGCGCTCGTCGATGTCATGGGCGATGCGGTTCATGTATCGGCTCAGGTGCTCGCCGCTCGCGGTCACGACGTTTTCTCGGCCTGCATGGATGTCACCAGCCCGGAGTCAGTCACTGGTGCCATCTCCGCCGTGTCTGCCTCCGTCGGCGATGTGACCGTCCTGGTCAACAACGCGGGCCGCAACGCGTACGCAGACGCGACCACGATGACCACCTCTGAGTGGGATGCGGTCTTCGACGTCGACCTAAAAGGGGCGTGGTTGACCTCCAAGGAGGTCCTCCCCGCCATGATCGCAGCCGGGCACGGGTCCATCGTGAACCTGGCGTCCCTGCACGCGACACTGACGTGCGCGGGCATGTTCCCTTACGCAGCCGCTAAGGCGGGCCTCGTCGGCATGACCCGCAGTCTCGCTCTGGACGTCGCCCCCCACGGAATTCGAGTCAATTCGGTGAGCCCCGGCTACATCGCCACCGCGCTGGTCGAGGAGTACTTCGACCAGCATCTCGATCCGGATGTCAGGGCGCGGGCCTTGGCTGTGCAACCACTTGGACGGTTTGGAACGCCGCAGGACGTCGCTCAGGTCGTCTGCTTTCTCGGGTCTCGCCGGGCCGGGTTCGTGACTGGCGCAGACTGGGCAGTGGACGGCGGCCTTGGCGTGCGGTTCGCCTGAACGCGCGTCGACGGTGACCGGCGGGCACAATAGCGGCACCGACAGAGAAGGAAGGACCCCCAATGGCAGCGCAACCACTTCGTCCACCACGAGGCATGCATGCCCTCGTGGTGGACGAGCTCGGGCAAGCCATTGCCGCCGGCGAGTTAGGCTACGACTCGCAACTCGTGCCTGACGAGATCGGGAGCCATTTCGGGGTGTCACGAACCGTGGTGCGTGAGGCGTTCAAGGTCTTGGAAACCAAGGGGATGGTCGAGGCACGTCCGAAGACCGGAACGCGAGTGCTGCCGGTTGAGCGCTGGGACCTGCTGGACCGTGACGTCATCGGGTGGCGCGTAGCGGGACCGGCTCGTGACTCCCAACTGAGGGAACTTGTCGAACTGCGGACTGCCGTCGAACCATTGGCCGCCAGACGGTTCGCGCAGACTCGAGAACAGGAAGCAGCAGTCGCCACGCTACGGTCGCACTGCGAGGCGATGTCAGCCGCCATCGAGTCTGGCGACGCGAGTGCATTTACCACCGCCGACATCGCCTTTCACACCGATCTCCTCACCGGGTCTGGGAATCGAATCCTGGCCCAGATCGCCGGCGCAGTTGAGGCCGCGCTGAGGGCGCGTGAAGACCTACACCTTCTCCCAGACGACCTCGGACCGGAGACCGTCGCGTCCCACCAAGCGATCACGGATGCGATCGAGTCCGGCAGTGCAGAAGAGGCTGAGCGGGCCACTCGCGCCCTGATTGACACGGCAAATGACGAGATCACTAAGCAGCTGCAGAGACAAGGTGGTGGTGTCTCCATGGCTCGCACTTGACCGTGTCAGCCCTCGTGTCCACCAAACCGGGAACGGTCAGATGTTAGTTACGGGCAGGCTCACCCTCTTGCTGGGCCAGTGCTGATAAGCGTCTCGCGATCTCGGCCGGACGGTCGTCAGCTACGTGTTGATAGCGCATTGCCATTGCTGAGGTGGAGTGCCCGAGGCGGTCCATCAGTTCACGGGTGGTGGCCCCAGCGTGAGCAGCGAGTGTGGCACCGGTGTGGCGAAGGTCGTGCCATCGCAGGTCGGGTCGTCCTGCGGCAGACCGAGCGGGCTTGTAGACCTTGTAAAGACTGCCGTGGTGCATGTGGTGGCCGTCGGTGTTTGGAAAGACCAGGCCGTCCGGCCCGCGCTGGGCGTGAGACGCGAGGTGGTCGCGGATCACGGGAATGAGGTGCGGCGGGATGCTGACGTCTCGTATGCCGGCCGCCGACTTCGGGGTTCCGACCTCGGGCTGACCACCGGGCCAGGTCACGGCACGCCGAACGCGGATCAGGCAGGCACGCTCGTCGACGTCCTTGAGACGTAGCTCGGTCAGTTCCCCGAACCTTAGGGCGCACCACGCGGCCAGGTGCACCATGAGGCGGTATCGCTCAGGCATCGCCTGAGCAATCTGCGTGAGCTCGTCGATTGTTGCCGGGCGCATGCCATGACGGACTGGGGCCCGGCCTGCGCCACGGATGCGACACGGATTGGTGGACAGGGCCTCTTCCTCAACGGCCGTGTTCAAGATGGTTCGCAGGAGCGAGTAGGCGTGAGCGCGAGCAGTGGGACGACCGGAGCCCCAGGCCGCATGCCACGACCTCACCGCTTCGGGGGTGATCGCATCGAGCGGAGTATCGCCGAAGACGGGTACGAGAACGTTGATGAGGCGTGCGTACTCCGCCCGGGTGCGGGCCTTAAGTTCGCGACCCACCAACCATTGGTGTGCGTAGACATCGAAGGTTGGACGCGTTGCGGGGGAGCGGGGGGCAGGACGCCAGCGGTTCTCTGTCATCGCGGCCCGTTGGATGCTGAGCCACCCCTCCGCGTCCCCCTTGGTCTGGAACGTGGTGGGGGCAAGGTGACGCTTGGCGTCTGGCCCGAGATAGCTGGCTTGATATCGCCGTGATGGCAGCCGGCGAAGATTGCCGAATCCTCGACGCCGCCCGGAGTTGTTTCCTCCCGCAGGACGTGCCGGAGCCGGCGCGTCTGCCTCCTTGGGCTCCTCAGGTTTGCGCACTGTGATGCCCCTCCGTGCAAGATACGTGCAAGAACGAACGTGTATTCATGACCACTTCCGTCCATCATGGTCCATCGACCAGGTGGACGTCCTTGCAGGTCAGCCTACTATTGCTGGGCAAAACTGCTGGTCAGAGAGACCTCGGGATCTGCCGAGTGAACAAGTTCAAATCCTGTCAGCCCGACCGTGTTTTTGCAGGTCAGAGGCCCGCACCGACTTCTGTCGGTGCGGGCCTCAACTGCTTACAGCCTTGTGGTTTGGTGACTCCGCGCTTTCGGGGCCAGCTCGATGGGCAAATATCGCGCTTCAGCCGGATTCGCAGTAATCACCTGTCCGCCGCACCGTGCTCAGTCATCGGTCTTCTTCTTGATGGTTGCGGTGATGAAGGAGTCGGCTGCGACCTTGCTGCCGGGCTCCAGGTCCTGGGACAGCACGATCCAATTCGAGTCCAAGACGGGCAGGCGGTTCGCGCCGGTTGCGTCTTTGGCGGGAGCGACGTGTAGGCCGGTTGCCCTCCAGGTGTCTTGAGCCTCTTGATAGTTCATACCGACACCGTCGGGAACGGTGATCTTGCCGGCCGCCTTCGGCGCTGCCGCGCCAGTGGTGACTGCCAGTTCGGGGGCGGTTGAAGTCACGGTCTCACGCACTGTCTGGGTGACCGTCTGAGCAATCGGGGGTGGAGTCACACTTTGCGTGATGGTGACGGGCGGGACGGTGGCGGCGGGCAAAGTGCTGGTGTCTGCGCCGCAGCCCGCTGCACCGAGGGCGAGGGCGGTGGCTGAGTAGCCGATCAGGTGCTTCATGGTCTTCTTCGACGGTTGAGGCCCCGCCGAGGCAGGCCCGCAGCGGGAATGCCGCGCGTGAGCGGGCAGTGGAGCGATGTTCTCTGTGGCAGAGTCGGGCGTGGGCGTGGTATCGCTGCTCATCGTCTTAAGTTCGCTTTCCTGTGAGTTCGGTAGTCACATATTGGGGGATCGGGGCGATTTGTAACAATCCGTCAAGAACATCGTGCTGCACATCCCCGAGGACGAGCAGCAAGCCGACGGCCGCACGGGCGGCGAATGACGGTTCCTGGCGCACATCTGGGGCGAGCGGCCCCCGCCAATGTCTTTGTCGGTGCTGGACCTGGACATGTCGCCCCACATAGGAACGCCCCTCACCCCGTCATCCTCGGCGCCGATGTGTTAGACCGAATCCGGGCCCCTGCCCGGCCTCGCAGGGTTGGGTGGTGGCATCGAGCGATGCGGATGGTCACTGAAGGGTTGGTCAGTTCCTCGTGCCTACGGGCTGGGTGTTTGAAAAGCGCCCAGCTGCACCAGCAGACCGAGGTCGTCGCGACAGGCCCAGTGCTCGGCGATCATGCCGTTGCTGACCCGGAACAGGTGCATGAAGGTCCAGACGAGGGGCTTGCCGGTGGGCGGAACAGCGCTCAAGAGCGGAGATGTCGACGCGGTGTGGGTGCCCACCAGGTCGAGGTGAACCGACACCAGGTCGCCTGCGGCGACCACGTGGTGGATGCGGATCTCGGGACTCCCGAGGTCGTGGTCGAGGACGAGCGAGATCTGCCGCATTCCGGTCCGGCCCTGGGGCGTCGCAGCGTGGTTGATGAAGTCCTCGGCCACCAGGTCGAAGGCCGCTTCCTCCCGTCGATGAAGACGGGAGAAATACTCCTCGACGACCTTCTGCGGGGTGCGGACCTCGGAAGCGGATTCGGGTTGCGACGTCATGGGTTCGCTTCTTTCGATGAGGGGGCAGGCAGCAACGAGCGCTGTCTACCGGAGTAAGTGTCACGCGTGTCAGTCGCACCACGGATCCGTGCCACCCCTTCTCATCGGCTGACGCTGGGGGAAATGTTGCGTGGCAGCACGGAGGTTCGAAGAATGGCCGATCTCTAGCGTCATTGGTATGACAACGAGACTGCAGCGCATCGCCATCATCAGCCTGGGCCTGGTCGTCGCCGGATCGCTCACGGGGTGCGGCGCCGGAACCGGGGCAACACCTGCCGGTACCTCCCGCACCGCAGTCGGCGTGCCGACCCCGACCAGTCAGCAGACCCCGACCCCGAGGCCAGGAGACACCGTGAGGCCTGGGGACACCCCGCGGCCTGGGGACACCCCCAGGCCCGGAGCCACCCCGTCGTCCGTGGGCCCGGCAGTGCCGGTCGCGCAGTCGGTCACTCTCGATGCGAGCGGATGGCTGGCCGGGTTCAAGGTAGCGGTCAAGGCGGCCAGCATCGACCCGACAACTCACCTCATCACCATCGGGGTCACGCTGACGAATACCTCCCAGGTCGACCGGCGGCTCAACGAGAACGCCCAGGAGATCAGCTTCGACCCCGGAGACGGGTCCGGCCTGGTGCCGATCCAGTCGGTCACCCCCGATGCCCAGGTCGTCGCCGGCACCTCGGCCACCTCGACCCTTGCCTTTCCCGCCCCAGCCGGAGCGTCATTCGACAAGGCGGTACTCGTGCTCGGCAAGGCGGCGAACCACCAATGGCTCGTTCCGCTGCGAGCCGGCGCGTCCGGGTCAGGTGAGCGCCCGGTCGCGCTGAGACCGCCCGCCCGGCTGACCACTCCTGGTCACATCTACTACCGGATCACCTCGGCGCAGCTGCTGCCATGGTCATGTTCGGGTGTTCCGCCACTGACGGCCTTCATCCCGTCGGCCAAGTCGGTGTCCGTGATTGCCTTGAACGGCACCGCAGGCGCCGGGTCGGTGGCCGTGGGTGGCAACGTCATCGGGCAGATGAGCATCACCGCCCCCGACGGTACGACAGCTGCGGTCATCAGCCCACCCCTCAAGGTGTGGAACACAGACCAGTCCAGCCCGAACATCCTCATGTGTATACCCGTGCCGACCGGGCTCGCAGGGCGCTACGTTCTCAAGATCACCGACGCCGTGCCCACCTCCGCCACCGCCACGATCCTCGTCCCGTGACGACGCGCACCGCGGTTCGGGGAATCACGAGCACACGCGATAGCTCCGATGCAGAAGGAGGTGCCGGTATGCGTCGTCTCTTGGACGCTCGCCGCAACTCAGCTCTGCTCCCGGCCATGGCAGTCGTTGCCGTCGCCCTCGTCGTCATCGGGACCGTTCTCATCAAACAGAACTGGATGCGTGGCGCCGCCTGGGACGGCTACAACGTCGTCCTCGTCAGCGTGCGCCTGGTTGGGGGGGTTCTCGGGCTGGGTGTCGGGTGGTGGTGGTGGTGGCGCGCTCCGGCCAACCCGACCGGTGGCCTGCTCTACCTGGCCGCCGCCGCAGACTGGCTCGCCCTCATCTGCTACTGCTGGCCACGATCGCGCTTGGCCGGTGATCTCGCCTGGGTCGGTGTCGTCATTGAACCCCTCATCGTCGTCATCGTCCTCAGCTGGCCGACCGGGCGCCCGAGCCGACGCCTCGTAAGCATCGTCACCTGGTGGACCGTGGCCGGCGCCGTGCTCGTCTTCGTGGGGGGTGTCTTCAGCCGTCACCCGAGCGCATCCCAGGACTGGCCGGACCCGTTCGAGGCCCTGTTCGCCGTCCCCACGGTGTTTCGCGTCGTCGACCCCCTCCAGGCCCTGGCCACGCAGGCCCTTCCGGCTGCCATCGTGCTGGTGGTTCTGGTGCGTCGGCAGCGCTCGGTGCCACCCGCCGTCCGGCCGCTGATCACGCCCATCACGACGTCCGGAGTGTTCATCTGCGCGTCGCTGCTCGTGCTGCACCTCGGCTGGCAGGTCTTCGGCAACCTGCTCGGCTACGGCCCAGCCCTGAGCATCTGGCGGGTCATCACCCTCCTCGGCCCGTACTTCATGATCGGGTTCGTAGCGCTCGGCGTGCTCGTCGGAGCCCGTCGCCGTCGCCGCGCCGTCTCTCTGGGTCGTCAGCACCGCGAGGTCGACCTGCAGTCCGCACCGGCCGTCATCAGTCCCTCTGCGGCAGCAGTGGCCACCACCGGCGACCCGACGGCGCTGGTTCGCTACCGGCGCCCGGACGGCAGCTGGATCGACGCGGTCGGCGTCACCTTGCCCGAGGCCGACGGCACTCGGCGACTCCTACCCGTGCTGGACGAGACGGGTTCGACGACGGCCGCGCTGGAGGTCGCCGCCTCTACGCCGCTGTCACCGCTGCTCGCCGACCTGGCGGTCAGTCTCATCGCCGCGCGGTCAGCGAACGAACGGGCCACCGCCATCGCGGACGCGCGGCGAGCCGAGGTGCGTGCTCGATCACGCGAGCTGGTGGCGGCCACCGACAGCGGCCGACGCCAGCTGGAGCGGGACCTCCACGACGGGGCTCAGCAGCTGCTCGTCGGGCTGGCGCTGGCGGCAGGGCTGACGGCCAGACGTGGTGCGCCCGGGCCGGACATCATCATCGACCAGATCGGTGAGGTCCGTCGCGAGATTCTTGCGCTCGTCGACCAGGCGACACCAGCGGCGCTGGCCGACGGGCTGGCCGGCGCGCTGCACGCCCTCGCCACGGTGTGCCCCATCCCCGCCCTGGTCGACGCCGTCGGTGACCTACCGGCCGATGACCCCCTGGCCCTGACCCTGTACCTCGCCGCCGGCGAGGCGATCACGAACGCGGTCAAACACTCGGGCGCAGGTCTGATCCGGGTGCGCCTGGCCGTCGACGCCGTGCATGCCGAACTGAGCGTCAGCGATGACGGCATCGGCGCCGTCACCGACGTACCCCCCAGCATCGCCAGTCGGCTGGATGCCCTCGACGGCTCCGTCCACGTGACGAGCCCCCCTCTGGGCGGCACAGTGCTGGGCATCCGGGTACGTCGGCCGAATGGGAACCGTGCGGTGAAGGCATGACTCGCCGACGTCTCGAGGTGGCGGCGCTGTGGGTCGGCACCCTCATCGCGCTGGGCGCGGGCTGGACCGGAATCGTCACACACATCGGCATCGACCGCATCGACAGTGGGCAGGCAGTCTTCGTCTCTCTGTGCGCGCTCGCCGCTCCCGCCCTGGCCACGGCCATGACGGCACGGCATCCCGATGAGCCCACCGGCCCGCTGCTCGGGCTCACGGTCCTGGCCACGATGCTCGCAGCCTGTCGCACCACGGACCTCGGGCCGGTGGCGCAGTTCGCGGGCGTCACTGCGCTCCTGGCGGCGCCCCTGCCGGCGCTCGTCGTGTCGCGGTACACCGCACTGATCTTCCCCCTGCGCGCCGTGCGCCTCGTGTCCCGCTGCTTCTGGGCAGCCACGGCGCTCGGTGTCGTGCTGGGCCTCGTGCTCGTCATCGGAAGGTCCGTCCCGACCGCCCTGTGGTTCACGAGGTCGCCCGGCCCCGTCGGAGATCTGACGAAGCTCCTGCTCATCCTTCACTCAGCACTGGTGTGCACGGGGCCGCTCGTACTCGCTGGCACCTCCGTGGTGCGCCGGATGCCGCGAGCCTCGCGGGTCGCGGCGCGCCCCATCATGTGGCCCGTCGCCGGCTGGGCCCTGGCCCTCACCGCCAGCGAGGTCTGGGCGGTCGCCTGCACCTTCGGTTCACCGACACGCGACCTGTCCTTCGTTCTCGACTCGACGCTCTTCGTCATCCTGCCCGCCTTCCTGGTCGGGGCTCTCGCTGCCGGCATCGGCTGGGTCGACCTGACCGTTCGAATCCCGACGTCACTGGCAGGCACTCCCGCCCCCCGCACGTCGACCGTCAACGTCGAGCAGTACCTCTCACGGGCACTCGCCGACCCATCGATCCGAGTCCGCTATCCGGTCGACGGCGCGCAGACCTGGGTGAGCGCCGCAGGCAGCAGCGCCTCTCTCGAGACCGGAACTGCCGACCGCGCCACCACGGTCATCGTCCGCGGATCGCGACTCATCGGACTCATCGACCAGGACGCCGCCACCACCGCCCACCCCGACGCCGTCGAGATCGTGGCGACCGGGGCGGGGCTCATCATGGAGACCGAGCGCCTGCGGGCATCCGCCGCCAGCGACCTCGAACAGGCGCGAACATTGGCGGAACGACTGCTGGTCGCCTCCGACGAGCCACGATCAGCCCTGCGCACAACGCTCGTGAACGGCCCGTTGGCCGAGCTCGACCGCGTGGCGCAAGCACTGGCCGGCGGGACGCCGATGGCGGATGTCGTGGCGCGGCTGACCGCTGTCGCCGCCGACGTACGAGCCATCTCGCACGGGGTGCTCTCCGCTTCGCTGGCGACCGGCGGCCTGCGCGCCTCACTGGGCGGCCACCTGGTGCCGGATCGTCGGTACGCTCCCGTCATCGAGATGACCACCTATCTGGCAGCGCAGGCCGACCCGACCGCAACCGTGGAGGAGACGATGGGTGAGGATGGTCCGTGTCTGGTCATCCTCACCAGCCCCGCGCCCGCGGATGACGTGCGTGACCGCGTTACGGCCCTCGGCGGCACGGTGTCGAGCCACGGCCCTGGCTGGGTGATTCGCCTGCCGACCGAGACTGGGCCAGACCACCCATGACGACCACGACCCTGCTGGCGTGGCCGCACAACGCTCCCGGACCGACACCGGCGGTCCGCGCGCGGGTCGAGTGGCACGGCGGTCGGTTCCCGCATCGGTCCGGGCTGGCCTTGTTCACGGGCACGGCGGATGCCGTGGCCGCGGCCATCGACTGGCAGCAGGCTGAGCAGGACCATCCCGCAACGTCGCTCGCGCTCCACGTTGCCGAGGTGACCTACCGGGCCGATGCTGCGGAACCCGCGTCTGTCGCGCTGGTTCGCGAGCTTGCAGAGCGGGGGCACCCGGGCGACATCCTCGCCACCGAGGTTGTGCGGATGCTCCTGCCCACACCGGCCCCTGCTCACTGGTCCGACGAGCTGGCCACGTCGATCGGGGAGCCCGCTCAGCTGGTGCACGCCATCACGTGGCCGCGGAACGTCGATGACACGCCCATCACCGTCGTCGTCGCGGAGGACGTTGCGCTCATCCGTGCCGGTCTGGTCAGCCTGTTGCGGGACGACGGTTTCGGCGTCGTCGGTGAGGCCGGTGACTATGAATCCGTGCTGGCCACCGTACGGGCCACGCGACCGCGCCTGATGATCACGGACGTTCGGATGCCACCGGAGCAGGGCGACGAGGGGCTGCGCGCGGCGTCGTTGCTGCGCACCGAGCAACCGGGCCTGGCCGTGCTCGTGCTCAGCCAGTCGGTTCATGCCGGAGCCGCCGCCGACCTGCTGACCCGCCAGACCTCGGGACTGGGGTACCTGCTGAAGGAACGAGTCACGGCACTGGACGAGTTCCTGGATGCCGCCCGGGCGGTGGCCGCCGGTCGCACGGTCATCGACCCGCTCATCACCGACGAGCTGTTGGCCCGACACCGCAACCGCGACCAGCTCGCGGCCCTCGCCGAACGAGAACGGTCTGTTCTGGAGCTCATGGCACAGGGGCTGTCAAACAGCGCGATCGCCCACCGGCTCACCCTGTCGGCACGAACGGTGGAGTCTCACGTGCGCTCGATCATGACCAAGCTCGACCTCTGGGAGGACCCGGCCGGCAACCGCCGCGTCCAGGCGGTCATCCGCTGGCTCGACCAGTCCTGAGCTGCCGCCCTCGTGACCAGTCGAGTGACGGATGCGCGGTCGAACGACGTCGTGTCATGGTGGCGAGATGACCGATCACACGTACACGACCACGCTGCTCTGGAGCGGCTCCACCGGCGAGGGCCTACGCGCCTACACCCGTGACCACCGGGCGACCGCCCACCGGCAACAGCGGCGGTCGAGCTGAGTGCCGGCCCGCGCTTTCGTGGTCACGGCGACCGCCTCAACCCCGAGCAGCTGCTCGTCATGGCGGCCAGCTCGTGCCAGCTCCTGGCGTTCCTCGCCGTGGCCACTCGCGAACACGTCGACGTGCTGCACTACGAGGATGCCGCTGTTGGCACGATGAGCGAGGGCGACGGGCCGATGAGCATCGAGACCATCCGTCTGCGGCCGACGATCACGGTGGCAGCCGGCACCGACCACGACCTCGTGGTTCGGCTGGTGCACGAAGGCCACGAAGGGTGCTTCATCGCCAACTCGCTCAGGTCCGACGTCACGGTCGAGGCGACCGTGGTCGATGCGCGACCCTGAGCTCAGCGACCGGTGACCTCTGGACGGACCTCTGAACGAGGCTGCCACGGCCACCGGCCGGTCACCTCAAGTTCGAGGGCCAGACTGAGAAAACTGCGGATGAGCACGATCGCGGCGAGCACGGTGACGCTCGCGAGGGTCGGGCGGGTGGCCACGGTGCGCACGATGTCGGCCGCCACGAGCAGCTCCAGGCCGAGCAGGATCGATCGGCCGAGCCCTTGACGAAAGCCGACATAGACAGCGGGCTCGTGTCGGGCGAGCCGGCCGAGAGCCTGCCCCGCCACCATGAGGGTCCCGAGCAGCACGGCCAGCACCCCGGCTGCCTCCATGACCTGACCGGCGGCCTGGACCAGCTCGTCGAAACTCACTGCTGCGCCTGAACGGTGGTGCTATCGCAGCCGGGCCCGTCCAGACTCCCGTTCGGGACGGGCCCGGCCGCGACGCCGATCGAGGTCACGAACGCCAGTAGTGGTTCGCCGCGGCGATCGTCTGGAACTCGACGGCCACGACGTGTCCGGCCGCGATCAGGCTGTCGGGTGACGTGGCGTAGTTCGGGCGCCCGCCCGCCAGCACGTCGAGGTCGGGCTGGATGTTGTGAATGGTGTGTCGCGCCATGGCGAAGGCGAGAGCCCGGCCCTCTTCCGGTGTCGCGGTGATGAGGGTTCCTCCCGGAACCATGGTGAGCTCGGAGTCGGGAACGCGGTTCATGGTGTCTCCTCGATGGCTGCGCTGGGTGACATCGCCTCGATGCAGGCGCGACGGCTGCTCCGACGGTAGGCCCGCGGCAGACCCGTGCGGTATCGGTCGGATGACTGAAAGCGCCTGCACGAGGTCATCGCTCGCCCGGCGTGGCCCCCCGGCGTTCTTGCGTCGGGTGCGCCGCCACCGCGCGCGCACTAGCATCAAAACCAGCCCTGACCGGGCCGATCCTCTACTGCTCGTCCTCGGAGGGGGCTGAGATGCGCAGTCTCGAGCCCGATGAGCTGCTGTTCGGACGCGACACCGACTTCGGCGCGATCGCGGCCTGGCTTCGGGGGGTCGGAGACTCGGGCACGGCGGCGCTGGTCACCGGTCCGGCCGGCATCGGCAAGACCTCGCTGCTGCGACACGCCTGGGAGCAGTCCCTCGACCAGGGAATGCTGGCCGTGTCGGCCACGGGAGTGCAGTCTGAGACGACATTGCCCTTCGCTGCCCTGCACCAGCTGCTGCACCCGATCACACCCCGCATCGAACAGCTGTGGCCTGACCAGCAGGCGGTGCTTCGCACCGTGTTCGGGCAGGTGAGAGGCCAACCGGCGGAGCCGTATCTCGTCGCGCTGGCGGTTCTAGACCTCCTGACTCACGTTGCTGCCGACGCGCCCTTGCTCGTCGTCGTCGACGATGCGCAGTGGATCGACAGCGCCAGCGTTCACGTGCTCTCCTTCCTCTCGCGGCGCATCGAGGCCGACCCGATCGTGCTGCTCGTCGGGCTGCGTGACGGCTACCCGACGCCGCTGTCCGAACTGGGTCTGCCGCGTATCCAGCTGCAACCGCTCGACGCTGAGGCCGCCGGCATGGTGCTTGCCCAACGGCATCCAGACCTCGCCGACACTGCTCGCCGACGCGTGCTCGACACTGCCGCGGGCAACCCCCTCGCGCTCGTCGAGCTACCCGGTGGGATCGGAGGGGGTAGTGGGAGCACCAACGACCCGTCGACCCGTTGGGGCGCCGGCTCGACCTCCGAGCCGACCCTCACGGCGCGGCTTGAACGCAGCTTCGCCGCCCGGCTTCCCGACCTGAACGCCATCACCCGTACGGCGCTCGTGACGGCGGCCGCGTCTGACGGGCTCGACCTCGAGGAGATCATCGCGGCCACGGCCAGACAGGTCCCCGGCGAGCTGGTGACCGCCGCGGTCTTCTCACCGGCCGTAGCGGCGGGGCTGGTCGACATGCTGGGCACTCAGGTGAGGTTCCACCATCCCCTGGTGAGATCCGCGATCTACCAGTCGTCGGGCCTCGACCAGCGACGGCAGGCACACGCGGCCCTCGGGGCGGTGCTCGCCACGCGGCCCGACCGTCAGGTCTGGCACCTGGCCTCGGCAGCCGGGCGGCCCGACGAGGCAGTGGCGGCCGCGCTGGAGCAGCGGGCGAGGTCGGGCGACCTGCACGGCTCGAAGGCGTTGAGCGCGAGCACCTGGGAACGGGCTGCCGAGCTCAGCCCCGACCGCCGCCGCGAGGGTGACCGCCTGCTCCACGCCGCCGAGCTGCGTTTGGAGATCGACGAACCGGTGCGCGCCGCGGAGCTGTTGGCCAGGGCCGAGCCCCTCGTCGCCGGTCTTCGAGCGGAGGCACGGGTCGCGCTGGTGCGTGACGCCCTGCTGGCCCAGACACCGGGTGACCCCGGACGAATCCGTTCCCTGGCGAACCTCGCTGCACGTCTGATCGACGATGGGGCCACCGACCTCGCGGTGCGAGTGCTGCTCGCCGCCGCAGCACACGCCTGGTCGAGCGACCCGGGCCAGCAGGCTTGTGACGAGGTGGTCGCGGTGGCCGAGTCCTTGCCCCTGGGCCCTGCTGACCCACGACGACTTTCGATCCTCGGCTACGCCGACCCCAGCAGGCACGGCAGGTTGATCGTCGACCAGGTTCGGCGTCTGCGTCCCGACGAGCTCGACCCGGCATCCGCAGAGCTCGCGGTCTCGGTGTTCCTGACGGGGGCGGATGCCGGGGTGTCGGCCCTGCAGGCCCGCGTGGTCGACAAGCTCCGGTCGCGGGGTCAGCTGACGGCGCTGCCGCGTGTGCTCACGGTCCAGTCCTGGACGTCCATCGCGCTCGGCGACTGGCAGACCGCCGTCCCTGCCCTCGACGAGGCCGTGCGCCTGTCGGACGAGAGCCACCAACCACTGTGGCGAGCGGCCGCGATGACCGGCCAGGCGATGATCGCGGCACTGCGCGGTGACGCCGAGGCTGGGCTGCGGCTGACCGAACAGGCCGAACGGCTCGCACTCCCGTTGCGAGCGAACCCGGTGCTCAGCGGCATCCAGTACGTTCGCGGCGTCAGCGCCATCGCTGATGGTCTCTACGACGAGGCCCACGACCATCTGCGACGCCTGTTCGACCCGTCCGACCCGTCTTTCCACCCCGTGCAAGGGGTGTGGGGGCTGGGCGACCTCGTCGAGGCCGGCGCGCGCTGTGGTGTCTCGGCCGACGACCGCACGCTGCTCGAAGCCCTGCGCGCGCGACCCGGCGTCGCGGTCTCGCCCTGGAGCGACCTGGCCTTCCGTTACGCGGCCCCGCTGCTCGCCGACGACGACAAGGCGGACGTCGCCTTCCGAGATGCGCTCGCCTCCCCCCTGTCACGCTGGCCGTGGTACCGGGCCCGTCTGCTCCTGGAGCACGGCAGATGGCTGCGCCGGCAGCGACGGATCTCCGATGCCCGAGCGCCGCTGCGTGACGCGCGGGACAGCTGCGACGCGCTCGGCATCGTGCCGTGGGCCGTCCGCGCCCGCCACGAGCTGCGGGCCACGGGGGAGACGAGCGCCGAACCGAGGGTTCGACCCTGGGAGACCCTCTCACCACAGGAGCTGCAGATCGCCCGGCTGGCGGCCGAGGGGCTGTCCAACCGCGACATCGCCCAGCGGCTCTTCCTCTCGCACCGCACCGTCGGGTCGCATCTGTACCGACTGTTCCCCAAGCTCGGAGTGACGTCGAGGGGTCAGCTGCGTGATGCCCTGGACCGCCCAGCGCCCTGAGCAGCACGGGCGCCACCCGCTGCTGAGGGCGAAGGCTCGTAGAGACCGCGTCAGGCCGCGGGGCGAAGAACAGGGGTCACAGCTCCTGGGCGTCCAACCACGACAGGCAGGACTCCGCCACGAGCCGCCAGGCACCGTCGACGGTGAGCGAGTGACCCCGGCCCGCGAACTCGACGAGGTCGGTCACGGCGGGGGAGCCGCGGTACTGCTTGAGGGTCGATCTGGTGATCGCCTCGGGAACGGTGTGGTCCTCGCCGCCCATGATGAGCAGCAACGGGCCCCGGTCGGCGTTGTCGGTCGCGACCTTCGCCGGAGAGTGCAGCGAGAAGTTCGCGGCGGCCGCCTCGAAGAGCGGCCGACCCGGTGACGGAATCGTCCACGCCTCGTACAGCCGGTCCGACTCCTCTCGTGGCAGGGCATTGCCGAACGCGAAGGCGAACTGGTCGGCGGTGAGTGACACGACGCGGTGCCGGTTGGCGGGGTTCTTGAAGACGGGAAGAGTCGCCCGCAGCGACGACAGCGGCAGCGGCAGCACGCCCTTGATCTGGGCGGCGTCGATCGCGATGCCACCGGTGCCGTGGTTCTCGCCGAGCAGCTTCTCGACGAGCAGGCCTCCGAAGGAGTGGCCGATCAGCACCGGCTTCTGGTCGAGGCTGTTGATGAGCTCGACCAGGTGCGCGAAGACGTCGTCGATACCGCGGTCGGCCATGTCGTCGCCATGCTCCCGCGTCTCGGCGACCGTCGGACGCTCGCCGGGCCAGTCCGCCAGGTGGGGTTCGTAGCCGTGCTCCGTGAACAGCTCGGCCCAGGGCTGCCACGAGGTGGCGTGCAGCCAGAGGCCGTGGATGAAGACGACGGGAAGACGGTTGTGGGCCATGAGAGGCTCCCGATCTGGTTGTCGTGGGTCGCCCTCACGGATCGAGGGCGCGCGGCCGGAGGTGGCACCTGCATCGCTCATCGTGCGCCGGTCTGCGGTGGTGGGCATCGGTCACACGACTCAATCGCGCTGGTCGAGGCGGGTGCGCGTTCGTCCAAGCCGGCGAGCTGACGCCGGGCTAGCGTCGATGGATGAGCTCACGGGTCTGGACCCAGCCGTTGGTCGTGGTCACCGATGTCGAGGCCTCGAGCGCCTTCTACTGCAGCCTGCTGGGCGGCGAGAGCGGTCACGGTGGCGAGGAGTACGAACAGGTCACCTGCGACGGCGAGCTGGTGCTGCAGCTGCACCGCATCGACGTCGAGGACCACCACGGTCGGCTCGCGGATGCCGCTGTCCCCCTGGGGAACGGCATCCTGCTCTGGTTCGAGGTCGACGACTTCGAGGCGGCGTCGGCGCGCGTGACCGAGCTCGACCCACCCATCGTGCGTGACGTCGAGCGGAATCCCAATGCTGGCCAGCTGGAGGTCTGGTTGCGCGACCCCGACGGCTACGTCGTGGTGCTGGCGGGGCCGTCGCCCTACCGACCCAGAGCCGGTCGCGACTGACCACTCCGGTCGACCGAGGTGTCGTGGTCGATGTCGACGGCGGTGTCGACAGCGGCGTCGACGGCGGCGTCGAGAGGTGTCGACGCGGGTGTCGACAGGGGTGTCGGCGCTGGGATGACGATGACCCTTGCCCGGATGACCAAGGTCGCCCGGGCGTGGGCCACGACGGACTCGCCGATGAGCTCCGCTCGCCGGGCGGCGGCTAGGCTCGGCGCGTGAACGAGGACCAGGCAGAGGCCGCCGAACCGGCTGGCGCGTCGGAACGCGTGCTCACTCTGCCCAACGCGCTCTCGACCCTGAGGCTGCTCGGGGTGCCCGTCTTCCTCTGGGCCATCCTTGACGAGCGAGACCTGCTGGCGCTCGTGATCCTGATGCTGTCGGGGATCACCGACTACCTCGACGGCAAGATCGCCCGAGCCTTCAACATGGAGTCGCGCGTCGGCGCCTTCCTCGACCCGATCGCCGACCGGTTGTACATCCTCACCACGATGCTCGGTCTGGTCTGGCGCGACATCATCCCGGTCTGGCTGGTGGTCGCCCTCCTGGCCCGTGAGGCGGTGATGGCCGTCATGCTGCTCTACCTGCGCGGCCGCGGCCAGACCGGACTGCCAGTGCACTTCGTGGGCAAGGCCGCGACCTTCAACCTGCTGTATGCCTTCCCGATGCTGCTTCTCGCGCATCGCGATGACTGGATCGGCGAGCTCGCCCGACCCATCGGGTGGGGGTTCGCCTGGTGGGGCGTCTCGCTGTACTGGTTGTCGGTGGTGCTCTACGCGGTGCAGGCCAAGGCTGTGCTTGGTCGCACCCGCCGGGCGAGCACATGAGCGAGCCGGTGCGCAGCCCCGGCGATGACCGGAACCTCGGTAGCGACGACAACGGCGGGACCGGCGGGAACGGAAGCGCGAAGCCGCGACCCGACGCGTCGATGACGCTGATCACCGCGGTGCTCGAGCGACCCCTCGAGCCCGGGTACCAAGAGGCCGCCGATCGACGCACGGCTGGTGGTCTACCCGCGGCCACCTCCACCCGCACCGTGATCGTCGTAGTGATGGCGATCATCACCGGTTTTCTCTTTGCCGTGGCGGCCCAGTCGCTGCGTCCGAAACCGACGGCGGCCGCGACGGTCAAGAGTGAGCTGGTGAGCCGTATCGAAGGTCTACAGACCCACGGCGCCACTCAGGAGGCCAACATCGTCGCGCTCACCCGTCAGGTGCACGACCTCGAGGCCCTCGAGCTGGCCCAAGCCGGGGGCAGCGATCTCACCGCCAAGATCAACACGCTCGAACGGCAGGCCGGCATCGTCGCGGTCACCGGCCCTGGGCTCACCCTCACGCTTGACGATGCCGTGTCGTCGGGGGGCAACGCCGATGCCGGCAACCGCCCGACCGGGGGGTTCGAGGCTGGTCGGGTGAGCTCGGCAGACCTGCAGGTCGTCGTCAACGGCCTGTGGGCGGCGGGCGCCGAGGCCGTCGGCATCAACGGCCACCGGCTCACTTCGACGTCGGCGATCCGGTTCGCCGGGCAGGCGGTCATCGTCGACTTCCGGCCGCTCACCCGCCCCTACACCGTGACGGCGCTCGGCGACCCCGACACGCTGCGAGCCCGGTTCGAGCCGTCGTTCGGCGGCGTCTACCTTGCCCAGCTGACCAAGGAGTTCGGCATCCAGTCAGACCTGAGCGCGGGCGACAGCCTGAGCGTGCCGGGCGACCCCGGTGCCCGACTCTTCGTGGCGGAGCCGCTCGGAGCGCCGCTCGGCAATGCCGGGGCGCCCTCGGTGTCGACGGCGACGTCAGCACCCACCACCCCACCTACCACATCACCCGCGGCACAGGGCGTCCCCACAGGAGCTGAAACACCATGATCCCCGTTCTTGGTCTCGTCGTCGGCCTGGTGGTGGGCCTGCTGCTCGACCCGTCCGTGCCGATCTGGCTCCAGCCCTACCTACCCATTGCCGTGATCGCCGCTCTGGATGCCGTCTTCGGCGCTGTGCGCGCCGTGCTCGACGGCATCTTCAACGACAAGGTCTTCGTGGTCTCGTTCCTCTCGAACGTCGTCGTCGCGGCTTTCATCGTCTTCCTCGGCGACCAGCTCGGCGTCGGCGCGCAGCTCTCAACCGGGGTCGTGGTCGTGCTCGGCATCCGGATCTTCTCCAACGTCGCCTCGATCCGGCGACACCTGTTCAAGGCCTAGTCGATGACCTCCCCTGCCGAGCACCCCACGAACGAGCGGCCCGAGCGCTCGGATCGCGGCGACGGCGCTCAGCCGCCGAAGCCGCCGAAGCAACGAACGAGCTCGGGTTCGGTCGAGGGGGCCGCAGCCTGGCGGCGGCTGCTGCGCATCGGACGTCCACGAGCCACCCGGGCGAACGCGCTGGCGGCGGTGCTGGCGATCGCCCTGGGCGGCGCCATCGCGGCCCAGGTGAAGCTGACGAACGACCGCGACCTGGGTCAGCTCAGCCAGAGCGACCTCATCCGGGTGCTCGACGACGTCTCTCTGCGGGCGTCGCGCCTCGACCAGCAGGTGCGCGAGCTCGAAGCGACACGTGACCGACTCAAGAGTGGCGTCGGAACCGGCAGCGAGGCCATCGACCAGGCGACGAAGCGGGTCGACACCCTCGGCATCCTGGCCGGCACCATCGGAGCGCAGGGACCCGGCATCGTGCTCACGATCCGTGACCCAGATCGTGCGGTCACGGGCCCGATCATCCTCGACGTGATCCAAGAGCTGCGGGACGCCGGTGCGGAGGCGATCGACATCGGCGGCGTGCGGGTGGTCGCCTCGACGTTCGTCGGCGACAACGACGGCACCCTCACGGTCGACGGGGCCGGGGTGGCGCGTCCGGTGGTGATCAAAGCCATCGGTGACCGGAAGACGCTCGCGTCGGCGATGTCGATCCCAGGGGGCATCGTCGAGACCGTGCGCCAGAAGGGCGCATCGGCCTCGATCGCAGAGCAGAGCACGCTGCAGATCACCTCCTTGCACACACCGACGCCGATGACCCACGCCAAGCCCGTCCCCTGAGGCGCGAACGCCGCAGACCGCGGCCGTGGGGGTGAGCGACGGCACGATGACAGAAATTGGGCCCTGAGGGCGCACGAGTGCTCGACTCATGGCATCCTTGCCAACTGCCGGTCGGTGCAGTCGACGGCCGGCCCACCCCCTCAGTTCCCATCGGCTCCGCGGCGCCTTGGCGTCCGACCCGTCCGGTGGCAGATCCACAGGAGCGACATGAGCGACCTCGACTACCCCGACGACCTGCGTTACACGACCGACCACGAGTGGATCCGTGTCGGTGCAGACGGAATGGTGCGCATCGGGATCACCGCCTTCGCACAGGACGCCCTCGGCGACGTCGTCTACGTGTCGCTGCCCGCGGCGGGCGAGACGGTGGCGGTCGGCGACGCCTGTGGTGAGGTCGAGTCGACCAAGTCGGTCAGCGACGTCTACGCGCCTCTCGAAGGCGAGGTCACGGCCGTCAACCCCGCTCTCGACGCCACTCCCGAGCTGATCAACTCCGACCCCTACGGCGAGGGGTGGATGTTCGAGATGAAGCTGGCAGACAGCTCTGCGCTCGAGGCCCTCATGGACTCCGAGACCTACCAGGCCTCGTTGACCTGACCGGTCCGGCACCCTACGCCGCAGCGCCCAGCGGTCAGCCGCGGAGCGGGAACGCGCCTCGGCCCGTCGTCTGCCACCGCACGGTGGGAGCGACGTCAGTCGGGTGAACTAGAGTGATAACACACCAACAACTACAGCCTGATCCGTCCGAGGAGGAGCGCATGTCGAGCCAGCCGCCCGAGTCCGACCCACGACACGAGCAGCACGAACCCGACCAGCGCCCCGAGCTGGCTCATCCGCTCGACTCCGACCGCACGAGCACGGTCGACCCCAGCACGATGCGGTTCCAGGGTGTTCCTGCCCAGGAGCAGCCGGAGGCTCCCGACGGTGGCCGACTCTCTGCCGAAGATCAGGCCACGATCGAGGCACTGCGCCCGGGCACGGCGTTGCTCGTCGTGCTCCGCGGCCCGAACTCCGGGGCACGGTTCCTGCTCGACGACTCCGAGGTCGTGGCCGGCCGGCATCCGAACTCCGATATCTTCCTCGACGACGTGACGGTCTCTCGCAAGCACGCCGTGTTCGTCAAGGGTGCTTCGAGCTACGCGGTGCGTGACGCCGGGTCTCTCAACGGAACCTACGTCAACCGGCAGCTGGTCGACGAGTCTGCCCTGCACACCGGTGACGAAGTACAGGTCGGCAAGTTCCGCCTCGTCTACTACGGCGCAGCCTGAGCGCCTGGCCATCACCTCACCGTGTCGCAGGGATGACTCCTCCCGTTCTCGACGTGCCCTTCAGATGAGCACGACATGACGTCGCAGCCCGGTGCCAGAAGCAGCAGCCCCTCGATCGGCGAACGACTGACGATCGGCAAGGTGCTGGCCCGGTTGCGGCCAGAGTTTCCCGACGTCACGGCATCCAAGATCCGCTTTCTCGAGGCGGAGGGTCTGGTGACACCGAGCCGCACCGCAGCCGGGTATCGCACCTTCACCAGCGCCGACCTCGAGCGCCTGCAGTACGTGCTGGCGGCGCAGCGAGACCGCTTCTGGCCGCTCAAGGTCATCCGCGACGCGCTCGATGCCCTCGACCGGGGCCTCACCGAGCCTGACGACGGCACCAGCAGGCCTCGCCCGCCGACCCCGACGAGCGATCCCCAGGTGCCTGACGGGGCCGGCCTGCGACAGCGACAAAGCGTCAGTCTCACCGGGCCCGAGCTGCGGGAGGCCACTGGCATCGACCGAGACACCCTCGTGGCGCTCGAGAACTTCGGGCTCGTGCAAGCCGACTCCCGTGGGCATTTCACGGGTGATGCCCTCGCGATCGCGGCGGCCGCGAAGAGTCTCTCCTCACACGGGCTCGAAGCGCGCCACCTGCGGTCCTTTCGTACAGCAGCCGACCGGGAGGTGGGCCTCGTCGAGCAGGTTCTGGCCACCCGTCGAGATGATGGCTCCGACGACGACCGGGCGGCCGAGATCGCCTCGGCCTGCATCGCGCTGCACGTCGCCCTGGTCCGCTCGGGTCTGAGCCGCGGCTGAGCCCATGGGCCCGGTCGTCAGGGCCGGGCCTCGGGGTACGGTGGGGGAGTGAAAGAGGTCGAGGTCCTGGGTGTGCGGGTCGAGATGCCGACGAACCAGCCGATCGTGCTGTTGCGCGAACGTGACGGGGGCCGGCGTTACCTTCCGATCTGGATCGGGGCTGCCGAAGCTGCAGCCATCACCTATGCGCAACAGGGGGTGGTGCCCCCCCGGCCGTTGACGCACGACCTGATGCGCGACATCTTGGCCGTGCTGGGCCACGAGCTCACCGAGGTGCGCATCGTGGCACTGCGAGACTCGGTCTTCCACGCCGCGCTGATCGTCGACGGCACCGCCGAGATCGGTTCGCGTGCCTCTGACGCGATCGCCCTGGCTCTGCGTACTGGGGCGAAGGTTCTGGTCGCCTCCGCCATCCTCGACGAGGCTGCCATCGTCGTCTCTTCCGACGAGGACGACGAGGTGGAGAAGTTCAAGGCGTTCCTCGACCACGTGTCGGCCGAGGACTTCGAGCACCCGGAGACGCCAGACGAGGATCCTTCCGGCCGCCAGACGTCGTGACACCGGTGGCTCGGCCGGCCCGCAGTGTCCCTTTTGGCCGGATTACCCTTAACCTTGAACTAGAACTTCAAGCATTGTCGAACAGCACTCGACACGCAGGCTGTGGACCCGCCGGTGATTGACGGAGTCTGACTGGCGCTCTACCGTCAGTGAGAACGACCCAGAACGACGTTGCTGTAGTTATCGGGATGTGGTCTGCGCGAAGGTGTGCAGGCGACCAGTGCAGGAGGAGCCCTCATGGCCGCTTTGGAGGAGCCGCGCACGAGCCGGCCGGTGCCGCTCGGCGCCCAGGGCCTGTTGTTCACCGATGACCTGCCCGACCTCGCACCCGACGCCGGCTACCGCGGTCCGACCGCATGCAAGGCGGCCGGAATCACCTACCGCCAGCTCGACTACTGGGCCCGAACCGGTCTGGTCGAGCCCTCGGTACGTAGTGCAACCGGCTCGGGCACCCAGCGCCTCTACGGTTTCCAGGACATCCTCGTGCTCAAGGTGGTCAAGCGGCTGCTCGACACCGGCGTGTCCCTCCAGCAGATCCGGGTGGCCATCACTCACCTTCGCGGGCGAGGAGTCGATGACCTGGCGCAGATCACCCTGATGAGCGACGGAGCCTCGGTCTACGAGTGCACTTCCGCCGACGAGGTCATCGACCTGGTCCAAGGCGGTCAGGGCGTCTTCGGTATCGCCGTCGGCCGCGTCTGGCGTGAGGTCGAGGGCACTTTGGCGCAGCTGCCGAGCGAGCGCGCCGAGGAGGAGCCTCCCGAGCAGCACCCCGACGACGAGCTCACGGCGCGTCGTCACGCCCGCCGGTTGGCCTGACCACCCGCACTTCTTGCGCGTCGCGCAGCGCGTCGCGCAGCGCGTCGCGCAGATGGTGTCGAAAATCCAGCACTTCTTGCACGTCGCGCCGCGCGTCGCGCAGACGGTGTCGTAAAACCAGCACTCCTTGCACGTCGCGCCGCGCGTCGCGCAGATGGTGTCGTAAAACCAGCACTTCCTGCGCGTCGCGCCGCGCGACGCGCAGCAGGGGTGCGGCGCCGGACTGGTAGATTCAAGGTGCCGACCAAACCCCACGTGGGAGAGTCCTCGGGGTGGTTCTCAACGACGAACCACCTGCGAGGCGCCGAAGGGGCAACATCCCCGGAACCTCTCAGGCGCCCGGACCACGTGGGGGAGGCAACTCTGGAGACGGCCGTGCCTACGCACGGTGGCGACAGACGGGGAGCGTGAGTGACTCGCTCAAACCCGTCCCATCTCTTCGCAGGAGCGCGTATGTCGTTCGACCAGGCCGTCCGCACCGCCCCCTTCGCCGACTTCGTCGGGCGCCACGTCGGCCCGCGAGGCACCGACGTGGCGCGCATGCTCGAGGTCGTCGGCCAGCCGACCCTGGAGGCCATGTGTGACCGGGCGATCCCGGGCGCGATCCGTTCGCAGGCTCCCTTGGCGCTGGAGGCTGCCGCGAGTGAAAGTGCCGTCATCGACGAGCTGCGCGCCTTCGCCTCGCGCAACACGGTGCTCACGTCCTTGATCGGGCTGGGCTACTACGGCACCGTCACCCCGCCGGTCGTCAAACGCAACGTGCTCGAGAACCCCGCCTGGTACACCGCGTACACGCCGTACCAGCCCGAGATCTCGCAGGGTCGGCTCGAGGCCCTGCTCAACTTCCAGACCGTCGTCACCGACCTCACCGGCCTCGACGTGGCTGGGTCTTCGCTGCTCGACGAGTCGACCGCCGCCGCCGAGGCCATGTCGCTGATGCGACGCACCAGCAAGGCGTCGCCGGATGCCGTTGTGATCGTCGACGCACAGGTCTTTCCTCAGACGATCGCCGTGATGCAGACCCGCGCGGGCGCGATCGAGCTGCCGCTCGTCGTGGCCGACCTCGCGTCGGTCACGAACGCCGACGAGCTCGCGGCTGCTGCCGGTGGCCGCCCTGTCGTCGGGGTGATCGTGCAGTACCCGGCCGCGTCGGGCGAGATCAATGACTTCACCGCCCTGGCCGCCGCCGCCCATGAGGCCGGCGCCCTGGTCACCGCCTGCGCCGACCTGCTCGCCCTGACCCTCATCGCCGCGCCCCAGCAGTGGGGCGCCGACATCGCGGTCGGCTCGGCCCAGCGTTTCGGAGTGTCGATGGGCTTCGGCGGGCCGCACGCCGGCTACCTCGCCGTGCGCAAGGGGCTCGAACGCTCCATGCCCGGCCGGCTGGTCGGGGTATCGGTCGATGCCGAGGGCAACCAGGCCTACCGCCTTGCCCTGCAGACCAGGGAGCAGCACATCCGCCGCGAGAAGGCGACGTCGAACATCTGCACGGCCCAGGTGCTGCTCGCGGTCATGGCCAGCATGTACGCCGTCTGGCACGGCCCCCAGGGCCTGACCGACATCGCTCGTCGCGTGCACGCCCTGACCGCGTCGCTGCGTCGCGGACTGCTCTCGGGTGGCTACGAGATCGAGACCGACACGTTCTTCGACACCCTCACGGTGCGCGTCCCAGCCGGGGCGCACGAGCTGGTCGCCCGGTTCGCCGAGCGCGGCTTCAACCTACGCCTCGTCGATGCCGACCGGGTCTCGCTCAGCCTCGACGAGACGACGACCACCCAGACCGTCGTCTCGATCCTCGAGGTCGTGGGCGTCGAGGTCGAACCCGATGACCTGACCGCGAGCGCAGGCGCAGGCGAAGAGCCCAGCGGCATCCCCGCGTCATTGGTGCGCGAGACCGACTTCCTGACCCACCCGGTCTTCCACTCGCACCACTCCGAGACGGCCATGCTGCGCTACCTGCGCCGACTCTCCGACCGCGACTTCGCCCTCGACCGCGGCATGATCCCGCTCGGTTCGTGCACGATGAAGCTCAACGCCACCACCGAGATGGAGGCGGTGACGTGGCCCGAGTTCGCGAACCTCCACCCGTTCGCACCGGCCGACCAGACGACCGGCATCCGTGCGCTCATCGACGAGCTGGCTGACTGGCTGTGCGAGATCACCGGCTACGACGCTGTCTCGTTGCAGCCGAACGCCGGGTCGCAGGGCGAGTTCACGGGCCTGCTCGCCATCCACGCCTACCACGAGTCGCGCGGTGAGGGTCATCGGCGAATCTGTCTCATCCCCGCCAGCGCCCACGGCACGAACGCCGCCTCCGCGGTCATGGCCGGGCTCAAGGTCGTCGTCGTCAAGACCGCGCCCGGCGGCACGGTCGACATGGATGACCTGCGGGCCAAGATCGAGACCCACCGCGACAACCTGGCCGCGATCATGGTCACCTACCCCTCGACCCACGGGGTCTACGAGGACACCATCACCGAGCTCTGCGGGCTGGTGCACGATGCCGGGGGCCAGGTCTACGTCGACGGCGCCAACCTCAACGCCCTCGTCGGGCTTGCGCAGCCGGGCAAGTTCGGCGCCGACGTCAGCCACCTCAACCTGCACAAGACGTTCTGCATCCCGCACGGCGGTGGCGGACCGGGCGTCGGGCCGGTCGGCGTTCGCGCCCACCTCGCCCCCCATCTGCCCAACCACCCTCTTGCGCCCGAAGCCGGCCCCGCGACCGGTGTCGGCCCCGTCTCCGGGGCCCCGTTCGGGTCAGCGAGCATCCTGCCGATCTCCTGGGCCTACGTGCGGCTGATGGGCGGCGCGGGCCTGACCTATGCCACCCAGATGGCCGTGCTGGGCGCGAACTACATCGCGGCCCGGCTGCGCCAGCACTACCCGGTGCTCTACTCCGGCAACGACGACCTCGTGGCGCACGAGTGCATCCTCGACCTGCGGGCGATCACGGCCGAGACGGGCGTGACCGTCGACGACGTGGCCAAGCGCCTCGTCGACTACGGCTTCCACGCCCCGACCATGAGCTTCCCCGTCGCGGGCACCCTGATGGTCGAGCCGACCGAGTCGGAGAACCTCTACGAGCTCGACCGGTTCTGCGACGCCATGGTCGCCATCCGCGACGAGATCGAGGCGGTGCACAAGGGGGACGTCGAGGTGGCTCAGAGCATGCTGCGGCACGCTCCGCACACCGCGCTCAACGTGGCCAGTGCCTGGGACCACGTCTACGAGCGCACGGATGCCGCATTCCCGGTCGGCGTCGCGGCCCCCGACAAGTACTGGCCGCCGGTGAGCCGCATCGACGGGGCCTTCGGCGACCGCAACCTGGTGTGCTCGTGCCCCCCGCCGGAGGCTTTCGAGAGCTGATCCGTGCTCGCTCATCGGCCCGAGCCGCTGCCCGCGGCGTTCGAGGGCTGAACACCCGGGGCTCGGGTCTCGCGTCCGAGCCCCGAGTGTGGTTGTCTCAGCACGTGGGAGCCGACGTCGAGCAGGCCAGGTACACGCGCGAACAGCGCCAGCAGTACCGAGAGAAGGTCAGACGTGACCTTGACGTGTTCGAAAGGATGCTGAGCCAGAGCCAGTTCGAGTTCGACAAGCCGATGACCGGCATCGAGGTCGAGCTCAACCTGGTGTCCGAGGACCTCGGCCCGAAGCTTGACAACAAGCTCATCCTCGAGCAGATCGCCGACGAGGACTTCCAGACCGAGCTGGCTCGCTACAACATCGAGCTGAACGTGCCGCCGCGCCCGTTGCCCGGCGACTCGGCCCTCGAGCTGGAAGAGCTGTTGCGCACCTCGCTCAACCAGGCCTCGGCCCGGGCCGCCGAGCTGCACACCGGCATCGTCGCCATCGGCATCCTGCCGACCGTGATGCCCGAGCACTTCGAGGGCGACTGGATCAGCGAGAACATCCGCTACGCCGCGCTGAACAACGCGGTGCTCGATGCCCGCGGTGAAGACGTCTGGCTCGAGCTCGAGGGGCCGACGGGGGAGCGGATCGCCCGCTACTCCGACTCGCTTGCACCCGAGTCGGCCTGCACCTCGATCCAGCTGCACCTGCAGGTGCACCCCGACCGGTTCGCCGACCACTGGAACGCCGCGCAGGTGCTCGCCGGCCCGCAGCTCGCGCTCGGCGCAAACTCGCCGTTCTTCCTGGGCCAGCGCCTCTGGGCCGAGACCCGCATCCCGTTGTTCACCCAGGCCACCGACACCCGCTCGGTCGAGCTGAAGAACCAGGGCGTGCGACCGCGCGTGTGGTTCGGCGAGCGGTGGATCACCTCGATCTTCGACCTCTTCGAAGAGAACGTGCGCTACTTCCCGGCGCTGCTTCCCGAGCTGTACGAAGAGAACCCGGAGGAGGTCTTCGAGCGCGGCGAGGTGCCCGAGCTGAAGGAGCTGCGGCTGCACAACGGCACCGTCTACCGCTGGAACCGGCCCATCTACGACACCGCCGGTGGCAAGCCGCATCTGCGGGTCGAGAACCGCACGCTGCCGGCCGGGCCCAGCATCGCCGACGTCATGGCCAACGCCGCCTTCTACTACGGCGCCATGCGCGTGCTGGCCGAGGAGGACCGCCCCGTCTGGACCCGGATGAGCTTCTCAGCCGCCGAGGCCAACTTCGAGGAGGGGGCCAGGCTCGGCATCGACGCACGCGCCTACTGGCCCGGCTTCGGCGACGTCGCGGCGAGCGAGCTCGTGCTGCGCCGGTTGCTGCCGATGGCGCACGAAGGCCTCGAGAAGTGGGGGGTCTCGCAGGCCGTGCGCGACCGGTTCCTGACGATCATCGAGCAGCGCTGCCTCAAGGGCGTCAACGGCGCCTCGTGGCAGACCGCGTGCGTCGAGCGTCTCGAGGCCCGCGGGCTGACCCGCGACAAGGCCCTGCGCGAGATGCTGCGGCACTACATCGAGGGCATGAGCGCCAACGAGCCGGTGCACAACTGGGACCTGCCCCGCGACTGAGCCGAACACACCGGCGGGCTCCGGCCCCGAGAGGAGCCGAGCCCGCTGGGGCCTGAAGCCGTTGCTTGCGTGTCAGAAGTCTTGCATGAGGCGCCACGGCGAGAGGTTGTACATCCCGATGCAACGGGTGTTGCGGTGGTGGGTCAGCACGCTCATCGAGCCGGCGTCGAGAACCAGCTGGCTGCCGAACCGTGGGCCGATCCGCAGGTAGGCCGCGGTGAGCACCCGTAGCGAGTGGCCATGGCCGAAGAGGGCGACGTCGCCGTTCGAGAGGTCAGGCCACACCTTGTCGATCACCTGCTGAGCCCGATGGCTCACCTCGTCGATGGTCTCGCCAGGGGTGTCTCCGGCTACGACGCCGTCGACGAAGACCTCCCACGGGTGACCGATCCGGGCGCTGATCTCTTTGGTGGTGATGCCCTCATAGGCGCCGTAGTCCCACTCGCGAAGCAGCGGCTCGATCTCGAAGTCACCCAGGCCTGCGAGCTCAGCCGTGCGCTTGGCGCGCTGCAGGGGCGAGACGAGCACTCGCTCGAAATGGTGGTTCTTCAGCACGTCGGCGAGCTCACGAGCCGCCTGCTCGCCTTCCGGCAGCAGCGGCAGGTCGGTGGTGCCGGTGTGCTGGCCGCTCAGAGACCACTCCGTCTCACCGTGCCGAAACAGGTAGATGTTGCCGGGAACGACGCCGTCGGGTTTGGCCATGTCGCCAATCTAGTGGTCGCGTGTTGTGAGGGCGATGCCAGACCGGCCAGCCCAGTGGACTACCCCCTAGGAACCGGTCAGCAGCGTCTGCTGACCTCGGCCCCGGCTCGCAGCACGAGAAGAGGCCGCCGGATCGCGTAGGTGTCGATGTCGGTGTCGGTGTCGACCAGCCGCCACCGCGGCGGCCACCCCTCCTAGGCCGTGCGCGTGCGCAGCGACCGGCAGGCCGACTCCGCGGGCCGCCGCGACCACCGCCTTCAGCTCCTGCGCCCCGAACTGGGTGTCGCCGGGTGCCGACCCCGGCGTGACCTGACCGCCGGTGGCCACGATCTTGATGACATCCACCCCGGCCGCCGCGTGCCGTGCGACCTCGGTGAGGACGTCCTCGACGGTCGCACCTTCAGCACCTTCAGCACCTTCAGCACCTTCAGCACCGAGGAAGCGGCAGTGCCCTCCCGGGGTCGTGAGCGGGGCCCGACACGATCAGGGTCGGGCCGACCGTCAGGTCCCGCGCACAATCTTCGCGCAGGTCGAGCATGATCCGGCCGCGGCTGCCGAGGTCGCGAACCGTGGGATGCCCGCCTCAAGAGCACGACGCGCCTTCAGCGTCGAAGACCGGCCTGGACCGCACCCACGCGCACAGCCGCTCCCCACTGACAGGCTGGATGACTGCACTGTCGTCTCGTGCGTTCACGGCGGTCAAGGGTGTTGGGGCGGCCGACTTCGCGAGCCGAGCAGGCACACTGACGTCATGGACCTGCCGTTCCGCCTGCTCAACGTCTTCGGCATCGAGGGTGACCCGTTCTCGGGCAACCCCCTCGCCGTCTTCCCGGATGCCGCAGAGCTGTCGGGTGCCCAGATGCAGTCGTGGGCCCGGCAGCTCAACCTCAGCGAGACGACGTTCGTCACGGCGGTCGACCGGGACACCCGCTCGGCGCAGGTGCGCATCTTCACACCGTCGTACGAGATGCCTTTCGCCGGACACCCCACCCTCGGCACAGCGCACGTCGTGGCCGGCCTGATCGGCAGCCTGGTCGACTCGTCAGAGCTCGGCTCGAGAGCCGCCCTGCCCGATGCCGTCTCGCTCTCGATGCCTGCGGGTCGGATCCCGGTGCGCCGGGTCGACCAGACCTGGCGCCTGAGCGCAGGCACGCCGAGCTTTCGCAGCCCCTCGGTCACCCGCGACGAACTGGCCCGCACGCTGGGGCTACCGGTTGAGGCCGTCGCGGCCGGTGGCACCAGGTTGGTGAACGTAGGGGTGGAGCAGGCCATCGTTCGGCTCGAGAGCGCCGAAGCAGTGCGGGCCTGCTCGCCCGACGTCTCGTTGATGTACCAGCACCTTGGCGATGTCGGCCCGGCGCCGCACGTGTACGTCTGGGCCTACACCGGTGAGGCGACCGTTGAGGCTCGTCTGTTCGCGGCCAGCGGCGGCTCGCTCGACGAGGACCCCGCCACCGGCTCGGCCTGCTCCAACCTGGGCGGTTGGCTCGTCGGTGAGGGGGTCAGCGGCATCCGACTCGAGGTGTCACAGGGCGCGGCAGTGGGTCGACCCTCGCGACTGATACTGACCGTCGACGACGACGGTGGCATCCACGTGGCGGGCCGGGTGGTCGAGGTCGGTAGCGGCACCATGCACGTTCGCTGAACCGAACCTCGCCCTCCGGACCTCCTGGGCCCGAGACCCCTTCCCAACACACCGAGCAATCGTGAACACACCGAGTAGCTGCCCGGTGGGTTGAGGACTACTCGGTGTGTTGCGGAGTGCGGCGCGGTAGCGAGACGGTGCTGACCCCACCCGTCAACGAGGCCGCACCGCATCGGTCAGAGTCTGGCCCGGCGCACCAGCTCGAAGCAGACGACGGCGGCCGCCGCCGACACGTTGAGCGACTCGACCCCTGCCGCCATGGGGATCGAGACCCAGGTGTCGACCAGGGCGGCCACCTCGGGGCCGAGGCCGTCGCTCTCGCTGCCGAGCACGAAGGCCACCGGTTCGGGCAAATGTGCCGAGAAGAGGTCGTCGTCGCCCGAGGCATCGAGCCCGACGACGTGGAACCCGCTCGCCTTCAGCTCGGCCACGGCCTCGGCGGCGGTGAACGCCTTGACGATGGGGGCGCGGAAGGCCACCCCGGCCGAGGCCTTGACCACCAGCGGGTCGAGCGAGGCCACGCCCCGGCGCGGCACGACGATGCCGTCGATGCCGGCCGCGGTGGCCGAGCGAAGGATCATCCCGACGTTGGCCGGTGTGGTGATGCCGTCGAGCACGAGCACGGTGCGCATCGTCTGCTGCTCGAGCGCGACGTCGAGAGGAAGCATGCGGGGGGCCACCACGTCGGCGAAGACGCCCTGGTCCTGCCGCCCGTTGCCGGCCAGCTTCTTGACGCGTTCGGCGCTCGCCTCCTGCACGTCGACGCCCCGGCGACGCGCTGCCTGGCGGATCTCCCGGATGCCGCTGCCCCTCGCGCCCTCGGCGATGACGACCTTGTCGACGTGCAGGTCATCGTCGAGCAGCACCTCGTGCACCGGGTTTCGGCCGTAGACGGTGATGAACCTGTCCTTCGGGGAGATCTCGGCGCTCACCGCGTCAGGATGTCACAACGAGGTCGATCAGCCCCAGGTGCTCCGGGCGCAGCCGGCGGCGCGCCTCGGCGACGTCGACGAACTCGGCAGCCAGCACCTCGGTGCCGTCGGGCCGAGGAACCGCGGGCGCCGGAGCCCGAGCCGCGAGCAGCACCTCGATGCGGGGGCCACGCCGGGCGGCGGCTACCGGGGTTACCCGCACGACGCGAACGTCGGTCACCGTGAGGCCGGTCTCCTCCTGCACCTCGCGGACCAGGCCCTGTTCCCAGGTCTCGCCGACAGAGGCCCAGCCCGACGGCAGGCCGCACGGGTTGCCCATCCAGTAGCGGTGCACCTGTATGAGCACCCGTTCGTCATCGTCGAGCACGACGCCGGTGAGGCCAACCAGGAAGGTGGCCTCCCGCCAACGCAGCAGCCGCCACTGCCACCGCCCGCCGATGCGTCGCCAGACGGCGGTCGCAAGACGATGCACAGGTGCCATGGGGACACCCTGTCAGAGGCGACCCCGTTCGCTGGCGCCCTGGCTGAGGATCGGCGCAGCGGGGTGTCGGCCGGCGACCCACCGGGAATGCCCAGCCATGCTCTACGGTTATATGGTTGAATTCTTAACCACATAGGAGCTGAGAGACATGCAGTTCGGCATCTTCACCGTCGGCGACGTGACCACCGACCCCACGACCGGAGCCACACCCACCGAGCACGAGCGCATCACGGCCACCGTCGCGATCGCCAAGAAGGCGGAGGAGGTCGGCCTCGACGTCTTCGCCACGGGGGAGCACCACAACCCGCCGTTCGTGCCGTCGGCGCCCACCACGACCCTGGCCTACATCGCCGCCCAGACCGAGCGGATCCTGCTGTCGACCTCGACCACCCTCATCACCACCACCGACCCGGTACGCATCGCCGAGGACTACGCGACGCTGCAGCACCTGAGCAACGGGCGGCTCGACCTGATGATGGGTCGCGGCAACACCGGCCCGGTCTACCCCTGGTTCGGCAAGGACATCCGCGACGGCATCCCGCTCGCGATCGAGAACTACGCGCTGCTGCACCAGCTGTGGCGTGAGGACGTCGTCAACTGGAGCGGCCAGTTCCGCACCCCGCTCCAGGGCTTCACGGCCACGCCCCGCCCGCTCGACGGCATCCCGCCGTTCGTGTGGCACGGGTCGATCCGCAGCCCCGAGATCGCCGAGCAGGCCGCCTACTACGGCGACGGCTTCTTCTCCAACCACATCTTCTGGCCGGCTAGCCACACCAAGCAGATGGTGGCGCTCTACCGCAGGCGCTTCGAGCACTACGGTCACGGCAGCGCCGACCAGGCCATCGTCGGCCTCGGTGGGCAGGTGTTCATGCGCAAGAACAGCCAGGACGCCGTTCGCGAGTTCCGCCCCTACTTCGACAACGCCCCGGTCTACGGCCACGGGCCCTCGCTCGAGGAGTTCACCAGCCAGACGCCGCTCACCGTCGGCAGCCCCCAGGAAGTCATCGACAAGACGCTCGGCTTCCGTGAGTACGCGGGTGACTACCAGCGTCAGCTCTGGCTCGTCGACCACGCCGGGCTGCCCTTGAAGACCGTGCTCGAGCAGCTCGACCTGCTCGGCGAGGAGGTCGTGCCAGTGCTCCGCAAGGAGTTCGACGCCCTGCGGCCGGCTCACGTGCCCGAGGCGCCCACCCACGCCTCGCTGCTCGCCGCCACCAGCAGCTCCGAACCCGTCAAGGAGAACGCTCGATGACCACCTCCCACCTCGCCGTCATCACCGCCGGCCTCACCCAGCCCTCGTCGACGCGACTGCTCGCCGACCGCCTCACCGAGGCGGTCGTGCGGTCCGTGCGCGAGACCAACGACTCGACCGACGATGTTGTGGTGGAGGTCGTCGAGGTCCGTGATGTCGCCCACGACCTGACCAACCATGTGCTCACCGGGTTCGCCTCACCCGAGCTGCAGGTGCGCCTCGACGCGATCGCCGAGGCGGATGCCGTCATCATCGTGACCCCGATCTACGCCGCGTCGTTCAGCGGCCTGTTCAAGATGCTCATCGACGTTCTGCCCGCCGACGCACTTCGCGACACGCCGGTGCTGCTCGGCGCCACGGGCGGCACGTCACGCCACTCGCTGGCCATCGACCACGCCCTACGGCCGCTGTTCGCCCACCTCGGCGCTCTCGTCGCGCCGGTGGCAGTGTTCGCGGCGTCAGTCGACTGGGGCAGCCAGGATGCCGGTCTGCTCGGTGATCGCATCACGCGAGCCGGCCGGTCGTTCGCGGGACTCATCACGGGCGCGTCGAAGGTTCGCGCGTCCGACCCGTTCGACGATGTGACGCCCTTCGCCGAGCTGCTCCACGGCTCGTCGCGCGCCTGAGCCGGCATCCATCAGGCGTGGCGCGGGAGTTTGTCCACACCCGCGCAGATCATCCGCGGTCCGTCCACAGATCGCGGGTGACGGGTTCTCTCGACCGGGTGGTCGCGCTTGACTTCGTCGCAAGGACGGTTCGCCCGTGCCGGCCTCTGCAGACAGGAGCACCCGAGTGTCCAACGTGGTTCACATCCTCACCCGTCGCCCCCTCGACGAGCGGCTCGGCACATCGGTGCGGCCAGGGGAGTGCCTCGTCTGCTTCCTTCGGCGGATGGTCGGCGCCCAAGCCTGCCTGGGGTCGTTCACGTGGGCGGAGCACTACCGCCTCTCGCGTGCGCCGCGGGCCGTGGCCCTCGAGCGACGGCTGCGCGCCGAGGGCGCGACCTGCGACTGTGAGGTGCCGGGTCGGGTCTGGAGACTCAACGGCAGCCTCCTCGTGCGAGACCCGGCGTCCGGTGCGCTGGTCGAGCCCGACGAGCCGCCGCGCTGCTCGGCCTCCCGGCCCACGTCGACCAAACCGTGCGACAACTGGGGCCTGGTTCGCGACCTGGCCCTGTGACGCCGCCGCCGGGCCCTCTCAGTGGCGCAGCGCGGCGAGGTCAGCCTGAGTGGCTCTCGACACGTAAGCGGCATAGGGCTCCGGGTGATGCTCCACGAAGCGCGCGATGTACGGGCAGACCGCCACGATGGTTCGACCCTCTGCGATGGTGTCGTCGAGCGCAAACCTCGCCAGCACCTGTGCAAGGCCGCGACCGCCGTAGGTTTCGTCGACCTCGGTGTGGAAGAAGACGACCCGGTCGGAGCCTCCCTCCACGGGCACGACCACGTACTGAGCCTGCCCGATCAGCCGGCCCGCGTCACGCAGCTCGTAGCGACCCAGATCGGGGGCATTGACGACTTCTGGCGCAACATCCTCGGCACTCATCGGCCCAGCATGGCAGGGTGAGGTCATGGCGAGGTACTTCGACGTGCATCCAGTTGACCCGCAGCCCAGAGCAATCGGCCAGGTGGTCGACATCCTGCGTGGGGGAGGTCTGATCGCCTACCCCACCGACTCCTGCTTCGCACTGGGGTGCTCGCTCGACAACCCCGAGGGCAAGGACCGCATCCGGCGAATCCGGCATCTCGACGACAAGCACCACTACACGCTCGTGTGCGCCGACTTCGCTCAGCTGGGCCAGTTCGTGCAGCTGGACAACTCGGTCTTTCGAGCCATCAAGGCGGCGACGCCAGGGCCGTACACCTTCATCCTGCCGGCCACCCGAGAGGTGCCACGTCGACTGCTGCATCCGAAGAAGAAGACGGTGGGCGTGCGCATCCCCGAGCACCCGGTGGTTCGCGAGCTGCTGAGCGCGTTGGGCGAGCCGATCCTCTCGAGCACCTTGATCCTGCCCGACGACGACGACCCGATGACCGAGGGCTGGCTCATCAAGGACCGGCTCGACCACGAGATCGACGCCGTCATCGACTCGGGCGAGTGCGGGCTCGAGCCCACGACGGTGGTCGACTGGTCAGAGGGTGCCCCAGTCGTCACCCGGGTCGGCGCCGGAGACCCGGGCCCCTTCGAGTGAGCGGTCGGAGTGGATGTCGCTCCGTCGGGCACCGGTGCTGTTGGATCAGCACATGAACCCTCTCGCGGGCCCGACGAAGCAGTCGGTACAGGCAGTGTTGAACCAGCTGAGTGATCACGAACGAGAGACGATCGAGCTGCGGCTCGAGCGCTGGACCCCCGATCTTGTCGCCGCGCTGACGGTGCTCTACCCCGAGATCGACGTCGAAGAGCTCGTCGGGCGGCTCGCAGAGAGGGCAGTCCAGGCCTTCCGCGAACGCGACCCCGAGCTGAGGCGTCTTGACCAACGCCGGCTGCTCACACCCGACTGGCTGCAACAGCCGACCAGGTTCGGGTACGCCTGTTACACCGAACGGTTCGGTGACAACCTGGCTCGGCTGCCCGAGCACCTCGACTACCTACGCGACCTGGGTGTCGACTACCTGCACCTGATGCCGCTGCTGCGCCCTCGAGAGGGCGACAACGACGGCGGCTACGCCGTGCAGAGCTATCGCACCGTTCGCGAGGACCTCGGCGAAATCGACGACCTGCGAAACCTGGCCCGCACGCTACGCGGTCAAGGCATCTCGCTGGTGCTCGACCTCGTGCTGAACCACGTGGCCCGTGAGCACGAGTGGGCCGAACGAGCCCGGGCAGGAGATGACCACTATCGCCGCTACTTCTACATCTACCCCGACCGCACCGCGCCCGACGCGTACGAACGCACCCTGCCCGATGTGTTCCCCGACTTCGCCCCCGGCAGCTTCACGCATGACGACGAGGTCGACGGCTGGGTCTGGACGACCTTCAACGAGTGGCAGTGGGACCTCAACTGGGCCAACCCCGACGTGCTCGTCGAGTTCGCCGAGATCGTGCTCTTCCTCGCCAACCTCGGCGTCGAGGTGCTGCGCCTCGACGCCATCGCCTTCACCTGGAAGCGCCTCGGCACGAGCTGCCAGAACCAACCTGAGGTGCACGCCCTCACGCAGGCGCTACGTGCCGTCGCCCGGATCGCCTGCCCAGCAACGGTTTTCAAAGCGGAGGCCATCGTCGGGCCACGCGACCTGGTGCAGTATCTCGGTCAGGGCGAGCACGCCGGCCGGGTCAGCGATCTCGCCTACCACAACAGCCTCATGGTGCAGGTCTGGTCGATGCTCGCCACGGGCAACGTCGTGCTCACACGACAGGCCCTCTCCGCACTGCCGACGACCCCGCCCGCTGGCACCTGGATCTGCTACCTGCGCTGCCATGACGACATCGGCTGGGCGATCGACGACGGTGACGCCCGGGCCGTCGGGCTCGAGGGCTACGCCCACCGACGCTTCCTCTCCGAATGGTATGCCGGCGAGTACCCGGGCTCATGGGCCGACGGGCTGGTCTTCCAGGCCAACCCCGTCTCCGGCGACAAGCGGATCAGTGGCACAGCGGCATCCTTGCTCGGCCTCTCTGCCGAAGGGGACATGCCCGGTGACGATGCGGCTCTGGCCCGCCTGTTCGTCGCCAGCGCCATCGTGTGCGGCTGGGGAGGCATCCCGGTGATCTGGAGCGGTGACGAGCTCGGCATGACCAACGACCCACACTGGGCCGACGAGCCAGGCCACGAGGACGACAACCGTTGGGCCCACCGGCCTCGCCTCGACTGGCAGCGGGCCGAGCGACGGCACGACCGGGCAACCAGCGCCAGCAAGGTGTTCGAGGGGGTGGCCCACCTGGCCCGCGTGCGTGCTGCCCTGCCGCAGCTGCACGCCGCGGCCGACAGCACGGTGCTGATGCACACCGACGCCGGAGTGCTCGCCGTGGTGAGGTCGCACCCGAGCGGGCCGATGCTCTGCGTGTACAACGTGACCGACAGCTGGCGTCCCTTCGAGTACCGGCATTTCACCGAGGCCGGCATCCACCACCCGCACGATGCCATTGAGAACCGCGACATTCACATCGGCGACGACGGCATGGTCGGGCTCAGCCCCTACGCGGCCTGGTGGGTCGTCGAGGGACGCCCCGGCGTCAGCTGAGCGAGGCGACCGCCGCCGTCTGTCACCGCGCCGTGAGGTCGGTGAGGTCGATCCACAAGCCGTGCGGGTGGCAGGTACCCAGCACCAGCGGCTCGGTCTCGACGCCCTCACGCCAGCGCCGCACCGCCAGCACCGTGGAGTCGTCGCCCGCAGCCGGCAAAGGCAGCGGAGGCAGCGGGATGCCGGGCATGCAGCCCCACGGCTCGGCGGTGACCCAGCTGACCGGAACACCCTGTGCCGCCACGTGGTCGAGTACCTCGGCGACACGCGCACGCCGCTCTTTCGCGACGTACGTCAGCGCCCAGGAGCTGAAGACGACCACGTGCGAACCAGGGCCGGCGCCCTGCTGGGCCAACGCGACGACGGCAGCCAGGTCATCGACCATGTCGCCGCGCACCAGCGTAGGCGGACACTCCCGCGCCATCTCGATGGCGGCGCGAAAGCGCTCCACCCGGCCCGGTACATCGGGCCACAGGCAGGCCTCGAGCCACCGCAGCCCCGCCTCGTCGTCGACCGCGACGGGGTGAAGATCGACCCCGGCGCGGGTGACGATGCGGGGGAGAGGTGTCGCCATCGAGGGGGGGTCGGAGCGGTCCTGCCCGACGCAGACCACCGGGGCGTCGGGGTCACCGACGTGGGTGGTTCGATGTGCCGACCACCGCTCGATGCGGTAGTGGTCAAGGAGTAGAAGCAGACCCGCGCTGGCGCCCATCTCCACCAGCGCCACGCCGACACCCACGACGTCGGCGCAGGCCGCCGACAACGCAGCGGCGAGATAGACGACGCGGTTCACCTCGTTGGTCTGCGTCGAGTGGGTCGCGATCGCCGCCGTCAGCTCTTCGCGGTGCTCGAGCACCGTCTGGCGCACATCGGGCCACGGGTCTCCGTTCGGCACCCGTCCCTGCCCCACGACACTCGGGTACCACCGGGCGGCCGCGACGTCGGGCCGTCGCAGCACGAGGTCGTGCAGGGCGGCCAGCCACAGCACCGGTCGACGTTGGCCGGGGGAGGCCGCCAGCAGAAGGGAGGCCGTGTCGGCGTCTCCCGCCACTTCGCGGCAGATCGCGGAGTAGAGAGTCAGGTGGTTGTGGCTGCTGGCGAACTCGTCGAACATCGCCCGCACCCTGACGAGGTCGGGGACTCCCTCGGGGCCCTCGAGAACGCCGTCGTACCCACTGCTCATCACACTGACGCTAGCCTCCCACGACCTCGACCGCTGTCAGGGAACGACGTAGGCGCTGTCCTTCGCGTCGGTGATCAGCATGTGCCCTGGCGCATGACTGATCGCGAAGGCTGGGCGTGAGGCCATCACCGCGGCCTGCGGGGTGACGCCGCAGGCCCAGAACACCGGCACATCGCCGGGCTCGATGACGGGTGGGTCGCCGAAGTCGGGGTGATGGAGGTCGGTGATGCCCAGCACGGCCGGGTCGCCGACGTGCACCGGAGCGCCGTGCACTGCGGGGTAGCGGGAGGTGACCCGCACCGCGTCGACCACCTGGGCGGCCGGCACGGCACGCATCGAGACGACGAGCGGGCCCCCGAAGCGGCCGGCCGGCCGGCAGGGCCTGGAGGTGATGTACATGGGCACGTTGCGGTCTGCGTCGATGTGCCGCACCGGGATGCCGGCGTCGCGAAGCGGGTGCTCGAACGTGAAGCTGCAGCCGAGCAGGAAGGTGACGAGGTCATCGCGCCAGTGCTCCCTCGCGTCGGGCACCTCCGCCACGAGCTCGCCGTCGCGGTAGACCCGGTAGAGGGGCACGTCGGTGCGCACATCGCCGTCGAGGATGCCGCCGCCCACCTCCCCTGCGTCGATGACCTCGAGCACGGGGCACGGTTGGGGGTTGCGCTGGGCGAAGAGCAGGAAGTCGAAGGCGTCCTCCTTCGGCACGGCGAGCACGTTGGCCTGGGTGTACCCGGGGCACCACCCCGAGGTGGGGGTCACCAGTCCCTGGGCGAACCGGGCCCGGGCTGCTGGTGGTGTCATCTCGCTGGTCTCTGTCATCGGTTGCTCCTGTTGTCGTGGATGTGGAACCTGACGGGCTGGCCGGGTCGTGCCTGCGCCGCCCGGTCGAGGTCGTTCGAGCGCACCACGGCGATCACCGGATATCCGCCGGTGACCGGGTGGTCGGCCAGAAACACCACCGGCCGCCCGTTGCTCGGCACCTGCACCGCACCGAGCACGACGCCTTCACTGGGCAGCTCGCGGTCGACGTAGGCCGATGCTCGGCGCAGCGGGTCGCCCTCGAGCCGGATGCCGACCCGGTTGCTCTGCGATGACACCGTCCAGAGACGATGGGCCAGGCTCGACGGGTCGGCAAACCAGTCGTGGCGGGGCCCGAGGTCGACCCCGAGCGTGAGCACCTCCGGGAGTGGCTGCACTGGCGCGACATCGAGGCACGGGAAGCCGGTGCCCGACGGGTCACCCAGGGGCACGGTCGACCCGTCGGTGAGCGGCTCCGGGCCGACACCTGAGAGCACATCGGTGGATCGCGACCCGAGCACCGGGTCGACGTCGATGCCACCGCGGACCGACAGGTAGGTGCGCAGGCCGAGCGGAGGGATGCCGAGCACGAGCCGTTGACCGTGCCGCGTCGCGAACGGGGCGGCGAACGGTACCGGCCGATCGTCGAGTGACGCCGGGGCGACGGCGCCGCTCAGGACGAGCGTCTGGGCCCCCTCGATCGTGGCCTCGAGCCCACCGAGGGTGATCTCGAGGCCGGCTGACGTGCAGGGGTTGGCCAGCAACCGGTTGCCCAGGGCGAGGGCGCCGCGGTCCACGGCGCCCGACCCCCCTACCCCGATGGCGGCGAGTCCGGGGCGACCGAGGTCTTGCACCAGCACCGGAAGCCCGGTTCGGACGATGGTCAGGTGCCCACTCATGTCGCGCCCGAGTCGATGAACTGCACCGACCAGCCGGGCTGGAGCAGCGCCGGTGGGTCGCGGTCGACATCCCACAGTGTGGCGTCGGTGGTGCCGATGAGCTGCCAGCCCCCGGGGGAGGGCCGTGGGTAGATCCCGCTGAACGACCCGGCGAGTCCGACTGCGCCCGCGGGTACCACGGTGCGGGGTTCGGTTCGTCGGGCCACCTCGAGACGAGCATCGCCACCGGTGAGGTAGGCGAAGCCGGGGGCGAACCCGCTGAAGCCGACCCGCCACGGTGTGGCCGTGTGCAGGGCCATCACCTCGGAGGGGCTCAGGCCGCAGAGCCGTGCCACCTCGCGCAGGTCGGGGCCGTCGTAGCGCACCGGGATCTGCACGACCTGGTCGTCGCCCAGCAGGTTCTCTGCGACATCTAGGTCGACCAGCAGCTCCGTGACGGCGCGACGCAGGGCGGGCAGCTGCCCGGTCGACCCGAGGGTGACGAGGAGGGTCTCGGCTGCGGGCACGATGTCGACCACCCCGGCCCACGTCGTCCCGGGGCTCGCACCGTGGGCGGCGCTGCGCACCGCGGCGTCGGCGGCCAGCACGGCATCGAGGGTGCCGAGCTCGACCAGCAGAGCACTCTGCCCGCACGACAACAGGGTGGGCTCGACCGCCGATGGCGCGGTCGTGTTCACGCGAACGCCCGGATGCTCACACCCGACGCCGACAGCGCCGCCCGTACCGCTCGGGCGATCTCCACCGCATCCGGGCTGTCGCCGTGGGTGCAGATCGAGTCGGCCCGCAGCAGCAGGTCGCTACCGTCGACCGCCGTGAGCCGGCCCTCTGTGACCAGCCGTGTCATCCTCTCGGCAACCACCCGGGGGTCGTGCAGCACGGCACCCTGCTCCCGCCGAGACACCAACCGGCCCTCAGGGGTGTAGGCCCGGTCAGCGAAAGCCTCAGTGACACAGCGCAGCCCGGCATTCGATGCCTGACGAAGCAGCTCCGAACCGGGTAGGCCCACGATCGGCAGGGTCGGGTCGTACGCGACGACGGCTGCCACCACGGCACCAGCCTGGGCGGCGTGGTCGACCACCGCGTTGTAGAGGGCGCCGTGAGGTTTGACGTAGGCGACCCGGGTGCCCGCCGAGCGGCATACCCCGTCGAGCGCCCCGAGCTGGTAGATCACATCGGCGCGCAGCTCGTCGGGGCTCTCGTCGAGGAACCGGCGGCCGAACCCCGCGAGGTCGCGGTAGGACACCTGCGCGCCGACGGTGACCCCAGCCGCGGCTGCGAGCTCGCAGGTGCGCACCAGCGTGAGGGGGTCGCCGGCGTGGAAACCACATGCAACGTTGGCACTGGTCACCACCTGCAGCATCGCGGCATCGTCACCGAGATTCCACGCCCCGAACGACTCTCCAAGATCGGCGTTGAGATCGATGGTGTTCATGACGACAGCCTCAGGCCCACAGCGACGACAGGCCGCCCAGCGACCGGTAGCCGAGATACAGGGTGAGCAGCCACGCGAGAACCCCGATGACCAGCAGCCACGCGGGGTAGGCGTAGTCGTGCAGCAGGTCGCGACGGCGCCAGGCGACCCAGAGGATCACCGTGAAGCCGATCGGCAGGATGAGGCCGTTGAAGGCCCCGGCGAAGATCAGCAGGGTGACCGGTGCCTTGCCCAGCACGAGGAAGAGCACAGCGCACACCGCGATGAAGCCGACCGTGAGCAGGCTTCGGGTGCGCTCGGTGCTGCGGTGCGTGGTGAGGAAGGAGACGGAGGTGTAGGCCGCGCCGATGACCGAGCTGATGGCCGCGGCCCAGAGGATGACGCCGAAGGCCCGGAGCCCGAACCCTCCGGCGGCCTGCTCGAAGGCACTGGCCGCCGGGTTGTCGGCTGCGAGCGTCGCCCCACCGGCCACGACCCCGAGAATGGCCAGGAAGAGCAGCACACGCATCACGCCGGTGATCAGGATGCCGATGACCGAGGAGCGAGCGATCTGCCCCGCATAGCGGGTGCCCGTCATTCCCGAGTCGAGCAGTCGGTGGGCCCCGGCGTAGGTGATGTAGCCGCCGACGGTGCCGCCGATGAGGGTGGTGATCACGAGCCCGTCGATCTGGTCGGGTAGTACCGCATTTCGCAGCGCAAGTCCGACGGGAGGGCTGGCGGTGACGGCCACGTAGGCCATGAGCGCGATCATCACGATGCCGAGAACGACGACGATGCGGTCGACGGCCGCGCCGGCGCGCTTGACCAAAAAGATGCCGATGGCGAGAAGGGCCGAGAGGGCTCCCCCGATGCGTGGGTCGAGGCCGATCATCGCGTCGGTGCCGAGGCCGGTGCCGGAGATGTTGCCGATGTTGAAGACGACACCGCCGAGCACCACCAGCGCGGCAAGCGCGTAGCCGGAGCCGGGCAGCACCCGGTTGGCGAGGTCGTGGGCCCGCTCACCGGAGATGCCGATCACCCGCCACACGTTCAGCTGAACGGCAACGTCGACGAGGATCGAGACGAGGATCGCGAAGGCGAAGGCCGCGCCGAGCTGCACGGTGAACTCGGTGGTCTGGGTGATGAAGCCGGGGCCGATGGCGCTGGTTGCCATCAGGAACATCGCCCCGAGCACGCCGGCACGGCGACTCTTGGCGGGGGCTGGGATGGGGTTGTCGGTCACGTCTGCTGCTGCGTTCGTGTCTGCCATGGGACCCAAGAGTAGGGATTGTTGAACAATCCGGCAATAGGCATGACCAACAATATGTCGACCCTTGCTATCGTCTCCTCGTGAGCACCCGACCGTCCGACGCCGTGGCTACGCTGCTGGGCCAGCGCATCAAGGCCCCCACCAGCGCCGTCGAGCGGGTGGCCGACGTGCTTCGTGAGCAGATCGTCGACGGTGCGCTCCGGCCGGGCACCCAGCTCACCGAGGAATCCCTGAGCACCGCGATGCGGGTGTCGCGCAATACGGTTCGTGAGGCCTACTCGCTGCTCATCGGTGAACGCATCGCCGTTCGGGTACCCAACCGCGGTGTCTTCGTCGCGGCTCCTGACGTGGCTGCCATCACCGACCTGTACGCCGTTCGTGCCCTGCTCGAACCGGCCGCTCTGCGATGGGGTCCAGGTCTCGACGAGCGGGCGGTGGCGGGCCTACGCGCCGACGTCACCGAGGCGCAGCGGTGCCGAGAGGCCCACGACTGGGTCGGTGTGGCTTCCGAGAACCAGCACTTCCACCGGCACGTGGTGGCGGTCGGTGGCAGTGAGCGACTGTCGACGATCTTCGCGACCGTGCTGGCCGAGATGCGCCTGGTCTTCCACGAGGCGGGCGGACCGTTCCACGCGCCCTTCGTCGACCAGAACGTCCACATCGTCGAGCTGCTCGAGCAGGGCCACCGCGAGGCCGCCGCCGAAGAGCTGACCCGCTACCTCAGCGACGCCTGCGCGGCGCTCATCTCCGCGGTGTCGAAACCACCTTCGCACGGCTGAGGTCGCCGCAAGTCAGTAGCCGGTCTCGCCGTCGATACGTTCGCGCACGAGATCGGCATGCCCGTTGTGCCGGGCGTACTCGCCGATGAGGTGCAGGTACACGTAGCGCAAGGAGTACGGCCCCTTGCCGTCGTCGAACACCTCGTCGAGGTCATGCCCGGCGACAGCGGCATCCGCGGCCCGGGTCTCCGCGACGAACGCGTCGTAGTCGGCAGCCGCCGTGGCGGCGTCGACCTGTTCGAAGTCAACGTCGACACCGCTCCCGAAACCGTGTAGCGCGGCGACCGGCTCCTGTGCGACCCGAGTGCGGAACCAGACCCGCTCGACCTTGCGCAGGTGGCGCAGCAGGCCCAGCAGGCTGAGGTTCGACGGGGCGGCTGAGCGTTCGGCCAGCTGTTCGGCCGTGAGGCCTGCGCACTTCGCCAGCAGGGTAACCCGGTGCCAGCTCAGCAGGCCCGGAAGCAGCAGGGCCTCGGGCGCGGTCATCGACCCGTCCGGTCGGTCGGCGGGAGGTGCGATCCAGTCCATGGCCACCAGTGTGTCCTTCGAGCGCCTCTTGGCGCCAATGGTTCTCACGCCCGTCACTGTCGTCTTCACACCGACGACCCTGGGTCACGCCGTCGGCCCCACGGCGGCAGTGGCTCGAGGCGAGCCCTCGCCGTCGCGGAGCGGAAGCAACCCCGGTCGCGCACGGAGGCGGTGTAACGTGCCACGGATGTGGTCGTCGACCGGCTTGCGGAACCGCATCGAAGCCGCCTTGGCCGGCTGCCTCGCGGGCTGGCTCTGAACGTGGACGGTGACTCGTGCTGGGGGACCGACCAGAGCGGCATCCTCGAGCTGCCGTCGGGTAGGCGGCTGCGAGGTCGCGGACTCGGCCGACCGACGCCTCCGGGCGCGCCCCCACAGTTCGGCCTCTACCTGCTCGGAACGCGACCACCAGTCATGGACTGGTCGGCCCGGTGGCTGCGGTGGCGCGACTTCCGGCTTCCGGGCGACCGAGAGGACGCCGGCCACGCGTTCGCCGAGGCGTGGGGCAGAGCGGCATCCGAGCGGGTTGAGGTGGCCTGTCATGGCGGAATCGGCCGTACCGGAACCGCGCTCGCCTGCATCGCGATACTCGATGGCGTGACTGCTGCGGATGCCGTGGCGTTCGTGCGTGAGCACTACGACCCTCGGGCGGTGGAGACCATCCGGCAGCGGCACTTCGTCGAGCACTTCAACGGATGACAACGCCGATATCGTCATCTCCATGGGAACGACAGGAGACCACTCTCCTCCGGATGTGCTGCTCGTTTACACCGACCAGTGGCGTTGGGATGCGCTGGGCTGCGCCGGATGGCCTGTTCTCACCCCCAACCTCGACCGGCTCGCGGCTGACGGAGTCCGCTTTTCCAGGGCCGTCGTGCAGTCTCCGGTCTGCATGCCGAGTCGCGTATCAATGCTCACCGGCCGCCTCCCCTCCGACCTGCGCATCACCCGGATGGGTATCCCGGTGCCACCGGACACGCGCACGATCGCTGACCTGCTCGGCCACCGAGGCTGGCACACGGCCACCATCGGCAAGCTGCACTTTTTGCCCCACGCCAACCGCGACCATGCGCAACCGCATCCGTCGTACGGCTTCGACACCCTCGTCATCTCCGACGAACCCGGCGTCTACGAAGACGACTACCGGGCCTGGCTGCGCCGGATCGCGCCCGAGGCCCTCGACCAGCTCCCGACGGAGCTGCCACCCGCTGCAGCGGTGTGGCAGAACACCCTTGGCCACGTATCGGATGATGCTCAGGCCACGACCGGTCGCGACGACTTCGCCGACGCTCACGTCTTTGCGGCAGACGAGTCGCTGACCCACTCGGCCTGGGTGGCGACACGGACGATCGACCACCTGCAGTCGCTTCCTCCGGGGCAGCGCGCCTTCACGATCGCGAGCTTCTTCTCGCCACACGCGCCGTACCGGGTGCCTCAGCGCTTCTATGACCTCTATGACCGGTCCACGCTGCCGTTGTCCGTGCTTGCGCCGCTGGAACGCTCGCAGGCAGCGGCCGCTGGGCTGACCGAGGAGCGACTGAGGGCCATTCGACACGGGTACTTCGCGGCCTGTAGCGAGGTCGACTTCCATGTCGGTCGCATCCTTCGCGAGCTCGACCGGCTCGGCCGAGCTGAGAACACGCTCGTGGTGTTCCTGGCCGACCACGGTGAGTGGCTCGGCGACCACGCACGACTGGCCAAGGGATTTCCGGCTGACGACCCCGTGTCCCGAGTACCGCTCATCGTTCGTTGGCCCGGTCACACGATTGGTGGGCACGTTGTGGAGGCCGTGGTCGAAGCGCTCGACATCGTTCCGACCTTGCTGGAGGCGTGCGGCGTACCAGCGCCGCCCGAGCTGCAGGGCGACTCTCTGGTACCCATGCTTCGCGGTGCTCGGCTCGATCGGCCTGAGGTTGCGATCACCGAGCACGACGACTGGACCTCGATCCGCTCGGCCACCCACCACTATCTCGTCACCGCCGGTGGTGACGAGATGCTCTGGGACCTCTCAGCTGACCCGGGGGAGTACGAGGACGTCGCGGCCGAGGCCGCTCAAGCCGGCGAACTGGCCCGCCATCGCGGGCTGCTGCTGGCGCGGCTGCTGAGAGCCCGACGAACCCTCCCGCGCACCTGGCCCTACTGACCTCGTCGCCAGCGACACGCTGAGCTTCTTCTACCAGCTCGGAACCGCCTCCGGCCTCAAGCCCATGACGCGCCTCTACAGCACGAACGCGGCCAACATCTTCGGCTGGGGTGTCGCGGGTGGGGGACATCAACGGCGACGGGCTTCAGGACATCTACGGGCTGGTGTTGAACAACGCCCTGACGACATCGTCCTCCTCAGTACGGGCGGTCTGCAGTATGCACGCCTCACGCCGCCCCCGGCCGGCGGAAACGGACCGGCGGGCGCGACGCAGGTGATCGTCCTACCGGCAGAGCCCGTAGCACGCGCATTCGGCGCGAGGTTGTTCCACCGGTGACGGGTGTGACCCCGCCGGCCGTGAGTCAGGGGCCGGCCGCTGTCAGCGCCCGCAGTCGGTTCTTGGACTGCTGGTCGGCGCCGATCCGGTCGAGCCCCAGCAGGGCGGCCCCAACCACCGGGGGAGCAGTGACGACCCGGGTGCGCGCGTGGGGTGCCCGCTGGGCCAGCCGCCGGTCTATGCCGTCCATGAGCTGCGCGTGACCCGCCGTCAGCACGCCGCCTCCTAGCACGACGTCGATCGGCTCGTGCTCGACCCCGAGTCGCCGTAGGGCCGCCCAGGCCAGAGCCACGACCTCCTCAGCCTGCCGGTCGACGATGCGCAGGGCGATGTCGTCGCCGGCCAGAGCTGCCGAGAAGAGCACGGGGTTGAGACTCATGCAGGCGGGCCCGTCGACTCGTCCGAGGTGAACCGCCTCGATGAGCTCGGTCATCGAGTCGAGTCCCAGGTGGTGCGGAAGCAGCTGGCGCAGCACGGTGTCAGCGCCGCGGCCGTCTTCGGCGCGGGCGGCCCACCACATCGCCTCCTGCCACAGCAGCTCACCACCTCCCCAGTCACCAGAGATGTGTCCCACGGCGGCGAACCGCACCGTTCGCCCGTTGGGGAGCATCCCGGAGCAGTTGATCCCCGCTCCGCACACGACCGCGACACCTCGAGGCTCGTCGAGACCGGCCCTGAGCAGGCCGAACGTGTCGTTGTAGACCTCGGTGGCGATTCCCCAGCGACGGTCGACGAGAGCTGCGTGCAGGGCGGCCACCTCCGGTGCCAGGTCTGCGTTGGCGAGGCAGGCCGTCACCTGCTCGGCCAACACTGAAGTCTCAGCTCGTAGACCGGCGTTCAATCGCACCTTCTCGACCACTTCGGCGAGTCCTGCCACGGCGAGTTCTGCGCCCACGACGTGTGGGCGGAACGGGCCGCCCCGGGCGCTGGCCAACCACCGCCCGTCCCGACCTACGAGTGCGACATCGGTCTTGCTGTTGCCGGCGTCGACGGCCAGCACCCCGGCCAGACCCTCGGCCGCCCGCCGGTCTGTGGTCACGTCAGGCCCAGGCCAGGTAGGTGCGGTTGTGCGCGACCAGACGGTCGGCAAGCCTGGTCGCCACGTCGACCTGGCCCACGAGCGGGTGGGCGAGCAGGGCTTGGAACACCCGGGCGTACCCGCCCTTGAGCGCGGCCTCGAGGGCCAGCTGCTCGTAGGCCGTGACGGCACCGACGAGCCCGGCGTACAGCGGGTCGAGGGGCGCGACGGGCACGGCTATCACGCCAGACGGGTCGACCCGAGCGGAGGTCTCGATGACCGCGTCGTCGGGCAGGAAGGGCAGGATGCCGTTGTTGCGCAGGTTGACGACCTGGGTCGCCGGGCCGGCGCCGCTGCCGAGCAGAGCAGCGGTCAGCGCCACGGCAGCCTCGGAGTAGTAGGCGCCGCCGCGCTCCATGAGGAGCGCAGGTTTGGTGTCGAGGGACGGGTCGGCGTACATCTTCAGCAGCCGTGACTCGATCTCGCGCACGCGGGCGGCCCGGCTCGGTGACCTCCGCAGCTCGGCCACGACCTCGTCATGGGCGTAGTAGTAGCGCAGGTAGTAGGAGGGCACCACCCCCAGCTGGGAGATCAGGGCGGCCGGCAGCTCGATCTCGTCGGCAACCTCCTCCGACCGTCTGGCGATGATCTCCGGCAGCCGGTCCACCCCGTCGACGAGAACGGCACGCTCCCACGTGAGGTGGTTGAGGCCGACATGGTCGAGGCTGACGGCATTCGGCTCCACGTCGAGCATGCGCGCGAACCGCCGCTGGAACCCGATAGCAACGTTGCACAGACCGACGGCGCGATGGTCAGCCTGGAGCAGGGCGCGGGTGACGATGCCGACCGGGTTGGTGAAGTCGACGATCCAGGCGTCGGGGGCCCTCCGGCGCACGCGCTCGGCGATGTCGAGCACGACCGGCACCGTGCGCAGCGCCTTGGCCAGCCCGCCCGCCCCGGTGGTCTCCTGCCCGACGCACCCGCACTCGAGTGGCCAGGTCTCGTCCTGCTCTCGCGCGTCCTGACCGCCGACGCGCAGCTGGAGCAGCACCGCATCCGCGCCCTCGAGGGCAGGGTCGAGGTCGGTGGCAGTGGTGAGCCGGGCCGGATGGCCGAGGCGGGCGAGGATTCGGCGCCCGATTCCGCTCACGAGCGCGAGCCGCTCTGCAGCGGGGTCGACGAGAACGATCTCACTGACCGGGAGGGTGTCACGCAAGCGGCCGATACCGTCGATCAGCTCTGGGGTGTACGTCGATCCGCCTCCGACGACGACGAGCTTCATCCCTTCACCCCCGTCAAGGTGACCCCGTCGACGAATGCCCTCTGCGCGAAGAAGAAGACGATGATGACCGGCGCCATCACGAGCAGGGTCGCGGCCATGGTCAGGTTCCAGTTCGTGTGGTGGGCGCTCTTGAAGGTCTGGAGGCCATAGCTGAGGGTCCAGGCGGCCGGGTTCTCGCTCGTGTAGATCTGCGGTCCGAAGTAGTCGTTCCAGCAGTAGAAGAACTGGAACAGCCCGACGGCCGCGATGGCCGGCTTCATCAGCGGGAGCACGATCTTGGTCAGGGCCCGCAGGTCGCTGCAACCGTCGACCTTCGCTGCCTCGAGATACTCCCTGGGCAGGGTCAGCATGAACTGCCGCAGCAGGAAGATCGAGAAGGCGTCGCCGAAGGCCATCGGGATGATGAGCGGCCACAGCGTTCCCGTGAGGTGGAAGTCCTGCGCCCACACGAGGTAGAGCGGAACGATCGCCACCTGCGGCGGCAGCATCATCGTCGCGATGACCATCATCATGGCGACGGTGCGTCCACGGAACCGGAAGCAGGCCAGGGCGTAGGCCACGGGAATGCTCGACAGCAGGGTCAGGGTGGTGCCGAGCACCGCGTAGATCAAGGTGTTGCGCCACCACGTCGGGAAGCCGGGTGTGTGCCAGACCTGCACGAGGTTGTGCCACACGAACGGAGTCGGCCACAGGTCTGGTGTCAGCGACTGGCTGTCGCTCATCAGGGCGGTGAGACCGACGAAGACGAAGGGCAACACGAACAGGAGGGCCGCGGCCACGGCGAAGGCGTGCAGGGCGATCCACTCGAGGGCGGCCTTGGGGCTGCGGTGCTGCTTCCGGTTCGGGTCGGCAGCACGAGTGGCACCAGCCGTGCGAGCGGGAGAGGTCATGGTTGTCACCGGTCAGTCCTCCACAGAGAGAAGCCCGCTGCGACGGCGCATCAGCAGAGCGGCAAAGGCCATCGACAGCACGAACAGGATGAGGGCGACCACGCAGGCGGCGCCGATGTCGAACCGTTGGAAGCCAAGGTTGTAGACCAGCTGCGGAAGCGTCAGGGTCGAACCGGAGGGGTAGCCGGGTTCGACCTGCTGGCCGGAGCCGCCGATCTGTCCGCTGGCCACCTGCCCGGCGACGAGCGGCTCGGTGTAGTACTGCATCGTCGCGATGATGCCGGTGATGATGGCGAACCCCAGGATGGGTCGGAGGTGGGGAAGGGTGACGTGCCGGAAGCGGTTCCAGGCCCCGGCGCCGTCGAGCATCGCTGCCTCGTAAAGCTGCTGGGGCACATCGAGCAGCGAGGCCATGAAGATGACCATGAGGTCGCCGACACCCCACACCGCCAGCAGGGCCAGGGCGGGCTTGGACCACGACGGGTCGTTGAACCAGCCCGGTTGGGGCAGACCGAGCTTCCCGAGCAGGTGGTTGACGGGTCCGGTGCCGGGGTTGAGAAGGAAGACGAACGCCAGCGTGCCGGCGACCGGCGGCGCGAGATAGGGCGCGTAGAAGACTGTTCGCAGCAGGTTGCTTCCGCGCTTGATCCGGATGACGAGCATCCCGAGGGCCAGCCCTGACAGCACTCGGAGGCTCACGATGACCAGAACGAACCACAGGGTGTTGGCCAGCGCCGGCCAGAAGAAGGGGTAGTCGCCGAGAACGAAACGCCAGTTGGCCAGGCCGCTCCAGGTGGGTGTTCCGAACCCGTCGTAATGCGTGAACGAGAGCCAGCCGGTGGTCACGAGCGGATAGATGAAGAACAGGCCCGTGCCGAGCAGCCATGGCGACAGGAAGGCAAGGGTGCGCAACGTCTCGCGGCGGCGTCGCCCCTTGAGGGTCTGACCGGGTACCGACCGGCCCTTGATCAGCGGATGCCGGGCGCCTTGGATGCCGCGTGTCGACGCCGACTGCACGCTCACGGCTGCAGGCTCACTTCGCCCGAGCGACGTCGGTGTCGATCTGCTGGGCTGCCTTGGTCAGGCCAGCACCGAGGTCGCTCTGCTTCCCGGACTCGTACGCGTAGCCGACGTCCTGCAGGGTGAGCTGGTAGGCACCCCCGTTCGGGCTCGAAGGTGTGGTGTTGCTGTTCGCGTTCGAAGCGATGCTGACGAACGTCTGGAAATGCGGGTCCTGGCTGACCTTGGGAGAGCCGAGGGCGGCCTTCGTCGACGGCACGTTGTGGATCGCGTTGGCGAAGTTGACGACAGCGTCGGTGTCCGTCGTGAGGTACTTGACGAACTCCCACGCAGCGTTCTGCTTCTGGCTCGTCTTCGCGATGCCGACGATGGTTCCCGTGATGTAGCCCTTGCCGTACTGGTCGGCCAGGTTGTCAGGAACCGGGAACGGTGCCACACCGTAGTCGAGCTTGCCCTTGGCATCGTCGATCATGCCGGCCCGCCACTCGCCGTCGATGGCCATGGCGACCTTGCCGACCATGAACGGGTTGTTGTCGCTGAACTCGTCGCCGAAGGTCGAACGGTACTTCTCCAGCGGCGCGTAGCCTCCCAGCTTGTCGACCAGCCCCTTCTGCCAGTCGTAGGCAGCCTTGATGCCAGCATCGTTCGCGACGTTGGCCTTGCCGTCGGCAAAGTACTTGGGTGACCACTGGGCGGCGAAGTGGGTGATGGTCGACTCGTAGCCGTGGTAGTTCGGCATGAAGCCGAGCTGGGAGTAGCTGTCACCCGACATCTTGGTCAGCTTGGCCGCATCGGCGTCGAACTCCGACAGCGTCTTCGGAGGATCGGTGATTCCGGCCGCCTTGAACATCGCCTTGTTGTAGTAGAGCCCGTAGGCGTCACTCAGCAAAGGAAGCGCACACTGGTCACCGTTGTAGCTGGTGTAAGACAGCTGCGCTGCAGGGAAGGTGGCGGCGGGGTCGATGCTCGACTTCTTCAGCAACGACGTCAGGTCGATGAACGCCCCGGAAGAGCAGAACTCGCCGACGTTGTCGGTGGTAAACGACGACACGACGTCGGGGGCATTGGACCCTCCGGCCCGAAGCGCCTGGTTGATCTTGTCGTCGGTGATGTTGCCGACGGGCTTGACGTGGATGTTTGGGTGAGTCTTCTCGAACGCGTCGATGGTCGACTGGATCCCCTTGACCTCGTTGGGGGCACTCCACCCGTGCCAGAAGGTGATCGTCACATCCTTGGCGCTGGGGTCGTCGGCGGCGCCGGTCGAGCTCGAACCGATGCACGCCGACGCAGTGAGCACGACGGTGAAGCCGGCCGCGGAAGCGGCCAGGCCGCGACGGAGTCGTTGGTGGGTCATGGCTTTCTCCTTTGGACGGTTGCGCCCGCATGGTTGGCGGTCGAAGGGTGTGCGACGGTGTCGAAGATCTCGTCACGGGTGGCGACCAACGCGGTATGCAGCGCACCCGTGAGCACGGAGTGGGGTCGGACGGCCGAGAGGGCGAGCCGGGGCTGAGCGGCAGCGAGCGAGCCGAGCTCGTTGCCAATGAGGGAGAGCAACCGCGGGCCGCCGGCGGTGAGAACCTCTCCGGACAGGATGACCAATGCCGGGTCGACCACCGCGGTGATGGCTGCGGTGCCGACGGCGATGCGATGGGCGAGGGTTGACAGCAGCTCGTCACCGGGGCCGGGGCGCCCCAGCGCGGCGGTCACGGCGGCGGCGGCGGTGCTGGCGCGCAGGCCCAGCGACCGAGCGAGCCCCAGCACGGATGCCGCCCCGGCGAGCTGCTGAAAGCCTCCCGCGTTGCCCCGCCGCACGTCACGCACGAGTGGCGTCTCCGGCAGGGGGAGGAAGCCCACCTCGCCGGCTCCGCCAGTGGCACCGGTGTGCAGCTGACCGCCGATCACCAACGCAGCCCCGACACCTTCGTCGGCCCACAGCAGCACGAAGTCGTCTACGCCCTGGGCAGCGCCCACAGCCTGCTCGGCGACGGCGGCCAGGTTGACGTCGTTGCCCACCTCGACCGGCATCCCGAGCTCGTCGGTGAGCCGGTTGAGGAGGGCAGGGTCGTGCCAGCCGGGCAGGTGTCGGGCGTAGCGCAACCTCTTCGTTCTCGGGTCGAACGCACCCGGGGTGCCGATGCTGACCCGGTGCAGCCGGGAGGCCGGCATCCCCGCGCGGGCACAAGCGCCCTCAAGGGCACGAACGACATGCGAGACCGCGTCGGAGCCCGCCTTCCGCGGAGTGTCGTGGCGGTACTCGCCGACCACTCTGCCGGTCACGTCGGCGATGGCGGCCTCGATGCGCGACGGGGTGACGTCGAGGCCGGCGACGTACGCGGCGTCCGGGTTGACGGCGTAGAGCTGGGCTCGCGGGCCGCGACCGCCGTGCGTGTTGCCGCTCGCCACCACGAGTCCGGCTTCACTGAGGCGTGCCAACAGCTGCGACGCGGTTGGCTTCGACAGGCCGGTGAGGTCGCCGATCTGTGACCGGGAGAGCGGGCCGCGGTCGAGCAGCAGGTTGAGCGCGGCCCGGTCGTTGATGCCTCGGAGCAGTCGCGGGGTGCCGGCCGTCATCTGACGGTCGCCGTCGGGCGCAGGTGCAGCTGGGCGGCCGCGGCGAGAATGGCGGCGCCGGTCATGTCGAGAGCGGGTTCGTCTGTCTGCCACGAACGCACGTCATCGACGTAGCGGCTGGTCGCACTGTCGTATTGAGTTAGATGGTCGGCATTGGAGGTGCAGTGGACCATGCCCTGTTGAAAGCCACCGAGACCGCCGTCGAAGTTCTCCGCTCCGTTGGGCCCGTTCACGACGGCCCCCACGTCGACGGGTGGGGTGCCGTCGCTGTGGCCGTTGAGGTTCGCGACCTGGTGCTGCATACATTGGGGAAACCGGTCACCGACACCGACCATGGCCGTCACGCCCCAGGGGTCACCACCGAGCAGCCAGGTGCGGACCGTCGAGGCGAACGATGCGAATCGGTTGGTGCCGGTGAGGCCGTCGTAGAAGCCGGCCGTGGCGATCAGGCCGAAGGCGTGCGAGTTGACGTCGAAGTCGTCTGTGGCAGCCGGCGCCCCGAACGGGTCGACCCGGCTGTGGGCGACCCCGCGCTCCAGCTGGTGACGTAGGTCGGCCACCAGGTCGGCCCGACCGACCGCGAGATGGCGACCGGGGGAGTGGGCCATCGCCTGCGACAGGGCCACGTCGGCCAGCGCTGCCGTGTCGTAGAGGTTGAGCGTGTCGGTGCTGTGTTCGGCGATGAAGCCCTTGGCGAACCCGGCGCTGTCTCGCACGTAGCGGCCACTCGGTTGGTGCAACCGCTGCAAGGCGAGGGCGATCTCGGCCGCCCCGAGCTGCATGTCGTCACGCCAGGTGTCTTCGGGGTAGAAGGCGTGCGGCAGGGCGGTGACCAGGGGGCTGGGCGGGTGGTTCACGGCGGCCTTGGCGTAGAGGCTGGTTGCCATGGCCAGCTCGTGGCGGGCTCGGGCCGGATGGCCGTTCGCGTCGGCCTGCGCGGCCAGGGCGAACGCGGCCGAGACCCTGCCCACGAGGTTCGGGCTGATGAGCTCACCGGGCTGGTTGGCGGCGAACACCGGCCGGTGGGACACATATCGATCGGCCGCGGCGCTGTTGTGGTCGTCGACCTCCGGCAGGCGCCAATGGTCATGGTCGCCGGTGAACGTGCCGGCTTGGTTGCCGGAGCCGATCCCGACCTGCAGGTAGAGGATGCCGGTCGTGGGGTCCCACATCTTCTCGAGCCACGTCTCACCGTGCCGCGCTTCGGAGACCAGGCTCTTCGGTGCCCGGCCACCGAGAAGTCGGGCGCTGCTGTAGAGCACAACGTCGGCGTAGGCCGTGGAGTGAGTGAACTTGAGGTAGTCGCCCGCGTCGAACCACCCACCCTCGACGTTCAACGGGCCACCGACCGGGGTCAGGTCAGCGTCGGTGATCAGGTCGGAGTCCGTCTCCATGGTCGGCCACTCGTAGAGGGTTGCCGACGCGTCGTTGAGGTGAGAAGGCTTGCGAGACAATGCCCCCGGGATGACGTTGCGGCCATCGCGCTGGGTCTGGTCGAAGGCGACGCCATCGGTCAGCAGGGCGCCGTAGATGGTGCCGGCGTCGGAGACCTCGAAGCCTGCGGAGGTGCTGACCCCGCCAGCCGTCGTGACGCGGTAGCGGCCCGGCCTACGGACAGCGGTCAGGTCGACGGCGTAGACCGCGCGGTAGTGCTGGCTCCAGGCGCCGAGGGAACGGAGGGAGAGGGTGTGCGTGAAAAGCCTGCGGCCGGCATCCGTGGTGACGGTGTATGTCGTGGGGGAGTGGCTCGCGGTCAGCGGCCTGGTCACCATCAGGCGGCCCTGCTTTGCCTCGCCCGCCAGGTAGCCCTGTTGGTTCAGCCGCAGAACGCCGGTGGCCGTCGTCACTGCCGCGTTCGGTGCCCCAGTGGTTTCCGTGTGCATCGCGGGGCTTGCCGCCGCCGACGGGTACGCGGCGAGTGCGAGGCTCACCGCAATGGCGGCCGTCGTAGCCGTGAGCCGAGCACCCGTCTTGCGGTGTGTGGTTCGACCTCGATGCCGAGACACCGGCCCAGTCGGTTCGCTTGACTCCGGTCTGTCTGATCCCGCACGTGCCGGCCCTGGGGTCATGTCGCTCCGCAATCAATAGGAAACTTTCCTAAGAGTTTGCGCCGGGGAGGGCTCCAACGCAAGACCCTTCGCCGGTGGATCTTCGACGCTGAACTGCCGACTACGGCATGCCGTCCGAAATGCGCAGTATTCGTCTGCTCCGCAATGCTGGTCGGAGTGAGTAGATCTGTGCGGTGATCGTGGCCTCCGGGCTAGGGCAGGATCTCGGTGCGGGTCAGACCACGGGCAGACTCTGCTCACCGATCTCCTGAACTGGGGAGCCCGAGGTGCTCCGTCTGCTCGGGCCAAAGTGACATAATGTCGATTATCGGCGTTTGGACCGACTGAGGGCACGGCATCCAAGGGACGTTCGGCTCTGGCGCTGGCTGTGAGGGCGATGCAGGCTGAAGGCCTCGGAGTGAATGGGAGAGATCAATGACAGACCAGGTCCGGAAGCAACTGAGTGCCGCGTACGGCCGACTGATCCTGCAGATGTCCTTGGTGTGGGCAGCGACGCTGCTCGCAGCCGCCGTCGTGGACAAGGCGAGCGGCGACTTCATCTACCTACTCTTCGTGCTCATCACCGGCTTCAGCCTGTCCAGCGCAGTCCTGGAGTCCGGGCGCCGGCGCATCCTGGAACCCGCTCAGAACCAGTCCTAGTGGGCCGACAGGACCGAGCTCAAGTCACCCTGGTACGCCGGGGCGGCCTGCGTGACGGCCCGGCAACAGCCAGGCTCACCGCGCGGCCGATGATGAGCGCGGCCGCCGCGAGGGTGGCCACGACCTGGGCAGCGCTGTCCTTCGTAGCAGCTGTCGTTCTCGGTGGCTGTTTGGGCGACCCGCCGCCCGACCCTGCAACGGCACCCCTGGAGGTAGTAGTTGAGGGATGCGTCTTGAACCGTCCGGAGGTCGCTCCAGGCGCTCACGCTGTCGCCGTCGTCAACCACGACAAGCTCCAACCGGGTCAGCTCGTCGTGTCCGGCGAGGACGGCAAGCAGGTCCTCCGCGTGGCCATTGGTGGTGCCGAGCAGCTTCTCGTGACCACAACGCAGACCTACACCTTCACCTGCAGCGTCGGCGGCAGCCAAAGCACCTCAACGCTGGTGTCAAAGGCCCGATAGGCCGCCAGCACCGCGACGTGACCTCACCGACGACGCGAGGCTGTCGCTGTTTCACGATGCGCTCAGCGCTGCAGTGCCTTGCGTTTGACGTAACCGTAGGCCGCCGTAGCCAGGAAGAGCACGGCTCCCACGATGACCAGCCAGAACAGCCCCTTGATGACGAACCCCAGCACCACCAAGACGAGCCAGACGACGAGCAGCAGACCGAGAAATCCCAGCATCTTTCCTCTTCCTTTTTCACTAGACAAAAGAGCGAAACCAGTTTACCCAACGGTCAGAGCCCCGGTCTCAACGATCGCGCAGCGCTCAGCGAACGACGATCACGGTGCACGAGGCGCGTTCAAGCACATCGCGGCTGGTCGAGCCCAGCAACATGCCGCTGAGTCCTCCATGGCCTCTGGCGCCGACGACGAGCATCTGTGCCAGGTGCGAGAGGCGAGCCAGCTCTTCCGGAGCCCGACCCGACCGCACGACCCGGCTGATCATGACGTCAGGAAAGTCTGCCACCACGGGCGCCACGGCATCCTCCAGGAAGCTCTGCGTCGCGATGTCGGGGTCGGTGGTGAACCACCATGGGGACGAGCCCACCCGATCGTCGCTGGTCAGCGGGTAGAGGTGCCACACGGCCACAGCGAGCACGCCGCATCCCCGCGGCCGGGCCTGCGCACAGGCCCACCGCAGGGCCCGCCGGCTCTCCTCCGACCCGTCGACACCCACCACGATCGGCCGTTGGTCGCTGCTCTCGGCGTTGCTCGGCGGGTGTTCAGGGCCTGCCTCGACTTCGTTCTCGGCGTTCATGATGACTACTCGCTCCTCATCGCACAACGGCGACGCTGCAGTGACTGTGGTTGATGAGCCGCCGACTGACCGAACCCAGCAGCATCCCGGCGATGGCTCCGTGTCCGCGGGCGCCAACGACCACGAGCTCGGCCGACTCAGAGAGGCGGATCAGCTCGTCAACGGGATGCCCCTGCAGCACCTGGCGCCGGATCGTCACCAGGGGAAAGTCACGACCCACCAGCTCGGCCATGCTGTCCAACATGGCAAGCACCGGATCGGCAGGGTCGTCGTCACGCCACGGCCAGGTCGCGATGCTCAGGTCCTCGGGCAGCGGCGCAATGGTTCGCACGCACACTGCCATCACCTCACCCGGCTCGCCCGCGGCCGAGACGTGCTCACACGCCCACCGCAGCGCCTGCTCACTGGCCGCTGACCCGTCAATGCCAACGACGGTTCGGGAAACGGTTCGCGGCTCGGCCGCTGCCTCGGTGCTCAACGTAGTCTCCTCGCTGCTCAGGATGGTTGCTCACCTTTCATCCTGCGCACGACGCTCTATCTCCGGTAGGACCCTTCGGCCCTAACGGCCCGAGGCTTTGGTCCCAGCCTCGGCACTCCCGTGAGGGCGGTTTAGCGCGCCGCGGCCCGCCGTGCGGGCCCGCAGCGAGTTGCCGATGCTCGCGAGGTCGACGAGCTCCTGGATCAGTGCACCGACAATCGCGGGGATGAAGCCGAAGGCCGCCACCAGCATGAGCCCGACGCTGAGGCCGATCCCGAGCCAGATGCTCTGTCGCGACACGCTCACCGTGCGCTGACCGATCGAGACGGCCAGAGCCACCTTCGACAGGTCGTCGGTCATCACCACCACGTCTGCCGACTCGCTGGCGGCCGTGGACCCACGTGCCCCCATCGCCACGCCGACGTGCGCCGACGCCAGCACCGGGGCGTCGTTGACGCCGTCACCGACCATCATGACGGCTCTGAGCGGATGCCGTTCGACCACCTGAACCTTGTCCTCGGGCAGGCACTCGGCCCGGACATCGTCGATGCCGAGGTCGGCGGCCACGTGGTCGGCCGTCGCCTGGGCGTCCCCCGTGAGCAGCATGGTCTCCTGAACGCCGAGGTCGGCGAGATCGCGCAGGGTTGACGCGGCGTCGGCGCGAATCTGATCACGCAGCACCAGGGCCCCGACGTACGTCGAGTCGACGGCGACGTAGACCGCCAGCTCGCCGCTGATCAGGCTGACGGCCTCGATGGGTCCGGTCTGCTCAGCGACATAGCTGCGCTTGCCGATCACCACCTCGCCACTGGGTAGCCTGGCAGTCACCCCATGCGTGGCACGTTCCTGCGCCTCGTGCGAGCTCTCGAGCAACTGCTCGGCGGATGCCGCCAGGCGCAGCACCTCCTCCCCCGTGTGCGACGGTTCGGCGCGCACCTCGACGAGGGCAGGGTGGCCCACCGTCAAGGTGCCGGTCTTGTCGAACGCGACAGCTCTCACCTCGGCCAGGCGTTCGAGCACGTCACCGCCACGAATGATGATGCCGCTGTGTGACGCCCGACCCATGCCGGCGAGGAAGGCGACCGGCGGCGCAATCAGCAACGGACACGGTGTGGCGAGCACGAGCACGGCCGCGAACCGGCCGGCATCCCCCGACCAGGCCCAGGCCGCGGCGGCGATGATCAGCGACACCGCGGTGAACGGAACCGCGTAACGGTCCGCCATTCGTACCAACGGCGCCCGACGATCCTGGGCCTCAGCGACCAGGGCGACGATTCGCTGGTACTGGCTCTCCGCCGCCGGCAGGGTCGCCACCATCTGGATGGCAGATCCGCCGTTGAGCGACCCACTGATCACGCTCTCACCGTGGTGGCGGGTGACGGGCAGGCTTTCACCCGTGAGCGAGGACTCGTCGAGGGTGGCCTGCTCCGAGACCAGGGTGCCGTCGACCGGCAGCACCTCGGCCGGTCGAACCAGGAGGCGGTCGCCGGGCCGGATCGATGCCGCCGGCACGTCCTCGACCTCGCCCGTCACCGGATGTGTTCGATGGGCCAGCTGGGGGGTGCCCTCCAGCAACGAGCGCAGTTCCCGACCGGCCCGGTCACCGGCATACTCCTCGAGTGCTTCTCCCCCAGTGAGCATGAGCACGACGACCAACGCCGCCAGGTACTCGCCGACGGCCACCGTGCTCACCACCGCCGTCACGGCGAGCACGTCCACCCCCCAGTGGCCAGCGAGCAGGTCACGCACCATACCGCCGGCGGTGTAGGCGGCTATGGCCAGCGCGTAGGCACTTCCGAGCCAGAGCGCGGCCTGGCCCTGCCCTGTCCACTGGAGAAGCAGGACAGCGGCCAACACGGCCAGGGTCGTGGCTACGAGCGAGTAGGAAGAGACCAGCTCGGCCAGGCGACGGATGCCGCGGGCAGGCTCGACCTCGAGTCGAATCGACGACGCGTCCACGTTCACAGTGTGGCCCATGCGGTGCTCGACTGGAAACGAGCGGCCGCGTTCGTCGTGGTTCGCTACCGGGGCCCTGGGGCGACGTAGTCGGCGAGGTGCTCACCCGTGAGCGTCGAGCGGGCGGCGACCAGGTCAGAGGGCGTGCCCTCGAAGACGACTCGGCCACCGTCGTGTCCGGCCCCGGGGCCAAGGTCGATGACCCAGTCGGCGTGGGCCATGACCGCCTGGTGGTGCTCGACGACGATGACTGACTTGCCGGAGTCGACGAGCCGGTCGAGCAGGCCGAGCAGCCTCTCGACGTCTGCGAGGTGCAGACCGGTGGTCGGCTCGTCGAGCACGTACACCTCCCCCTTGTCGGCCATCTGGGTCGCCAGCTTCAGTCGTTGCCGTTCCCCGCCGGACAGCGTGGGTAGAGGCTGCCCGAGAGCCACATAGCCAAGCCCAACGTCGGCGATGCGTTCGAGGACCTTGACGGCGGGCGGCGTGCGCGACTCCCCCGCGGCGAAGAACTCCACCGCCTCGGTCACCGACATCGCGAGCACCTCACTGATGTCCTTCCCGCCCAGGCGATGCTCGAGAACGTCAGCCAGAAAGCGCTTTCCACCACACACCTCGCACGGCGTGGAGACGCCGGCCATCATGGCGAGGTCGGTGTATACGACGCCTGCGCCCTTGCAGTTTGGGCAGGCCCCCTCGGAGTTGGCGCTGAACAAAGCCGCGGTCACGCCGTTGGCCTTCGCAAAAGCCTTACGGATCGGGTCGAGCAGCCCGGTGTAGGTCGCAGGGTTGCTGCGCCGAGAGCCCTTGATGGCGCCCTGGTCGATTACCACCACCCCGTCACGTCCGGCCACCGAACCCGCGATGAGCGAGCTCTTGCCCGAGCCGGCGACGCCGGTCAGAGCGACGAGCACCCCGAGAGGGATGTCGACGTCGACGCACCGAAGGTTGTTGGTGTCGGCGCCCCGCACCTTCATCACGCCGGATGCCGTCCGCACCTGCTCCTTCAAGGAGGCTCGGTCCTCGAGATGCCTCCCTGTGATCGTGTCACTCCTGCGCAGGTCGTCGACGGTGCCTTCGAACACCACCTCTCCCCCGTCGCTCCCAGCCCCGGGGCCAAGGTCGACGGCATGGTCGGCGATCGCGATCATCTCCGGCTTGTGCTCGACCACGAGCACCGTGTTGCCCTTGTCGCGTAGTCGCAGCAGCAGGTCGTTCATGCGCTGGATGTCATGAGGGTGCAGCCCGATCGTCGGCTCGTCGAAGACGTAGGTGACGTCGGTCAGGGCCGAACCGAGATGCCGGACCATCTTGGTGCGCTGGGCTTCCCCACCCGAGAGGGTTCCTGACGGTCGGTCCAGGCTGAGGTAGCCGAGCCCGATCTCGACGAACGAGTCGAGGGTCTCGCCCAGAGCTGACAGCAGCGGCGCAACGGAGGGTTCCTCGAGGGTACGGACCCATGCGGCGAGGTCGCTGATCTGCATGGCGCAGGCGTCGGCGATGCTGGTGCCGTTGATCTTCGACGAACGCGCCTCAGCGTTGAGCCGGGTACCGTCGCACTCGGGGCAGACTCCGAAGGCCACGGCGCGCTCGACGAAAGCGCGGATGTGCGGCTGCAGTGACTCGACGTCTTTCGAGAGCATCGACTTCTGGATCTTCGGGACCAGGCCCTCGTAGGTGAGGTTGATGCCTTCCACCTTGATGCGCGTCGGTGCCTTGTAGAGAAGGTCGTCGAGCTGCTTCTTGGTGAACTTCCGGATCGGCTTGTCGGGGTCGAAGTAGCCACAGCCGCGGAAGATCCGACCGAACCAGCCGTCCATGCTGTAGCCGGGAACCGTGAGAGCGCCCTGGTTGAGCGACAGCGTGTCGTCGTAGAGAGCAGTCAGGTCGATGTCGGTCACCGAGCCGCGGCCCTCACATCGCAGGCACATGCCGCCGGTGATGGTGAAGGTGCGTCGTTCTCTCACCTTCCGGCCACCCCGCTCCTGCGTGACGGCACCGGCCCCGCTGATCGAGGCGACGTTGAAGGAGTACGCCTGAGCCGACCCGATCTGGGGCTGACCGAGGCGGCTGAAGACGATGCGCAACATGGCGTTGGCGTCGGTGGCCGTTCCGACCGTGGAACGGACGTCACCGCCCATCCGCTCCTGCCCCACGATGATCGCCGTCGTCAGCCCGTCGAGAAGGTCGACGTCGGGCCGGGCCAGAGTGGGCATGAAGCCTTGAACGAAGGTGCTGTAGGTCTCGTTGATCATCCGCTGGGACTCTGCAGCGATCGTCGAGAACACGAGCGAGCTCTTGCCCGAGCCGGAGACGCCGGTGAAGACGGTCAGCCGGCGCTTCGGCAGCTCGACGTCGACGTCCTTGAGGTTGTTCACTCGTGCGCCCTGCACGCGGATCAGGTCGTGGCTGTCGGCAACGTGGGCGCCGGGATCCCGGTTACCGGTCCGGGGCAGTGCGGTCTTGGTCGCCTGGGTGTTCACGCCGTTGATCGTGCCACGACGGTGCGCTCCACGGCCAACGTCAGTCTGGTGCGCTGGGCGAGCTCAGCGGTGATGGCTGGCCAGTGCGAAACGCTCGAAGGGGGCGACGTCGCCCGTGGCCAGGTCGGCCACGAGGCGGCCCACCACCGGAGCCAGCTTGGCACCGTGACCGGAGCAGGCCGATGAGACCACGAGCGGCCCGACCCGGTCGATGACGAAGTCTTCAGATGGGGTTCGGGTGTAGAGGCACGTGGTCTCGCCAAAGGGGTCGGGCCGCAGGCCCGGGAGCCACTTCTGCACGTAGTCGACCATCCGCTCTCGTGCCGCGTCGTCTATCTGTGGGTCGCGACGACGCGGGTCAGAGGGTCGGCCGACGTGTTCGGCAATCTTGCGGGCGTCAGCCGGCCCGCCGTCTCGGCCACCCGGCAGATGGTAGACGTCGAGGTCTTCGCGATGGATCGTCACCGGCCACACCACCGACTCGTCGACCCGTGGAAAATGGAAGACGCGGTGCTCGGTGACACTGAGAGACGGGAGCGGCATCAGGTCGCCGACGAGCCCCTCGCACCACGCGCCTGCCGCCACCACGACCCGCCTGGCTCGGACCGACCCATGGTCGGTGTGCACCATCGCCTCATCGCCCCGAGGCTCGATACCGGTGACCGTGACTCCGGTGCGCAGCTGCGCACCGCGCGCCGTCGCGATCTCGAGAAAGGCTTCCACTGCGCCAGCGGCATCCATCGTCCCAGCCTGCTCGTGGTAGAGCACGGGCCCGTCGAACCGCATCCCCGCCCAACGCTGCTCAGCCTCTCTCGCGCCCAGCAGCGAGTGGGGGATGCCGGTGCGCGTCATGGCCTCAGCGATGGCACGCGGGTCCCTGTCTCGCCCGTGGTCGATGCCGCCGGTGAGGCGCAGCAGCGTGCGCGAGCTCTGGGCCTCGAGCTCGGCCCAGAGGTCGAAGGCCTCGCCGGTCAGGCGAACGTAGTCGTCGTGGGGGTAGGCGCGTCTCACGATTCGCGCAGAGCCGTGTGAGCTGCCGTGAACCGTCGCCGGTTCGAACTGCTCGAGCACCAGGGTGCCGACATTCCGCTGGGCCAGTTGCCAGGTGCTTGCGGCGCCCATCAGGCCGGCGCCCACGACGACGACGTCGACGCGGGGCGGGAGGTCCGGCGCCCCCATGGTGTTGGTCACGATGACTCCTTGTCTGCCGGCAAGCCCGAAGGCTCGGGCTGCTGGTCGAGCGGGTGGTCGGATGCCGTGGATGCCGCTGCCGACCACCACGTGCGCAGCACCCGTGCCACCTCGCCCGGCGCCTCGAGAGGACTCATGTGCCCGGCACTGGCCATGACCTCGGTCACCGCGCCGGGGATGCACCTCGCGACCTCATGCTGCAGGTCCGGCGGACATACCTCGTCCTGGAGGCCGATGGCGACCAGCGTCGGCACGTCGATGGTGGCCAGCGTCGGCCGGCTGTCGGGCCTGGTGGCCTGAGCCGCCAGCTGACGGAGCAACCCGGTCGGTCCCACCACGTGGGCCATGGCCGCGGCGAGGGCCATGAGCTCTGGGGTGCGACGGTGTGCCGGCAGGGTCGCCACGGCCAGGTCGTTCGCGACGGCGATAAAGTCCCCCGACAACGTACGCGCGCGCAAGCTGGACCAGCTCTGTTGCTGTGCAGACGAACCCGGGCGGGCACTGGCGCTGAGCAGAGCGAGCCGAAGAACGCGGTGGGGCGCCTGACGCTGCATCTCGAGGGCCACGATGCCGCCGAAGGAGTGGCCCGCCAGCGCGAACGTCGGCGGTGCGGCAGCAAGCGCCCCCGCTGCCAGGTCGGCCACCGTGCTGGCGGCGTCGGTGCGGAGGCAGATCACGTCGTGGGTGGGGCCGAGACGCTCGAGCACACCCCGCCACAACGACTCGTCGCCCAGCATCCCACTCAGGAGCACCAAGGATGCCCGCTGCGGTTCGTGTTCTGTCGTCACCGCAGGTGGGTCCCGCGCAGCACAGGCGTCACGGCATGCACCTCGACGCGTGGCGGGCTGGTGTCGCCCGAGAGGCGCTGGAGGATGCGGACCACCGCGGAGCGCACGAGCGTCTCGAAGGGAATGCTGATCGTGGTGAGGTCGAACACCGGCCACGCCGCCTGGTCGAGGTCGTCAAAGCCCATGAGGGCGATGTCAGAGGGAACGGAGACGCCGAGCTGGCGGGCGGTGTTCAGGGCACCGATGGCGATGATGTCGTTGGCACAGAACACCGCGGTCGCGCGGTGGCGCCCCTTGAGCAGTTGCGGCAGCGCCTCGCGCCCAAAGGTGAAGTCGAACTCACCATGCATGACCCGGGAGTCGGGCAGCGTCAGCCCGGCCTCCTCGAGGCCCGCCCGGAAGCCCTTCTCCCGGTCTCGACCTGTGCTCGTGTCCTGGGGACCGAACAGGGCTCCGACACGCGTGTGGCCCGCATCGACAAGCACCTGGGCCGCGGCTCGTCCACCGGCCACGTTGTCTGCGACAGCGGCATCCGCCTTGAGTCCCTTGATGACTCGGTTGACGAGCACAAACGGCACGCGGCGACGGCGAAGCTCAAAAGGCAGCGTCGCCCGCATTCTCGCGGAGGTCATGATCACGCCGTCGGCCCAGCCACCGAGCAGCTGCTGCTCGAACTGCTGAAGGTCGCCGTGCTCGGCGAGGAGCGTCATCGAGTAGCCGCTCTGAGCCAGCCCGTCGTGCAGCTGCTCGATGAGCATCGGCCACAGCGGGTTGTCGAGGTCGGCCACCACGGCGATGCGCCTGGTCGCCTGGAGCGACAGGCTGCGGCCCAGCTCGTTCGGGACGTACCCGAGCTGTCTGGCCGCCTCCGCGACCCGCGCCCGGGTCGTCTCGGCGATGTTGGGGTCGTTGCGCAACGCTCTTGACACGGTCGGCTGTGAGACGCCGGCCGCTCGGGCCACGTCATGGCTCGTGACGCTCATCTCCCGCTCCTGAGGGTCGACGTCCACTGAAATCGCCTCAGTATCCAGCATGGGCGGCCCCGCTGGAGCGCTTTCCGCGGGTGATGGCCAGACGCTGGGCGGCGCCCTCGCGCAGGAGCACGACGTCATTGCCGGGGGTCACGAGGTCGTAGCCCTCCCCCACCAGTTCGGCCGCCATCTGCGCGTCTGCGCAGTAGGCACCGACGGCGACGCCGGCGGCGTGGCCGATCTCGAGCACCCTCGACAACGCTTCACGTACCTCCGCGGCGATCGGTGACGTGGCCGGGGCGACCCCCAGTGACAGGGCCAGGTCGTTCGGGCCCACGTAGACCCCGTCGAGACCCGGGACGGCGACGATCTCCTCGAGGTTCTCCAGTGCCTCACGCGACTCGATCATGGCCCACACCTGCACCGTGTCGTTGGCGTGCTCGACGTAGTCGGGACCGCCGTAGAGCAGTCCTCGGGATGGGCCGAAGCTACGCCGCCCCACCGGTGGGTAGCGACAGGCTGCCACCAGCTCGGTGCATTGCTCGGCCGTGTCGACGCTCGGGCAGATGACGCCGTAGGCGCCACCATCGAGCAGCTTGCCGATCTCGGCGAGGTCGAGGTGGCTACAGCGCACCATGGGCATCGCCGGGCCGCTACTGACGGCCTGGAGCAGAGTGATGACCCGGTCGAGCCCGAACATGCCGTGCTGGTGGTCGATCGTGACGGCGTCGTAGCCGGCGTGCGAGAGCACCTCAGCCACGTAGGGGCTGTCGCACGAGACCCAGGCGTTGACGACGAAACCCCCACCGTCGATGAGCTCCTTGACCCGGTTGCCCCTCATCCCTTGACCGCTCCGCCGGCCAGGCCGGCCACGAAGTACTTGCGCGCGAAGATGGTGATGAGCACGATCGGCACGGCCAACGCGAGGCTGAGAGCAGCGAGCGTCTGGAAGGTGGTGATGTCGTCGGCCCCTGCCTGGGCAGCGACGAACACCGGGATCGTCACCGCGTTGTTCTGGGTCAGCGTCAACGCCACGAGGTACTCCTGGAAGGCCAGGAGGAAGGCGAACATGCCCGCGGTGATGAGTCCAGGCCCACTGAGCGGCACGATGACCTTCCGGAAGGCCTGCAACCGGGTGCATCCGTCGATCATCGCCGACTCGTCGAGCTCAACGGGTAGCTCGCGGAAGAAGCCCGTGAGCAGCAGCAGCATGAACGGCATGTTGACGGCCACGAAGGCGATGACGAGGGCCACGTTCGTGTCGTAGATTCCCAGGGCTCGCGAGGCCTCGTAGAACGGCAGCACGACGGCGAAGCGGGGCAGCGCCCGAAAGACCAGCGCCAGCACGAGCAGGATCGGGCCGATGCGGCCGGCGTAGCGGGCGAACGCGTACGCCGCCGGCGCACCGATAAGGAGGCTGACGATCACGGATGCGATCGCCACGATCGTCGTGTTGCCGAGCACCTTTGCGAAGGTGGTTCCCTTCCACAGCTCGGTGAAGGCACTGAACTGCGGGGTGAACGACCACACCGGCGGGTTCTGGAACGCGTCAGAGAACGGTTTGACGGCAGTCAGGCCGGCCCAGATGAACGGGGCCATCATCAGTAGGGCGATCACCACCATCGCCCAGAAGGCCACCCACGACGTGCCGCCCTTGGCCGGGCCCTGCGCCTGTTGCGCGGCAGCGGCAGCGTCCTTGCGCGCCCTCCGGCGGCCGAGCAGGCCGCGAGAAACGTCGACGGCAGTCATGAGATCCCCCTGGCGTCACGCCACGTCGATCGTAGGAACGGAATGAGCAGCACCAAGGTGAGGATGATCGTGAGCAGGTTGACCGCGCTACCGATGCCGAGCCGATAGCTGTCGTTGAGGGCGATCTGGAAGACGTAGGTCATGAGCGACTCCGTGCCGAGCTGGGAGGCGGCTGGGGTGATGATGCGGATCGAGTCGAAGATCTTCAGGGCGTCCATGATGCTGATGACGCACACGAACGTGACGAGGCGGCCCAGGGCGGGAATGATCACGTAGCGCTGCTTCTGGAACCAGTTGGCTCCGTCGAGAGACGCGGCCTCTAGCGGCTCGTCCGGCATCCCCTGCAGGCCCGCGTAGAAGATCAGCACCGCGAAGGGGATCTCGTGCCAGAGCATGTGCATCGCGAGCAGGGCGCGGGCGGGCCATTCGTTGACGAGCCAGTCGATCTGCACCCCGAAGAGGTCGAGGAACCGGTTGACCGGCCCGCCGAAGATGTCGTTGAACAGCCACGAGAAGTCGAGCGCTCCCACCACGGTGGGCACCACGTAGGTGGCCAGCAGGATGCCGAGAAAGATGGCCCGGCCGTGTCGTGCCTTGTGCAGCGTCAGGGCGACGATGTAGCCGAGCACCACCTTGAGGGTGGTCACCACGAGGGCGAAGCCGACGGTGAACACGGCGGCATCGCGAAAGCGGGGGCTGGTCAGCAGCTCGCGGTAGTTGTCCAGGCCGTTGAACACACCGGCCTCACCGACCGGCACATTCTGAAAGCTCCACTGGATCGTGGCGATCAGAGGAATGACGAGCAGAGCGGCCATCAGGGCGATCGCCGGCCCTGACAGGGCAAAGAAGGTTCGGGTACGCATCCGGGAGCTGTCTCCTCGAGGAGTGGGGCCGCTGACCCGGCCGAGCCGGCCGGGTCAGCGTGACCAGAAAGGGTTGCTACTTGGCGTAGCCGGCGTTGGCGATCGCCTTGACGGCGGTGGCCTGTGCCTCGTCGAGAGCCGCCTGCGGCTCCTTCTTGCCTGAGATGGCGTCGCCGATCGGGGCTCCGAGCACGCTGTAGACGTCGGCCATGTAGGGCACCTGGTTGAGCGGCTTGGGGTCGGTGGCCAGGATCTCCTTGGCGCTGGCGGCGAACGGAATCGCACTCTCGTCGATGACGCTCAGTCGAGCGGGTAGCGCGTTGGGCAGCACTGCCTTGGCGGCGGCTTCGCTCGTGGCGACCGCTGCGAGCTGGAAGAGCAGGCCGGGGTCGACTTTCGAGTTCTTGGCCACCGCGAACCCGTCAACCGACAGGAACGACAGCGGTTTGCCACCCGCCTTGACCGCGGGTGGTGTCGCGAACGCGAACTTGTCGGCGTTCGGCGACTTGGTCTTGTCGACGAGCGGCGAGAGGCGGCCGGTCACCAGCATGCCCATCGCGGCCTGGCCGGTCTGCAGCTGGGTCGTCACCTCCGGGGAGGAGAAGCTGAGGGTCTGCGGCGACATGTAGGGCAGCAGGCTCTTCAGCTCGGTGACGGCCTCGACGCCCTCAGGGGTGTTGAGGGCGGGTACCGGCTTGTCCTTCTCGAAGTAGTCACCACCCAACGAGCGGATGGCCTGACCGAACAGGCCCTGGATGTCGTTGGCCGGGGCCATCGGGATCGCCAACGGGTACTTGATCTCTCCCGCCTCCTGGATCTTCTTCGCGACCGAACGCATCTCCTCGAACGTGGTCGGCGGCTTGAGGCCGAGCTTGTCGAAGATGTCCTTCCGGTAGACCAGGTGGTTGACGCTCCAGTAGGTCGGCAGACCGTACTGCTTGCCCTTGTACTCGTGGGCGGCCAGCAGCTTCGGGTCGATCCCGTCGAGCTTGAACTTGGCGGAGTCCTTCTTCATGAAGTCGTCGAGCGGAATCGTCCAGCCCCGGTCGGCGTAGAGCGGGTACACGGTGCCGAACTGCTCGATGAGGTCGTAGCTCGCAGTGCTGCCCGAGAGCGACTGAACGGCCCGTTGCTTCTGCCCGGTCAGGTCGGTGGCCGGGTGGTTGATCGTGAGCATGTCCGATGCGCAGTTCGAGGTGAGCACGTTGGTGAACGGATCGGTGGCCGCGCTGTTGTACGCAAGCACGTTGACCGTGGTCTTCGACGTAGGTTGCGTGATGTCGCACGCCACCTTGGTGTCGGAGGTGCCGACCTCGGACCCGGCGCCACACGCCCCGATCGAGACCAGCGCGGCGAGACCTCCAGCGACGACTCCCAGTCGCACAGACCGAGACGATGAGCGGGATATGACAGGCAGTACGGGCATGGACTCTCCTGGGTGGGTCAGCGTGCCAGTTCTTCGAATTCCCTTGATGGGCAGAGGGTTGGCCACTCGACGGGATCTAATGTATACGTATACAAGCGGTTGCTCCGTGGTAAGTCAAGGGCATCCATCCCATGTTTCGCCTATCAGACAGGAAAGGACCGTCACGCCGATGCACCTCAACCCGAGCGTCTACGCCCCCTTCGACTCGCCGGAGGACTACATCCTCGAGTGGACCGACCTCATCTGGGAGGACTACGGTCTCGGACGGCTCGGTGAGCACTACGCGAAGGACATGGTCGTGCACAGCGCCTACGGTCAGATTCGCAGCATGGAGAACGTGCTGCGGAAGTCGCTGGTGAAGAAGAGCGCCTTCCCGAACCGCATCGGCACCGCCGAGGACGTGATCTGCGAGGCGCGCGGTGACGACGCGTTCGTCAGCCATCACCGCGTGTTCCACTCCGGCCTGCAGCAGGGCATGTGGGACTACGGCGCTCCGACGGGCCGCGAGTCTGAGTCGCGCAACATCGCCATCTGCCTGGTGCGTGACGGGCTGGTCGAGCGGGAGTGGGTCGTGCGCGACGAGTGGCGGGTCGTCACCACCCTGGGGCTCGACCCCGAGGCCATCGCGCGAACCCTCGCCTTCACCGAAGAGCCCCAGGGGTTGTTCGGTGCCTCGGCGCCCGCCGCGGTCGCCGAGCGCGGCGAAAGCGGCCCCCGGCCCGACTCGCACCGAGGCGAGGCTGACATGATCGCCGAGTTCCTCGACACCGTCTGGCATCAACGTCACCTCGAACAGGTCGGGCGCTTCACGCACCGAGACCTGTTCCTCGACACCACCAGGGCCCGTGTACGTACCCGCATGCGCAACTACCAGAGCGACCTCACCCAGATGCTCGCGCCCTTCCCTGACGCGACGGTCGAAGTTCGCGACATCGCCGTCAACACGGCACCGGAGCAGGGCACCCGTATCGGCGTGCTCTGGCGCCTGCAGGGCACCTACGACGGGGCGCCGCTCTACGGCCCCGTCACCGACTCCCCCATCGAGATACTTGGGTCGTCTCAGTTCCTGCTGCGCGGCGGCAAGATCATCCACGAATGGCGAGTCTTCGACGAGATCGCCGTGATGGCGCAGGTGGCGAGGGCCAGAGGCGACGAACCACGTCCACTCACCCTCCGCTGATGAGCACCCACAGCGAAGCCTCCGTCGACCGCGGCGTTGGGCCCGTCAACCGGCCACCCTTCATGGGGTGCGTCGCCGACGACATCACCGGCGCCACCGACCTGGCCAGCGCCCTGTGTGACGAGGGGTGGCGAACGGTGCTCGTGCTCGGGGTGCCGACACCTCAGACCGAAGCCCCGCGCGACTGTGACGCCATCGTGGTCGCCCTGAAGTCGCGCACGCAGGCCGCGGAGCTGGCGGTCGCAGACAGTCTGGCCGCCATCGACTGGCTTACCGCACAAGGAGTCTCCAGGTTCTACGTCAAGTACTGCAGCACGTTCGACTCGACCGCGGCCGGCAACATCGGGCCGGTCACCGACGCGGTCATGGAGCACACGGGAGCCACCGTCGTCGTGCACGCCCCGTCCTACCCGCGGAACGGGAGAACCGTGTATCAGGGCCACCTCTTCGTGGGCCGGTCGTTGCTGTCGGAGTCCGGGATGGAACGCCACCCACTCACTCCGATGACAGACCCCAACCTGGTTCGCGTGCTCCAGGCGCAGACGCCCGCACCGGTGTTGCTGCTCTCCTTCGACGTCGTCACGGCCGACCCTGCCGGCACCCTCGCGCTGCTGTCCGACCAGACAGCCGGTAGTCGACGGCACGTCATCGCGGATGCCGTCACGGATGGCGACCTCGACCGGGTGGCGACCGCCGGCCGCAACCACGTGCTGATGGCCGGAGGCGCCGCCTTCGGGGCAGCGTGGGCCAGAGCCCTCGGTGCAGGCGGCCGACCCTCCCCCGTGTCGATGGCCGCGTTCGCGGGCCAGCCCGGCGTGGTGCTGGTGGGCAGCGCATCGGCCACCACGACACGACAGGTGGCGACCTTCGAGGCCGACCACCGGGTGCGACGCGTCACCGTCGACGAGCTGGACGATCCGGGTCAGGCCGCTTTGCAGCTCGCGGCCTGGGCCCAAGCCGAGCTGGCTCACGGCCCCGTCATCGTCACTGCCGACACGAGTGCGGCCGGCATCCAAGCCGCCCGAGAGCGTTTCGGTCATGAGGCGGCCTCCGAACGGATCGAGCGCACCCTTGGCCACACGGCCCGGAACCTGCTCGAACGCGGTGTCCGACGCCTCGTCGTGGCCGGTGGCGAGACGTCCGGCGCGGTCGCAGCCGCCTTGGGCATCCGGTCGGTGGGCATCGGGCCGAGCATCGCGACCGGCGTGCCCTGGACCGTGTCTGACGAGCCTCGCGTCGCGATCGCCTTCAAGTCGGGCAACTTCGGCGGCGACGACTTCTTCGCCGAGGCCCTCGCCTGTGTCGAAGATGAGGCGGCAACCTCATGACCGGCCGTCTCGAAACCGCCGCGCGCCGCCAGCTCGTCGAGCTCGGTCAGGCTCTCTATGACCGGGGCATCACGCCCGGTCGCACCGGCAACCTCAGCATCCGGCTGGGCGACCGCGCGTTGATGACCCCGACCGGGATCTCTCTCGGACGCCTCGACCCGGACGCCCTAGCAGTGGTGGATATCGGTGGCCATCGCGTGGCGGGCCCGGCACCGACCAAGGAGAGCGCCCTGCACCTGGCGCTGTACGAACGGTTTCCGGACATGGCGGCAGTCGCCCACGGACACACCACCCACGCGGTCGCCTGGTCGTGCCTACCCGAGATCGATCTCACCGACGCCCTGCCGGTGCTGACGGCGTACTACGCCATGCGCGTGGGTCGGCTGCCGGTCATCCCCTACGCGCCTCCGGGTGACCCTGCGCTCGCCGCCTCCCTCCGCCAGACCGACACGCGATGTGCCTTGCTGGCCAACCACGGGTCGATCGCCGCGGGCGCCGATCTGGAAGCCGCGCTCGACGCGTTGGAGGAGATCGAGGAGACAGCACGGATCGCATTCCTGCTCAGGGGGTCTGCGCCGAGATCCTTGACACCCGTGCAGGTCTCACGACTCACAGGCTGAGCCGGAGTATCCCCGGGCTTGCGCCGGGCGCTAAGCCTGTCCTAATCTGCATACGTATACACGACGAGAGGGAGTACGTGAAAACCATTGAGGTCACCGCCACCGAGGTCACGGCCGAGGAGGCGGAGCAGCGCACCATCCGCCGGGCCGAGCTGGTCCCCGACCGTTCGGCGTTCATCGACACGGTGCTGCCCCAGTGCGCCGGCAAGGAGAACTATGCCCTGATCGGTCCGGGAGTCTCCGAGAACCCGGATCAGGTCGTACCGGTGACCGCGCCGCACGGGTTCAACCTCGGCGTCGCAGCACTGCCGCACGGCATCACCAACTCCCTCCACCTGCACTTCACCGCTGAGGTCTTCAGCTGCATGAGCGGCAAGTGGCTCTTCCGCTGGGGCGTGGACGGCACCGACGGAGAGGCCCTGATCGAGCCGGGCGACGTCATCTCCATCCCGACCTGGGTCTTCCGCGGCTTCACCAACGTCGGATCCGACGACGGCTGGATGTTCTCGTCGCTGGGCCAGGACGAGACCGGCGGAATCCTCTGGGCCCCCTCGGTTCTCGCGGCCGCAGGTGAGATGGGCAAGTTTCTCTCGGCGAACAACGAGATGGTCGACGGCGAGCCGGGGCAACCCCCGGAGGGCGTCGCCTTGACCGAGCCACTCTCAGACGCCCAGCTCGCGGCACTGCCGCGCTTCGGCCTCGACCAGATGCGCGAACGGCTCGCCCAACCAGGCGACCTGCACTGGTCATCGAGCCCTTTCCTCGACTCCCGGCTGCACGGTGGCGGCGCCGAACTGGCTCTGGTCATTGGCTACGGCATCACCGAGGACCGCCTCCAGAACCCCAAGGTCTACAACCCGCACGGCTTCAGCATCGCCTGGTTGCGGGCCGAACCGGGCCAGGGCGTGAGCGCTCACCGACACGATGCTTCGCAGGTCTTCATGGTCATGGACGGCCGTTGGCGGATCACCCTCAACCGCGAGAACCCCGTGTCCTCAGAGATCGGCCCCCTCGACACCTTCTCGGTGCCGGTCGGCGCCTGGCGCCAGATCGAGAGCATCGGTGACCAGACCGGTCAGCTGGTGGTCATGACCGGAGGCGATGGGCGCGTACTGCTCGAGTGGGACGATGCCGTGGTGTCGGCCGCCCGCGAGCAGGGCCTCAGCCGCGACACCAACGGCTACCTCGCGCCGAGCGCCATCGTCGACCGCGACTGAGCAGACGCCCGGGTGTCCGTCGGCCGAGTGCGGCACCCTCAGTGGACTCGCGTGTACAACGCCTCGACGCTCGACCGGGCGCGCGCCACCCGGCCCAGCTCGCGCACCGCATCCGTCGGCGTCTTCGCGGTCGTGAGGTCGATGGGGGCGTCCAGGGCGTAGAGCGTGAGCCGGTAGCGGTGGGTCTCGCCTGCGGGCGGGCACGGCCCGTCGTAGGTCGCCTCCCCCAGGTCGTTGCCCCACTCCCGGGCTCCGGAGATGAGGGAGTGCTCGTCGATGCCGTCAGCGTCGGCGGGGATGCCGGTCTGGACCCAGTGCACCTTGGCGTTCTCGACGTCCACCATGGTCAGCGCCAGGGGGCCCTCGCCGCCCTTCCGCGCGAACGCGAGCTCGGGCGAGTAGTCATGGCCGGGGTCGTCGCACGTCGACGAACGCTTGAACCGCCCGTTCACGAAGCTCGAGCCCAACATGATGCGGAGGCTGACGCCGGCCCCCGCGGTGGCGTCCGCCGCAGTGCCGGGACTTGTGCTCGCGCACCCCGAGACAGTGAGGGCGGCGGCCAACCCCAGCCCGAGCATCGTCGGGCCGGGTCTCCGAGCGCCCAGTCGGCGCCGACGCACGGCCGCGGTCACGGCCGCGGTCACGGTCGGGGCTCCGGCAGCACGGGCTGTTCGCTGGGGTAGAGCCCGGCGACGAACCCGTAGACGCTCTCGCCCTCCCGGGGCAGCTCACTGAACTCCCGGATGAGGGCTTCGACCCGCCGCCAGAACGTAGCCGCCGTCTCAGGTGGGATGCGCACGTGTCGCAGGGTCGAGTACAGCGTGTCGTCCTCGTGCGCGGGAATCGACTCGGCCGCCGCCACCGAGAGCTCGTTGACGCACACCGGGGTCTCGGTCTCCCCCGGCCGGCGGACCACCGCGATCCGGAGCGTTCTGCCGGTGCGGCCGTAGTAGCGCTCGTCGATCGCACGGACACGTCGGGTGCGCACCACCCTCAACAACCCGGCATCCAGCAGCACGTTGACATGGTGGGCCACAGTGCTCTTCGGCCGACCGACGGCGCTCGCCAGCTCGGCCACCGTCGCGGCCCGCTCGAGCACGAGGTCGAGCACCGAGCTGCGCAGTGGGTCGGCGATCGCCCGGAGCTGGCTCGGCGTCGACACCACCACCGTGTCTGCGAGCTCGTAGTCAGGAGACATGCCCCGCTGGGGGCTATTGATCGACATTGTTGGATCAGTCTATAGTTCTCGATTGTTCCCGACAACAGAAGGCGAGACCATGACCGAAGTGTTGCTTTTCCACCACGCGGCCGGCCAGACACCGGGCTTCACCTCCTTCGCCGACACGTTGCGCGCAGCCGGACACACCGTTCACACCCCCGACGTCTACGAGGGCCACGTCTTCACCGATCTGGACGCCGGCCTCGCCCACGCCAAGCGGGTCGGCTTCGACGTGCTGCAGGAACGCGCGATCGAGGCGGCCAGAGCGATCCCGGATGCCGTGGTCTACGCCGGCTTCTCGATCGGGGCGATGCCGGCCCAGCAGCTGGCCCAGACCCGTCCGGGCGCGCTCGGGGCGTTGCTGTTCGACTCCTGCGCACCGGTGTCGGAATGGGGTGACACGTGGCCTGCCGGGGTGCCGGTGCAGGTTCACGGCATGGACGCCGACGAGTTCTTCGCCGAGGAGGGCGGCGACATCGACGCGGCTCGGAACCTCGTTTCCACAGCCCCCGAGGCCGAGCTCTTCCTCTACCCCGGCGACGGTCACCTCTTCGCTGACAGCAGCCTCCCCAGCCACGACCCGGTCGCCGCCGCCCGGCTCACCGAACGGGTGCTCGACTTCTTGTCGGCCCGCTGAGCGGCTCCAGACGGCTTCCCGTCACCGCCCTGCCGCGAAGGAAAATTCCCGGCATCCAACCGACCACGGTGGGACGATGGCTGGGGAGGGAGGTGCACCGATGGACCTGACGACCTTCTACGCCGTCGTCTCCGCGACCGGCTTCACGCTCGTGGGGCTCTGGTGGTCGGCCGTCGACCGTCGACGTGACCTGCTCGCCGACCCCCACACCCGTCGGCTCGTGGGCGGCGTGTACCTGACCTTCCTGCTCCCCGGCCTGATGGGCCTCTTCGCCCAGGTCGGCGGATCCGGCTCGTCTCTCTGGCGGTCCACCTTCGGCCTCACGGCCATCGTCGGGGCGTGGTCGACGCTGCGTCTGATCCGCGCCGACAGCGCCACGACAACACCGGGACCTTTCGCCCGTCACCGGTGGATCGTGGTGGTGCTCTATGCCGTCATCCTGCTGATGGGCCTGGCCCCCGCCGCTGCGGAGGCCGTCGGCCTCACGGGGCTGCAGGGGGCGGCCATGGCCGTGATCGCTCTGATCGTGGTGGCCCACGGCCTGGCCTGGGAGCTGCTCGCCGATGAGCCCGCAGTGAAGGCCTGAGCACAGTGGAACTCCCCAGGGTCAACCGTCTACCGGCGCTGAATCGATCGGCGTGTTCCGGCCCTGGCGACCCACCCTTGCGGCCGGATATGCCAGAGTTCGCGTCATGACCGACGTCGCCGTGAGTGGGGCTCGGCCCGAGACCAAGGAGCAGCGCGCCTGGTACTGGTACGACTGGGCCAACTCCGCCTATGTCACGACCACCGCGACGGTACTGATGAGCCCGTACCTCACCACGGTGGCCAAGGCCGCAGCCTGCCCCGGCCTTGCCGACGACGCCGAGTGCACCAACACACTGTCGGTGCTGGGCATCCCCATCGCTCCCGGCTCGCTCTGGTTCTACACGATCACCTTCACGACGATCCTCTCGGCCCTCGTGCTGATCTTCGTCGGCGCAGTCGCCGACCGCAGCCCGCACCCCACGCGGCTGTTCGGCGTCTTCGCGTGGGTCGGCGCCCTGGCGGCCTCGCTGATGTTCTTCGTGGCGGGCACCGGCTGGCAGCTCGGTGTGCTGCTGGTCGTCATCGCCGGTATCGCCCTCGGCAGCTCGCTGGTGGTCTACGACTCGATCCTGTGCCGCATCGCCAACGAGAACGAGCGCGACCGGGTCAGCTCCAAGGGCTGGGCGTTCGGCTACCTCGGCGGCGGGCTGCTGCTCGCCCTCAACTTCGGCCTCGACCTCTTCCACGGGAAGCTCGGCCTCGACCGGGCCTTCGCCACCCGCATCAGCATCCTGTCGGCCGGGCTGTGGTGGGCCGGTTTCACGATCATCCCGTATCGCGGGCTGCGCCACCTCACCGGAACGGTGGAGACCCCCGTCGCCCGCACGGCCGGGGTCGTGGGCGGCAGCATCCAGCAGCTGCGCACCACGCTCGGTGACCTGCGCAACTACCCCCAGACCCTGCTCTTCCTCGTCGCCTACCTCTTCTTCAACGACGGCATCCAGACCGTCATCGGCAGCTCCAGCGTCTACGGCCAGGAGGAGCTCGGGTTCGCTCAGGGCACCGTGCTCGGAGTGTTCCTGTTCGTGCAGTTCGTGGCCTTCTTCGGCGCGCGGCTCTTCGGCCGGCTGGCGGCCCGTATCGGGGCCTGGCGCACGGTGCTCAACGGCGTCTGGCTGTGGACCATCGTCGTGGTCGTCGCGTTCTTCGTGCCCGACGGCTCCCTCGTGCTCTTTCTCGTGCTCGCCCTGCTCATCGGCATCGTGCTGGGCGGCACCCAGGCGTTGTCGCGCTCGCTCTACAGCCAGCTCATCCCCCGCGGTCGTGAGGCGGAGTACTTCAGCCTGTACCAGGCGATGGAACGAGGGACGAGCTGGCTCGGCACCCTCATCTTCGGGCTCGTGTACCAGTTCAGCGGCAGCTACCGGTGGGCGATCATCGCCCTGATCTTCTTCTTCGTCGTCGGCGGGGTGCTGCTGTCCAAGGTACGGATGCGCGAAGGCATCGAGCAGGCGGGCAACCCGGTGCCCCTCGTCGTCTGAGTGCGACGCGCCCGGGCTGAAGGGGTACGGGAACAAGGCAACGCTTTCGGTCGTTCAAGCGTCTGAGAGGGTATGGCACTCATAGTGCCGACCAGAAGCAGATCTTTGGAGGGGGCCATCATGGCCGATCGAGCATTGCGCGGGTCCAACCTTGGGTCACGCAGCATGGAGTCTGACGAGAACGTCGTCCCGAGTGAGCGCCAGCTCACCGCTTACCTGTGCTCTGACGGGCACCGCACCGAGCTGCCCTTCTCCATCGAGGCCGAGATCCCGGCCACGTGGGAGTGCCGTTGCGGTCTTGCGGCGAAGCTGCAGGGTGGCGGGCCGGAGCCCGAGCTCAAGCCGGTCAAGCATCAGCGCACGCACTGGGACATGCTTTTGGAGCGTCGTTCGATCCCGGAGCTCGAAGAGCTGCTCCAGGAGCGCCTGACGCTGCTGCGTGAGTCGCGCGGCGAGAAGCCGCGCCGCCGCAAGACCGCCTGACCCGAGCCCAGACGTTCGCCCGAGGAGCCCGCCCCGTTCGTGGGGGCGGGCTTTTCGTCGTGCGGATGCCGCCCAGCCCAGCCCAGCCGACCCGCCAGTCGTCCCGCCAACCGAGCCGCCAGCCCAGTCGAGTGGCCACTTTCGTACACTCCTCGCCCGTACGGAACTGGCCACTCGACTGGGGGGCGAGGCCGGGGTCGGTCAGGCCGAGCCCGATGGGGGGTCATCGTCGTCGATGATCTCGCCCTGCACGACCTCATCGCTCGACTCCGACCGGCGGGGCCCCTGCGGGCCACCACCTCCCGCGGAGCCTGGGCCCGCCGGCCCACCGGTCACGCGCGGATCGGTCGTGAACGCGTCGGTCTGGGCGATGACCCGGCTGGTGATGGCTGCGGTGAGCAGGTTGCGAGCGACGGGTCTGGTGAACGGCAGCACGAGGAGCAGGCCGACGATGTCGGTGATGAAGCCGGGGCCGGTGAGCAGCAGACCGCCTGCCAGCACGATGGTGCCATCAGCGATCTCGCGAGCCGGCATCCGCCCGCTCTGGGCTGCGTTCTGCAGAGCCCGGAAGGCCTTGGAGCCCTCGCGGCGGATCAGCCACATCCCGAGCAGTGACGTCGCGACGATGAGCAGGAACGTGGGCCAGGCGCCGATCGCCTGTCCGACGGCGATGATGACGATGATCTCCAGGATCGCCACGAGCAGCAGCACCGCGGCGGCGATCTTGGTGGGGCGCAGTGCGCGACGGCTCGGCGGAGTGGTGGGCATGGTCATGAGTCGACGCCCTCCTTCGGTCGGGGTTGCAGGGCCGCCACCGGCCGGCGCTGCAGGCGGGAGCGCACCTGCCCGGCGCGATAGGTCACGCCCCACCTGGTGACATTGGTGAGGGCCTCACGGATGATGTCCTTGCCCATCTTCGAGACCCCGATCTCACGCTCGACGAAGGTGATCGGCACCTCTACGACGGTCAGTCCGGCGCGAACGGCCCGCACGGTGAGGTCGATCTGGAAGCAGTAGCCCTGCGACTCGACGCCCTGCAGGCCCATGGTGCGCAGGGCATCGGCCCGGTAGGCCCGGTAGCCCGCCGTGGCGTCGTTGACGCGCATGCCCAGCATCAGCTTGGTGTAGACGTTGGCGCCGACGGAGAGCACCTTGCGGTGAGCCGGCCAGTTCTCGACGGCGCCGCCCTGCACCCAACGCGCCCCGATGGCGAGGTCTGCCTCGTTGAGCGCCGCGAGCAGCCCGGGCAGCTGCTCGGGCTGGTGCGACCCGTCGGCGTCCATCTCGACCAGCACGTCATACCCACGCTCCATGGCCCACGCGAAACCGGCGAGGTAGGCCCGGCCGAGCCCCTGCTTGCTGGAGCGGTGCAGCACGTGAACCTGGTCATCGGACCGGGCCAGCTCGTCGGCGACGATACCGGTGCCGTCGGGCGACCCGTCGTCGAGCACGAGCACGTCGGCGGCCGGCACGGCAGAGCGCAGACGCCCGACGATGAGCGGGAGGTTCTCGCGCTCGTTGTAGGTCGGGATGAGCACGATGGCCTTGCCCACCGGCTCACGTGTCGTCTTCGTCATCGCTGTCCTTCGTCGAGTCTTCGGCCATGGTCCACCCGGGCCCTGCCTGCTTCGTGGTGGTCCGCGCACCCCTGCTGGTGACGAGCGACATCCCGAGCATCACGATCAGTGCGGCGGCGGCGGCCCATTCGGGTGCCTCACCCACCCGGGTGGCCATGGTCGTGCTGTCCCGCAATGGTAGAGCCCCGCGAACCACTGCCTGTGTGAACAACGACGTGACCTGGTGCGCGGTTCCGTCGGGCGTGATCAGGGCGCTCTGGCCCACCGTCGACACGTGCACGACGCTGCGTCCGAACTCCATGGCGCGCAGGCGGCTGATGGCCAGCTGCTGCGGCGACTCCGCCGTGAAGCCGAACGTCGCGTTGTTCGTCTGCACGACGAGCACGTTGGCTCCGGCCTCGACGGCATCACGCATGATGTCGTCGTAGGCGACCTCGAAGCAGATCGCGAGGCCGGCTCTGATCTGTTGACCCTGAGTGCCCGTCACGGTGAACAGGCCAGGAGCCGTGCCCGCCACGAAGTCGCGCGAGACGAGGTCGACCTCCTTGCTGAAGAGGCGCCAGAACGACCGGTTGGGGATGTACTCGGCGAAAGGTACCGGATGCCGCTTGACGTACTCGTCGGTGAGCCCCTTGCCGGGTTCGAACAGCAGGCTCACGTTCGAGAGCCGGCCCGGTGGTTCCTCGAGCAGACCCCCGACGATCAGGGGCCGTTTCAACGCGTCGACGGTTTCGAGGATCAGCGACTTCGCGTCCTCGTTGCGCAGCGGGTCGATGTCGGAGGCGTTCTCGGGCCAGACCACGAGGTCGGGCGCCGGCGCCCGACCGTCGGTGACGGCTTCGTTCGCCTTGAGGGTGGCGGCGACGTGGTTGTCGAGCACCGCTCGGCGTTCAGCGTTGAACTCCAGGCCGGGGCGGGCCACGTTGCCCTGCACGCCGAGGAACTGCGCCGGCGGCCCGTCGGTCGGGATCGGCACCGCCAGGCCGATGACGCCGAGGGCGAGCGCTGCCACCGCCGGTGCGGCGACCACTGCTCCGGCGCCCAGCGGCATCCGAGATGGCGCCCGACGGGCCCGGCCGTGCGCGGCTAGGTGGACGCCGCGGGTGACCGCCAGGGCGAGCAGGCCCCCGCACAGGGCGATGACGAAGGCCACGAGGGGTGGCCCTCCGAGGGCGACGATGCGCCCGAACGGCGAGTCGGCCTGACCGAACGCGAGCTTGACCCACGGGAAGCCGCCGTAGGGAAGCCTGGCTCGCAGACCCTCGGCGACCACCCAGGCGAGGGCGAAGGCCAGCGGGCGGATGCCGGCCTCCGTGTTGCGCGCGTCGTTGCGCGCGTCATCGCGCGGGCGGACGCGGCTCAGCCGGCCGTAGGCGGCTCCCAGCACGCCGAAGAACATCGCCTGCAACCCGGAGAGCGCCAGCCACGGCAGGGCTCCGACGTAGATGCCCGACCACGACAGGGTCGGCACGAAGAAGGCCAGCCCGGCCAGCAGTCCGAGCCCGAAACCGCGCCGTGCCCCGGCCCCCGTGAGCGTCCAGGCCAGCAGGGCCAAGGAGAGCGGGGCGGCCACCCAGATGTCGTAGGTCGGGAAGGCGAGACACAGCACTCCCCCGCTGGCCAGGGCCGCCACGACTCGAGTGACGGAACGGGGAGACGGGCGCACGGGCTCACCGTATGCCCCAGCCTCTCGAGTCGAGAGGGCAGTTCGCGCTACGGCCCCTCTACGGTGATGGTCAGGGGATGACGACGGTGCCGCGGGCGGTGGTGGCCACGACAGGAGGGTCGAGCATCTCGGCCGAGCCGGCGCCGCGCTCGGGAACACCGCGGCCGACGACGAGCACCTCGAACTGCAGCTCGCGAGAGCGGCGACCCACCCGCACGATCTCGGCGGTGATCTCGATGACGTCGCCGGCCTGGACGCGCCCGGAGAACTGCACGTCGCTGTAGGAGGCGAACAAGCCCTCGTCGCCGTCGGTGACGATGCACATCTCGGTCGCCACGTCGCCGAACGCAGCCAGCGAGTAGGCCCCGTCGACGAGGTTGCCGGCGTAGTGGGCGTGGTCGTAGGACACGTAGCGCCGGTGCACCACCCGCAGGCCGACCTCGGCCCGGGTCGGTGCTCTGCCTGGCTCGCTCATGGGTGCATTCCCTTCCTCGTCGTCATCTCGTGCACGAGATAGCTGGCCACCTCGCCCGGGGTGGTTCCCCGCCCGAAGATGCGGTCGACGCCGAGCGCGGCCTCCGACCCGTCTTCGAACCGGGGGCCACCGGCGATGAGCACCGGCACGGTTCCCGCCGGGTAGGCCTCACGGAAGGCCGCCGACATCTGCGTGGTGTTGTGGATATGAGCATCCTTCTGGGTGACGACCTGGCTGACCAGCACCGCGTCAGCCTTCTCGGCCCGCGCCTGCTCGACGAGCTCGGGCACGAGCACCTGGGCGCCGAGGTTGACGACCGTGATCTCGCGGTAGTACTCGAGCCCCTTCTCGCCCGCGAAACCCTTGATGTTGAGGATGGCGTCGATGCCGACGGTGTGCGCGTCGGTGCCGATACAGGCCCCGACGACCACGAGCTTGCGCCGCAGGGTCTTCTTGATGGCGAGGTTCACGTCCTTGGCCGACAGCAACGGGTACTCACGCTCGGTGACGTGCACGTCGTCGAGGTTGACCAGGTGGGTCGAGCTGCCGTACACGACGAAGAAGGTGAAGCCCTCCCCCATCGACTTGGCGTGCACCAGCATGGCCGGCTCGAGCCCCATCTTGCGGGCCAGCTGCAGGGCCGCCCCTTCGGCTTTCTTGTCGTGTGGGATCGGCAGCGTGAACGACACCTGCACCATGCCATCGCCGGTGGTGTCGCCATACGGGCGAATGATGCTGCTGCTCATGGCCTTCCCGTTCTTCCAGCCGGCACCGCAACCCCGGCATCGAGGGCCGTGATCGCCGGGTTGTCGTAGTCGGCCGCGCGTTCGGCCACCCCGTCAAGGCCTTTGCCCTTGTGGGCCGGTCGTTTCATCAGGCCGAACGTGCCGTCGCCGATGGCCGAGAGCAGTGGTGCACCTGCCGTATGCCCCGTGCCGGATGCCGTGTCGTTCACGATGCGTTCGAGCAGGTCGACCGCCTCCGAGAGCACCTGGCGGGCCCGGGTCTGGATGAAGCCGTCGCGCGGCGGATGGAAGTCCTCGGTCAGACCGCTGGCCGCGCTCATGACATAGCGCACGTTCTGGAGCGCGAGGTCGCGGTCGGACAGGAACGGGGTGACAACGGCCTCGGTCATCATCCCGACGAGCAGGATGCTCTGGCCCGTCATCGCGCCGACGAGGTTGAAGAAGCCGTCGAGCAGGTAGCCGCGGAACACGTCGCCCGTCATGTGCTTCGTCGGCGGCATCCACTTCAGCGGCGCGTTCGGGAACAGCCGCCGGGCGAGCATGGCGTGCGCAAGCTCCATCCGGAAGCTGTCGGGCAGGTCGGGGTTGATCTCGAAGGCGTGGCCCAGGCCGAGCTGCCAGTCCCGCAGGCCCGCCTCCTTGGCGAACCGCTCGTTGAGCAGCTGGCTCACGGTGACCGTGTGGGCGGCCTCGACGGCATCCGCCGTGGTGAGGTAGTTGTCTTCTCCGGTGTTGATGATGATGCCGGCCCGCGCGTGCACCTGGCGTGAGAACCGTTGGTCGACAAAGGTTCTCACCGGGTTGATGTCACGAAAGAGGATGCCGTACATCGAGTCGTTGAGCATCATGTCGAGCCGCTCCATGCCGGCCAGGGCAGCGATCTCGGGCATGCACAGACCGGAGGCGTAGTTGGTCAGGCGCACGTAGCGGCCGAGCTCCTTGCTGACGTCGTCGAGGGCGGCGCGCATCAGCCGGAAGTTCTCCTGGGTCGCGTAGGTGCCGGCGAACCCCTCGCGGGTCGCACCCTCGGGCACGTAGTCGAGCAGGGACTGGCCGGTGGAGCGGATCACGGCGATGACATCAGCGCCCGCGCGGGCCGCGGCCTGCGCCTGCGGGATGTCCTCGTAGATGTCACCGGTGGCCACGATGAGGTAGATCCACGGCGTGGTCTTCGGGTCGCCGAGCCGCTTGACGAGCCGCTCTCTCGTGCGGCGGGAGGCGTCGATCGTGCGTAGGCCGACGCCGACTCCCCTGGCGGCCGCTCGGCGAGCCGCCACCGCTTCCCGTCCGGTGGGAAGCCGGAAGGCGACGTTGCCACTGGCGGCCTTCTGCGCCAACGTGATGAGGTCGGGCGCTTCGCCCCGCCGCAGGGCGTCGTAGACCGGGGTGGTCACGCCGTGTTCCAGACCGACCTCGCGGCGCACGGCATCCACCAGATGGTTGACCCAGGGCACTCGTTCGTGGTCGGCGCCCGAGAGCCCGGCCAGGCGAAGCGTGGCCCGCTCGACCGAGACGGTGGTGTGGCTCTTGGCGATCTTCACGACCGGCGCGGCTGCGCGCCGCGCGAGCGACCGCGCCCGGCGCACGACAGCCGGGTCGAGCTCGAGGGTGGCCGGTGTCGTGGTGCTCACGTGTCTGATCCTCCCGCAGCCGGCCCCTCATGGGCCAAGCGCGCCTCGAAGAGGGACCGAACACCGGGCACCTCCCGTAGGAGCGACAACGCGAGCTCCGCGTGGCCCGGCGCATAGCCGTTGCCGACGATCATGCGCACGTCAGCAGCGAGACCCTCAGCGCCGAGTGCCGCCGCAGAGAAGCTGGTCGCCATGCTGAAGAAGATGATCGTGCCGCCCTGCGCCGTGGCGAGGATCGCGGGCTGCTCGCACCCGGGGGCGTCGACGCACACCACCGTGACGTCGGCCGGACCACCCGCTGCCTCGACGGCGGCGCTCAGCCCGAGCGGCGAACGAGCATCGGCCAGTACGACGGCATCGGCCAGGCCGGTCGGCTCGAGCAGTGCGACCTCCCTCTCGACCGGCACGACCGCGATGAGGCGACCGGCCCCCGCGCGCCGGGCCGCCGCCAGCGAGAGGCTGCCCGACTTGCCGGCGCCGCCGAGCACCAACACGGTTGGCGACGGAACCTTGCCTGCGGTCTCGCCGACGACCCGCTCGACGAGGGCAGGTGCGCCGCAGACATCCATCACCATGAGCGACAGTCGCGGGTCTAGGTCGTCGGGCAGAGCAGCGGCGATGCTGCGACCGAAGAGGATCGCGTGACCGCGAGCCGGCACCTGTTCCCCACGCCCGTCCCAGCGAGACAGCCCGTCGGTGATCACCAGCGGGGTCAGCGACAACGACACCAACGTGGCCACCCGGTCGCCGACGGTCAGACCGAGCGGGCTCTCGGGCCCGACCTCCTCGACGGTGCCGATGAGCATGCCTCCCGATCCCGTGACCGGGTTCTGCATCTTGCCGCGGGCGGCCACGATCTCGAGCACCTCCGCGCGAACGGCGCCACCGTCGCCATGGTGCTTCTCCGAGAGCTGGCGAAAGCTGGCGGCGTCGAGATTGAGGGTATCGACCGCGATGCGCACCTCGTCGGGCCACAGCTCGGAGCGGGCGTCGAGACGCTGGGCCGCTTGGGGCAACGGCACAGCATCCCCGTCTACTCGCGGCCGGTCGAGCACCCGGTGCAGCCCGACCGGCGACGAGACACGGGTGGGGGCAGGCGCCCTGAGGGCGGGGTCAGCCGGGTGTGACACGTTTGCAGATCCTTCGGTCGAGTCGGTTCAAAACCGAAAATGCTCCGCCAGCCTAGGGCGACCAACGGATGAACAACGGCAGATTGAGTGCTCAAGATGATTGAGCTACCCCATGCCTACCGCTAGCCTGACGGAATGAGCAAGGTGCAACAGCCCTATGCCTACCGACGTCGCGAGCTCGTCGAACCCGACTGGACCCGGTTGCCGGGTTGGCGGCAGGTGACCGCCGCCGACTGGGACAGCGCCCAGTGGCAACGCGCCCACTGCGTCAAGAACGTCAAACAGCTGCGCGACCTCATGGGTGACCTGCTTGACGACCGCTTCTACGTCGACCTCGAACGCGACCAGGCCGAGCGCGCCACGATGTCGATGCTCGTCACCCCCCAGATGCTCAACACCATGGTCGACGGCGTGCAGGCGCCGATGCCGGCTGCCGGGCACGACTTCACCGAGGCGTTCTACGCCGACCCCGTGCGCCGCTACATGCTCCCGGTGTTCAGCGACCGACGCACCGACTGGCCATCGCACCCACACTCCTCCCGTGACTCGCTGCACGAGCACGACATGTGGGTGGCCGAGGGCTTGACCCACCGTTACCCGACCAAGGTGCTCGCCGAGCTGCTGTCGACCTGCCCCCAGTACTGCGGCCACTGCACACGGATGGATCTCGTGGGCAACTCCACTCCGCAGGTCGCCAAGCTCAAGTTCGACCTCAAACCGGTCGACCGTCACGCGTCGATGCTCGACTACCTGCGCCGTACGCCCTCGGTGCGCGACGTCGTGGTCTCAGGTGGTGACGTGGCGAACATGCCCTGGAAGAACCTCGAGGTGTTTCTCGACCAGCTGCTCGAGATCGACAACATCCGCGACATCCGTCTGGCCACGAAGGCTCTGATGGGTCTGCCGCAGCACTGGTATGCCTCCGACGTCGTCGACGGTGTCGGCCGGGTCGCCACCACCGCCCGGCAGCGTGGCGTGTCGCTCGCGATCCACACCCACGTCAACGCGGCAGCGTCTGTCACGCCCGCGGTGCAGCGGGCCTCGCGGGCGATGTTGGATGCCGGCGTGCGCGACGTGCGCAACCAGGGCGTGCTGATGCGCGGGGTGAACAACTCGGTCGAGGCGCTGCTCGACCTGTGTTTCGCCCTCAGCGACGGGGCGTCGATCACGCCCTACTACTTCTACATGTGCGACATGATCCCGTTCGCCGAACACTGGCGACTCTCGCTCGGCGAGGCCCAGCACCTGCAGCACTCCCTGATGGGCTACCTGCCCGGGTTCGCCACGCCGCGGATCGTGTGCGACGTGCCGTTCGTGGGCAAGCGGTGGGTGCATCAGCAGGAGCAGTACGACACCGAACGTGGCATCTCCTACTGGCGAAAGAACTACCGCACCTCCATCGAGGGCGACGACACCGAGGCGCTCTCGCGCGACTACGTCTACTACGACCCGATCTACACCCTGCCCGAGGCGGGGCAACGGTGGTGGCGTGAGACCACCGACCATGACGCGCTGCTCGCCGAGTCCGCGACGCGGGCAGCAAGCAGCCGCTTGGTGGCCGAGTCTCAGCTCGTCTGACACCGGCTTGGTCTGAGATGGCCGTCTCCTAGACTCGGCTCGTGAACGCCCCCTCCACCGGGTCGTCCCGCGGAGCGGGCCCGACAACGCCCGCGACGCTGTGTCTTGACCGGTCTGGAGTGACGTACGTGCGGCACTCCTACCATCCTGATCCTGATGCCGCGAGCTTCGGGCTCGAGGCCGCCGACGTGCTCGGCGTCGACCCGGCTCGCGTGTTCAAGACCCTGCTCGTCGAGACGGCCGGGCAGGGTGCGCCGCGGCTGGCCGTTGCGGTGGTCCCTGTCGTGGGTCAGCTCGACCTCAAGGCCACTGCCGTCGCCCTCGGAGCCAAGTCGGTGTCGATGGCGAACCCGGTCGCGGCCGAACGCAGCACGGGCTACGTCATCGGCGGCATCTCACCCATCGGCCAGAAGCGCACGCTGCCGACGGTGCTCGACGACAGCGCTTTCGACTTCGAGACGGTCTACGTGTCGGGTGGCCGCCGGGGGTTTGACCTCGAGCTGGCTCCGGCCGACCTGCTCGCAGTCACAGGTGGCTCGCGGGCTGTCGTCCGTCGTTCCTGACGGGCTACGGCCCCGCCGTGGCAACCCCGCCACGGTCCGATCCCCGCGCTCCCGGCCCGGCATCCACGGCGGCA
>NZ_MAST01000007.1 GCF_001758225.1 Humibacillus sp. DSM 29435 | reverse complement strand
AAGCCCCAGCCTACGACCCCACTTCGACGGGCCTCTTGACACAGAAGGGAGCCAGAGCCGGACGGCATCCGCATTGACGGCTGAGACCTCCTCGGCGCTCAAGGCATCACGCAGCAGGGCGAAGCCGTGCCGGTGGTAGTGGTCCTTGAAGGATGGCCCGGCATCGTCGAACAGCGTTGCGGTCAATGTGGTGCCAGCCGGACCGTCAGTCGACCCGGGTTCAGTAGCGTCAGCAACCACCTCCGCAACGACTACGGGGCTGGGGCCTCCGGCGTACCGACCCCAGCCGCTCATCACGCTTTCACCTCGATCGGGAACCGGACTTCGTCGGGGGCCCGGTCGCGGACGAGCACCGGCGCGAGGCGGTCGGGGTGGGCTGACCGGCCGCGGAGACCTTCGATCACGAGGCCGTCGACATCGACGGCCTCGACGGCGTGACCGAAGTTGTCGGGGTTGGCCGACCACACCACCTCACAGTTTCGCAGAGTCACGTCGCTGGCCGTGTCGATGTAGATGCCGGCTGTGGGGTGGGCGTAGATCTCTGGACCGTTCGTGGTGGGGCGACGGTCGTACTCGCCGCCGGGCCAGCGACTCCAGCGGTCGAGCTCGATGCGCACCCCCTCCAGCAGCACCCCCTCGATGAGGCCCGCGGCATCGGCAGCGATGTACGCGCCGTTCTCGGAACGGGCCAGGATGTTGCGGAACCGCACGTTCCGCAGTCGTCCCACCGTGTCGTGCCAGGCGCCCACGTTCACGTAGATCGGCTCACCGTGCCCCCACCAGCCGCGGTCGAAGTGGCGGGTCTCGACGACACAGTCGGTGAAGAGGATGTTCGAGAAGCTGCCCTGCTGACCGAGATTGACCGCGAGCCCCCGGTGCGAGCTGCGGATGACGCAATTCGACACCACGACGTCACGGATGTCGCTCGTCGCGTCGACGCCGACGACCACGGCACTCGAGGTCGACTCGATGGTGCAGTTCGTGATCACGACGTCGCTCGTGATGCCCAGGTCGGGAAACTCCTCGCACGTCTTGAGCGAGATGCCGTCGTCGCCGCTGCTGATCTCGCAGTCGCTGATGCGCACGCGGCGGCAGCGGTCGAGGTCGATGCCGTCGGCGTTGGGGAACCTCAGGTCGGTGTCGATGGTGATGCCGTGGATCAGCACGTTCTCGCAGCCGGTGAGCCGAACACACCAGAGGGCGGCATCCTGGAGCCGGATGTCGCGCATCGTCACGTGGGTGCAGTCGATGAGGAACACCGTGAACGGTCGTTGGTTGGGGCAGCGGTAGATGGTGCCGAGGTCTTCGTCGATGAAGTGGCGACCCGCGCCGTCGATCGTGCCGGCACCGGTGATGGCGATGTCGGTCGCGCCCCGCGCGGTGATCAGCATGAGCGCAAGGTCGTTCTCGGGGTCGACCACTCCGGCCGACAGCGCCCCCACCTCCAGGCGAGAGGTGTACGCCGCGGGGTCGGCGCTGCCGGCCAGTACCGCCCCGCGCTCGACGTGCAGCTCGACGTGCGAGCGCAGCTCGATAGAGCCGGTGCAGAAGGTCGACCCCGACGGCACCAGCACCGTGCCCCCGCCGCCCAGCGCACACGCGTTGATGGCGGCCTGGATCGCCGGGGCGTCGTTGGTGACGCCGTCACCGATGGCGCCGTAGGCGGTGATGTCGTAGGTGGCCATGGTCGGATGCCGCCTGCTCAGGCGCGCTGAAGGCGCTGTCTGGCGAGACGTCGCGACCCACGGTTGTCGATGGCCGCCCCTGCGGCCATGTGCGGAGCGAGCTCGCTCTGCAGCACGAGAGCGGCAGCGCCGATGGCGGCCGCATCGGCGGCGTTGGGTGAGAGCACGACCTCCACGCGGTGGCAGTCTCGAGCGAAGAAGGTGGTGTCGAGGTGAGCCTGGATGACGGGCAGGTAGAGAGCCCCGGCACTGGTGAACGACGGGCCGGTCAGCACGATCAGGTCGACGTCGATCATGTTGGCCAGGGACTGGGCGGCAGCGGCGACCGCCCGAGCCGACCTCGTCACGAGCTCCTGTGCGACCGGGTCACCCGCCTGGGAGAGCCGCGCCAGCGCAGCGAAGTCCTCGACGACGCTGAGCCCCGGCATGGGTAGGCCCCGCGACCGGGCCGCAGCGACCAGGGCCGTCGGCGCCGCCACTGTCTCGACGCAGCCGCGTGCTCCGCACCAGCAGGGGAGGCCGTCGAGGTCGATGCAGATGTGGCCGATCTCGCCGGTGTTCCCACTCGCTCCCCGATACACGATGCCGTCGACCATGAAGCCCGCGCCGATCCCGGTTCCCATGTACAGGGCGGCGAAGGTGCGGCTCGCTCCGGCAGTGCCCGACCAGTACTCGCCCACGATGGCAGCGGACGCGTCGTTCTCGACGAGCACCGACAGGCCGGTGCTCGCTTCGAGGGACTCGGCCAGCGGGAAGTCGCGCCACGACTGCATGGCCGGGGGAGTGAGCGCCATCCCGTTCGACCCCGTGATCGGCCCGGGCGAGACCACGCCCAGTCCGAGCAACAGCGCCGGGTCGACCCCGACGTGTGTCACGAGGCTCGTCAGCTCGGTGCCGATGCGCTCGACGACCGCTGCCGGGGTGTCCGCGCCCGCGCCCCGGCGGCGCAACCGGCCCACCACAGCGCCACCGAGGTTCGCCACGACGTAGCTGATGCCGGAGTGGTCGAGGCTCACCCCCAGGGCGAAGCGGGAGTCGGGCACGAGCGACAGCAGCACCGCGGGCTTGCCGCCGGTCGAGGCCGCCCGACCTACCTCGACCACGAGACCGTCGTCGATGAGGCTGCGAACGGCGGTTGACACGGTCGCGGCGTTCGAGCCCATTCGGTGCACGAGCTCGACCCGGCTGACCTGACCCGCCCGGCGAATCGCGTCGACGAGCTGGCCGCGGTTGATGGCGGAGGCACCGACGCCGGTATGGGTGCTCATGGTTGCTTGCCGTCCTGAGGGGTGGGGTTGCGGTTCGGTCACGAGGCAGGCCGAGGTCTGACTCGACCCTTGACATACTTTATTCATTTAACTAAGAATGTGGCAAGGCCTGGATCGCCAGCGATCGGAGCACCGGCCGCCATTGTCCGACACGAGCGTGTCGGCTCTCGAGAGGAACAAAGATGTTTCGAGTTCGACGAGGGCGCGTCGTCGCCCTCACCACGGCCGTCGCGCTGATCGGCCTGACCGCCGCCTGCGGCTCGGGAGACTCGGGCGACACCGGCTCGGGGGCCGGCGGAGCCTCGGCCGAGAAGCCCTCCGGCGACATCCTCGTGCTGACCAACCGCACCGACATCGTGGGCACGACGCTTAAGGGCTACGCCACGAAGTTCCACGCCAAGTACCCCGAGGTCAACGTCAAGTTCGAGGCGCTGACCGACTACGAGGGCGAGGTCAAGACCCGCATGAGCACCAAGCAGTACGGCGATGTGCTGCTCATCCCGGCCGGGGTGGCCAAGGCCGACTACGCCGACTTCTTCGAGCCGCTGGGCAAGCCCGACGAGCTGACCAAGAAGTACCGCTACGTCGACTCGTCCACCGTCGACGGCGAGACCTACGGGCTCGCGACCTTCGGCAACGCGACGGGCATCGTCTACAACAAGAAGGTCTTCAAGGAGGCCGGCATCACCGCCCTGCCCAAGACGCCCGACGAGTTTCTCGCCGACCTGCAGGCGATCAAGACCAAGACCCAGGCCACCCCGTACTACACGAACTACAAGGACGGCTGGCCGCTCAGCTGGCCGCAGGGGGCCATGGGCTCGGTCTCGGGCGACAAGGACGCCCTGGTGAAGATGGCCGACAACAAGGCGCCGTGGACGGCCGGTCAGGAGAAGGACACTCTCGACTCGCTGCTCTTCGACGCAGTGCAGAAGGGCCTCACCGAGAAAGACCCGACGACGACCAACTGGGAGAACTCGAAGAACCTGATCGCGACCGGCAAGATCGGCGTGCTGCCGCTCGGCTCCTGGGCCATCGCCCAGATGAAGGACGCGGCCACCAAGGCCGGCACCAGCCCGGATGACATCGGGTTCATGCCGATGCCGTTCCAGGTCGACGGCGCCTACCAGTCCCCGGTCGGCCCCGACTTCAACCAGGCCATCAACATCAACTCCGAGCACAAGGCGGCAGCCCGGGCCTGGATCGACTGGATGGTCACCGACTCCGGCTACAGCGACGTAGTCGGCGGCCTGCCGACCCTGCGGACCGGCAAGACGCCGGCCGACCTCAAGGACTTCGAGGCCAGCGGCGTGAAGTTCGTCGAGATGGTTCCTTCGGCCAAGCTCGACGCCGTCGACAAGCAGTCCGAGATCGGCCTGACCCAGCCCGACTACTACCGCGACCTCGTCGACGCCGCCCGTGGCGCCTCGGGCAAGACCAAGGCGCAGATCTTCGACGACCTGAACTCCAAGTGGGCCGCCGCGATCCCCAAGGTGGGCTGAACCACCCCTCCAGCAGTCAGGGCAGTGTGCCAGCGAACCGCTGGCACACTGCCCGCCACCCGCATGTTCTCAACCATCGGCTGTGACGCTCAACGAGGAGTAGTCCTATGACAGATGTGCCCGCCCCCACCCGCGAGTCCCAGACCGTGGTGGCCAGGTTTCTCGACAGTCTGCGCGCTTCCGCATCCGGGAAGAAGTCGTTCCGGCAGCGCCTGATCCCCTGGTTGTTCCTGGTCGTGCCGCTCGTGCTGCTGATCACCTTCACCTACGTGCCGGTGGCCAACATGTTCTGGTACTCCTTCACCAGCTGGAACGGCATCAGCAAGACCAAGAAGGTGGTCGGGCTCGACAACTACACCGAGTTCTTCACCCGCCCCGACCTCTACCGGGTCTTCTTCGTCAGCCTCTACTACCTCGCGGCCTCGATCCTGCAGATCGCGCTCGCCCTCTACTTCGCGACGTTGCTCAGCTTCAACACGAAGTTCAAGAACCTCTTCAAGGGGATCATCTTCTTCCCCTACCTGATCAACGGGGTCGCGATCTCCTTCGTGTTCCTGTTCTTCTTCCAGCCCGGGGGCACGCTCGACACCGTGCTGGGCTTCCTCGGCATGGACAAGGGCTCGGCGCCGCAGTGGCTCGGCAACCCCGACATCGTTAACTTCTCGTTGGCCGGCACGTCGGTCTGGCGCTACATGGGTCTCAACTTCGTGCTCTTCCTCGGTGCCATCCAGTCGATCCCGGGCGGCATCTACGAGGCGGCCGAGCTCGACGGCGCCTCCCGTTGGCAGCAGTTCCGCTACCTCATCGCCCCCAGCATCAAACCGATCATCAGCCTGTCGTTCATCCTCGCCGTCTCCGGCAGCCTCGCTGTCTTCGAGATCCCGTTCATCATGCTCGACGGCGCCAACGGCTCGACCACCTTCGTCATCCAGACGGTCAAGCTGGCCTTCGAGAACAACAAGGTGGGCCTCGCCTCGGCCATGGCCGTCATCCTGCTTCTCATCGTGCTGCTCGTCACCTGGATCCAACGAATACTCGTCCCCGAAGAGGAGGTGGACCTGTCATGAGAGCAGTCACCCCACGGTCCGCCCTGGCCAGCACCGGAAAGTACACCAGCCTCGTGGTCTGGAGCCTCGTCGCTCTGGTCCCCCTCGTGGTGATCGGACTCACCTCGCTGAAGACACCGAAGGACTACGCCACCAGCGGGCCCCTCGAGCTGCCGAAGTCGCTGACCTTCAGCAACTTCACCCGAGCCTTCACCGACGCGAAGATGGGAGAGGCCTTCCTCAACACCACCTTCATCCTCGTCATCTCGGTGGGCGGCACGATCATCATCGGCACCATGACGGCCTATGCCCTCGACCGGTTCCAGTTCCGCTTCAAGAAGCTCGTGGTCGCGCTGTTCCTCGTCGCGACTCTGGTGCCGGGCGTCACGACCCAGGTGGCCACCTTCCAGGTCGTCAACACCCTTGGCCTCTACAACACCCGGTGGGCGCCCATCGCCCTGTTCCTCGGCACCGACATCGTGTCGATCTACATCTTCGTGCAGTTCATGCGCTCGATCCCGATCTCGCTCGACGAGGCCGCCAAGCTCGACGGGGCCAACCACTTCCGCATCTACCGCAGCATCATCTTCCCGCTGCTGAAGCCGGCCATCGCCACGGTGGTCATCATCAAGGGCATCGCCGTCTACAACGAGTTCTACATTCCCTTCCTGTACATGCCCTCGCAGGACCTCGGCGTGATCTCGACGTCGCTGTTCCGCTTCAAGGGCCCGCTCGGCACGCAGTGGGAGGTGCTCTCGGCCGGGGCCGTCATCGTCATCATCCCGACCCTGGTTCTCTTCCTGCTGCTCCAGCGATGGATCTACAACGGCATCTCCGCCGGAGCCACCAAGTGACCGCACCCATCCCGCCCACTGGAGAAGTCTTGATGCACGCCACCGACCTGCACGACGGCTGGAGCCTGGAGGCGACCGGTGGCCCCGTGCCTGAGGCCGTCTCAGGCCGCTCGGTGCCGGCTACGGTGCCCGGCACGACCCACACCGACCTGCTCGCGGCCGACCTCATCCCTGACCCGTACATCGGCCTCAACGAGACGGCGGTGGCGTGGATGCACCGGGCCCGGTGGCGCTACGAACGCGAGCTGGTCGTGGCCCCAGCGGAACCCGACGAGCGGGTCGACCTGGTGTTCGAGGGCCTCGACACGGTGGCGACCGTCTCGCTGGGGGGTCAGGTGCTCGGGCACACCGCCAACCAGCACCGCACGTTCCGCTTCGACGTGCGTGAGTCGGCGGCGAGCTCCGGCGGCGCACGGATGCCGTTGACCGTCGACTTCGCGTCGGCGTTGGAGAGCGCTGAGGCGGAGGTCGCGCGCATCGGCGCCCGCCCGGCGGCCTACGACTACCCGTTGGGCATGGTGCGCAAGATGGCGTGCAGCTTCGGCTGGGACTGGGGCCCCGACCTGCAGACCGCCGGCATCTGGAGGCCGGTTCGGCTCGAACGTTGGCGTACTGCCCGCCTCGCGTCGGTTCGCCCGCTGGTCACCGTCACCGACGCCCTCGACGCAGCCCAGGTTCAGGTGCACGCCGACCTCGAGCGTTCTGGGCTGGGCGCCTCGAACGAGCCCATCGTCGTTCGCGCCCGTCTGGCCAGACCGAATGGGGAGGTCATCGAGGGGGTGGCCACCGCCGCCCCGGGCACCAGCTCAGCGGTGGTGGTCATCGACGTACCGGAGCCCGAGCTCTGGTGGCCGGTCGGCTACGGCGAACCGGCCCTGCACGACCTCGAGGTCGAGATCGGCACGAAGGGTGCGGGCAGCCCCGTGCTCGACCAGTGGCGGCGACGGATCGGCCTGCGGTCGGTGCGGGTCGACACGAGCGACGACGAGGTGGGCACGGCCTTCGTGCTCGCCGTCAACGCCACCCCGGTTTTCGTCAAGGGCGCCAACTGGATTCCCGACGATCACCTGCTCACCCGAATCACCCGCGTGCAGCTGTCACGGCGCATCGGTCAGGCCCTGGGGGCGAACCTCAACCTGCTGCGCGTCTGGGGGGGCGGCATCTACGAGTCAGAGGAGTTCTACGAGCTGTGCGACGAGGCGGGCATCATGGTGTGGCAGGACTTCCTGCTCGCCTGCGCCGCCTACCCCGAGGAGGAGCCACACCGCAGCGAGTTCGAGGCCGAGGCCCGCGAGCACGTCGCTCGGCTCACCGCCCACCCCAGCCTCGTGCTGTGGAACGGTGGCAACGAGAACCTCTGGGGCTTCATGGACTGGGGCTGGCAGGAGGAGCTGCAGGGCCGCACGTGGGGCCACTACTACTACACCGAGCTGTTCCCGGCGATTGTCGCCGAGCTCGCTCCGACCACTCCGTACGCCGACGGCAGCCCGTACTCTCCGCGGGCAGCGCTCGACGTCATCCACCCGAACGACCCCGACCACGGCACCCACCACCAGTGGGAGGTGTGGAACCGCATCGACTACACGCAGTACCGCAACGAGATCCCACGCTTCTGCAGCGAGTTCGGCTTCCAGGGTCCTCCGGCGTGGCAGACCATGGAGCGGGCCATGACCGGGGCCGACGGCCTGGTGGCCACCAAGAACGACCCCGTCTGGCTGCTGCACCAGAAGGCCGACGACGGTAACGGCAAGCTCGACCGTGGTCTGGCCCCGCACCTCGGCGTGCCCGACGACTTCGTCGACTGGCACTGGGCCACGCAGCTGAACCAGGCCCGTGCGGTCGCCCACGCCCTGACCCACTACCGCTCGTGGTGGCCCCGAACCGCCGGCGCCATCGTCTGGCAGCTCAACGACTGCTGGCCCGTCACGTCCTGGGCTGCCGTCGACGGCGACGAGATCGTCAAACCGCTGTGGTGGGCGATGCGTTCGAGCTTCGCCGACCGACTGTTGACCGTGCAGACCCGGCCCGACCCCGCAACGGGTGAGCCCGTTCCAGTGCTGGCCGCCGTCAACGACGCCGGCTCGCCATGGAGCGGGGAGGTGCGCCTGCGGCGAGAGAGTCTGGGCGGAGCGGTGCTGGCCGAGACGAGCCTCGTGCTCGAGGTGCCCCCGCGGTCGGTACAGCTCCTGGGTCTGCCGCCCGAGCTGGGCACTCCTGACGTTCGGGCGGCAGAGGTGCTCGTGGCTGAGGCGTCTCTCGGTGCGGGCGCGACGTCGGGCTCGGCCGCCCTCGTTCGTGAGGTGCACTGCTGGGCGCCCGACATCGAGCTGACACTGCATCCTGATGCCGCCACCGTCGACGTCGAGGCCGTCAGCGACGGGTACCGCGTGACGGTGGTCGCGGCCCGTGGGCTGGTCAAGGACCTCATCCTGTTCGTCGACCGTCTCGACCCCGACGCCACGGTCGACCAGGCTCTCGTGACCCTCCCGGCCGGGGCGAGCACCACGATCCACGTGCGCAGCGCGGTCTCCGGGCTCGAAGCGGCCCTGGCCACCGCACCGGTGCTGCGCACGGCCAACGACCTCGCCCGAGCTCGGGCGGGAACCGAGCGGCCTGCGATGGTGTGAGCACGACGGCGCCGACGCCCTAGGCTGGGCTGGTGCAACACTCTGATGCCGTCGGCCTCGTGCTGGCGAGGCCGGCGCGAATGTTGGGGATCGAGCCGTTCTTCGCCGAGCTCATCGCCGGCATCGAGGAGGGGCTGTCGATCGAGGGCCGCTCCCTGCTGCTCCACGTGGTGCCCGAGGCCGAGCGGGAGCTGGCCGCGTACCGCCGCTGGGCGACCGGGTCGATGGTCGAGGCGGTCGTCGTGGTGAACCTGCACGCCGGAGACGGTCGGTTCGCGCTGATCGCCGAGCTCGGCATCCCGGCCATCGCCATCGGCGGTCCCCGCGAGGGGCTGCCCGTGTCGAACGTCTGGGTCGATGACGACCGAGCCATGACGGATGCCGTCAACTACCTCGCGCTGCTCGGCCACGAGCACGTGGCGCGGGTCAGCGGCCCGGCCACGTTGCACCACAGTGAGGTTCGCGACACTGCCTTCCGGCGAGTCTGTGACGAGCGGGGGCTCCACGCGACGACCGTCGAGGGCGACTACTCCGAGGAGGCCGGGCGGCGATGCACGAGGTCGCTGCTGGGTCGGTCGGGTCCACCGACGGCCATCGTCTACGACAACGACGTGATGGCCCTCGCCGGGATGGGCGTGGCGACCGAGCTCGGGCTGACGGTACCGGCCGACCTGTCCCTGGTGGCGTGGGACGACTCTCCGATGTGCCGGCTGTCCAACCCGCCGCTGTCAGCCGTCACTCTCGATGTGCACGCCATGGGTAACCAGGCCGCCGACGCCGTGCTCAACACGCTGGCGGGCGGCCCGGTGAAGTCGTATCTCGTGCCACAGCAGCGACTGAGCACCCGGGGGACGACAGCGGCTCCACCCGCCGCGTCACCGCCGAGCGCACTCGCCTGACATCGCGCGCCAGCAGAGACGAACGCTGCCGAACCGATAGGCTCACCGCAGTCGACAAGAGGGACTTCTGGCATGGTGAGTACGAGCAGTGGAACGACCCCCTTCGACGTGCGCCGAGCCGGGGTGCTGCTTCACCCCACGTCGTTACCTCCCTCGCCCGGAGCATCTGGCCGGGGAACGCTGGGCGAGCAGGCCTACCGGTTCGTCGACTTCATGGCCGCCGCTGGTCTCACCGTCTGGCAGGTCCTTCCGCTCGTGCCTGTGCACGAGGAGGAGCTCTCTCCCTACAACGCCCTTTCGGCGATGGCCGGCAACCCTGCCCTGATCGACCGTGCACGCCAGGCTGAGTCGGGGCTCGCCGACGCCGAGGCGCTGACGCACACGCAACGGGCCGCCTACGACGTGTGGCGCAACGACCACTCGAGCTGGCTCGAGGCCTACGCCGAGTACTCCGTGCTGCGCGACCTCTTCGACCGACGTGACTGGCAGGAGTGGGAACCGGGTCTGCGCGACCGCGACCCGGCCCGGCTCGAGGAGGTGCTGCGACCGCACGCGGCTCGTCTGGAGGAGCTCCGTTTCGAGCAGTGGGTCTTCGCGTCGCAGTGGGACGACCTGCGAGCGTATGCCGCGAAGGCCGGCATCCTCTTCTTCGGTGACCTCCCGATCTTCGTGGCGTCGTTCAGCTCGGATGTGTGGGCCAACCGGGAGATGTTCGAGCTCGACCCCGAGGGCCGGCCGATCACGGTGACCGGGGTGCCGCCCGACTACTTCGCCGTCGACGGGCAGCGGTGGAACAACCCCCACTACGCCTGGGACCGCATGGCTGCCGACGACTTCGCTTGGTGGCGGGCCCGGATCGCCCGGCAACGTGAGCTGTTCGACCTCGTGCGCATCGACCACTTCCGCGGTTTCGAGGCCGCCTGGCACGTACCGCTGGAGGCGAAGACGGCGCGCGAGGGCCATTGGGTGCCGGGGCCTGGCAGCGCCGTGCTCCGAGCGCTCGTGGAGACAGCCGGTGAGGGAACCCTCGTGGCCGAGGACCTCGGAGTGATCACGCCCGAGGTGACCGCGCTGCGCGACCAGTTCCGCCTGCCCGGAATGAAGGTGCTCCAGTTCGCCTACAACGACGACACGAACAACCCCTATCTGCCGAAGTTCCACGGCGAGCTGAGCGTGGTCTACACCGGCACCCACGACAACGACACGACCATGGGTTGGTGGGCGGGAGCCGACGCGACCACCCGAAAGATGGTTCAGGGCGCCGTACCCGATCCGGCCGAGCCGATGCCGTGGGCGCTCATTCGGCTTGCGCTGAGCTCGACCGCGCGCCTCGTCGTCGTGCCGGCCCAGGACCTGCTCGAACTCGGAACGGAGAGCCGGATGAACGTTCCGGGCGTGGCCGACGGCAACTGGAGCTGGCAGGCCGCACCAGGCTCGTTCGACCATGCCCTGTCGCGGCGGGTGCATGAGATGGTGGCCACGAGCGACCGGCTGGCCGCCGCCGGTCTCAGGAGCGGGTGCTGAGCTCGCGCGCGATGGCGTCGGCGGCGCGGTGCAGCGGAGCGATTGCTCGGTCGATGGCGTCGTCGCCCATTCGCGTGAGCGGCCCTGACATCGAGATGGCGAGACGAGAGTCGCCGGGCACCGCGACCGCGACGCACCGCACCCCCAGCTCCTGCTCCTGGTTGTCAAGGGCGTAGCCGCGTTCGCGCACCTGCACGAGCTCGGCGATGAACGCGTCGGGGGTGACCAGGCTGTGCTCGGTGCGTCCGGCCATGCCGGTGCGTCCGAGCAGAGCTCGCACACCGGCCTCCGGGTCGTTGGCCAGAATGGCCTTGCCCACCGCGGTGGTGTGCGGGTCGACGCGGCGGCCGACCTCGGTGAACATGCGCATCGAGTGCTGCGAGGGCATGACCTGACCGATGTAGACGATCTGGTCACCGTCGAGCATGGCCAGGTTGACCGACTCACCGAGGGCCCCGACGACGTCGGTCAGGTGCGGCCGCGCCCAGGTGGCAAGGCGCCGTGACGTGGTCTCGCCGAGCCTGATGAGCCGCGGCCCCAGCGAGTACTGCCGCGACGGCTCCTGGCGCACGTACCCGAGGTCGACGAGGGTGCGCACGAGGCGGTGGATCGTCGGCAGCGGGAGGCCGGTGTCGGTGGCCAGCTGTGAGAGCGAGATCACGCCGCCGGCATCCGCGATGGTCTCGAGGATGGCGAACGCCCGGTCGAGCGACTGCACTCCGCCGCTCCCGGCGGCCTTCGGCGCCTTGGGAGCCTTCGCAGCCTTGGAGCCCGCTGCCGCCACCGCGGTCGCGGAGGTCTCGGCGGTCAGTGGTACGAGCATGGCGCTCCCTTGTTCATTCTCACCAGCAGGATCACGGCAACGAAATAGTATTTCCGTACCATGAAATCATAACGCAAATCGTGCGTGGCCCTCTGGCCAGAGACCGCTTCGGCCAATGATCTCAAGCACTTTCCAACCGGTCGCCGCCGACCCAGACCCCGACGACGTCGGAGCCGCAGGCCATGGCGAAAATCTTGGCCAGGGCATCCTCAGCGGAGGCCGCGTGGCGCAGGCCCACGTCGAGCGGGTCTCCCGCCCGGGGGCGCACCCAGACTGCGTCGAAGGCCTTGCCGACACTCAGGTCACCCACCACTTCGCTCTGGCCCAGAGCCAGGGCCCCCGCGCGGGTGGCCAGATGCAGCAGGTCGGGGGCTGACAGGGGCAGGCCGCGATCGCCGTGCAGCTGCTGCACGAAGTAGGCCTGCAGCCCCTCCTTGAAGAGGCCGAAGCCGGTGCCCGCGCCGACGTCAGACCCGAGGGCGACACGGACGCCGTGGTCGACGTGCCGGCGCAGGTCGAACAGGCCGCTACCGAGCGCGCAGTTGCTGGTGGGGCAGTGGGCGACGGAGGCCCCGCGGTCGCTGAGCATCGACAGCTCGGGATCGGTGGCGTGCACGTTGTGCGCGATCACGCTCTGCGGCCCGAGCAGACCGTGCCGATCGTAGGTGTCGATGTAGTCGCGGGCCTCGGGAAAGAGGCGCGCCACCTGCGCTACCTCGGCCGTGTTCTCGTTGGCGTGGGTGGTGAACCAGGCCCCGGGCACCTCCGTCAGCACGGCCGCGCAGGCGTCGAGCACAGCGGCACTGGCCGATAGCGAGAAGCGAGGCGTGACGGCGTAGCGCAGCCGCCCTCGGTCGTGCCAGCGCTTCGCCAGCGTCAGCGACTCCTCGTAGGCCCGCTCAGCGGTGGTGAGCAACGGCTCCGGAAGCGCCCGGTCGCTCACGACCAGGCCTGCGGTCACGCGCAGCCCGACCCGCTCTGCCTCGTCGAAGAGGTTCTCGACGGCGGGAGCGAAGTGGGCCCCGAAGACCAGGGCCGTGGTCGTGCCGGCCGAGACGAGACCCCGCACGAAGTCGGTGGCCGCGCCGTTGGCGTAGCCGGGGTCTTCGAGTCGAGCCTCCTCGGGCAACGCCGACTTCTCGAGCCAGTCGAGCAGCGGCATCCCGAGGGCGCCGATGGAGCGCACCTGGGGGTAGTGAACGTGAGTGTCGATGAGGCCGGGCAGCACGAGTCCTGCGCTCAGGTCGACGACGTCCTCCTCGGGATGCCGGGCGGCGACGTCGACGAACCGACCACGCTCGACGATGGTGCCGTCGGTGACGAGCAGCCCGGCATCCGTGTCGGCGCGCAGTCGGATGCTGCCCGGGGCGTCGCCGTCAGGGGTGTCGAGGAACGTGCCGCGAAAGAGCGTCACCGTGGGACGTCCTGCATCGCCGGCGCCGGCGCGAAACACCGCACGAGGTCGGCCGCCACACTGACCGCGATGGTGGCGGGGCTCTTGCCGAGCACGTCCCGCAAACCGATCGGAGTGGTGATGCGTGCAAGCGTTTCTGGCGAATGTCCCTCTGCAGCGAGGGTCTTGCGGAAGCGAGACCATTTCGCGGATGAACCGATGAGACCGATGGGGCCCAGCCGCGGGCTGCGTAGAGCCATGTCGCACAGGGCGGCGTCCTCGGCGTGGTCGTGCGTCATGATCAGCACCCGGCATCCGTCGGGCAGCCGGCTCAGCGCCATCTCGGGCACCGGCGCATGGTGAACGTGGATACGCGCGATGGCATCACCCAGGGGGGTGAGGCGCTGTGGTTCGAGGTGGGCAGCACGCGAGTCGACCAGGTGCAGCTCGAGATCGTGCCGAGCCAGGATGCGGGCGAGCTCGAGACCGACGTGGCCGACCCCGAAGATGGCGACGGCCGGCACCACGGGGAGCGGCTCGAGCAGCAGGTCGACCTCGCCACCGCAGCACTGCCGGCCATGAACGGCCTCGGCCTTGTCGGTGAGCCGCACGTGCACCGACTCGGGAGTGACCGCGCCCCCGGCGATCATCGTGCGGGCCGCTTCGATCGCGGTGGCCTCGAGGTTGCCGCCGCCGACGGTGTCCCATTCGTCGTCGGCGCCGACGACCATCTTGGCCCCGGCTTCGCGTGGTGCGTGGCCCCTCACCGAGGTGATGGTCACGAGCACGCCCGCCCGCCGTTCGGTGCGCAGCCGCTCAACGGCTCTCAGCCAGTTCACGGTCTGACCCCAGCGGGTTCGACAGCCTGGCGGCCCACGACCCGCTCCGACTCGGGATGCCGCGCGGGGCCGTGCGGCTGCACGGGCACCACGCCGTGGTCGCCGTTGCTGCTGGCGGTGACGTGGCCGTCGTCGGGCTGCCCGGAGGCGGCCGCCCGGGCCTCCTCGACGGCCCAGAAGACCGCTTCGGGCGTGGCGGGGGAGGCGAGGTCGATGCTCGTGCCCTGGGGGCCGAAGGCGGCAGCGGCCTGCCGCAGCGCCTCGCGCACCGAGAAGGCGAGCATCAGTGGCGGCTCACCGACGGCCTTGCCGCCGTAGACGGCACCGTCCTCGTGGGCCTGCTCGAGCAGGGTCACGTTGAACTCCTCGGGCATCTCCGAGAACGACGGCAGCTTGTACGTGCTCGCGGCCTGGGTGGCGAGGCGGCCTCGGGTGGGGGAGTCGCTGTTGTCCCACCGGAGGTCCTCGAGCGTGAGCCACCCTGCGCCCTGAACGAACCCGCCCTCGATCTGGCCGATGTCGATCAGGGGCGAGAGGCTGTCTCCGACGTCGTGAACGATGTCGACACGGCGGGTGCGGTTGGCGCCGGTGAACCCGTCGACCTCGACCTCGGTGGCGGCGACCCCGTAGGCGAAGTACTTGAACGGGCTGCCGTGCATCGTGGCGGAGTCCCAGTGCAGACCCTCGGTGCGGTAGAACCCTGCGGCCCACAGCTGGACGCGCTGGAAGTAGGCCTGGTGCACCAGCTCGTCCCACGGGATCAGCTCGCCGGTGCCGCCGATGGCCGAGATGATGCCGCCACGGTCTGCGCCGAAGCGCACGTCGGACGGGTGCACTCCGAGTCGCCCGGCCGCGACGTTGCGCAGCCGGTCGGTGATCTGCTCGCAGGCGTTCTTGACGGCTCCGCCGTTGAGGTCGGCGCCCGAGCTGGCCGCTGTCGCAGAGGTGTTCGGCACCTTGTCGGTGCGGGTGGGGGCCAGCCGCACCCGGCTGAGTGGCACGCCGAGGCTGGTGGCCGCGACCTGCAGCATCTTGGTGTGCAGCCCCTGGCCCATTTCGGTTCCGCCGTGGTTGATCAGCACCGAGCCGTCCTTGTAGACGTGCACGAGGGCGCCGGCCTGGTTGAAGGCGGTGAGGTTGAACGAGATGCCGAACTTGACCGGGGTGATGGCGATGGCACGTTTGGTGTCGGGGTGCTCGGCGTTGAAGGCCTCGATCTCGGCCCGGCGGCGGTCGAGGTCACCTGTTCGGGTCACGGCGTCCCAAGCGGCAGCGAGGCGCTCGGAATGGCGCACCGGCTGACCGTAGGGCGTCGTCTGACCGGGCCCGTAGAAGTTGCGTCTGCGCAGCGAAGCCGGGTCGAGACCGAGAAGGGGGGCGCACCGTCCGAGGATGTCCTCGATGACGAGCATGCCCTGTGGCCCCCCGAAGCCCCGGAACGCGGTCTGCGACGTCTTGTTGGTGCGGGCGATGCGGCCGTTCACGCGGGCGTTGGGGATCCAGTAGGCGTTGTCGATGTGGCACAGCGCCCTGGCGAGCACGGGCTCCGACAGGTCGAGGCTCCAGCCGCCGTCGGCGGTGAGGGTGGCGTCGAGGGCCTGCAGGCGACCGTCGGCGTCGAAGGCGACCCGCCACTGGGAGTGGAAGCCGTGGCGCTTGCCGGTCATCGTCATGTCTTGGGTTCGGCTCAGACGGAGACGAACCGGGCGGCCGGTGAGGCGACTGCCGATGGCGGCGATTGCGGCCAGACCGTGCGGCTGCATCTCCTTGCCGCCGAAGCCGCCACCCATGCGCAGGCACTGCACGGTCACCTCGTGGCTCGCCAGGCCCAGTACATGGGCGACGATCTCCTGGGTCTCGCTCGGGTGCTGGGTGCTGCTCTGCACGAACACCTGCCCGTTCTCGTCGACGAGGGCGAGGGCGCAGTGGGTCTCGAGGTAGAAGTGCTCCTGACCGGCGAACTCGAACTCGCCGCTGAACACGTGGGCCGCGGCGTCGAAGGCCGCCTCGATGTCACCCCTCTCGACGCGGGGCTGGGCCCCCTGGAACGACTCGGCGGCGATGGCGTCCTTCACGTCAATGATGGCCGGCAGGGGTTCGACGTCGACCTCGACGGCGGCCGCTCCGAGTCGGGCGGCCTCGAGGGTCTCGCCGAGCACCCAGGCCACAGAGTGGCCGAAGTACATGACCTCGCTCGGGAAGAGTGGCTCGTCGTGCTTCACACCGGCGTCGTTGACGCCGGGCACGTCGGCGGCCGTGAGCACCCGCACCACGCCGGGCACGGCGAGGGCCGGCTGGGTGCGCAGGGCTGTCACGCGGGCGTGAGCATGCGGCACCTGCACCGGGTGGGCGTGGAGCACATCACGGGTGCGCATCACCAGGTCGTCGGTGTAGAGCGCCGCGCCGGTCACGTGCAGAGCCGCTGACTCGTGCGGGATCTCTTGCCCCACAACGGGGTTGGCTGGTCGTTCTGACAGGTGGCTCATGCCGATGCCTCCTCGGTCGTGGTGTTGTGTCCGTGCTGGGCGTGCAGCTTCAGCAGGGCCGTGCCGAGCATGGTGCTGCGGTAGGCGGCGCTGGCGCGGTGGTCGTCCATCGGGGTGCCCTCGCGGCGCATGATGGCAGCAGCCGTTCGCGCGACCTCACGGGTGAAGGGCTGACCCTCGAGTGCGGCTTCGGTTTCGCGCGCTCGGATCGGGGTGGCGGCCACCCCGCCGAGGCCGATGCGCGCCTTGGTGACCACACCGTCGTCGATGGTCAGCGCGAAACCGACGGCCACGCTGCTGATGTCGTCGAAGCGACGCTTGGCGATCTTGTGGAAGCCGGTGACGGTGCTGAGCGGCAGCGGCACGCGCACGGCCCGGATGATCTCGTCGGCCGCCTTCACGGTGGCGCGGTAGCCGGTGAAGTAGTCGGCGAGCGGCACCTCTCGGTCTCCGGCCGGGGAGGCGAGCACGACCACCGCCTCGAGGGCGAGCAGCGCGGGCGGGGTGTCGCCGATGGGTGAGCCGGTGCCGAGGTTGCCACCGATGGTGGCTCCGTTGCGGATCAGCCGGGAGGCGAACTGCGGGAAGACCTCGGCCAGCAAGGGGATCCGCCCGTCGAGGCGAGACTCGAGCTCGGAGAGGGTGAGGGCGGCGCCGAGCTCGATCGAGGAGTCGCCGATCTCGAAGGTGCGCAGCTCGGGCACGCGGTCGATGCCGATGACGAAGGGGGCCCGCACCCCGCGGATGTTGACCTCGACGCCCCAGTCGGTCGAGCCGGCGACGAGCGTGGCCTCGGGGTGCTCGGAACGGAGCGTGAACACGTCGGAGAGGTCTGCGGCGCGAGCGTAGGTGCCGGTTGCAGCCTTGAGCCGCGTCGGCACGGCATCCGGAGCCGGCCGGTGGCGACGGTCGGCGAAGGCGTCATCGTCTGATGGGATGCCCAAGGCGTAGGCGGCGTCGCGGATGGGGCGGTAGCCCGTGCAGCGGCAGAGGTTGCCCGACAAGGCGTGGAGGTCGAAACCGTTGGCGCCGTGGTCGTGGTCGAGGGAGTCGTGCTGCGGTGCGTTGGGGTCGAGGTCGGCCGCGGCGCTCTCGCCCTCGACGGGCAGCGTGGCGGAGCTGCCCGGCACGTAGTCGCCGACGGGTGTGTCCGCGCCGCAGCGGCCGGGGCGGTAGTACTCGGCGGCCATGCTGCAGACGAAGCCGGGGGTGCAGTAGCCGCACTGCGAGCCGCCCCGCATCGCCATCTCGTACTGCACGGGGTGCATCTGCGAGGCGGTGCCGAGGCCCTCTGCCGTCACGACCTCCTGACCGTCGAGGGACGCGGCGGGGATGAGGCAGGCGTTGATGGCCGTCCACTGGCTGCCCGCTTCGTCATGGTCGCCGGCGGGGCGGGCCACGAGCACCGAGCAGGCGCCGCACTCGCCCTCGGCGCAGCCCTCCTTGGCGCCCGTGAGTCCCTGCTCTCGCAACCAGTCGAGAGCCGAGGTCTGCGGGCTGATCCCGCCGAACCCGCAGGATCGGCCGTTGACGATCGCAGCGGGTGCCGGGACCAGTTCTGCAACGGTTGCGGTCTTGGACGCCATGTTCACTCCTTGTCGGGTGCAACGGTGCACCGAGTCCAACCGATCGAGGCGATCAGTCGCATGGTTAGAGTGAAACCGGTTCGCTGGTTGTCCATGCCGAACAGCGACCGGGGGTTCGCCCAACTATACGACTCGCCCCCCAGCGAGGCAACGGTTTCGGAATACTAATTTCGCATTGCGGATGTTCTTAGCGACTGAGCAGGGTCGTGCTGGCGTGCTGGAGATCGGTCGCGAGACGGTGCTCGTCCACGGTAGCGAGGTGGTCTCCTTCCACCACCGGGCGGCCGCCGACCAGCAGAAGCTGAAGGGGCGGGCGGTCGCCGAGCACGAGACCGGCCACCGCGTCGACGATGTCACCGTGGGCCAGCCCGTCGACCCGCCAGAGCGCGATGTCGGCGAGCTTGCCCGGTTCGAGCGAACCGATCTGGTCGTCCCACCCGAGCACCTTCGCGCCCCCGATCGTGGCCATCTCGAGGGCGTCGCGCACGCCGAGCGCGAGGGGACCGCCCACGGCACGAGCGAACAACAACGCGTGCCTGGCCTCCTCGAGCATCGACGACGACTCGTTCGAGGCCGGCCCGTCGACCCCGAGGCCCACCGGTACCCCCGCGTCTCGCAGCGCCCTGGTGCGGGCGATCCCGGCACCGAGACGAGCGTTCGACGACGGGCAGTGCGCCACGCCGCTACCGCTGCCGGCCAGCGTGGCGATGCCCGCGTCGTCGAAGTGGATGCCGTGCGCGAACCACACGTCGTCACCGATCCAGCCCACCGACTCCATGTACTCGACGGGGGTCATCTCGAAGTGCTCGCGGCAGAACGCCGCCTCGTCGGTCGTCTCGGCCAGGTGCGTGTGCAGTCGGACCCCGCTGCCGCGGGCGAGCAGGGCCGACTCACGGAGCAGGTCTCCGGTCACCGAGAACGGAGAGCAGGGCGCCACTCCGACCCGGAGCATCGACTCCGGCGAGGGGTCGTGATGCCGGTCTATCGCGTCGACGGTCGCCGCCAGGATGTCATCGAGGCTCTCGACGACGTCGTCGGGCGGCAGGCCACCTCGGGAACGACCGAGGTCCATCGAGCCGCGCGTGACCAGGAAGCGGGTACCGACCTCGGCTGCCGCCGCGATCTCGGCGCCGAGCAGGTCGCCGCCCCGATGGGGGAAGACGTAGTGATGGTCCATCGAGGTCGTGCACCCGGTCCGGGCGAGCCAGCCGAGACCCGCTGTGGCGGCCGCTCTGGTGATGTCTTCGTCGAGGCCTGACCACACCGGGTACAACGTGGTGAGCCACTCGAAAAGAGTTGCGTCACATGCGATTCCGCGAGTAGCCCACTGATAGAGGTGATGATGGGTGTTGACGAGCCCTGGTGTCGCAACACAGCCACGGGCATCGACGATGCGAACCTCACCGGAGCCCGGGTGCCGGGCGGCGGCGAACCCTGCGGCATCCGGGCTACTCGCGTACGGCCCGGCACCGACCGACACGATGCGAGTTCCCTCGATCACGACGTGACCGACCGCGTGCTCCGTGCGGGCGGGATCCATCGTGACGACGATGCATCCGTCGAGAACCAGCCGGCCGGCGTGCGTGCTGCCGGCCGCGCTCATGACAGGCGGTCGACGTCGACCGACCGCACCCGGGCGCTCTGGATGGGGTTGGCGTCGGCGACGAGGTCATCGAAGCGGTAGCCCGCGATCTTCGTGATCTCGATGAGTGCGGCCGCGTGCTCATGGCTCTCGGTGTTGTTGAGCCGCTCCCACCCGTGGCGCAGCACCTGGGCGTACGAGTCACGGTCGCGCACGCAGGTCACCAGCGGGAAGCCGAACCGCTCGCGGTACTGCGCGTCGAGGTCGCTCAGCTCGTCGTGGTCCTTGGCGTCGAGTCGGGTCAGCCCGAGCGTGGCCTGGTCTCGGCGCGAGTTCTCACCCTCCTCGCCGCCGGCGACGCTCTCGGCGCCCAGGTCGGGGTAGGCGCCGATGAGATCACGCTGCTCGCTCTCGCTGGCCGCGAAGAGAGCCTTCTGGAACGACTGACGCAGGCCCTTGGTGTCGGCGAAGGGCCGCTGCTCGTACGCGCGCTCCACCATCCAGGTCGGGCCCTGGAAGAGGCTGCCGAACGTCTCGACGAACTCGTCGCGCGACATGGCGTTGACATCACTGAGACGGATGAGCTGCCCGGGCGAGCCGGCCACGGCGGGGCCGCGGTCTGTGCCGATGTGGTGGAAGACGAGGTTGAGCACGATGGCCGTGAGGCTACCGAGGGTGATGCCGGAGCCGAAGATGACCTTCGACCACTCCGGCACGGCGTTGGAGATGTCCTTGGTCCCCTGGGCTGCGAACCCGGTCGACCCGGACGACAGGAACGTCACGTACACCGCCAGGGCCAGGGCGGTGCCGACGATGACGACGTTGCGGTGGTCGTGGAAGTCGACCCGCGAGAGCGTCTGGATGCCGACGACGGCCACGGTGGCGAACATGGCCAGCGCCGCACCACCGAGAACGGGGGACGGGATGCCGGCCACCAGGGCACCGGCCTTCGGGATGAGCCCGATGACGATCATGATCGCGCCCGCCATGGCCACCACGTAGCGGCTCTTGACCCGGGTGAGGCGCACCAGGCCGACGTTCTCGGCGAAGCAGGTGTAGGGGAAGGAGTTGAGCACCCCGCCGAGAGCGGTCGAGACGCCGTCGGCGCGCAGCGCCCGAGCGATGTCCTCACTCTCGATGCGCTTGTCGACGATCTCGCCCGTAGCGAACACGTCGCCGGTGGTCTCGACCGCGGTGATGAGCATGACGACGATCATCGAGATGATGGCGGCCGCCGAGAACTTGGGTATGCCGAAGAAGAACGGGGTGGTCACGCCGAACCAACCCGAGGTCGACACGTTGCTGAAGGTGGCATCACCCAGGATGAAGGCGATGAGCGTGCCGATGACGAGGCCGACGAGCACGGCGACCGTGGCCATGAACCCCTTGAAGATGCGCTGGATCGCGACGATGAGCAACAACGTGCCGAGGGCGTACGCCATGTTCTTGCCGCTGGCCGGGTTGAAGTTCGGGCCGAGACCTCCGGCGGCGTCGTTGGCCGCCACGGGCAGCAGCGCGATGCCGATGATGAGGATTACGGTGCCCGTGACCACCGGCGGGAAGAAGCGGATCAGCTTGCTGAAGTAGGGCGCCAGGAAGAAGGTGAACAGCCCGGCGACGATGACCGCGCCATAGATGACCAGCAGGCCGTCGGTGCCACCTCCGGCCGCGAGGCCGATGGCGATCATGGGCGAGACGGCGGTGAAGGTGACGCCTTGGAGCAGGGGGAGCCTGACACCGATCTTCCAGAAGCCGACCGACTGGATGATCGAGGCGATCCCGCAGGTGAAGAGGTCGGCGTTGATCAGGTGGATGAGCTCTTCCTGGCTCAGACCGATGGCTCCGGCCAGCAGGATCGGCACGATGACCGCGCCGGCGTAGAACGCGAGCACGTGCTGGAAGCCGTAGACGAACAGTTTCGGGGCGGGCAGGATCTCGTCGACGGGGTGACGGGACTTGCGCTTCGATGGGGCCGGGGGCGTGACGGTTGCACTCATGAGTGAACTCCGATGTCGAGGCTGCGGGTGTGGCTCGAATCGCTCGCAACGCTGCGATGCCCTCAGGATGGTGGGGCTCAGGTCGCGGTGGGCCGTTAATGACCGCTTTGGATTAATTTCCATTATGTGGAATTGACTTACCGAACGACGGAACTTTATGGGCGTGACGCCGCTCACGTCAAGAGTTTGGTCAGAAAATTCCCAGCCTGCGGGCGTGGATGGTCGGCGAGGGGCGGCCGCGGTCGAGAGAGCCGATCAGCCCATCTCGTAGGCGAAGCGGTCGAGCGCCCTCTGCCAGTGCCGCGGTAGGTCGGGATGCGGATCGGCCGCGGTGAGGCGCTCGTGCACGATGTCGACTCGGGTCGCCTCGCCCTCCGGCACCAGGTGCAGGTCCACGAGGCTCGCCGGCCCGTCGTCGTCGGCGTGCCACGACACCCGTACCTGCTCGAGGGGGTGGTAGCTGCGCAGCACGCCGTGCGGTCCCTCGCTGCTGCGCCACGACTCGCCCTTGGTGCCGAGCTCGGCACCGGCGCCGAGCAGGGCAGCCGTGCCCGCGGGGCTCACCAGGTGGCGCCACACCTCCGCGACGGTCGCCTCGACCCGACGGGTGACGCGCACCGTCTGGGCGGACACCTCGGTCAACCCGTCGGTCGTTGCTTCGGGCGCGGCCTGCGGCTCACTGCTCATGGGCACCTCCAGTCGTCTCGGGCTCGGCCCGGTCGGCGGAACCCTGCACGCACAGTCGACCAAACGACGCCCTCGATGACAATGGGCTGAGCCGACCGGTTGCGGATGCCGCTGACCGGCGTGCGCACTGGTGGCCGTCGGTGGGTGCACCTAGGTTCGGGGAATGATCGACCACTTCGGTATCGGCTGCGCCGACATGGCAGCCAGCGCGCATTTCTACGACGAGGTTCTGGGCCTGCTCGGCTTCACCCGACAGCTCGACCACCGTCGCCATCGGCTACGGCGCCGAGGGCCACCCGGTCTTCTGGATCAGCCAGGCACCCGACGAGGGGCCCAACCGAGAGGTGCACGTGGCGTTCACGGCCGCCGACTCGGGCGTGGTGACGGCCTTTCACGACAGGGCCGTCGAGCTCGGCGCCGAGTCGTTGCACGAACCCCGGCTGTGGCCCGAGTACCACGAGCGGTACTTCGGGGCCTTCGTTCGCGACCCCGACGGCAACAACGTCGAAGCCGTCACCCACGGGGGGCGGCTTTCGGGCTGACGCCCGGCTACGCCTGTCGTGGGGCGAGCTCGGAACGTTCGAGGTGGGGCGCCGGGCGTCGTCAGCGCCTCCCGGCATACTCGCGGACATGCAGCGCATCGACGGCCGCCTCGTGCTCAGCCCCACCGACCTCACCAAGCACGTGGCCTGCCCGCACATCACGACCCTCGACCTCGAGGCCCTCGAATCCGGTGCGCCGCGCGCCGTGCCCACTGACGACGCTCTCAACCTCGTGTTCGCCAAGGGTCTGCAGCACGAGCAGGCCTACCTCGAGACCCTGCGCGCTGACGGCCTCGTCGTCGAGGACATCGCCCGCCTGGGCCTGAAGGGAACGGCCGCCGAACAGGCCACGGTCGAGGCCATGCGGCGAGGGGTCGACGTCGTCTACCAGGCCACCTTCTTCGACGGAGCCTGGGTGGGGCTGGCCGACTTCCTGCTCAAGGTGCCCGGCCGGCCCAGCGACCTCGGTGACTTCAGCTACGACATCGCCGACACCAAGCTGGCCCGCCGGCTCAAGGTGCCCGCGCTGCTGCAGATGGCGACCTACGCCGCTCGCCTCGAGACGCTGCAGGGTGCGGCTCCGCAGTGGCTCACCGTCGTGACCGGCGACCGGGCACAGCACCAGTGGCGCCTGATCGACGTGGCCCCCTACGCGCGCCGCCGCCGGGCCGACCTGCTCGACGCCATCGAGCGACCACGAGGCACCGAGTCGAACCGGGTGGAGCACTGCGGCCAGTGTCGTTGGAAGGAGCGGTGCGCCCAGGAGTGGGTCGAGCGTGACGACCTGATCCAGGTGGCCGGCATGCGCACCGACCACCGGGCCCGGCTCATCGACGCCGGTATCCCGACCCTGCGGGCCCTCGCCGACGCGAGCGAGGGCCGGCTGACCGGCGTGCTGTCGTCGGCTGCTCGACACCGGCTGGTGCCGCAGGCTCGGCTTCAGCTCGCCGAGCGCGAGACGGGCCAGGCCCGGTACGAGCTGCTCGACCCCGACCCCAGTGGGCGGCCGACCGGCCTGCTGCTGCTGCCCGAGCCCGACCCCGGCGATGTCTACCTCGACTTCGAAGGCGACCCCTGGGCCGAGGGAGGCATGGGCCGGGAGTACCTGGCCGGCATCTGGACCCGTGAGTCTGAGTTCACCAGCTTCTGGGCGCACGACTTCCAGCAGGAGGGCGCCCTCACCACCGACCTGGTCGACTGGTTGGCCGAGCGCTGGAGGGCCCACCCCGACATGCACATCTACCACTACGCCCCGTACGAGACGACCGCCCTCAAGCGGCTCACCAGCCAGCACGCGACCCGTGAGCACGAGCTCGACCAGCTGCTGCGGGGCGAGCGGTTCGTCGACCTCTACGCCGTGGTGCGTCAGGGCCTGCGCATCAGCAAGGGCTCCTACTCGATCAAGAAGCTCGAGGAGTTCTACTGGCACCGAACCCGGGCAGAGGGATCGGATGCCGTCTCCGACGGGCTCGCCTCCGTGGTCGAGTACGAACGCTGGCTCGTCTCCCGCGACGAAGGACGGCCCGACCCGCAGATTCTCGAGGACATCCGGGCCTACAACCAGGTCGATGTCGAGTCGACCCTGGCCCTGCACGACTGGCTGGAGGAGCGCCGCGACGAGCTGGCTCGCGCCGGCCATCAGCTGACCCGTCCTTCGGGAGCGACGGCCGAGGAGGTCAACGAGGCAGAGCGCGCCGAGATCGAGCTGGCCGAGGCGCTGCTGGCCCGGGCCGAGCAGCACCGCACCGACTGCTCCTCACCGGGCCCCGAGGCGGAGGCTGTGGTCGGCGAGCTGCTCGCCGGGTGCGTGGGCTGGCACCGACGTGAGGACCGCCCCGACTGGTGGGCCTACTTCAGCTACGGCGAGCAGGGGTCCGACGAGCTGCTCGAGAACGCCGGTGCGGTCGCCGGGCTGGGTTTGGCGCAGCAGGTCGATGCCGTGAAGCAGTCGCTGGTCTGGCGCTACCCCTTCCCGGCCCAGGAGTGTCAGCTGCGGCCCGGCATCCGCGCCGAGGACGTCGACACCCACAAAGGGGTCGGCGAGATCGTGGCGATCGACCCGGTGGCCGGGTGGGTCGAGCTGAAGATGAGCAAGCGGCTCGAGCCGCCGTCGCCCCGAGCGCTGAAGGCGCCCGGCCCCATCGGCAACCACGGACTGAGGGCCAGCATCGCTCAGTCGGCGCAGACCTGGTTGTCGGGCGGCGACAACCTGGCCGTCCGCCTGGTGCGCAGTGTCGTTCCGGATGCCGCCGCGATGGTTGCGCGTGCTGGCGAGAGCCCGGCCGACGTCGTCGTGCGCGTCGGGTCCGAGCTGCGCGGCGAGGTGCTGGCGGTCCAGGGCCCGCCCGGAGCGGGCAAGACCTACGCCGGAGCGAAACTCATCCGGCAGCTGCTCGACGATGGCCTGAAGGTCGGGGTCACTGGCCTGTCCCACGCCGTCATCCGCAACCTGTTGCACAAGGTCGACCGCCCGGCACTGCACAAGACCGGCGAGGCCGCCCCGAGCTCGAGCGCCGATATCACCGACGAGGTGGCATCGCTCGTCCGCCCGGCCAAAAGTAACCACGAGGTCGTCGAGGCCCTCACCACCGGCACTGCGAAACTCGTCGGCGGCACCGCGTGGCTGTGGTCCCGCGACGACCTCGCCGACGCGGTCGACGTGCTCGTCATCGACGAGGCGGGGCAGTTCTCCCTCGCCAACGCCGTCGCCGTGTCGCAGGCGGCCACCTCGCTCGTGCTGCTGGGCGACCCCCAGCAGCTGCAGCAGCCGACCAAGGCCGTGCACCCCTTCGGCGCGGGGGTCTCGGTGCTCGAGCACCTCATCGGCCCGCACGACGTCATCCCGCCCGATCGTGGTGTCTTCCTCGACCACACCTACCGCATGCATGCTGCGCTCACCGGGTTCGTGTCCGAGCTGGCCTACGAGGGCCGGCTCGCGTCTGCGCAGCCTGATGCCCGCCAGGACCTGCGCCGGGTCGAGGTCTCGGCACCGCGCTCCCGCCGAGCCCTCAGCGGCACCGGGCTGCGCTGGGCCCCCGTCGTTCACAGTGTGATGGTCGACCAGTCGAGCGCCGAGGAGGCGGCCGTCGTGCGACGGCTCGTCGACGACCTGCTCGCGGGGGAGTGGACCGACGCCACCGGCACGACAGCGCCCCTGACCATCGACGACATCCTCGTCGTCGCGCCGTGGAACGCCCACGTGGCCACGCTCGTGGCCCATCTGCCCGAGGGCGCCCGGGTGGGCACCGTCGACAAGATCCAGGGCCAGGGGGCCGCCGTCGTCATCTACTCGATGGGCACGACCAGCGCCGCCCTGGCGCCTCGTGGGGTCTCCTTCCTCTACGACGTGCATCGCCTCAACGTGGCGATCTCGCGGGCCAAGGCGCTGGCGGTCATCGTGGCCAGTCCGCTGCTGCTCGACGCGGCCGTGCATCACCCCGAAGACCTGCGCGCCGTCAATGCGCTCTGCCGCTACGTCGAGAACGCCACGGCCGTCTGAGCTGCAGGGGGCCGGGTCTCAGGCACCATGGACAGCCACGTCCCACAGGCGTCCGGCAGCATGGATGCCGGGCAGCGCGTCCCTGATCGAGCGCTGCGCCAGCTCGGGGGCCACGCCGAGGTCGACCGCGTACCGCAGCGCGACCGCCTGCGTGCGGTGCTCGCCGCGGCGACCGTGCACCAGCACCCGCTTGCCCTCGGCCCGGAACTGGCGCAGCGCCGACGACGCGTCGTCGAGAACGAAGTCGAGGTGCGGGTTGGGTGCCTCGGTGGCGGTGCCGTTCGTGGAGTCGATGTGGTCGTCGTTGATCCAGAACTCGATGTGGTCGCGGGGGGACATGCCCGAGGCCGGGATGTCGGCGAGACCGAGAGGGCACAGTGACACGACGGCCTGCACGTCGAGGCTCGCCACCCGGTACAGGTCACTGATGCTGCCGAGCACGATGCCGGGGTCGATGGGGTGGGAGATGCCCAGGGTGGGGATGTCATGGTCGACCATCGTCTCGACCGAGGGCCACGACCCGACCCGCCGGCCGCCGGCCAGGGTGGTGACGGCGAGCTCGACCAGGTCGTGGGCGCGGTAGCCCGGCCAGCCGTGCACCATCCGGCGCCACTGGGTCGGCACGGCCGACGAGCCGTAGCGGGCTCCGAGCAGAGCGCCGGCGATGGCGGCCACGGTGTCGGTGTCGTGACCGGCGCGGACGGCCGCCTGGAGCCCGCGCTGCAGGTGCATGGCCGAGCCGTCGCCGCGGTCGGTCGACGTGATGGCCGCCCACGCCGCCTGCAGGGCGGTCACCGTGAACCCGTTGTCGCGGAAGGCACCGGGGTCGGCGGCGGTCGCCTCCTCGATCCAGTCGCCCCAGCGAGCCGCGTTCGTGCTGCTCACCAGGTCGAGGCCGGCCGCGAGGTCGAGACGGCCCTGGGTCACGGCAACCCGGATCGCCTCCGACCACAGCACCGAGGAGTCGGCCGCGAGCGGGTCGGCGTGCGTGAGCCGAGCGACGGCTCGCGCCGCTGCGGCCGTCTTCCGGCGGTCGTCGACCGCGGCGATACCCACGATCGAGGTGCGCATCAGGGCGCCGTTGCCGGCCGTGAGCCCGGTGCGGGCGTGGAGGGCGTCGCTGGCTCCGGTCAGCCGTTCGTGGGCAGAACCGCTGCGCGCTGCGGCTTCCGAGAGCACGGTTCTGGTCTGCGTGCCCACGTCGCTGGCGCCACCAGACAGCCAGGCGACGAAGGCGTCGGCGACGGCGTCGAGGCCCTGCGCACTGGTCAGGTCGACCCCGCGGGAGGCGACCTGGGCCACACACAGGGTCATCTGCGTGTCGTCGCTCCACTCGCCCGCGTCGTAGGGCCCGAGACCGCCCCCCTTCATGACCGCCTCGCCCACCGGTGGCGCCGCCATCTCGTAGGGCACACCGAGAGCGTCGCCGCAGGCCTCCCCGAGCAGCACCCCGGCTGCGCGGTCGACGAGCTCGGATCGGGTCGGCACGTGTTCTCCTTCGCCGAGAGGGGCCCGGACGGCATCCTGACGGGTGAAATCTACGTCCTCGTGCGGGCGACGGCGACGCCCATCCAGCCCAAGGGCCCACGTCGACGACCACGTCGGGGTGAAGCCGACCCGGGGGCCGGCCGTGGTGGCGCCCCGAACCGGCCCAGCGCGACCAAGTAGGCTGCCGCCGTGCTTGTTCCCCTCACCATCGGCCTGCTGGCGGTGAGCGCCGTGCTCGCCCTCATCGCCGGCCACCACCTGGTGCGGCGCAAGGTCGTCGACGACCTGCTCATCGTCGTCTCGGCGGTCATCGAGGTCGGTCTGCTCGCCACGCTCGTGGTGGGCCTGGCCAGGTCGGGGGCGATCACCGACGGCGGCGAGCGGGCCACCTTCATCGCCTACCTGTTCACGGTGCTGCTCGTGCTGCCCGTGACCATCCTCATCGCCATCAAGGAGCGGGGACAGTGGGCGATGGGCATCATGGTCTCCGGCGCCCTCGTCGTGATGATCCTGCTCGGACGACTGCAACAGGTGTGGAGCCCGTATGCCTGACGGCGCTACCGAGCCCAGTGACAGCACCAACCCCAGTAGCAGCACCGACCGCACCGACGGCACCGGACAGCACACGGGCCGCGGGCCCGGGCGTCTGCTCGTGGCGGTCTACGGCCTGCTGGCCCTTGCTGCCACCGGGAGGTCGATCCTGCAGATCAGTGAGTACTACAGCCGGGCCCCGGTCTCGTACCTGCTCTCGGCGCTCGCCGCCCTGATCTACCTCGTCGCGACCATCGGGCTCGCCCGGGGCGACCGAGCCTCGGTGCGTCTCGCCAGAGTCGCCCTGAGCATCGAGCTGGTCGGCGTGCTCGTCGTCGGCGCCATCTCCTACGCGGTGCCCGACGCCTTTCCGGACAAGACCGTGTGGTCGCACTTCGGGTCGGGCTACGGCTACGTGCCCCTGCTGCTGCCGGTGCTCGGGCTCTGGTGGATCCGGCACACCCGCTCCGCCTGACGTGGGCCGGCCCGCTGAACCGCTCCCGAGCGAACGGCGACGCGTCGGCAGGCTGCTAGGCACGCTCTAGAAGGTCGCGCCCTTGCGCCACGCCATCTCCTGCAGCTCGATGGAGTTGCCGTCAGGATCGGAGAAGGAGGCCCCTCTGACGCCGCCCCCGAAGTCGTGGATCTCGCCGACCTCCACCCCGCGGCGCAGCAGCTCGGTACGCGCCTCGGTGAGGTCTTCCACCACCAGATGCAGGCCTCGGACACTGCCCGGTTCACCCGCGTACACATCCAGCCCCGTCCCGAAACCGACCGAGCAGCCCGACCCCTGCGGTGTCAGCTGGACGACCCGCACGCCCTCGCTGGGCTGCACGTCATGGTTCAACGTGAAGCCGAGCTGGTCGGCGTAGAAGCCGATGGCTCGGTCCACGTCCGAAACCGGGAGCGGGATCAGTTCCAGCCGCATCTGCATCGAAGTCGAGCCTCCTTGGCCTGTTGTCGACCGCGAGATCATCCCACGTGGCCGTCCGGGGTGAAAGGCCCTGCGGGTGTCGGGCACGCTAGGTGCATGACGTTGAGCCGAAGCCGGCTGGACCGCCGTACCCGCACCTTCTTGCGTATCGCAGGCCGACCGGTCGACCTTTGAGGAGAGACGCCGCCTGCTGCCAGACATGAGCCGCCTCAACGGTGCCCTCTTCGACGCAGCCCATCTCAGGCCCGAGGTGCGCCAAGGCGCTCGAGGTCGCCCCGGGCATCGACAGCGGCTGGTCCGCCACCCGCACGCTCCCCGGCTCCGAGCAGCGTCGCCCGCCTGCACGACAAGCTCCTACCGGTGACCTGAGGCCCACGGTCTCAGGTCGACGTCGGCGGCGTGGTCGCGACAGGAGTGTTTCGGGCCGGCGTCTCGGCGCCGATAGGGTGGCGCGCATGAACGCCGAGACCGACGCGCCCACGCTCGCCGGACCCTTCACGGTTCGACCCGTCACCGCCGACGAGGCTCGCGAGACCGTGCTGGCGGTCGGCGGCAGCTTTCTGCAGACGCCCGAGTGGTCTCGCACGAAGCCCGACTGGCGACACCGCCACCTCGGCTGGTTCGACGCATCGGGTGAGCGCGTGGGTGCCGCCCTCGTGATGTCGCGGAGCATCCCGCGCACCAGGCGCAGCTTCGCCTACCTTCCCGAGGGGCCCGCCCTGCCCTGGGATGCCGTCGCCGCCGACCCCGGTGCGTGGCTCGACCCTCTCGTCGCCTGGGCGCGGTCGTCGGGGGCGTTCGCCCTGCGTCTCGGCTTTCCGGTGCCGGCCCGCACCTGGGCCCCCGAGCCGGTCAAGAAGCAGGTCGCAGCCGGTGGGCTGCTCTCGTTCACCAGTCTCCCCGCGACGGTGGTGGGCCCGGTGGCGCCCCCGCTCGAGTCGTGGCTGGCGGCGCGGTCCTGGCTGCCGATCGGCGCCGGTTCGGGCGCCGCGGTCGGTCAGCCGCGCTACCTGTGCGTGCTCGACATCGCGGACCGCGACGCGCCCACCGTGCTCAGGTCGATGAACCAGCAGTGGCGCCGCAACATCAAGAAGGCCGAGAAGGCCGGGGTGGCGGTGCGTGCCGTGGGCGCCGAGGGGGTCGACACCTTCCATGCGCTCTACTGCGAGTCGGCGCAGCGTGACCACTTCCATCCGCGGCCCAAGGCCTACTTCGCGCAGATGCTTGCGGCGTTCGGCGAGACCGACCCCGGGCGCCTGACCGGTCGGGTGTACGAGGCTCACGTCGACGGCGACGTGCTGGCCTCAGCCATCATGCTCCGGGTCGGTGACACCTTCTCCTACCTCTACGGCGGCTCGACCGAGCGCAACCGCGACGCCCGCGCCAGCAACGCCCTGCAGTGGCGAGCGATCCAGGACGCCATCGAAGCCGGCTGTACCGCATACGACTTCCGCGGTTTCAACACCTCACTCGGGGCCACCTCGCCTCTCACCGGGCTGCTGCTCTTCAAGCTCGGCGCCGGCGCCGACGTCGTCGAGCTGGTGGGTGAGCGTGAGCTGGTGCTCAACCGGTTCTGGCACACCGTTTTCGACCGGGCGATGGCCCTGCGGGTGGCGGTCAACAAGCGCCGTCTCGGCTCATCGCCCGACGACGACGTCTGACCGGCGGTCAGGTGCGGCGCACGTCGTAGTACGGGCTGATGTAGCAGGTGACGTAGCCCTGCCCCTGCTGTGACGTGACGACCACCCCGTCGACGAGGATGCGGCAGGCGACGTCGGGCCGCGTGGCGCTCGAGTCGTAGGGACTGCGCACTCGCAGGCTGAAGTAGTCGCTGTTGCTCAGGTTCGAGCCCACGGGTACCTCGAACGCCAAAGGTGCCTTCTGCAGCGGGTAGTCGAACCGCTGGTGGGTCGCATCGGAGAGCGACACCTCGATCTTCGCGTCACCGGCGGCCTGGGCTTCGAAACGGATCGTCTTGGCTCCCGGTGGGATCGCCGTGATCGACACGGTCGGTGCAGGGAGCAACGACGGAGGAGCGGTGAGTACCGGCTTGTTCGTCGGGCTGGCGCCGCGTGCGGTCGGCGCGGTGGGCTGGTCGGGGACCGTGACCGAAGGCAGGGTCGGGAAGTCGCCGGAGGCGTCGGGGGGCAGTATCGGGGGCAGCGGGTCGGTCGTCGGGTCGAGGCTGGCGCTCGCGCTGCCCGATGGTCCGGAGGTGGTGACGGCGCCCGTGCGGGTGGCGGTGGGAGACGACGGGGAGACGGAGGCCGCGACGCCCGGCTCGCCGACCGCAGGGTCGGTGGCGCGGTCGGTGAGGCTGGCCGTGAACCACCAGACCAGCGGAACGAAGACCAGAGCCAGAGCGCCCGCTATCTGCCAGGGCTTGAGGTGTCGTCCGGGCGTCGACCCGGGCGGCGCGAAGAACGAGCCGTCAACGGTGGGCGCGTTGCCCGACGGGCCGGGGGGCTGCGGTGTCGCCGACGCCCGCTCCGGCACCCAGCTGGCCCCGCCGCTGGGCTGACCGGCCAGGTGGTCCATCGGGTCGAAGCCGCCCGAGCCCGTCACCGGCGGAAGGTCGCTGCGGTTCGGTGGGGTGGCGGATGGAGTGGCTGAAGAAGGGGGAGATGGAGCGGCGGTGTCGCGCGGTTCGTCAGCCCCGCCTGGTGGGCCGTCTGGTGGGCCCGTCACAGCTTGTCGCCGGAGGTCGGCAGCGACGACGACGTGACCGTGCACTCGACCCGGCGCGTGCCGACGTTGACCGCGACGACTTCCGCGCCTGCCGTCGCGATGCACTTCATCGAGTCGGTGCGCTCGTAGTCGGTGGCGTCGACGGAGATGTAGGGCGAGCGGTCGTCACCGACCGGAACCGAGACGGCGTAGGGGAGGGTGACGTCCTTGATCCTCTGGGAGGCGCCGTTGCGGTAGATCCGGATGTCGGCGCGACCCGTGCCCTGCACCTCGAAGCGCACCGAGCGCACGTCTGGAGTCAGGCGCGGAACCGGAGTCGGGTCGACCGACAGCGGTGAGTTCGGAACGGTCGTCGGCCGAGCAGCCCGGGGTGAGGGATCGGTGCTGCGGTCACTGCGGTTGCCCACCACGAGGCCGACGACCACGAGCGGCACCACCACGAAGAACACGGCGGCCAGCACCAGGGTGCGCACCCGCGACGGTCGTCGACCGGGAGGGGCCCCCGGCGGCTGGAACGACGGTCCTGACCCTGCGTTGCCGTGCCAGCCCGGCTGCTGGCTGTTCCCCTGGTACGACGGGTAAGACCGCGCCGGCATCCCCGAGGGGGGTGCGCTCTGTGATGCGACCGGCGCGACCGGCGGGTTCGTCGGCGCCGTGGTCGGCTGGTCGGGAAAGCTGACGTGGTGGTCGTGCCCGCTGTCGGGCGCGCTCTCGGCCGCCGGGGTGAAACCGGGCGCGAGTGGATCTGGTCGGTACGGCGGAATCTCTGACACGGCGTCTTACGTCCCCTGTTCGTGGCTGCTCGGCCCCCAATCTAGCGAGCGGGAGTGCCCCTCCGATGCATCGTTCCGAGCTCCGGTTCCGCCGCGCGCACCTCGACCCCGGTCAGCCGCGCCAGTCGCCCGTCGGCGCCCTCATCTGCCGTTGCCGTCGACCGCCGGGACCCGACAGGTGACGGTGCCGGGCCCGGTCGACATGAGCACGAGCACGTCGTCGGCGTAGACGCGGCACTGCACGGTGCTGGTGCTGTCCTTGGCCACGGCGGTGACGATGGCGCTCACCTTCGGGCTGACCGGCGGGCCCTGGCTCAACTGGGCCCCCGCGGGTCCGACGGCAGCGGCGTAGCCGGCGTTCGCGTCGATATCGCCGCTCCACGATCCCGGCGTCCCCTGCTCGAAGTCGCCGCTCGCGCTTTTCTGGGTCACGTTCACGAGGTCATCCGTACTCGCCACCTCGACCCGAAACTGGCGCACTCCGGTCGGCGTCGCTCCGACGTCGGTGCCGGTGGGTAGAAGAGCGGTCGGGTCGTGACCGTCGCCCGGCACGTTCCCCCCGGCGCCCATCACGATGCCGGTGCCGCCGTCGCCGACCGAGTCGCTCGAGTGCTGGTCGTGGTTGCCGAACACGGCGAAGCCGATCCACACCACGACGAGGGTGCGCAGCACGCGGCGGCGCCGATTCGGAGTCGGCGCAGGGCGACCTGGGGCCCAGGGAGGGGTGGGCGATGCTGGTTCAGCCGTCGGCGGCGGGCCCGAGGGTGGGGCGCCGACCGGTGACGTTCGGGCGGAGGGGGCCCAGGCCGATCTCGGCAACGACGGACCGCTCGGCTGCGCCCCCGGGGCGTCAGGGAAGGCGACGTGCTGGTCGCGGAGCGGGTCGGGCCGCTCGTCGGCGCCCTCTGCTGGGTACGGCACCGCGCCTCCTCTGCGTTCTGGTGAAGACCACGTTACGTCTCCGACCCATGCGACCGTGCTCGACCCTTCCCGGTTCCGGGCGAGCGATATCGGTTCGGTTCGAGCCGCCAGGCGACCTATCCTGACGACCATGCCCGACGAGCCGACTCCTGCGACCCGGCGTGAGGCCGGCGAGCATCCAGGCGGCGGAGACGACATCGGGGCGAGGCGAGGTACCGGGGCCCGGGCCGGCGCCGAGGTCGCGAGGCAGGGCAGCAGACGGCGTGGACGTCGACGCCGCGGGCCACGCCAGGATGCTGAGGAGCCGGCGTCCGAGCCGTCACCCACCAGCCAGTCACCCACGAGTCAGGCACCGGGCGAGCGGGCGCCGGGCGAGCGGGCGCCGGACGGCCAGGCCCCCGCCTCACCGGCGTCGGACGGTCGTCGACCCGCAGAGCGCGGGCAGCCCGGCCGTCGTCAGGGCGGGCGTCGGCCGGGCCGTGCGCCGCTCAGCCCGGAGCAGCGTGAAGCCAGGCGAGCGACACGAGCGGCCAGCCTCCCACCGATCAGCTACCCGCCCGACCTGCCGGTCGTCGAACGCCGTGATGACATCGCGGCCGCCATCCGCGACCATCAGGTCGTGGTCATCGCGGGTGAGACCGGATCGGGCAAGACGACGCAGATCCCCAAGATCTGCCTCGAGCTGGGCCGGGGTCTCGACGGGGTCATCGGCCACACGCAGCCGCGCCGCATCGCGGCCAGGGCGGTGGCCGAGCGACTCAGCGACGAGCTCGGCGTCGACCTCGGCACCACCGTGGGCTACCAGGTGCGCTTCACCGACGAGAGCAGCCGCGACACCCTCGTCAAGGTCATGACCGACGGCATCCTGCTCGCCGAGATGCAGCGCGACCGCGAGCTGCGCCGCTACGACACGATCATCATCGACGAGGCCCATGAGCGCAGCCTCAACATCGACTTCATCCTCGGCTACCTCAAGACGCTGCTGCCGCGCCGGCCCGACCTCAAGGTGATCATCACCTCGGCCACCATCGACCCGCAGCGCTTCGCCGAACACTTCGCCGCCCCCGACGGCACCCCCGCCCCGATCATCGAGGTCTCGGGTCGTACGTATCCCGTCGAGCTGCGCTACCGACCCCTTGTCGACCCCGACCGACCTGAGGCCGAGGAGCGCGACATGGTGACGGGCGTCTGCGACGCCGTGCTCGAGCTCTGGACCGAGCGCAACCCTGGCGGCAGCGACAGCCGTGACATTTTGGTGTTCTTCTCCGGTGAACGCGAGATCCGTGACGCCGCAGACGCCCTCAACGGGATGAGCCTGCCCGTCACCGAAGTGGTGCCGCTCTACGGACGGCTGTCGGCCGCCGAACAGCACCGCGTGTTCTCGTCACACACCGGTCGACGAATCGTGTTGGCCACCAACGTCGCCGAGACCTCGCTGACCGTGCCCGGCATCCGCTACGTCGTCGACACCGGAACGGCACGCATCTCGCGGTACAGCCAGCGCACGAAGGTGCAGCGGCTGCCCATCGAGCCGATCAGCCAGGCCTCGGCCAACCAACGCTCCGGCCGCTGCGGCCGACTCGCAGACGGCATCGCGATCCGGCTCTACTCCGAAGACGACTTCGACGCTCGACCGCCCTTTACCGACCCCGAGATCCTGCGCACCAACCTCGCCTCGGTCATCCTGCAGATGACCGCGCTCGGGCTGGGTGACATCGCTGCGTTTCCGTTCGTCGACCCGCCCGACAGCCGCCAGATCGCCGACGGCGTCAGGCTGCTCGAGGAGCTGCAGGCGTTCGCCCCGGAGGACGACGAGGCCTCGGGGAGCCGGGCCAATCGCAGACCGGGCCGGAAGCTGACCCCCTACGGGCGCACCATCGCAACGCTGCCCATCGACCCGCGTCACGCACGCATGGTCATCGAGGCCGACCAGCGGGGCGTACTGCGCGAGGTGCTCATCATCGTGGCGGCGCTGTCGATCCAGGATCCGCGTGAACGGCCCCAGGAGAAGCAGGAGCTCGCCAACGCCGCGCACAAGCGGTTCGCCGACGAGACGAGCGACTTCCTGGGTTGGCTCAACCTGTGGGCCTACCTCAAGGAGCAGCAGAAATCGTTGAGCTCCAGCGCTTTCCGGCGGTTGTGCAAAGCGGAGTTCTTGCACTACCTCCGGGTGCGCGAGTGGCAGGACCTCCACACGCAGGTCAAGCAGGCGGCCAAACAGGCCGGCCTCGACATCGGTCGGGCGAGTGTGCGGCTCGATCACGACGCGGTCGACGCGGATGCCGTGCACCAGTCTCTGCTCGCCGGGCTGCTGTCGCACGTCGGGGTGCGCGACGAGCAGAAGCGCGAGTACGCCGGGGCTCGGGGAGCCCGCTTCGGCATCAACCCCGGGTCGGCGCTCTTTCGCAAGCAGCCTCAGTTCGTCATGGCGGAAGAGCTGGTCGAGACCACGCGCCTCTGGGCCCGGATGAACGCCCGCATCGACCCGACCTGGGCCGAGACCCTCGGGGCTCACCTGGTCAAGCGGCAGTACTCCGAGCCGCGTTGGTCGGGCCGGCGCGGCTCGGCGGTGGCCACCGAACGGGTCACCCTCTACGGGGTACCTCTCGTGGTGGGCCGCGTCGTCGGCCTGGGGTCGGTCGATGCCGAGCTCGCCCGCGACCTGTTCATCCGGCACGCGCTCGTCGAAGGGGACTGGCACACCGAGCACGCCTTCTTTCGGGAGAACGCGGCCCTGGTCGAGCGGCTCGGTGAGCTCGAGGCCCGAACGCGACGCCGCGACCTCGTCGTCGACGACTTCACCCTGGTGTCCTTCTACGACCAGCGGATACCACCCGATGTCGTATCGGCGCGGCACTTCGACTCGTGGTGGAAGAAGGCTCGTCGCCAGACCCCTGACCTGCTGACGTTCTCGGAGGAGATGCTGCTGCGCGACACGGCCGGTGGTCTCGTCGACGAGCACCCCACCACGTGGCGCCAGGGTGAGAACGACCTGGCGGTGAGCTACCGCTTCGAGCCGGGTTCACCGGCTGACGGTGCCACCGTGCACATCCCCGTCGACCGGCTGAACCAGGTCTCGCCCGACGGCTTCGACTGGCAGGTGCCGGGGTTTCGCGAGGAGCTCGTCACGGCGCTCATCCGCTCACTGCCCAAGGGGGTCCGTCGTGACATCGTGCCCGCCCCCGACCACGCCCGGCGCGTGCTGCCCCTTCTCGACCCGGCTGATGGCACCCTCGTGCAGGCGCTCGCAGTCTCCCTCCGACGGCAGACCGGTGTGCTCGTGTCGCCCGAGCTGTTCGACTGGTCACGAGTGCCCGACCACCTGCGCATCACCTTCAGCGTCGACGACGCCTCCGGCCGGCCTCTCGCCACCGGCAAGGATCTCGAGGCCGTGCGCGACGTCGCGACGCCGCAGCTGCGCCGGCAGGTTCGAGTGGCCAGCTCGGGCATCGAACGCACCGGTCTGACCACCTGGTCGGTCGACACCATCCCGGAGGACTTCGAGAGTGCGACCGGGGTGCGCGGCTACCCGGCCCTCGTCGACACCGGCCGGGCGGTCGACCTCCGGGTGCTCCCGACCCGGTCAGAGGCTGACGCCGAGCACCGGCTCGGGGTGCGCCGGCTGCTGCTGCTCGGCATCAGCCCGCCCTGGAAACAGATCCTCTCGCGCCTGACGAACACCCAGAAGCTGGCGCTCGGCCACAACCCGCACGGCAGCGTTCCGGCTCTGCTCGAGGACTGCCTGGCCGCTGCCGTCGACGACATCTCGGCCGATGACACCGGTCGAGCCGCGACCGTCGTGACCGCCGAGCCCGCCGGTGGGCTCGGCGGGGTGGGTCACGCCGTGCGCAGCCGAGACGACTTCGAATGGGCCCTGTCTGCTGTGCGCACCCACACGACGGCCAGGGTGGTGCAGGTGATCGGGCTCGTCGAACCGATCCTGGCCCGGCACCTGACCTTGACGACCCGCCTCAGCGCCCTCGAGGAGTCGCGGAACCCGGCACTGCGCCCGATGCTGGCCGACGTGCGGGCTCAGCTGGAGGGGCTGGTGCGACCGGGGTTCGTCGCCGATGCAGGGATCGCCCGGTTGCCCGATCTGGGCCGCTACCTCAAGGGGATCGCCCAACGACTCGACAAGGGCCCGGCCAACCTGGCCAAGGACGCCGCCTCTCTCGAGCAGGTCGACGCCGTCGAGGGTCGCTACGCCGACCTGCTCGAGGGCCTGCGCCCGGGCCAGCGCGCCGCCGCCGAGGTGGTCGCCATCGGGTGGATGATCGAGGAGCTGCGGGTGTCGTTGTTCGCGCAGACCCTCGGAACGGCCTACACCGTCTCACCGCAGCGTGTCGTCAAGGCGATCGCCCGCCTCGCCTCCTGAGAGGCGCACCGCAGATGACGTGGCGAGCGCCGAGATGTGGGGCCGTGACGTGCGGTGGCCGGCCGTCACCAGGATGTTGCTGACCACGATGAGCGCCATGCCGCACCACTCGTTGAGGTGCAGGGTCTGCTGGAGCAGGAGCCAGCCGGCCAGCGCGGCCCAGACGGGGTTGATGCCGGTGAAGGTGCCGAACACGGTGGCGGTGACGCGGCGCAACGCCATCAGGTCGGCGACATAGGGAACCATCGACGAGAGCAGACCGCAGGCGACCGCAAGGCCGATGGACGCAGCCGTGGGCGGGTGCAGGGAGAACCAGACCAGCGCGATCGGCGTCCAGATGGCAGCGGCGACCAGGCTGGCGGTCGCGGTTCCTTGCAGACCGGGCAGCCGCTGGCCAACGGTGCGGTTGAGCAGGATGTAGCAGGCCCAGGCGGCAGCGGCGACCAGTCCCAGAGAGAGGCCGATGATGTCGGTGGTCGGCCCAGGATCGGCGAGCACGACGACCCCGACGCCGGCCATGAGCGCGCAGAGGAGGTCGCGAACGCGCCGTGAGCTGGCAACGGCCACGGTGAGCGGCCCGAGGAACTCCAGGGTCACGGCCAGGCCCAGCCCGATTCGTTCGATCGCGGCGTAGAGGCTGAGGTTCATCACACTGAACACGAGCACCAGCCCCAGGATGGGCAGCCACTGCGCCCGGGTCAGACCCCGCAGCCGTGGGCGCACGATCGGGGTCAGCACCAGGGCCGTGACGAGCTGACGCACGGCGACCACCCCGACCGGGCCGATGGTCGGGAACGCCGACGCACCCAGGCCTGCGCCCGCCTGGTTCGAGGCAGAGCTGGCCAGCATCATCGCCATGCCGGTGCCGCGCTGCCGAGCGGTGGCGGTGTCAGCAGACAGCGGGGGGCCGCCCTCGGGGCTGTGGTGAGTCACGGCGTCGACGGTTTTCATACGTCGAAACTATGGCTAGCCCGTGCCATAACCTAGTGCGCAGTTTGTGAATGCCATACGATGTGGTTATGGATTGGAGTCTGCGTGAGCTGCGGTTCTTCGTCGCGGCAGCCGACGAGGGGTCCTTCACCGACGCCGCCACGCGGCTCTTCGTTTCACAGGCGGCCGTCTCCCGCACCATCGCGGGGTTGGAGAAGACCGTGGGTGAGCGGCTCCTACGCCGCGTGCCACGCGGGTGCGAGCTCACCAGCACCGGAAGGCAGCTGCTGCCTGAGGCGCGCCGGGTGTTGTCCGAGGCAGACAAGTTCACCGATTTCCTCACCTCTCGGCACGCCATTCTCCGGGTCGGTTACGCCTGGGCAGCACTCGGACGGCACACCGCTCAGCTGCAACGTGACTGGGCCCGCCAGCACCCGCGCACCCAGCTGGAGCTCGTGCGACACAACTCGCCCACCGCTGGGCTGGCCGAGGGCCTGAGTGACGTCGCGATCGTGCGCAGACCTGTCGACGAGAAGAAGTTCGACTCCGTCGTCGTCGGGCTCGAACGGCGACTCGTCGCGTTCGCCTCAGACGACCCCGAGTGGTCCCGGCGCCGATCACTGCGCATGGGCGAGATCGCCGACCGCACCGTCGTGATCGACCCTCGGGTGGGGACCACCAGCAGCGCGCTGTGGAGCGGAAGCCCTCAGCCATCTCGCTTCATCGAGTCCGGCGACGTCGACACCTGGCTCGACGTCATCGCCGCCGGGAGGGGGGTCGGGACCACCGCCGAGGCCACGGCGCATCACCACCCCCGGCCCGGGGTGGCTTTCCGGCCCCTCACCGACGGGCCTCGCATCCCGGTCCGGCTCGCCTGGGACCACGACCACCAGCCCCCCGGGCTGCGCGAGCTGGTCGACTCCGTCACCCGCCTCTACGAGAGCGGCTGAGATCGAACCGCACCTGCTGCGTCGCGCGGGCCGAGCGGGCCTGACCCCGGGGCGCGACATCGCATCGCCGCTGCTGGGCAGGAGGGAATGCAGGAGGGACGCAGGAGGGAATGATGGAGTCGGGCCGGTCGTTGGACCGTGCAGTCAACAACCCCGAACCGATGCGAGATGAAAGGCCACCCCCGTGCAGGACCCCAGCGAGCTCTTCCGGTTCGAGAACGACACGCCGGCTGCCCAGGCCGACGTGGCGCCGCCGATCCCGCGTGAGCAGCAGGCGTCCGTGCTCATCGTCGCTCTGGGCGGGTTCATCGATGCCGGCAACACCCAGACGCTCATCTCAGACCACCTGCTCGCGACGCACGAGTCGCGCGTGCTGGCCTCGTTCGACGTCGACCAGCTGCTCGACTACCGCGGGCGTCGGCCGGTGATGGTCTTCGACCGTGACCACTGGAGCAGCTACGACGACCCGAGCCTGCTGCTGCACCGGCTGGTCGACAAGGAGGGTGTGCCGTTCCTGCTGCTCGTCGGCCCCGAGCCCGACTACCAGTGGGCTCGCATGGTCGAAGCCACCACGATGCTGGTCAAGAGCCTCGGCGTCGACCTCACGCTCAGCGTGCACGGCATCCCCATGGCGGTGCCGCACACCCGCCCGCTCGGCGTGACCTCGCACGGCACCGCGCCTCGCCTCATCGCCGAGAACGACGCCGCCTTCGGCACCGTGCAGGTGCCCGGCAGCTTCTCGTCGCTGCTCGAGATGCGGCTCGGGGAGTCGGGCCACGACGCCGTCGGCTTCGCCGTCCACGTGCCGCACTACCTCGGCCAGACCGAGTTCGCCGACGCTGCCCTGCTCGGCCTCGAGCGAATCAAGACGACCACCGGGCTCGACATCGACCTCACCGCCCTGGCGGCCACGGCCGGGCTCAACCGGGCCGAGATCGCGCGCCAGATGGCCGAGAGCGACGAGATCACCGCCGTCGTTCGCGCGCTCGAGCAGCAGTACGACACCTTCCTCGAAGGTCGCAAGCAGCGCAACCTGCTCGCCACCGACCTGTCCGAGCTGCCGACGGCCGACGAGATCGGGGCTGAGTTCGAGGCCTTCCTCAAGGACGTCGCCGACGACGAACACGGTGACCAACACGGTGACCAACACGGCGACGAACAGGGCGGCGAGCAGGGTGGTCCCGGCCGACCAGGGCCGCACGGCATCGGCTGAGTCAGCCCTTCGCCTCGCTCCACCTGGTGATGACGGAGGTGTCGGCCACGAAGCGAACCTGTTCGGTGCCGGCCCACGTTCGGGCCGCGGTCTGCAGTGAGCGGTCGACCTCGGCGGCGGCTGCCTGGGCGTGCTGCGTGGGCACCTGAACCAGCAGCTCGTCGTGCAGGCAGAGCACGATCTGGCCGCCCAGGGGGGCGACGGCCCTGCGTACGGTCGCCGCCCATGCCTTGAACAGCTCGGCCGCCGATCCCTGGATGATGGCGTTGCGGGCATAGCGTCCGCGAGCGGCGTCGGCATTACCCGCCTTCTCCCGGATGCCGCTGGGCTCGTCAGGGTCAGCCCCGTCAGCGCCGTCGGCGATGTCGGCGGCGACGGGAGCCGCGGCTCCGAACCGGATCAGCCGACCACCCCAGGTTCGCACCGGCAAGCGGGCGACACCGTCGGCGTACGCACGGTCGAGCAGACCCATGGCCACCGGGTAGGCCTTCTCGAGGTCTTTGAGGGCCTCACCGGCCGCACCGGAGCGTTGACCGTACATGGCCGCCAGCACGGCCACCTTCGCCGTCGGCCGGTCGGCGCCGAGCTTGGCGGCCACCGGCGCGTAGAGGTCGTCGCTGCGGGTCGCCTCGGCGAAGGTGCGGTCGATGCTCACGACCGCGAGCACCCTCGGTTCGATCTGGCCCAGGTCGGCTCGCACGAACACGTGGCCCGGGGCGGCCCGCACGGCGGGTCGAAGGGGCGCCGGGAGGTTGTGCAGACCGTTCTGGGCGGTCATGCGCCCCGCGGAGCCGTCACACGCGGTCCAGCGGCCGCGCAACCGGTCGTCGGCGCCGACGTGCTCGTCGAGCCAGCGGTATCCGTAGGTGGTCGCGATGCGCTCGTCCTTGCGCCAGGAGAGCAGGGCGTCGACGAGTGGATGGCTCTGGCGGTAGGGCTCGAGCACCCAGGCGCGGGTGTTCGGCACGTCGACACCGACCGAGCGGAGCAGGTCGCGTACCTGGCCGGGGTTGCGCAGGTCGGTGCGCTCGTGACCGGGCGCGTGAACCAGCACCCGGTGGTCGCGCCGGGAACGGATGGCCTGAGCATCGGCGTCGTCGACCGGTCGCGGGCCGGCCGAAGCGCTGATCAGGTCTTCGGCGGCCAGGCGGTCGAGGGGGAGACCGTCTCGTTCGAGCTCGAGACAGAGCACAGCGGCCGCCGACTCAGACCACACGGTGCGCAGCATCCTCCCGTCTCGGCTACTCCCGCTGCCCCCGCTGCCCTCGATGGTGGCGACTGAGCCGGCCTGCGCCAGCTGGCTTTCCAGGGCCGCCCGCGCCAGCTGCTCCAGTCGCGGGGGTCGGTCGGCCCAGGTCGTCAGGGCATCGGCGCGCAGGTGGCCCGTCTCGGTGAGCAGGTTCTGCTCGTCGCCAGCAAGGTCGAACAGGTCGCCGAGGCCCCCGTCGAAACCGGCCCGGGCCCGACGCAGGCGGGGCACGTCGGTCTCCGGGAGCCGCCTGCAGCCGGCCCACACGTGACCGGGGGTCGCCCACCACCCACCGTGCACGATGCGGTGCGCCTCGGCGAGGTCCCAGGTGCGGGCCACCGCGACCCGGGCCGCGACCACCTCGCCCAGGGCCGCAGCGGCCGACCAGACCACCCAGCGCGGTGCCATCACCGAGTCGAGATCGGCGAACCGGTCGACCAGCTCGGCGAGGGGCCAGTGCCGTGCGTCTCCGGAGCCGCCAGAGCCGCCGGGCAGCACGACACAGGCCGCCGTCGTTCCGACCACCAGCGCAACGAGCGGAGGGTCGAGTCGCCCGGCGCCCGACACCGTGCCCGGCCCGTCAGTCAAGGCAGGCCGCGATGCGGTCGACGGCGACGCCGAGGATCTCGGGAGAGGTGGCGAAGTTGAGTCTCGCGAAGCCGGCCCCCGACCGACCGAACGTGGGCCCGGGGGAGAGCGCGACCCGGCCACGTTCGAGCAGCACGGCGGCGGGGTCGTCGCCCAGGCCCACGCGGCGGAAGTCGAGCCAGGCCAGGTAGGTCGAGGGCGGAGCCACGAACCCGACGCCGGGCAACCGCGTGGCCACGAGCTCGCCCAGCAGCGCGCGGTTGTCACCGAGCTCACCCATCAGCCGGTGCACCCACTCGCGGCCCCGGGTGTAGGCCGCCGTCTGCGCGATGACCCCGAGGTGGCTCGCGCCGTACGTGACGAGGGGGTGCAGTCTGCCCACGTCGGCGACGGCATCCGGGCCCGGCACGATGACCGCGGCCTTGAGCCCGGCGAGGTTCCAGGCCTTGGACGCCGACGTGACGGTGATGCCCCGCTCGCTGCCCGGCACCGTGAGGTACGGCGTGAACACGACCTCGTCGTAGACCAGGGGACCGTGGATCTCGTCGGAGATGACCTGCACCCCGTACTCGTCGGCCAGCGTGGCGAGCCCGCCGAGCAGGGCGAGGGAGTGGACGGTGCCCGTCGGGTTGTGCGGGTTCGAGAGCAGGTAGACCGCACGCGCCCTCTCGGTCTGCAGCTCGCCGAACACTCGCTCGAGAGCCTCGAGGTCGAGCTCGCCGTTCGCGCCCAGGGGTGCGTCGACGACCCTGCGCCCGGTGGAGGCGATGACGTCGAAGAAGGCGTTGTAGACGGGCGAGCTGATCACCACCGGCCCCCCGGGCTCGGTGAAGAGGCCGATGAGGTGCACCACACCGGTGAGCACGTCGGCCACGCTGGTGGTCCGGCCTGGGTCGAAGCTCCACCCCCACTCGACGTCGGCGAACGAGGCGCAGGCGGACGCGTACGGAAGCGACCAGGCGTAGCCGGTGTCTCCGCGTGCCACGGCGGACGTGACGGCATCGACGACGGCCGGACAGGGAGCGGCATCCATCTCGGCGATGAACAGGGGGAGCACGTCGGGGGCGTGCGCGCGCCACTTGACGCTCGTGCGCGAGCGACGGAGCTCATCGAGGGAGACGTCGAAGATGCGCTGGCCCATGGCCCGAGCCTAGAAGAGTGTCGAGACGGCCGGGCAGCCGGTTCGAGACGGACGAGGCGCGGACGGTGAGCCTCCGGCTGCGTCGCCGTACGTCGGCACTGGCTGCGCCGTCTGCCCGGTGAGGCCGACCCCGAAGATGCGCGCACCCCGGCATCCCGATTACGGTGTCGGGGCGGCCCGATCCCGGTGACCGGCCGCAGACGTCGTCGAAGGGGAGTCGCACGTGGGCAAGCTTGGTTGGGGCAGTGGGGACACGGACGAGGCTGAGCGAGCCTCCGACGAGGCGGCCCGTGATGTGCAGAAGGTCGCGAAGGACTCGGCCCTCGCGCGCGCCTACGCCGGTCGCGAGGGTGGCCTCACGGGCACGGCGACCCGGCTCATCGAGCGACTGCTCGACATCGGCATCGACGGGAAGGGCCCTTTCCGGTCGGCTCACGACGTGGCGGCCAAGGCCCTTCAGGAGAACCACGACGACCCCAAGAAGGCGATCAAGGCCATCCGCCGCGACCACCGACAGCTGGGAGCCGCCGGGGGTTTCGCGACCGGTCTCGGAGGCTTCTTCCTGCTGCCCGTCTCGCTGCCCGCCAACGTGCTCGAGTTCTACCTGCTCGGCACCCGCATGACCGCGGCCATCGCCAAGGTGCGCGGCTACGACATCGACCAACCCGAGATCCGCTCGGCGGTGCTGCTCACCCTCGCGGGAGCAGACAGTGAAGACCTGCTCAAGAAGGCGGGTCTGCTGGCCCCCGGCGGCAAGCTGGCCTCGGTCGCACTCGACCGGTTGCCCGCGCCGGCCCTGATGGTGCTCAACAAGGCGATCGGGTTCCGGCTGCTCAGCCGCATCGGGCAGGGCACCCTCGCCAGGCTCGGACGGGGGGTGCCGGTGCTCGGCGGCTTGGCCGGTGGGGCGATCGACGTCTACATGCTCGGGCGCATCGCCGGGCAGGCGATGGACGAGTTCCCGCCGTTGACCCCGTTCGGGCCCTGACTCCGACGCGATGAAGCGCACCTCCCGACTGAAGCCTGGCGGCCACGGTCTTCACCGTGGCGCGCGCCACCGGCCGGCCCGGTTCGCCGAGCGTCGCCGAGCGGGCGCAGTGCGTGCCGAGGCTGGTTCGCGCCACGCTCGACCGCTCGTACACCGGCGTCACCCCGACGCGGCTCGCGCTCGTGGCCGCCGCAGCCGTCTACGTCGCCTCCCCGGTCGACCTGATCCCCGAGACCGTGCTCCCGGTCGTCGGCCTCGCCGACGATGCGTTGGTGCTGCGATGGGCGGTTCGGGCCTTCGTCGAGGAGACCGACCGCTTTCTCGTGTGGGAGGCCCGGCGGTACGCCTGGCGCCCCGGCGAGCGCGCCCGCCCTGCACCGCCATCCCCGCACCCGGCCGCGGCCCGGGCCCACCTGCTCGAGTCGGTGCGGCGGCGACTGGAGCGCTGACCCACTCCACCTTCCGAGCCCGTCCACACCCCCGTCTCAGGTCATGGGCTCGTACACAGCCGAGCCGACGGCGGATGCCGGAGCCCGGCGAGCCAGCAATTCTCGGCCCATGCCGAAGATCTCACTGTCCGGGCCTGCCCAGCTGCTGGCCGTCATTCCCTACCACCTCGGGTTCCGGCCCGACCGCAGCGTTGTCGTCGTCTGCTTCCACGACAAGCGGCTCGGGCTGATGGCCCGCCTCGACGCGGTGGGCAGCGAACACACTGCGCTCGCTGCCGCTTCGCTGCTCCCGACCCTCGTGCGCGAGGCGCCCACGTCGGTGGCCATCGTCGGGTTCGAGCTGACCGCGGGTGAGACCATGCCGCTCAGCGACGCACTGGCCACCGCGGTCGTGCTCGAACGGATACCGCTGCGCGAGCGGCTGCTCGTTCGTGACGGGCGGTGGTTCGGTCTGGGCTGCGACTGCTGCCCCGCCGAGGGCAGCCCGATGCCCGCGGACGCCGACGTGCCGGCGCTGGCCACCTACGTCGGCCTGGGCCAGGCGGTGCTCGGCACGCGCGCGGCGATGACCCGCCTCATCGAACCCCTGGCCGCCACCGCACCACGCCACGACGCCCTGGCGCGCGCGATCTCCGAGTGGCAGGAGCAGTACGCGTGGTCGGTGGTCACCGACGTCGGAGACCAGCTTGAGGCCCTGACGGGAGTCGGCCTCGAAGCGGACGCGAGCGATGGCTACGGCGACGCCGGGCGCGACGACGAATGCGGGTTCGACCGCGAAGACTCGTTCGACTGCGAAGACTCGTTCGACGGTGACGCCCTCGACGACGACGGTCCGCCCCGAGCGATGCTGGTCGAGGCCGCTCTGCTGTGCTGGCGGGCGCTGCTCTGCGACGAGACCAGCGACTCGGCTCTCCAGGCGATGCTGCCCGCGATCGTCGGCCCGCTGCGGTTCTGTGACCTGCGCGATGCGATCATCGCGTGGATCTGTCCCGGCACCATGACACTCGACCACGTCGACCCCGACCTCGTGGAGTCACTGCGCCTGTGCCTGGGCGATGACGTGCGCGCACCGGGTCCGGTCCCAGGCCCGGTCTCAGGTCCGGTCTCAGGTCAGGGCCCACATCGGGGCCCACATCAGGCCCTGCGTCCGCCTCCGGGCGAGTCTCTCGCTCCGCCCTCGGGTCGTTGGCTGGCCGTGGCCGGCGCCCACGACGATGATGAGGCGCTCGCGCCGCGGGCGATTGCCGCCCGTCTCGAGCGGTTGTGCCGGGCCACCCCCACCGCCCACGCGGCGCCGGTCCTGTCAGTCTTCGCTGCGTACGCGTGGTGGGCCGGTAACGGCACCAAGGCGGGAATGGCCGTCGACCGGGCCTTGGAGATCGAGGGTGAGCACCGGCTCTGCGGGCTCATCCGCACCGCCCTCGACCACGGGGTGCGGTCTCCCCTGCCGGGCTGGGCCGCTTGAGGGCGGGTGCTGCTGCGCGTGCCTGGCTGGACCTGTTCTCGGCGGCGTCGGTGCGTGCGCCCGCCCGACGTGCGTGGCCGGTTCCATCCTGTGGACGGGGCGCTCGTCGGCCGGCTCTGGATCCCGTACAGTTGAGCAAGGTCATGAGTACCAGCGACAAGCCCCGGCTCGCTGGTCGGCAACCCTCCTCTGCGGTGGGGTGCCCCGGGTGAAGACCTGGCCACGTCCCCCAGGACGTGTGCAAGCGCGAGCACGAGGAGCCAACCCCATGACCATCACCGGGCGACACCCCCGTACCAGACGGTTCACGTCGAGGCCAGGGTCGGCAGCTGGTCCGATCGCAGGGCCGCCATCCGGGCCCACCCCTGCAGACAGCTCCGCCGCGTCGTCTGCGGCGTCTGCTCCGTCTGCGGCGACCGACGGTGACGGAGCCTGGCGCGAGGGCGACCCGGTGGGTCGACGAACCTTTGTCGACATCGGCACCGTCGAGCTTGAGCGCGGAGTGGTGCTGCCCGACGCACGCATCGCGGTCGAGACCTGGGGGCGCCTCAACGAGCTCGGAGACAACGTCATCCTCGTCGAGCACGCCCTCACCGGCGACAGCCACGTCACCGGTGAGGCCGGCGAGGGCCACGCCTCCCCAGGCTGGTGGAACTCCCTGATCGGGCCCGGCCGGCCCATCGACCCCGACCGCTGGTTCGTAGTGTCGACCAACGTGCTGGGCGGTTGCCAGGGCAGCACCGGGCCCTCGAGCTCTGCGCCTGACGGTCGGGCCTGGGGCAGCCGCTTCCCGTACCTCACGATTCGCGACCAGGTGCTGGCCGAGTCGGCCGCCCTCGACCGGCTCGGTGTGCGCCGGATCGCGGCCGTGATCGGCGGGTCGATGGGCGGCATGCGGGCCCTGGAATGGGCCGCCACCCACCCCGAGCGCGTCGAGCGCGCCATCGTGTTCGCCAGCACCGCTCATGCCACCGCAGACCAGATCGCCTGGTGCCAGGCACAGCTGCTCGCGATCCGCTCCGATCCCGACTTCGCCGGCGGCGACTACTACGACACGGGACGGTCGCCCGTCACCGGACTGGGGCTGGCCCGTCGAATCGCCCACATCACCTACCGCACCGAACACGAGCTGGGCGAGCGTTTCGGCCGACAGCCCCAACAGGGGGAGGAGCCCCTCGGCACGCCCACTCGAGGTCGGTTCGCCGTCGAGGGCTATCTCGACCACCACGCCGGCAAGCTGGCCCGGCGCTTCGACGCCAACTCCTACCTCGTGCTGACCGAGTCGATGAACTCCCACGACGTCGGCCGCGACCGCGGTGGGGTGGCGGCGGCGCTCGGCGCGGTCCGGGCCGACTGCACCATCGTCTCGGTGGACTCCGACCGGCTGTACCCACCGCGGCTGTCCGACGAGATGCATGCCGCCCTACCCCGCTCGACCCGGGCGTCCATCACCTCGCAGTTCGGCCACGACGGCTTCCTCATCGAGGAGGACCAGGTCGCACGAATCGTGCAGGCGGCACTGGCGCGATAGGCCCAGCCCGATCGTCTGCGCCGATCAGACCACACGCGGTGCCGACCATTTTCCGGTACGGTCCGTCAAGATGTTGTTTCCGTCGCGAGGAGGACCGGACAAGTGGCCATTGTCGTGGGTTACGTTGCCACCAGGGAAGGTCGCGCCGCACTCAAGCGCGCGGCGGAAGAGTGCATCCTGCGAGGCACCAAGCTCGTCGTGATCAGCTCGCATCGAGGGGGCAAAGACTTCGACGCCGATGAGTCGGTTCGTTTCGAAGCCGAGCTCGAGCGCGTGAAGGAGATGCTGCAGCAGAAGGGCCTCGAGCACGAGGTCCGGTCGCTGGTGCGGGGCAACGACCCGGCCGAAGACCTCATCTCGGTCGCCGAAGCCGAGTCGGCCGACTTCATCGTCATCGGTCTGCGTCGACGCAGCCCCGTGGGCAAGCTGATCCTCGGCTCGAACGCCCAGCGGATCCTGCTCGACGCCAGCTGCCCCGTGCTTGCCGTGAAGGCCGACTGACCGTCGTCCGCGCACCTTGCGCCACCCCGTGCAGGCACCCGGTCTCACCTGGTCTGACCTGGCGTTTTCCATCGCGGGCGTGCGCGCTTTATAATGGTCAAGTACCGGATTGCACAAGGCAGACCGAGAGATCGACTCACCGCGGGCCAGGGGCCTCGCGCATCGCAGATCGACTCCACCAGGCCGAGCATCGTCCGATTCGAAACCCCATGCCCTTCTTGGCGATTCGTCCTGCCCCGCGCCGGACGCATCGCCGTCAGTCCCCGCCACGAAAGGCGACCGTAGTTCGTGTCGACGCAAGCCCCGCCCGTTTCAGTTACAACGCCCCTGTCTGCGCCACCGACGCAACCTCTGCCCCAGCCGTCGTCAAAGCCGGCCTCGAAGCCGTTGCCGAAGGCGTTCGCCCACCCCGCTCTGCTACAGCTTCTCGCCAAGGGGTCGGCCACGGGCAGCATCACCGGCACAGAGATCCGAAACGCTCAGCTCGAGGCTGATCTCGGGCTGCGCGCCATGAAGAAGGTGCTCGTCACGTTCGAGGACCACGGCATCGACATCGTCGTCGAAGCGCCGCCGAGCGTGAGCCGCACCAGCAAGACCACCCGCACCGGTACCAAGGGAGCCACCGTGTCTGCCGCACGTACGACCACCAAGACCACCACGAGCACCACCGACGCAGCGAAGGCAGAACCGGCCGAGAAGGCCGATCCCGTCAAGACCGCGGCCACCAAGACCGCGGCGCGCAAGACGGCGCCGGCCACCAAGACGACAGCGGCCAAGACGACAGCGGCCAAGACGACGGCCGCCAAGACGACGGCCGCCAAGACGACGGCGGCCAAGAAAGCCACGACGACGAGCGAGGTGGCCGATGCGGCGGCCAAGCCGGCGGCGAAGACCGCCGCCCGGGCCACCAAGGCCGCTCCGGTCAAGCGGGCCACCAAGAAGGCGGCCGCAGCCGGGACCGACGACGAGGCGCAGGAGCCCGACGACGCGAAGGGACCAGGCGCGGCCGGGCCGGCCAAGGGGGCGCTGGTGGCCGGGGCCAAGGGCGGCGAGGCCGCCAACACGACCGAAAGCGCTGACGACGCCGACGACGACGACGAAGACGACGACTCGCCCGAGGCGACCGCCCGGCGCACCCGCAAGAAGGCGGCTGCGACCGAGGAGACCGAGGAGTCGGGCTTCGTCATCCGTGACGACGACGAGGACGATGCTCCGGCTCAGACGGTGGTCACGGCCGGCGCCACGGCCGACCCGGTCAAGGACTACCTCAAGCAGATCGGCAAGGTGGCGCTGCTCAACGCCGAGCAGGAGGTCGAGCTGGCCAAGCGCATCGAGGCCGGCCTGTTCGCCGAGGAGCGGATGTCGGGGTTCACCCGGCAGGAGACCTTCTCCAAGGCGGGCAAGGAGCTCTACTGGATCGGCCAGGACGGCAAGAAGGCCAAGAACCACCTGCTCGAGGCCAACCTGCGCCTCGTGGTGAGCCTCGCCAAGCGCTACACCGGCCGCGGCATGCTCTTCCTCGACCTGATCCAGGAGGGCAACCTCGGCCTCATCCGTGCCGTCGAGAAGTTCGACTACACCAAGGGCTACAAGTTCAGCACCTACGCCACCTGGTGGATCCGCCAGGCGATCACGCGAGCGATGGCCGACCAGGCGCGCACCATCCGGATCCCGGTGCACATGGTCGAGGTCATCAACAAGCTGGCCCGGGTGCAGCGCCAGATGCTGCAGGACCTCGGGCGGGAGCCCACTCCTGAAGAGCTCGCCAAAGAGCTCGACATGACGCCCGAGAAGGTCGTCGAGGTGCAGAAGTACGGCCGTGAGCCGATCTCCCTGCACACCCCCCTGGGCGAGGACGGCGACAGCGAGTTCGGTGACCTCATCGAGGACTCCGAGGCCGTGGTGCCCGCGGATGCCGTCAGCTTCACCCTGCTGCAGGAGCAGCTGCACTCGGTGCTCGACACCCTCTCCGAGCGTGAGGCCGGCGTGGTCTCGATGCGCTTCGGTCTCACTGACGGCCAGCCGAAGACGCTCGACGAGATCGGCAAGGTCTACGGCGTGACTCGCGAACGGATCCGCCAGATCGAGAGCAAGACGATGAGCAAGCTGCGTCACCCCAGCCGCAGCCAGGTGCTGCGCGACTACCTGGACTGACCGGTCTGAGCGTTGGCGGACCGTGGATGCAGGTCAGGTGCCCAAGGGGCACCTGACCTGCATCTTTCCCCGGTGGGGCACTGGGGTGTGGCGTTCGACAGGCGGGTAGTAGACAGTGGACCAGGACCCGCGATCTCGATCAGGACGCCGTAGAGCCCAGCGGGTCCTCCTGGGCGGCACGACCCGCATGACGACGCACGCCGGAGGCAACCCGTGACCAACCTGGCCGACAACCTGACCCGGACCGCCCAACAGCACGGGGACCGCCCCGCGATCAAGCTCGACGATCTCGTGATGACCTACTCCGAGCTGCAGGACGGTGCCCGGCGCGTGGCCGCCCTGCTGAAGTCCAAGGGGGTGGGGCCTGGTGACCGGGTCGGTCTGGTGCTGCCGAATGTTCCACCGTTTCCGGTGCTGTTCTACGGCGCCGTGGCCATCGGTGCTGTGGTCGTGCCGATGAACCCGCTGCTCAAGGGCCGCGAGGTGAGGTTCTACCTCGAGGACTCGGGCGCCTCGATCGTCTTCGCCTGGAAGGACATGGCGCAGGAGGCGGCCAAGGGCGCCTCAGCGGTCGGGATCGAGTGCGTCGAGGTCGGTCTCGACTTTGCCGAGCTGATCGGGCAGCACGATCCCGACGAGCAGGTCGTGGATCGCATGGACGATGACACTGTGGTGCTGCTGTACACCTCCGGTACCACCGGTGAGCCCAAGGGCGCGCAGCTGACCCACCACAGCATGGGAACCAACGCCTCGACCAGCGCCGAGACCCTGGTCGAGCTCACCGAGGAGGACGTCGTCATGGGGTGCCTGCCCCTCTTCCATGTCTTCGGCCTCACCGTCGGCCTCAACGCTGCCGTCCTCAAAGGGTCGTGCCTGACCTTGCTCCCGCGCTTCCACCCCGAGAAGGCGCTCGAGATCGTGGGTCGCGACCGCGTCACCGTCTTCGAAGGCGTCCCCACGATGTACTCCGCCCTGCTGCACGCAGCGAGCGCTGACACAGCCGACCTGTCCAGCCTGCGCACCTGTGTCTCCGGCGGTTCGGCGATGCCGGTCGAGGTGCTGAAGAACTTCGAGGAGAAGTTCGACTGCGTCGTGCTCGAGGGCTACGGCCTCTCTGAGACCTCACCCGTGGCTTCCTTCAACCAGCCCGGCCAGCAGCGCAAACCGGGCTCCATCGGGACGCAGGTGCGCGGCGTGGAGATGAGGCTCGTCGACGATGACGACGAGGATGTCGCCCACGGTGAGGTCGGCGAGATCGTGATCAAGGGCGAGAACGTCATGAAGGGCTACTGGGGGCGCGAGGATGACACGGCCGCCGCGATCACGGACGGCTGGTTCCATACGGGCGACCTGGCGAAGGTCGACGAAGACGGCTACTTCTTCATCGTCGACCGCAAGAAGGACCTGATCATCCGGGGCGGCTACAACGTCTATCCGCGCGAGGTCGAGGAGGCCCTCTACGAGCACGAGTCCGTCGCGGAGGTGGCGGTCATCGGCATCCCTGACGACAGCCTCGGCGAGGAGGTCGGGGCGGCCGTCACGCTGAAGCCCGGCCAGCAGGTCAGCGAAGCCGACCTCAAGGCGTTCGCGAAGGAACGGCTGGCGGCCTACAAGTACCCCCGTGTCGTGTGGATCGTCGACGAGCTGCCCAAGGGCCCCACCGGGAAGATCCTGCGGCGTGAGGTCAGCGCCCCGCAAGGAGGGTCGAAGTGACGACTTCGGCGGGCGTCGAACCAGCGCAGAGGGCCGAGCGCCGGATGCACGACGAGGACGAGACGCACGACTCTGCTGAGCTCTCGGCCAGCACGGCGCTGGCCAGCCCGCTCGACCTACTGTTGGCCACGGCCAGCACCGGGCCCCTGCGTCGGTTCGTGCCGGGAATGGCGGGGGTCAACTTCACCGCCGGGCTCGTGCGTCACTCCGGGGCGGTTGCCAGGCGCACGGCCGCGCTGGCCTACGAGCTGACCCGCGTCGGCCTGGGTCGGTCGCGACTGGAGCCCGGAGCCAAGGACCGCCGGTTCGGCGAGGAGGCCTGGGTCAAGAACCCGGCCTTCAAGCGCACCTTGCAGAGCTACCTCGCCGTGAGCGAGGCGGCCCGTGGCCTGGTCGACGATGCCGGCCTGGACTGGGGTGACGACCAGAGAATGCGCTTCATCGTCGACAATCTGGTCGAGGCCGCAGCACCCAGCAACAACCCCTTCCTGAACCCCAAGGTGATCAAGCGAACGATCGACACCGGGGGAGGCAACCTCCTCGAAGGTGGCCGACGTTTCGTGATGGACTTCGCGACCGCCCCGCGGGTGCCGTCGATGGTGGAGGCCGACGCGTTCGAGATCGGTCGCGACATCGCGGTGACGCCTGGCGCCGTGGTGCTGCGCACCGATGTCTTCGAGCTGATCCAGTACACCCCGCAGACCCCCAAGGTGCGCTCGGTGCCGATGCTGATCGTTCCGCCCACGATCAACAAGTACTACGTGATCGACCTGGCGAAGCAGCGCTCGTTGGTGGAGTTCCTCGTGCAGAGCGGCCAGCAGGTCTTCTGCATCTCGTGGCGCAACCCCGACGTGCGTCACGCCGACTGGGGCCTCGACACCTACGGCCAGGCGATTCTCGAGGCGATGAAGGCCTGCGAGAACATCAGCCGGCAGACCAGGACGGCGATCTTCGGCATCTGCTCTGGCGGCCTGATCACCTCGATGCTGATGGCCCACCTCGTCGAGCTCGGTGAGGCGCATCGCGTCGCGTCGTACAGCCTGGCTGTGACCGTGCTCGACCAGGAGCGAGCCGGTGTCACCAGTGCGCTGCTCTCGCCCAAGGCGGCAGCCGCAGCCACCGCGGCCTCGAAGGAGAAGGGGTATCTCGATGGGCGCACGTTGGCCGAGATCTTTGCGTGGCTGCGGCCCAACGACCTGATCTGGAACTACTGGGTGAACAACTACCTGATGGGTCACGCCCCCAAGGCTTTCGACATCCTCTACTGGAATGCCGACCCGGTGCGGATGACCGCCGCCATGCACCGCGACTTCATGGACCTCGCGATTCGTAACGCGTTGGTGGAGCCCGGGGCGGCGACGATGCTCGGCACCAAGGTCGACCTGGGCACGGTCACGACCGACAGCTACGTCGTGGCCGGCATCGCCGACCATCTGTGCAAGTGGGAGTCGTGTTACCAGACCACGCAGCTCTTGGGCGGCGACACCAAGTTCGTGCTCTCGACGAGCGGTCACATCGCCGCCATGGTCAACCCGCCCGGCAACCCCAAGGCCAGCTTCCAGACCGCACCCTCGGGTCGTGGGCAGCAGGGCACCGACAACCCGGAGGACACCCAGACGTGGCTGACCCAGGCCGTCAAGGTGAAGGGCAGCTGGTGGGAGGACTGGGCTAAGTGGCTCGCGGAGCGCAGCGGCGATGAGCGCGCCAAGCCGCGCAAGCTCGGCAACGCCGCCTACGCGCCACTGGATGCCGCACCCGGGACCTATGTTCATGACCGCTGAGCCCGCACGAGCTCGCAGCGACGACCACGTCCGCAACGTCACGGCCCGAGGTGTCACCGCGCGGGTGTCGGTAAGGCCCGGCGTCGGCTCCTTCACCGACACGCCCCCGCTGCTGCTCTGCAACGGCATCGGCGTCAGTCTCGAGGCGTTGCAGCCGCTGGTCGACCACCTGCACCCCGACCGCGGACTCGTGCGCTTCGATGTGCCTGGTGTTGGCGGCTCGGCCCTGCCCCCGTTCCCCTACGCCATCGCCGGGCTGGCTTCGTGGGTGACCGCCCTGATGGCCAAGCTGGGTCATCGCCGCTTCGACGTGCTCGGTCTCTCCTGGGGCGGGGGCCTCGCGCAACAGCTCGCGGTGCAGGCGCCGCGGCGGGTACGCCGGGTGGTGCTGGTCGCGACCGGCACCGGAACCTTGATGGTGCCTGCTCACCCGCGGGTGCTGAAGATCATGGCGACACCTCGACGCCACCGCGACCCTGCCTTTGCGGCCACGGTGGCGCCCGAGATCTATGGCGGATCGATTCGCACCCACCCGGAGCGCGGCGCAGCCCTGCTGCACGCTGCCACCCGGTCAGGCCCCAAGCGGGGCTACTACTACCAGCTGCTCGCCATGACCGGCTGGACCAGCCTGCCCTTCCTGGGGCTGCTGCGCCAGCCGACGCTGGTGATGGGCGGCGACGACGACCCCATCATCCCGGTCGCCAACCCGAAGCTGCAGGCTGCCCTGATCCCGCACTCGCAGCTGCACATCTACCACGGCGGGCACCTCGGCATCCTGACCGAGGCAGACGAGCTCGCGCCTGTCATCGACACCTTTCTCAATGGTGACAGCCTGGTTGGCACGGGCCCGACGAAGGAGAGCCACCGATGAGCGAACGTGAAGACCTCGGCCTCGAAGACAGCCCCCTGTCTGACTTCCTCGGCTTCGAGCTGCTGCTGAGCGAGCAGGACCGCGACCTGCTCGGCAGCGTGCGCTCGTTCATGACGCGTGAGGTCGAGCCGGTCATCAACGACTACTGGACCCGAGCGGAGTTCCCGCACGAGCTGGTGCCGGGCATCGCGAAGCTGGGTATCGCCGGCCTCGCGTACGACGGTCCCGGCTGCCCGGGCCGCGGGGCCCTGGTCGATGGCATGGTCGCGATGGAGCTCGCCCGGGTCGACCCGTCGATGTCGACGTTCATGGGTGTTCATGGCGGCTTGGCCATGGGCTCGATCCACCTCTGCGGCTCCGACGAGCAGCGTGAGCGCTGGCTGCCGGCGATGGCCCGGATGGAGCTGATCGGTGCGTTCGGTCTCACCGAGCCCGACGTCGGCTCGGCGATCTCGGCCGGCCTCGCCACTAGTGCCCGGCGCGACGGCGACGAATGGGTGCTCAACGGCGAGAAGAAATGGATCGGCAACGCCGCGTTCGCCGACCTCGTCGTGATCTGGGCGCGCGACGAGGAGGACAAGCAGGTCAAGGGTTTCGTCGTCGAGAAGGACGCCGTGGGGATGACCTTCGACAAGCAGGAGGACAAGATCGCCCTGCGCGTCGTGCAGAACGCCGAGATCCACCTCCACGACGTTCGCGTTCCCGAGGCCAACCGGCTGCAGAAGGCCGAGAGCTTCCGGTCGACTGCCGACGTGCTGCGCGTGACCCGGATGGGCGTGGCCTGGCAGGCCGTGGGCTGTGCGCGCGGCGCCTACGAGCACGCACTGCGCTATACCAAGGAGCGCCAGCAGTTCGGCCGGCCGATCGCCTCGTTCCAGATGGTGCAGGACCTGCTTGTCAAGATGCTCATGAACGTCACTGCCGCCACGGCCATGAACGTCCGGGGATCACAGCTGCAGGATGCCGGCCTGCTGGCGGACGAGCACGCGTCGTTGTGCAAGGCGCACGCGACCGTGCGGATGCGCGAGGCCGTCGGCTGGGCGCGCGAGGTGCTCGGCGGCAACGGCATCCTGCTCGAGCACCACGTGGGCCGCTTCGTCGCCGACGCGGAGGCGATCTACTCCTACGAGGGGACCCGCGAGATCAACACCCTGATCGTGGGCCGAGCCATCACCGGCGAGAGCGCCTTCGTCTGACTCAGAGCCGTGTGTGCGACGCGGCCCGAACCCCGTGACGACGAAGGGCCGGGCACCCGCGTGGGGTGCCCGGCCCTTCGTCGTGATGTGCTGACCGTTCTTGGTCAGGCGCAGTGGTTCACGCGTCGAAGCGGTCGGCCTCCATGACCTGGCTCCAGGCGGCGACGAAGTCGTTGACGAACTTCTCCTTGGCGTCGTCGCTCGCGTACACCTCCGCCACGGCGCGCAGCTCGGAGTTGCTGCCGAACAGCAGGTCGACCCGGCTGCCGGTCCACGTCTCGGCACCCGAGGCGTCGGTGGCCCGGAAGGTGTCGGCGTCATCGGACGTCGAGGTCCACGTGGTGCCGAGCTCGAGGAGGTTGACGAAAAAGTCGTTCGTGAGGGTGCCAGGGCGGTCGGTGAGGACGCCGAGGCTCGAGCCGCCCGTGTTCGCCCCGAGCACCCTCAGACCGCCGACGAGCACGGCCATCTGCGGGGCCGAGAGGCCGAGCAGGTTGGCCTTGTCGAGCATCAGGTACTCGGCCGGCACGCGCCCCGGCTTGCCGAGGTGGTTGCGGAAGCCGTCGTAGGTGGGCTCGAGGTAGCCGAACGACTCGACGTCGGTCTGCTCCTGCGAGGCATCGACGCGGCCCGGGCGGAACGGCACCTGCACGGTGACCCCACCGGCGGCGGCAGCCTGCTCGACGGCGACGCCACCACCGAGCACGATGAGGTCGGCGAGCGAGACCTGGCGCTCGGCGCGACCGTTGAAGTCGGCCTGTACGCCTTCGAGCACGCGCAGCGTCGCGGCGAGGTCGGCCGGGTCGTTGACGTCCCAGCCGGCCTGCGGCTCGAGGCGCACCCGAGCGCCGTTGGCCCCGCCACGCTTGTCGCTGCTGCGGAAGGTCGAGGCCGAGGCCCACGCCGTCTTGACCAGCGCCGTGGTGCTGAGGCCGGAGTCGGCAATGGCCGCCTTGAGCGCGGTCACATCGTCGGCCGTGACCGGCTCACCCTCGGCCTGGGGCAGGGGGTCCTGCCAGAGCAGCTCCTCCTGGGGCACCTCGGGCCCGAGGTAGCGCGCGATCGGGCCCATGTCGCGGTGGGTCAGCTTGAACCAGGCCCGAGCGAAGGCGTCGGCGAACTCCTCGGGGTGGTCGTGGAAGCGCCGCGACACCTTCTCGTAGGCCGGGTCGACGCGCAGCGCCACGTCGGTGGTGAGCATGCGCGGCTCACGCCGTCCGTCGCCATGGGCTTCGGGCACCATGTCGGAGCCCGCGCCGTTCTTCGGGCGCCACTGGTTGGCCCCGGCCGGGCTCGCCATCAGCTCCCACTCGTAGGCGAAGAGGATGTGGAAGTACTCGTTGTCCCAGCGGGTCGGGTGGTAGGTCCAGGTGACCTCGATGCCGGAGGTGATCGTGTCGTTGCCGTGGCCGGCACCGAAGCCCTGCTTCCAACCCAGGCCCTGGGCCTCGAGCGGAGCCGCCTCGGGCTCGGGCCCGACGTACTCGAGGGGGTCGGCCGCGCCGTGGGTCTTGCCGAAGGTGTGGCCGCCGGCGATGAGGGCGACGGTCTCCTCGTCGTTCATCGCCATTCGGCCGAACGTCTCGCGGATGTCGCGGGCTGACCCGAGCGGGTCGGGGCTGCCGTTCGGTCCCTCGGGGTTGACGTAGATCAGCCCCATCTGAACTGCCGCGAGCGGGTTCTCGAGGTCGCGGTCACCGGTGTAGCGCTCGTCGCCGAGCCACTCGGACTCAGGGCCCCAGTAGACGTCCTCATCGGGCTCCCACACGTCAGGCCGACCCCCGGCGAAACCGAACGTCTCGAGGCCCATCGACTCGAGGGCGACGTTGCCGGTGAGCACGATCAGGTCGGCCCATGACAGCTTCTGGCCGTACTTCTTCTTGACCGGCCAGAGCAGGCGACGGGCCTTGTCGAGGTTGCCGTTGTCGGGCCAGCTGTTGAGCGGCGCGAACCGCTGCTGTCCGGCACCGGCACCGCCGCGGCCGTCCTGCACGCGGTACGTGCCGGCGCTGTGCCAGGCCATTCGGATCATGAAGGGGCCGTAGTGACCGAAGTCGGCCGGCCACCAGTCCTGCGACTGCGTGAGCAGGTCGCCGATGTCAGCCTTGACCGCGGCCAGGTCGAGGGTGTTGAAGGCGGCCGCGTAGTCGAAGTCACCGCCCAGCGGGTTGGCGACCGCGGGGTTCTTCGCGAGGATCTTGAGGTTGAGGCGCGAGGGCCACCACTCACGGCTCCCGGTGCCCTCGGGGCGCACGCTGCGGCCACCGTCGAAGGGGCACTTGGCGGCCTCCGGCTCGTTCATCTCGCCGACCTCGGCGTTGGGCTGGTGAGTCTCGTGGTTGTGCAGTGTCTCGGACACGGGATGGCCTTCTCTCAGATGGGGCAGGGGTCTCGAAGCGGCGTGGTGGGGGGTGAGTGCGGGGGGCGAACGCGGTCAGAAGGGTTCAGAGCCTGGTCGCCGGCTCAGGACGCTGCAGCGGCGCAGTGGGCGCACATGCCCCAGTAGGTCACCTCGGCCTGGTCGACCACGAAGCCGTGGTCGCCCGATGCCATCAGGCAGGGGGCCGGGCCGACGGCGCAGTCGACGTCGGCGATGACGCCGCAGTCGCGGCAGACGAGGTGGTGGTGGTTGTCACCGGTGCGCGCCTCGTAGAGAGCGACGGAGCCGGCCGGCTGGATGCGACGCACGAGGCCCACCGTCGTCAGAGCACGCAACACGTCGTAGACGGCCTGGTGCGACACATCGACGCCCATCGCGCGCACCTCGCGGATGATCGAGTCGGTGTCGGCGTGCGGATGGTCGGCCAGCACGATGAGCACCGAGATACGTGGGCGGGTCACACGCAGAGACGAGTGCCTCAGCAGCACTTCGACCTCGGAGCCGCTCAGTGCCATCTCCCAAGTCTCACCGACGATCTGGAACTTATCAAGTCTTGCGCCGGCTGGGAGGCCAAGCGGTTCCTACCGGCGTCAGCGGCTTCAGCGGCTTCAGCGGCCGCGGCGGCCGACGAGGTCAGCGAGGCGAGACGGGAGGTCACGCCAGATCGAGACGCCGGCCTCGGGCCAGAGGAAGGAGCGGAGGCGGGTGGAGCTCGCCCGGGTGCGACCGACCTCGCGGCGGATCGACCGGATGTCGTGGTGCAACGCCTCGGCCTCCTCGACCGAGGTGCGTTCCGGCCGGTCGTAGCGGGCCTTCTCGAGCGTCATCGTCACCCGGCGCACGGCGTCGGCGTTCTCGACCCCAAGGTGTCCGTCGTGGATGAACCGGTCTCGCGTCTGCCGCAGCGTGTCGCCGGGGGGCGCGGGTAGCCCCAGGTCACGCAGGTGAGAGGTCAGGTCGTCCCACTCGACCTCTACGAGATCCTGGCGCGTCACCGCCTGCCGCCGCCGTCGGGCCCGGTCGAGGGAGGCCGTGATGGGCATGACGAAGATCGCCAGCAGCAGCACGAGCAGCGTCAGGGCCGTGACGATGTTGCGCAGGCTGAACACCGACCCGAGCGAGTCGGTGAACGAGGGCGCGGAGGTCGCCGGCGCCTGGGACGGCGTCGCCGACGGGACCGGTGCCTGCGAGGTCGCCCTGCCTGACGCGGACTCGCTCGGGGCGCGACCACCTCCACGCGATCCGTCGCTCGCGCCCTCGACGGCATACGGCGGCGGGGTGCCGGAACGGGCACCCGGGGTGGGTTCGAAACGGAGCCAGCCGTACCCCTGGAAGAACAGCTCCGGCCAGGCGTGGGCATCGGAGGCTCGCACGACGTACTTGCCGTCGACGCTCGTGCCGGGCAGGAACCCGATGGCCATGCGGGCGGGGATGCCCTGGGCTCGCGCCAGCATGATCATGGCGGTCGCGAACTGCACGCAGTAGCCGCGCTTGGTCTCGTAGAAGGTGCGGATGGGTTCGACGATCCGCCCGGCGTCGTCGCGAAGGGGCTCCCCGAGGTCGAGGGTGTAGGTGTACTCGGGCGAGCGAAGGTGGTCCTGGATCGCGATGGCCTTGTCGAGCGGGTTGGTCTTGCCGGCCGTGACCTTCTTCGACCACGAGTCGAGCAGGTCACGGGCCGTGTCGGGCACGGCGAGGTCGTCGTCGACGATGTCGGGGGAGTCGGGCGTGCCGGACTCACGCAGCACCGAGGGCAGTGGGGCAATGTCGGCGTACGTGACGCGGTAGCTCGACACCGGCTGTGAGACCCGCACGTCACGGGTGACCGGGTCGATGGTCCACGGCGTGCCGTCCATCGCGACCGCGACGACGGGGTACGGGGCGGCGATGTTCGGCGCGGCCAGGGTGTTGTCGGAGACAGTGATCTCGTAGTCGTTGCGATCGCTCGGGGGCGGCAACGGCTGCGGCTGCCCCACCTCGTTGGAGTCCTTGACCGCCAACCACTCACCGCGTGAGTAGTAGCCGGTGGCCAGCACCCGCAAGGGGCTGCGCGTGAACCCCGTAGTGGTGTATTTGAGCACCGGTGAGTCGTCGTCGTTGTTGAGGCTGCGGGTCAGGTCGATGGTGTTGTTGAAGCCCACGCTGCCGCCACTGCCGCCGTCGCCGCTGGTGCGACCCAGGCCCTCGGTCAGATAGCGCGGCGGGAAGTGTGGCACGACCACCGGCACGACGAGCGCGAGCACGAGGCCGGCCAGCCCGAGCTTGGCGGCGCCCGTGCTGAACGAGCGCATCGCGGCGCCGTCCTGGGCCACCACCGGGCGGGCCTGCTCGTCGGTGGCGCTGGTCGTGCTCCATCGACCGAACTGAGCGCGCGCCGTGGTGTGCAGCATCAGGAGCCAGAGCGCGGCCGGAACCACGAAGAACCGCAGGGCGAGAGTGGAGTCGCCGTTGGCGGCGGTGACGAGGTAGGCGGCCAGCAGCGGCAGGCCGGCGGCGGCGGGGCTGCGCCAGGTCGCCGCCATGGCGTCGACGCTGATGGCGACGAGGGTCACGATGATCACGAGGTAGAAGGTGACGCCGTCGCCGAGCGGGGCCGGGGCGGCGTACCGGGCCAGGGTGTCGAGCGCCTCCAGCCCGTAGTCGTTGGCGGCCTCGAGGGTGGAGATGGTCGGCAGGAGCAGGAAGAAGGTGTTGCCGGCGAACTGCGCCAGGATCACGTAGGCGGTCACGACGAGCTGGACGAGCACGACGAGCACCCGCGAACGGGTGAGGCCACGCATGAGCAGGCCGACGCCCGTCGAGACCGCGATCATGACGATGGCCGGGCTCAGCCACGCCGAGCTCTGGAACAGGCTCGTGACGGGGTAGACGGCCGCCAGAGTGGCCAGGGCGGCCAACAGTGCGATGCGCCAGCGCCGGCGGCTCATCGGCTCGTCCCCACCGTCGAGGCCGTCAGCGCTGACCACGCGTGGGTCACGGAGTCGTCACGGCTGACGGCAACGGTGCGCCAGCCGCCGGACCGCAGGGTCTCGAGGTGTCCCGCGACGTCGTCGGCCCCTGGCGCGTCGCCGAACGAGGCGGCATCCAGCACGAAGGCGAGGGCGGTCGTGCCCGGTTGGCGCAGGCTCGCGATCCGGGCCGTCACCTCGGGGTCGGTCGGCCCCACGACGGCCACCACGAGGCCACCGCCGCCAGCCAGGGTCTGGGCCGCGCGAAGGATCTCGTCGTTGCCGGTCTCATCGTGCTGGGACGTCACGGCCAGGGCGTCGAGGATCTCCGGCGCGGCCATGGTCTCGGCGGCCCGTGAGCTGGCCACGGTCTCGGCGCACACCAGGTGCACCGCATACCCGGACTCGCAGAGGTGCACGGCGACCGAGGCCACCGCCGTGACCGCCCACTCGAACGACCCGGTGGCCCCGCTGCCACCGTGAGCCGCGGGCCGCGGGTCGAGCATGAGGATGGCACGGCGCTGGGCGGGCCGGTCCTCCTGACGCACCATCAGGTCACCGGTGCGGGCCGTGGCCGGCCAGTGGATGTGCCGCAGGTCGTCACCCTCGCGGTACTCGCGGATCGTCACGTCGTCTTCGCCGTGCAGGGCGATCAGGTGCGCCTGCTCGCCTTCTGAACCCACGCCCGCGCTCGAGCGCCGGGCCTGCGACAGCGGGTGGACGGCGGGCAGGATGACCAGCTCGGCTCTGCCCTCCAGCACCGCATTGCGGTTGGCCAGGCCGAAGGGGTCCTGCACCTGCACCCCCAGCGGACCGAGCTGGTGGCGACCACGCAGGGCCGAGTGCACCGTGTAGTCGATGGTGCGTACCCGCCCGGTCGGGATGCGGCCGACGACGAAGCGTGGGCGGTCGCCGAGCACGTAGTCGAGGCGCTCCTCGGCGAGGAAGAGCGGGGTCGTCGCCGTCGAGACGTTCTCGAAGGAGAGCGCCACCTGGGCCGGCTGCCCCACGCTGACCCGTTCGGGTGAGACGTGTCGTTCGATGCGCATGCGCGCGCGCCGGGTTCTGACCAGTACACCCGAGATGATCGGCAGGGCCAGGAGCAGCACGCCGAAGCGGGTCAGGTCGCGAAAGCCGAAGATGACGCCGGCGAGCACGAGCAGCACTCCCGAACCGACGAAGGCCCGTCCCCGAACGGTCAGGACGCCGCGCAACGATCGCATGGGTAGCTCAGCGAGCCTGGGGAGGCACGGGCACCTGGCGCAGCAGGTCGCCGACGACCTCGGTCGTCGTGCGGCGGGCGAGCTGGGTCTCGCTCGAGGGCATCAGCCGGTGCGCCAGCACGGCGGGTGCGAGCAGCTGCACGTCGTCGGGGATCACATGGTCGCGCCCCTCGAGGGCGGCGTGCGCACGAGCCGACCTCAGCAGGTGCAGTCCGGCCCTGGGGGAGGCCCCGAGCCGCAGCGCCGAGGTGGAGCGCGAACGGTTCACCAGGTCGACGATGTACTGGCGGATCGCGGGGCTGGCGTGCACCCGCATCACCGCCTCGACGACGCTGTTGATCGTCGCGGCGTCGGTGACGGGCCGCAGTGAGTCGAGCGGGGAACGCGACCCGTGCACCTCGAGCAGCTCCAGCTCGGCAGCAGGGGAGGGGTAGCCCATCGAGATGCGGGCCATGAACCGGTCACGCTGGGCCTCGGGAAGCGGGTAGGTGCCCTCCATCTCGATGGGGTTCTGGGTGGCCATCACGATGAACGGCGCCTGCAGCTCGTACGTGGTGCCGTCGACGGTGACCTGGCGCTCCTCCATCGACTCGAGCAACGCCGACTGGGTCTTCGGCGAGGCGCGGTTGATCTCGTCGCCCACCACCACGTTGGCGAAGATGGCCCCTGGGCGGAACTCGAACCGCCGGGCGTCCTGGTTGAAGATGCTGACGCCCGTCACGTCGCTCGGCAGCAGGTCGGGCGTGAACTGGATGCGGCGCACCGACGCGTCGATGGAGCGGGCGAGGGCTTTGGCCAACATGGTCTTGCCGACGCCGGGCACGTCCTCGATGAGCAGGTGCCCGCCGGCGAACAGCACCGTGACGGTGGTTCGCACGACCTCGGCCTTGCCCTCGATGACCGTCGTCATGGCCCCGACGAGCCGGTCTGCCACGTCTCTGACGAGGTCGAGGTCGGCCGCCGGGCCGCGGTCGCGAGGTTGGCCCGGTTCGCGCTGCTCGCCACGGTTCAGGCCGGGAACGCTCCCGGTGAATTCCATCGTCACTCTGTCCTCCGCTGTGCCGCTGATCGGTCAGTTGCCCGCCCTCGCCCAGACGGTCGACGCGAGATCCGTTCAGTGATCCTCCCTCATGAGACGGCCCACAGGAAGAAGACCCCGAATTCGTGACCCGGTGAAGCTTCTCTGTCTCCGAAACACTCCGGACTCCACTTTCCTCCACCACAACGCGCGGGGAACGCTCAGAGTTCACTCGCCGACGGGCTATATCGGGGTCAGCAGGCTGGATCTGGGTCTGTCGCGCGGCGGCGACGAGCGCTCGGGGCCCGTCTCGGTGGTGGATGAACGGCATCCGGCCGGATGCCGTAGGGGCGGTAGGGGAGAGGGGTGGCGTTCCCCTCCACTTCCGACCACGTCGCTGACCTGCGCAAACGTGCGATGAGGGGGCCAAAACTGACGTGTTCGTCGTTGACCGTGGAGGAAAGTGGAGTAGAGTGGGGGAAGAAGGGCGACGGTGGTGGCGCCTCTCGGGTCGATGAAGGGGAGGTGGCGATCGTGTTCCTCGGTACGCACACCCCCCGGCTCGATGAGAAGGGCCGCCTGATCCTGCCGGCGAAGTACCGCGACCAGATGTCTGACGGCCTCGTGGTCACGCGGGGCCAGGAGCGTTGCCTCTTCATCTACCCCATGGACGAGTTCGTGAAGGTGGCGCAGGGCCTGCAGGCCGCGCCCACGACCAACCGGTCCGCCCGCGACTACCTGCGGGTGTTCCTGTCGGGCGCCTCCGACGAGGTGCCCGACCGGCAGGGCCGCTTCACCATCCCGGCAAACCTGCGCCAGTACGCCGGCCTCGACCGTGAGGTGACCGTCATCGGAACCGGGTCGCGACTCGAGGTCTGGGACAGCGCCGGGTGGAACACCTACCTGGCCGCGAGCGAGCAGAGCTTCGCCGACATCACCGAGGAGGTGGTTCCCGGCATCTTCTAGGCCCCACCACTCGTCCGCACCACCGAACGACCCGGCAGCGAACGACGCCCCACGAGACCTGAGTGCCGGCCTCCAGCCGCTCCCCTCCCGAGACGACTTCCCCCGTCTCGGGCGAGGCAGCGGATGGGGACCAGCCCGCAGGATCGCGCGTCGGGCCAGACGGCTCCAGCAGCAGACCAGCAAGCAGCACTGACGACAAGACCATCAGCCGCGCAAGCGCACGACGCCCAGGGCGAGCAAGGACGAGCATGGACGACCGAGGACCGGCGCAGGGGCGACACGTCCCGGTGATGCGCGACCGGATTCTCGCGCTGCTCGAACCGTCCCTCTCTCGCCCGGGTGCCGTCCACGTGGACGGCACGGTTGGTATGGGGGGCCATGCCGAGGGGGTGCTCGAGGCCTTCCCCGACGTCACGGTGATCGGGATCGACCGCGACCACGAGGCGCTCGCCCTGTCGGCCGAGCGGCTGGCCCGCTTCGGTGACCGGTTCCGGCCGGTGCACGCCGTCTACGACGACATCGCAGACGTCGTCGAGGGGGTCGGGGTGGCCCGGGTCGACGGCATCCTCTTCGACCTCGGGGTGAGCTCGCTGCAGCTCGACGAGGCCGACCGGGGTTTCGCCTACCGGGTCGACGCACCGCTCGACATGCGCATGGACCAGTCCGACGGCCCCACCGCCGCCGACGTGCTCAACACGTACGAGGTCGCCGATCTCGCCCGGGTTCTGAAGGACTACGGCGAGGAGCGCTTCGCGCGCAAGATCGCCCGCGCCGTGGTTCGCGAGCGTGAACAGCGGCCGTTCACGACCTCCGGCCCCCTCGTCGAGCTGTTGCGTCGGGTCATCCCCGCCGCGTCCCAGCGTCAGAGCGGGCACCCGGCCAAACGAACGTTCCAGGCGCTGCGTATCGAGGTCAACGACGAGCTGGCCGTCTGGCGCCGCGCCATCGAGGAGTCGGTGGACGTGCTGGCGGTCGGTGGCCGCATCGCCGTGCTGTCGTACCACTCGCTCGAGGACCGGGTGACCAAGCGGGCGTTGGCCGCCGGAGCCACCTCGAGCACTCCCGAGGGTCTGCCGGTCGAGCTTCCCGAGCACGCGGCCTACCTCACGCTCGTCACGCGTGGAGGCGAGCAGCCCACGGAGACCGAGATCGTGCAGAACCCGCGAGCCGCCTCGGCGCACCTCCGGGTCGCCGAACGGACCCGCGACCACCAGCCCGACCGGGCCGCCCACTCCAGCCGCACGAGAGCACCCGGTTCGCCGAGTCGCTCGACCCGCCCCACGGCATCCGCCCGTACCGGAACGAAGGGAACCACCCGATGAGCCAGATGACGGCCACGGCACGCCCGCTGCGCGCCCCGCGACGCGGCCCCACGGCGACACCGTTGCGGGTGATGCCCACCCGGTTCACCGCGACCGGGAACGGTGCCTTCGCCACGCTGTGCCTCGTGCTGCTCACCGTCGGGCTGATCGCGCTGCTCCTGCTCAACACCGCCCTGGCGCAGGGCTCGCTCGTGGTCGGCACCCTCCAGCGTGAGTCGACGGCCCTGACCAACTCCGCCGCCAACCTCAACGCGGAGATCGCGGCCGCGTCGGCCGGCGGCGCTCTGGCCGCCGCTGCAGTGAAGCTGGGCATGGTCCGGTCGAACGAGCGGGCTTACCTCAACCTCGCGACCGGCACGGTCTCCGGAACGGCCTACCCCGCCACCTCCTACCAGGCACTGCCGATCGTGACGCGGGCGACGCCACCGCCACCGCTGACCGGCTCCGACCAGAAGCTGGTCGGGGCCGCGGCTGCGTCGGTGCTCGGTGTGGTGGCGCCACTGGGGCCGAAGGTCGCCCCGAAGGCTGACAAGAAGGCTGACAAGAAGGCTGCCCCGAAGGCTGACAAGAAGGCCGCCTCGAAGAAGGGGTCCGCCACGCCGAAGACCCCGGCTGCCACGACCAAAGCGCCCGCAACCCCGAGACTGACCACGAAACCGAGCGCCGCCCGCGGCGCGAGCTCACAGACTCCCGCCATCGGGTGAACGAGGTGACCGCGTGACTTCGACGCGAGGCAGGCAACCGCGACAGACCAGTCGCGCAGCGGCCACGACACCGGCAGCTCGGGCCCGCGACGGCCAGGCCCCCGGCAACGCCAAGGGCCAGGCCTCCGGCGCCACCGCCCGCCCGGCTCGGCCGCCTGCCGGCGCCACTGCGCGCCCGGCTCGGCCGGCCGCTCGTTCCACACCCCGTCCCCCGGCCGGGTCGACCTCGCCCAAGGCCCGCGGCGCCTCGCCCACGGGCCGCGCCGCCTCACCCACGGGCCGCGCCGCCTCACCCACGGGCCGCGGCCGCGGTCCGGCTCCGAAACGCTCGCAGGCGCCCGCCGGCAGGCGGGGCTCCGGGGGCGCAGGAGGGGGTGGCGCAGGAGGGGGCGGAGGCCGCGGTCGGCGAGGTCGGCGGCTGCGCATCTCCCGTGCGAACCCGAGACGGCGCATCACGGTGATGCTCGCGACCGTTCTCGTGATCTTCACCGTCTTCGCCGGCCAGCTGCTGCGCATCCAGGCGTTCGACGCGTCGGCAACCCAGGCTGCGGCGCTGAACAAGCGGCAGTTCACCTCGCCGACGCCGGCGCTACGCGGCCAGATCCTCGACACAAACGGCCAGGTGCTCGCCGAGTCGGTCGAGCGCTTCACGGTGACGGTCGACCCGACCGCGGTCCGGGAGTACAAGGCCAGGGTCGACGGCACCGTCACCAAGGTCGGCGCGGCCGGTGCAGCGGCCGCGCTCGCGCCGCTGCTCGACATGAGCGTCGCCGACCTCAACGGACTCTTCACCCGTCCCGGCAAGCGCTACGTCATCGTCAAGAAGCTCGTGAACCCCACCGTATGGGCGCAGATCCGGGCCCTCGGGGTGCCGGGCATCGACTCCGAGCGCACCGCCCAGCGGCTCTACCCGTCCGGTATGGCCCTGGGCCAGCTCGTCGGTTTCGTGCTGCCCAGTGACCAGCAGCCGGGTGGCGGCGTCGAGCAGATGCTGAACGGGGTGCTCGCCGGCACCCCCGGCAAGCTCGTGGCCGAACAGGCCCGTGACGGCTACGTCATTCCGGGCTCGCAGCGGGTCGACACGCCCGTGGTCAACGGTCGCAGCGTCAAGCTGACCATCGACGCCGACCTGCAGTGGTACGCCCAGAACGCCCTCGCGAAGCAGGTCACGGCGGTCGGGGCCGAGTCGGGCACCGCGGTTGTCATCGAGGCGGCCACCGGAAAGGTGCGCGCTGCCGCCAGCTACCCGAGCTTCGACCCGACCGACCCGGGTGGCGCCAACAAGGCCAACCTGGGCAACGTGGCCTTCAACGACGCCTTCGAGCCGGGTTCGACCGGCAAGCTGATGACGTTGGCAGCGGCCTTGGAGGAGAAGGTGATCACCCCCGACACCGGCGTCATCGTGCCCTCGCGGCTGCCCCGGGCCGGCATCCGGTTCAAGGACAACGAGGCCCACGGCGTCGAGAACATGACGGCCACCGGCGTCATCGCCAAGTCGTCGAACATGGGCACGATCCTCATCGGTGAGCGGGTCAAGACCGCCGTGATGGCGAGCTTCTACCGCAAGTTCGGGGTGGGGCAGAAAACGCCGATCGGCTTCCCCGGCGAGTCGGCGGGCGTGCTGGTGAAGGCCGACAAGATCAACCCCCAGCAGCGCTACACCATGCTCTTCGGCCAGGGCTACGCCGTCACCGCGGTGCAGGCCGCCAGCATCTTCGCGACCATCGCGAACAAGGGGGTGCGGGTGCCCCCGTCGCTCGTCGAGGGCACGGTCAACGACAGCGGCACGCTCGTCCCGACCCCCGCGACCACGCCCGAGCGCGTGGTCTCGCAGGACACCGCCACGAAGCTGTCGCGCATGATGGAAGAGGTCACCGGCCCTGACGGCACCGCTCGCGACGCACGCATCAAGGGCTACCGGGTGGCCGGCAAGACCGGAACTGCCGACCGCTACGACGACAAGACGAAGGGCTACAACGGCTTCACGGCTTCCTTCATCGGCTACGCACCGGCCGAGAACGCCAAGTACGTCGTCGCGGTGATCATCCAGAAGCCCACGTCGGGCATGTTCGGCGGCGCCCTGGCCGGGCCCGTGTTCAACCAGATCATGACCTACCTCCTCGAGCGCGACAACGTGCCGCTCAGCACGCCGTCGCCGCTCAGCTACCACGTCTGGTCGACCAAGCCCCTGTCCGATCGCGACCCCACGGTGCTGAGCGATGCGCGCGCGAAGCGTGACGGCCTGTAAGTTTCGATGACGTGTCCTCTGCCCTGATCCGTCCCGCCACCTCGGGGGTGGCCCTGCGCGAGCTGGTCGCTCGCCTCGGGGTGCCGCTCGACCGTCAGCCCGACGCCGACCCGGTCGTGACCGGGGTGAGCCTCGACAGCCGCACCGTGGTGCGGGGTGACCTGTACGCCGCCCTGCCCGGCTTCAACGCCCACGGCGCCGACTTCGCCGCCCAGGCGTTCGAGCGTGGTGCGGTGGCCGTGCTCACGGATGCCGCCGGCGCCGGCCGGGTGCCGGCCGGCATGCCCGTCGTGGTGGTCGATCGGCCCCGAGAGGTGCTCGGGGCGGTCGCCGCCCAGGTGTACGGCGACCCCTCCACCGATCTGAAAATGATCGGGGTGACGGGCACGAACGGCAAGACCACGACGGCCTACCTGATCGAGTCGGCACTGCGCGCCCACGGCCGGCGCACGGGCCTCATCGGCACCGTCGAGACCCGGCTCGGTGACGAGGTCATCGACTCCGTGCGCACCACACCCGAGACCACTGACCTGCATGCCCTCCTGGCCCTGATGCGAGAGCGCGGGCTCGACACCTGCGTCATGGAGGTGTCGAGCCACGCGCTCGCGCTGCACCGGGTCGACGGGGTCGTCTACGACGTGGCGCTGTTCACCAACCTCTCCCAGGACCACCTCGACTTCCACGCCGACATGCAGGACTACTACCAGGCCAAGGCCTCGCTGTTCACCCCCGCCCGGTCACGGCGGGCCGTGGTGGGGGTCGACGACGAGTGGGGCCTCCGACTGGCCGCCGAGGCCAGCGTGCCGGTCACCACCGTCAGCACGAGTGACACGTCGGCCGACTGGGTCGTCGCTCGCTCGAGCGACGACGGTACGTTCACGCTGCAAGCGCGCGACGGGTCGCAGCTGCGGCTCGTCTCGCACCTCGCCGGCACGTTCAACGTGGCCAACACCGCGCTGGCGGCTCTGGCGCTGGTCGCGATCGGCCTCGAGCCGGCGGCGGTGGAGGCCGCGATGGCGGTGCCTCCCGACGTGCCGGGGCGAATGCAGCTCGTGGCCGCCGGCGCCGCGCGCTCCGCAGACCGCCCGGGGTCGCCGCGCTGCATCGTCGACTTCGCGCACACTCCCGACGCCGTCGACGCGGCGCTCGCCGCACTGCGGCCCTCCACCAGTGGGCGGCTCATCGTGGTGCTCGGCGCCGGAGGTGACCGCGACCGGGGCAAACGCCCACGGATGGGTGCCGCAGCCGCTCGGCACGCCGACGTGGTCGTGGTCACCGATGACAACCCGAGGTCAGAGCAGCCGGCCGCGATCCGCGCCGCGGTGCTGGCCGGCGCACGCGAGCTCATCGAGGCCGGGTCGGCCATGGCCACCGAGCTCATCGACGGCGGTGCGCGCGCAGCAGCGATCGCGCGAGCAGTATCGATCGGGGTCGACGAGACGAGAACCCGTGGTGGGGCCGACGCCGTCGACACGGTCATCGTGCTCGGCAAGGGCCACGAGAAGGGGCAGGAGATCGACGGCGTCATGCACCCCTTCGACGACCGGGATGCCGTGCTCGCCGCCCTGTCGGCCGCGACCTCGGGGACGCGCCCATGATCCCGATGCTGCTCAGTGAGATCCGCGACGTCACGGGGGGCCGGGTCCACGGCGAGCTCGACCCTGAGAGTGTCGTCGTCGACGGTCCCGTCACCACCGACTCACGTGAGTGCGGCCCCGGCGGGCTCTACGTCGCCCGCGTCGGCGAGCAGGCCGATGGCCACACGTTCGCGGCTGCCGCCGCTGCCGCCGGGGCGGTTGCCGCGCTGACCTCCCGCCCGCTCGACGACCTGCCGTGCGTCGTCGTCGACGACGTCCAGCTCGCCTTCGGGCTCCTGGCGCGGGCGGTGCTCGACCGGGCCCCGCACCTGCGCGTGGTCGCCGTCACCGGTTCGTCGGGCAAGACGAGCACCAAGGACCTGCTTGCCTCGGTGCTCGCGCCGAGCGGTGAGACGGTGGCCCCGGTCAACTCGCTCAACGGTGAGATCGGGGTGCCGCTGACCGTGTGCCGCGTCACCCCCACGACCGCCTTCCTCGTCGCCGAGATGGGCGCCAGGGGAGTCGGGCACATCGCCTACCTCACCTCCATCGCACCACCCGAGGTCGCCATCGTGCTCAACGTCGGCAGCGCCCACCTCGGCGAGTTCGGCTCTCGCGAGAACATCGCGATCGCCAAGGCCGAGCTGCCCCGCGCGGTCGGGCCGGGCGGGCTCAGCATCCTCAACGCCGACGACCCCCTCGTGTCGGCCATGGCGACCGGCCTGGCCTCGCGGGTGGTGTTCGTCGGTCGCGCCCCGAGCGCCGACGTGCGCGCCGAAGACGTGGAGCTCGACGCCCGAGGGAGGGCTACCTACACCCTCGTCACCGCGTCAGGACGACGCCAGGTCACCCTGCGTCAGAGCGGTTTGCACCACGTCGCCAACTCGCTCGCCGTGGCCGCCGCTGCCCTCGAGCTGGGAGTGGCGCTCAGTGACGTGGCCGAACGGCTCTCGGCCGCGATCGCGGGGAGCCGGTGGCGCATGGAGGTCACCGAACGGCCCGACGGTGTCGTGATCGTCAACGACGCCTACAACGCCAACCCCGAGTCGATGCGGGCCGCCCTCGAAGCCCTGGCCGCGATCGCCACCGACGGCCGGCGGTGGGCGGTGCTCGGCAGCATGCTCGAGCTCGGCGACGAGAGCGACGACGAGCACCGCGCGGTCGTACAGCTGGCTGCTGGTCTCGGTATCGACGAGATCGTGGCCGTCGGTGCGGGCGCCCGGGTGATGGGCGCCCCCCACTGGGTGCCCGACATCGAGGCGGCCTACGACCACATCGAGGCGACCGTTCGGCGCGGCGACGTCGTGTTGGTCAAGTCGAGCCGGGACAGCGGGCTACGGTGGCTCGGGGACCGGCTGGCCCAGACGGCGCCGCCGACGTCGCCGACAGGAGAGGTGGTCGCGCAGTGAAGGGTGTGCTCCTCGCCGCGACGTTCTCGCTCATCATCTCGTTGCTCGGCACCCCGCTCTTCATCAAGTTTCTCGAGCGGCGCGGATACGGGCAGTTCATCCGTGACGACGGACCCACCTCGCACCACACCAAGCGCGGTACCCCCACGATGGGGGGCGCGGTCATCATCGCGGCCACTGTCGTGGCCTACGCCGTGGCCCACCTGCTCACGCTCACCCCGCCGACCGCCAGTGGTCTGCTGGTGCTCTTCCTCATGGTGGGCATGGGGGTGGTGGGTTTTCTCGATGACTTCATCAAGATCAGCAAGCAACGCAGCCTGGGGCTGCGCTCGCGCGAGAAGCTGCTCGGCCAGGCGTTGGTCGGTGTCATCTTCGCGGTGCTGGCGCTGCAGTTCCCCAACGCGCAGTACCGCACCCCGGCCTCACCCTTCATCTCCTTCGTGCGCGACACCAACATCAGCCTCGCTTTCGCAGGCACGATCCTCGGGGTCGTGCTGTTCGTGGTGTGGGCCAACCTCATGATCGCCGGCACGACCAACGGGGTGAACCTCACCGACGGGCTCGACGGGCTCGCCACGGGGGTCTCGACGATGGTCTTCGGTGCCTACGTGCTCATCAGCATCTGGACCTACAACCAGAACTGTCAGACCAACCCGGGTATCAAGTGCTACGAGGTGCGCGACTCCCACGACCTGGCCCTGGTCGCGGCGGCCGGGATGGGGGCCTGCTTCGGCTTCCTCTGGTGGAACGCGACACCGGCGAAGATCTTCATGGGCGACACCGGCTCGCTGGCCCTCGGGGGGGCGCTGGCCGGGCTGGCGATCACCACTCGCACCGAGATCCTGCTCATCATCCTCGGCGGCATGTTCGTTCTCGAGACCCTGTCGGTGGTCGCCCAGGTGGCCTCCTTCAAGTCGACGGGCAAACGGGTGCTGCGAATGGCTCCGCTGCACCACCATTTCGAGATGGTCGGCTGGAACGAGGTGACGGTGGTCGTGCGGTTCTGGATCATCGCCGGCCTCTTCGTGGCCCTGGGGCTGGGTCTCTTCTACGCCGAGTGGGTGGTGGGCTCGCAGTGAGCTTCGACCCGTCCTACGAGCCCCGTGAGGGGCTCACCCACCGCGACGCAGACTGGGCCGGTCTGCGGGTGCTCGTCGTCGGTCTCGGGGTGTCGGGGTTCGCGGCCGCCGACGCGCTCGCCGAGCGGGGCGCCCACGTCACGGTGGTCTCGCGCGATGTGACCGAGGCGATCTCCCAGCGCGCGACGATCCTGACCATCCTCGACGTCGACGTGCGGCTCGGCCCCGAGCACCTGGCCGACGTGCCTCCCGGCACCGACCTGGTCGTCACCTCACCAGGGGTTCCTCCCCACGACCCCCTGATGCTCTCGGCGGCGACCTCGGACGTCCCCGTGTGGGGTGAGGTCGAGCTCGCCTGGCGGATGCGCGCCCGCGACGGCGCTGCCCCGTGGCTCACGGTGACCGGCACCAACGGCAAGACCACCACCGTCACCATGCTGTCCTCGATCCTGCAGGCGGCCGGTCTGCGCGCGACCGCCGCGGGGAACGTCGGCACCCCCTTGCTCGAGGCGGTGCTGCACCCCGAGCCCTACGACGTGCTCGCGGTCGAGCTGTCGAGCTTCCAGCTGTACTGGCAGCGGTCGATCTCCGCGGTGGCGTCGGCCGTGCTCAACGTGGCACCCGACCACCTCGACTGGCACGGGTCGTACGCCGAGTACCTCAAGGCCAAGGGCAAGATCTACGACCACACCCACCTGGCCTGCATCTACAACGTGGGTGACCTCCAGACCGAAGCGCTGGTGATGGAGGCCGACGTCGTCGAAGGATGCCGGGCCGTCGGGTTCACGACCGGCATCCCCGGGCCGTCGATGGTGGGCGTCGTCGAGGACGTGCTGGCCGACCGGGCGTTCGTCGAGCAGCGCCAGCGCTCGGCGGCCGAGCTGTGCACCATCGCCGACCTGCGCGGTGACGCACCGTCGGTGGCACCCCACTACATCGCCAACGCCCTGGCCGCGGCTGCCCTGGCGCGGGCTTACGGGGTCGGGCCGCTCGCGGTGCGTGACGGCCTACGCGCCTTCCGGCCCGACCGACACCGCATTGCCGAGATCGCGACCGTGCGAGGCGTTCGCTTCGTCAACGACTCGAAGGCGACGAACCCACACGCGGCAGCCGCGGCGATCCGCTCGTTCGACAGCGTCGTCTGGATCGCCGGGGGCCTGCTGAAGGGCGCCGACGTCGACAGCCTCGTCGAGGAGATGGCCTCGCGACTGCGGGGCGTCGTGCTCGTGGGGGCCGACCGCGACCAGATCGCGCAAGCACTGGCCCGACACGCGCCCGAGGTCCCCGTCGTCGACGTGGCCGCGACCGACACTGGGGTCATGCGTCACGTCGTCGCCCAGGCTGCCCGGCTCGCCCAGCCGGGCGATGTGGTGCTGCTGGCGCCGGCCGCGGCCTCCATGGACATGTTCACCAACTACGGAGCCCGGGGCGATGCCTTCGAGGAGGCGGTTCGATGGCACGCCGAGAACGACGTGGGTGAGCTGTGAGCACGACCACCACCCCGCGCAAGGTCACTGCTGCCCGCACCGCCGAAGACCCCCCAGGCGCCGCGCGCGCGCTGCCGGTCATCGGCCGCCTCGAGTCGCCGCTCACCACCTACTACCTGATCCTCGGGGCCACCACGACCCTCGTGGTGTTCGGGCTGATCATGGTCTTCTCGGCCTCCAGCGTCGAGGCGCTCCTGTCTGACCAGGCCTCGTACTCGGTCTTCCTGCGCCAGCTGATGTTCGCCGGTATCGGTGCGGTCGGCGCGGCCGTGGCGGTGCACCTGCAGGTGGCCTGGTGGAAGCGGCTCGCCGTGCCGACCCTGCTGCTCGCCGTGGCCCTGCAGACCCTCGTGCTCGTCACCCCTCTCGGCAGAACGGTGAACGGCAACCGCAACTGGTTGGCCCTCGGGCCGCTGCAGTTCCAGCCCTCTGAGTTCGCGAAGCTGGCGCTGGTGCTCGTCGGCGCGATGGTCTTCGCCAACAAGGGCGCCCTCGTGGCCCGACCGGTGCACGTGCTGCTGCCCTACGTCATCCCGGTCGCGGCGGTCGTGCTGGCCCTCGTGCTTGCGGGCCACGACCTCGGCACCGCGATCGTGCTGCTGGTCATCGTCGCTGCCGTGCTCGCGGTGGCCGGGGCGCCGATGTGGCTCTTCGGGGCTGGAGCCATGCTCGGCCTCGCAGGCGTGGCCGTCATGGTGCTGACCAGTGACAACCGCATGACCCGCATCACCAGCTTTCTCTCGCCGGAGTGCCAGACCGACCCGAACGGCCTCTGCGGCCAGTCGGTGCACGGCATGTACGCCCTGGCCGACGGCGGCTGGTGGGGCGTCGGCCTCGGCGCGTCGAAGGAGAAGTGGGAGTGGCTCTCCGAGGCGCACAACGACTTCATCTTCGCCATCATCGGCGAGGAGCTCGGGCTTCCCGGAACCTTGATGATCCTGGCCCTCTTCGCCATCCTGGCGTGGGCGGCCTACCGGCTGGTCAAGCGCACCCAGGACAAGTTCGTGCGCATCGCGGCAGCGGGCATCATGGCGTGGCTGCTCGGGCAGGCCATCATCAACATCGGTTCGGTCATCGGGCTCTTCCCTGTCGTGGGGGTGCCCCTTCCACTCGTCTCCGCGGGCGGCTCGTCGCTGGTGACCACGATGGTGGCTCTGGGCATCCTGCTGTCCTTCGCGCGGGGCGAACCCGGCTGCCGGGCCCTGCTGGCGGCCCGACCGAGCATGATCAAACGGTCGTTCGCGGTGCTGCCCACGCGCGCCACGCTCTCGTCCCGGCGCGGGGGCCGGTGATCGCGATGTCCTCGCCCACCTCCGTCCTGCTCGCGGGAGGGGGCAGCGCCGGTCACGTCTCGCCGCTGCTCGCCCTGGCCGACACGCTGACCCGGCGACACCCCGACCTGGTCGTCACAGCCCTCGGCACCGAGGAGGGGCTCGAGGCACGGCTCATCCCGGCGCGAGGCTTTGGGCTACGGTTCGTTCCCAAGGTGCCGCTGCCGCGGCGCCCGAGCGCTGACCTGCTCAAGCTTCCGGGCCGTCTCAAGGCCGCGGTCGACGCAGCGGGCGCCGCGATCGACGAGACCGGCGCCGAGGTCGTCGTGGGGTTCGGTGGCTACGTCAGCACCCCGGCCTACCTCGCTGCCCGGCGGCGCAGGGTGCCGATCGTCATCCACGAGCAGAACGCCCGGCCCGGGCTGGCCAACCGGGTGGGGGCCCGGTTCACCACGTTCGTCGCCACGACCTTCAGCACCACTGACCTCCCGCACGCCCGGCGCATCGGGATGCCGTTGCGCCGCGAGATCGCGACACTCGACCGGTCGGCCCTGCGTGACGAGGCGCTCGCCCACTTCGGCCTCGCCACCGAGTGGCCCACGGTGCTCGTCACCGGTGGCTCGCTCGGCGCCAAACGCCTCAACGACGCGTTCGCCTCTACTGTGGCGGCGCTCAGCCGAGGCGGAGTGCAGGTGCTGCACGTCACCGGGCAGGGCAAGACCTTCGTGCCGGACGTGCCCGCGGTGGGGGCCCCCTACGTCGTCGTGGAGTACGCAGACCGCATGGAGCTCGCGTACGCCGCCGCCGACCTCGTCGTCGCCCGCTCCGGTGCCAACACCGTCTGCGAGCTCACGACGGTCGGCCTCCCCGCGGTCTACGTGCCCCTGCCGATCGGCAACGGGGAACAGCGCCTGAACGCGGCCGACGTGGTGGCCGCCGGGGGAGGTCTGCTCGTCGACGACGACGCCCTGACCCCGCACTGGGTCGAGACCGAGCTGATCCCCCTGGCCACCGACGGTGACCGGCTCGCGGTGATGGCACGCGCGAGCGCTGCGCTGGGCGAGCCGGCTGCCGACGAGCAGCTGGCCGACCTGGTCGAGCTGGCATGGGGCACCCGCGCATGACCTGCATACCGTCTGAGACCGACCCCTTCGCCGCGTCCCGCTTCGACTTCACGGCTCCGGTGCCGGCGGCCGACCGCCTCGGGCACGTGCACTTCCTTGCGATCGGTGGCGCCGGCATGTCGGGCGTGGCCCGCATCATGTTGGGTCGAGGTCTGTCGGTGTCCGGATCCGACGCCAAGGACGTGCCCGTACTGCTCGCCCTCGAACGAGAAGGGGCGCAGGTGTGGGTGGGCTTCGACGCCGCCCACCAGTCGAACGCCGACACCGTCGTGATGTCGTCGTCGATCCGCGACGAGAACGTCGAGCTGCTGGCCGCCCGCGGGCGAGGGGTTCCCGTGCTGCACCGGGCGCAGGCCCTGGCCGCTCTGATGAACGGCCACCGAGCGGTGGCGGTCGCCGGGGCTAACGGCAAGACGACCACGACCTCGATGCTCACGGTGGCCCTGCAGGGGGCCGGGCTCGACCCGTCGTTCGCGGTGGGCGGCGAGCTGGCCAAGCACGGCACCAACGCCCACCACGGTTCTGACGACGTGTTCGTCGCCGAAGCCGACGAGAGTGACGGCTCCTTCATCGTCTACCGGCCCGAGGTGGCGATCGTCACCAATGTGCAGCCGGACCACCTTGACTTCTACCTCAACTTCAACGTTGTCCAGGCGGCGTACGACGTCTTCGTCTCGACCATCCGCCCGCAGGGCCTGCTCGTGACCTGTGCTGATGACGACGGCGCCGTCGAGCTCGCCCGGCGCGCCCGGGCGACCGGCGTCCGGGTCTTCACCTACGGCTTCGCTCCCGAGGCCGACCTGGTGCTCAGCGACCATGTCGACGGTCTCAGCTCGACGGTGCGGCTCACCGACGCGGGGGAGACCTTCGAGCTCCGTCTCGCTGTGCCCGGCCGACACAACGCCCTCAACGCGGCCGCCGCCTACGCTGCGGCCGTCCACGGGCTGGGGCAACGCCCCGACCTGGTGCTGGCCGGCCTCGCGTCGTTCACGGGCACACGCCGGCGGTTCGAGCCCAAGGGCGAGGCGGGCGGGGTCGTGGTCGTCGACGACTATGCCCACAACGCCGGCAAGGTGACCGCGGTGGTCGAGACGGCGGCCGGCCTGGTCAAAGGCACCGGCCGACTCGTCGTCGTGTTCCAACCCCATCTCTACAGCCGCACCCGCGACTTCGCGAAGCAGCTCGGCGCCGGCTTGTCGCCGGCCGATGTCGTGCTGGTGATGGATGTCTACGCCGCTCGCGAAGACCCCGTGCCAGGGGTATCGGGTGCCCTGGTGGCCGACGCCGTTGCGCTCGCCCGCCCCGGCGTGCAGGTGCACTACGTGCCGTCGTGGAGCGAGGTCGCGGTTCGGGCCGCGAGGCTGGTGCGCCCGGGCGACCTGCTGCTGACCGTCGGCGCCGGTGATGTCACGATGATCGGGCCCGAGGTGCTGCGGCTGCTTCACGAGGATGTCTCATGATGATCACCCGTCTGCTGACGCGCGACCCGAAGCGCGACACCGACCAGGGCCTGTCGTCGGCGCGGATCCGGTTCGAGAAGCGCGCCGCAGCCGCCCGGCGCCGGCCCCGAGTCATCGCCGCGGTCGCGGTGGCTCTGTTGCTGGCGATGGGCCTGGTGGCCTGGCTCGGCTGGTTCAGCCCGGTGTTCACGGCCGACGCCGTGGTGGTCAAGGGCGCCTCGACGGCGCAGGCTGCGCAGGTTCGCCGAGCCGCCGCCGTACCCCTCGGCGGCCCAGTGCTGCGGGTCGACACGGCGGCGGTCACCCGGCGCTTGGAAGCCGACCGCCAATGGGCCGACATCGCGGTTGAGCGAAGTCTTCCGCACACCGTCACGATCACGGTGCGCCCTCGTGAGGCAGCCCTGGCCGTGCGTACCTCCTCCGGCCGGGTCGAGGTGGTCGACGGAAAGGGCTTCGCCTTCCGCACGGTGGCCGATCCTCCGCAGGGAGTGCCGCTGGTCACCGCAGGCACGACCGTGGTGACCCGGGTGGGGGTGACGGCGGCCCTGCAGGCCCTCTCGGCTCTCGACCCGGCCCTGCGCAGAACGGTCTCAGGAGTCACCGTCTCGGCGGCCGACCAGGTGAAGTTCACCTTGACGGTCAAGGGTGCGCGCAAGACGGTGGTCTGGGGCGGGCCTGGCGACGCGGTCACCAAGGCCAGGCTCGTCGTGATCCTGCTCAAGCAGCCCGGCTCCACCGTTGACGTCAGCGTTCCGAGCTCGCCCGTCACTCGCTGACCGGCCCCCACCCCGTCACCGGCAACGGTGCGGGCCATTACTCGTGCTTCGGTCTGGTTTGGGGCGAGGGTCTACGCATGGGTCTGAAGGTGTGGTTGGGGTCGACGGGAGCGCCGCACCGGTCACTGGCGACGAAGTGGGGTGCCGACACGCCGACCCCCGGGTTGATCGGCCCCGTCTCACGTCATACGGTCAGGTCACACGTCGTGACCAAACTGTAACCTTTAGCCTTACCTTTAACGTCAGGGTGCGTCGTCCCGGTCTCCGGTTCGGTCTCCGGTTCGGTGGCGGCGAAGGCCACCGGCCCACCCGCCGACACGATCCACGATCCACGATCCACCGCGATTCCACCACGATCCCTTCGATCTCTTCAGCACCACCCAGAACCGTGCACCATCACCGAGGAAGGCCCACTCACGTGGCAGCAGCACCGCAGAACTACTTGGCCGTCATCAAGGTCGTCGGCATCGGCGGTGGCGGTGTGAACGCCATCAACCGGATGATCGACGTCGGCCTCAAGGGCGTCGAGTTCATCGCCATCAACACTGACGCCCAGGCGCTGCTCATGAGCGATGCCGACGTGAAGCTCGACGTGGGCCGCGAGCTCACCCGGGGGCTCGGCGCCGGCGCCGACCCCGAGGTCGGCAAGAAGGCGGCCGAAGACCACGCCGAGGAGATCGAGGAGGTGCTTCGCGGCGCCGACATGGTCTTCGTGACCGCAGGGGAGGGCGGCGGCACCGGCACCGGCGGCGCCCCGGTCGTGGCCCGCATCGCCCGCGACATCGGCGCCCTGACTATCGGCGTCGTGACCCGGCCCTTCACCTTCGAGGGTCGTCGGCGCGCCAACCAGGCCGAGTCGGGCATCGCCAGCCTCCGCGAGGAGGTCGACACCCTGATCGTCATCCCGAACGACCGGCTCCTGTCGATCAGCGACCGGAACGTCTCGATGATGGACGCGTTCCGCTCCGCCGACCAGGTTCTTCTCTCCGGCGTGCAGGGCATCACCGACCTCATCACCACCCCCGGCCTGATCAACCTCGACTTCGCCGACGTGAAGTCGGTCATGAAGGGCGCCGGTTCGGCGCTCATGGGCATCGGCTCGGCCCGTGGCGAAGACCGCGCGGTGCAGGCGGCCGAGCTGGCCATCAGCTCGCCCCTGCTCGAGGCCTCGATCGACGGCGCCCACGGGGTGCTGCTCTCGGTTCAGGGCGGGTCTGACCTCGGTCTCTTCGAGATCAACGAGGCGGCGAGGCTCGTTCAGGAGGCCGCCCACCCCGAGGCCAACATCATCTTCGGTGCCGTGATCGACGACGCTCTGGGCGACGAGGTGCGCGTGACGGTCATCGCGGCCGGGTTCGACGCAGGCGGGCCGACCAAACGCGAAGACGGTCGCGCCCTCGGGCAGGTCATGGGAGGCCGGCCCAACGCGGCCGCGCAGCGCCCGTCGACTCCTGCCCCGAGCTACCCGGTGGCCACTCCGGCCACGACCCAGCAGACCCAGCCGGCCCGCACCCCCGAGCCCGCCGAGGCGGCACCAGCCGCGCAGCCGGTCTCGCAGCCACCGCGTCAGGTCAGCTTCGAAGAGAGTGACGACCTCGACGTTCCCGACTTCCTGAAGTAGCCGCTCGTCCGTCGCACTGGTCTGGGCTCGGCCCCGCTCGCCGAGCCCAGACCAGGCCCCGCACCCGGCCACCGGCTAGGTTGGCCGGGTGTTCTTCTGGCGCTCGGCGGTAGCGACCACCTCCGTCACCACCCCCGCGAGAACGGTCGAGCTGGGCTTCACCGGCCGATCGGCCGGCGCCGGCTCGGCTCCGTTCCGCGGCCTCAACCTCGGCGGACACGTCGGTGACGACGCGGTCGACGTCGAGTCGAACCGGGCGGCCCTCGCCGCGGCCTTCGACGTGCCCCGGCAACGACTGCTCTTCCTGAACCAGGTGCACAGCGACCACGTGGTCGTCGCACGCGGCCCCTGGACTGAGGCTGCGCCGAACGCCGACGCCGTCGTGAGCCGCGAGACCGGGCTCGCTCTCGCGGTGCTCGTCGCCGACTGTGTGCCGGTGCTGCTCTACGACGAGGGCGCAGGGGTCATCGGTGCGGCACACGCCGGGCGACCGGGCCTCATCTCGCAGGTGGTGCTGCGGGTGATCGGGGCCATGCGCGAGCTCGGGGCGAGCCAGATCAGCGCGACCGTCGGTCCGTCCGTGTGCGGTCGGTGCTACGAGGTGCCGGGCGACCTCGCCGACCGGGCGGCAGCGGTGTCGCCGTCCTCGCGTGCACGGTCCTGGACCGGCACCGACGCGATCGACGTCGCCGCCGGCGTGGTCGAACAGCTGGTGGGCGCCGGTGCTGCGATCACGTGGGTGCCCGGGTGCACGCGTGAGCACGACGACCTCTACTCCTACCGTCGCGACCACGTCACGGGCCGGTTCGCCGGCGTCGTGATGCTCCGAGAGGCAGCATCGACATGACCAGCGCAACACGGCGGGACGAGCTCGCCCGAAACCTCACCGCGGTTCGCGAGCGAGTCGCCCGAGCCTGCGACGCCGTGGGCAGCGACCCCGGCGAGGTGCACCTGATCGTGGTGACCAAGCATTTTCCGGCATCCGACGTGCTGACGCTGCATGAGCTCGGTGTGCGGGACATCGGTGAGAACCGCGACCAGGAGGCGGCCGGGAAGGTCGGCGAAGTGCGAGCTGCACTTCGGGAGCACAGCAGCGGCGTTGCCGACGCGCTCACCGTTCACTTCATCGGTCAGCTCCAGTCGAACAAGGCGGGTCGCGTGGCCGGCTACGCCGACGCCGTGCACTCCCTCGACCGGGCCAAGGTCATCGACGCACTCGCACGCGGGGCCGAGTCCGCCGACCGCGTGCTCGACGGGCTGGTGCAGGTGAGCCTCGACGGCGACACCTCCCGCGGCGGCGCACGACGCGAGGAGGTGAGCGAGCTCGCCGACCGCATCGCCGCCCACCACCGGCTCCGCCTGCGTGGGGTGATGGCCGTCGCGCCCGTGGGCGCCGACCCCGCTCTGTGCTTCGCCGATCTGCGCGACATCGCCGACGGCATCCGGGCCAGTCACCCTGAAGCCGGCTGGATCTCGGCCGGGATGAGCGCCGACCTCGAGCCGGCGGTGGCAGCCGGGGCAACTCACCTGCGTGTCGGAACCGCAATCCTCGGATCACGGGCACCCCTTCTGTAACGTCATGCGCGACCGCAGTTCGACGATTCAGACGTTTTTCCTTGGGAGTTGGCCATGGCAGGGGCACTGCGCAAGACGATGGTGTACCTCGGACTCAGCGAGGAGGACCCGCGGCAACAGCGTTACGACGACGGGTACGACGACCACGAGGCCTACGAGGGCACCGAAGCCGGCGAGCACACGGCCGCCGTCACCCAGCTACCCATGAAGCGGCCCGTGGCGGCCGTGGTGCGCGACTCCGACGTCGGCGGTCTGAGCCGAATCACGACCATCCACCCACGCACCTACAACGAGGCCAAGAACATCGGTGAGTGGTTCCGCGACCAGGTGCCGGTCATCATGAACCTCAGCGACATGGACGACGCCGACGCCAAGCGGCTCGTCGACTTCGCGGCGGGCCTCGTCTTCGGCCTGCACGGCTCGATCGAGCGGGTGACCTCGAAGGTGTTCCTGCTCTCGCCCGCCCACGTCGAGGTCTCGGCCGATGAGCCCGAGGTTCCCGTTGCGAGCACCCGCAACTTCTTCAACCAGAGCTGACCGCCTCTCGGGCGAGCCCACGTCAGCAGGGTCGATGGTGTCTTGTCGGCACGGATCGGCGAGACTGGAGACATGAACGCGTTCTGGACTGTGTACGGGGTGGTGGTCTTCACCTTCTTCATCGCCCTCATCGGTCGTTTCATCATCGACTGGGTACAGGTGCTGGCGCGTTCGTGGAAGCCGAGCGGCGTCGTGCTCGTCATCGCCGAAGCGGTCTACACCGTGACCGACCCACCCCTGCGAGCCCTGCGCAAGGTCGTCCCGTCGCCCAACCTCGGCGGAGTGCGTCTGGACCTGTCGTTCCTGGTGCTGATGCTGCTCACCTCGGTGGCTCTCAACGTTCCCACCTTCCTGACCTGAGACCGCTCTGCGGTGGTTGCCGGCCCGGACGTTGGATAACGTGACCCTGATCCATTTCGTCTACCGAGGTGACCCATGGCCCTAACGCCCGAGCAGGTGCTCAACAAGCACTTCCAGCCCACTCAGTTCCGAAAGGGCTACGCAGAGCAGGACGTCGATGACTTCCTCGACGAGATCGTCGCCGAGATGCGTTCGCTGATCGAGCAGCGCGACGACTACCTCAAGCAGCTCAACGACTGCCGGGCCAGCAAGAACCAGCCGGCCGTTCGCGGCTCCGACCCCACGACGGCGAAGCTGAACGTTGCGCGCGCCGACGACGAGGCCAAGCTCGATTCGATCACGGCACGGATCGAAGACGCCGAGCGAGCCTTCAAGGCGGCCTCCGACCGCGCGGCCAAGGCCAGCGCCGATGCCGAGAACGCAGAGCGCGATGCCAAGGAGCGCATCGAGCGGGCGACGGCTCAAGTGGACGGTGCCGACGCCGCAGCCCCGTCGGGCGACGACAGCGCCGACGACTCTGGGCACGACTCTGGGCACGACTCTCCCGACAACAGCGCGCCGGCCGACGCGAACAGCAGTGGCGTCACGGCGCCGACGGGGATGGGCTCGGCCTCGACCGCCGGACTCGACGCGTCCGGAGTCATCGCGCTCGCCCAGCGACTGCACGACGAGCACGTCGCGGCCGGTGAGGCTCGACGCGACGAGCTGATCACCGAGGCGCAGAGCCGCCATGCCGCCCTCATCGCCGAAGCGCAACAGCGCCACGACGAGCTGTTGTCGACCGGCCAGACGACGTTCGACGAGCTTGCCGGAGCCGGCCAGGCCAAACACGACGAGGCCGCCCGCCAGGCGGAGGAGCTCGCGGCCGCTGCCGCAGCCGAGCGCGACGCGATGATCGCCGCGGCCACAGCCCAGCGCGACGAGATGATCGCCGCCGCCACGGCCCAGCGCGACGAGATGCTCACGGAGTCACGAGAGCGCGCCACGGGCATGGTGGCCGAAGCCCAGCAGAAGAAGGCCGCCGTGCTCGACGACCTCGCCGAGCGCAAGAGCCTGCTCGACCGCACCATCGAGGAGCTGCGCGGCTTCGAGAGGAACTACCGCAGCAACCTGAAGTCCTACATCGAGGGCCAGCTGCACGACCTCGACAAGAGCGAGCACGAGCCGGCCACGCCGACCGAGCACGCGGAGGCAGCGCCGACCGAGCACGCAGAGGCAGCGCCGGAGAGCGCGCAGCAGGGCTGATCCGGTCAGCGACCCAGCGCCGGCGCCACAACGATGACGGGTTGCTCAGACAACGTTCGGGCGACCCTTCATCGTGTGCACGGGCGGCCGGCCCGCGACGTGTCACCACCGCCACGCCGCGCCACGTTGGTGTCGTGTTTGGTGCTCTGGTCAGCAGGGCCTTACAGTCAGCCCCACTTGTGGGGTGTCGATGGCATGAGCCACGGAGGGTGAGATGGCGGCGAAGAAGACAGCGGCGGGCAAAGCCGTAGCAGAGCAGGCCGTCGTATCCCGAGGCGGTGGTTCCTCGGTCACGGCTCGGAAGGCTGTCACCGCTGGGACGAAGACCGCGCCCGCCAAGAAGGCAGCGCCGGCCAAGAAGGCAGCGCCGGCCAAGAAGGCAGCGCCGGCCAAGAAGGCAGCGCCGGCCAAAAAGGCAGCGCCGGCCAAAAAGGCAGCGCCGGCCAGCACCAGCACCAGCACCCGCACCAGGACGGCCAGGGCGAGCACCGCCACCACGCCCCCGGTAGCGACAACCGCGGCGAGAGCCGCAGCGAAGAAGGCATCCGTGACGCAGGCCAGGCCGACGAAGTCACCGTCGGCGAAGACCACGACCGGCGCGAAGGCGTCGGTGGGCAAGCTCACCGACCGCCTTCGGGTCAAGGACGACGAGAGCCCGTGGAGCCCCGCCGAGATCACCGAGGTGCGCGGCATCCTCGTGGAGGAGATCGACAACCACCGCGAGGAGGTGCGGCTGGCCGAGGAGGAGCTCGACCACCTGCTGCGCGACTCGGGTGACGGAGCGGGCGACGACCAGGCCGACGCCGGTTCGATGACGGCCGAGCGCGTGCACGAGATCGCGCTGGCCAACAACGCTCGGGCCTCGCTCGACCAGGCCGAGCACGCCCTCGAGCAGCTCGACGCCGGAACGTACGGCATCTGCGAGAACTGCGGCAACCCGATCGGCAAGCTTCGACTCCAGGCCCGTCCTCGTGCGACCCTGTGCATGTCATGCCAAGCAAAACAGGATCGCCACTGAACTCCGACGGCACTTCGTCGACGGCAGAGCCGGCCGCACCGGCCTCCCGGCGCCGGGCCCTCTTCGCCCTCCTCGTGGTGGTGGCGGTGCTGGCCTACACCAGCGACCAGGTGTCCAAGGCCATTGCGCTCGACCGGCTCGCCGACGGGCAGCCGCGTCCGTTCGTCGGCGAGTTCATCCGCTTCAAGCTGATCGGCAACCCCGGCGCCGCACTGTCCCTGGGCGCCTCCAACACCTGGGTCATGACGGCCATCGCCCTGGGGGTGCTCGTCGCCATCGTGTTCGTGGCCAAGGGCCTGGGCTCCCGGGCCTGGGCGATCGCACTCGGGCTCCTGCTCGGCAGCGCGGTCGGCAACCTCACCGACCGGTTCGTCCGTCCGCCCGGTGGCGGGTCGGGCCACGTCGTCGACTTCATCGACTACAACCGATGGTTCATCGGCAACGTGGCCGACATCTGGATCGTCAGCGCTGCCTGTCTCATCGTGCTGCTGGCCCTGCTCGGGATCGGCGTCGATGGGCATCGAGATGGGTATCGAGATGGGCATCGAGACGGGCGCCGAGATGGTGACAGCGGCGGCGGCCGTTCTGAACGCGCCGAACGCCCTGACGATGCCGCCGCCGAGAGCGCGAGCGGCGACCGAGCGCGGAACGAGAGAAGCGATGTCTGAGGTTCGAACTGTGCTGGTGCCCGACGGCCTCGAGGGCGAACGGGTCGACGCTGGGGTCGCGCGTCTCTTCGGGCTCTCCCGCACCAAGGCGGCCGACCTGGCCGCGCAGGGCCACGTCATCCAGAACGGCGCGTCGGTCGGCAAGTCCGAACGCCTGCTGGCCGGCTCGATGCTCGAGGTGTCGTTGCCGAGCGTCGCCCCGAGCCCCAGCCTCGCGGTCGTCGCCTCTCCCGTGCCGGGCATGACGATCGTGCACGACGACGACGATCTTGTTGTGGTCGACAAGCCGGTCGGGGTGGCCGCCCACCCCAGCGTCGGCTGGGTCGGCCCCGACGTGGTGTCGGGGTTGGCGGCTGCCGGCTACCGCATCTCCACCTCGGGCGCGCCCGAGCGCCAGGGGATCGTCAGCCGCCTCGACGTCGGCACCTCCGGCCTGATGGTGGTGGCCAAGAGCGAGGTCGCCTACTCACGCCTCAAGCAGGCCTTCCGCAGCCGTACGGTCGACAAGACATACCACTCGCTCGTGCAAGGACTGCCTGACCCCGTCGTCGGCACCATCGACGCCCCGATCGGGCGTCATCCCGGCCACGAGTACAAGTTCGCCGTCATGAAGGGCGGCAAGCCCTCGGTCACCCACTACGAGGTGATCGAGGCCTTCCGGCACTCCAGCCTGCTCAACATCCACCTCGAGACCGGTCGCACCCACCAGATCCGCGTGCACTTCGCCGCCCTGCACCACCCGTGCTGCGGCGACACGATGTACGGCGCCGACCCGAGCCTCGCATCGAGGTTGAAGCTCGACCGACAGTGGCTGCACGCGGTCGGCCTCGGGTTCGAGCACCCCGGCACGGGCCAGTACGTTCACTTCGAGAGCCCCTACCCCGACGACCTCCAACGGGCGCTCGACATCGTCGCGAACTTCTGAGGTCTCAGCCTCAACCAGAGCCTGAGCGTCGCGTTTCGTCGCTGGAGCGTCCTCGAGCCGGATGCCGCACGACTCCCCTCGGCGACACGCCGAGGGGTGTCTGCGAGCGGGCTTAGACTCGTCCACGATGTCGACCCAACCCGCCCCGCCAGCCCACCGGAACTTCGCGCACCTGCACGTGCATACGGAGTACTCGATGCTCGACGGTGCTGCCCGCATCGGTGACCTCTTCGCCGAGGCCGCGCGGATGGGGATGCCGGCGCTCGCGACCACCGACCACGGGTACGTCTTCGGGGCCTACGAGTTCTGGAAGAAGTCGCAGGGCACCGGGGTCAAGCCGATCATCGGGGTCGAGGCGTACATCACGCCGGGAACGCACCGCAGCGACCGCACCAAGGTCAGCTGGGGCAACGGCGGCCGCGACGACATCTCGGGCAGCGGCTCCTACACCCACATGACGATGCTCGCCCAGAACAACGAGGGCATGCACAACCTCTTCCGCATGAGCTCGATCGCCTCCCTCGATCAGGTCTACACGAAGTGGCCGCGCATCGACCGCGAGCTGATGAGCACCTACGGCAAGGGCCTGATCGTCACGACCGGCTGCCCGAGCAGCGAGATCCAGACCCGGCTGCGCTTCGGCCAGTACGCAGAGGCCCGTCAGGCGGCCTCCGACCTGCGTGACCTCTTCGGCGAGGAGAACGTCTTCTGCGAGCTGATGGACCACGGCCTCGAGATCGAGCGCCGGGTGCAGAAAGACCTCATCCGCCTGGCCCGCGACCTGAAGCTGCCGCTGCTGGCCACCAACGACCTGCACTACACCCGGGCCGAAGACGCCAAGGCCCACGCCGCCCTGCTCTGCGTGCAGTCGGGCTCGACCCTGATGGATCCGGACCGGTTCAAGTTCGACGCCGACGAGTTCTACCTCAAGTCGGCCGACGAGATGCGACACGTGTGGCGTGAGCTTCCTGAGGCGTGCGACAACACGCTGCTCATCGCCGAGCGCTGCGAGGTCTCCTTCACCGAGGACGAGGGACGCTACATGCCGCGCTTCCCCTGTCCGGAGGGGGAGAGCGAGACCACCTGGTTCATCAAGGAGGTCGAGACCGGCCTGGGGCGCCGCTTCCCGAACGGGGTGCCCGCCTACGCCCAGCAGCAGGCCGCCTTCGAGCAGGACGTCATCGTCTCGAAGGGCTACGCCGGCTACTTCCTTGTCGTGGCCGACTTCATCAACTGGGCCAAGCGGAACGGCATCCGCGTCGGCCCCGGCCGCGGGTCGGGCGCCGGCTCGATGTGCGCCTACGCGATGGGCATCACCGACCTCGACCCGGTGCCGCACGGCCTGATCTTCGAGCGCTTCCTCAACCCCGAGCGGCCCTCGCTGCCTGACTTCGACGTCGACTTCGACGAGCGCCGACGCGGCGAGGTGATCCGTTACGTCACCGAGAAGTACGGCGAGGAGCGCGTCGCCCAGATCGTCACCTACGGCACCATCAAGGCCAAGCAGGCGCTCAAGGACGCCAGCCGAGTGCTCGGCCACCCGTTCGCGATGGGCGAGAAGCTCACCAAGGCGATGCCGCCCGACGTGATGGGCAAGGGGATGCCGCTCTCCAACGTCTTCGACCCGACCGCGAAGCGCTACGCCGAGGCCGCCGACTTCCGGGCCGTGCACGACGGCGACCCGGCCGCCCAGGAGGTCGTGGCGACCGCCCTCGGGCTCGAGGGCCTGAAGCGTCAGTGGGGGGTGCACGCGGCCGGCGTCATCATGAGCAGCGAGCCGCTCGTCGACGTCATCCCGATCATGCGCCGCCTGCAGGACGGCCAGATCATCACGCAGTTCGACTACCCCAGCTGCGAGGCGCTCGGGCTGGTCAAGATGGACTTCCTTGGGCTGCGCAACCTGACGATCCTCGACGACGCGATCGAGAACATCACGCTCAACCGCGACGAGACCATCGATCTCGACGCCCTCTCCAAGGACATGACCGACCCGGCCACCTTCGAGCTGCTCGGGCGCGGTGACACCCTCGGCGTCTTCCAGCTCGACGGGGGCGGCATGCGCGCGCTGCTGCGGCTCATGCAGCCCGACAGCTTCGAGGACATCTCGGCCGCGCTCGCGCTCTATCGCCCGGGCCCGATGGGGGTCAACGCCCACACGAACTTCGCCCTGCGCAAGAACGGCAAGCAGGAGCTCATTCCGCTCGACCCGCAGCTCAAGGGCAAGCTGCAGCCCGAGATGATCGAGGCCCTCGAGCCCATCCTCGGCACGACCTACGGCTTGGTGATCTACCAGGAGCAGGTCATGGAGATCGCGCAGAAGCTGGCCGGCTACACCCTGGGCACCGCCGACCTGCTCCGCCGGGCCATGGGCAAGAAGAAGAAGGAGGTGCTCGACGCCGAGTACGGCACCTTCGCCGGCGGTATGAAGGACCAGGGCTTCAACGAGGCGTCGATCGCGGCCCTCTGGGGCGTGCTGGTCCCCTTCTCCGACTACGCGTTCAACAAGGCCCACACGGCTGCGTACGGGCTGGTCTCCTACTGGACCGGCTACCTCAAGGCGAACTACCCGGCCGAGTACATGGCAGCGTTGCTGACGAGCGTGCGCGATGACAAGGACAAGTCAGCCCTCTACCTCAACGAGTGCCGGCACATGGGCATCAAGGTGCTGCCGCCCGACGTCAACTCCTCGATCGCGAACTTCGCGGCGGTCGGTACCGACATCCGGTTCGGCCTCGCCGCCATCCGCAACGTCGGCCTGCCCGTCGTCGAGGCGATCGTGCGCTCGCGAGAGGAGAAGGGCGCCTTCGCCTCCTTCAAGGACTTCCTCTCGAAGGTGCCGGCTGTGGTCTGCAACAAGCGCACCATCGAGTCGCTCATCAAGGGCGGCGCCTTCGACTCCCTCGGCGAGAGCCGGCGCGGGCAGGTCGAGGTGCACGAGCGCTACATCGACGCCCTCATCGAGGTGAAGAAGCAGGAGGCCATCGGCCAGGACAGCCTGTTCGGGGCGCTGATGGGCGACGACGTCGCCGACGGTGCGGCGGGTGGGCAGGGTGGCCCCGGCACCTTCGACGGTCTGCCGCCGGTGCCGACCATGGAGTGGGACAAGACGACCTTGCTCAGCTTCGAGCGCGAGATGCTCGGGCTCTACGTCTCTGACCACCCGCTCTTCGGCATCGAGCACATTCTGGCCACGCACGCCGACACCCCGATCGCGGCGCTGATGGGCGAGGAGGGCAGGCCCGACGGCACCCCGGTCACCGTGGCGGGGCTGATCACCAGCCTGCAGCTGAAGCGCACGAAGAAGGGCGACCTGTGGGCCATCGCCACCGTCGAAGACCTCGACGGCGCCATCGAGTGCCTCTTCTTCCCGTCGGCCTACATGACCTACTCGACGATGCTGGCCCAAGACACCGTCTGCGCCGTCAAGGGCCGGGTCAGCGCCCGCGACGACTCGATCTCGATCTTCGCCCAAGAGCTGACGATCCCCGACATCAGGGAGGGCCCGCGCGGGCCGGTCGTGCTGACCCTGCCGCTGGCCCAGGTCACCACGGCGCGAGCCGAGCGCCTCAAGGACATCCTGCGCGAGCACCCCGGCGCCACCGAGGTTCAGCTGAGGCTCGTGCAGCCGGGCCGGTCGGTGCTGATGTCGTTGGGCGACACCCACCGGGTCACGGCGACGTCGGCCCTCTTCGGCGACCTCAAGGCGCAGTTCGGCCCTGCCGTTCTCGGCTGAGCGGGCTGAGACGGTCGTGACGGCGCGCCTGACGAGCCAGGATGCCGCAGAGCGGCGCTCGCTGTGAAGGCGAGCGATCGCAGCAGGTTGCGTCGAGCCCGGCTGGCCGCGCTGGGCCTCAGCCCGCCTCTCGGTACCAGGGCGGGGCCGGCATCCGCGCTGTCGGTGGTGCGCTCGCTGGGCGCGGTGCAGGCTCAGGACTACGCCTCGGGAGCCTGGTCGCTCGGGGTGCGGTCAGGGTTGACGCTGGCGCAGGTGGAGCAGGCCGTGACCGACCGCGAGATCGTGCGCACCTGGCCGATGCGCGGCACGATCCACTGGGTGGCCGCGGCCGACGCCCGCTGGATGTGCCAGCTGCTCGCTGCCGCCCGCCTCCGTTCGCTCGCCGGGCGCTACCGGCAGCTCGGCATCACCGAACACGACATCGCGCTGGCCGGTGAGCTCTTCGAGGCCCACCTCGAAGCGCCGCTGAGCCGCCCTGACGTCGTTGCCCTGCTCGCGGCGCACGGCATCGACCCGAGCGACCAGCGGGCCTACCACCTGGTGGGCCACCACTGCATGACCGGCCTGCTCTGCCAGGGCCCGCTCATCGGCCGGCAACCCAGCTTCGTGCTCATCGACCACTGGGTGCCGCACTCGCTCGCCCCCACCCGCGAGGAGGCGATGGCGACCGTCGTCGAACGCTACGTGCGCAGCCACGGGCCGGTCACCGAGAACGACGTCGCGGGCTGGCTGCTGCAACCGCTCGGGTTCACGCGCGAGGCGCTCGCCCTCGTCGAGGCACGTCTCGAACGTGAGGAGGTCGACGGCCAGGTCTGGCTGACCCACGTCGACGCGCCGCCGGTCGCTGGGCCGGCCGGGGTGCACCTGCTGCCCCAGTGGGACGAGTTTCTGCTCGGCTACAAGTCGCGCGAGCTGACGCTGCCCCCCGAGCACGTCGCCAAGGTGGTGCCCGGCCGCAACATGGTCTTCCAACCCAGCCTCGTCATCGACGGCGAGGTGGCGGGCCTCTGGAGGCGTCGCGAGGCCCGGTCGCGCGTCGTCGTCGTCGTCGGGGTCGAGCCGTTCGCGGCGCTCAGTGCGAGCCGGCGGCGAGAGGTCGAGCGGGCCGTGGCAGCCTACGGCCGCTACCTCGGGCGCGACGTCGACGCCCTCGTGGTCGGCTCAGGCTGACGTGGCCCGCGGCGCCATCCCCGCCTCGCCCCTGCCGCAACGCCACGGGGTCGACGCACAACGCTTCCGGATGCCGCAGAGCGGGCCGTGGGCCACGCTGCGCGACCACCTCGTGGAACGACTGGCCGCCGGGCTGACGGCCGAGCAGGTCGACGCCATGCTGGTGGCGGGCGAGTTCGTCTACGCCACAGGGGAACCCGTGCCGGCCGACGCAGCGTTCGTGCCCCGGTCGGTGGTGTGGGCCCACCGCGACCTCCCGGTGGAGGCGCCGCTGCCGTTCGACGTCACGGTGCTGCACCGCGACGAGCGGCTCGTCGTCGTCGACAAACCGCACTTCCTGGCCTCCATGCCCAGGGGCGGCCACGTCGTCAACAGTGCGCTGGCCCGCGCCAGGGTGCTCACCGGCATCCCCGGTCTGGCCCCGGCGCATCGCCTCGACCGGCCCACCGCCGGGGTGCTGCTGTTCACGACCGAGCAGCGGTGGCGCGGCGCCTACCAGGCCCTGTTCGCCGAAGGCCTCGTGCACAAGCAGTACCTGGCCGTCGCTCCGGTTCGACCCGACCTCGAGCTGCCCCTCGTGCGGCGCACCCAGCTGGTCAAGCAGCACGGGGTGCACCAGGCCCGAGAGGTCGCGGGGGAGCCCAACGCCGAGACGCTGGTCGAGCTCGTCGAGGCACGCGGCGCCCGGGGGCTGTACCGGCTGACCCCACGCACCGGCCGCACCCACCAGCTGCGGTGTCAGCTGAACGGCCTGGGCCTCCCGATCGAGGGGGACGCCCTCTACCCTCGCGAGATCGACGTGGCCCCAGACGATTTCACCCGCCCACTGCAGCTGCTGGCGGCCGTGCTCGAGTTCGACGACCCGGTCGACGGCCGCCTTCGCCGCTTCGAGACCCGCCGCACCCTCGCCGCGTGGCCGACCTGAGCAGATTGATCCGCAGATTGATCCGTTTGGCGCCTGACTCGCATCAAGCGGCGGATCAGTCTGCGTTCACTGTCGTCAGAACAGCAGCAACCGCAGATTGATTCGCCGCTTGATCTCACCCGGAGCTGCTGGGGTCAGCCAGCGCCTCGGCGATCATCCGCTGCCCCTGGGCCTCGAAGGCCTCGTCTCCGAACTGGTGGGCCCAGGCCGCGGTGCCGATCGCCTCACGCACCCGGGTGCGGAACCAGGCATGCGTGCTGCCCCGCTCGTCGGCGCGGGGGTCACTCCCGTAGCCGCCGAGAAAGGCCGCCTCGAGGCGTGGGTCACGTCGGAACTCCTGAGCCGCGAGGCGGGTCAGGTCGCTCATCGACGGCCGGAGTGCCGCCCGACCGAAGTCGATGATGCGCACCTCGCCGTGGTGCACCAGCCAGTTGCGCGGTTGCCAGTCACCGTGCGTCGGCACGAGCCGAGCGGGCGGGGTCGGCCACGACGCGATCTCGACCCTCAGGCGTTCGACCGTCTCGCCCTCAATGCGGTGCGGCTGCCGCAGCCACCGCAGCGACTTCTCGTTCTCGCGGGCCTCGTACCCTTCGTCGATCTGGCCCGGCTGGTCGTGCAGCAACGCGAGCAGCTCACCGGCCTGGCGGAACACCTCCGGGTCGTGGACGGCCAGTGAGCCGAGTACGAGAGTGCCCGGCAAGAACTGGGTCACGATGACGCTCGCCCCGAGGTCGTGGTGCACCAGCACGGGGGCCTGCCCGACCGAAGTCCACGGGGTGAGCCAGCTCTGGTGCGCCTCGACCTCCCGCCGCAGGTGGCCGTCGCCCGGGCCGGCCGCCTTGACGATGTACCGGCCTCCGCCGTGCTCCACCTCCAGCACGCGGGTCTCGACCAGCCCCCAGCTGTGGTCGTGCACGACCACAGCGTCGGGCAACCACCGCTCCAGCTGGGCCTGCTGCTCGGCCGACAGCTGAGGGTCCCTCGGTGCGGTGATGGGCATCAGAGGTTGTCGATGGCCAGCCTGGGGATGTCGTCGGCGGGCTCGAAGCCGAACACCTGACCGTAGAACGACAGCTCTGCCTCGCGGGCGGCCCGCTGGTTCACGGCGGCGCGAAACCCGTGCCCCTCGCCGGCGAACAGCCGCAGAGCCACCGGCTTGCCCTTGCGGCGCACGGCATCCGCCATGGCGGTGGCCTGGTTCGGCGGCACCACCTCGTCGTCCTCGCCCTGCAGCAGCAGCATGGCGCAGCTCAGCGCGTCGAGGTGGTTGATCGGCGACCGCTCCACGTAGACGGCTTGGGCGGCCGGGTAGGGCCCGACCAGACCGTCGAGATAGCGGGACTCGAACTTGTGGGTGTCGCGCGCCAGGGCCTCGAGGTCGGCCACCCCGTACAGGCTCACCCCAGCGGTGAAGACATCGCGGAAGGCGAGGGACGCCAGCGTGGTGTAGCCACCGGCGCTGCCGCCCGAGATCGCCAACCGGGCCGGGTCGACCCAGCCCCGGTCGGCCATGGCTCGTGCTCCGTCGCAGCAGTCGTCGACGTCGACGATGCCCCACTGGCCCTTGAGGCGTTCTCGGTAGTCACGCCCGTAGCTCGTGCTGCCGCCGTAGTTGACGTCGAGCACGGCGATGCCGCGGCTGGTCCAGTAGGCGTAGCCGAGGTCGAGCGCCCCGACCACGTGGCTGGTGGGCCCTCCGTGGGACTGCACGACCAGCGGTGGCCGCTCTGCCTCGGGGGCATGGAACTGGGGATTGCGCGGCCGGTAGAGAAAGCCGTGCACCGCGCGCCCCTCGCGGTCGGGCCAGGTCACCGCCTCCGCCTCGGCAAGGTAGGCCCGGTCGACCGGCAGGTCAGCGCTGGCTCGCAGCACCTCGATCCGGGCCGAGTCCGGGTCGAGCTGGATCACCCCAGCCGGCTCGGATGCCCGCGTGGCCAGCATGACGACGTGTCCGTTCCACCATGACGGTCGAGCCGAGGTCACGAGGGCGACCGGCACCTCCCGAGCCGGCTCGCCGGGGTGCATCAGCATCAGCTGAGCCGATGCGTCACGCCACTCGCGCAAGAGGATGCGTCCGTCGGGCAGCTCGAGCCACGACCGCCCCCCGAGCATCCACGCCGGGTCGGAGCAGTCGCGGTCGACCGGATGCAGCGCCGCCCCGTCGCGAGTCAGGTTCCAGTAGCCCGACCGGTCGGACATGTAGAGCAGCGATCCGTCCCGGCACCAGCCGATGTCGCCCACCGACACCCCGTCCTCACCGTCGACCACCTGGGCGTCCGAGGCGCCGGCATCACCCACCCAGAGCCGAGTCCCGTCCCACGGCATGTTCGGGTGCTCCCAGCTGACCCAGGCGAGCCGTTCACCGTCGGGCGACAGCCGGGGTGCGGCCACGAAGTCGTGGCCGGTGACCAGAACCTCGCCCGCCGTCGGCTCGCCGTCGAGAGGCACCGCCACGAGCTCGTTGCGAACCTCGCCGGGCGAGCGGTGGTCCTCGCGCACGCACAGCACCCTCCGGCGAGGCAGGTCGAGCTGAAGGTCACCGAACCGGAGGGCTGACGGCTTTCCCTCGGGTGTGATGGCCCGGGTCTCACCGTTCTCGATCAGGTGCAACCGCCCGTCGGCGAAGTCGGAGAACACCACGATGTCACCGCGCACGTCGTAGGCCCCGCCGCCGTACTCGTGCACCCGCGTCCGCACGTTGAGGGGGGCTGGCGTCAGATCCGCCCGCTGCCCGTCGCGAAGCCTCACGAGCACGACCCGGCCGCTCTCGACTGGCCGCCCTTCCAGCCAGTACAGGTCGTCACCGTCGGCGACCACCGCCGACAGGGCCAGGCCCGCGGTCGTCAAGAGCTCGGCGGTGATGGGCGAGGTCCAGGATCCGTAGGGAGCGCGTGTGGTCATGACCCGTTTCTACACCGCCCGGGGGAGAGAGGCGGCCACACCGCCGCCGACGTCGTGGAGCCCCGACCTAGAGTGAACGGATGGACGCACCCCCCATCGCCCGACGTTCGTCGACCACTCGGGAGCATCACGGCGACCGTTTCGATGACCCGTACGCCTGGATGGCCGACCGTCAGTCCACCGAGTTCGTCGACCACCTCGCGCTCGAGAACGCTTGGGCCGTCGAGCAGACCGCACATCTGACGTCGCTGGCCGACACCATCTACGAGGAGTTCCGTTCCCGCATCGAGGAGACCGACCTGTCGGTGCCGGTGCGCCACGATCGGTGGTGGTACTACACCCGCACCGTCGAGGGGCAGCAGTACTCGGTCGAAGGCCGGGTGCTCGCCGAGCAGCACCCCGATCGCCCCCGCCTCGACGGCGACGGTGCCCCCTCCGGCGAGGAGGTGCTGCTCGACCAGAACGCCGAGTCCGTGGGCCACGACTTCTTCGGCGTCGGTGCGAGCGAGGTGTCGCCGGCTGGTGACGTGCTGGCCTACGCCGTCGACCTCGCCGGTGACGAGCGCTACGACGTGCGGGTCAGGCGCATCGCGACCGGCGAGCTGCTCGACGACGCGGTCAAGCAGACCGGTGGCTCGCTGGCCTTCTCCCTCGACGGTCGCCAGCTGTTCTACACCCGGGTCGACGATGCCTGGCGCCCGCACCAGGTGTGGCGACACGAGATCGGCACCCCCGCTGGCGCCGACGTGCTCGTGCACGACGAGCCCGACGAGCGGTTCTTCGTCGGGGTGGGCACCTCGCGCGACGACCGTCAGATCGTCATCGCCATCGGCAGCAAGACCACCTCGGAGTACCGGCTGGTCGACGCGGCCGACCCGCTGGCGGCGCCGCGCATCGTCGCGGCCCGCCGACCGGGGGTGGAGTACGACATCGAGCCCGTCGGCGACCAGCTCTTCGTCGTGCACAACGCCGTCCGGGTCAACTTCGAGCTCGCCGTGGCCCCCATCACGAGCACGACACACGCTGACTGGATGCCGCTGGCGGTCACGAGCGATGACGAGTACGTCACAGGCGTCGACGGGTTCGACGACTTCATCGCAGTGACGCTTCGGCGCTCCGGCGGCACCGGCGTCCGCATCGTCCTGCGTGACCCGGCATCGCCGAACGGTCTGGGGGAGAGCCACGACATCTCGCTCGACGAACCGATCCACACGCTGCACGTCGCCTCGAACCCCGAGACGAGCACTCCGAGCCTGCAGATCGTGCACGAGTCGCTCGTCACCCCCCGGGTCGTCGAGGACTACGACGTGCGCTCGCGAACCTTCACCCTGCTCAAGCAGCAGCACGTGCGCGGCGACGTCGACCTCGGGCAGTACCGTCAGCGGCGCGAGTGGGCCACCGCGGTCGACGGCACCCGCATCCCGATCTCGATCGTGCACCGTCACGACGTCGTGGCCGACGGCACGGCGCCGGGCCTGCTTCACGGTTACGGTGCCTACGGCATCCCGATCGACCCGTGGTTCTCGGTGCTGCGACTCTCGTTGCTCGACCGGGGCTGGGTCTTCGCCATCGCGCACGTTCGCGGCGGCTCCGAGATGGGCCGGTCGTGGTACGACGACGGCAAGCTCGACCGCAAGACCGCCACTTTCGACGACTTCGTCGCCTGCGCCGACCACCTGCGTGACACCGGCATCGTCGACCCCAACCGGCTTGCCGCTGAAGGTGGCTCGGCCGGGGGTCTGCTCATGGGGGCCGTGGCGACCCGGGCGTCAGACCGGTTCCGGTTCGTGCACGCCTCGGTGCCGTTCGTCGACCCGCTCACCACGATCCTCGACCCGTCGATGCCGCTGACGGTCATCGAGTGGGAGGAGTGGGGCAACCCGCTCGACGACCCCACGGCCTACGCCCTGATGAAGGGCTACTCGCCCTACGAGAACGTCACGGCCCAGCGCTATCCGAGCCTGTTGGTCACCACGAGTCTCAACGACACCCGGGTCTATGCGACCGAGCCGGCGAAGTGGGTGGCGGCCCTGCGTCACGAGGCCGAGGGGCATGCGGATGCCGCTCCGGTGCTCTTCCGCACCGAGATGGCCGGCGGCCACGGCGGCCAGTCCGGTCGCTACGACACGTGGCGGCAGTGGGCCTGGGAGACAGCTGTGCTCATCGACCAGACCGGCTGACCGGCCCGCCCTGACGGTCACAGCGCTCGCCCCGCCGCGTCACTCTCCAGTGGTCGGGGCCGGCCGCGTCGCCGTCATCCGCACGACCCATCTCGGCTGGCGTCACGAAACCGGCTGGCCGTGTATCTCAGGATCCGGCCGTGGCTCTGAAAGAAGGCGCGTAGCGTCAGAAGGTCAGATCACCCGAAGGGAGACTGTCGTGATCTTTCAAGCCCGTCCGTTCCTGTACCGGTCTCGACGGCTGCGCCTGGTCGCGGCTCTGGCGGCGGCCAGCATCGGTGTCGGTGCCGCCGCGGTCGCGGCGCCTCTCAACGCCAGTGCGGCGACCGGGCCGCGTGTGGTCGCCAGCATCTCGGTGCCGGGAGCACCTGCCATGCTCGCCGTCAACAGCGACACCGACACGGTCTACGTCGCGAACGCGGACACCTACCGGGTCGCGGTGATCGACGGAGCCGCCCGGAAGGTCGTGACCCACCTCGGCCCGTTCGACTGTTGCGCCCTGACACCGGCCCTGGTGGCGGTCAACCAGGGCTCCAACACCCTGTACGCGGTCAACGTCGATGATGCCGAGGTCTTCGCCTCGCACGGTCGAGAGCACCACTACGTCTCGAGTCCCGGGCTGCCGACGCAACCCGAGACCATCGCGGTGAACCGACGGCTGAACTCGGTCTACGTCACCGACAGCGAGAACTCCGAGCTGTTGGTACTGAACGGCCGCACGCTAGCCGTCGAGGCGAGGGTCACCCTGCCCGACAACGGGGCCCCCGGGGCGGTGGGCGTGAACCTGGCGACGGCCCGCGTCTACGTCGCCGACCACTGGAACGACACCGTCACGGTCATCGACGGACACACCAACAGGATCGTCGACACCATCCACTCGACCGGTGGCTACTCGGATGTGGCGGTCGACTCTCGTACCGACACGGTCTACGTCGCCGACGCGCTGAACGACGCCGTCACGGTCATCGACGGTCACCGCGACACGGTCACCACGACGATCCCCGTCGAAGGCGCGACCGGTGTGGCTGTAGACGGCGGTCGAGGCACGGTGGTGGTCAGCGGCACCGCCGGAGTCTCCGTGATCGACGCGGCCACCCGCCACATCACCAGCAGGGTTGCTGTGCCGAGCCCGGGCGATGTGGTCATCGACACACAGGCCAACCAGGCCTACGTCGCCTTTCGGCACGGCGTGAAGGTGATCGGAGGCCTGCCCGGATAGGGGTCGGCGACTGCTTCTAGACTTGGCTCATGATGTCTCGTCTCGACCTGCGCGGCCGCACGCTCGACGTGCGTTTTCTGCGCGGCGCCCTGCCCCGTGCCGAGTTCGACGTCACGGCCGCCCTCGAACAGGTGCGGCCGATCTGCGAGGACGTGCGTCATCGTGGGGCGCAGGCGCTGCTTGAGCTCGGCGAGCGGTTCGACGGTGTTCGCCCGCCCCGGTTGCGCGTGCCGGCCGACGTGCTCCAAGCGGCGCTCGACCAGCTCGACCCCGACCTGCTGGCGGCCCTGGAGGAGTCGATTCGCCGGGCCCGTCTCGTGCACAGCGACCAGCGCCGCACCGACACCACGACCCAGGTCGTGCCTGGTGGCACGGTCACCGAGCGCTGGGTGCCCGTCGACCGCGTCGGCCTCTACGTTCCCGGTGGCATCGCGGTCTACCCGAGCAGCGTCATCATGAACGTCGTTCCGGCGCAGATCGCCGGCGTGGCCTCACTCGCCGTCACCTCGCCGCCGCAGCGAGAGAACACCGGCGTCTTCACGGGCTACCCGAACCCCACGATCCTCGCCACCTGCGCCCTGCTCGGGGTCGACGAGGTCTACGCGGTGGGCGGCGCCCAGGCCGTCGCCATGTTCGCCTACGGCTTCGACGAGCAGGTCGTGGAGGGCGGGGTGACCCAGACCCTCACCTGCGAGCCCGTCTCGCTCGTGACCGGCCCGGGCAACATCTGGGTCGTCGCGGCCAAACGTCTGCTCAAGGGCCTCATCGGCATCGACGCCGAGGCCGGGCCCACCGAGATCGCGATCCTCGCCGACGACAGCGCCGACCCTGACCACGTCGCGGCCGACCTCGTCAGCCAGGCCGAGCACGACCCGTTGGCCGCCGCGGTGCTCGTCACCGACAGTGAGCAGCTCGTCGACGACACGCTGGCGGCGCTCGCCCTTCGCGTGCCGGCCACCAAGCACTCAGAGCGCGTGACGGTGGCTCTGACGGGAACTCAGTCACGGGTGGTGCTCGTCGACGACCTGGCCGCCGGCCTCGCCGTCGTCAACGCGTACGCCGCCGAACACCTGGAGATCCAGACCCGGGATGCCGCTGCCGTGGCCGCCCGCGTGCGCAACGCCGGGGCCGTGTTCGTCGGCCCCCACTCACCGGTCAGCCTCGGCGACTACGCCGCCGGGTCGAACCACGTGCTGCCCACCGCCGGGTGCGCGTGTCACTCGAGCGGCCTGTCGGTGCAGTCGTTCCTGCGCGGCATCCACGTCGTCGACTACGACGAGGCGGCTCTGCGCGACATCGCCCGTCACGTCGTCACGCTGGCCCAGTCCGAGGACCTGCCCGGCCACGGCGAGGCGGTCACCGCCCGGTTCGGTGACGAGGTGCCGCGGTGACCGGCGTACCTGCGAACGACCCCACGCCGGCAGGGGATGGCCGGCCGGCATCCGCGACCTCGACGGCGCAGGAGGTCGAACGCCTGCTGCGACCCGACCTGCGCGGGCGCACTGCCTACGGGGCACCGCAGCTCGACGTCGCGGTGCGGCTCAACACGAACGAGAGCTCCTACCCCGTTCCGCCGGAGGTGGTCCGTGCCGTGATGGCGGCGCTGGAGGCCGAGATCGGGGGGCTCAACCGCTACCCCGACCGTGACTTCACGACGCTGCGCAAGGCCCTCGGTGACTACGTCGAGCGCCAGTCGGGCGTCGCCTTCGGAGCCGACCAGCTGTGGGCGGGCAACGGCTCGAACGAGGTGCTCGCGCACATCGTTCAGGCGTTCGGTGGTCACGGTCGCACAGCTCTGGGCTTCACCCCCAGCTACTCGATGCACTCGATCATCACCGAGACTCACGGCACCACCTGGGTGCACGGCCTGCGCGACCGCGACACCTTCGGCCTCACCCCTGAGTCAGCGGCCGAGCAGGCAGCGCTGCACGATCCGTCGATCGTCTTCCTCTGCTCGCCGAACAACCCGACCGGAACCGCCCTGCCGTTCGAGGTCATCGGGGCGGTGCTGCGCGCCGCTCCGAACGCCGTGGTCGTCGTCGACGAGGCCTACGCCGAGTTCTCCCGGCCGGGCACGCCGAGTGCGTTGACGCTGCTGGACGACCACCCGCGGCTGGTCGTCACCCGCACGATGAGCAAGGCGTTCGCCTTCGCGGGCGGTCGCCTCGGCTACCTCGTCGCCGCGCCCGAGCTCGTTGACGCGTTGCGGCTCGTGCGACTGCCCTACCACCTCAGCAGCCCCACGCAGACGATCGCCCGGGTCGCGCTCGAGCACGCCGACGTCATGCTCAGCACGGTCGAGGCGATCAAGGGCCAACGCGACCGCATCGTCGTCCGCCTGGCCGAGCTGGGCGCCAGCCCCGTGCCGAGCGACAGCAACTTCGTGCTCTTCGGCGGCCTCGTCGACGCCGCCCACACCTGGCAGGCCCTGCTCGAGCAGGGCGTGCTGGTGCGCGATGTCGGTATCGAACACCACCTGCGGGTCACGGCCGGCAACCCCGACGAGACCACGGCGTTCCTGGACGCCATGACGCGTCTCGCCCCCACTCACGTCCGCCCGGCGGCGGGTCAGCAGAACCCCGCCACGCCCACGACTTCAAATGAGGATCAGCCATGAGCATGTCACCGTCGACCCCCTCGAATACCTTTGCAGCGCAGTCGGCGTCGAGCGCACCGGCGCGGCCGCACCGCACCGCCAAGATCAGTCGGGCCACGTCGGAGTCGTCGGTCGAGCTGTGGCTCGCCCTCGACGGCACCGGTGTGGCCGACGTGTCGACCGGGGTGCCCTTCTACGACCACATGCTGAGGTCGCTCGCCAAGCACTCGCTCATCGACCTCACCGTCAAAGCGGTCGGCGACATCGAGGTCGACGTGCACCACACGGTCGAAGACACGGCCATCGTGCTCGGCCAGGCCCTGCGTCAGGCCCTCGGTGACAAGAGCGGCATCTCACGCTTCGGCGACGCCACCGTGCCGCTCGACGAGGCGCTCGCGACCGCGGTGGTCGACGTCGCGGGCCGGCCCTACGTCGTGCATGAGGGAGAGCCGGAGGGGCAGCAGTACGTGCTCATCGGCGGGCACTTCACCGGCTCGATGACCCGGCACGTGTTCGAGTCGTTCGCCACCAACGCCGGTCTCTGCCTGCACGTGCGGGTGCTCGCCGGTCGCGACCCGCACCACATCGTCGAAGCCCAGTTCAAGGCGGTAGCCCGAGCCCTGCGCTTCGCGATCGCCCGTGACGACCGAGTGGTCGGCATCCCGAGTGCGAAGGGTGCGCTCTGACCCATGGCAGCCGACGTCGTCGTGTTCGACTACGGGAGCGGCAACGTGCGCTCGGCCGTGCGCGCCCTCGAGCGGGTCGGCGCCAGCGTGACGCTGACCGCCGACCCGGCGAAAGCTTTGGAGTGCGATGGCCTCTTCGTGCCCGGGGTCGGCAACTTCCACGCCTGCATGACCGGCCTGCGGGCGGCCCACGGCCCGCGCATCATCGGGCGACGCCTCAGCGGTTCTCGCCCGGTGCTCGGCGTCTGCGTCGGGATGCAGGTGCTCTTCGAGGGTTCGAGCGAGCCGTCCGACACCCCCCTGGAGGGGTTGGCCGAGTGGCCCGGCACCGTCGAACGGCTCTCGGCCGATGTCGTGCCCCACATGGGCTGGTCGACCGTCGAGCCGGGGGAGCGGAGCCGGCTCTTCGCGGGAGTCGAGAACGAGCGCTTCTACTTCGTGCACTCCTACGCCGCCCAGCAGTGGACGCTGAAGCCCACTGGCGCATTCGTGGTCGTGACGCCCGTCGTGACCTGGGCCCGTCACGGCGACCCCTTCGTCGCAGCAGTCGAGAACGGCCCCCTCAGTGCCACCCAGTTCCATCCCGAGAAGTCGGGGGATGCCGGCCTGCACCTGCTCGAGAACTGGCTCCACACGCTGTGACGATCGTGGACAGTACTGTTCGCCCCATGCGCGGCTGCTCCTGACCTGACTGACCCGGCACCACCCCGACGGAGGCCGAGATGGCGACTCGAAAGACACCGGCGAAGAAGACTGCCGCTACGAAGCCCGCACCGAGGAAGACCGCGGCCAGGAAAAGCACGACGCGGCGCCGCACGACGACCAGGCGACCCAAGCCGGCGCTGTCGACGACGATCGGCAGTGCGCTTGGAGCGTTGGTCGTCACGACCCTGCTCGACCTGTCGTGGCCGGTGCGGATCGCCCTCATCGTCGGGGTGCTGCTGGTCGGCCTCGGCTATCTGCTGTGGAAGAACCGCCGCACCATCGCGGCCGAGGCTGCCGGAGCCACTGCCGCAGGGGAGCGGCCCACTATCCCACCGGACGACGGGCCTCCGACCGACCAGTCGTGACCGAGAGGTCAGCTGTGTCGCGGGTGGCGGTTCCAGTACCGCACCGAGACGATCTGCACGAAGACACAGATCGCTGCGTAGACGGTCAGCCAGAAGGCAACCTCGCGTGCAGTGCTCGGCCTCGGCCCGGCCACCACCAACAGAGCACCCAGCACCACCTGTTGCAGGAGCAGGACCCCACTGACCCGCCTGCCCTCGCGGTGCGGGGTCACCGTCGAGCCGTTCGATGAAAGACCCCGGCCCGCAGACGAGTGGCTCATGTCACGCAACCTACGTCGAGAAGATGAGCCCGGCCTGAGAGCTGCCACCGGGCCGACGTGCCCCATCCAGTCATCTCGAGTCATCTCGAGTCCTGCGCCGTCAGGCGAAGAGACCCACCGCGGCCGGAACCTTGTCGAGCACCCGGGTGGGGTCGGCCCCCAGCATCCGGTCGAGCACCTCGCCGTAGACGGCGCGGAAGTCGGTGGTGGTCTTGAGGTCGCCGTCGTCAAGGTCGGTCAGCGACGGCTCGTCGCCGTGGAAGCCGGCCTTGACCGAGTCACCGATGAGCAGAACCGGCCCGGCCGTTCCGTGGTCGGTGCCCTCGGAGGCGTTGGCGCGAACCCGTCGCCCGAACTCCGAGTAGGCCATCAGCACGACGTCCCGCTCGCGGGCGGTGCCGGCCAGGGCTGACCGGAACGCGGTGACGGCCTTGTCGATCTCGGTGAGGTGGGCGGTCTGCGCGTCCTTCTCGTTGGCGTGCAGGTCGAACCCGGACGCCGAGACGGTGTAGACGCGGGTCGGCACGTTCGCGGTGATGCACCGCGCCACCAACCCCAGCTGGGCGGCCAGCGACGCCCGGTTGCCGTTGCCGCCGGAGTCGCCCGGCGCGTCGGCACCGTCGCTGGAGGTCAGCGAACCGAAGGTCTGCTCGCACCGCTGGCGAGCGGCGTAGGAGGCGACCACCATGCGCGCCGCCGGGCCGTCAGCGGCATCCGGCACCGCGAAGGCCGTCAACGCCGCATCGGCGCCGGTGGTCTTGTTGGCGTTGCCGCCGACCGCGAGGGCGGCCGCGGTCGCCTTGGTGCCTACGGCGAGCGGGGGCAGCACCTCGCCGATGTTCAGGGCGAGCAGCGGGTCGTCGCCGGCGGTGTCGAGCCAGCGTCCGAGCCAGCCGGTGGGTACGGGGGTCTCGGGCGAGCCCGTCTGCCAGATGTCCATCGACCGGAAGTGACTGCGGTCGGGCCTGGGGTAGCCGACGCCCCGCACGATGGCGAGCTTGCGGTCAGACCACAGCTTCGCCAGGCCCGTCATGCCGGGGTTGAGGCCGAGCTGGTCGTCGAGATGCAGCACGTCGGCCGGGTCGTACGCCAGCTCGGGCCGAGCCTCGTGGTAGGCCGGATCGGCATACGGCACAACGGTGCTGAGCCCATCGTTGCCGCCGTACATCGACAGCAGCACGAGGATCGGGCTGTTTGACGCGAGGGGCGTCTCCTGCCCGCGCTCCATCACTTGATGCCAGGTGACGCCGGCGGCGCCGGCCAGCAGGGCGGCCGCCCCGCCCACGCCTGACGCGCGCAGCAGCGAGCGCCGGGTGAGCCCGTCCATCGGCTTCTTGGGGTCGATCGGAGGAAGGGACATCAGATCACCAGGTTTTCGGGGCAGACGAGGGCGGTGGCGACGAGCCGCGGGGGGAGACCCACGTGCTTCTTCAGCTCGGCAGCGGTGCGGCCGGAGAGGGTGGGGATGCCGAGCAGGTGCGCGACCGCCTCGACTCGAGCGGATGCGGGCTGGTCCTCGACCGCGTGCAGGTCGGCGGCCCTGACGAGGGTGGTGGCCGCGCGAACCCGGGTCGTCGCGGCGGCTGTCGAGAGCCAGGCCTGGCCCGACGGCCACCCGCTGACGTTGGGTGGGTGAAGGGGCACCTGACCGAGCGAACGCATCATCGCGGCGGCCCGGCGCACGGTGGCGTCATCGGCCGTGAGCGAGAGCGCCCGCATGCTGCCCACCACCCACTCGACGGGTGACACCACCACGCTGCCCGCCGCCGAGACCAAGGCCGGGTCGGTGAACAGCGCGCCGAACATGGCCCGGAGGTCACGACCGGGCCCATAGGCCGCGACGATCCGGGCCAGAGCGTCCGGTGGGGGCCCGCCGGGTCCGGCCAGCAGGCGCCACCAGCGACCCACCACGAACGGGGCCGAGGCGTTGTGACCGAGCACGACCCGCACGAAACCGGTCGCATCGAGATCGGCCGTGGTGCCGAGCAGGGTCTTGGCCTGCGAGTCGTGGCGCCTTGCCATGAACCTCGCGGTGCCGTCGAGGCGTGACACGGTCCAGCCGGTCAGAGCCCGGGCGCCCTCCTTGACGTCCGTCTCCGTGTAGCCGCCTCCGTGGCCCAGCGTGAACAGCTCCATGAACTCACGGGCCAGGTTCTCGTTCGGAGCCGTGGCGGTGTTCTTCTGGCCGTCGAGCCACACGAGCATCGCCGGGTCTTTCACCATGGCTTCGGCCAGGTCGAGGAACGACCCCCGGCCCAACGCTCGCAGCGTCTCGTTCTGGCCGAGCAGCATCGAGGCCGACCGCACCTTGCTCGCGGAGGTCGAGAAGTGGTTGTGCCACCCGAAGGTGAGCTTCTCGACCATCGGGTTGGCCGCGGTGGCCATCCGGCGGATCCACCAGGCGAGCAGCTCGTTCACCTGCTCCCGGTCTGCCTGCCGGCGCTTCTGACGCTCTTCGCGGGAGGCCCCCTTGCCCAAGGGTGGGAGTGTGTCGAAGGTCGGTGCGGGAGTGGCTGTCACGGTCGGGTCGTGGCTCGCATCGGCGTGCAGCGACTGCTGCACCCAGGCGGCGGCGCCCTGCTTGTCCACCACGTCGACCAGGGCGCCGGAGCCGCCGAACCCGGTTGATCGCACGAGGTGGGCGCTCTGCGCCCAGCTGGTCGAGGTCATGGCTCTCACTGTGCCGCCGTTGTGTTCGGGTCGTGTCAGGGACTGGTCCGGTTCTGGTCTCGATGACGGCCGGCGCCACGAGGGGTCACGATCGCGCACGCGAAGAAGGCGCACGGCATACTGGGAGACTCCCGAAAGACCACCCCAATCGCCCCCAGCAGGAGACCATCGCCGATGAGCCACCCCCGACTCGAGCTGCTCCCCGCCGTCGACATCGCCGGTGGGCAGGCGGTGCAGCTGGTGCAGGGCGTCGCCGGCACCGCCCGTTCGTACGGCGACCCGCTGGCGGCCGCGATGGCCTGGCAGGAGCAGGGCGCCGAATGGGTGCACCTGGTCGACCTCGATGCCGCCTTCGGTGGCGGCAGCAACCGGGAGGTCATCGACGCCATCGTCGGAAAGCTCGACATCTCGGTCGAGCTCTCGGGCGGCATCCGTGACGCCGAGTCGCTGGAGGTGGCCCTGGCCACCGGGTGCCGCCGGGTGACCATCGGCACCGCGGCGCTGGAGAACCCTGAGTGGACGGCGTCGATCATCGCCGAGCACGGCGACCGGGTCGCGATCGGCCTCGACGTGCGCGGTACGACTCTGGCGGCCCGCGGCTGGACGAGTGAGGGTGGCGAGCTCTGGCCGACGCTCGAGCAGCTCGACCGCGAGGGCTGCGCCCGCTACGTGGTCACCGACGTCAAGACCGACGGCATGATGCAGGGTCCGAACCTCGACCTGCTGCGTTCGGTCTGCGACCGCACCGACCGCCCCGTCGTCGCGTCCGGTGGCATCTCGACCCTGCGCGACCTGACGGCCATCCGCGAGCTCGTCGAGATCGGCGTCGAGGGCGCGATCGTCGGTTCTGCGCTCTACCAGGGGGCCTTCCGGCTCTCCGAGGCGCTCGACGTGGCAGGCCGTCCGCCGCTGTGAGTGGCGACCGCTTGCCTGATGACCGACCAGACGCTCGCCCGGAGCCGTCTGAAGAGCGCCCTGAGCCACCGGCGCCTCCCGCCGACTCGGCGGGTCAGCCCTGGGCGGGCAAGGCGATCCCCAGCCACGGTTTCGCCGGCGACAGCGGCGAGGCGGATGCCGCTCTGCTGGCTGCCCTGCGCGTGGTCGGTGAGCTTTCTTCACCCGAGGCGGAACAGGCCGTGATGGAGCACGTCGCGCGGGTGCGATGGCTGGTGCCCGTCGTCGCTGTCGCCGCCGAGGTCGACGACAGTGGTGATCACGTGGTCGAGACTCGCACCGACATGGCCACCGTCACCCTGACTGCCCCTGACGGGTCACGGGGCCTGCCGATGTTCACCTCGCTGGCGTCGTTGGCCGCGTGGGATGCCGCGGCCCGGCCCGTGCCGGTGCGGGCAGCGGCCGCCGCCCAGGCCGCGATCAGCGAGGAGTGCTCGGTGCTGCTCGTCGACATCGGCTCCGAGCACGCCACGGTGCTTCGGCCGAGCATGCTGTGGGCGCTCGCGCAGGAACGGCCCTGGGCGCCGAGCCATCACGACGCCCACGTCGCGTCGGCGGTGGCGAGCGCCGTGCGGCCGGAGCGCGCGGTGGCCGACCACCGCCTCGAGCCCGGTGAGCCGCCCGGGGCCGGGGTGCTGCGCGTCGTGCTGCAGCTTCCGGCCGGGCTCGACGCCGACGCCGTGGGCGCGCTCGCCACCCGCATCGGGGAGCGCATCGCCACCGACGGGGAGACCCGTGCGAGGATCGACGCCCTGACCTTCGCGCTCGAGACCCTCTGACCGCGAGGGCGACCGTTACGTCGCATGGCACTGGAGGTTTCCCCGTGAGTGGAGCGCTCGGCTTCGTCGTCGACCCAGCGGTCGACGCCCAGCGGCGAGCCGACCTGCGCCGGATGCGGATGCTCGCGACCGGCCTGCTCGTGGTCGCCGCGGTCGTGTACCTGCTCACCCGTGGGCAGAACACCGGCTGGTTGGGTTTCGTCAACGCCGGCGCCGAGGCGTCGATGGTGGGCGCCTGCGCCGACTGGTTCGCCGTCACGGCGATCTTCCGGCATCCGCTCGGCCTGCCCATCCCGCACACGGCGCTCATCCCGCGCAAGAAGGAGATGCTCGGCCGCAGCCTCGAGGAGTTCGTGGGCGAGAACTTCATGCGCGAGGACATCATCCGCGAGCGGGTCATCGACGCCGAGCCCACGCGGCGGGTCGCCGACTGGGTGCTGGTCGATGCCAACGCGAAGCGGCTCGTCGACGAGGTGGCCACCGTGTCGGCGCACGCGCTCGAACGCATCCCGGATGCCGACGTGCAGGCCGTCATCGAGCAGGCCGTGCTGCCGCGGCTGATGAAGGAGCCGGTCAGCTCGCTGGCCGGCGGGCTGCTCGACCAGGTGGTGAAAGACAACGCCCACGTCGGCCTCGTCGACCTCGCCCTCGACGAGATCGGGCTGTGGCTGGCCGAGAACGCCGACGTCTTCGAGTCGCTCATCACCCGGCGCGCGCCCACGTGGGTGCCGACGGCCCTCAACGACCTCGTGGCCCGCAAGGTGCACACCGAGGCCCTCAAGTGGCTCGCCGACATCCGTCGCGACCCGCAGCACGAGGTGCGCGACGCGATCGACACCCTGCTGCGTGACCTCGCCGAGAACCTCCAGCACGACCCGGCCACGCAGGAGAAGGCCGAGCGACTCAAGGAGCGGCTGCTGTCGCACCCGCAGGTGTCGGTCACGGCGATGTCGCTCTGGATCTCCGCCCGCGGAGTGATGGTGGCGGCCCTGCGCGACATCGAGGGGCCGCTGCGCACGCGTGCCGTCGAGGAGGTCGTCGCGCTCGCCGAGCGCCTGCTGGCCGACCGTGAGCTGCGCGACCGCATCGACCAGCGCATCTGCGACGCAGCCGTGTACGCCGTGGCGCGCTACGGCACCGAGCTGACGGCCGTGATCAGCCAGACCGTCGACCGGTGGGACGGCAAGGAGACCGCCGATCGGGTCGAGCTGCAGGTGGGTCGCGACCTGCAGTTCATCCGCATCAACGGCACCCTCGTCGGGGGCCTGATCGGCGTGCTCATCCACGCAGTCTCCATCCTCCTGCCCTCCTGACCCCCCTCCCTTTCCCCCACCCCCTTCCCCCCACCCCCTTCCTCCGAACGACTCGTTCGAGGTCGAACGCGCCGGCACACCGCCGCGTTCGCTCACCGGCAGCGCGTTCGAACCTCCTGCCGAGCCCGGATGCCGTCATCCCGCGCAGGAGCGCTGCCTTCTTCGCCGCGTCGGGCATCGAATCGGCCCTCGGGTGGTTGTCATCCCAGTCCCACCTCAGTCGAAGACCAGGAGCGCCTTGTGAGCACCACCGCCGAAACCACCCCCGCCGCGTACGTCGCATCGGCCACCGCCTCCGGACGTGAGGGTCGGGCCGTCAGCACCGACGGCAAGCTCGACGTCAACCTCGCCCCACCGACCGAGCTCGGCGGCTCGGGCCAGGGCACCAACCCCGAGCAGCTCTTCGCCGCCGGGTACGCCGCCTGCTTCGCCAGTGCGCTCGGCGTGGTCGCCCGGCGCAGCGGCGTCAAGGACTTCGACGCATCGGTCACCGCCGACGTCAGCCTCCACACCACCGAGGCGGGCGGCTTCAGCCTCTCGGTCGTGCTCGAGGTCGAGCTGCCCGACGGGTTCGACGAGGAGCAGGGCCGCACCTTGGTCGAGACGGCGCACCAGGTGTGCCCCTACTCCAACGCCACCCGCGGCAACATCCCGGTCGAGCTGTCGATCGCCTGACCCCGCCGCCAACATCCGAACCCGAACAGTGAGAGGTAACCCATGACATCACCCCGTGAGGTCCAGCTGAAGACCCGGCCCGTCGGCTGGCCGACCCCCGACGACTTCGAGCTCGCCACGAGCGCGCAGACCGACCTCGCCGACGGCCAGATCCGCGTGCGCAACGTCGTCATGTCGGTCGACCCGTACATGCGCGGTCGCATGAGCGACGCGAAGTCGTACGCGGCGCCCTATGCCATCGGAGAGGCCATGAACGGTGGGGCTGTCGGCGAGGTGGTCGAGTCGCGAGCCGACGCCTTCACCGTGGGCGACCACGTGCTCCACGGCCTCGGCTGGCGTGAGGAGGCAGTGGTCGACGCATCGGCCGCGCGGGTCGTCGACACCTCGCTGGCCCCCGCCTCCGCCTACCTCGGGGTGCTCGGTATGACCGGGCTGACCGCCTACGCGGGGCTGACCCGGGTCGCGTCCTTCAAGCCGGGTGACACGGTGTTCGTCTCCGGAGCAGCGGGTGCGGTCGGAAGCGCCGTCGGACAGATCGCCCGGGCCCTGGGGGCCGGGCGGGTCGTCGGCAGTGCCGGCTCCGCCGAGAAGGTCGAGCACCTGCTGACCGACCTCGGGTTCGACGCGGCCTTCAACTACCGCGACGGCAAGGTCTCCCACCTGCTGCGCGAGGCCGCCCCCGACGGCATCGACGTCTACTTCGACAACGTCGGCGGGGAGCACCTCGAGGCGGCGGTCGGCTCCCTCAACCTCGGCGGTCGGATCGCCGTCTGCGGCGCCATCTCGGTCTACAACGACACCGAACCGGCGCCCGGCCCGCGCAACCTCTCCCGGCTGATCCAGACCCGAGGACTCATCCACGGCTTTCTCGTGGGTGACCACTACGACCTCGCCGGCGAGTACGCCATCAAGGCGGCCGGCTGGCTGGCCGACGGCTCTTTGAAGTCGCGCGAGACCTTCGTCGACGGCATCGACCACGCTGTCGACGGCTTCCTCGGCGTGCTGCGCGGAGACAACACCGGGAAGATGATCGTGCGCCTCTGACCGAGCCTGGGCCCGCCGAGAGCTCTGCCTCTCCCCGGCGGGCCCGGCACGTCAGGGCGACCCGGCGACGTCGTCCAGATGCGAGGTGGCCGGGTCTGGTCAGAGGTGGCCGGAATGGGTAGGTTTTCGCACGTGAGAAACCTCCTACGCGCCACCGGTTCCGCGTTCGCCACCCTTGCCCTGTTCGCCGCCGGAGCCACGGGAGCCACATCGGCCACGTCTGCGTGGGCGGTGCCGTCAGCAGCGTCGGCACCGGCAGCGGCGCGTGGAGCCGTCGTCTACGACGCGCTCGGCGACTCCTACGCCTCCGGCTACGGCGTGCCTCCCTACGACGGCTCGTGCGGTCGCTCGGAGGCGGCCTACGCCGAGCAGCTGAACGGGCGGATGCGGGTCCACCTCGACAACTTCGTCGCCTGCGCGGTGGCCACGACCACCACCCTGGTCACGGGCGGCCAGCTCGACGCGCTCGACTCCGACACCGACCTGGTGACGCTCACGATCGGCGGCAACGACATCGGCTGGTCGTCGGCCGTGGTCGCCTGCCTCGGGGGAACCGACCCGGACTGTGCGGCCGCGGTGGCCACGACCCGGAGCAACATCACCACGAAGCTGCCGGCCCTGCTCGACTCCGTCTACCGTCAGGTGGCCGAGCACGCCCCGAACGCCCGGGTTGTCGTCACGGGCTACCCGCGCCTGTTCTCCCCGTTCCACGGCACCTACCTCGGCGCCTCGACTCCCGAGCAGCGCGCCCTCAACGAGGGCGCCAACGTGCTCAACCGGGTCATCGCCAAGGCCGCCCAGAAGCACGGGTTCACCTTCGTCGACGTCACGAACCGCTTCAAGGGGCATGGTGTGAACGCTCCCAACCCGTGGATTCTCGGGCCGTTCGACCCCGCCGCCTTCCACCCGACCCTCCCCGGCTACCGGGCCTACACGGCGGCCATCGCCTCATCGCTCCGGCACTGCCCGCCGCGAGGCTACTGACGGCGCCCTGACCTCGCCCTCGTCGTCGCTCGAAGGGCCCCGCACCCGGGTTGGTGTCGCCCGCGGGCCTCGTTGGTCAGCCAGGGAGGAACGTCTTGGCCTGGTCGGCGGGAAGCAGGTCGTGACGTAGCGGCTCGCGCGTGAACGAGCCGGTGCCGTGCGACACCGACCGCAGGTCGATGGGGTAGCGCGCGAGCTCTGACTGGGGCACCTCGGCGTGCACCACGGTCCACCCGGCATCCTCCCCGGGTTCGGTGCCGACCACGTGGCCACGGCGCCCGCGAAGGTCGCTCATCACCCCTCCGAGATACTCGTCGGCCGTCGTGACGGCCACGATGTCGATGGGCTCGAGCAGCGCGACGGTCGAGGCGTTGGCCGCATCCTTCAGGGCCTGCGCGGCAGCCGTCTGGAACGCGACGTCAGAGCTGTCGACCGAGTGCGCCTTGCCATCGAGCAGGGTGATGCGCACGTCGACCACCGGGTGGCCGGTGAGCACGCCCTTCTCCAGCTGGTGGCGCACCCCCTTCTCGATCGACGGGACGAACTGGCGCGGCACCGAGCCCCCTGTCACCTTGTCGACGAACTCGACACCGGCGCCGCGGGGGAGCGGCTCGATCTCGAGCGAGCACACGGCATACTGCCCGTGGCCGCCCGACTGCTTGACATGGCGTCCAGACGCTGTGCACCGGCGAATGAAGGTCTCGCGCAGGGCGGTTCGGTAGGGCTCCGACTCGACCGTCACGCCGAACCGCTCGGCCAGCTTGGCGATCAGGTCGTCGACGTGGGCCTGGCCCATCGCCCAGAGCACCATCTGGTCGGTCTGGGCGGCGTGCTCCATCCGCACGGTGACGTCTTCGGCCACCAGGCGGGCGAGGGCACCCGCCAGCTTGTCGTCATCGCTCTTGGTCGCAGCCCTGATGGCCACCGGCAGCTGCGGCTCGGGCAGCAGCCACGGCGCCACCACGGCCGGCCGGTCGGGGGAGGAGAGCGTGTCAGAGGTCTCGGCCCGGGCCAGCTTCGACACGAGCGCGATGTCTCCGGCGATGACGGTGCCGCGCGGGCGGTGCACGTCGCTGAAGGGCGATGCCAGCGGGCCCACGCGTTCGTCGTCGTCGTGGGCCGGATGACCGACCACCTCGTGACCGACGAAGTCGCCGAGATGGCCCGACACATGCACGGTGTCATCGACGCGCAGGGTGCCCGAGAAGACCCGCACGAGTGAGAGCCGACCCACGTAGGGGTCTGTGGTGGTGCGTACGACCTCGGCCACGAGCGGCTGCGACGGGTCGCAGGCGACGCCCTTGATGGCGCCTCCGACCGGGCTGGTCACGGCCGGCAGGGGATGGGTGCTCGGGTCGGGAAAGGCTCGCTCGACCATGCCGAGCAGCTCTTCGATGCCCGCCCCGCTCGGCGGCGACACGGGCACGATCGGGAAGAAGGTGCCCTGGGCGATCGCTGTGCGCAGGTCGCCGAGCAGTGCCTCCGTGTCGAGCGGCTCGCCCTCGAGGTAGCGGTCGAGCAGCCCGGCATCCTCCGACTGCTCGATGATCGACTCGATGAGCGCGCTGCGGGCCTCTTCGAGCATCGACTCACCGACCGGCTCGGGGTCGCCGGTGAGCAACCCGACCACTCCGGCCACCGTGGTGCCCTCGATCACCGGCCAGTGAGTGGCGCGTGCGTCGCCGAAGGTGCGTCGACAGGTCTCGACCGTCTGGGCGAACTCGGCCCGCGGCTGGTCGAGGTGGGTGACCACGATGGCACGGGGCATACCGACGGCGGCGCACTCGCGCCAGAGCAACGACACGGGCCGGTCGATGTCGTCGGCTCCCGATACGACGAAGACCGCTGCGTCGGCGGCCCGCAGCCCGGCGCGCAGGTCGCCGACGAAGTCGGGGTAGCCGGGGGTGTCGATGAGGTTGAGCGTGACCTTCCCGGTGTCGAACGACGCGACGCGAAGGCCCGTGGTGCGCACGTGCTCGACGGCCGAGGGGCGCTGACCGGGCACCCGGGCGGCCACCAGCGACTCGAAGAGGGCACTCTTGCCCCCTCCGCCCGGGCCGACGAGCACGACGTTGCGGATGTCCCGCGGCGATGCGGGGTTGGGGGCCGCAGGAGGCTCTGATCTGCCGGGCGTCTTGGCCATTGCCCCACCCTTCCGCTTCCGCCCACGCGAGACAAGGGTGGGCGGGCTCTCGTCGCCAGCCCGGCCGTCGCAGCTGCCCTCCCTGTCACCGCCATCCCCCAACGCCGAGTGAGGTGCGTGATGTCGGTCGGAGGTGGCACGCTCTAGGGATGGATGTCCGGCAGTATCGATACGCGCTGGCGATCCGCGACACCCGAAACGCTCTGGTGCTCGGTCTGCTGATCCGGGTGCCCATGTTCGCCGGCACGGTGCTGCTCACCCTGCACGTGGTCATCGCCCTCGGGCGCAGCTACGGCCAGGCGGGGCTGGTGGCCGCCGCCGCCACGGTCGCGATCGCCATCTCGGGCCCGTGGCGAGGGCGTCTGCTCGACCGCTTGGGGTTGCGCCGCACCGTCGCCCCGTCGCTCGTCATCCAGGCCGTCTGTTGGTCGATCGCCCCGTTCGTCGACTACCTGCCCCTCATGGCCCTGGCCGCCCTGGCCGGTCTCTTCGTCGTGCCGACGTTCTCGATCCTGCGCCAGGTCATCATCCGGTCCGTGCCCGAGCACCATCGGCGCAGTGCCCTCTCGCTCGACTCGGCAGCGACCGAGGTCGCCTTCATGGCCGGTCCGGCGCTCGGCGTGTGGCTGGCCACGACGTGGAACACCGGCTGGGCCCTGTTCGCCTGCGAGATGGCCGCCGTCGCGGCCGGGTGCGTGCTGTGGGTGGCAAATCCTGCCATCAAGAGTGCCGCGCACACCGCCCCCCAGGCCGCCGCGGATGCCGGCCCAGCAGGTTCAGTGGTCAGGTCCGTGGGCGACGGTGCGGCCCAGGCCGTGATCGACGGGACGGCTGACGAGACGCTGACGGTCGAGGAGCCGGTGCCCCGGCGGGCCTGGCGTGGGTTCATCACGGCCCCCGTTGCAGCCGTCTACCTCGCCGCGCTCTGCACCACGCTGGTGCTCAGCGGCAGCGACGTCGCGATCGTTGCTGCCCTGCGCAGCTTCGATGCGACCGGCTCGATCGGCTGGATCCTCGCACTCTGGGGCGGTGGGTCGCTCATCGGTGGCCTCATCTACGGCGCCTGGCACCGGTCGTTCCCGGTCTTCTGGCTGCTAGGCGGCCTCTCACTGACCACCGTCCCGGTGGCCTTCGCCGTCGGGGTGCCGAGCTTCGCCGTGCTGCTCGTGCTCTCCGGGCCCTTCTGCGCCCCGACGATCACGGCCACGGTCGAGCACCTGAGCCGGGTGGTTCCAGAGCGGTTCCGGGGCGAGATGATGGGATGGCACGGCTCGGCCATGACGGGTGGGTCGGCGGTGGGAGCACCGGTGGCAGGCTTCGCCATCGACCATGCGGGCTGGCAGTGGGGTTTCGTCGTCGTGTCGGCGGCCGGCCTGGCGGTCGCAGTGCTCGGGGTGCTGGTGACCCGGCGAGGGCGCCGGGAGGAGACCCGGGAGGAGACATCGACCGCGCCCGATTCGGGCTCCGCCGTCCCGGCTGCTATTCTCGAGCACTGACCAGTTGTTGTCGTTCGCAAGAGCAGCAGCAACGTGCAAAGAGAAGCTCGCTTCCACCCGCGTCGGCACCAGTGTCGCCGGGTTCCAGGTCTGTTCGGCGCTCGCCCTGGTGGTGACCTGTCGAACCGTGCGACGTTCGGGAAACCGTGGGTTGTGCGCCACACCTAGGGCTCCTCGTGCACACGCGAGGAGCCTTTCTCGTTGTTGGCCACGACAGCCCGTCACCTGAAACTAAGGAGCACCACATCAGCGAGCCTCGCATCAACGAGCGCATCCGGGTTCCGGAAGTGCGTTTGGTTGGACCCAATGGTGAGCAGGTCGGCATCGTGCGCGTCGAAGACGCGCTGCGTCTGGCCGAGGAGGCGAACCTCGACCTCGTCGAGGTGGCCCCCATGGCCAAGCCGCCGGTCGCCAAGCTCATGGACTTCGGCAAGTTCAAGTACGAAGCCGCCCTGAAGGCACGAGAAGCACGCAAGAACCAGGTCAACACGGTCATCAAGGAGATCAAGCTCCGGCCGAAGATCGACCCGCACGACTACGGCACGAAGCGTGGCCACGTCGAGCGGTTCCTCAAGGCGGGCGACAAGGTCAAGGTGACGATCATGTTCCGTGGCCGCGAGCAGAGCCGGCCCGAGCTGGGTCGACGCCTGCTCGAGCGACTGGCCGATGACATCGGCGAGCTCGGCTTCGTCGAGTCGGCGCCCAAGCAGGACGGCCGCAACATGATCATGGTGATCGGCCCCACGAAGAAGAAGGCCGAGGCCAAGGCCGAAGCGCGCCGCTCCCGCGAGCATCGCGCCGAGCTGTCCGACGGGGCGGCCGGAACGCCTGACCCGGAGGCGGCTGCCGCCACCGAGGCCACCGAGGCTAGCGAGACCACCGCCGCCCAGACGGAGGCGACCGCAGCAGCCGAGTGACGCCTCACCCCGATCGAACGGCGAGTCTGCTCGCCAGAGCGCCCGTCAGAGTCGGGCGCCTGCGTGCGCCTCGCTCAGCCCAGCACGACCTCGTAGCAGCACAGAACGAGCACCACCTCAGAGCTCGTATCACCACAGAAGGAGACCGGCTCATGCCGAAGATGAAGACGCACAGCGGTGCGAAGAAGCGCTTTCGCCTCACGGGAACCGGCAAGGTGATGCGTGAGCAGGCCGGCGGTCGCCACCTGCTCGAGCACAAGTCGAGCAAGAAGATGCGTTCCCTCGCCAACGACGTCGAGCTGTCCAAGCCCGACGCGAAGAAGGCCAAGAAGCTCCTCGGCAAGTAGTCCGAGTCCCTACCCAGCATCTCGCTGAGCAGCCGGGACACCTCGGTCACGCCGGTCTCTCCGGCAGCAGCGTCAGGACCAGCCGTTAGTACCAGCACTGCATCAAGCAGAGAAGGAGTATTCACGTGGCACGCGTGAAGCGGGCGGTCAACGCCCACAAGAAACGTCGAGTCGTTCTCGAACGCGCCAGCGGTTACCGCGGGCAGCGCTCGCGCCTCTACCGCAAGGCCAAGGAGCAGGTCACCCACTCACTGGGTTACGCCTACCGAGACCGACGAGCGCGCAAGGGAGACTTCCGTCGTCTCTGGATCCAGCGCATCAACGCCGCCGCTCGCGCGAACGGCATGACCTACAACCGGTTCATGCAGGGCCTGAAGCTGGCCGAGATCGAGGTCGACCGCAAGATCCTCGCCGATCTCGCCGTCAACGACGCGCCGGCCTTCGCTGCCCTCGTCGAGCTCTCGCGGGCCCACGTGCCCGCCACCAACACCGGTGGCGCTGCTGCCGGTGACGCGGCCTGATCGGTTTCGTCTAGCCAGTTCACCCTCGCAGAACGAGCGCCGGGACTCCCGTGCCGAACCATCGCCCAGCCGGACCTTCAGAGCATCAGAAGGCTCTGACGAACCCTCGGTCAGACCGGGTGAAGGCGGTACGGTCACTGTCTCGGCGCTCGGTGCGTTCGCGCGCCGGTGAGTTTCTCGCCGAGGGGCCTCAGGCGGTTCGTGAGGCGGTGAACCACCGGCCCGACCTCGTACGTGACGTGTACGTCACTGCTGAGGCGGCGGCGCGGCATCCGGCCATCGTGCAGAACGCTCTTGATCGTGACCTGTGGGTGCACGAGGTGAGCCCTGAGGTGCTCGCCGCGATGGTCGACTCGCAGGCGCCGCAAGGGATCGCCGCGGTGTGCAGCACCCTCGACGTCACCCTCGAGGCGGCGATGGCGGCCTTGGTGGGTCCGACTGACCTGCGCCCCGCAGCCCTCGTGTGCGTGCTGACCAACGTGCGTGACCCGGGCAACGCCGGCACCGTCATCCGGGGAGCGGATGCCGCCGGCGCCGATCTCGTCATCGTCAGCGACTCGAGCGTCGATGTCTACAACCCGAAGGTCGTTCGCTCGACCGCCGGCTCTCTCTGGCACCTGCCGATCTGTGTCGGTGAACCGGTGCCGGCGATCCTGGCCGCCCTTCGCTCAGCGGGTGTCCGGCTTCTGGCGGCCGACGGCTCCGGAGCGAGCCTGCTGCCCGACGTCGACCTCACCTCGTCCCACGCGTGGGTGATGGGCAACGAGGCATGGGGGCTGCCCGCCGACCTGCGAGAGGCCTGCGACGAGGTGGTGCAGGTGCCGATCTACGGTCGCGCCGAGTCCCTCAACCTCGCTATGGCAGCCACGGTCTGTCTCTACGCCTCGGCCCAGGCCCTCCACGCGGCACACTGACGACGCGCCCGTTCGTCGCGACATGGCCCGACGCGGCTAGGGTCTGTCGCATGGCCAACGGCGAGGCGAGCGTGCTGCCCGACTCGGGCGAGGCGCTCGCCTTCGTGTCCACCATGGGTGACCTCCTGCCCGACGGGCTCATCGTCATCGGCTCCGACCGGGTGGTGCGCTTCGCCAACCAGGAGGCAGTGCGCATCCTCGACTGCGAGATGGGCGACCTCGTCGGTCGACCCCTCGCTGAAGGCCTGCCGCTGACCGACAAGTACGGGCGCGACTGGTGGGCGCACACCGACCCGTGGGACGGTCTCGGCACGCGTACCGGCCACCGCGAGAAGCTGCTGGTCGGGCCCGCCGGGCAGGACGTGCTGGTGACGGCCCGGTACGTGCGCGGTGAACGAGGTGGCCCCGTCAAGCGCATCCTGCTCGGTCTACGTGACGCCGAGGCGCGTCAGCGGGCCGAGCGCGACCAGGCCACTGTGCTCTCGACGGTGGCCCACGAGCTGCGTGCCCCGCTCACCTCCGTCACGGGCTTCACCAGCAGCCTGCTGCGGCGGTGGGACCGTTTCACCGACGAGCAGAAGCGGCTGATGATCGAGACGATCGAGGCCGACGCCACCCGGCTGACCCGCCTGATCACCGAGCTGCTCGACATCTCGCGCCTCGACTCGCATAGTCTCAACCTGCGTCTCGGCCCGGTCGACCTGCACGGGCTGCTCACCCGTCACGCGGTGCGCCACGAGCTGGGGCGCACCCCGGGCGCGGTGCGCCTGCGCCTCGGCGTCCGCGCCGAGGCCGAGGGGCTGCCCGAGCTGTGGGCCGACTCCGACCGGCTCGAGCAGGTGTTCTTCAACCTCATCGACAACGGACTGCTCCACGGTGACGGAGTCGTCACCGTCACCATCGACCGGGCGGGCCACGAACCCACCGATGGGCAGGCGAGCGGGCGCGCCAGTCACGACGACGACGCCATCGTCGTGACCGTCGAAGACGAGGGCGACGGCATCCCCGCCGAAGACCGCGACAAGGTCTTCGGCCGGTTCTGGCACGGCCCGTCCAGTGCCAGCACGGGCTTGGGGCTCTACGTCGTGCGCGGGTTGGTCGAGGCCCACCGGGGCACGGTGGTGGCCCTGTCGAACGAGGCCGGGGGAGCCCGCTTCGTCGTGCGACTGCCGTCGGGCCTGCCCGACGTGCTCGACCCCTGAGCCGGCTGCCGGGCTGCTGTGGTGACGGGCTGCTGTGGTGACGGCCATCCTCCAGCACGGGGCCGAACCCGCTCGTCCCTCGCCCTTAGACTTGGCGCTGCCCGTCCCGTCCACCGGGGCGGGCGTTCCACGAGACCTCCCCTCGAGCAACGAGAGCAGCGACAGCACCCCGATGTCTGCACCCAACAGCAACTACGACCCGGTCGAGGTGTCGGCCCTCGACCCGGCCAATGTCGACGCCGCGCTCGCTGACGCTCTCGCGGCCGTCGCGGGGGCCACTGACCTCGACGACCTCAAGACCGTGCGCATCGCCCACCAGGGCGACAAGAGCCCGCTGGCCCTGGCCAACCGCGAGATCGGCGCTCTGCCCCCGACCGCCAAGGCGGAGGCCGGCAAGCGTGTCGGACAGGCTCGGGGAAAGCTCGGTCAGGCCTTCGCCGCCCGCCAGAGCGTGCTCGAGGCCGAACGCGACGAGCGCATCCTCGTCGACGAGCGGGTCGACGTCTCGGTGCCGGCCCTGCGTCGGCGCCCCGGTGCCCGGCATCCGATCGAGCTGACCGCCCAGCGGCTCGTCGACGCCTTCGTCGGGATGGGCTGGGAGGTCGCCGAGGGCCCTGAGCTCGAGAGCGAGTGGCTCAACTTCGACGCCCTCAACCTCGGCCCCGACCACCCGGCCCGCCAGATGCAGGACACCTTCTTCCTCGACCCGGTCGACTCGGGTCTCGTGCTGCGCACGCAGACCTCGCCGGTACAGATCCGCACCATGCTCGAGCAGGAGCCGCCGATCTACATCGTGGCGCCGGGCAAGGTGTACCGCACCGACGACCTTGACGCGACCCACACTCCGGTCTTCCACCAGATCGAGTGCCTCGCGATCGACAAGGGCCTCACGATGGCCCACCTGCGCGGGGCCCTCGATGCGTTCGTGCGCATCATGTTCGGCCCCGACACCCGCACCCGCGTGCGGGCCAACTACTTCCCGTTCACCGAGCCGAGCATGGAGACCGACTTCCTCTGCTTCGTCTGCCACGGAGCCGAGACGTGGGGCACCGCCGAGCAGTGCCGCACGTGCGGTGGCTCCGGGTGGATCGAGCTGGGCGGCTCGGGCATGGTCAACCGCAAGGTGCTGCGCACGTGCGGGATCGACCCCGACGTCTACTCCGGGTTCGCGTTCGGGCTCGGCATCGAGCGGGCCCTCATGTTGCGTCACGGTGTGCAGGGCATGCACGAGATGGTCGAGGGCGACATCCGCTTCTCGCAGCAGTTCGGAATGGGAGCCTGACGTGCGGATGCCGCTGAGCTGGCTCGCCGAGATCACCGACCTGCCCCAAGGGGCGAGCGGCGCCGATGTGGCCGCGAGCCTCGTCTCCGTGGGGCTCGAGGAGGAGGACCTGCACGGCGGTGACCTGACCGGCCCGCTCGTCGTGGGCCGGGTGCTCGAGGTCGAGGAGACGGTGCAGAAGAACGGCAAGCCGATTCGCTACTGCGTCGTCGACGTGGGGCACCACGGCCAGCAGGTCACCGAGGGTAAGCACCAGGAGATCGTCTGCGGCGCAACGAACTTCGCGGTCGGCGACCTTGTCGTCGTCGTGCTGCCCGGCGCCGTGCTGCCCGGTGGCTTCGCGATCTCGGCGCGCAAGACCTACGGCCGCATGTCGAACGGGATGATCTGCGCCGAAGACGAGATCGGCCTCGGTCACGACCACGACGGCATCATCGTGCTCGAGCGGCTGCTCGGCGACAAGGCGGCGGCCGACCTGCAGCCGGGCGACGACGCGATCGCCCTGCTGGGCCTGGCCGACGAGACCCTCGAGACGAACGTGACGCCCGACCGCGGCTACTGCCTGTCGGTGCGCGGTCTCGCCCGCGAGTACTGGCACTCCCAGGGCAGCCCGGCCGGCGGTTACCGCGACCCGGCCGTGGTCGAGGTTCCTGCGGGCAACGGCGGCGGTCACCCGGTGCGCCTCGAGGACGAGGCGCCGATCGCCGGCAACGCCGGCTGCGACCGCTTCGTGGCCCGAGTCGTGCGCGGCATCGACCCAGGGCGCCCCACGCCCGCCTGGATGCAGAAGCGCCTGACCCAGATGGGGATGCGCCCCATCTCGCTCGCGGTCGACGTGACGAACTACGTCATGCTCGCCGTCGGCCAGCCGCTCCACGCCTACGACCTGGCCACGCTCGACGGGCCGATCGTCGTGCGCCGCGCCCGGCCCGGGGAGACGCTGACGACGCTCGACGACGTCGCCCGGAAGCTGCGCCCCGACGACCTGCTCATCACCGACTCCGGTGAGCGCCCGCTGGCGATCGCCGGTGTCATGGGCGGTGCCTCGTCCGAGGTCGGCCCGGCGACGAGCGACGTGCTCGTGGAGGCAGCGCACTTCGACCCGACCACCGTCGCCCGCAGCTCGCGGCGCCACCGGCTGGTGACGGAGGCGTCCAAGCGCTTCGAGCGCGGAGTCGACCCGGGCGTCACCGCGGCTGCCGCCCAGCTGGCCGTCGACCTGCTCGTCGAGCACGGAGGCGGCACCCCCGACCCGGGCGTCACCGACATCGACCACACCACGACGCGTTCGGCCTACCGGCTCGACGTGACCGAGCCGAGCCGAATCGTCGGGGTCGACTACCCGCGCGACCGGGTGGTCGGCATCCTACGTGACCTCGGCTGCGTCGTCGAGGAGTCGGGCGAGGGCAGCGACGACCGCCACGTGCTCGTCACTCCGCCGTCCTGGCGACCCGACCTCGACAACGACTCCCCGGCGCCCGACTACGCCGAGGAGGTCGCCCGGATCGACGGCTACCACCGCATCCCCTCGGTTACCCCTACCCCGTCGGAGGGGCGGGGCCTGACCCACGGGCAGAAGGCGCGACGGCTGGTCGCCGACAGCCTGGCGGCGGCCGGCTACACGGAGGTGCTCAGCTACCCCTTCGTCGCCGCCGAGATCGCTGACCACTTCGGCCTGCCGGCCGACGACGAGCGCCGACTGGCCGTGCGGGTCGCGAACCCGCTGTCGGAGGAGCGGCCACTGCTGCGCACCACGGTGCTCAGCAGCCTCGTCGACGTGCTGCGGCGCAACCTCGCGCGCGGGCACAAGGACGTCGCCCTCTACGAGGTGGGCCTCGTCTTCCGACCGGGCGGGCCGCTCGAGCGAGCGCCGATCCCGGGCGTCGCGTCGCGACCGGACCGCGCCAGCCTCGAGCAGCTCTACGCCGCCGTGCCCGACCAGCCCCGTCGGGCGGCGGTCGTCGCGTCGGGTCAGATCGAGCAGGCGGGGTGGTGGGGGCCGGGCCGCACGGCCGACTGGAGCGACATGGTCGCGGCCGTGCAGACGGTGGCCGCTGCGCTGGCGGTGCCGGTGCTCGTCGAGAGCGACGCCGATCACGCCCCCTGGCACCCCGGGCGCTGCGCCCGGATCACCCTGACCGACGGCACGCTGGTCGGTCACGCGGGCGAGCTGCACCCCAAGGCGCTCGCGGCCCTCGAGCTGCCGGCGCGCACCGTCGCGGCGGAGTTCGACCTCGACGTGCTCACGGCCGCGAGTGAGGCCCCGGTTCAGGTGAGGCCGTTCTCGACCTACCCGCCGGCGCTGACCGACGTCGCTCTGCTCGTGGCCGGGGCGGTGGCGGCGGCCGACGTCGAGGCGGCGTTGCGGGCCGGGGCAGGGGAGGCCCTCGAGCGCATCGTGCTCTTCGACGTGTACGAGGGCGAGCGCATCGAGCCTGACCATCGCTCGTTGGCCTACCGGCTCACGTTCCGGGCGCCCGACCGCACCCTCACGACCGAGGAGGTCAACGGCTTCCGTGACGCTGCTGTCGCCGCGGCAGCCGAGGCGACCGGCGCCGTCCAACGCTGAGAACCCCTCGTCGACGGTAAGAACGTCGTCGAGAGGGCAAGAAATGCAGGAATATGCATGGCTGTGTATAGTCATGCATTGTGATCAAGGCAGCAGTGGCGGGCGCGAGCGGCTACGCCGGGGGCGAGATCCTCCGGCTGCTGCTCGCCCACCCGCAGCTCGAGGTCGGCGCCATGACAGCCGGCAGTCGGGTAGGTGTTCGGCTCGGGGGAGTCCACCCTCACCTGATGCCGCTGGCCGACCGGGCCTTCGAGGCGACGACGGCAGCGGTGCTGGCCACCCATGACGTCGTCTTCCTGGCCCTGCCCCACGGTCACTCGGCGGCTCTGGCTGCCCAGCTGCCACCGGAGGTCGTCGTCATCGACTGCGGCGCCGACTTCCGGTTGCAGTCTGCCCACGAGTGGGAACGGTTCTACGACACGCCCTACGCGGGTTCGTGGCCCTACGGGATGCCCGAGCTCGTCGTGGGCGCGCAGAAGCAACGTCACGCCCTCGTCGGCGCCACGCGCATCGCCGTCCCCGGCTGCTACCCGACGGCGGTATCGCTGGCTCTCGCTCCCGCGCTCGCGGCCGGCGTCGCCCACCCCGACGACGTGGTCGTCGTAGCCGCCTCCGGCACGTCGGGAGCAGGCCGCTCCCTCAAACCGCACCTGCTGGCGAGCGAGGTGGTCGGTTCGATGTCTCCCTACGGGGTCGGTGGCGGCCACCGGCACACGCCGGAGATCGAGCAGAACCTCTCGCTCGCCGCCGGAGCCCCGGTCACCGTCTCGTTCACCCCCACGCTCGCGCCCATGGCCCGCGGCATCCTCGCCACCTGCACCGCCAGGCTGACGGATGCCGTGTCGCCGACCGGTGCGGTCGAGCAGGTGCGGGCCGTGTTCGAGGCGGCCTACGCCGACGAGCCCTTCGTGCAGCTGTTGCCGCAGGGACAGTGGCCGGCCACCGCGAACGTCGTGGGCAGCAACATGGTGCAGGTGCAGGTTGCCGTCGACGAGCACGCCGGCCGCGTGGTGGTCGTCTCGGCCATCGACAACCTGACCAAGGGCACTGCGGGTGCCGCCGTGCAGTGCACGAACCTCGCCCTCGGTCTCGACGAGACGCTCGGGCTGCCGATGAACGGAGTGGCGCCATGAACGCGAACGTCAAGCTGCCCAAGGGGTTTCGGGCCGCGGGAGTGACAGCCGGGCTCAAGGCGAGCGGCCGTAGCGACCTCGCCCTCGTCGTCAACGACGGTCCCGACCACCACGCCGCCGCCGTGTTCACCTCGAACCGCGTCGAGGCCGCGCCGGTCACGTGGTCGCGGCAGGCGGTCAGCGACGGGCGCATCGACGCCGTCGTGCTGAACTCGGGTGGCGCCAACGCCTGCACGGGCACGCAGGGCTTTCTCGACACCCACCGCACCGCCGAGCACACCGCTGCTGCGCTGGGGGTGTCGGCCGGCGACGTCATGGTCTGTTCGACCGGCCTGATCGGCGAGCTGCTGCCGATGGACACGCTGCTCGCGGGAGTCGACGCCGCCCACGCAGCCCTCGCCGCCGACGGCCATCTCGCTGCCGCCAGGGCCATCATGACCACCGACACCGTGCCGAAAGTGGCAGGCCATCACGGCGCCGGATGGTCGATCGCCGGTATGGCCAAGGGCGCCGGCATGCTCGCGCCGGCGCTCGCGACGATGCTCGTCGTCATCACCACCGACGCCGTGGTGGCGGCCGCCGACCTCGACGCGGCCCTGCGGGCCGCGACGGCGGTGTCGTTCGACCGCATCGACTCCGACGCCTGCCAGTCGACCAACGACACCGTGACGGTGCTGGCCTCCGGGGCCTCCGGCGTGGGCGTGGCTCTCGGCGAGCTCACCACTGCTCTCACCGGGGTCTGCACCGACCTGGCCCGCCAGCTGATCGCCGACGCCGAAGGCGCCTCGCACGACATCGCCATCGAGGTGCGAGGTGCCGCCACCGTCGAGGACGCCCTGGAGGTGGCTCGGGCGGTGGCGCGCAACAGCCTCTTCAAGTGCGCCGTCTTCGGCAACGACCCCAACTGGGGCCGGGTGCTCGCCGCCGTGGGCACGACCCGCGCGGCCTTCGAGCCGGCCACGCTCGACGTCGCGATGAACGGCATCCAGGTGTGTCGTTCGGGAGGAGTCGGTGACGACCGGTCGCTCGTCGACCTCACCCCGCGGGAGGTGCACGTCGCCATCGACCTGCACGCCGGCGAAGCGACCGCGACGATCCTCACCAACGACCTGACCCACGAGTACGTCCACGAGAACTCGGCCTACTCGACATGACCCCACAGGATTCTTTGCACCTGCGCGGCCTCATCGACGCCGCCGCGATCCGGGTCGCGGCGGGCAAGGCGGCGACCCTGGTCGAGGCCCTGCCGTGGCTGGAGCGTTTCCGCGGTGCCCTGGTGGTGGTCAAGTACGGCGGCAACGCCATGGTCGACGACACCCTCAAGAAGGCGCTCGCGCAGGACATCGCCTTCATGCGGTTCGCCGGGTTGCGCCCGGTCGTCGTGCACGGCGGCGGCCCGCAGATCGGGGCGATGCTCACCCGCCTCGGCCTGGTGAGCGAGTTCAAGGGCGGCCTGCGCGTCACGACCCCCGAGGTGATGGAGGTGGTGCGCATGGTGCTGTCCGGTCAGGTCGGGCGTGAGCTCGTCGGGCTGCTGAACCAGCACGGCCCCATCGCGGTCGGGCTGTCGGGCGAGGATGCCGGTCTGCTCGGGGCCCGCCGCCGGGGCGCCGTCGTCGACGGCGAGACCGTCGACATCGGCCTCGTGGGCGACGTCGAGAGCGTCAACCCGTCGGCCGTGCTCGACATCCTCGCGGCGGGCCGGGTGCCGGTCGTCTCGACCATCGCACCCGACCTCGACGCACCCGGGCAGGTGCTCAACGTCAACGCCGACACTGCCGCCGGGGCCTTGGCGGTGGCCCTGGGAGCCGAGAAGCTGGTGGTGCTCACCGACGTCGAGGGCATCTACGCGAGCTGGCCCGACCGAGGCTCGCTGCTGTCCGAGATCAACGTGACCTCGGCGAAGGTGCTGCTGGGTCAGGTCGACGACGGCATGGTGCCCAAGCTCGAGGCGTGCATCCGGGCCGTCGAGGGTGGCGTGCCCCAGGCTCACGTGGTCGACGGACGCAAGCCGCACTCGATCCTGCTCGAGATCTTCACCGACGAAGGCATCGGCACGATGGTGCTGCCCGACACCGACTCGACCACCGATTCGACCACAGAGGAGGCGTCATGACCGCCGGGAGCGAGCTGCTGGGTCGCTACGCGAGGTCGATGGTGCCGGTGTTCGGCACCCCGCAGCTGGTGCTGGCCTCGGGTGACGGCTGCTGGGTCACCGACGTCGACGGCCGGCGCTACCTCGACCTGCTCTCGGGCATCGCCGTGAACGCCCTCGGCCACGCCCACCCGGCGCTCGTGCAGGCGGTGGCGAAGCAGGCCGAAGCGGCCATCCACCTCTCGAACTTCTTCACCTCGGAGCCGGCGATCGCGCTCGCGGAGCGGATCCTGCAGATCGCGGCGGCCCCGGCCGGGTCCGGGGTGTTCTTCACCAACAGCGGCACCGAGGCGATCGAAGCCGCCCTCAAGCTGTCGCGACGCACCGGCCGCTCGAAGATCGTCGCGCTCGAGGGCTCCTTCCACGGACGGTCGACCGGTGCGCTGGCGCTGACCCACAAGGCGGCCTACCGCGAGCCCTTCGAACCGCTGCTGCCGGGCGTGGTGTTCGTGCCGGCCGGAGACGAGCAGGCGCTGCGCGACGCCGTCGACACGACTACCGCCGCCGTCATCCTCGAGCCGATCCAGGGCGAGGCGGGTGTGCGCGAGCTCGCCGACGACTACCTGCGGCTCGCGCGTGAGCTGACCACCAGCACGGGCGCACTACTCGTCGTCGACGAGATCCAGTGTGGCATCGGCCGGACCGGTGACTGGTTCGCCCACCAACGGTCCGGCGTGGTGCCCGACGCCATGACGCTCGCCAAGGGGCTGGGCGGCGGAGTGCCGATCGGTGCTCTCGTCACCTTCGGTGACCGCGTCACCGGCCTGCTCGAGGCCGGCCAGCACGGCACCACCTTCGGGGGCAACCCGCTCGCCTGTGCGGCCGGGCTGGCCGTGCTCGACACCATCGAGAGAGACGACCTGCTCGAGCACGTGGTGACGGTCGGCGCGCTGCTCGACGACCTCGACGTCGAGGGCGTGGCGGCCACCCGCGGACGAGGCCTGATGCGCGCCATCGAGCTCGACGGCATCCCCGCGCCGGCTGCGATGGAGGCCGCCAGGAACGCCGGCTTCATCGTCAACGCCGTGACTCCGACGGCGCTGCGGCTCACGCCTCCCCTCGTGATCACGGCCGACGAGCTACAGTCGTTCCTCGCGGCGCTACCGACCATCCTCGAGGCGGCTAAGGGGGCGGGTCGCTGATGAGCCGCACGCAGCGGCAGCGACGCATCATCGAGCTGCTCGGCGAGAACGTGGTGCACAGCCAGGGGGAGCTGGCCGACCTGCTCGTCGCGGAGGGCACCGACGTCACCCAGGCCACCCTCTCCCGAGACCTCGTCGAGGTCGGGGCGGTCAAGGTGCGCCGCGGCCGCGCCCTGGCGTACGCCGTGCCGGCCGAGGGCCCTGCGCCGGGAGGTGTGGCGTCGACCGGGTCCATCGCCGACGCGGCGAGCGACCGACTGAGGCGCACCTGCGAAGAGCTGCTCGTGTCTGCGGCGGTGGCGCTCAACCTCGTGGTGCTGCGCACACCACCGGGGGCCGCCAACTACCTCGCCTCGGCCATCGACCAGACTCGTGACCCCGACATCATGGGCACGATCGCCGGAGACGACACGATCCTGCTCGTCGCCCCGTCAGCAGACCAGGCGCACGCGATCGCCGTGCGCCTGCTCGACCTCGCGGGCTCGGGCGACTGACCGGCCCGGCCGGTCGATCGCTGCCCGCCCACCGTTACCGCACCAGGAGATGGACGCCATGAGCCCCGACACCACGCCGCCACCCGAGACCGCGCAGCCTTCGACCTCGCAGCCGTCGACCTCGCAGCCGTCGGGCGACCGGATGAGCCTGTGGGGCGGACGGTTCGCCGGCGGGCCGGACCAGGCCCTCGCGGCCCTGTCGAAGAGCACGCACTTCGACTGGCGGCTGGCGCCACACGACATTGCCGGTTCGCGCGCCCACGTCCGAGTGCTGCACGCGGCGGGCCTGCTCTCCGACGAGCACCTGTCGGGCATGCTCGCGGGCCTCGACCGACTCCACGACGACGTCCTCTCGGGGGCCTTCCTACCGGATGAGGGCGACGAAGACGTGCACACAGCGCTCGAGCGAGGGTTGATCGAGCGGGTCGGCCCCGACCTGGGTGGGCGACTTCGCGCCGGCCGGTCCCGTAACGACCAGGTGGCCACCCTGTTTCGGATGTACCTGCGCGAGCACGCCCGCCTGGTAGGTGGATTGGTGCTGGATGTTGTGGATTCGTTGGTAGGGCAGGCAGACCGACACCTCGGGGTCGCCATGCCCGGCCGCACCCACCTGCAGCACGCCCAGCCGGTGCTGCTCTCGCACCATCTGCTCGCCCACGCGTGGGCCCTGTTGCGCGACGTCGACCGGCTGCGCGACTGGGACGTTCGCACCGACTTCTCGCCGTACGGGTCCGGTGCCCTGGCCGGGTCGTCACTGGGTCTCGACCCGTCGGCGATCGCGCGGGATCTCGGGTTCTCGTACCCGGTCGAGAACTCCATCGACGGCACGGCGTCGCGAGACTTCGTGGCGGAGTTCTCGTTCGTCTGCGCGATGACCGCCGTCGACATCTCGCGGCTCGCGGAGGAGGTCGTGATCTGGGCGACGAAGGAGTTCTCGTTCGTCAGCCTGCACGACTCCTACTCCACCGGGTCGAGCATCATGCCGCAGAAGAAGAACCCCGACGTGGCCGAGCTGGCTCGGGGCAAGGCCGGGCGCCTCGTCGGCGACCTGGCCGGCCTGCTCACGACGCTGAAGGCGCTGCCGCTGGCGTACAACCGCGACCTGCAGGAGGACAAGGAGCCGGTGTTCGATGCCGTCGACACTCTCGAGGTGCTGCTTCCGGCGTTCTCGGGCATGGTGGCGACGCTGACGTTCCACACCGAGCGTCTCGAGTCGCTGGCCCCGCAAGGGTTCGCGCTGGCCACCGACATCGCCGAGTGGCTGGTGCGCCAAGGCGTGGCCTTCCGGGTGGCGCACGAGGTGGCGGGCGCCTGCGTTCGCGACTGCGAGCAGCGCGGCATCGAGCTGTGGGACCTCACCGACGACGACTTCAGCCGGCTCAGCGAGCACCTGACGCCCGCGGTGCGCTCGGTGCTCAGCGTCGAGGGTTCGCTCGCCTCGCGTGATGCCGTCGGCGGAACGGCCCCCGTCCGCGTCGCCGAGCAGCTCGGCGCGGCGCGGGCACGACTGGCGCAGGCTCGTGACTGGACTGCGGCTACCGTCTGAGCAGTGACCCCCGCACCGTGCGCCGACCGGCTGCCCCGTGAGTTCTTCTCTCGGCCGGTGCTCGCCGTGGCGCCCGCGCTGCTCGGGTGTGAGCTCACCCACGCCGGCGTCACCGTGCGCATCACCGAGACCGAGGCGTACGCCGGTGCTCGAGACCCGGGGTCGCACGCCTACCGCGGCATCACGCCGCGAACCCGACCCATGTTCGGCCCGGCGGGCTTCACCTACTGCTACTTCACCTACGGCAACCACTGGATGCTCTGCCTCGTGGCAGGAGACGACGGCATCGCCGAGTCGGTGCTCGTGCGAGGCGCGGAAGTGGTCGTCGGCCACGACCTCGCGCGCGTGCGCAGAGGCACGGACCGTGAACGGGACTGGGGCCGCGGGCCCGGCCGGCTGGCTCAGGCGCTCGCGCTCGGGCGTGAGCACACCGGTCGCGACTTCTGCCGGCCCGCGGTCGGGGAACCGATCGACCTCACCGTGACGGCCCCACGGCATCCGGTCGACCCGCAGCGCGTGCGCACCGGCCCACGGGTCGGGGTGAGCGGCCCGGGAGGTGACGGCGTCACCTACCCGTGGCGGTTCTGGCTCGACGGCGAGCCCAGCGTGTCGGTCTACCGCCCCGGGGCCGTCCGCGAGCGGCGCCCGTGACCGAGGAGGCCGAGCCGGTCCGGCTGGGCCGTGAGTTCTTCGCCCGCCCGGTGCTCGACGTGGCCCGTGAGCTGCTCGGCTGTGAGCTCGCGCACGCTGGGGTGACGTTGCGGATCACCGAGACCGAGGCCTACGCCGGCGGGCGTGACCCCGCTGCACGGGTGCTGAGCCGCCAGACCCGGCACAACGCGCCGGTGTTCGGGGCCGCAGGCCACCTGTTCGTCTACTTCACCTACGGACACCACTGGATGGCGTGCATCGTCAGCGGTCAGGTGGGGGAGCCAGACGTGGTGCTCCTGCGAGCCGGAGAGGTGCTCGCCGGCCAGGCAGACGTGCAGCTGCGCCGGGGCCCCGTTCGCGAACGGGACTGGTGCCGAGGCCCGGGCCGTCTCGCGCAGGCCTTGGCGCTGACCGGGTCGCACTCGGGCCTCGACGTCTGCCGAACTGAGGTCAGGCACCCGACCGGCCCCGTGGTCACCGCCCCGTGGCATCCGGTAGAGGCGGCTGCGGTGCGCACCGGGCCCCGGGTGGGGGTGCGGGGACCCGGCGGTGACGGCACCGACTACCCGTGGCGGTTCTGGTTGGCCGACGAGCCGAGCGTGTCTGCCTACCGCGCGGCGGCCCCGCGCACCGGGCGGTAGGCGGCCACGCGTGCGGCCGCGACCCACCGAGACCGGGAGCGCCCGGCATCCGGGACCGGCCTGAAGTCATTCGTCAGCGAGCCTGCCGGTAGGGCAATCTGTGGCAGGCACGTTGCGTGCAGGCCCAGCCCCAGACCCAGACCCCCGAGTAGAGGACACCGATACCCGTGACCGACATCTTCGACGAGCTGCAGTGGCGCGGCCTGGTGGCGCAGTCCACCGACGAGGCGGCGTTGCGTCAGACCCTCGCGGACGGACCGGTCACCCTCTACTGCGGCTTCGACCCGACGGCGCCGTCGCTGCACTTCGGAAACCTCGTTCAGCTCGTCGTGCTACGCCTCTTCCAGCGGGCCGGTCACCGGGTGATCTGCCTCGTCGGCGGCTCGACCGGTCTCATCGGAGACCCGCGACCGACGGCGGAGCGGGTGCTGAAGACCAAGGAGACCACCGCCGACTGGGTCGCTCGCATCCAGCACCAGGTGCAGCCCTTCCTCGACTTCGAGGGTGAGAACGCGGCCGTGCTGGTCAACAACCTCGACTGGACCGCGCCGATCTCGGCCCTCGACTTCCTGCGCGACATCGGCAAGCACTTCAGGGTGAACCAGATGGTGCGCAAGGATGCCGTGGCGGCTCGGCTCGAGAGTCAGGAGGGGATCTCCTACACCGAGTTCAGCTACCAGATCCTGCAGGCGCTCGACTTCCTCCAGCTCTACCGGGAGCACGGCTGCACGCTCCAGACGGGGGGTGCCGACCAGTGGGGCAACCTCACCGCCGGCGTCGACCTGGTGCACCGGGCCGACGGGGCGACGGTGCACTGCTTCACGACGCCGCTGCTGACCGACGCCGCCGGCCGCAAGTTCGGCAAGTCGGAGGGGAACGCCGTCTGGTTGAGCCCGGAGATGACCAGCCCGTACGCCTTCTTCCAGTACTGGGTCGGGGTCGAGGACGCGTCGGTGGTCACGTTGCTCAAGGTGTTCACCGACCGGTCCAGGGAGGAGATCGACGTGCTCGAGCGCCAGGTCGCGGAGGAGCCGTTCCGCCGAACCGCCCAACGCGCCCTGGCGGCCGACGTGACGACCCTGGTTCACGGCCCCCTGGCCACGGCCGCCGTACAGGCCGCCTCAGAGGCGCTCTTCGGCAAGGGCGACCTGGCCACGCTCGACGCAGCCACGCTCACCGATGCCACCGCCGAGCTGCCGGGGGCTCCGGTTGCCGTGGGGACCTCGGTGGTCGACGCTCTGGTCGAGGTCGGTCTCGTCGACTCCCGCAACGCCGCGCGACGTGCCATCGCCGAGGGCGGGGCGTCGGTCAACAACGTGCGGGTGGTGGGCCCCGACCAGGTGCTGGCGGAGGCTGACTTCCTCGGGGGCGCCGTGGCCGTGCTCAAGCGCGGACGTCGCAACCTTGCCGCCGCCCGCCGGGCCTGACCACAGACCAAGCCTCTGATGGCTGCCTCAGGCCACTGTGCGGAGGCCAAGCCCCTTGTGCTGCAGGCGGATTCACCCATAACGGGCCGGCTGCCGTCACGGATTTGTGTTTGCCGCGAAGGTCGGGTTACTGTTCTCTTCGTCAGCCCGACAGGGAGGAACGGACGCCACCGCCACAGCGTGAGAACGCTGAGCGAAGTAGGCCGGTCCCGGGGTCTGACTCTCGATGCAGCTTCGACCATGACTCGTCGTGGGGAGCGCTCGGGACCGGGCAGCCGGTGGGCAACAGGAGCACGGATCGCACAGCGACCGGGCGACGGTTTGACCGCCGCAGACTGGCCGGGTAAGTTTGAAGGGTTGCCCCGGGAGCGGATGCCGACAGGATCGGTGGCGCCGAGGTGTATGTCCGATTTTTGAGAACTCAACAGCGTGTCAGATAATCGATGCCAATTTTTTGT